>NZ_CALNWY010000011.1 GCF_940807255.1 Mixta sp. Marseille-Q2659 | reverse complement strand
GCAAAACGCGCGCCAGGCTTTGACATTAAGAATGGTGCCAGGTAATATTCGCCCCGTTCACACGATTCCTCTGTAGTTCAGTCGGTAGAACGGCGGACTGTTAATCCGTATGTCACTGGTTCGAGTCCAGTCAGAGGAGCCATATTTAGAGAAGCCCGCTCAGGGAAACCTGAGCGGGCTTTTTGTTGTGTTCAGAAAACAATGCATCGATGCCGCAGGTTGCCTGCTACCAGTCTGTTGGCCCTAATACATAAATTTTATTTGTGAGTAACCAAGCGAATGCTATTCTGCTGCGACAGAATATAATTTTAGGGCGGTGCAGGAATGGCATCCTTCAATCGTTTTGATCGTTACTCAAGTAATTTAAAAAATGCGTTAGTCAGCCTTTCCCAGAAAACCAGTGTTCCCCTCAATGATATGTTACCGCTCGCGCTTAAACTGCTGTTTGTGCGTGGCTTGACCTTAAAAAATTTGTATAGGTTCGATGACAATGCCTGGTGTGCTGACTGGCCAGTTAACGAAAAAGTATTAAGGGAAGCGATCGACTCATATCAGAAGATGAAGGATGAGCGTCTTAACGATGGCGCTTTGCTGCGGTTATTTAATACATTCAACCAACAATTAACCGCCCTGTTCAATAAGGATGATAAAGACGAATTTACTTATCCAAAAATCAGTGCCACGTTAATTCGAGAGCTGATATGGCATACATCCTTTGCAGGAGAAAGGTTGCGCGATACGGAAGAGGATTATCAACGCGCGCGCGCCGCATATGATTACCTGTTTTATATTCTTTTGCCTCTCCCCTCACGTCCTCTCGAGCAGTTCTATAGCCGTCTTCTTAATGGGTTGCACGCCAATGATCACGCCGTCTGTTTCGAAGCGCCGCTGCTTACCGGTGAAATTGCTGTCGACGCGGGAGATCGCCAACTGTTGCTTGATGGGGCTCAGCCCTCATCTTTATTCGTTTTGATGCGGCTGTTCTTTCATCAGGTTGTTTTGAACCGTGGACGTGAGGCCCAGCTTTATTTATATCGCGCCAGCACATCGCCGTTGTTTAATTTCAGTGCAATCGCCCCACTTCTTCAGACCAGCCAGGCGCTGCCGTTTATTGCCTTAATTGAGGTTAACCGCCAACCGAATAAAGCAGAGTTCAACAGACTCAAAGATTCAGAACGGCTTTTAGCTGTCATTGAATTTACCAACCGACCAGCAAAAAGTTTACGCCGCGTATTTCTGCTGGCTGAACGACCGACCACAGATGACGTCCTTTTTATCAATACTTCGCTGATCGGCGTCGCGCTTGAGCTAAATAAAACGGAAGAAGCGGAACTGGTGGGAGCAACGCTGACAGCCTGCTTTGAGTTGCCATGGAAAAAGTTACGAACCCGTAATGAAATGAGTTATCAGACGCAGGATATGCTGGCGCGATTATCAAACTATAAGGATCTACCTGGTTATTGCCAGCGCGTACCGCGCCATAAGATCGATAAGCCAGCCCATTTGCGTACGGCAAGCTGGATACCCGCGCCAACAGAAAAGGATACGTTTGAAGGCCTGAGCGTGCGTGAAATCTATGCGGCTCTGACAGGTAACGGCCAAAAGTGCCACTACATTATCGGAAATAACGGCGTGGGCAAAAGTTTTCTGCTGCGCGATATAGCTCAAAAAATAGAGCATGAGAAGCCACAAATTCCCGTGCTTATGCTGGCCTTTGGCCTGAGCGACCGTTTTCAGGCAATTAAAAAGGCTGCTGAAAGCAACCTGATTTATTTAGGCGATAAACAAACAGCCAGAGGAATAACTCTGGAAAAACGTGAGCGCGAACTGGCTGAAGGGATCATAACGATTTTCCGCAGCGAGCGGCGAAAGGAATCCTTTGAAAAAATGCTATCAGCAATAGATTTTACCCCAGAAGTTTATTTGCTCCCTTATGGTTACTCCATTATTAATAACGAACTGCACAGCGATGCGGAAATCTATAATATCAGCATCCTCGAACCCGATAATATTGCCGGCATTAAAAAACCCAGTAATTTCACACTGGCTTTTGAAAAGAAACGCAACAGGAACCCGCTCCTTTTTCACTCTCTTAGCTCAGGAGAGCAACATATTTTACTGCTATTTATTCGCATACTATCTAATATCCAGCCTGACTGTTACATATTAATAGATGAGCCGGAACTGAGCCTGCATGTTAAATGGCAGCAGCTTTTGCCGCAGCTATTTACGCAATTAAGTGAAGATTTCGGCGCAAAAATTGTTGTCGCTACCCACTCACCTGTCTTGCTGGCGAGCGTCAAGCATAGCAACAGCGTTTGTTACCAGGCTTCACCTGGCAGGCTGACGCTTATCAGCCAGTACGATCTGAGAAATATGGAAGCAGCGCTGGTGGATGCCTTTGATCTTGTGACGTCGAATAACCGCTCCATCTATGAACACTGTGCAACTGCGGTAGCAAATTTTATGGAGAAAGTTAATCAGGTTGATGTGAAAGGCATGACGATGGAAAAGACAAAAGCGCTGAAAACGCTGGAAGGGCTACGCGCAAAGCTTAACAATAATCTGGTAAAAGTCGAGAGCCTTGATAGTGATTTGAAATTAATTGACCGCGCGGGTATAGCCATTAAGGAAATGTATGCAGCTTGCTTAAGCGAGGCTACCGATGAGTAAAACATCTGAATTTACTGAGTTTTGCAAAGTAATAAAATGCAAAGGCCGCGCTAAGCAACTATTTATTGAAGAAACTCTCTGCCATCTTAATGAGCGGGCAATTAAAGAAGGCGTGAATGTATGGGATGAACTTTATAAATTAAAAGCGCCCTATAAAACCAAAGGTAGCAAAGGAAACAAAAAAACAAATAAAGAAAATAAAGAAAATAAAGAAAATAAAGAAAATAAAGAAAATAAAGAAAATAAAGAAAATAAAGAAAATAAAGAAAATAAAGAAAATAAAGAAAATAAAGAAAATAAAGAAAATAAAACATCCTATATCGAAGGCCCCTATATTACAAAAGCATTACGGGATTATTTAATTAAACAACAGGATAATCGTTGCTGCTATTGTAAACGCTATATTCTTAATAGCTCCTGGGTGCGCCAGGTTGAGCATATCCTACCGGTCAAACATTACCCGCGTTTTTCCCTGACCATGAAGAATCTCGCCGTAGCCTGCTCAGAGTGCAATAGTCATAAAGGTGATAAAAAATGGTGGAAAATAAAGGAAAGTAGTGTTTATCCCGATTCTTCGTTATTTAAAAATGCTTTTCATCATCATTTCCATGAATATGATGAACATGTTCGCTGGTTTCGTTATACCACTAATGAGTTTTCTTTCAGTATCTATGGCGGACTCACTAACGAGGGACGCGCGCTTTGCCAAACGCTGCTGAATAAAGTAGTGAAGGCAGAAATCTCGCTTATTCGCGACGATGGCATGAGTGAAGCGCTAAAAAAAATTGAAGAACATAATACGCTAATAAAACCTTTGCCGAACCTGGAGGCTTTCCTGAGCGAACTGCGGCAGAAAATTATGCCTTGATCGCGCAGCTTTAAATAAAACAGGACAACGGACGTCCGGCGCTGGTGATTATTTACCCCGACGAATAAAAAGAGTAAACCCGAGCAGGCTACCGCAAGGGTTTATCTTTAATACGGACGGTACGCTGATCCAGTACGGCGCCGCTGCCTTTACGCTGACGTCGGCGCAGCGCCAGACCACTGTTACCTGGCCAGCAGCCGGTTCAGCTTCACAATTGAACGTGTCAGTGTGCTGCCGTAATGGGGATCGCCGAAATGAAACAGCGCCGTTGCTCGCCGGAAAGCGGGATCGCAGGCTCCGTTAGCATGCAGCGAGCGATAGCCATAAAAGAAATAAAGATTGCCCGGCTTTAAATAGAGCGTCATTGGTTTTAGCAGACGATATTTGATCGCTTTGGTGAGCAGATAGCGCGCCAGTCTGTTTTGCATCAGGGTTTTTTCGATCACGTTGAACAGCACGCTGGCGCGAAAAGGCCGCAGATTAGGAAACATCACTAAATCCCCGCGCGCTTCGCCATGCTGTGGAATCTCTACCGGCAACAGGGCGGTAATGACGCTGGCATCATAGTGAAAGGTATTGGTTTTCTTTTTCCCGCTTTCGCCCTGTACGCAGCGGAGTACAGCCAGAATATTCTGCTCTGGCAATGGTCGGCCTAGCGACTTTTCTGCCATTGATTGCATCAGCTGACGAAAATTATCATTTTCGCTTAATGTTGCCAGTGGCGTATGATCGATTTTTTCCACATCGCCAAAAATAGCATGGTAACCCTGCCCGGAACCGGTGCTGACCTCTTCAATCCATTGACGAAACCAGCTTAGCCCTTCATCAGTAACCGCATTTTCCAGTACGGCATAACCCTGTGTTTCAATACTTCGTAATAACTGAGGGACTTCATTCGGATAAATTTTGGCAATAAGAGACATATCATCCTGCCTGTTTATAAGAATTATGTTTTTGACGTCGGGCGTTAAACCTGATGTAAATCGCCCTGACGTTTTCAATCATAAGGCGTCAAATAGATAAAGAAATGCTTGCAAGGAAAATAAGAATTATTAACGTTTATCAAAAAATTATTAATGGCCGTAAAAAAACGCCTTGCTTTCGATGATATGAAAATATTTTTTTAAAAATCATGGTGGTAAATTTTATTTTTTTACGGAAAGACTTTTATTTAATGCCAGCAATTACTGACCAGCACTGTTTCAGCAGGGCTGATTAGGGTTTTCCTGGCCTGAAAACATGGCGTGGACTGTTTTTTTATCCGCGCAGTATTAGGAAACCGATAAATGTTCTTACTCTTTCCTCACCAGAATGAGGTAGTGAAATGGCCGGTGCGTTGTTTTTGCCGGTACGCCAGGCTACCCTGCCAGCGGCTTAGTTAACAGGAATTCCGCCACAATGGCTGAACAGGCAAAACGTAAAAACGATCCCGAAGGATTAAAAAAACGCATTCTGGAAGGCGCGTTAAAAGCCTTTGCTGAATATGGTATGCAGGGTGCGAGACTGGAACAGATTGCGGATTATGCCCAGACCACCAAACGCATGGTGGTTTATCACTTTGGTAATAAAGAGCAGCTTTATATTGCCGTGCTGGAGCAGGTTTATCAGGAGATCCGGCAGCATGAAACCGGCCTCAATTTAAAGGCGATGCCGCCGGAAGAAGCGATCACCCGCCTGGTGGAGGAAAGTTTCGATTATCATGCCAACCATGCTGACTTTATGCGTCTGGTCTGTAGCGAAAACCTGCTGCGCGGACGTTATATCAGGCAGTCGGCGCGGATTCAGGCGCTGAACCGCAGCGCGCTCGACGTGCTGGATGACATACTGACGCGCGGGCAACAGGCCGGACTCTTTCATGACGATGTGGAGACTATCGACGTGCATCGCTTAATCAGCAGTATTTGCGTTCATCACGTCTCTAACCGTTATACCTTTAACGCGCTTTTCAGCCCTGATAACAGCGAGGCGGACAGTATTAAGCGCAATCGCCAGCTGGCGGTCACCGCAACCCTGCGCTATTTACGCCGCAGCGATACCTCCACCAGCCAGGCAGCAATGTAATTATGGCACTACCGGCTGGCCTCATTCTGCCGCCCGCCGGTGCGAAGCATAAAGCAAACGTCTACAACAGATCGCGCCACGACATAATTAAGGCCGCTGGTAACGGATCGGCGCGTAGCGATGGCGCAGGCTGCCAGCTGTCCCAGGCGCGAAAGGCGGAAAAATCGAGGCCGGTCAGGCTCTCCAGCCCGCTGACCGTAATACGAAACTCATCAATTTGCGGCACGCCCTCCTGCTGCGCTGGCGTCACCACGCGCCGAGGCTCATCCAGCAAATTGGCCTGGCTGATCAATAACGCCGTCGCCTGCGGCTCTCCCTCATTGCCAATGCGCAATACCACTTTCCAGTACATTAGCGGCACTTTTGCTTCGCCATACTGCCGCCATTGATCGTTAAGCACCGGGCCGGTCAGCACCGTGATCTGCTTTTTACTTTGCAGGACGCCATACTCCAGAATATAACGCTCCACGCCCTGCCAGTATTGCAGGCTCTGGTTAAAGCGAAAATGCTGCGGCGAGCAGTTGGTAAAATGGAAGGTATCTTTATTGGCGCGCACCGCCTCCTGCGGCGTGCCCCAGGTGGGATCGCTGCGGCGCGTCAGATGGCCGCGATCGAACCAGCGGCTAAATTCACGATAGAAGGATTGTACCAGGTAGTAACGGCTGTCCATGCGGCTATCTTCATACCAGCTGTCGCCCTCCGCGATTAGTGCAGGCTGGCCGCTGTCGCGATTGATATTGATGTAGCGCGCGCCGTCAATATTGGTGGCGGTCAGGAAAGCGATGCGGCGCTCGGCGCAAATCGCCAGCGAAAAGTTTTGATAATCGAGAATCGCCTCGACGCCGGTGGCGCCGGAGCGCAGCGGCGCGATCTCCTCCGCTCGTGGCGCGATAATTTGCGCCAGCGGTATCGTATGACCAACGAGAAAATCGGGCTGATAGCCGTTGCGGTTGGCATAGTTGGCGTCCGGCGCGGCGCGCGCCAGCTCGGTCAGTGTCAGATCCTTTTCGCCGCGCAACGCGGCGATCAGCCGCTGGCGGGCCACCGGCTCAAGATTAACCGCTTCCGCTTTTAACCAGTCCACCAGCGCGCTGACGCGGATCCCTTCATTAATCAGCGTACCGCTCTCATCCTGCGCCGCGCCGTGATGCAAAGCGACCAGCTGCCAGCTATCGTTAAATACCGGCGCGCCGGAAGAACCTTCATCGGTATCGGCTGTGTAATGCAAAACGTTGGCGGCGCTGCTGCCCTCTTCGCCGCGCGCCAGCAGATAATTATCCCGCAATGCGACCTGCTGCGGCGCCCCGGCGGGATGCTGAATAATATTGACCGCCATGCCCAGCTGATGTTTATCGGCCCGATCGCTGAGCGTAATTGCGCCAAGCTGCGCCAGGCTGGCTGAACCGGCGCGCTGTTCGCCCAGCGCCACCAGCGTGCAGTCCAGCCAATCTTCCGCGCTGGTTAACCAGAAGCTGTCGGCGTCCAGCGCATAAAGGCTGGAGCCGCTGATTTTATCCTGCTCATTCTGCCAGTAGCCGAATTCCACGCTGTAATTCGCCGCGCGCTGACGATCGGGCAAGACGTGGAAGCAGGTGATAAACAATCCGGCGCCAATTAAAAAACCGGTGCCTTTGGGCACGCCATCTTCCCGCACCAGCGCAACGGCTTTAGCGCACTGCGCACCCTGTAATAAGAAACCGGTTGGTAAAAAATCCGCCTCCGGGCCGATAATTGCCGTGCGCGCCAGCAGGCGCTGGAAGGTATAACGCTGGGCGCGTCGGCTATCCGGCTCCGCCTGCTCCACGTTGCCCTGCGCCACAGCCTGTACGCTCTGCTTGCGCTGTGCAGCGGTCAGCGCCAGCCGCCGCCGCACCAGATTCTCGATCTGCGTCATCATCTCTCCTTTCGTCTCGCTTTTTAACTGCTCCCCAGTAACCATAGCTACCTTTGTTAACATCAGCATGACGGATATCAGGCCGCTATTGTCGCCTCTTGCTGCTTTCTTCAGCACTCAGCGAATTTTTGCGAAACAGGCTTTGACAAGTTCCGACGCCCTCGATATTATGCGCCCCGTTCACACGATTCCTCTGTAGTTCAGTCGGTAGAACGGCGGACTGTTAATCCGTATGTCACTGGTTCGAGTCCAGTCAGAGGAGCCATATTTAGAAAAAGCAGACGCTCAGCGTCTGCTTTTTTGCTTTGTACCTCTCGCTATTATGCCTTCCGCAGGCTGATCTATTTATGTTCTGCGCGCCCCGGATGATGTTTATCTCTGTAGCAATCTATTGCAGCACGCTATAGCACCCTTTTCTGCCAGCCTGTCTGACAAAGGCCCGGAAAGCAGAACAGCAAAAAGCAAATCGGGCCGCAAGCGCGACCCGATAAACATTCACCAACGGTAAAAATTACTGATTCTGACCAGGCACCTTCTGGACGCCCATCGCCTTCAGTTTCTTCGACAGCTCACGGCGTTCTTTCGACAGATCGGCATTTTTGATGATGTATTCATCAACGCGATCTTCATAGTCGCTGCGCATGCTGGCGATGATTTCCTGAATCGCTTCCACGCTCATGCCCGGTTTAATGTATTCGCTCAGGTTATCCAGCAGCAGCACACGTTTCTGGTTGTCACGAATTTTTTTCTCAACGTCGTGAATTTCGCGCTGCAGCTTGTTCTTGCGACGGTTCATGCGCACGAACTCCAGCACGTCCTGAAATGATTGCTTTGCATTTTCCATGTTGACACCTTTCATTGGGCCTGCCTGAACAGGCGGTATTGTCGTAGCCTTCAGCTTAGCGGCTCGCCTCGGCCGATGGCAATTTTCACATTTAAATTCAGACTGTGGCACATTTTAGCGCGAAATCACGCACAGCCACAGCGGCGATTGTCGAAACGGTTACTTACGCATTGCCAGCCGGATCAGATCCGACAGGCGCTCCAGCTGTTTTGCCAGCTCCAGACTGAGCCAGACATAGCCATGGATAGGCGTTTCGACCAGCTGATCGCTGTTATTTTCCGCAATCAGCTGACGCAGTTCGCGGATAATTTCCGCCAGCTCATGATGATTGGCCGCGACCTTATCGGTATTGCCGTTGATCAACATGCCGGCCAGCGCGTTAAAAGTATTTTCCGTCATCTGCTGCGTGCGGCGCAACGTAGACGCGTTCAGCAAAATCAGATGGCTGGCGCGCGACGACCACCAGGCGTTAATTTGCAGTCCCAGGGTACAGAGAATATTGCGGTTGGTGGTCTGGATGCCTTCCAGCACCGATTTAGGAATGCGCGTCTCTTTGCTGGCTGGTTCCAGCAGCGCGCGCATCCGTACCACGTCGGTTAATACCTGCTGCAGCGGCTTATCAAGACGCGGCTTGTCTACCAGATTCGGCGAAAAACCGGCGTGGTAGATTTTCGCCATCGCCTTCAGCGAATCAGAAAGTTTTATGCGCCAGTGAATGTAGGCTTTCTGCGGCCAGATGCTGGTAAACAGCAGCGCCAGCAGCGAGCCGAGGATCACGTCGCCGCCGCGCCACAGCGCAGTGGTCATATCGCCCGCCGGCGCCCCGCACACCACCGCCAGCGTAATGCCAATCAGCAACGCCATATAAGGGCGCTTGCCCAACGTCAGATAGCCGCAGATAAACATCACCACCGTACACCACGCCAGCATGGCAGGCAGCGAAATCAGTTCGAGTTTGAGCGCCACCAGGCCGGAAATCGAACCAAACAGCGTACCGCCGATGCGCTGGATCGCTCTGGGAAAGACGTTGCCCCAGGATGAGATTGGCCCCATCACCACCACCAGCGTAATCAGCGGCCAGCTTCTTTCGGGGATTTCGCTCAGGCGCACCAGCAAAAAGGTCAGTATGAAGCCCAGCGCGATGCGTACGCCGTGAACCATGCGGTAGTGGCGGTAAACGCTAAACTCAATGGCCGAAAGTGGCTTGTCTGGGCGCAAGGCGGCTCTCCGTGGTAGCAGATAGACGGGTCGTTATCATAACCTGGAGAAATGAACGGAAAGAGACTTTCGTCTATATTTGCCTGATTTTTATCTTAATTTAACATTGATGAAAAAATCATTTAACGAAACGTCTGTTGCCCCCGACGCCGATTAACAACGTCAGGGGCCGTTTTATCACGACTGCACAGCACCCTGAGCCTGATCGGCCATGACTGCCGCCTGTAGATAGCGCAACAGATCGGGAGTGAGCCAGGTGCCTTCCATCAGCTGCGGCTCCTGCTGCATGGCCTGACGAATTTTGTTTTGCGTCTGCGGATCGTCGCTGGCGTAAGAGCGGAACAGCGCCAGCCAGTGTGCCCCCAGCGCCCGCGCCTCAGCCGACGTCGGCGCGACGCCACGCAACATCGCCTCACGCAGACGGGCAATCAGCGCTGGCCACTCCTGCATGCGATCGAAATAGTGCGCGCGTACGAAGGCGTATTCCTGCGCATCCAGATAGCGTTGGTAGATGGCCAGCTTGCTCTCAGCAAAGGCGCGCGTAATGTAATCCAGCATCGCTGGCGTGATCCCGGTTTGCTGCTGCATCGCCGGTTCATTGAGATGCATGGTGGTCAGACGCTGTAAAAAAGCGGGATTATGCGCGGTGTCGCGCTCCAGCGTGCGCATCCAGCGGCGTGCCAGCTCCTGAGCCTCTGTATCCTGCGGCTCAACGCCCTTATCCTGTAGCGCCAGCAGTTTTTCTACCATCTGCTGCCATTCTGCTTCCCGCTGCGCATCTGCCTGGTAGAAAGGCAACTGCGTTAACTCTTCCGCCGTAAAATAGTTGTCGTACATGGTCATCATCTCTAACGTTGTTAGCCAGTCCGTCAGCTCGGGTTCGCCGCCCTGAGCGAGCTGTTGTTGCAGCTGTCCCAGCCGCTGACGCAGCTGTTGCATCTGCGTCAGTTGGCGATCGAGCGCCTCTATTTGTTGAGTCAGAACCTGCGGTAAAGAGAGCGCGCCATCGGTCAACAGGGTGCCGATTTCCGCCAGCGGCACACCAAGGCGTTTTAGCGCCTGGATCTGATGCAGACGACGAATATCGTCACGGTTATAGAGTCGATAGCCCGCTTCGCTGCGCGCCGAGGGCACCAGCAGTCCGATGCTATGGTAATAGTGCAGCGCACGCACCGTTACCCCGGTGCGCCGGGCCAGTTCACCTGCTTGCAATAACATGACACTCTCCTTGCTCAACGTTATCCAAAGATAAAGGCTGACGTGGCGTCAGGGTCAAGCGTGCGGGAAAAGAAAAGAGAAGGAATAGCGAAGATGGCGAAAGCAGAGGCGAAATCACCTCTGCCTGACGCTTAGAATTTCTGCTTCAGATAATCGCCGATTTTGGTGACCAAACCGCCCTCGTCCACCTTATTCAGCGTCATCAGCGGATAGCTGGCCAGCACGTTATCTTTATCCAGTACCTGAATGGTGCCGACTTTCTCACCCTGCTTCAGCGGCGCTTCAAGGTCTTTGCGATCGATAACATATTTTGCTTTGATGCTCTGCATCGCGCTGCGCGGCACCGACAGATAAATGTCATCGCGGGTGCCGACTTCCACCTGATGTGGATTACCGTACCAGACGGTTTCCTTGCCTAACGGCTTGCCCGCATGGAACAGCTGTACGGTATCGAAGTTGTTATTTCCCCAAATCAGCAGCTTGCGCGCCTGCTCCTCACGTCCTTTCGGGCTTTTGCCACCCATAATGACCGCGATCAGGCGATGACGCCCATCGAGGCTGGAGGCGATCAGGTTAAACCCGGCGCTTTCAGTGTGGCCGGTTTTCAGGCCGTCTACGTGCAGATTTTTATCCCACAGCAAACCGTTACGGTTCTGCTGCGTAATACCGTTCCAGGTCAGCGATTTTTCACTATACATCTGATAAAAATCGGGCTCGCCATTGATGATGGCGCGGGAAAGCACCGCCAGATCGCGCGCAGTCGTATGCTGGCCCGGCGCATCAAGACCGTGAACGGTCTCAAAATGGGTATGATCCAGGCCCAGCTTCGCCGCATAGTCGTTCATCATTTTGACGAAGGCGTCCTGGCTACCTGCAACATAGTCAGCCAGCGCGACGCAGGCGTCGTTGCCGGAATCGATAATCACACCACGACTCAGGTCACGTACCGAGACTTTCTCGCCCGGCTTCAGGAACATCAGTGAAGAACCTTTAAACACCGGATTACCGGCACCCCAGGCGTCCTGGCCGACGGTGACCATATCGTCACGGCTGATACGATGTTGATCGATGGCGCGATCCACCACATAGCCGGTCATCAGCTTGGTCAGGCTGGCGGGGTTGCGCTGTTCGTCAGCGTTGCCTTCGGTCAGTATTTGTCCGGTCGTGGCGTCCATTAATACCCAGGAAGCGGCATCAACCGACGGCGGCGTCAGTGGAAAAGAAACAGACGCCACATCGGCATGGGACTGAAATGCTAACAACAGAAAACCGGTAATACTCGCAAGCTGACGCCTTTTCAACGGAACACCCTCAATCATAAATACGAATCAAACGAGGGCGTTGTTGTACGGTATTGGCGTAAGTTTTTTCTTAATAAATTGCAAAAAATTATGTATTTAACGCCGCATGATCTGCTGTTAGCAGCCCTGTTTTTACTGAGATCAACAGCAAGCCACATTAGTCTGCCAGGTCAAATAACAAAAAAGCCACCTTTCGGTGGCTTAGTAAACGGGCAACGCGGGGAGATTAATGCGGAATTTCCGTCATGGATTTTACGTCAGAACGGTTGATCTGCTGCTCGTTGCCGTTGGCATCTTTATACTTAATCAGACCGGTAGCGTTGTCCTCTTTCGGTTTGCCATCGCTGACAATCGTGCGTCCATCATTGGTGTGGATGGAATAGTTACTGCTGGAACAACCCGCTAACGGCAGGGCGGCGGCAAACGCAAATGCTAATAATGCTGTCTTTTTCATCATAACCTCCTGTTCAGATATTTACTCTTAATGTTTAGCACACTTTAATCATTACGCAATTTATCTCCTGCTGCGTGCGCGCCTGCCCTTGTAATATTTCGAAAGCAATTAGATCCTTTTTTTCCTGCCTGCCGGACGAAGTGACCTACGCTTTAGTAACAGGTTTAAAACAAATGCAGAGAGTTATGAGAAAAGATAATCGAACAATTGGTATTGCACCTTATGGCGGATCGGCTGGCGGCTGGGGCGCGCTTAAAGCGGTAGCCGATGCGCTACGTGGGCAAATGTCAGTAAAGCAGGATGTCATCGCACTGTTTAAAGTGAATCAGCCGCAGGGGTTCGATTGCCCCGGCTGCGCCTGGCCCGATCCACGCCACGCCTCCTCTTTTGAATTCTGCGAAAACGGTGCCAAAGCGGTTTCGTGGGAAGCCACCAGCAAACGCACCACGCCAGAATTTTTCGCCGCGCATACCGTAAGTGAACTGTGGCAGCGCAACGCCTTTGAACTGGAAGGTGAAGGACGCTTAACGCATCCAATGAAATACGATGCCGCCAGTGATACTTATCAGCCCATTTCGTGGGAACTCGCCTTTCGTGAAATCGGCGAACGTTTGCAAAGCTATGACGACCCGGACAGCGTTGAGTTTTACACCTCCGGTCGCGCCTCCAATGAGGCCGCCTTTCTCTACCAGCTGTTTGCCCGTGAATATGGCACTAATAACTTCCCCGACTGCTCAAATATGTGCCACGAACCCACTAGCGTCGGCCTGCCGCAGTCCATCGGCGTCGGTAAAGGTACGGTCGAACTGGAAGATTTTGACCACTGCGATTTAGTCATCTGTATTGGCCATAATCCCGGTACCAACCATCCACGCATGCTGGGTACGCTGCGTGAAGTTTCTAAACGCGGCGCGACCATCGTAGCGATTAACCCGCTGCGCGAACGCGGACTGGAGCGTTTTACCTCGCCGCAAAGCCCGATTGAGATGCTGTCGCTGGGCTCCACGCCGCTGGCCTCGACGTATTATAAAGTCCGGGTTGGCGGCGATGCCGCGATGCTAAAAGGGGTAATGAAAGCGCTGCTGGCGATGCATGAACGTGCGCTGCAGGCAGGCGAGCCGGGCGTGATCGACGAGCAGTTTATTCGTGAACATACCGAAGGCTTTGCAGCACTGAAGCAGGATCTGGATGCCACCGACTGGTCGCATATTCTGAAAGTTTCCGGGATGGATTACAAAGAGATCCTGAACGTTGCTCGCCTGTATGCCAACGCGGAAAAAACCATTATCTGCTACGGCATGGGCATTACGCAGCATCAGTACGGCACGCAGAATGTGCAGCAGATTGCCAACTTGTTATTGATGCGCGGCAATATCGGCAAGCGCGGCGCCGGCATTTGTCCGCTGCGCGGGCACTCCAATGTGCAGGGCGACCGCACCGTCGGTATTACGGAAATTCCGTCGCAAAAGCTGCTCGACAGTATTGAAAAGGTGTTTGGCTTTAAACCGCCGCAGCATCACGGTCACGGCGCGGTTGCGGCGATTCAGGCGATGCGCGACGGCAAAGCCAAAGCGCTGCTCTGTCTCGGCGGCAACCTGGCCGAAGCGATGTCCGATCCGCAAGCCACCTTTGCGGCAATGCGCAAGCTGGATCTGGTGGTACATATGGCGACCAAATTAAACCGCTCGCATTTGCTGCTGGGTCGCCATAACTATATTTTGCCGGTGCTGGGCCGTACTGAACAGGATGTGCAGGCATCCGGCGAACAGAGCATTACCGTCGAAGATTCCATGTCGATGGTTCACGCCTCGCGCGGCATGTTAAAACCCGCCTCGCCGCTGCTGAAATCGGAACCGGCTATTGTCGCCGGACTGGCGAAAGCAACGCTGCCCAACAGCAAAGTGGACTGGGATCGGATGATTGGCGATTACTGCTTTATTCGCGAGGCGATCGAAGCGGTCTTCCCTGACTTTAAGGATTACAACCGGCGCATTATGGAGCCAGGCGGTTTTCGCCTGCGCAACGCCGCTTCCGAACGCGTATGGAATACGCCTTCAGGACGGGCGCAGTTTATGGTGATGGAAGGCATTAACGAAGATCCCCGCTCGCTGAAGTGTCACGATCTGGTGCTGACCACTCTGCGTAGCCACGATCAGTACAACACCACGCTGTACGGTCTGAACGATCGCTATCGCGGCGTAACCGGACGGCGCGACGTGCTGTTTATCAGCGCTGCCGAAGCGGAAAAACGCCAGCTGCGAGTGGGCGATAAGGTGAATATTATTGCGCTCGATCCAGAAGGCCAGCGCACTTCACGACGTATGGATAACCTGACGATCGTCGTGCTGGATATGGCGCAAGGTTCGGTAGGCGCTTACTATCCCGAAGCCAACGTGATGGTGCCGCTCGATAGTCATGATACGCAAAGCGGCATTCCGGCGTATAAAAGCATTCCCATTGAGATGGAGCCGTGCGCGGTGCCGGTAGAGACCTCCGGCGCGCTGCGCTAAGGCGTTGTGAACCATAAACGGCCTGTTACGGCAGGCCGTTATTCCGGCTGAATCGCATCTGATGTACTCGTGCGCTTCTGCATTCTTCGCTGTTTAAAAATAAAATCTTTATGGTTCAAGGCGAATTTATAACCCGCCTTTATCACCCTGCCTAAGCCACCAGCAAACGCACATTAATCCCGCTGTTAATGGTTCAATTCAACAGAAACTTATGGCGATAGAGTTTAACAGCATATATCGATGCTTATCCCGAAAAAGCAATATGGGTCTTGTTCCCACTGCATATTCAAGAGCATGCCAATGAAAACGCACGTCCTGAACTGTCTTGCGGGATAAAAATTAATTTTACTGGAATATATACAGGCGATGTTGCTTACGCTTTATTTTATAAAATTTTCTTCATGCCCCTCTCCTCAATAAAAAGGAAAAATAGTACCGATATAAATAAAAAAATACGCGTCATTATTTTCACTGCGTGTTTATCGCCATTGTCTGTTCATCAGATTAAACAGATTCCCTGTCTCGATGCCTATTTCGTCTCAGTCGGGATGATGACGTTTTAAGCTGACGGTTGGCTGCGGCCAAATGTGTATAGTTCTCTTTTAATAAGGCATAAAAAACCGCCCGAAGGCGGCTTCATGCGGTCATTTAAGTAATTCACTGACCCGCTTTTTTAACTCATTTGCATCAAACTCTGAATAATGACAGTCTTGTTCGGGATTATATTGATCGGCCAGGCAGAACAACGTGGACAGCTTCTCATTTAGTTCAGCAGGGTCTTTTCCTGATAAACCGCTGTCACGCTCAGCTTTCCATTTTTCTTGATAGGGATCAGCAAATTCATCTGCGGTCATTTTTCCAGCGATAAAATCTTTCGCAAGCTGTAAAAGTGCCTGACTCATCTTAAAGCTCCTGTTTAAAGCCGGGCTTGCCGTTGTCCCTACGCCAGCGCTTAATGACATCTACGAGCTGTTGCGGGGTGATATCATCATTATCGTTGTAATAAATCAGGTCAGAGCCATCAGGGTGTTCAGCTACGGTGATAAAATTTTCCAGTAGCGCATCCTGATAAACCTCACCGCCTTCAGCGCTGAGGATTTCAGTTATAAGCTGAGTGAACTCTGTTTCTGTGTATTCTTCAAATTTACCTTTCAACTGCATATATCCCTCCTGAACCACAGTCTAAACCAGCTTCGCGACGCTTCACAGCATGGCTAACCGTTATCCTGCCGAGAGGGTTCAATAAAAAACCGCCATCAGACGGCTTGTTTATTAACCATCTACCGCCAGGCTCGTCAGTAAGATCAGCGTTGATTGATCGAAAGATACGTCTGGATAATGAGATGACGGCTGAACACATCTTCCCGGCCGTATGTGGGATAGCAGGTAGGGTTGCAACAACCTTAGTTCTGGCGCCCGGACAAATTAACGACGAATACACCAGCCAATTGCCAATCGTCCGAATCAGTTATTTCTGGTGGGCCGGAATATGGTTTACCATGAAGAGACCGTAGCTTAGTGCCGCTGATTGCCATGATAGTTTTCTGTACTCAGGAAAATGTCAGTTATGACCTCATTTCCAGTTACGCAACAGAAAACTGATATGAAAAGTAGAATCAGCAAAGAACAGGTAACAGCGCTCTGACCATCCAGCTAAATGATTTTAAAGAACAAAAAGAGGAAATCAAAAACAGTGAGCAATACTCAAAAGCAACCCACCTTCCTCTTCCACGATTATGAGACCTTCGGTAAAAGTCCGGCGCTGGATCGTCCCGCGCAGTTTGCCGGTATCCGCACCGATATGGATTTCAATATTATCGGCGAACCGGAGGTGTTTTACTGCCAGCCTGCCGATGATTATCTGCCGCAGCCGGAAGCGGTGATGATAACCGGTATTACGCCGCAGATGGCGAAAGCGCGTGGCGTAAATGAAGCAGAGTTTGCGCGCCGTATCCATGCGCTTTTCACCGTCGAAAACACCTGTGTGGTGGGCTACAACAATGTGCGCTTCGACGACGAAGTGACACGCAATATTTTCTATCGCAACTTCTACGATCCTTACGCCTGGAGCTGGCAAAACGGCAATTCGCGCTGGGATTTGCTGGATGTGATGCGCGCCTGCTACGCGCTGCGCCCGGAAGGCATTAACTGGCCGGAAAATGAAGATGGCCTGCCAAGCTTTAAGCTGGAGCATCTCACCAAAGCCAACGGTGTGGAACACAGCCAGGCACATGATGCGATGTCCGATGTCTATGCCACCATCGCCATGGCGAAGCTGGTCAAAGAGAAGCAACCGAAGCTGTTCGATTTTCTGTTTAGCCACCGTACCAAACAGAAAATCAATACGCTGATCGATATTCCGCAAATGAAGCCGCTGATGCATATCTCCGGCATGTTTGGCGCGCTCAGAGGTAATACCAGCTGGATAGCGCCGCTGGCCTGGCATCCCGAAAACCGCAATGCGCTGATTGTCTGCGACCTGGCCGGTGATATTTCGCCGCTGCTGGAGCTGGATGCCGATGCGCTGCGCGAACGCCTTTATACGCCGCGTCAGGAACTGGGCTCGCTGGCCGCCGTGCCAATCAAGCTGCTGCATATCAATAAATGTCCGGTGGTGGCGCCAGCGAATACGCTGCGCCCGGAAGATGCGGCGCGCCTCGGCATCGATCGTCAGCGCTGCCTGGATAATCTGGCGCTGCTGCGTCAGCATACGGAAGTACGCGAAAAAGTGGTCGCGCTCTATGCCGACGCAGAGCCGTTTACGCCGTCAGAGGATGTTGACGCGCAAATCTATAACGGCTTTTTTAGCGATGCCGATAAATCGGCAATGAACATTATTCTGCAAACGGCGCCAGCTAACCTGCCCGCGCTCGATCTGACCTTTAACGATGGGCGCATCGCCCAGCTGCTGTTCCGCTACCGGGCGCGCAATTTTCCCGGCACACTGGACGACAGCGAACAGCAGCGCTGGTTGCAGCATCGCCGTAAAGCTTTAAACAGTGAACGTATTGAGTCTTTCCTGCTGGAGCTGGAATCGCTGGCGAATCTGCATGATGGCGATAAAGAGAAAATGGCCCAGCTGAAGGCGCTGTACGATTACGCGCGCGAACTGGTGTCGTGAAAAAGCCGTTTCGCTGGGCTGGATGGCGCCAAAATTCAGCACAGTTTTACGGGTAATGCTACAAACGAAAAAAGGATCTCCTGGAGACCCTTTTTTCATTTCTTATTCAGTAAATAATAAAACCGCCCCTTCTTCGCTGAGTATCCCGCTTTTAGGTCACGGTTTATTTTTACTGTTAAACCAGCGATCAGAAGCGCAGAGAGGCGCCGATGTAAGGGCCGTCGGCCAGTACGTTATCCTTACGATCGCCTTTATTATTCAGCTCAGCATATTTATAGCCCACGCGCACGTTCAGCAGTGAGATCGGCGTAAAGCTGATGCCGCCGGAGGCTTCCTGATAACTGTCCAGGTGATCGGTGAAGGCTTCCGGCGAGTAGTAATATTCACCGTACAGACCGATCATTTTGGTTACCGGAATGCTGACGCCAGCGCCTACCGCAGCAGCAAAGCCATCTTTACCATCTTCCGGATCGATCCACATCGCCTTGATGCCCGGCGTCAGGAAAATTGAGCCGATTTCAACGTTATAACCCAGACGCAGACCAGAAACATCGCCATCGTGGTCGCTGCGCATCCAGTTACCAGAGAGGCTCAGGCCCGGTGACGTGGTTCCCAGTCCAACGTTCAGGTTGGTGTAATGCTCACCCACATCAACGCTGCCTTCGATAGCCTGGGCCGAACCCGCTGCCATTGCCAGCGCCAGCGCGCTGCTTACCACTACTTTTTTAAACATTGCCAACTCCATTCATTCAGGCAGTAATTGCTGGCGCAGGTTAACGAAGCGCGCAGCCGGTTACAAGGTCTTTTGCTTTAGTCGGAAATGTCCGAAAGTAGCCTTTTCGCTGACTTACCGGAGCAGTGACGGATAATGGTTGATGTTCGCTCTCTCCAGCGCTAAACAGGCAACGGCCCTGTTCGCGCCATAAAAAAGGCCAGACTGCTGTCTGGCCTCACTCTACTTTAGCGCTTCAGGAAGAATCAGAGCGACTCTTCGCTATACTGCGGCACCGGGTTGCGGAAGCTGCGGGTCACCACGGCGAGATAGATAATCCCTACCGCTGCCCAAATCAGCCCCAGCACCATCGAACTCTCTTCGAGGTTAATCCACAGCGCACCCACCGTCAGCGCGCCGCACAGCGGCAGCACCAGATAGTTGAAGTTATCCTTCAGCGTTTTGTAGCGCTTCTCACGGATCCAGAACTGGGCGATTACCGACAGGTTAACGAAGGTAAACGCCACCAGCGCGCCGAAGTTAACCAGCGCAGTGGCGGTGACCAGGTCAAAGCGGATTGCCAGCAGGGCAATTGCGCCCACCAGCACCACGTTCAGCGCTGGCGTACGCCATTTCGGATGCACATAGCCGAAGAAGCGCTCCGGGAACACACCGTCGCGGCCCATAACGTACATCAGACGGCTCACGCCCGCATGCGCCGCCATGCCGGAAGCCAGCACCGTTACGCAGGAGAAGATCAGAATGCCGAACTGGAAGGTTTTACCCGCCACGTAAAGCATGATTTCCGGCTGTGAAGCATCGGGGTCTTTAAAGCGCGAAATATCCGGGAAATAGAGCTGCAGGAAGTACGACACCGCGATAAAGATGATGCCGCCGACCAGCGCCGTCAGGAAAATCGCTTTCGGGATGACGCGCTCAGCATCTTTGGTCTCTTCCGAGAGCGAGCTGATACCGTCAAAGCCGAGGAACGAGAAGCAAAGTATCGTCGCACCGGTAATCATCGGCACCACGTGCGCATCTTCCGACCAGAACGGACGGCTGCTGACCAGCGTGCCCGCGCCTTCGCCGTGCGCCACGCCATAAATCACCATACAGACCAGCGCGATAATCACCGCGACCTGCATAATGACGATAACGCTATTAAAGTTGGCGACGGTTTTAATACCGCGCAGGTTGGTCAGGGTCATAAAGCCCACCAACAGCACCACAAAAATCCAGGACGGAATGCCCGGCAGCAGTGCTTCAAAATAGATTTTCGCCAGCAGAATGTTGATCATCGGCATAAACAGATAATCAAGCAGCGATGCCCAGCCCACCATAAAGCCAACGTGCGGGCTAATGGTTTTCTGCGCGTAGGTATAAGCGGAGCCCGCAGATGGGAAGCGGTTTACCAGCTTACCGTAGCTCAGCGCAGTAAACAGGATAGCGATCAGCGCAAAGGCATAGGCGGTAGCAACGTGGCCGCCGGTCAGGCCGGATACGATACCGAACGTATCAAACAGCGTCATTGGCTGGATATAGGCCAGGCCGATCATTACCACAGGTAATAATGTCAGCGTTTTTTTCAGATGGGTGCGTGGCTGTTCAGCATTAACATTATGCGTCATGGCGTTGTCCCCCCATAGCGGCGGCCTGATTAAGGCGGACCACAGGGAAACTTCGCGCTAAGCGAGAAATCATTTTCAGAGGCGTGAGCGAAAGAGCGTGGACGGCAGAGCCGTTGGCACCATAGTCATCACGGAGTCGGACACCGGCGAAAGCCAGTGCGAAGTTAGCGAGTTGCCCCATCTTGTTTTCCTCAAAACTACACGGTGAACGTGTTTTATATGTGTATCTATCCGGTACGCCGACCGGCCTCTTGTATGAATGAGTCTGATTAAATGCAAAAAAATAACCGACGCCTGAAGCGCCGGTTATTTTCCTTTTTTGCAGGGCGCATATTTTGCCCTGCTGTCAGGTCGATGACAAGATGTTGTGACCTTCAGATACAATTTCTTTTACTGTCATTAACGTCGGCAAAAAACATTACCCGGCAGGCAAAGAAAAGCCTCAGGCATTTTTTAACATCCAGTCAATCTCTGTCGCAGTGATCAGCCGTTCAAACTGCATCAGTTCATGATGTTTGCAGCTGTGCCAGACAAAGCTAAAACGCTCGCCCAACAGATCCTGTAATGCCCGATTGCGGGCGAAAATATCCAGCGCTTCACTCTGGCGTACCGGCAACGGCGCGCCCTGTGCGTTATGGCCATTACCGGTCACCGGCGGCGGAAGCGGCAGCTGATTATCCAGTCCGTGCAGGATACCGGCGAAAATTGCCGACATCACCAGCCAGGGGTTGGCGTCGGCGCCAGCCACGCGATATTCCACGCGGCGGTTTTCCAGGTCGCCGCAGGGAATGCGCAGCGCGACGGTGCGGTTGTTATGGCCCCAGGAGGCCTGCATCGGTACCCAGGATTCAGGACAAAAACGGCGATAGGCGTTGACGTTCGGTGCCAGCAGCGCCATCGAGGCTGGCATCAGATCGATCATGCCAGCCAGCGCGCGCTTCATTAACGGCGAATCGCTGCCGTCGTCACAGGCGAAGGCGTTGTGATCGGCGGTATCCAGCATGCTGATATGCACGTGCATTCCGCTGCCAGCGTACTCTTCATAGGGTTTCGCCATAAAGGTGGCGGTCATGCCGTGATTTTCCGCAACCTGACGAATCAGCCTTTTTAGCTGGAGCGCATGATCGCAGGCGCTCAGCACGTTACGCGTATGGCGCAGGTTGATTTCGAACTGACCAGGCGACGCCTCCGCCAGCGCGCCGTCGGCGGGAATGCCCTGCAGCCGTGCCAGCCGGTCAATATCGCCCAGCACATGGGCAAAATGATCGAGGTTGTCAACGGAATAGACCTGGCTCTGCATGCTGCGTTCATCGCTGCCCGGCGTACAGGGCGGTTGAATATAGCCGTCGTGATCGCGCTGTTTATCGACCAGATAGAACTCCAGCTCTACCGCTACCACCGGAAACAATCCGCGATTGCGCAAGCGCTGCCAGAGATTGTTAAGAACATTTCGGGGTTCAACGTCAAAGGGAGTGCCATCTTGGTTGCGCATGGTCAGCAGCAGCTGAGCAATGCGGTCGGGATCGGAAGCGGAAGGAACCAGCGTGCCCTCGACGGGCAGACAAATATTATCCGGCTCGCCCAGCGCCTGGCCTAAACCAGCCTGCTCGACGGTGTTGCCCAAAATATCCATCGCAAAGACCGAGGCCGGGAAGTAACAGCCTTTTTCCAGCTTCGCCAGACTGTCTATCGGAATACGTTTACCGCGAAAAATACCGTTTAGATCGTTAAGCAGAATATCGACATATTGCGTTTCAGGATAGCGTTCCAGATAAGCTTCTATCTCATTCTGGAACGCGCTGGTTCGCATCTCTTCACTATGTCTTGTGAAGTCTTCTACTTCTACCAGGTTTGTCATGATCCCACCCGCCATTTACCGTTCAGAAAAGTTGTGCGTGCTGCTCAAAATAACGGCCATATTTAGAACATAGTCATAAGACAAAAAGTGTGCAAATGTTACAGAGCGGTTTGAATATTGAACAAAGCCTGACTAGATTGAAAATATATTGTACAGATTCGGGTTTCTGACGCGCTTTTGTCAGAAATATTGACCAGTCGGAGCGGGGTTGGCGTGGACAGAATAATGGACAGACCGCTGATCGGCGTGGTGATGTGCCACACCTTAAAAGAGGGCCATCCCACTTATGTACTTCATCAAAAGTATCTCAACGCCATTATGGATGCCGGTGGCGTTGCCATTGCCCTGCCGCATCGTCCGGGCCTGGGCGAGATCATCGCCCACCGCACCTTGCCCTTGCTGGATGGCCTGCTGCTGCCCGGCAGTCCCAGTAATATCGAACCCTGGCGCTACGCAGGTACTGAGCAGGAAGCGCATGCCGATCCGGGGCGCGATGAGCTGGCGCTGGCGTTGATCGATCGGGCGCTGGCGCTGCACCTGCCGCTGCTGGCGATCTGTCGCGGTATGCAGGAGCTGGTGGTGGCGACCGGCGGCGTCTTACATCGTCAGTTACCAAATGAACAGATTCAACACTATGCCGACACCGATGCGCCGCTGGAGGAACAGTATGCCCCTGCACATCATATTACGCTGACGCCGGAAGGGAAGCTGGCGCATCTGCTGCGCGGTGCCACCTCGCTTCAGGTTAATTCGCTGCATCAGCAGGGCATCACGGAAACCGGGCCGCGGCTGCAGGCGGAAGCGATAGCGGAAGATGGCGTGATTGAAGCCGTCAGCGTGCCCAATCATCCGTTTGCCATCGGCGTGCAGTGGCATCCTGAATGGCGCTATCAACACTCTGAGGCCTCATCCCAACTGTTTGAGGCTTTTATTCACGCCTGTCATCACTATCGCAAGGAAAAACGGCTATGAACGAAGCGACTCTGGCCCCCGGACGACGTCTGTCGCAGATCCGCCAGGAGTTAGGTTTGTCACAGCGGCGCGTGGCGGAACTTGCCGGCCTGACGCACAGCGCCATCAGTACGATTGAACAGGATAAAGTCAGCCCGGCGGTCAGCACGCTGCAAAAGCTGCTGACGGTATACGGGCTGTCGCTGTCGGAGTTTTTCTCGGAGACGGTGAAAAATACGCCGCCCAAAATTGTGATTGAGCCGCAGGAGCTGATTGATATTGGCAGCCAGGGCGTCTCGCTGAAGCTGATTCATAACGGCAACGCCAGTCATAATCTGGCAATGCTGCTGGAAACCTATGAGCCGGGATCGACCACCGGAGAAAAGATCCGTCATCCGGGCGAAGAGACCGGCACGCTGCTGGAGGGCGAAATCACCCTGACTATCGGCGGGCAATGTTATCAGCTGCACGCCGGTCAGAGCTACGTTATCGATACCGGTCTGCCGCACAGCTTCAGTAACACCTCGAATCGGGTCTGTCGAATTGTCAGCGCCCACACGCCCGCCAACTTCTGAGCGATTAAGGAGACCGCAGTGAATTATGTGGACAGCTATTATGCCGCGACGATAAATCAGCATCAGCCCTGGCCGCAGCTGGATGGCTCGGTGCAGTGCGATGTCTGTATTATCGGCGCAGGATTTACCGGTCTCTCCTCGGCGCTGTTTTTAACCGAAGCGGGTTATGACGTGGTGGTGCTGGAGGCGGCGCGCGTCGGCTTCGGTGCCAGCGGCCGCAACGGCGGCCAGGTGGTGAATTCCTACAGCCGCGATATTGATGTGATTGAGCAGCGCTACGGCACAGATGCGGCGCGGATGCTGGGCAGCATGATGTTCGAAGGCGCCGACATTATTCGCGATCGCATCGATCGTTACGCTATCGCTTGCGACTATCGTCCCGGCGGCATATTTGCGGCGCTGAACGCCCGTCAGATGCAGCATCTGCGTGCGCAGCAGCGGCTGTGGGAGCGCTACGGCAACGATCAACTGGAGCTGCTGGACGAGCGCGGCATCCGGCGCGCTATCGCTACCGAGCGCTACGTGGGCGGCCTGCTGGATCGGCGCGGCGGTCATCTGCATCCGCTCAATCTGGCGCTGGGCGAAGCGGAAGCTATTCGTCGGCACGGCGGACGGATTTAGAACAGTCGGCGGTGGAAAAAGTGATTTACGGCACGCCGAATCTGGTTAAAACCGCACGCGGCGACGTGAGTGCGAAGTTTGTGATTTTTGCTGGCAATGCCTATCTGGCGCCGGAGCTGGAGCCGCGTCTTAGCCGCAAAAGCATGCCCTGCGGCTCGCAAATTGTCACCACCGATCCGTTAAGCGCCGACCAGGCGCTGGCGCTGCTGCCGGATAATTACTGCGTAGAAGATTGTAATTACCTGCTGGACTATTTTCGTTTAACCGCCGATAACCGTCTGCTGTACGGCGGCGGCGTGATTTACGGCGCGCGCGAACCGCAGGATATTGCCGCGCTGATCCGCCCTAAGCTGTTAAAAACCTTTCCTCAGCTGCAAAACGTGAAGCTCAGCCACGGCTGGAGCGGTAATTTTTTGCTGACGCTGTCCCGTATGCCGCAGCTGGGACGGCTGGATAAGCAGGTCTATTACATTCAGGGCGACAGCGGTCACGGCGTGACCTTTACCCATCTGGCGGGCAAGCTGGTGGCGGAAACGCTGCGCGGCGACGCCGAACGCTTTGATGCCTTCGCTCGCCTGCCGCACCTGCCCTTCCCCGGCGGACGCCGCTTTAAAGTGCCGCTAACCGCCGTCGGCGCCGCCTGGTATGCGCTGCGCGACCGGCTTGGCGTGTAGCTTTACCGGCTGTGGCCCCGCTGGTCTTAACCCAGCGGCATGGTCATCGGATCGGGATAGCGATACTCAAATCCCAGCTCATCGCAGATTTTACTGCCGTCGATAAGTTTTCCGCTCTTGTTACCGGCAGGCGAAAAGGTTGGCGGCGTCAGTCCCAGCTGCTGCGCGACCGCCGGATAAAACTGCTCACGCGCCGGATGGCGCGGCGCGCAAAGGTTGTAAATATGACCGCCTTTCGGCGTTTGCAGCAGCAGAGCGATCGCTTCCACCACATCATCCAGATGCACCAGGTTGACGCCATGTTCGCCGTCCGGCACATCGCTTTTCCCGGCCAGAAAGCGGCCCGGATGACGTTTCGGCCCAACCAGTCCGGCGAGGCGCAGAATATCTACCGAGGTGCCCGGTAAATCGTGCAGCCAGTTTTCCAGCGCCACCAGCGTCTCGCCGGCCACGGTAACCGGACGCAGCGGGCTTTGTTCTTTCATCATTCCTCCCGCATTGCCGTACACGGAGGTTGAGCTGGTAAAAATGATGCGCGGCACGTTAAACGCCAGTGCGCTGTCGACCAGGTTTTGCACCGCGCGCAGATAGTTTTCGCCGCCCTCTGCGGTACGGCTGGCGGGCAGCGTCACCACCAGCGCATCCACCGACAGCAACGCTTCCAGTTCGTCCGCATCGCATTCCAGTTCCGGCGTTAAGGCCAGCAGACAGCTCTCAATGCCGCACATGCGCGCCGCTTCGACGCCGTCCGGCGTGGTTTTGCTGCCGGTTACCTGCCAGCCGCGCGCCGTTAACGCCGTCGCCAGCGGCATACCCAGCCATCCCAGACCTACAATCGCGACTTTTTTCATTGCTGCTCCTGACTCTGTTATCAATTTAACATTAAGGCTACGTCAGGCTCCGCCAGGAGACAATCTACTCAGCAAAAGAGATTTATTGCGGATGGAAAAAAACGGTTGCTTACGCGCCTTATCTCCGCTAGGTTAACTGACAGGCAAATGAATATACATGCAGAGAATTTATGACACGCGTTCAGTTCAACCATCATCATCACCATCACCCTGACTAGTCTTTCAGGCGATGTGTGCTGGAAGACATTTGATCTTCCAGTGGTGCAGAGCGCAAATGGCCCCCGGAAGATCTTCTTCCGGGGGCTTTTTTTTGGCTGACTGCAACAGACAGGAAAGATAACAAGAGGACTGGAGAGATGTTAGATAACACCCGTTTACGCATAGCTATGCAAAAATCAGGTCGTTTAAGCGATGAATCACGCGAGCTGCTGGCACGCTGCGGCATTAAAATTAACCTGCAACAGCAGCGCCTGATCGCCTTCGCTGAGAATATGCCCATCGATATTCTGCGTGTGCGTGATGATGATATTCCGGGCCTGGTGATGGATGGCGTGGTGGACCTCGGCATTGTGGGTGAAAACGTGCTGGAAGAAGAGCTGCTGAACCGCCGCGCCCAGGGCGAAGATCCGCGCTATTTTACCCTGCGCCGCCTCGATTTCGGCGGCTGCCGCCTGTCGCTGGCGATGCCGGTTGATGATGAATATACCGGCGTGCAGTGTCTGCAAGGCTCCCGTATCGCCACCTCCTATCCTCACCTGCTGAAACAGTATCTCGATAAACAGGGCGTCGCCTTTAAATCCTGTCTGCTTAACGGCTCCGTCGAGGTGGCACCGCGCGCCGGTCTGGCCGACGCCATCTGCGATCTGGTTTCAACCGGCGCTACGCTGGAAGCCAACGGCCTGCGTGAAGTGGAAGTCATCTATCGCTCAAAAGCGGTGCTGATCCAGCGTGACGGCGAACTTTCCGCCGCCAAACAAGAATTGGTCGATAAGCTGATGACCCGTATTCAGGGCGTGATCAAAGCGCGTGAATCGAAATACATTATGCTGCACGCGCCAAGCGAACGTCTGGAAGAAGTGATTGCGCTGTTGCCGGGCGCCGAGCGTCCAACAGTGCTGCCACTGGCAGGCGATCAAAGCCGCCTGGCAATGCATATGGTCAGCAGCGAAACCCTGTTCTGGGAAACCATGGAAAAACTGAAAGCGCTGGGCGCCAGTTCCATTCTGGTGCTGCCGATTGAGAAGATGATGGAGTAACGCCATGAGCCGCTTTGACACGCTTACAGACTGGCAGCAGTGCGATGAAGCCCAGCAGCAGGCGCTGCTGACGCGTCCGGCAATTTCCGCCTCGGACAACATTACCCAAACGGTGCAATCTATCCGCGCGCGTGCGCGCAGCGGGTGACGCCGCGCTGCGTGAATACAGCGCCGCCTTTGATAAAACGCAGGTTGATGCGCTACGCGTTAGCGCCACGCAAATTGCCGAAGCGGCTGCACGGCTCGATGATGATGTAAAACAGGCGATGGCGGTAGCCGTCGCGAATATCGAAACTTTTCACCGCGCCCAGCAACTGCCCGCCGTCGATGTTGAAACCCAGCCGGGTGTGCGTTGCCAGCAGGTTACCCGTCCGATTCGTTCGGTCGGCCTCTATATTCCCGGTGGCTCGGCGCCGCTCTTCTCTACCGTGCTGATGCTGGCTACGCCGGCGCGCATTGCCGGTTGCGGACGCATAGTGCTTTGCTCGCCACCGCCGATCGCCGATGAAATTCTCTATGCCGCCCAGCTGTGCGGCGTGCAGGAAGTGTTCCAGGTCGGCGGCGCGCAGGCGATCGCCGCCCTCGCCTTCGGCACGGAGTCGGTACCGAAAGTGGATAAAATTTTCGGCCCCGGCAACGCCTGGGTTACTGAAGCCAAACGTCAGGTCAGTCAGCGTCTCGACGGCGCGGCGATTGATATGCCCGCTGGTCCGTCCGAAGTACTGGTGATTGCGGATGATGACGCTACACCCGCCTTTGTTGCCTCCGATCTGTTGTCACAGGCGGAACACGGCCCCGATTCACAGGTTATTTTACTGACGCCGTCGCGCCGTCTGGCGCAGGCAGTGGCCGAGGCGGTGGAAGCGCAGCTGGCGCAGTTGCCGCGCGCTGCCACCGCGCGTCAGGCGCTCGCCAGCAGCCGGCTGATCGTGACGCGCGATTTGCAGCAGTGCATTGAGATTTCTAACCGCTACGGGCCGGAACACCTGATTATCCAGACGCGCCAGCCGCGTGAACTGGTCGATCAGATAACCAGCGCCGGTTCGGTCTTTCTCGGCGACTGGTCGCCGGAATCAGCGGGCGACTACGCCTCCGGTACCAACCACGTTCTGCCGACCTATGGCTATACCGCCACCTGCTCCAGCCTTGGGCTGGCCGATTTTCAAAAGCGCATGACGGTGCAGGAACTGACGCCGCAGGGTTTTCTGAACCTGGCCCCGACCATTGAAACGCTGGCGGCGGCGGAACAGCTGATCGCCCACAAAAATGCCGTTACGCTGCGCGTTGCCGCGCTGAAGGAGCAAGCATGAGCCTGAATGTAGCTGAACTGGCGCGCGCTAATGTGCGTGCGCTGACGCCTTATCAGTCGGCGCGTCGCCTTGGCGGTAACGGCGATGTCTGGCTGAATGCCAATGAATATCCGCTGCCGGTGCCGTTTGAACTCTCACAGAACAGCCTGAACCGTTACCCGGAGTGCCAACCAAAGCAGGTCATTGAGCGCTACGCCGCCTATGCCGGACTGGCGCCGGATCAGGTGCTGGTCAGCCGCGGCGCTGATGAAGGGATTGAGCTGCTGATCCGCGCGTTTTGCGAGCCGGGTCAGGATGCGATTCTGTTCTGTCCGCCCACCTACGGCATGTATAGCGTCAGCGCCGAAACCATCGGCGTGGAGTACCGCACCGTGCCCGCCTTAGAGAACTGGCAGCTGAACCTGCCCGCCATCAGGGACGCGCTGGAGGGGGTGAAGCTGGTCTATATGTGCAGCCCGAATAACCCGACCGGCAACCTGATTGATGCGGAGGATATTCGCCAGCTACTGGAAATGACGCGCGGCAAGGCGCTGGTGGTAGCGGACGAAGCCTATATTGAGTTCTGTCCGCAGGCGACGCTGGCGGGCTGGATCGCTGAGTATCCGCATCTGGTGGTGCTGCGTACACTGTCAAAAGCTTTCGCGCTGGCGGGCCTGCGTTGCGGCTTTACCCTGGCGAACGCGGCGGTAATTGAGCTACTGCTGAAGGTGATTGCCCCCTATCCGCTTTCCACGCCGGTGGCTGATATTGCCGCGCAGGCGTTAAGCGTGGAAGGCATTACCCTGATGCGCCAGCACGTTATCGAACTGAACGCCAGCCGCGCCTGGCTGATTGCGGCGCTACAACAGCAGCCTTGCGTAGAGCAGGTTTTCCCCAGCGAAACCAACTATATCCTGGCGCGCTTTACCGACTCCGCTACCGTCTTTAAAACGCTGTGGGATCAGGGCATTATCCTGCGTGATCAAAACAAAAACCTGGGGCTTGCCGGCTGCCTGCGCATCTCTGTCGGCACCCAAAACGAATGCGAGCGGCTGATCGCCGCCCTGAACGCCTTACCCGGCGCCGCCGGTATTGTGGAGTAAGCATGAGTCAGAAAACCCTTTTTATCGATCGCGACGGCACCCTTATCAGCGAGCCCCCGCAGGATTTTCAGGTGGATCGCATGGAGAAGCTGGCCTTTGAGCCAGATGTGATTCCGGCGCTGCTCGCGTTGCAAAAGGCGGGCTACCAGCTGGTGATGATCACCAATCAGGATGGTCTCGGCACCGCCAGTTTTCCGCAGGCCGATTTTGACGGCCCGCATAACCTGATGATGCAGATCCTCACTTCGCAAGGCGTGCGCTTTGACGACATCCTTATCTGCCCGCACCTGCCCGCCGACAACTGCGACTGTCGCAAGCCGAAAACCAAACTGGTGGAAGCCTGGCTGGCTGAAAACGTGCTGGATAAAGAGAACAGCTATGTGATTGGCGATCGGGCGACCGATATTGAGCTGGCGCAAAACATGGGCATTCAGGGCTTACGCTACAGCCAGGATGGTCTGGACTGGAACGCCATCAGCCAGAAGCTGACCCAACGCGACCGCTATGCGAAGGTCAACCGCAATACCAAAGAGACGCAGATTGAAATCGAGGTTTGGCTGGATCGCGAAGGCGGCAGCAAGATCAATACCGGCGTAGGGTTCTTCGATCATATGCTGGATCAAATCGCCACTCACGGCGGACTGCGCATGAATATCGAGGTGAAGGGCGACCTTTATATCGACGATCACCACACGGTGGAAGATACCGGGCTGGCGCTGGGCGAAGCGCTGCTGAAGGCGCTGGGCGACAAGCGCGGCATCGGCCGCTTCGGCTTTGTGCTGCCGATGGATGAATGCCTGGCGCGCTGCGCGCTGGATATTTCCGGCCGCCCGCACCTGGAATTTAAGGCGGAATTCAACTATCAGCGCGTCGGCGATCTGAGTACCGAGATGGTGGAACATTTCTTCCGCTCCCTCTCCTATTCCATGGCCAGCACGCTGCACCTGAAAACCAAAGGCAAAAACGATCATCACCGCGTGGAAAGCCTGTTTAAAGCCTTTGGCCGTACGCTGCGCCAGGCGATTCGCGTCGAAGGCAATACTTTGCCGAGTTCGAAAGGAGTGCTGTGATGAACGTCGTCATTCTTGATACCGGCTGCGCTAACCTCTCCTCGGTAAAAGCGGCCGTTCAGCGCCTGGGCTATCAGCCGCAGGTCAGCCGCGAGGCGGATGTTGTGCTGCAGGCAGATAAGCTTTTTCTGCCGGGCGTCGGCACCGCTCAGGCGGCGATGGATCAGCTACGTGAGCGCAAGCTGGTAGAGTTGATTAAAGCCTGTACTCAACCCACGCTCGGCATTTGCCTTGGAATGCAGCTGCTCGGCAGCGGCAGTGATGAAAATGGCGGCGTAACAACTTTAGGCATTATCGACCAGCCGGTAGCGCTGATGAAAGATGAAGGCCTGCCGCTTCCGCACATGGGCTGGAACCGTGTGACGCCAAAGGCGGGCGAGCATCTGTTTCGCGGGATTGAAGATGACAGCTGGTTCTACTTTGTTCACAGCTACGCCATGCCGGTGAACGCTTATACCATTGCCCAATGCCAGTATGGCCAGCCGTTTACCGCCGCAGTACAGAAAGATAATTTCTACGGCGTCCAGTTCCACCCTGAGCGCTCCGGCAAAGCGGGCGCGCAGCTGCTGAAAAATTTCCTGGAGATGTAAGGATGATTATCCCGGCGTTAGATTTAATTGATGGAAAAGTGGTGCGGTTGCATCAGGGTGATTACACACAGCAGCGCGATTATGGCAGCGATCCGCTGCCGCGCTTACAGGATTATCAGCAGCAGGGCGCGCAGCTGCTGCACCTGGTGGATCTGACCGGCGCGAAAGATCCGGCGGCGCGTCAGCTTTCGCTGCTGAAAAAACTGCTGGCGGGCGTTGAGGTGCCGGTACAGGTTGGCGGCGGCATCCGCAGCCGCGACGATGTCGCCGCGCTGCTGGAAGCTGGCGCATCACGCGTGGTGGTCGGCTCGACGGCAGTCAGGCAGCCAGAAGAGGTGCAGCGCTGGTTTAGCGAGTTCGGCGCGCAGGCCATTGTACTGGCACTGGATGTGCGCATCGACGCCAGTAATCGCAAAGAAGTGGCGATCAGCGGCTGGCAGGAAGCGGCGGGCGTCACGCTGGAACAGGTTATTGAGCAGTTTCTGCCTGTCGGCCTGCAGCACGTTCTTTGCACCGATATATCACGCGACGGCACGCTGAGTGGCTCTAACGTAACGCTCTATCAGGAAGTCTCCGCGCGCTTTCCGCAGGTGGCGTTTCAGTCATCCGGCGGCATTGGCTCGCTGGCGGATATCGCCGCCCTGCGCGGCAGCGGCGCTCAGGGCGTGATTGTCGGTCGCGCCCTGCTGGAAGAAAAATTCACGGTTTCGGAGGCGATTTTATGCTGGCAAAACGGATAATCCCCTGTCTCGACGTGCGCGATGGCCAGGTAGTCAAAGGCGTACAGTTCCGCAATCACGAAATCATCGGCGACATTGTGCCGCTGGCGCAGCGTTATGCGGAAGAAGGCGCGGATGAGCTGGTATTTTATGATATTACCGCCTCCAGCGACGGACGCGTGGTGGATAAAAGCTGGGTGACGCGTGTGGCCGAAGTGATCGATATTCCCTTCTGCGTCGCCGGCGGCATTAAAAGTATTGAGGACGCGGCGCAAATTTTATCGTTTGGCGCCGACAAGATTTCCATCAACTCACCGGCGCTGGCCGATCCTGAGCTGATTACGCGGCTGGCCGATCGTTTTGGCGTGCAGTGCATCGTGGTCGGCATTGATACCTGGTATGACGAACAGAGCGGAAAATATCACGTTAATCAATATACCGGCGACGAAGCGCGCACGCGGGTCACGCAGTGGGAAACGCTGGATTGGGTGCAGGAAGTGCAGAAGCGCGGCGCCGGAGAAATCGTGCTGAACATGATGAATCAGGATGGCGTGCGCAACGGTTACGATTTAATTCAGCTGCAAAAAGTGCGCGAAGTCTGCAAGGTTCCGCTAATCGCGTCCGGCGGCGCGGGCACCATGGAACACTTCCTGGCAGCTTTCCGCGATGCCAACGTCGACGGTGCGTTGGCTGCTTCGGTATTCCATAAACAAATTATCAATATCGGCGAACTGAAACGGTTCCTGATTGAACAAGGCCTGGAGATCCGCCCGTGTTAACAGAACAACAGCTTTCCCAACTGGATTGGGAGAAAACCGACGGCATGATGCCGGTGATTGTCCAGCATCAGGTCTCCGGCGAAGTACTTATGCACGGCTATATGAATCCTGAGGCACTGCAGAAAACGCTGAGTGAAAAAAAGGTGACCTTCTGGTCGCGTACCAAACAGCGTTTATGGACCAAAGGCGAAACCTCCGGCCATTTCCTGCATGTAGCGAGCATTACGCCCGACTGCGACAACGATACGCTGCTGGTGCTGGCGCAGCCGGACGGCCCAACCTGCCACCTTGGCACCTCGAGCTGCTTCTCCCCTGCTGCGCCAGACTGGACTTTTCTTTATCAGCTGGAACAGCTTTTAACCGCCCGCAAGCAGGCCGATCCTGACAGCTCTTATACCGCTAAGCTTTACGCCAGCGGCACCAAACGCATCGCGCAGAAAGTGGGGGAAGAAGGCGTGGAAACCGCACTGGCCGCCACGGTTAACGATCGACATGAACTGACGAACGAAGCCTCTGACCTGCTCTATCACCTGCTGGTGCTATTGCAGGATCAGGATCTCGATCTGAGCGCGATTATTAATAATTTGCGTGCGAGACATAAGGCCCAGGAAAAATAATCAACCGGCTTGCGAGGTACGGCTCCGTAAACCTTTTGCGAAGCTAACCTGAGGCTAATAGTAAAAAACCCGGCATTAAGCCGGGTTTCTTTTTATCAAGATGACGTTATGCGGATTGCTTGCGCTGACGGTAAGCCACTGTCATATTGCGGCCCAGCACAACAGCGGAACCGACGATACCGCCCAACAGCACCGCCAGTACCAGCGTCAGACCTTTCTTAGGACTGTCGCGACGGATAGGCAAATCAGGCTGCATGATATAACGGAAAGATTGCAGGTTATCTACCTGGATTTTTAAATCTTTAATCAGGCGCAGCGCGCGCTGCGTGGCGTAATAGTTATCGTCCAGCGGCAACGGTTTAGTCGCTTCGTTAGCAATCGCAGCAGAAAGCGCCTTAGTACCCAGCAGATAAAGCGTATCGTCAGAGAGGAACTCCGCCTGCGTCAGCTGAGAAGTTGTAATACCAGAGCCTTCGGCGACTTTCAGCGCCTGTTTTAACGCATCAACACGCTGCTCTTTCTTATCTTCCGCCACTTTCAGCTGCGAAGTCAGCGAGTCATTCAGCTCTCGTGATTTAACTTCCAGGTTGTGCTTAATATCCGCACCGTAGTCATCAACCACCTCATCGTTAACCAACTTGATATAGTGCGTAACCTGCGCCTGCGCCTCTTTGGCGGACTCGGCAGTGAACTTGATACTCAGCGGATCGTTCTGTCCGGCGGTGACTGGCGCAACTTTTAAATCCAGCGGCTGCTCCAGATTTTGTAAGGATCCGGACAGTGCATTAATGGAGGCGCTGAAGCGGCCAAAAAGCTGGCGCTGTAATTCTGCGATACCGGGTTTATCCTGCGGCGATTGGGAATAGAGTACGTTCAGTGCAGCATTATAGTTGGCGACCTGACCGGCACTGGGCTGCGTCACTATCGCTTCTGATGTCCACTTCTCTTTGGCAACAAAAAGGTAAGCGACCGCCAGTAACAAAAACAAGATAACGGTGGCGATAATGATTTTTTTGCCGTTCCACAGCTGAGCTACCACATCCAGCAGGTCAAGCTCATCATCATGGTTATAAAAGGTTTGACGAAGTAAAGACTGATCCGTGGGTGTCTTATTTTCTTGATTCATGTTTCGGGTTTGCTCAACTCATTAATTGAAAAGCGGAATAATAAACGCTGGGGGAAAACAATAGCAAAAGGATGGGTAAAGCGTTATCTGAAATCAATAAAAAACCTCCCACAGGGAGGTTTTTTAAACAAAACGGGATTAATCCAACCATTCGGTGTGGAAGACGCCCTCTTTGTCGATGCGCTTATAGGTATGCGCACCAAAGTAGTCACGCTGCGCCTGGATCAGGTTCGCTGGCAGCACCGCAGAACGGTAGCTGTCGTAGTAAGCGATGGCCGCAGAGAAGGTTGGTGTTGGGATACCGTTCTGTACCGCATAAGCGACGACATCACGCAGAGCCTGCTGGTATTCATCAGCGATGTTTTTGAAGTAAGGCGCCAGCAGCAGGTTCGCGATGTCCGGGGTTTCTTTATAGGCATCGGTAATTTTCTGCAGGAACTGGGCGCGGATGATGCAGCCAGCACGGAAAATTTTCGCGATTTCGCCGTAGTTCAGATCCCAGTTGTATTGATCGGAAGCCGCTTTCAGCTGAGAGAAGCCCTGCGCATAGGAAACAATTTTACCCAGGTAAAGCGCGCGACGCACTTTCTCAATAAACTCAGCTTTGTCACCGCTGAACGCCTGCGCGGTCGGACCGCTCAGCACTTTCGAAGCCGCAACGCGCTGAGTTTTTAGGGAAGAAAGGTAGCGAGCAAATACAGACTCGGTGATCAGCGACAGCGGTTCGCCCAGATCCAGTGAACTCTGGCTGGTCCATTTGCCGGTGCCTTTGTTAGCCGCTTCATCCAGGATCACATCAACCAGGTAGTTACCCTGTTCATCTTTTTTGGTGAAGATGTCTTTGGTGATATCGATCAGATAGCTGCTCAGTTCGCCTTCGTTCCATTCGCTGAAGGTTTTAGCCAGATCTTCGTTGCTCAGGCCCAGAGCGTTTTTAAGCAAAGAGTACGCTTCTGCGATCAGCTGCATATCGCCATACTCGATGCCGTTATGTACCATTTTTACATAGTGGCCAGCGCCGTCCGGACCGATATAGGTCACGCAAGGCTCGCCTTCTGCGCGTGCGGCAATTTTGTCCAGGATCGGCGCAACCAGCTCATAAGCTTCTTTCTGACCGCCAGGCATAATAGACGGCCCTTTCAGCGCGCCCTCTTCACCACCGGATACGCCAGTGCCGATGAAGTTAAAGCCTTGCTCAGAAAGTTCTTTGTTACGACGAATCGTATCTTTATAGAAGGTGTTGCCGCCGTCAATCAGGATATCGCCTTTATCCAGGTGCGGCGTCAGTGAAGCGATAGTTTTATCAGTGGCTTCGCCCGCCTGCACCATCAACAGGATACGGCGCGGTTTTTCCAGTGAATCAACAAACTCTTCAATGGTGTAATAAGGTGCGAGTTTTTTGCCCGGGTTTTCGGCGATAACTTCGTCAGTTTTCTCACGTGAGCGGTTGAAGACGGATACGGTGTAGCCACGGCTCTCGATGTTGAGGGCCAGGTTACGGCCCATCACTGCCATACCTACAACGCCGATCTGTTGCTTGGACATTATTTACTCCTGTCTAAATCTAATGATTTACGCTTATGAGGTAGAATGAGACTTATGTTACTTACAAAAGAAGAATATGAAAAGCTTTAGCTACGATAGGAAAAATTTCATATTGTAATAAAACTTCATTCACGACATTGAGAATAGGCTTTCATATTTTTTAAGGAAATTTATTGCTTATATATTTCTAATGTTTTTTAAGCAATTTTATTACGGGATAAGTCTTAAAGAAAAAGCATTGTTTTTTGCCGCATATAAATCGGCAGTAGAATTCATTTACTAACAATTAATCTTTTATTAATCCCTAAAAATCATTAACCCGGGCAGACAAAAGTAGTTAAATAATTATATTGTGACATTACTCCGCCCCCAATAATTATAAATTACCCCTTAGCGAGTTTAATGTATCTAATAAAATCACTAAACCCAAGTTAATTATATTAAAGCAGCGAATGCCTACCATAAGATGGATTTGAATATGTTCTTTCTTTTAGCCCATAACCCTTGAACGCAAACGTTTTAAAAATTTATTTTTTCTTAACTTCCAATAAGTCCTTCTTAAAAAGAACTCAAAATTAAAATTAAATTTTGAATTTAGCATATTAAGAAGGTTTTTATTTACAAATTCAGCATAATCAATATTTTTGTTTTTGATGATATCAACTTGATCATTAATTACGGTGTAACCGGATACCCTTTTTATTTCGCAACTTTGAAAAGCCATTCTTTTTTCATCTAGAGACACCATGGATTTTATAGTATCTTGAAAATTAATGCCATCATGAAATATCCAACCACTTTGAATAAAAAGAGGAGAATCTCTATATAAAAGTAGGCCTACAGGTTTACCTAAAGACATAGCCTGAAGCATAATTGAACTCGGAGTGGTTATTACAAAACCAACACTCTTGACTACCTCTTCAAATGAACCTTCTGTTTTATTATACCCCGATTCAATTTTAAGAAAATCTATTATTCGCTGATCGAAAATCCTAAAAATATAATCGTAACCGTCTTTATTTAAAGCTAATATTGTTTTCTTTAGAAGGTTACATAATCTTCCGAACTCTTCTGAATCATAATATGCTGTATTGGCGGTTGTAATAAGAAACTTCTCTGTATGCATGTCTTTTTTTATGGAGTGATTAAGGTTATCTAGTGCTGCCTTATTCATTACACGCGGTGGTAAAAACATCAATGCCGTAGTATCGAGTTCGTTAAAATAGAACTTTGCTCTCTCGCCGACCACAGCTATATAGTCAGCGATAATTGGAAAGTAATTATCAAAACCAAGCCTCTGGATGTTTTTATTTTTTGTAAAGTTACTAAACTCACATATACCATCCATCAGCAACATAGTTGGTATATTATTTTTCTTGCAAAGAAAAATTATTTTGTTATAGAGGGATGAAGAGTAAATAGTATAAATTACCAAATCGAATTTTTTTAAAAAAGAAACATTTTTATAAAATTTTGCACCATCAAATTGAAAGTCGACATCCTTAAAAAAAAAAGGATCAAGAATATCTCTATAAAATTCTTTACTTTCTAAGAAAATAATATTTTTAAACATGTCTTTCGACCTCCATTAAAAAATCTTCCTCAAATCTTAAACACTTTGTATCTTCCCCCTTCGCTACTTTCAGATAAGATAGTATTTCATCACCCAAAGTCGAAAAGTCATTATTAATATTTAATAGCAGGCCTTGTGTAATATAATTGAAAGCTTCTAGTATACCACAACGATTATATCCGATGGGTATCAAACCAAATGAAGCGGCTTCAAGATAACTTAATCCATAAGACTCATTTAATTCTGATAGCAGAATATAATAATCATGGAGCATGTAAACTTTCGGCAATTCATTTCGGTCGATAGCACCATAGAACTTTACTTTATCAGAAACAGAAGATAAAGCGACTTTTTGCTTAAACTCAGCCAAGTAACTGCCATCGCCAACTATAGACCAAGTAAATTTAATGTTTTCTTTTGAAAGATGTGTAAAAATAGCCAACATTTTATCATATCCTTTCTCTTTCACAATACGGCTTACAGAAAGGAATTTAAGAGGTGAATCAAGGCTTGAAGGTTTAATTGTTAATTCACCAAAGGCTGTTTTTTTTTCAGATTTATTAATGCCCGAGTGAATTACAAATTGGTTATCCTTTTCTCTAAGTGAATAGAATTCATGATATCTTTGTTTTATATAATCTGATACAAAGATAATGCTTTTTGAGTTATTGATGGCCCTAAAAAAACTATTTTTAAAATCTATAAATTGAAGCCAACTTTTATTTTCATGCAAATATTTTTCTTCGCCATGTATAAAGCATATAGTTTTATTTAATATATCGTCTGAAAAATATCTACCGGCGTTATATATAGCTGCCGGATCATTACAAATTATAGTATCAAATTTTTTATGGTTTAATTTCAACCAAAAGACATAACTCAAAAACCAAGTTTGAGGAGGATATTTATTTACAAAAATTTCATTCGATTTATATAAACTTGATCGCTTTGAAGTTAAAACGAAAGTGCTATAGCCTATCTTTTTCAAGCCATTATATAATGTTAATGCTACTGTTCCGGCACCACCTAAACATGGAGGATATTCATGGCTGAAGATTAGAACTTTCTTATCTTTCATAATTTCTCATATATGTATTTATATTCATTTATCATTTCATCGAATTTGAAATTATCAAGAAGATTCCTATTAGAATTTTCTCCATGTTCTTTAATTAAAGTTTTATTATCAATATATTTTTTTAGGCAATAAGCCAGACCTTCATAATCGGTTGGATTAAATAATAGACCATTATAACTATCTTTTATTATCTCTGGGATACCTTCAACATTACTTGCAATTGAAGGTTTAGAAAAGAACGCAGCTTCAAGTAATACCAATCCAAAAGCTTCATAAATGGAAGGCAAACAAAATACATCAATACGATTATAAAAATTATCTTTATCTGTTACCCACCCAACAAATTCAAAAATATTATCCATATTGTTTTTTTGAACGTAATCCAGACACTCTTTCTTTAATTCCCCATCACCACCGATAATAATTTTAATATTTTTTTCTTTAAAAAAATTATTATTAAGAGCAAAGCGTACCGCTTTACATAAAGTCAAAGGATCTTTTTGCACATCCAGCCTGGACATAAAGCCAAAACATATAACTTCATTAATTTCTTTATTGCAAGGATGTAACCCACTAAAGTTGATACTGTTATGGACTGCTTTTTTTTGTCTGATATGAGGGTAGTATTTTAAATAAAATTTATTAACTGTTATTAAATAGTCAGAAAAAAGGCAACTGAACGCTTCTATCAAAAAGTAGAATATTCTAAAAAAAATTTTTTGATGCTTGTGAAAGGCAATACCATGGACGGTATGCACTATTTTTTTACAGCCAGCTGCTTTGGCAGCAATCCGCGCTACAATGCCTGGCTTGGTAGAATTAGTATGTATAATATCAAATTTTTCTTTTCTAAATATCTTATACAAATCATAAAACGCTTTTAAATCAGTAAGGCATATTTCTCTCCTCAAACTATTAACTATAATTATCTTTATATTATTCTTTTCGCATTCTTTAAGTAACGCCTCCTCTATCGTATAACCACCCCCGAAGATGATAAACTTTTGATATTCCTTATCAAGGTGTGAAAGAATATCAAGACTAACTCGCTGTACACCCGATAATTTAGGTATGACCTGAACATGAACTATTTTCTTGTTCATTTATCCATTCCTGTTTGGTATTTATTATTTTTTATGGCCAAAAGAAACTTTCCTTTGATAACGTAAAGGAATATTAGGAGGTGTACACCAACATTGTATCCCAAGACTTCACCTTTAATATTTAATACTAGCATTAAGCAAAAAATGCAAAAACAGAATCGACCACGATAATGGTACTCCTTCAAAGATGAGTGAAGTATTTTAATCAATAAAAGATCATATAAGATCCAAAATACTCCACCAACACCTACCGATAAAATCATACGCATATAGCCCGCATCGGTATGCATATAGTAGGAACCATCATTATTGACATAGCTGCCGTCCCCATAAAGATACTGAGATTCTTTTAATGGAAAATACATATTTGATAATGCTGTTGTCGATGCAGTTTCCGCACCTTTACCCTGCAGAAAATTGACAAACATTTCGAACGCCCAGTTCATTGCATTCTTCACAAGAGTATTATTGCCATATAAATAAACATATAATAAAAACAGGGATATTATTATCAATATTAACATAAAACGAATAAAAATACTTAAAGTTACTTTCTTCCCTAAAACAAAAATAAGATATAACCCACTAAAAATGAGCCCAATAAAGACGGTGCGTGCAATTGTTACTGATGAAAGTACTATTAAAAAGAAAGGATAAATAGCTCTAATACTTAGTTTCTTATTGCTTATAAAAAACATAAAGAAAATAAAAAACACACAGTAAAGAACTCCGAGGCCAAAATATTGCTGCAATGATAAAGCAAGACCTCTAATACCTAAATTTTTGTCCTGCAGTGCGATTTCCCTCGCACCCTCTGATTGAAAAAATTGAACAAAGTCCCGAACAGGCGCAAATAAAAATGCCAAAACAATAATTATTGCCTGTAATAAAAAAACATTAAACAGTAATCTTTCAAAGTTTATATCTACATTCTTATAGAGCAAATAAATAACTATTAAGGAAAAGATATTAATATAAACGAGGTATGAAAAAAGTGTAATGATAAAGCTAAAGTCATTTACTCCTTTTTCAATAGTACTAATAACATACCAACAAAGTGGTATGAAATATATTATATTTAAAAGAATAAATTCTCTATTACAAAGAATTTTTGAAGTTATATGAAAGAAATTGACATCTAGTATTTTTAAAGAAACAATAACTCCTAACACAAATAAAGAGTTACTTATAAATGGAATCTTAAAATAAAATATAGAAAAAAAGAAAATTATTAATGTAATAGTCTCCCCTTTCTTTTTTTTAATCTCTTCCATTATAAACCCTCCAGATCTTTTTTTTATTCCTCATTTTTGTATAACTATCCAGAACAGGAGATGGCATAAATAGCAATAACAATGCAAAAAACTTATATTTATTGGGGAGGGTTTTAAATTTTTTTATTGCAGACTTTTTATCATGGTTTACTAAACACTCTTTAAATATTATTTCCCTATATTTTTCAGAATTAACTTTACGTACACTGTTTATATTTATTCTGTATCGAAGCAGACTTTGGCCAATGAATTTATATTTTACCTTATTTTGTTTCATCCTTAACCATAAAGCGACATCTTCAATACCATTATCTTTAATATTGTATCCGCCACACTGGAAGAAAAAACATTTTTTAAAAGCAACGGCTGGATGGATAATAAAGTTTTTACCAGGAAGAGAAGATAATATTTTTTCCTCATTTAAATTATGAGGTGAATAACAAATGAAGTCATCATTCATATCAATAAGTATTGAAGCGGATGAGATTAAATCAATTGCGGGATTATTTTTTATAACATCTGCAATTTTTTGTAATCTTTCCGGAGCTGATATGTCGTCGGCATCCATCCTTACTATATATTCATAAGATGACAAATTTATAGCTTCATTTAATGAAGTTATTAGACCTTTGTTTTCCCTGGATCGATATATGATACGTGGGTCTAATGAAGCAAATTCCTTTATGATATCTATTGATTCATCAGTAGAACCATCATCTATAATAATGAACTCAAAATCCTTAAACGATTGTTCTAAAATACTTTCAATCGCTTTTTTTAGGAAAAGCTCCGCATTATAAACAGACATAACTACAGAAAACATATTATTTGTCTCTTGGTAAAAAAAATCCTCTGAAGATATATACTAAATCTCGTTCAAAGAAAAAAATAAGGGCGGAGTATACAGATAAGGCTATAGACAGAGAAAACAACATTTTTAATATCGAAGGCGATAAATTACAACAAAAATAATACGCAACAACAGCACTGATGAAGCAAATAACATACATCTTACCTAACTTTTTAAATTGTACCCACATCGTTATAGTAGATAACATTTGCGTATAGTATGTATTTGCAAATAACTCGAATAAAGACATACATAAGAGGCCATAACATATCCCCTTAATACCAAATTCCAGGCTAATAATTAAAATAATAGTGGCTACAATTTTTTTTAAAATCTCTAATCGGAGGAATATATCTGATCGCCCCTTAACATGTATCAAATTAAGATTAATCGCATGCACAGGATAAAATGAGTAAGCCCAGCATAAAATACAAAAATAAGGTATAATACTGAACCATTCCTTTCCAAGTAGTAGAACTATTAAAGAATCTGATATTAGAGAAAGCCCAATCATTATAGGAAATATAACTGCAGCTGACATTCTTAGCATTAGTAAATAATCTTTATCTAGCTTATTTTCATCATTTTGATGTTTGCTAAGTAAAGGGAAAGTAACTCTTTGTATTATCGTAGTTAACGTGGTAGCTGGAACGCTGGATAATTGCCTGGCTTGGTTAAAAAAGCCTACGCTCGTGGCATTAAAAAACTTACCAATAATCAAAGGATAAATATTTTTATATATAGTATCAATTAATCCCGATAATAACAGCTTATAGCTAAAGCCGTATAGACGCTTAAAACTCTCACTTGAAAACTTACCTTTAGGATGCCATGGTGAATAGTAATACAGTATGGATGTACTTATAAAAGACATAGTAATATATTGGACAACAAGAGCCCAGACACCATAATTATATAATGCCATCACTATGCTAATTAAACCTGCTATGAAAACACTTATTATTGATGCTTTCGCTTGTGTTTTAAAGTCAAGTTCTCTTGTCAAACGGGCTTTTTGTACAATTGACAATGCATTAAAGAGAAGTGAAGACCCCATTAAAATTAATAAGCTTTTAATCCTTTCATCTTCATAAAAGCCAGACAGGGGAAAAGCTATGATTATTAAAATTGCATAAGTTAATAAACCTATAGCTATATTAAAATAAAAAGCAGTAGTGTAATCTCTTTCCGTACAACTATCTTGTCTTACAAGAGCAATTAAAACTCCACCATCAATAAAAACTTGGGCTATTGAAATAAACACCATTATTAATGCTACCAGCCCAAATGCTTGTGGTCCTAAAATCCTTGCTAAAACAATGACCACAAACAATTGCATAAATTGTGCTATTATTCTTTCTATAGCGCTCCATTTGAAACTATTGAAAGTCTTATTATTTCTCATGTTTAAATTTTACTTATTCCTTTATTTTTGAGTATAGCTTTTTTTGAAAAAGATTGGGTATTGAAAATAATAAAGTATGTAATAAAAATTACAAAGAATATTAATAAGCTCAATGGTTCATTTAATTTTGTCTTAAGCATCAGTATACCAACGGAACAAAAAGTCACATGCATGAGAGCTATTAAAATTAAGCATTCATTAGTTTTAAAACCAAATTTTAACAACACATGATGCAGATGCTCTCTGTCCGGCTTAAACGGGCTGTCCCCTCTTCTGATGCGTGCAATCATCACGCGCAGCATATCCATCAAAGGAACGGCAATCAGCCACAGGGCAGTCACAGGGCGCATCACCGCATTTTCGCCCTGGGTGGCGATAATCAGCAGCCAGATCACCGTAAAGCCGATTAGCGTACTGCCCGCATCGCCCATAAACACTTTAAACTTGCGCCCCCACGGGATCCCGAGGTTTAGCAAAATATAAGGCAGGCAAGCGACCATCAGGCACAGGCACCACAGCGCCATATCATCTTGTTCGCCCATCCAGAACACGACGGCTAAAGCACCAAAAGTGACGGAAGAAAGCGCCCCCAGCAGCCCATCAATACCATCAACCATATTGAAAGCATTAATAGCGCCAATGACGGCCAGCAGCGTTACGGCATAGCCGACAACGCCAAGCACCAGTTCGTAGCCAAACAGAATATTGCCTAGTGAATAGAGATAGAGGCCGTTGTACATCATAATGGCGGCCACCAACGCCTGCAGCGCCATGCGCGGCAGCACGGGTAAATCCAGTTTGTCATCCAGCACGCCGACGACGATTAACATCGTGGCGCAAACCATATAGACAGAAAAGTCAGGCAGCCAGGTTGGTTGCATAACGTAGATAATCCACAACGAAAGATAAACCGATACTCCGCCGACCAGCGGAATATGGCCGTTGTGATGTTTCCGCGCATTAGGTTTATCTACCAGCCCTACTTTCTTGGCAATCTTACGAGAGATAAAAAGCAGCGCCAGCGCTCCCAGAAAAACGAGCACGATTTCTTGCATGTTTGCACCAGTATTGAAAGTGATCACAGATCCCTGAAATTGCCCACGCTACCGCCCCTGGCTTTAAGCAACCAGATGCTTCAGTGGCTCAGGGCTCAAACAAGCATAGCCTGCGAGAGCAACCTGGTAATTTTTTCTCGTAACGCCGACAGAAAGCGCTATAACCCTGCGCTAATAGTTTACGATTCTCGTACTATCATCGTTTACAGACAAGTATAAAATTGCCGGTTCAGGCGTTGACTTCTCTGCTTTTAGCTTAAGAACGCGTTGATTGTTTGCTTTACAAACAAAGCGCGCAAAATATCAGCTCTGTTTACTTTCGTCATAACGCCATCGCGTTTTATGATCCTTTAATGCGACAGGCTCTATTTTACGGGGCCTCCTGCGGTACTAAAAGCGATGCCGTTTAGCTTTCGTTTAGCGTAGCCATGAAACAGAAATGGCTTCTGTTTCCAGAAGCCACACAGTGCATTAACTTATTTCACAAGGCAATCAGCACTATTAACAGGCATAAACAAACCTTTTGCTTTGCGAAAAACATTAGATCAACTTGATTTTAACGGTAGCCGTTAGGATTTTTTGACTGCCAGTTCCAGGTATCGCGCATCATCTCATCAATGCCACGGGATACGCGCCAGTCCAGCTCGTTATCCGCCAGCGTCGCATCTGCCCAGAAGGCGGCCAGATCGCCATCGCGGCGCGGTTTGATTTCATAAGGAATCGGCTTGCCGGACGCTTTTTCAAATGCCTTGACCATTTCCATTACGGAATAGCCTTTGCCAGCGCCCAGATTATAGGCTTTGTAACCCTGAACCTGATGCAGGTGATCGAGCGCTTTTAAATGCCCTTCCGCCAGATCCACCACATGGATATAGTCGCGCACGCCGGTGCCATCTTCAGTCGGATAGTCATTACCAAAAATGCCCACCTTTTCCAGACGGCCGATCGCAACCTGCGCAATATAAGGAAGCAGATTATTAGGAATGCCGTTCGGATCTTCGCCGATCTCGCCAGATTCATGCGCGCCAACCGGGTTGAAGTAGCGCAGCGCAATGGCTTTGAACTGGCTGTCCGCTTTGGCGTAATCCTGCATGATCTGTTCAACCATCAGTTTTGACGTACCGTAAGGGCTGGTGGTGCCGCCAATCGGTGTGGTTTCAACATAGGGAACCGGCGCATTAGCGCCATAAACGGTCGCAGAGGAGCTAAAAATAAAGTTATAAATGCCGGCGTTGCGCATCTCTTCCAGCAAAACCACCGTACCGGAAACGTTATTTTCATAATATTCCAGTGGTTTGCGGGTCGATTCGCCCACGGCTTTCAGACCGGCAAAATGGATAACGGCGCTAATGGTGTTGCTGGCGAAGATATCGCGCAGGCAGGCGCGATCCAGAATATCGCCCTCAACGAAAGTGGCTTTCTTTCCGGCCAGCTTCTCAACGCGGTTAATGGATTCCCGCGAGGCGTTGCTGAGGTTATCCATTACCACAACGTCGTCGCCGCGCTCTAAAAGCGCCAGCACCGTATGAGAGCCGATGTAGCCTGCTCCGCCCGTTACCAAAATAGCCATGTGAACTCCTTTTATGCCGCGCAAACGCGCGGCGTGTCATAGTGAGGAATTATTTTGCCAACAATTGTTTGATGGTCTCGCGGAAAGCGGCGCCCTGCTGGTTGTTACGCAGACCGTAAGTCACAAATGCCTGCATATAGCCCAGCTTACGGCCACAGTCGAAGCTGTCGCCGGTCATCAGGCAGGCATCAACCGGCTGTTTCTTGCTCAGGCTGGCAATCGCATCCGTCAGCTGAATACGGCCCCAGGCGCCCGGCTCGGTTTTTTCCAGCTCGGCCCAGATATCTGCGGACAGCACATAGCGCCCTACCGCCGCCAGATCGGAATCCAGTTTTTCCGGGTGTTCTGGTTTTTCGATAAAGCTGGTAATCGTGCTGACGCTGCCCTCATTCTCCAGCGGCTCTTTCGTGGAGATCGCGGAATATTCAGACAGGTCGGCCCCGTGCATGTGCTTCGCGAGAACCTGGCTGTGCCCGGTTTCTTCAAAGCGCGCGACCATTGCGGCGAGATTATAACGCAGGTGGTCAGCGGTGGAATCATCCATGATGACATCGGGCAGCACAACCACAAAAGGATTGTCACCGATCATAGGACGGGCACAAAGTACCGAATGGCCGAGGCCCAGAGGTTGCGCCTGGCGAACGTTCATGATAGTTACGCCCGGCGGACAAATGGATTGTACTTCACTAAGCAGCTGGCGCTTCACACGCTGTTCCAGCAGCGCTTCCAGTTCATAGGTGGTATCAAAATGGTTTTCAACCGCGTTCTTCGACGCATGAGTGACCAGCACGATTTCCTTGATGCCCGACTTAACGATTTCATCAACAATGTATTGAATCATCGGCTTGTCTACGATAGGCAGCATCTCTTTAGGAATGGCTTTTGTAGCAGGGAGCATATGCATACCGAGACCCGCAACGGGGATAACTGCTTTAAGCTTGGTCATATTTTTTCCATATAATGATGTGAAGACATTCAGCGATTATGCAATAAAGGACTAATCGTTAAGTATAATCTTATTCTGAAAATTTTCCTGGTCAACAATGTTAATGAAAGAAAGTGATAACGCAGCCGGATGTTATAGTGCTGAATAAATCCAACAATAAATCCAGGGTATAAACAATAAAGGAAAAACCGCCTAATCAGCTTATTTTATTACGGCAAGCACTATTCGCTGAGATTAATCTGATAAAAAATCAGACTGTCAGCCACAAGTGTAAAAAAGCGTTTTCTTTTATCTGAATTTAAATATTACATCTTCCAATTATCTGGCTTAAATGAATAATGAAACCTGGCGTTATCATTCTTAAAAGGGTCAGAGATGAGCATTAATGAAAAAGCCGGTGAAGAACGTATCCACTCGCGGCGTAAGGCCTTAACCAAAATATTGGTTTCCGCCGCTGCCGTGGGCACGCTAGGTAGTCTGACACGCGCGAATGCGGCCCCCGCTTCTGCTGCGCCCGCGCCGGAAGGCGCCGCAGGAAAGATCAGCGGCGCGCCAGGCATTATTCTCGATCATGCATCCACCTCTTGGGCGAAGATTCGTAATGATATTCATCGCGGTAACGGCCCGGTCGATAATTTCGCCGCCCTTCAACAGCTGGCGGAAGATAAGAAATACCTGACGATTGATACGCCGGTCAGTATTAATAAGCCGGTTAAGCTGACAATAAAAAACCAAATCATCGAAGGGCGCGGCAACGGTATTATTACCCCATTAGGCAATATGGGTAATGAATTTTTACTGGAATTGAAAGCGGACGCCACACAAATTCACGGCATGGTATTAGATAATCCTATGCTATTAAAAAGTGAAACCGGCGGGCGTCAGGGCGGAATAATGATTTCCGCCAACTATTGTGAAGTGTCTAACTGCTATTTTTATCGCATGCTGCAGTCGGTTATCGCCCCGGCGGGCTTTGGCGCCTACGGCACCAAGATTACTAACAACTGGTTTTTAGAGTGCCTGGGCGCGGGAACCGGTATGCGCGATCTGCATTCCAAATTGGGCGAGGATCGCGGCGACGCGGTCACCATCTGGGGCTCCGGCACCATTATGACCGGCAACCATGCTTACTGTAAGGCGGGCGAAGATGCGCGCCTGGCATTCCATGCAGAAGGGTTACCGGGGGCCCGCAAGCACCTGCGCGACTTCGATCACAAAGACATCATCATGGCCAATAATATGGCGAAAGGCAGCTTCCGCCGCCACTTCGCGATGGAAAATATTATCGGCGGCATCTCTATTGGTAATATTTCCATGGGCGGCGCAACCTGGTGGGGCGAAGCCTATATTCAGTGCAAAAATATCAACGTTAAAAACACCATTCGCTACAGCAACAGCCCGGACATGTTGAACGGCAACGCCTGGAAGCCGATTAAAGCGGCGATCGCCATCGTCAATTTTAACGAAGGCATTAATATCGACAGCACCGTCCTGATTGCCAAAGGAACGAAAGCTTATGGCTTCGCCATTGCCACCCAGACCGGCGATCATGATGTCACCCTCTCCGGCAGCATGATTAATGAAGGGGCGCGGACCAACACTGCACTTTACCTGAATCAACCGAAGCGCTTCCGCATTAATAATCTTGATACGCGCGGATTCGCCAGGGCGGCGCTAATCACCTCGAATCCCGATGTGTTTATCTCCAGCAACAACAGCTATCACGAGCTGAACGGCCAGGGTATTGGATTAGAAATGGCGCGCGGCAAAGGCGGCACCATTAACGTTAACGGCGATACCTATCTTAACGTCAGTACCGCGTTTAAGCTGCCGAACCTGGATAACCTGAGTATTAAAAATACGCAGGTGAGCGGCGAAGGACGCTTCGCTACGCTGAGTGGCATCAGCCGGTCACTGACCATTAGCGATAACAGCGTGATTTCCGGTAACGAGATGCCCATTGCTTACAGTAACGGCAGTTCGCCCGATATCGCCTGGACTATCCAAAACAACATTGGCGTCAGCAGCAACTTCACCTACAGCAGCGATCAGCTCTCCTCAGCAAAATCGCAGCTGAATCAGCGCAATAAATATGCCGGGAAGAGTGTCTCGGTCAATAACAATGCGGTGTGGGTAGCGCTGGGGAACAGCCCTGAAGCGCCGTGGTTAAACCTGGCGACGCAAAAACAGGTGAAGCCGGCATAAAAAAAAGCCTCAGCGTCAGCGCTGAGGCTTTTTTCTTACTGTCAGGCAGGTTTTTTACGGTTTTTAATCATCGTCACGGCATTGGAAAAGACCGCCAGCTTATGGCGAGGAATAAAGATCATCACGTACAGGCCATAAATAACGGCACCCGCAACAATATCTAATACCAGTTTTTCCCAGCCGGTTTGCAGATGCAGCAGACGATCAATCGCAAACAGGCCCAGACACATCACCAGCGAACCGATAATCGGGCTGACAATCTGCGCCAGGTACTCTTTCCAGGTGACGTTCAGCAATGTGAGCGCGCACCAGGCCGAAACCGGATAGAGCAGCAGCGTGCGCAATGAGTAAGAGAGCGCCATCGCGACCAGCCCATAGCGGACAAAGATAAAGAAGATGGTGATATTGGTTACCGCATACAGCAGCGTCAGGCGCGACTGCCAGTCGGGGCGATCGCGGGCAAACATTACCGTATGGTTATAGTAGCCAATGGAGACGATAAAGCCGGTGGCGCTGACGATCTGCATAACCGGCACCGATTCCATCCACTTCTGCCCCAGCAGCAGCCAGGTAACATCATGCGAAAGATAGCAGAGTCCGATAAAGGCGGGCGCGGTAAGCAAAATGGTAAAAAAGGTGGCGTTCAGATAGTGGGATTTGAACTCATCCAGCTGATTTTTTACCCGCGAAAACGCCGGTAGCGAAACGCGCATCAGCGCGGTCGCCATCACCGTATTCAGCGTGTTCACGATACGTTTACCTGCGGAATACACCCCGGCTGCCGCACTGCCCAGATAGTAAGTAATAAAGAAAATATCACTGTTCTGGTTAGCGAAGTTGGTAACACCACTGAGCGCAACGTGGCGGGAAAAGCGCATTGACTCTTTAAACGAGGCCATGGAAAACTTCAGGCGCGGTTTCCACGGCGTCGCCAGCCACAGCGTGACGGTCGCCACCACCGAAGTCACCACCTGCTGCATAACCAGACTGGTAATGCCCATTCCCTTCCACGCCAGATAAACGCCGACAATACCGCCGAGGCCAATGGAGGTAATCGAGCGGATCGCCAGCGAACGGAACAGCAAGCGATGCGTCAGCCAGGCTTCATGCGTTTTACTCAGGCCGCTGACCAGAATAATCACGCTGGTACCGCGAATAACGTCGCCCAGCCCTGGCACATCCATCATATTTTCCAGGATGTTGGCCGAGAAGAAGACAATGAGAAACGCCGGAACCGCAAATATACAGCAGCTTAAAAAGGCCGTATTAAAGTCTTCGTCGGTCGGCTCATGCTTACGAATGATCGACGTGGCGATACTTTCAAATATGACCGTCCTGAACAGCTGGGTAATCAAAATGGACACGCTGAGCATGCCATAGAGATGCGGGTCGAGTAAGCGCGCCAGCACCAGGAAGATAACAAAGGTTATGCCCTGCGCTGCCACGTTATCGAGGATTGACCAAACGGCGCCGGAGGCGACGCTGCCTTTCGGCGTAGGTTTATCTGACTGTTTGCTCACTGTAATGTCCTGATTGGTGGAAGGTTTCAGCGTTACGCGCGGGCGATGATTTCGACCTGGCGTAAACGCTCCTGCAGTTTTTCCACGTTCTCATAAAACACCTTATCGTCGCTGCGCTGGCCACCAAGCTGGGCCGCCTGACGCAGTTTCGCCGCCGCCTGATCAATATAGCGGTCGTTCCATTTCATATTGAAACGCGTCTCCGCGCCGGTAAACAGGCGATCCGGCACTTCATGAGAGAAGTAACGCGTATATTTCAGGTAGCGCGGCCACCATGCAGTACTTTTCTGCTTACGTACGCGAATAAATTCTTTAATGGCGTAATCCACGTCGGCGTTTTTCAGGTGATAGTTTTCCCCATACAGCGCCAGCGTTTTATCACGCATTGATTCACGGAATGAGCTGCTGCCTAACACCAGCGGCTGATAGTGCTGATTAATCGTCTGGGTCCAGTCGAGCCATTTAAAGGTGTTGATCTGGCTGGAGCTGACCAGCGGCACCCACGGCACGCGCATCGCATCGGCAATAATCGCGGCATGCATGGCATCTGCCAGAATCAGTTTGGCATGACGGATACGGTTAATGATGGTTTTCGCATCACCCTGCGGGCTGATATATTCCACCCCGGCACGGCGGCAGGCTTCTTCCCACTGACCGGTTTTCAGCGCGTCGTGGTGAGGAATGAAAATCACACCTTTGCGCTCAGCTTCCGGCACCGGCTGGAATTCTGGCAGCGTACTTAATAACGCAGCGCCATCGGTAATCGCTTTTTCTTTTGGCAAGCCCAGCACATGCGCAGTCAGCGGGCCGCGTACGCTCAGGATGTTCCAGCTTTCATTACCAAAGTTGGCTGGCGGAACGCCATAGCCAACGCCGCTACTGAACACGATCCATTTTTTGGCTGGCGGCAACGCAGAGCTGATAATTGTCCCGATACCGGCAAAGCGGCATTCTTCATTATCATCAAACACCCCTGGTAATAAATCGTGCCACAGCCATTCGTTTAAATCGTCGCCAAAGTTACCTGCGGCAGTTTTATAATAATGAACTTTCACTCTTCTCTCCTAAATAACCACCAATGATTAAAAACGTTAAAAGGTTAATCGATCGCCATTAACGCCGATCGTTCCCCTTTTTTAAAGCGGGGAAATTTATCCTTTTTTCAGAATATGCTTACCCATGCGCCCCAACAGAACCAGCGTATACGGTGATGTAAACAGCATGACATTAAGGATATTTATTTTTTTATTTAACGTAGGGGATACAGAGTAAAACTCACGAAATGAGAGGTGCGAACGGCATTTTTTAATTGCCTGTACCGCGGCGGAAAAGCTTACGGCGCGCGAAACGGCCATAAACGCAACGCGTGCGATAACAGAATATTTATGACGCAGGAAAATTTTACGTTCTTCCTTATTCTTCCAGACGCTACCCGTCAGCTGGTCAGTCAGAGGCAGGTAATCTAAACGCATGGTTGCTTTATCCCAGGACTTCTTGGTCAGCGATTGAGGCCGTTGAATGTAATGGTAAAGCGGCTCTGCGGTGAAGGACATAGTCATATTCTTATTAAAGATAAGAATCAGCACTTCATAATCTTCGAAAATGATTTTCTTTTCATCGAAGGCGATGCCGTCAAAGAGTTCGCGCTTAAACAGCTTATTCCAGAGAAAGCCGGGAATGTCGCCTTCCAGCATCGCAATTAAAGCCTGCTTGCCGGTCAGCGTGCCGGCAGGCGCAAAGCGGTTAGTGACTTTTTTACTGCTGCCATCTTCGCTTTCATAAAAATAGAGGCACTGGGAAACATCTGCCTGCTCTTTTTCCAGCGTATTAACCAGCGAGGCAATCATATTGCTTTCCAGGTAATCATCAGAATCCAGGAAGGCAATATAGTCGCCGCTGGCAGCGGCAACCAGACGGTTACGGGTTGCAGAGACCCCAGATTAGGCTGATTCTGCTGAAGAACAAAGCGCACGTCGGGATGATTATCACGTACCGCCTGTACCAGCGCGAACGTATTATCCGTTGAGCAGTCATCGATAATAACGATTTCGAGATTTTTATAACTCTGGTTAATAATCGAAAGCAGCGTTTCTCGATGAATTTTTCGCAGTTATACACCGGGATCAGTACACTTACTAAAGCTTCAGTAGACATCGCACGATCTCTCTTACACATTTTTTATCTGACATTAGCGCCATATTCATGCAGGCTGCTGCCCGCTAATTAATGCGATCAGGCTGTCATAAGACTTCTTCTTATCGAACTCCTGCTCAACCTTTTGGCGCGCGGCCTGCAGCATCGGCATCAAGTCGGGTTTTTCGTCCGCGATTTTCGCAATGACATCAGCCAGCGCAGCGGCATCTTTCTCTTTAATCAGCCAGCCATTCTTGCCGTCTTCAACCAGCTCAGGAATGCCGCTGTGCCAGGTAGAAACCACCGGAATCCCACGTGCCATCGCCTCCATCAACGCTACCGGCACCCCTTCCATATCGCCATCTTCCGCGGTCTGCGAAGGCAGCATAAAAATATCCGATTCGCGCAGGAACTGGTTAATGACCTGCGGCGGCTGGAAGCCGTGCAGGATGACCTGATCCTGCAAGCCGTAACGGGCAATCGTCTGCTCAACTTCCTCACGCTGCGGGCCGTTGCCCAACACGTTATAGGTAAAGGCGTAACCGCGTTCTTTCAGGATGCGGCACGCTTCCAGCGAGGTGAAAATCCCTTTTTTATCGGTCAGACGGGCGATAGTCAGCAAGCGGATCGGTTCGCCAATCTGCTTCAGCGGAGAAAAATCGAAATCTTCAGTGTCGATGCCGACGCGCATAATATGCGTTTTGGCCGCATCGCCGCCCAGCGAGCGAATGCGTTCCGCCCACAGTCGGCTAATTGGCAGGATAAATTTGCTGTCATGAAACAGCTCTTTGTAATCTTCCGCGTAGGTTTTCAAAATACGATGGGTGGAAATATCGTAACCGTGGAAAATTGTCGCCAGCTCGCCTTTCAGAACGCCAAATTGACGCAGCTTATTTGCCAGCACGCCAGCAGGTCCGAAATGCGCAATAAACAGATCCGCCTGATAGCTCTGTTTATTGGCGGCGATGATCGCGGGCAGAGAGAGATTTTTAGCGCTGTAACCATACTTTTTATAGTTAAGCGCCGGAAGCACTTTAAGCTTTGCCTGAGCTAAACCTTTGGCAATGGTTTTCAGACGACTCATTGCGCGAGCGCTGGTTTTATTTTCTTCAGCAGATAATAAATAGTGCGTTTTTTGCAGCAGCGCATAGCGATCTTTCTTTGCAAATTCTTCAACTGCCGGGCCAGGCAGTACCGCAATTATTTCAACGTCAAATCCTCTGTCGATAAAATAGGTTATCTGATTTGTTACAAATGTTTCTGAAGGCACCGGAAAAGTATAAACAAAAAAAGAGATTTTCATTGCCACCTCTGTCTACGATTGCTAAACGCCTAAAAAAAAGGAGATATCCCATCTTCTTCAGATGGCATCCCCTTATTTTATGCAAATATAATCGTAAAGCTTAGTCAGCGTCGCCAGATACGGCGAGCGGCACATCCCCTGCCTTAACGCTGCTTCGCTAAATAAAAATTAAAATCCTGCTATCCTGTCAGAAAATCATTTTGTCGCTTTGCTGACTTACGAGAAAGAGTAAGCCAGCCTGCTTTTATTTACCGTTGAAAATTAAACAACTATTTTTTAATAAGCCGTTTTACTGATAAAGCCTTTAAAGATCGTCAGGAAAATGATTCTCAGATCCAGCATGATGCTCCAGTCGCGGATATATTGCAGGTCAAACTCGATGCGCTTTTCCATTTTTTCCAGCGTATCGGTTTCACCGCGCCAGCCATTAATCTGCGCCCAGCCGGTAATGCCAGGTTTAACCTTGTGTCGCAGCATATAGCCCTGAATAATCGAGCGGTACTGTTCGTTATGCGCCACGGCGTGCGGACGCGGCCCAACGATTGACATATCCCCTTTCAGCACATTGATAAACTGCGGCAGCTCATCAAGCGAGGTTGAACGCAGGATCCGGCCGACAGGCGTAATGCGCGCATCGCCTTTAGTTGCCTGCGTAACCTTATCGCCATTCTCCATCACCGACATGGAACGGAACTTCCACACTTTAATCGGCTTACCATCCATGCCGTAACGCACCTGACGGAAAATAACCGGACCTGGCGACGTAAATTTCACCAGTGCGGCAATGGTCAACAGCGCCGGCGAAATAAACAGCAGAATGCAGGAGGAAATAACAATATCTTCCAGACGCTTCAGTACCATATTGATACCGTTCATCGGCGTTTCAAACAACGGCACCACCGGCACGCCGTTAATCTCTTCCGTGCGCGACTGCAAAATATTAAAGGTGAAAATATCAGGAATCAGCATTACCGAGCAGGTGGTATCGGAAAGTTTGACCACCAGATCGCGAATAGCCGTCTCTTCCGACATCGCCATAGCGATATAAATTTTATCCAGCTTTCCTTCACGGGCATCAACTAACAGCTGGTCCAGATTGCCGCAGTAGTTGATATTTCCCGCATCACTACGAGATTCATTAGCAACGTCAGAATAGAGCCCGACAACGTTCATTCCCATCCAGGGAGCGTTAATGAAACTATTAGCAAGTGAAACGCCGATAGGCATATTTCCGACAATCGCCACATTGCGCGTGTTATAGCCTAATTTGCGAATAACGCGGGCAAAGTAACGAATCGCCGAACGGCAAATAATAAAGCCGATAGCGACAATGCCGAACCACAACAAATACGTCTTAAAGTTAACATCCATTTCGCTGACGAAGGACATCACCCCGGCGGTAATAAGAATACTCAGCGCCCAGTTTTGCAAAATCAGCTGCAGTTCGCTGGCAAAGCTAACGCCACGCCATGAACGATAAAAATCTGTGATACCGCCAATCATCTGGAAAAGGACCAGGGCAGTAAGAGAAAGCAGCCACCAGGACGACGAAAAAGGCTGGGATTCAATACGCGCTAAAATATAGAGTCCCGTAAACATAACAAAAATGTCAGAGAAACGCTGTATGATAGAAATAATCGACGCATTGGTACGCGTGCGAAACCCACTAGCCGTTATCATTTTATTATCTTCCCTGCCTAATTCATGCATGATTGAAGACATGTCTTAGACCTCGCTATAGTTAATTTGGTGTTCAACGTTTCAGTATGTCGGCATATAAACCATGCGTTTTGGCTATCATAGCCTGAGAAGTAAAGTTATCTCTATATAATTGATTTCCTTTTCGTCCCATTACTTCTAAATCAGATTTATCTAAACGATTGAGAACGGAAAGTAAGGAATCGGCATCGCCATTTTTAAACAAGTAGCCCGTTTCATTATTAATCACAACTTCCGGCAGAGAAGTCGCGTCGCTGGCAATAATTGGCACTGAATAACTCATTGCCTCCAGCGGCACCATCGCAAAACCCTCCCAGCGGCTGGGGATTACCAGCACATCGGCCGCGATAAAATAAGGTTCCATCTGACTTGCTTTAAGCCAGCCGGTATATTCCGCGCCGGGCAGCTTTTCAATTTGCTCTGCGCTGTGAACACTGTCGCCTATCAACGTCAAATGAATATTGCTGTTTTGATTACGCTTCATGGCATCAAGCAGAATGTCGTAACCTTTTTGATAATCGAAACGGCCCACGAAGAGTAAATTAATTCGTGGATCGGCGCGGTTATCCGCCTTAATAATATTTCTTTCGGCTACGCCGTTATGAATCACAAAAAGCTTGTCAGCGTTAATGCCGTGCGCCTTAGCCTGATCCGCTTCATACTGGCTGACGCAGATAATGGCGTCGGTCATTGGCAGCAGCGCTTTTTCGATCAGCGAATAGATTTTCTTTTTTCCATTGCTGGTCTGCATTAAAAAGCTAAATGCGTGGGGACAATAAACCACCTTCGGTCGTACAAAAGGCCAAAGTAACAGCAAACAGGCACGTCCAATGACACCGGCAAACGAACTGTGAAGATGCACAACATCAGGCTTGAACCGCATTACCGTGCGGCAAAAAGCGATGGCGAAAGAGAACAACGTGCCGACCGAACGGCCCTTACGCTGCCATTTCACCACGTTTTCTTCATGCGCCGTATCCAGTTCTCCCGCCTGATCTTCCGGGATCAGGCACTGGATTTGATAACTGCCTTTATCTTCCTGTTGTGCCGCGACAAGTTGCTTTAAAACTGTGGCTACGCCACCTTTTATTGTCTCAGCAGCATGGAGGATCTTCATTTACTCTTCCTTTTTAAATTTCCCAAAACTTAAATAGACGTAAAACATTAACGGGTAGAACGGCGCGAGGTGTCGCAAATAGCTGCCGTAGTCAGGCTCAAACAGGCTCTGAATTACCGTATATGAAATAATAATTAGTGAAAATAACACCACCAGCGGATAGGTTCTGTCCTGCAGCGCGGCATTAAGCGTCTGCCATATTCTCCGATACATCAGAATAATAAAGGTGGAAATTACCACATAATAAGGCGACAGCATTAATATCAGCGGGAACGGGAAGAAGAACGTTATCCAGGTCAAACTCACGTTCAGCCAGCCAAATATTGGGTTGCCTGCCGGGAACCAGGGGCGAATCAGCGTATTACTGCCGTCGCCGGTATCATCCAGACGGTGTTCGTTTACCTCATTACGGAAATTATCAACGTCAATGCCTAAACCAAACTGGAAGCCAAACGCCAGCACCAGCAGAGAAAGGATACAGAGAATAAATATTGTTTTCCCTTTATGCACATAGCGCGACATCAACAGTAAACCGTAAAACTCTATCAGGAATAAAAACCAGTAAGTCCTGAAGTAGTAGGCGTAAAACAGGGCGAAACAGGTCCATATCAGCAGCCCGGCTGTTCGATTCATAAAGGTAATCAGCAAAGGCATCATCATCAGAAATACGATGAAGTCTTTACTCTGCCACGTCAGGTTAATCATTGACGAGAAGCAGAAAAACAGGAATACGCCGATATCGAAAATATTCATCGAGCCGCCGCGCACCTTAATAAAGATAAAGACAAAGGTGCTGATGACAATCACGGCCGATATAAGCGCAAAGACAATCGAACTCTGTTCAAAACCTAACAGCTTATAGAAATAAGCGGTGCTGCCGTAGGAGTTCCCCGGCCCGAAGCCGTAGGTAAATTTCATAAAGCTGAAAATAGTGATTTGGTCAGAAAAGAAGTACGGCTTCATTACCGATTCTTTAACCAGGGCCACGCCCATCATTACCAGCATCATGAACAGGAACAGCATAAATGTCATATGCGGATCAAAATAGAGATAGCGATTCTTTCTTATACCTATCTTCAGGGATACAAATTTCATTATATTTTCGCCATTCCAATTGCTGTTTTAAATCACTTCCCCGGAACAATGCGTTTCGCGGTAATAGTGGCTAACTTTTTGAATCTTTCGTTCATCATCGCCATAAAATGGCTGAATTTAATTTTTCCCGACAGCAGCAGTTTTAAATAGATGGCGATCCCTTTCGATTTTTCATTGGAAAGCAGATAGCTGTCGGCAATGATTTTTGCGTAAAATCCGAACCAGATATAACTGGGAACGCGTTTTTTAATGCTCTCCAGCCAGATTAAAGATTTATCGCGCTTGCCATCGGATGAGATACGCGCGGTTGAATCGGAGTCGTCATAAATCGTCAGCGGCAGATCGAGATAGTAGAAGCTGGCGCCTCTTTCCTGCAGACGCAGGGCAAAATCCCAGTCCTGATGCTTACGTAGCTGCGGATCAAACTGCGTTTGTTTGGCGATTGCCGCATCCAGCAATAGCGTGCTGGTTTGAAAATCATTGCCAAGCAGCAAAAATTCCATAATCGAGGGGTACTTACGAAGATCTTTGTTGCGGCGCAGGTGCAGCCCTTCCGGTCGCTTATTATATTTCGCCGTCATACAAACGCGATTTTTACCGGGCTGCTGACGCAGGTAATCCAGCTGTTTTTGCAGTTTTTCTGGCACCCATTCGTCATCGGAATCGAGCAGCGCAATAAATTCGCCGCTGCTGCGCTCAATGCCTTCGTTGCGCGGACGCGTACCGCCGCTGTTTTTTTCCAGCTGGACAAAATGCACGCGCTCATCCTGCACGCCCGCCATCACCGCGGCGGTGTTATCCGTAGACGCATCGTCGACCACGAACACTTCAATATGACGGTAAGTTTGATTCAGGACGCTGTTTAGGGTTTTTAAAATGATGTCGGCACGATTAAAGGTAGGAATAACAACGCTGATTAAAGGCGTAGACTCAGTCATAACATCAGTCTCAATGGATTCGTTTTAAAAACCTTAAAAAGGCCAGCCGCGAACGGCTGGCGCTACTGTTTTATGGCTTGGTCGATTCGTAGCTGTAGTGGTAATAGCCGTAGCCGTAATAGCTGGCGGCTTTCTTCACTACCAGGTTCAGAATGGCGCCTTTAATTTCAATGCCGTTCTGCTCAAAGCGGCGTACGCTCACTTCCACTTCTTTCACCGTTGATTTCTCAAAGCCGGCCACAACCATGCTGGTACCGGCCTGCATACCAATAATGGCAGCATCGGTAACGGCCAGAATCGGCGGCGTATCGATAATCACGATGTCGTACTGTTTCTGCACGCTCGCCATCAGGTCGATAAACTTCTGGCTCATCAGCAGTTCAGACGGGTTCGGCGGCAGCTGTCCACGCGGGATAAAGTCGAGACCGCTGACGTTGGTTGGGCGAACAGCCTGCTCCAGTGTGGCCTGATTCGACAGCAGATCGGACAGGCCATGACGGTTATCGCTGTTAAACACCTCATGGGAATAGCCTTTACGCATATCACCATCGATAAACAGCACGCGCTGGCCTGACTGCGCGACCACGGCGGCAAGGTTGGTGCTGATAAAGGTTTTACCAATCGCCGGGCTGGTGCCGGAAATCATGATGATATTGTTACGCGCATCCAGCATCGCGAAGTGCATGGTGGTACGCAGGCTGCGCACCGCTTCAATCGCCAGGTCAGCCGGGTTCGCCAGCGCCAGCAGCTCGCCGCCACGCAGTGCTTTCTTGCCCTTCTCTTTGCTCAGGGCGGTCAGCTTGCGATCGCGCTGCTGCTGCCATTCGGAAATCGGAATGCTGGCATAAACGTTGATACCGCTGTTTTCCAGCTGTTCCGGGCTTTCGATGCCGCGAATCAGGATGGTTTTCATCAGCACGTAGATGGTGGAGACCAGCAGGCCCAGCACCAGCGATACGGCGATGATAATGGCGGAACGCGGCGCGATAGGTTTGTTCAGCACCAGGGCCGGGTCAACGATACGCACGTTACCGACGGTGCTGGCTTTGTTGATGCTCAGCTCTTGCTGTTTGTTCAGCAGCTGCATGAACACGGCCTGGCCGGCATCGACATCACGCGTCAGACGAATAATTTCCTGCTGGGTGCGTGGCAGCGCTGAAACTTTGCCTTCAAGCGACTTTTTCTCGTCCTGCAGCGTCTTACGCTTTTCTAACAGCGTGCGATAAGCCGGATGCTCTTTGGTATAGAGCTTAGAGATTTCCGCCTCACGGAAGGTCAGCTCGTTCAGCTGGTTATCCACGTTTACCATGGTATCCAGCATCGACTTGGCTTCCAGCGTCAGATCGACTGAGTCATTTTGCTGACGGAACGCGTTCAGCCTGTTCTCAGCGTCATCCAGCTTCTGGCGAACTTCCGGCAGCTGATGATCGATAAAGTTGAGGCTCTTTTGCGCTTCCTCGGATTTACGTTCAACGTTCTGCAGCAGATAGTTTTCCGTGATAGCACGCAGCGTGTCCTGCGTTTGCTGCGGATCGGTGCCGTTCAGGGTTAAGGCCAGCACGCCGGTATCTTTACCCTGATCGACCACGCTCAGACGGCCTACCAGGTCGTTATAGGTCGGCAGGTAGCCATTTTTCTGAACGGTAAAGCTATCGCCAGGACCGGCATTGGTATCGGAAACAAGGATTTTCACCTTGCCCTGCGCCGCCATCTGGCCCACTTTGCCTTTTACCAGCTCGCCATCGTCGCTGGAGAGCGTAAAGGTATTGTTTTCACCGATTTCAAGCACCAGTTTGGCGCCAACCAGTTCCGGCGGCAGCTCCAGACGGGAAACGGCGATTTTTTTATCATCGTTGCCCATCAGGCGCGCCCAGCCAGCGCCGACGATTGGCAGGTATTTCGGCGTAACCGTGGTTTGCAGGTTCAGATCTTCAATGGTTTTACCCAGCACCATCCTGGACATAATCAGTCCAATCTGGGCATCTGAAACGGGTTTGGTATCCGGCATCAGATTAGAGATTTGGCTCATCACCAGGCTGCCCTGGTTCTGTTCCACCTGCACCAGGGCGTCTGCCCGATAGACCGGCGTCGCCAGAATCGAGTAAATAACACCTATTACTGCGAATAGCGCGGTTACGCCAATAATAAGCCAGCGATGATCGATAATTGAACCGTATAAACGGGCTACATCGATTTCATCTTTGGCATCTGCAATTTTCTGCGAGCTATCTGATTTTTTATTGACCATTATTATGCCTGATTATCGATTTAATGCGTGGGCCCATTTCTGAGCGGCGTTATCCAATAAAAGGTATACAGATTCAAAAGCCTCTATACTTTTTCGATATGGATCCGGGATTTCACGACCGTTACACCAATGACCGAAGAGCATGGTTTTGCCACGAACTTCTGGGGCAATATTGCTGATGTCATTGATATGCTTTTTTTCCATCACCAGGATCAGATCGTTTTCTCTGCACATGGCTGAAGTGATTTTCCGCGCGCGGTGTCCCTCCAGCGAGAGGCCATTTTTCTCTGCTACCTTGATCGCGTTTTCGTCTGCCGGATAGTCAACCAGAGCGCCTAATCCTGCCGATTCAACTTTCATATCCGGGCAATAGCGTTTTATTAGCCGCTCGCCGGTTGGCGAACGGCAGATATTGCCCACACAGACGATGAGAATTGAATTAAACATATTCATCACCAGTTTTTGATGTCGTGGGCCGAATCGATACCGTAACGAACGCTGTTGATGGTTGGCAGTAACTGGTTGATAACGCGGTTCCAGCGGGTAAGCGGAGTCGCGGTGACATAGACGATGTCATACGGTTGCAGCTGGAATTCGGTGCCCAGCACCATCGCTGTTGCATCGGAAGTATTCAGCTGGTAAACGTTGGCGATCTTGCCGCCCTGCTGGCGGTTCGGACGAATAACGAAGACGCCGGTCGCATTAGAAACTTCCTGATTCAGACCTTCAGCATTGCCTAACGCTTCCGTCAACGTCATGCCGCTGCGATCCATTTTCAGGGTCTGCTGACGAGTTACTTCACCCATCACAAAGACTTTCAGTTCATCATTACGCGGTACATAAAGGATATCGCCTGCATAGAGCAGACGGTTCTGAGTCAGATCGCCGTTCTGCATCAGCGCCTGCAGGGAAATACGCTGTTCGCGTCCGTTGTGAGTCAGGATCACGTTGCGCCAGTCGGCGTCAGCCGCCAGGCCGCCCGCGGCGTTAATGGCGTCCAGCACGGTTAGCGGGATATTGGTAATTTCCTGTTTCCCCGAGGTGCCAACTTCGCCGGTGACATAGGCTTTTTGCGATCGAAATGCGGCGATATTGACATCAACCTGCGGGCTTTCGATATAGCTGGCCAGGCGGTTCTGAATTTCAGTGCGCACCTGTTGAATAGTTTTGCCGACAACTTTAACTTTGCCGATATAAGGGTAATAGATGGTGCCGTCGGAATGTACCCAGTTGCCGGTGTCGCTGGCGCTGCGGTACTGGCCGGCTGGCGTCGTCAGTTCCGGGTGATCCCAGACGGTGACGCTCAACACATCGCCGACACCAATACGGTATTCATAGTTAGCAATTTCCTGATCGAGCAGCGGGTTCGGCTGCGCAACAACTGGCTTGCTGCGCAGTTGCTCAACCAGCATTGGCGTGAGTGGATAGACGTTAACCATTTTATTGATGTCATAGTCAGCATCCTGCTGCTTAATCACATCTTTACCGCTGGTAGAAACATTTTGCCCTGGGACTACAGTACAGCCACTGATAAGTGAGATGGACACCAGTAACGGAGCCAACTTAAGTTTCGTTTTCATCATTGAATTATCATCACTATTGCTGATTTATTGTCTAAAGCGGTGTGTGTCGCCGCAAAAAAAGTTCATGAATAAACGTCAATTCACGACCAATCTGCCCTAACTATTGCTGTTCCGTCATGAGATGTTTGCCCCTCGTTTTATATAAATGTTCCTGCCGCTAAAGCCGCTCTGTGTACGCCCGGTAAAAACAGAAGCGACCCGCTGTCATGCAATTCAGGCAATGATGGTCAAGCCTGCTGACCGAATCGGCGTTATTTCCGCCCTGAGTTCCGGTAATGACGTCCGAATCGGGCCTTGCGATGGATTACACTATTCTGTCGTATTTATTTAGCATTAGTCTTAAAACAACAGAAAATTATAAATTACTCTTGACGCGCTTATTTGAGGCAGCCCACCAGAGTTTAAGCACGCTACCGCCCCTGGCTTTCAGCTACCAATGCTGTTAAATCAGAAACAGTGCTATTTGAGGCGTGTAAATCGAACGGCTTTATATCTTTCATAAAGCAACAAGAGATAGCGCTTTAATCTGAGCGCAGCAGATTAGCCGCATCAATTATCTCGGTTCGATCACATAAGTTATGGCTAGATTTTTATACTATTGACTGGTTGTGACAAGCGTGAGTAAGCAGATCCATAGCACTTTCAGAATAAGACTAAAGAATATAAAAAATAATCCCTTTAATTCAATAAGTTAACCCAGTAAGACCTTTCTTTCTTTTCCAGATAATTCCGGCTTGATAATAACTTTTATTACGTGATGCGAATATCAGATGTTTATTTAGCCAGCAAATGTTAATAATCGCCCTTCACTACGCCCCGCCAAATTTCAATATGAAAAACTAATATCACGCGCATAATGGGCGAGAAATAAGGCCTGCGCATTTTTTATTTAGGATTTATCTCAGGTAATATTGCGTTTTCATTATTCAGATTCCATCATTTGCTCTGGTAAATAAACAATAAAAGGTAAAACAGGGTATGGAATGGATCGCCGATCCGTCAATTTGGGCCGGGCTGGTTACGCTAATCGTGCTGGAACTGGTGCTTGGCATCGATAATTTGGTCTTTATCGCTATTCTGGCGGAGAAATTACCGCCAGCGCAGCGCGATCGTGCCAGGGTCACCGGCCTGCTGCTGGCGCTGATTATGCGGCTGGTGCTGCTGACCTCTATATCCTGGTTAACCGGGTTAACGCGTCCGTTATTTACGCTCTTCTCTCATGGCTTTAGCGCACGCGATCTGATCATGCTGGTTGGCGGGCTGTTTCTGCTGTTTAAAGCCACCATGGAGCTAAACGAGCGGCTGGAAGGCGGCAACGGCGATGAGAAGCCGCAAAAACGCGGCGCGCGTTTCTGGCCGGTGGTGGCGCAAATCGTGGTGCTGGATGCGGTCTTCTCGCTTGATGCGGTGATAACCGCTGTCGGCATGGTAGATCATCTGCCGGTGATGATGGCGGCGGTGGTTATCGCTATTTTCCTGATGATTCTGGCCAGCAAGCCGCTGACCCGTTTTGTGAACGGCCACCCAACCATTGTGATTTTATGCCTGAGCTTTCTGCTGATGATCGGCTTTAGCCTGATCGCAGAAGGCTTCGGCTTCCATATTCCGAAAGGCTACCTCTATGCCGCCATTGGCTTCTCTATTTTAATCGAGAGCTTTAACCAGCTGTCGCAGTTTAACCGCCGTCGCTTCCTTTCTTCGACCATGCCGCTACGCAAGCGCACCGCAGAAGCGGTGCTGCATCTGCTGCGCGGCCAGACCGCCGAAGCCGATTTAGATACGGAAACCTCTTCGCTGGTGGCGGACGCTCATGAGCAGGGTGCGGTCTTCAATAAGCAGGAACGCCAGATGATCCTGCGCGTGATGGGCATGGCGCAGCGCAGCGTCAGCAGCATTATGACGTCACGCCACGATATTGAGCATGTTGACCTGAGCGATACGCCTGAAAAAATCATGGCGCAGCTCGATCGCAATCAGCACACCCGCATCCTGATTACCGAAAACGGCAGCGAGCCGCTCGGCGTGGTGCATGTTATCGACCTGCTGCACCAGTCGCTGCATCATCATTCGCTCGATCTGCGCGCCCTGATCCGTCAGCCGCTGGTGTTCCCGGAACAGCTCACGCTGCTGCTGGCGCTGGAGCAGTTCCGCAGCGCGCGGACCCACTTTGCCTTTGTGGTTGATGAGTTCGGCTCGCTGGAAGGCGTGGTTACGTTAAGCGACGTGATGGAAACCATCGCTGGTAATTTACCTAACGAAAGCGAGGAGCTGGATGCGCGCTATGACATTTTCCAGTGCGAGGACGGCAGCTGGATAGCCAACGGCCATATGCCGCTGGAGGATTTGATGATGTATATCGAGCTGCCGCTGAATGAAAAGCGTGATTATCACACCATCGCCGGTCTGCTGATGGATCAGCTACAGCACATTCCGCAGCCGGGCGAGGAGCTGCAGCTTGGCGATTATCTGTTCCGCACCTTAGAGGTCGAAAGCCATCGCGTGCATAAGGTGAAGATTATTCCGCTTTATCAGCGCGACCCCGACTACGAGGCATAAAAAAAGCCGCCTGCTTAGCGGGCGGCTTTTATATCAGCTCAGCGGGGCGAAGCACCCTGCTGATGACGCTGCGACCAGTTCTCAAGGCGGGTTTTGGCTTCATTTTCCAGTCGCTGACGCAGCAGCTGATCCACCTGCAGGTTATATTGCAGATTATCCCAGCCGCCATAAATACGCAGCGGAACCGCCGTCTTCTGAAGGGCGGCGATTAGGGCATTTTCACCTTTCCAGCCGCCGGTCACCTGTACGCCGAAGTTAATATCACACTGACGACGCGCCATATCGATCTGCCCTTCACCGCCTAACGTAAAGCGCGCGGCGCTGCCCTGCAGGTTTTTCAGCGTCATTAATCCGTTATTTAACGTAGCCTGCGCCTGCAGCTTGTCGAGATGCGTTTCATTACTGTTGCCGCTCTCTTCATCGCTGCTGACCCGATCGCTGTTACGGCCAACGGCGCGCTGTACCAGCTGCGGGAAGTTCATGCCGATAATGCGTGCGGAAGCCAGCGCCATATCGGCATTACCGCGCCAGTGACGATGGAAATCATCCACGCTCAATCCGTTGCCGCTCAGGTTACCCGTTAAGCTCAGCTGGCCGTCCAGCGTCGGCGGCAACGCAAAAGCGTGCAGCAACGGCGCCAGCGCAATGTTATTCAGTACCGGACGCAGCGCGGCCTGCGCTGGCTGCTGGCGCAAATCCAGCGTGCCGGGCAATGAGAAGGTGCCCTCCCCTACCTGACCGCTTAGCCGGGCAAGCGTCACCAGGCCCTGCTGGTTTTGCGCGTCAATCGCCACCTGTTGCAGATCCATGCCGCGCCAGCGCAGCGTATCAACCTGCAGCTTCAGTTCCGTCTGCATGGCGTTCAACGGATGATCGATATAGCTTTTGGGCTCGGCAATAACCGGTGGGCGGCTGCGATTGGCGTTAACCGGCGCAGCGGCATCTGCCGTTGTCCCTGTCGGCGGCGTCAGGCCCGCCAGCGCATCCAGGTCGAGGCGCGGCGAGCGCAGATCGATATTGACCCGCGGCGCATTGCCCAGCTTACCGCTGATGGCGCCGTTCAGCTGGCTTTCGCCCAGCGTCAGCGCCACGTTTTGCAGCGAGAAGCGCTGGCTGTCGTCCAGCCACTCCGCCTGCAGGCTGCCTTTACCCTGCAAGCCTGCGGCCGGTAAACCCGGCCCCTGAAGCTGCCAGCTCAGTTCATCGATTTTGCCGTTCACGCGATGGGGATATTCCGCCACGTTCATTTCGCCGTTCAGCGACAGCTGTAATTCACGCTGATCGCGGCTGACGCGCGTCGCCAGCGACAGCGTCGCCTCGCGGCGGCTGTCCTGCGTCAAAGAAAGGTTAAGATCGCGGAAGTTAATCTCTTCGCCCTGCGGCTGCTGCCAGATCAGCAGGCTGTCCGCCACTTCGAGATTGTTAATATCGAACGTCCAGCCTCTTACCGGCTCAGAAGGCGCGGAGTCGGCTGGCCCTACCGGCGCATCATCAGGACGTTTGGCGGCGCTGTCCGGCGTCAGACGAATCACCGCATTTTTCAGCATCACCTGCTTCACGCTGAGCTGATGCGAAAGTAAAGGAAGGAGATGGACATCCAGGCGCATGTTTTCCGCCATCACCACCGGCTGCTGCGCGCCGGGCGCGGTCACCGACATACGTCCGGCAAGAATGCTGAGCTGCGGCCAGACATGCCAGCGCAGATCGCCTTCAAGGCGCAGCTGATAGCCGCTACGCTGTTCAACCTGCTGCACCATGTAATTGCGGAAATCGTTCGGGTTAACCAGCAATACCAGCGCTGTCATTCCTGCTACGACCACGACGAATAATATTGCCAGCGTGGTAATTAATCGTCTCACCCCATCCCCTGTTCAGGCAGTTAGTCTTTATCGATCCTGCTGGCGACCGCGCCCTGCTGCCCTTTGTATTTTGCATCTTCACGACGGTTATACGGGCGGGCGGCGGGGCCGGACAGCGGTTCGAAGCTTAGCGCGCCAATCAGCATGCCGGGGCGCAAGGCTAACGGCAGCTTACCTGAATTATAGAACTCCAGCACAATTCGGCCCTGCCAGCCCGGATCGATACGGTGCGCGGTCACGTGAACCATCAAGCCCAGACGCGCCAGCGACGAGCGCCCGTCCAGCCAGCCGACCAGATCGTCAGGCAGCGTCACCGATTCCAGCGTGACCGCCAGCGCCAGTTCGCCCGGATGCAGGAAAAAGGCTTCTCCTTCCGGCAGCACGATTTCATCGCTCATCACGCGATCGAGCGCGGCGCTGACCTCATGCTTCGGGCCGCTGAGATCGATAAAGGCGGCGGTATGACCGCGAAAGGTGCGAAACTGGTTGCCCAGCCGCACATCGACGGTGGCGCCGTTAATGCGTTCCACCGGCGGACGCGGCGTAATCGCCAGTTTGCCGTTATCGAGCCAGGCTTCAATATCGCGGTCGCATAATCTCATCGCCGTTTACTCCTCTTCCTTCGCTTGCTGACGGGCCTATTCAAAGAACTGGTTGATTTTCGCTTTCAGAATATCGATGGCGATACGGTTTTTGCCGCCGCGCGGCACGATGATGTCCGCATACTGTTTCGACGGCTCGATAAACTGCAGGAACATCGGACGCACGGTTTTCTGATACTGCGCCATTACCGAATCCATCGAGCGACCGCGTTCGTTAACATCACGCTTCATGCGGCGCATCAGGCAGATATCCAGCGGCGTATCGACAAAGATTGAGAAGTTCATCTCTTCACGCAGGCGGGCATCGGTTAACAGCAGGATCCCTTCCAGAATGATCACCTTCTTCGGCTTCAGATGAATAGTTTCCTGCGTGCGGGTGTGTTCAACGTAGCTGTAAACCGGCAATTCAATATGCTGGCCCGCTTTCAGGGCCTGAAGATGGTGCAGCAGCAAATCATGATCCATCGCGCTGGGATGGTCATAGTTAGTTTTAATTCGCTCTTCCATCGTCAGGTGGCTTTGGTCTTTGTAATAACTGTCCTCAGGAATCACGCCGATATGCTCATCGCCCACCTGCTCGCGAATTTCGCGATAGAGCGTACTGGCAATTAAACTTTTTCCTGATGCGGATGCGCCTGCGATACCTACAATGACGCATTGGTGAGACTTGTCAGTCATAAAATTAAAGACCTGATAACTGTGTGACGTGGCGCCGAACGATGTTGAAACATCATCCTTAGCTTCAGTCAGATATTGGGAGGATTAACTGGCGGCAATTATAGGGAGATCGCTGATGCGATGCCAGAAAAAAGCAGCCTGCCCGCTGCGGGAAGCCGACGCACTGTGCGGAATGCACGCTTTTCAGACTTTCTCCTTTGGCGCCGCGTCCTTTTCACCGATAAACTGCAGCCTGCGATCCAGCTCTCACTTTTCTGTGACAGCGTAGCGACGCCCCCTTACGCCGGAAGGCGGAGGGTATACAAATAAAACAGAAAGGTTGGCTATGTCCTGGAGAACGATTACCTATTTTGGCGACAGCATGTTGCTGATCCCCACAGCAATCCTTATCGCACTGATCCTGCCGTGGAAAAGCGATAACCGACGCACCTTCTGGTTCTGGCTGCTGGCCTTCGGCCTGGCGGGGCTGGTGGTAAGCGTCTCGAAAATCCTGTTTATGGGTTTTGGCATCGGCAGCGCCCGCTTCAATTTTACCGGCTTCAGCGGCCACAGCGCGATGTCGGCGACGCTCTGGCCGGTAATGCTCTGGCTGTTATCGGGCCGCCTGCCCGCATTCTGGCGCGGTGTGGCGGTGACCATCGGTTATATGGTGCCGCTGCTGGTCGGCGCTTCCCGCCTGGTGCTGCACGCCCATTCGAAAAGCGAAGTCGCCAGCGGTTTGCTGTTGGGCTTTACCCTCAGCACGCTGTTCCTGGTTAGCCAGCGCCATACGCAGCTGAAAGGCTTTTCGCTGACGCAGTTAAGCGCGGCGCTGGTTCTGCCGCTGGTGATTATGAGCCACGGACGTATCGCCACCACGCAAAACTTCCTTGAACATCTCTCCGCTGATATTGCCGGGCTGGAAAGGCCCTGGACGCGTGCCGATCTGTTAAAACAGCGCGATCCTGGCTATCAATCGTTTGAATAGCGTCATGATTTCCAGGGTTGTTGATGGGTCACTTTTTATCCCTTGTGCTAGCATCACGGTAGTGATCTAACGCCTGCCCGGCAAGAGCGGGCAGGCTAGCCGGACTTTTGGATGACAACCGATACGCTTTCCCCAGGGCATCACACATTCGCTTTTTTCAGGCCCGCTTTATTGCTGGGCCTGTTCTGCTTTATCGCCACGCTTTTTTGCCTGGCGCTCACGGCGCTCGACCATAAAATTGCGCCGATCTGGTACGCCTCCACAATTATGGCGGTGGTGACCTTCCGCAACCGCGGATCCCAGCGCGCGCTGCTGCTGACAGCCTGCCTGGTCGGTACGCTGTTGGCCAACATTATTATTTTCGGTCTGGGCTGGGCACAGTTCGCTTTTGCCGGTATCAGCCTGAGCCAGGGACTGCTGAGCGGGCTGCTGCTGCGTAAAGTGATTAGCCAGTACGATCCTCTCGACTCGCTGGTGAGCTGGAGCAAAGCGATCATTATCGTCGGGATACTCGTACCGCTGCTGGGCGGCCTGGTCGCGCTGTGGCTGCATCACGCTTTCGGCGGTCACGCGAACCTGCTTTTTTATTACACATGGGTGCTTTCGGAAGTCATCGGAATGTTGGCGCTGGGGCCGGTTTGCCTGCTGTGGCAGCCGCGCTATTTCCACCTACGGGCGCAACAGGGCGCGCTGACGGAGGCGCTGGTGGCGCTGGCCGCCTCGCTGCTTATCTCCTGCCTGGCGCTGCGCTTTTTGCCCTGGCCGTTCGCCTTTATGATCGTCATTCTGTTTTGGGTTGCGGTACGCCTGCCGCGGCTGGAAGCGTTTTTCATTTTCTTCGCCAACATCTCATTGATGGCACTGATGCTGGCGCTTCAGGTGATTGAACTGCGCGGCGCCACTACCTCTTTTATTATTACCCCGTGGCTTCCTTTTCTGCTGGTGCTGATCCCCAACCATGTCATGACCATGGTGATGCACGCTTTCCGTGAGGAAAAAAAGCATATCAGCGAAAGTGAAGAGATTAACCGGCGGCTGATGGAGCGTATTACGCTGGCCAACGAAGCGGGCGGCATTGGCGTCTGGGAATGGAACGTCACCACGAATGAGATGAATTGGGACAGGCGCATGTTCGCTATTTATGAGCTGGATTCCAGCGACCGCCCAACCTATGCGTTCTGGCTTAGCCGCCTGCTGCCGGAAGATCGGGAGATGGCGCAAGAGGCGGTACGCCGTACGCTGGAAGAAAACGCGCCTTTTAATCTGGCGTGCCGCATTGTGACCCGTCACGGTATTCGTTATATCCGCTCGCAGGCGGACAGTCAGCCGGGCGCCGACGGCAAAGTTGCCCGCCTGCTGGGCGTTAATCAGGACATTACCGAACTGCGGATGCTGACCGAAGCGCTTTATCAGGAAAAAGAGCGCATGCTGATCACCCTTGACGCCATCGGCGAAGCGGTCATCAGTACCGATGAGGAGATGCGCGTTACCTTTATGAATCCAGTGGCCGAGCAGATGAGCGGCTGGACGCAGGAGCAGGCGACGGGCAAACCGATCGGCGAGATTTTACGTATCACCCACGGCGCGCACGGCCCGGAGATGGAAAATATTCTGCGCGGCAATCTGCCTGCGATGACCACCGTAACCGATCTCGATCGCGATCTGGTGCTGCATAATCTTTCCGGCGATCAGTTCGCTATCCATTACAGCATGACGCCGTTGAAAACGCTGGCGGGGGAAAATATCGGCAGCGTGGTGGTCATTCAGGATGTCAGCGAATCCCGTGAGATGTTAAAGCGCCTGCACTACAGCGCTTCGCACGATACGCTGACGCGGCTGCCCAATCGTGCCAGCTTTGAGCATCAGCTCAAACGGCTGTTGCTCTCAGCCAGCGACCAGCGCCACCAGCATGTACTGGCCTTTATTGACCTGGATCGCTTTAAGGCGGTTAACGACAGCGCCGGTCATGCAGCGGGCGATGCGCTGCTCTTTGAGCTGGCCGACCTGATGATTCATCTGCTGCGCAGTAATGATTTCCTGGCGCGTCTCGGCGGCGATGAATTCGGCCTGTTGCTGCCCGACTGCGCGCTAAACGACGCGCGCAATAGTGTAGAACGGATCGTCAACGCTATTAATGACTATCGCTTTTTGTGGGAAGGCAAGCTGTATCGCATTGGCGCCAGCGCCGGCCTGACGGTGATTAACGCCCAAAACTGCCAGAGTAGCGACGTGATGGCGCAGGCGGATCTGGCCTGCTATAACGCCAAGCATAACGGGCGCGGTCAGCTGTCGGTTTATGAAATGCGATTCCCGCAGGAGCCGCCGCTTGAGCTGACCCAGGAAGAGATCGTTAAACTGATCGATCAGCCGCTGCACTGGCTGGCCTGGGCGGTTTCCGCGCCGCCGAAGCCGCTGTCGGCTAATTTCCATCTGTTGCAGCCCAGACTGCGCAACGCGCAGGGGCAGGAAATCGATATTGAAGATTTCCGCGCCGCGCTGCACGACGAGACGCTCTATCTGGCACTCGACCGTGCGCTGATCGACAGCTTTTTCAGGCTCTACGCGCCCGGCATCGCCCGTAAAGCACTAAATGTGTTTTTACCGCTGTCGGCCGAGAGCCTGCTTCATCAGGCGTGGCTGGATGAATTTTTGGCGCAGCTTACCGCCAGCGCGCTACCAGCTAAGTTGTTGATTATCAGTCTGGAAACCCGCGAGCTGTTAACTAACAGCGAGGCGCTGACGCCAACCCTGATACGTTTGCGTCAGCATGGCTGTCGCATTTTGCTACGCGGTTTTGGCCGTAATCTCGACGCTTTCGAACAGATGCCCCATGAACAGATCGATTTTATCCAGCTGGCGCCCGATCTGACCGTCAACGTCCATAGCAGTCTGATGGATGAAATGCTGGTCTCTATTATTCACGGCCAGGCGCAACGGTTAAATATCGCCGTGGTCGCCGGGCCGGTTGATCTGCCGGTGGCGCTGGCAACGCTGACCAGCATCGGCATCGATGGCGTTTGGGGCAGCGCGGTTAAAGGCTGCGAACCGCTCAACGCCCTGCTGGAAAACAGCTTTTTCGCCATTAAATAAGCGTCGGCTCGCCGCTGTCGGCTACGCAACGCGTGAAACATTTGCCAGCCCTAATTGGCTCCGGTAATGTCACCCCCTTTTTTCTGAAGGGGGGAGATACTGTGTTTATCGGTTTTGATTACGGGACGGCTAACTGTTCCGTGGCCGTTGTGGAAAATGGCGCGCCGCGGCTGCTTAAACTGGAAAAGGATTCTCCTTACCTGCCCTCTATGCTGTGCGGGCCGACGCGCGAGGCGATCAGCGAGTGGCTGTTCCGCCATCATCAGGTGCCGACGCCGGACGCTGAGAACCAGGCGCTGTTGCGCCGCGCCATTGCGTTTAACCGCGACGAAGATATTGACGTCACGCCGGGCAGCGTACATTTCGGTCTGGATGCGCTGGCGCAGTATATGACCGATCCTGAAGAAGTCTGGTTCGTTAAATCCCCTAAATCGTTCCTCGGCGCCAGCGGCCTGAAGCCGCAGCAGATCGCCCTGTTTGAAGATCTGGTTTGCGCCATGATGCTGCATATTCGCCAGACCGCCGAACAGCAGTTGGATAAGCCCATCGATCAGGCGGTGATTGGCCGTCCGGTTAACTTCCAGGGGCTGGGCGGTTCCGAAGCCAACCAGCAGGCGCAGGGCATTCTGGCGCGCGCCGCCAGCCGCGCCGGCTTCCGCGACGTGATTTTTCAGTTTGAGCCGGTGGCCGCCGGTCTCGATTTTGAAGCAACGCTGAAAGAAGAAAAGCGGGTGCTGGTAGTAGATATCGGCGGTGGTACGACCGACTGCAGTATGCTGCTGATGGGCCCGCAGTGGCACAACAGCGCCGACCGCGCCAGCAGCCTGCTGGGGCACAGCGGCTGCCGCGTCGGCGGCAACGATTTAGATATTGCGCTGGCGTATAAAGAGCTGATGCCGCTGCTGGGACTGGGCGGGGAGACGCAGAAAGGCACCGCGCTGCCTGCGCTGCCCTGGTGGAACGCGGTTGCGATCAACGATGTTCCGGCGCAAAGCGACTTTTACTCGGCCGCCTGCCGCAAACTGTTGCAGGATCTTATTCGTGACGCCCGCCAGCCGGAGAAGGTGCAGCGGCTGCTTAAGGTCTGGCAGCAGCGCCTGAGCTATCGTCTGGTGCGGGCGGCGGAAGAGAGCAAAATCGCCCTTTCCGATCGGGACGATGTCAGCGCCGCGCTGGCCTTTATCGACGCGGGACTTGCGACAGATATCAGCCGCGCCGGACTGGAAGCGGCTATTGCCGCGCCGCTGGTGCGCATTCAGGAGCAGGTGAAGCTGGCGCTGGAAACCAGCGGCACCACGCCGGATATGATCTATCTGACCGGCGGCAGCGCGCGCTCTCCGCTGTTACGTCAGGCGCTACAACAGCAGCTGCCAACCATTCCGCTGGCGTCCGGCGATGATTTTGGCTCGGTTACCGCCGGTCTGGCGCGCTGGGCACAGATTATGTTTGTCTGACGGCACCCGTAAGCGCACCGAGGCAGCCTTAAGCCGCTGCGTTATGGCGATATAGCATCTCAGCATCCGCAAGGTTAATCCGCAGGGATTAACCTTGTTTATCATTAAAAATCTTTAGCACTGCTTATCGAAATTGCCTGCCTGTCCACACATATAGCGCAACGCGTTATAACTATTAACGCTTTTTATGGCGCGCCGCATGTTAGCATTTCAGCCCGGTTAACAAGGCACGGATACGATTTCATGAGCCTGTCCTCTGTCACTTTTCAACAGTTTCTCGCATTTGCTCTGCTGCTGATTCTGCTGTATCGCTATACCGGCGTGGTTGTTTGCCTGACGATTATGGCGGCGGGCGCGTCACTCTGGCACTTCTGCTACGGCGAGCCCTTACCGGCGCTGCTGGTGCTGTTTATGATCGGCAGCGCGCTGGGCGTGCTTTGTCATCGTGTGGAGCGCTATCGCGCCGTGCAAAAGGTCAGTCGCTTTTATCATTGAAGTGTTCAGCCCTGATGCGCTGCTGGCCCGCTGCGCCAGCATGCAGCGCTTAGCTGTCTACAGGCGCTGAATGCATGACATAAAAAATGCGCCCGCAGGCGCATTTTTTTCAGGCTGCTGACTCAGTACTGGCTCGCCTGCGTCAGTTTTTCCACCTCATCGAGGTTCAGCCGTAGCTGCGCCGCTTTCACCAGCTCATTTAATTGCTCCAGCGAGGTAGCACTGACAATCGGCGCGGTGATGCTCGGACGGGCAATCTGCCACGCCAGCGCCACCTGCGTCGGCGTTACGCCGCGCGCCTGCGAAACCTCATCCAGCGCCTGCAGAATACGCAGCCCGCGATCGTTGAGATATTTCTCAACCACGCCCTGCCCGCGCTTACTTTTGCTGGCGTCCTCCGGGTGACGGTATTTGCCGCTCAGAAAACCGCTGGCCAGCGAATAGTAGTTAATCACGCCGAGGCCGTTTTCTTGCGCCACCTGCTCCAGACCGCTTTCATATTCCTGACGATCGTAGAGGTTATATTCCGGCTGCAGCGTTTCATAACGCGCCAGCCCGTTCTGCTCGCTGACTTTTAGTGCTTCGCTCAGGCGCGCCGCCGAATAGTTCGATGCGCCAATTGCCCTCACCTTTCCTTCCTTAATCAAATCATCGAAGGTTTTCAGCGTCTCCTCCAGCGGCGTCTGATCATCATCGCGATGTGCCTGATAGAGATCGATATAGTCGGTTTGCAGACGACGCAGCGAATCTTCCACCGACTGGCGAATATATTTGCCTGCCAAACCGGTTTTCTCCGGTGACATCTCCATGCCGACTTTGGTTGCCAGAATGATTTTGTCGCGCTTGCCGGTTTTTTTCAGCCAGTTGCCAATGATGGTCTCCGATTCTCCACCCTGGTTGCCCGGCGCCCAGCGCGAATAAACATCAGCGGTATCAATGAACCACAGCCCTTTTTCCACCAGCGCATCCAGCAGCGTGAAAGAGGTGTTTTCATCTACGGTCCAGCCAAAAACGTTGCCGCCAAAGGTCAGTGCAGGAACTTCAATGCCGCTGCGCCCCAGCTGACGGGTTTCAATCTGAGTCATCATTGTTCTCCTTAATTAATGTATTGCCAACCTGTTGATGAGCGTAGCAAACATCTGTGCTTCTGCTTTACCGATTTCAGCGGTGAATTTGTCTCATCGCATAAGATCGCGGATACTTACGGCGGCCTTACGGCTGGCTTACAGTTATTCTTATTTCCTCCATTTTTTTATCCTATTCGATAATTAAACTGGCTAACTTCGCGGGAGCTACCTTTGCTGACCCGCCTGGAACCTTTGATTACACTGCCGGAGAGCAATAAACCGCAATGAATGCCTCACGCCATATGTCTAAAAAAATCCTGCTGTTGATCGTTGTCGTACTGGTGGCCGTCGCCGGTTATTTCTTATGGCCCAAAGGCGATGGCGGCACGAATAATGCGACAAATAATACTCAGCAGCGAGGCAAAGGTGGACGGCGCAATATGCCGCTGGCGCCGGTTCAGGCCGCCACGGCGCAGACACAAAGCGTCCCGCAATATTTTTCCGGCCTGGGCACCGTTACCGCTGCCAATACGGTGACGGTGCGCAGCCGCGTGGACGGCCAGCTGATGGCAATTCACTTCCAGGAAGGACAACAGGTTAAGGCAGGCCAGCTGCTGGCTGAAATCGATCCGCGTCCTTTTCAGGTCGCCCTGACGCAGGCGCAGGGGCAGCTGGCGCGCGATAAAGCGACGCTGGCCAATGCCCAGCGCGATCTGGCGCGCTACCAAAAGCTGGCAAAAACCAACCTGGTTTCACAGCAGGAACTGGATACCCAGCGCGCGCTGGTCAGCGAAACCCAGGGTACCATCAAGGCGGACGAAGGCAGCGTCGCCAGCGCCGAACTGAACCTTACCTACAGCCGCATCACCGCGCCGATTGACGGACGCGCCGGCTTGAAACAGGTTGATATCGGCAACTACATCAGCAGCGGCGACACCACCGGGCTGGTGGTATTAACGCAAACGCATCCAATCGATGTGCTGTTCAGCCTGCCGGAAACCACCATTCAGACGATTCTTCAGGCGCAAAAAGCGGGCCAGCCGCTGACTGTGGAAGCCTGGGACCGCAGCAACAGCACGCTGCTGACGCAGGGCGAACTGCTGAGTCTCGATAATCAGATCGATACCACCACCGGCACCATCAAGCTCAAGGCGCGCTTCAGCAACGAAGACGATCGCCTGTTTCCCAATCAGTTTGTGAACGCGCGCCTGAAGGTCAATACGCTGCATGATGCGGTGGTGATCCCCACCTCCGCGCTGCAGATGGGCAGCGAAGGCAACTTTGTCTGGGTGGTGAACAGCGAAAATAAAGTGAGCAAGAAAAACGTTAAGCCGGGCCTGCAGGATAGCGAGAAAGTGGTAATCAGCGCCGGACTGGAAGCGGGCGAACGCGTGGTGACCGATGGACTGGATCGCCTGACCGAAGGCGCGAAAGTGGAAGTCGTCGCGCCGCAGTCTACCGAGCTAACCAGCAATAAAGCAGCCCAGCCGGCGAAAGGCGCGCGTAGCCACGGCGACCGGACGCAGGGAGATCGTTGATGCAGGTTTTACCTCCTAACGCCACCGGCGGCCCGTCCCGTCATTTTATCCTGCGGCCAGTTGCCACTACGCTGCTGATGGTCGCCATTCTGCTGGCCGGCGTGCTGGGCTATCGCTTTTTGCCGGTTTCCGCCCTGCCGGAAGTGGATTACCCCACAATTCAGGTGGTGACGCTCTACCCTGGCGCCAGTCCCGACGTGGTGACCTCGGCGATTACCGCGCCGCTGGAACGCCAGTTCGGCCAGATGTCCGGGCTCCAACAGATGTCGTCGCAAAGCTCCGGCGGCGCTTCGGTGGTGACGTTACAGTTCCAGCTAACGCTGCCGCTGGATGTTGCCGAGCAGGAAGTGCAGGCGGCGATTAACTCCGCCACCAACCTGCTGCCGAGCGATCTGCCGAACCCGCCGGTTTACAGCAAGGTTAATCCTGCCGATCCGCCGATTATGACGCTGGCGGTCACCACCACCAGCATGCCGATGACGCAGATACAGGATATGGTGGAAACTCGTATCGCGCAGAAGATTTCGCAGGTCAGCGGCGTCGGCCTGGTGACGCTGTCGGGCGGACAGCGTCCGGCGGTGCGCGTCAAAATGAATGCGCAGGCGCTGGCCGCGCTCGGCCTCGACAGCGAAACGGTGCGCACGGCTATCTCTAACGCCAACGTCAACTCGGCGAAAGGCAGTCTTGACGGCCCGGAACGCTCGATTACGCTGTCGGCTAACGATCAGATGCAGTCGGCGGAGGATTATCGCCAGCTGATTATCGCCTACAGCAATAACGCGCCGGTGCGGCTGGGCGATGTCGCCACCGTTGAACAGGGCGCGGAAAACAGCTGGCTCGGCGCCTGGGCTAATCGCCAGCAGGCGATTGTGCTGAACGTGCAGCGCCAGCCGGGCGCGAATATTATCGCCACCGCCGACAGCATCCGCAGCCTGCTGCCGGAGCTGACCGCTTCGCTGCCGAAATCGGTCGAGGTCAAACTGCTTTCCGACCGCACCACCAACATTCGCGCCTCGGTGCATGATGTGCAGCTGGAACTGCTGTTGGCGCTGGCGCTGGTGGTGATGATTATCTATCTGTTCCTGCGCAATGTGCCTGCCACCATTATTCCCGCCGTGGCGGTGCCGCTGTCGCTGATCGGCACCTTCGCGGTGCTGTATATGCTCGGCTTCTCGATCAATAACCTGACGCTGATGGCATTGACCATCGCCACCGGCTTCGTGGTGGATGATGCGATTGTGGTGATCGAAAACATCTCGCGCTATATCGAACAGGGCGAAAAGCCGCTGGCGGCGACCCTGAAAGGCGCGGGTGAGATCGGCTTTACCATTATCTCCCTCACCTTCTCGCTGATTGCGGTACTGATCCCGCTGCTGTTTATGGGTGATATCGTCGGACGACTGTTCCGCGAATTTGCCGTGACGCTGGCGGTGGCGATATTAATTTCCGCGATTGTCTCGCTGACGCTGACACCGATGATGTGCGCGCGCATGCTGAACGCCGAATCGCTGCGTAAGCAGAACCGCTTTTCCCGCGCCAGCGAAGCGATGTTCGATCGCATCATCGCCGTTTATGGTCGTTTCCTGACGCGCGTCCTCAACCATCCGTGGATTACGCTGAGTGTGGCGCTGGGCACGCTGGTGCTGACGGTGCTGCTGTGGGTGCTGATCCCGAAAGGCTTCTTCCCGGTGCAGGACAACGGCATTATTCAGGGCACGCTGCAGGCGCCGCAAAGTGTCTCTTACGCCAGCATGGCGCAGCGCACCCGTGACGTCGCCTCGATTATCGAGCGCGATCCGGCGGTGCAGAGCGTCACCTCCTTTGTTGGCGTGGACGGCACCAATCCGGCGCTGAACAGCGCGCGCGTGCAGATTAACCTGAAGCCGCTCGACGAGCGCGACGATCGTATTCCGGCCGTCGTGGAACGGCTGCAAAGCGCGGTGGCGCGCGTGCCGGGCGTGACGCTGTGGCTGCAGCCGGTGCAGGATCTCACCATCGATACCCAGCTCAGCCGTACGCAGTATCAGTTTACGCTGCAAACCGGCTCGCTGGATTCGCTGAGCCAGTGGGTGCCGCAGCTGGTGGCGCGTCTGCAAACGCTGCCGCAGCTGAAGGATGTCAGCAGCGACTGGCAGGACCAGGGACTGGAAGCGATGGTGAAAGTGGATCGCGACAGCGCCAGTCGCCTCGGCATCAGCATGAGCGATATCGATAACGCGCTCTATAACGCTTTCGGCCAGCGCCTGATCTCGACCATTTATACCCAGGCGAACCAGTATCGCGTGGTGCTGGAGCAGGATACGCAAAACGCGCCGGGCCTTCAGGCGCTGGAAGCGATCCGCATGACCACCAGCGACGGCAGCACGGTGCCGCTCAGCGCCATTGCGCAGGTGGAACAGCAGCACGGCGCGCTGACGGTGAACCATCTTGACCAGTTCCCGTCCACCACTTTCTCGTTCAACCTCAACGACGGCTATTCGCTGGGCGAAGCGGTGCAGGCGATCGAGGCGGCGGAGAAAGATCTGGCGATGCCGTCAGAGATCATGACCCGCTTCCAGAGCAGCACGCTGGTGTTCCAGGCGGCGCTGGGCAGCACCGTCTGGCTGATTGTGGCGGCGATCGTGGCGATGTATATCGTTCTCGGCGTGCTGTATGAGAGCTTTATCCATCCGATCACCATTCTCTCCACGCTGCCGACCGCTGGCGTCGGCGCGCTGCTGGCGCTGCTGCTCAGCGGGCACGAGCTGGATGTGATCGCCATTATCGGCATCATTCTGCTGATCGGCATCGTGAAGAAAAACGCCATCATGATGATTGACTTTGCGCTGGCCGCCGAGCGCGAACAGGGCAAAACGCCTTATGAGGCCATCTATCAGGCCTGTCTGCTGCGCTTCCGTCCGATTCTGATGACCACGCTGGCGGCGTTGCTCGGCGCCCTGCCGCTGATGCTGAGTACCGGCGTCGGCGCGGAACTGCGTCGTCCGCTCGGTATCGCTATGGTTGGCGGGCTGATCCTCAGCCAGGTGCTGACGCTGTTTACCACGCCGGTTATCTACCTGCTGTTCGATCGTCTGGCGCACTATACGCGCCGTCGCTGGCAGCGCGGGGAGGCGCAGTCGTGAAGTTTTTTGCGCTGTTTATCTACCGTCCCGTCGCAACCTGCCTGCTGACGCTCGCTATTGCGCTGGTCGGCATTCTGGGTTATCGCCTGCTGCCGGTCTCGCCGCTGCCGCAGGTCGATTTTCCGGTGATTATGGTGAGTGCGTCCCTGCCGGGCGCCTCGCCGGAAACCATGGCCTCGTCGGTAGCGACGCCGCTGGAGCGCTCGCTGGGCCGTATCGCCGGCGTCAGCGAAATGACCTCCACCAGCTCGCTGGGCAGCACGCGCATTATTATGGTGTTCGATTACGATCGCGATATTAACGGCGCGGCGCGCGATGTGCAGGCGGCAATTAACGCCGCGCAAAGCCTGTTGCCGAGCGGCATGCCGAGCCGGCCCAGCTGGCGCAAGGCCAACCCGTCCGACGCGCCGATTATGATTATGACGCTCACCTCGGACGACTGGACGCCTGGCCAGCTTTATGACTACGCCTCCACGCAGCTGGCGCAGAAGCTGTCACAAATCGAAGGCGTTGGCGACGTGACCGTCGGCGGCAGTTCGCTGCCGGCGGTGCGGGTGCAGCTCAATCCGCAGGCGCTGTTTAATCAGGGCGTCTCGCTGGATGCGGTGCGTCAGGCGATCGCGGATGCTAACGTGCGCCGTCCACAGGGCGCGGTGGAAAATAATGGCCAGCGCTGGCAGCTCAGAACCAATGACGAGCTGAAAACTGCCGAGGAATATCAGCCGCTGGTGGTGCATTACAACAATGGCGCGGCGGTGCGTCTTGCCGATGTCGCCACCGTTACCGACTCGGTGCAGGATGTGCGCAACGCCGGGATGACCAATGCTAAACCAGCGGTGCTGCTGGTGATCCGTAAAACCGCCGACGCCAACGTGATCCAGACCGTGGACCGCATCCGTGCCGAACTACCAGAGCTGCATGAAATTATTCCTGCCGCCATTGAACTGGCAGTGGCACAGGATCGCTCGCCGACCATTCGCGCCTCGCTGGAGGAGGTGGAGCAGTCGCTGGTGATCGCCGTGGCGCTGGTGATTCTGGTGGTGTTCCTGTTCCTGCGCTCCGGCCGCGCTACCTTAATTCCGGCGGTCGCGGTGCCGGTTTCGCTGATCGGCACTTTCGCCGCCATGTATCTGTGCGGCTTCAGCCTCAATAACCTGTCGCTGATGGCGCTGACCATCGCCACCGGCTTTGTGGTGGATGATGCGATTGTGGTGCTGGAGAATATTTCGCGCCATATCGAAGCGGGCATGAAGCCGCTACAGGCAGCGCTACAGGGCGTGCGCGAAGTCGGCTTTACCGTGCTGTCGATGAGCATTTCGCTGGTGGCGGTGTTTATTCCGCTGCTGCTGATGGGCGGCCTGGTGGGACGACTGTTCCGCGAGTTTGCCGTTACGCTCTCGGTAGCGATCATGATCTCGCTGGTGATCTCTATTACGCTGACGCCGATGATGTGCGCCTGGCTGTTGAAAGGCAAACGAGCCGGCAGCCAGCCGCGCACGCGTGGCTTTAATCGCCTGCTGCTGGGCCTGCAGCGCGGCTATGGACGCTCGCTGCACTGGGTGCTGGATCGGGCGCGCTGGACGCTGCTGGTGCTGTTAGCCACCATCGGCCTGACGGTTTATCTCTACATTACTATTCCGAAAACCTTTTTCCCGGAGCAGGATACCGGGCGGCTGATGGGCTTTATCTCTGCCGACCAGAGCATCTCTTTCCAGGCGATGCGCGGCAAGCTGGCAGACTTTATGAAAATCATTCGTGAAGATCCGGCGGTGGACAACGTGACCGGCTTTACCGGTGGTTCGCGTACCAACAGCGGCTCAATGTTTATCGCGCTGAAGCCGCTTTCCGAGCGCAACGAAAGCGCCCAACAGATTATCGCCCGCCTGCGCGTGAAGCTGGCGAAGGAGCCGGGCGCCAGCCTGTTCCTGATGCCGGTACAGGATATTCGTGTCGGCGGCCGCGAGGCCAACGCCAGCTATCAGTACACGCTGCTGTCGGATAGCTTAAGCGACCTGCGTGCCTGGGAGCCGAAGATCCGCGCGGCGTTCAGCAAACTGCCGGAGCTGGCCGACGTCAGTTCCGATCAGCAGGACAAGGGCGCGGAGATGGCGCTCACCTATGACCGGCAAAGCATGGCGCGGCTGGGTATCGATGTGTCCGACGCCAACGCCCTGCTGAATAACGCCTTCGGCCAGCGGCAGATCTCCACAATCTATCAGCCACTGAACCAGTACAAAGTGGTGATGGAGGTCGATCCGCGCTATACCCAGGATATCAGCGCGCTGGATCAGATGTTTGTAGTAAACAGCGACGGCAAGCCAATTCCGCTCTCCTGGTTTGCCCGCTGGCAGCCTGCCAACGCGCCGCTGTCGGTCAACCATCAGGGGCTTTCCGCCGCCTCCACCATCGCCTTTAACCTGCCGGAAGGGGTGTCGCTGTCGCAGGCCTCGGAGGCGATTGAGCGCACCATAACCATGCTGGGCGTGCCCTCCAGCGTACGCGGCAGCTTTGCCGGTACGGCACAGGTGTTTAAAGAGACGCAGAACAGCCAGCTCTGGCTGATTATCGCCGCGATCGCCACGGTCTATATCGTGCTGGGCATTCTGTATGAGAGCTATGTTCATCCTCTGACCATCCTTTCAACCCTGCCCTCGGCGGGCGTCGGCGCACTGCTGGCGCTGGAGCTGTTTGGCGCGCCCTTTAGCCTGATTGCGCTGATCGGCATTATGTTGCTGATCGGCATCGTGAAGAAGAACGCCATTATGATGGTGGACTTTGCACTGGAGGCGCAGCGCAGCGGTAACCTGAGCGCGCGCGAGGCGATTTTCCAGGCGTCGCTGCTGCGTTTCCGTCCTATTTTGATGACGACGCTGGCCGCGCTGCTGGGCGCGCTGCCGCTGGTGCTGACCAGCGGCGACGGCGCGGAGCTGCGCCAGCCGTTGGGGATTACCATCGTCGGCGGCCTGGTAATGAGCCAGCTGTTAACACTCTATACCACGCCGGTGGTCTATCTCTTTATGGACAAACTGCGTCGACAAAAACAGCCGCTAACGGTGACCAGCTAAGCAATCGGGTCGGCCTGCTGAAGGCCGACCTGTTGACGCAAAACGGAGGCGAATGATGAAGAATGCGCAATCCGCATCGGTACGCTGGCAATTATGGATTGTGGCGATCGGCTTTTTTATGCAGACGCTGGATACCACCATCGTCAATACCGCCCTGCCCTCAATGGCGCGCGACCTCGGCGTCGATCCGCTGCAGATGCACTCGGTGGTGGTTTCTTACGTGCTGACCGTGGCGGTCACGCTGCCGCTCAGCGGCTGGCTGGCCGACCGCTTCGGCGTACGCAATATCTTTTTCGCCGCCATCGTGCTGTTCAGCCTCGGATCGCTGTTTTGCGCACTGGCCGGGACGCTTAATCAGCTGGTGCTGGCGCGCGTGCTGCAGGGCTTTGGCGGCGCAATGCTGGTGCCGGTCGGTCGCCTGACGGTGATGAAAATCGTGCCGCGCGAACAATATATGGCGGCAATGACCTTTGTGACGTTGCCGGGACAAATCGGCCCGCTGGTCGGCCCGGCGCTGGGCGGCGTGCTGGTGGAGTACGCCAGCTGGCACTGGATCTTCCTGATTAACCTGCCGGTGGGGATCCTGGGTGCGCTGGCGACAATGATGCTGATGCCCAACTATTCCATGCAGACGCGCCGCTTCGATTTTTCCGGTTTTCTGCTGCTGGCGGCAGGTATGGCGACGCTGACGCTGGCGCTGGACGGGCAGCACGGCTCCGGCATCTCGCCGCTGGCGCTGGGGCTGCTGATTCTGATCGGCATCTTCTCGCTGCTGTTCTATCTGATGCATGCGCGCGGCAATGAAAACGCGCTGTTCAGCCTGAAGCTGTTTGAGAACCGCACCTATTCCATCGGCCTGCTGGGCAGCCTGACCGGACGCATCGGCAGCGGCATGTTGCCGTTTATGACGCCGCTGTTTTTGCAGCTGGGCCTCGGCTACAGCCCGTTTCATGCCGGTCTGATGATGATCCCGATGGTGCTGGGTAATATGGGCATGAAGCGCATCGTGGTGCAAATCGTGAATCGCTTCGGCTATCGCAACGTGCTGGTGGGTTCTACGCTGGCGCTGGCGCTGGTGGTGTTGCTGTTCCCGCTGGTGGCGTTAGTGGGCTGGGTCTGGGCGCTGCCGGTGGTGCTGTTTTTCCAGGGCATGGTGAACGCCATTCGCTTCTCCTCAATGAATACCCTGACGCTGAAAGAGCTGCCGGACAATCTCGCCTCCAGCGGCAACAGCCTGCTGTCGATGATTATGCAGCTGTCGATGAGTATCGGCGTCACCATCGCCGGCCTGCTGCTGGGCGCCTTTGGTCACCATGCGGCGATCGACAGCGAAATGGCGCATGAAACCTTCATCTACACCTGGCTTTGCGTGGCGCTGGTGATCGCGCTGCCCGCGCTGGTTTTCTGGCGCGTGCCGAAAGAATCAAGCAAAAATGCGGCGCTGAGCCGCGGGGGAAAATCGCGCTAATGGGTAAATTGCGTTTTGGCATCAGCGCCAAGCTGTTTTGCGGCATTTTTGCCACCTGTATGCTGGTATTAATCACCATGCACTGGGGCGTGCGCCTCAGCTTTGAACATGGCTTTATCGATTACATTAAACGCGGCAACGAGCAGCGGCTGGCGCTGCTGAGCGAGGCGCTGGCGGACCAGTACGAGCAGCACGGCAACTGGGAGTTTCTGCGCAATAATAACCGTCTGGTCTGGTCTATCCTGCGCTCGCTGGAGCAGAATCCCGACGGCAATAACCATCTGCCGCCGCACGGCTGGCGCACGCAGTTCTGGATTATCGATCAGCACTATCACGTCCTTATCGGCCCGCACTCGCCGGTGCCGCAGGAAGGGATCCGCAATACGATTAAAACCGACAGCGGCCATATTGTCGGCTGGGTCATCGGCTCGCCGCCGGAGCGCCTGACGCGCAGCGCCGATATTAATTTCGACCAGCAGCAGCGCCGCACCAGCTGGCTGATTGTCGGGCTTTCAACCTTGCTGGCGGCGGCGGTCACCTGGCTGATGTCGCGTGGGCTACTGGCGCCGGTAAAGCGGCTGGTCGCAGGGACTCATCAACTGGCGGCGGGCCATTTTACCAGCCGGGTCGCGGTCAGCAGTAACGATGAGCTGGGGCGGCTGGCGCAGGACTTTAACCGGCTGGCCAGCTCGCTGGAAAAGAATGAAAGCATGCGCCGCGCCTTTATGGCCGATATTTCCCACGAGTTGCGCACGCCGCTGGCGATTTTGCGCGGCGAGCTGGAAGCGATGCAGGACGGCGTGCGCAAGCTGACGCCGGAAGCGGTCAGCTCGTTGCTTACCGAGGTGGCAACGCTGACCAAGCTGGTGGACGATCTGCATCAGCTGTCGCTGTCGGATGAGGGCGCGCTCGCCTATCGCAAAAGCCAGACCGATCTGGCGGCGCTGCTGGAGCTGGTAGCCGGTAACTTTCATGCCCGTTACGCCAGTCACGGCCTGACGCTGCAGCTGTCGCTACCGGAACAGGCGCCTTTTTTCGGCGATCCTGACCGGCTGGTTCAGCTGTTCACCAATCTGCTGGAAAACAGCCTGCGCTATACCGATCGGGGCGGCACGGTGAAAATGACGCTGCACAGCGCGGCGGATCGCTGGCGTTTGCTGGTGGATGATTCCGCGCCGGGCGTCGCCGACGCGCAGCGGGAGCAGATTTTCGAACGCTTTTACCGCACGGAAGGCTCGCGCAATCGCGCCAGCGGCGGCTCAGGTTTGGGCCTGGCGATCTGTCGAAATATTGTCGAAGCGCATGGCGGCGTGATGTCTGCAGATCACTCTGATTTAGGTGGACTGCAAATCAGGGTAGAATTGCCGCACGTTAAACTTTGAATAGCTGGCTATGACTGAATTTAAACCGCCTCTGATCCTGGTCGTCGAGGATGAGCCAAAGATCGCCCAGTTGATGATTGACTACCTGCAGGCGGCCAATTATCACACCCATCATCTGGCGCGCGGCGATGAAGTGATTGCCTTTGTGAAGCAGACGCCGCCGGATTTAATGCTGTTGGATTTGATGCTGCCCGGCCTGGATGGCCTTTCCGTCTGTCGCGAACTGCGCCGTTTTTCCGAGCTGCCGATTATTATGGTGACCGCGAAAATCGAGGAGATCGATCGCCTGCTGGGTCTGGAGATTGGCGCGGATGACTATATCTGCAAGCCTTTCAGCCCGCGTGAGGTGGTCGCCCGCGTGAAAACCATTCTGCGTCGCTGCCAGCGTACGCAGGAAGAAACCGCCCCACCCTCGCCGCTGGTGGTGGATGAAGCGCGTTTTCAGGCGAGCTGGGATGGCAAAGCGCTCGATCTGACGCCCGCCGAGTTCCGCCTGCTGAAAACCCTGGCCCAGGAGCCGGGCAAAGTCTTTTCGCGCGAGCAGCTGCTGAATCATCTGTATGACGATTATCGCGTGGTGACCGATCGGACCATCGACAGCCATATCAAAAATCTGCGGCGCAAGCTGGAGGCACTGGATGCCGATCAGCCCTTTATTCGCGCGGTGTACGGTATGGGCTACCGCTGGGAAGCGGATGTGTGTCGCTTGATCTAGCGCAATTTACATCATCTGCTCAGACGCTTAGAATTTCTCACCTTTTAACGGGCCGTCAATTCTGACGTGCCCGTCCGCAATATCTGACCTGACATCAGACTGAGATCATTATGTTTAAACCGGAACTCCTCTCCCCGGCCGGTACGCTGAAAAATATGCGTTACGCCTTCGCCTATGGCGCAGATGCGGTATACGCCGGCCAGCCGCGCTACAGCCTGCGCGTGCGCAATAACGAATTTAATCACCAGAATCTGGCGCTCGGCATTCAGGAAGCACACGCGCTGGGCAAAAAGTTTTATGTGGTGGTGAATATCGCGCCGCATAACGCCAAGCTGAAAACTTTTATCCGCGATTTGCAGCCGGTAATCGATATGCAGCCGGATGCATTGATCATGTCCGATCCCGGCCTGATCATGATGGTGCGCGAAGCTTTTCCGGCAATGCCGATTCACCTGTCAGTACAGGCCAACGCGGTGAACTGGGCCACGGTAAAATTTTGGCAGCAGATGGGCCTGTCGCGCGTCATTCTGTCACGTGAGCTGTCGCTGGAAGAGATCGAAGAGATTCGCCAGCAGGTACCGGAGATGGAGCTGGAGATTTTTGTTCACGGCGCGCTCTGCATGGCCTATTCCGGGCGCTGCCTGCTGTCCGGCTATATCAATAAGCGCGATCCCAACCAGGGAACCTGCACCAACGCCTGTCGCTGGGAATATAAGGTGCAGGAAGGGAAAGAAGATGAGATCGGCAACATCGTGCATCAGTACGAGCCGATCCCGGTACAGGATGTCACGCCGACGCTGGGCGCCGGTCAGCCGACCGATAAAGTTTTTATGATCGAAGAAGCGATGCGCCCCGGCGAATATATGACCGCGTTCGAGGATGAGCATGGCACCTATATTATGAACTCGAAGGATCTGCGCGCCGTGGCGCACGTGGAACGCCTGACGCGCATGGGCGTGCATTCGCTGAAAATTGAAGGCCGCACCAAATCCTTCTACTACTGCGCCCGCACCGCGCAGGTTTATCGTCGCGCCATTGATGACGCCGCCGCCGGTAAGCCGTTCGATCCGACGCTGCTGGCAACGCTGGAAGGGCTGGCACACCGTGGCTATACCGAAGGTTTTCTGCGCCGCCATACCCATGACAGCTATCAGAATTATGATTACGGCTATTCCGTTTCCGATCGTCAGCAGTTTGTCGGTGAGTTTACTGGCGAACGCCGCGGCGATCTGGCGCAGGTCGAGGTGAAAAACAAATTTTCCCTCGGCGACAGCCTGGAATTGATGACGCCCGCCGGTAATCTGCACTTTACGCTGACGGCGCTGGAAAATAATAAAGGCCAGCCGGTTGAGGTTGCACCCGGTAATGGTCATATCGTCTGGCTGCCGGTGCCGGAAGATCTGGATCTGCAGTTTGCCCTGCTGATGCGCAATCTTAACGGCACCACGACGCGCAATCCGCATACGGAAGCCAGCACATCCGAAACAAATTAATACCCTGCTGTAACAGATTTTAGAATTCGATCACATTAGCTGGCGCGCTTTGCAGATAACATCGCGCTTGCTAAAACGAGCAAAAATAAACAGCAGTCTGTACCAGGAACCACCTCATTCGCCCGCCCGGCTCCCCCGCGCGGGTTTTTCTTTGCGTGCTGTTCTTAAAGGCGGCTCACGCCCGCCGCATTTGCGCCCTTCTGTGCTATAAACTGACTCTACACTGCGTAATTTGCTGCAAGGGAAATAGCATGGAAAAACAGGCTCTGACACTGGTGATCCTGAATGGAAAAGGCGCTGGCAACGAAGCGCTGCGCGAAGCGATTTATACGCTGCGCGATGAAGGTTATCCCATTGAAGTCCGCGTCACCTGGGAGTCGGGCGACAGCGAGCGTTACCTCCAGGAAGCCCTTCGCCTGCGGGCCGCCACCGTGGTCGCCGGTGGTGGCGACGGCAGCATTAATGAGCTGGCGAATGCGCTGATAAAATGCGATGCCGCTTCGCGCCCGGTTCTTGGCATTTTGCCGCTGGGCACTGCTAATGATTTCGCCACCAGCACCGGCATCCCGGAAGATCCAGAAGCGGCGTTGCGGCTGGCAATACTGGGTAAAGCGACGCTTATCGATCTGGCGCGCGTCAATCAGGATCGCTACTTTATCAACATGGCGACCGGCGGCTTTGGCACACGCATCACCACCGAAACGCCGGAAAAACTGAAGTCGGCGCTGGGCGGCGTATCCTACTTTATTCACGGTTTAATGCGTATGGATACGTTGAAGGCGGACAGCTGCGCCATCAGCGGCCCCGATTTTAGCTGGCGCGGCGATGCGCTGGCGATCGGTATCGGCAACGGACGTCAGGCGGGCGGCGGACAGCGCCTTTGCCCACGCGCATTAATTAATGACGGCCTGCTCGATCTCAGCATTGTGAACTCGCAGGAACTGCTCTCGACACTGTTACACTCGCTAACCAGCGATAAGCAGAATCCAAATATTATTGCCGCCACGCTGCCGTGGCTGACCATTACCTCGCCCAGCGAGATGACCTTCAACCTCGATGGCGAACCGTTAAGCGGTACGGAATTCCACATTGAAGTCATGCCGGGCGCGCTGGCCTGCCGACTGCCGCCGCAATGTCAGCTGCTGGCCTGATCTCCTTCTTCGCGCCTGTCATTTTAGAAATTACTTCTTTTCAGACAGGCGCTTACCTTTAGCCGCCTGTTTATTCAACAACGCGATCCTCCTCGCGGCATTTTACATTCGCCCTGGTATGGTAGCCAGCAAAAAGGGTTGGCACAGGCAAGTTCTGTATCGGCCTGCTGCCTGCCTACGACAAAATTGGCATTTGGACGCCGATCCTGCTGGTACTGATGCGTATTATTCAGGGCTTTGGCGTGCTGGCTAAACTCATGGAAGCAGGCACGTTCGGGATCTTTACCGTGATCGTACTGGCGTGGGGGGCCTCAGCTGGATGCCAATGTCTTAATGCAGACCATGATTGTTGCGGTGCTGCTGGAAATTGTCGCCATTCCGCTGATGGGACATCTTTCCGATCGTATTGGCCCGCCTCCGCGTCTGTTTACCCGGCATGCTGCCGCTCACGCTGGCGATTTTGCCATGGTTTAGGGTGCTGAAAGTTAACAATGGCTGGTTAACGCGGCTGGCAATGATTGTGGTGCTGACTCCTGGTAACAGCATGTGTTACGCACCGCAGTCCTCCTGATTACCGGAACTGTTCCCTTCCCCTATTCACTGCAGCGGCATCGCCCTTATCTGGCAGATTGGGCGGCATTCTGGGGTTAACCGCTATTAAGATCCTGCAAATGAGCGGCAGACATTATGGCGACCTGGCGATATATATGTTTGTAGCTGGCCTGCTCTTACTGATTGGTATCGCCTGCCTGCCGGAAACCGCGACGGGCGTACGTGGTGAAGAAGAACACGACTGGCATCAACATTAATTCAGCGTCGAAACAATGTGATCGTGATCGACCATTGGGCTTTGCCTTCTTGTATGGTAGTACGACAGAGCATAAATTTCAGTCATCCGAAGTCGCTATAAAGGCCAAGAAAATGAAAATTGTTAACGCTGAAGTATTTGTGACCTGCCCCGGCAGGAACTTTGTCACGCTGAAAATCACCACCGATGAAGGGATCACCGGCATCGGCGACGCCACGCTCAACGGACGCGAACTGCCGGTCGCGTCTTATCTGAAAGATCATATTTGTCCGCAGCTGATTGGCCGCGATGCGCATCAGATTGAAGACATCTGGCAGTTTTTCTATAAAGGCGCCTACTGGCGACGCGGCCCGGTAACCATGTCCGCCATTTCCGCCGTGGATATGGCGCTGTGGGACATTAAGGCCAAAGCGGCTAATATGCCGCTTTATCAGCTGCTGGGCGGCGCATCGCGTACCGGCGTGATGGTTTATTGCCACACCACCGGCCACAGCATTGATGAAGTGCTGGAAGATTATGCGCGCCACCAAGAGATGGGCTTTAAGGCGATTCGCGTTCAGTGCGGCGTGCCGGGCATGAAAACCACCTACGGCATGGCGAAGGGCAAAGGCCTGGCGTATGAACCGGCAACCAAAGGCAACTGGCCGGAAGAGCAGTTCTGGTCAACGGAAAAATATCTCGACTTTACGCCGAAGCTGTTTGAAGCGGTACGCGATCGCTTTGGCTTCGATGAGCATCTGCTGCACGACATGCATCATCGCCTGACGCCAATCGAAGCCGCCCGCTTCGGCAAACGCATTGAGGATTACCGCCTGTTCTGGATGGAAGATCCGACCCCGGCGGAAAATCAGGAGTGCTTCCGCCTGATCCGCCAGCATACCGTTACGCCGATTGCCGTGGGCGAAGTCTTTAACAGCATCTGGGACTGCAAGCAGCTGATTGAAGAGCAGCTGATCGACTATATCCGCACCACCATTACCCACGCCGGCGGCATTACCGGTATGCGCCGCATTGCCGATTTCGCCTCGCTCTATCAGGTACGCACCGGCTCGCACGGTCCGTCCGATCTGTCGCCGATCTGCATGGCGGCGGCGCTGCATTTCGATCTCTGGGTACCGAATTTCGGCGTACAGGAATATATGGGCTATTCCGAGCAGATGCTGGAAGTCTTCCCGCACAGCTGGACCTTCGATAACGGCTATATGCACCCTGGCGACAAGCCGGGCCTCGGCATCGAATTCGACGAAAAGCTGGCGGCGAAATATCCCTATGAGCCGGCCTATCTGCCGGTAGCGCGTCTTGAAGACGGCACCTTATGGAACTGGTAAGGAGAACCTGATGAAAAGTGTGGTTATTGAACGGCCCGGCGAACTGCAATTACAGCAGCGTCCGCTGCCCGAACCGGCGGCAGGCGAAGTACGGGTAAAAGTGCGCTACGCCAGCATTTGTGGCTCAGACGTCCATATCTGGCATGGCCATAACCCTTTCGCCCGCTATCCGCGCGTTATCGGCCATGAATTTTTCGGCGTGATCGACGCCGTTGGCGAAGGCGTGGATGCCGGACGTCTTGGTGAACGCGTGGCGGTCGATCCGGTGGTGAGCTGTGGCCACTGCTATCCCTGCTCGGTCGGACGCCCTAACGTCTGTCGCGAACTTCAGGTAACTGGCGTGCATCGCGACGGCGGCTTTAGCGAATATGCCGTGGCGCCCGCCAGCAACGCTTACCGCCTGCCGGACAGCATTCCCGACAAGCTCGCCAGCCTGATCGAACCGTTTACGATTGCGGCGAACATTACCGCTTTTCTGAAGCCCACTGCGCAGGACGTAGCGCTGATTTACGGCGCCGGACCGATGGGCCTGACGGCGATCCAGGTTTTAAAAGGCGTGTATGGCGTGCGTCAGGTGCTGGTGGCCGATCGGCTGCCGGAGCGGCTGGCAATGGCGCAACAAAGCGGTGCGGACGCGGTCTTTAACAACAGCGAGGTGCCGCTGGCAGCACAGCTGGAAGGCGTACAGCCGACGCTGATTATTGATGCCGCCTGTCATCCATCGATTCTGGCGGAAGCGGCCGCGCTGGCTTCGCCGGCGGCGCGCATCGGGCTGCTCGGCTTCTCTGCCGAACCCTGCACGCTGACGCAGCAAAGCCTGACCAGCAAAGAGCTGTCGCTGTTTACCTCGCGACTGAACAGTCATCGTTTCCCGCAGGTGATTGAATGGTTCGAGCGCGGCGCCGTTCAGCCGGAGAAGCTGGTCACGCACTATTTCCCACTGGCCGAGGTTGAACAGGCCATGACACTGTTTGAAAAAGATCCGCGTACCTGTTGCAAAGTTATTTTATCCGTTGAGTAAGCCAGGGGTTGGACGGCCAGGCCGTCCTTCTAGTAATTATTATAATTATCAAAATATTACGGAGTTACCATGTTCAAGAATTTACGTTGGACCATCGTACTTCTGCTGTTTCTGGTCTACATGATCAATTACCTCGATCGCGTAGCCCTTTCCCTCACTGTCCCGATGATTGAAAAAGACTTGATGCTGAACGCCGAGCAGTTCGGCCTGATTTTTGGCAGCTTCTTTTTCGGTTATGCGCTGTTTAACTTTATTGGCGGACTTGCGACCGATAAATATGGCCCGACGCTGGTCATGGGCCTGGCGGTCGGTATGTGGTCGCTGTTTTGCGGCCTGACCGCCGTGGCGACCGGCTTCTGGTCAATGCTGATCCTGCGCGTGCTGTTCGGCATGGCGGAAGGCCCGATCTGCGCCTCCGCGAATAAGGCGATTAACGGCTGGTTCCCGAAAAAACAGGCAGCGACCGCCATGGGCTTCCTCAGCGCCGGCTCGCCGCTGGGCGGCGCGGTAGCCGGGCCAATTATCGGTTATCTGGCGCTGGCGTTCGGCTGGCGGCCCGCATTCGTTATCATCTGCTCCATCGGTATCGTCTGGATGGTAATCTGGTTCTTCGTCGCCGCCGATAATCCGGCGCGCAGCAAGCGCGTGTCCGCTGAAGAGCGCGCGCTGATTGAAAAACTGAAAGAGCAGCAGCCGGGCGAAGAAGCCGATCTGACCCAGGCGGCGCACGGGCTGGGCCACTATCTGCGTCAGCCGATCATCCTGGTCACCGCCTTCGCCTTCTTCTGTTACAACTATATTCTGTTTTTCTTCCTCAGCTGGTTCCCGGCTTATCTGGTGCAGGCGCATAACCTCGACATCAAATCGATGAGCATGACCACCGTGATCCCGTGGATTGTCGGCTTTGTCGGCCTGGCGCTGGGCGGTTGGATCTCCGACAAAATATTCAACATCACCGGCCGCCTGCTGCTGTCACGAAAAATTGTGCTGGTGGTCGCGTTACTGGCCGCCGCCCTTTGTGTCGCACTGGCCGGTACGGTAGAAGGAGTAACTTCCGCGGTACTGCTGATGTCAGTCTCCATCTTCTTCCTGTATATCACCGGCGCCATTTACTGGGCGATTATTCAGGACGTGGTGCATAAAAGCCGCGTCGGCGGGATCAGCGGCTTTATTCATCTGATTGGCAGCCTGTCCGGCATTATCGGCCCGATCGTTACCGGCTTTATCGTGCAGCACACCGGCAAATTCGACAGCGCCTTTGTGCTGGCGGGCGTTATCGCCGCGCTTGGTGCAATCCTGGTGCTTTTCGTGATTAAAAGTCCTAAAGCGGCCAGCAAGCCCATATCTGTATAAACATTTCTGGCGCGCCCGGCGCGCCTTTTACGTTAAGTAAGAAGGAATTTCTCATGTTATCCGTTGAGACACTGGCAAAAGATGTTGTTGTCCCCAATTACGATCGCGCCCGACTGCGCGCCCGCATTCTGCATATCGGATTCGGTGCGTTTCATCGCGCTCATCAGGCAATGTGTGCTGACAGGCTGGCGCACGAGCAGCAGAGCGACTGGGGATATATCGAGTGCGAAATCAACCTGCAAAGCACCAGCGACCTGGTTAGCGCGCTGCGCCAGCAGGACCATCTGTATAGCGTGACGGAAATGGCGGATAGCGGTAAAACGTCCCGCGTCGTCGGTGTGATTACCGCCGCCGTAAATGCGTGTACCGACGGTATCGAAGCGGTGATTGACGCCATGTGCCAGCCGGATATCGCTATCGTCTCAATGACCGTGACGGAGAAGGGCTATTGCCATCATCCGGCAACTGGCCAGCTTAACCTGGAACATCCAGCGATCCAGCATGACCTGGCGCATCCTGACGCACCGCATTCGCTGCCGGGCGTTATTCTGGCCGCGGTTAAACGCCGCCGCGATCGCGGGCTGGCGCCTTTCAGCGTGATGTCCTGCGACAATATGCCGGAAAACGGTCACGTCACGCGCAATGTAATCTTGCAGCTGGCGGAGCAGCAGGATGCGGAACTGGCAAACTACATTCGTCAGCACCTGACCTTCCCTTCCACCATGGTCGATCGCATCGTACCGGCAATGACGCAGGAAGCGCTGGATGCGCTGGGCGATAAACTGGGCTGCTACGATCCGGTAGCCGTGCAGTGCGAACCCTTTTTCCAGTGGGTCATTGAGGATAATTTTGTTAATGGTCGTCCGGTATGGGAAAAAGCTGGCGCGGAGCTGGTAGCCGATGTGCTGCCATTTGAAGAGATGAAGCTGCGCATGCTTAACGGCAGCCACTCTTTCCTCGCCTACCTTGGTTATCTGGCGGGTTATCAGCATATCAGCGACTGTATGGAAGACCCCCATTTCCTGCGCGCCGCGCGTACGCTGATGCTGGAAGAACAGGCGCCGACGCTGCGTACTGAAGATGTCGATCTGGTCGCCTATGCGGATTCGCTGATAGCGCGCTATCAGAACCGCGCCATCAAGCACCGCACCTGGCAGATCGCCTCGGACGGCACGCAGAAGCTGCCGCAGCGCTGGCTCGACAGTATTCGCTGGCATCTGGCGCACAACAGCCGTTTCGATCTGCTGGCGCTGGGCGTGGCGGGCTGGATCCGTTACGTCGGCGGCGTTGATGAGCAGGGTAATCCCATTGAAATCAACGATCCGCTGAAAGAGACGCTGGCGCAGCGCGTCAGTGAAAGCGCAGAAGGCGAAGCGCGTATCAACGCCCTGCTCTCGCTGCAGAAGGTTTTCGGCGACGATCTGCCTGCTAACCCACAATTTACCGCGCAGGTTCTGCATTTTTATCAGCAACTACAGCAATTTGGCGCAAAAGAAACCGTTAAACAGCTGATTAGCCGCTACTGATTATTCCTTTGACAAAAGCGCTGGCGCGGAACTAACGGCCTGTTTAGACTGAAGGCTTTCGCGTCCAGCCAGTCCAGGAAAGTTGCCGTATGTCAATACCCTACACCATTACCGCCAGCGAACCGGTTAACCAGCAGATTTATCGTTTTTTGCGTCAGGATATTGTCACCTGCGTTATTCACCCCGGCTCGCTGCTGTCCGAAAAAGAGGTTTCCTCACGCTTTAATGTTTCACGCCAGCCGGTGCGCGAAGCCTTTATCAAACTGGCCGAAGCGGGACTGGTGCAGATTTTGCCGCAGCGCGGCACCTTTGTCCGAAAGATCTCCGCGCGCGTAGCGGATGGCCGCTTTATTCGCGAAGCGGTAGAGATTGCCGTAGTGCGTCGGGCAGCGCTGGAAGCGGCGCCCGCCGCGGTGATGGAGCTGGAGCATAACCTTCAGCTGCAAAAAATGGCGGCACAGCGCCATGACGTTCAGGCCTTTTTATTGCTGGACGATGAGTTTCATCTGCTGATTGCGCAGAGTATTAACTGCGAGCTGGCATGGGAAACGGTAGAAAATATCAAGGCCACCATGGATCGCGTACGCTTTTTAACGCTCAGCAAAGTCTCGCCGCCGGAGAGCCTGATTGAGCAGCATGAAGAGATCCTCAGCATGCTGCGTAACAAAGATGCCGACGGCGCCGAAAAGGCGATGCGTCGCCACCTGCAGGAGATGATCTTTTCCATTACGCCGATTGCCGAGCAGAACAGCGAGTGGTTTGAGCAGGTTTGATGGTTAGCTGAACTGCCACAGCGGGCGTTTTTACGCCCTGGCAGCCCAACATGTTTACACCTGTCGGAATAAAGCGGATAACGCTATTTTTCCGACAGCGTTACGGTCTCCGCTGACCAAAGAGGTTATGCGCCTCCTGCCTTAAGCTCTACCACCATTGGTGGAAGTGATGTACCGGCCCAATGCCTTTCCCCACCTGCAGCGTATCAGCCTGCGCAAGCGCCTCCTGTAGCCAGCTTTTGGCCGCAGCGATCGTGCTGCTCCAGTCAGGATAACGCGGACGTAACGCGGCCAGGGCGGACGAGAGCGTACAGCCGGTGCCGTGCGTATTGCGCGTGGCGATGCGCGGCGCGCTAAAGCGTTGCTCTCCTTCACGCGTAAACAGCCAGTCCGGGCTTTCGGCATCGCTAAGGTGTCCGCCCTTCATCAGCACTGCTTCGCAGCCCAACGCCAGCAGCGCTCTGCCCTGCTGTTTCATTTCCGCCTCGTCAGTGGCGTGGCGGGTCTCCAGTAAAGCCGCTGCCTCCGGCAGGTTCGGCGTAATTAAAGAGGCTTGCGGCAGCAAACGCTGACGCAGCGTCTCTATCGCCTGCGGCGACAGCAGCGCATCGCCGCTTTTCGCCAGCATCACCGTGTCCAGCACCAGCCAGGGAATATCGGCGCGGCGTAGCCTTTCCGCAACGGCCTCCACAATATCGCTTTCCGCCAGCATGCCAATCTTGGCGCTGTCGATACGTACATCGCTCAATACCGAATCGAGCTGGGCCGCGACAAAATCGGGCTCGATACGATACACCGACTGCACGCCACAGGTATTTTGCGCCACCAGCGCAGTAATAACGCTGGTGCCATAAGCGCCCAGTGCGGAAAAGGTTTTCAGATCGGCCTGAATACCTGCGCCGCCGCTGGGATCGGTGCCGGCAATGGTTAAAGCGTTAATTCGCATCATGCCAGCGCCTCCGCGTTTAGTTGCCACAGCGCATCGAGAAAGGCGGGAATAAAACTGCCCGGCCCTGCCGCTGTAGCTGCTGCCTGGGCGCCAGCGCAGGAAAGAATGCGACAGGCGCTGGCAACATGCAGCAGGCGGTCGCCCGGCAGCGATGCAAAGCCCGCAACGACGGCAGAAAGCGCACAACCGGTGCCGACCACGCGCGTCATCAGCGGCGAGCCGCCCGGTACGCACAGCGTGCGATCGCCATCGGTGACGTAATCAACCTCGCCGGTAATGACCACGATAGTTGCACAGCGCTGGGCCAGCTGCTGCGCGGCGGAAAGCGCCGCTTCCGCCGGATGCTGCGTATCGACGCCGCGTCCGCCGCCCTGCTGCTGAGCCAGCGCCAGGATTTCAGAGGCGTTACCGCGCACGGCGGCCGGTTTAAGCGCCAGCAGTTGCTGGCAGAACGCGCTGCGAAAATGCAGCGCGCCGACGGCCACCGGATCGAGCGTCCAGGGTGTACCCGCCGTATTTGCCGCGTTGACCGCCGCCAGCATCGCCTCTGAGCGCGCACGGGTTAGCGTACCGACGTTGATTAACAGTGCATCGGCAATGGCGCTAAACTGTGCCGCTTCTTCAGCGTCAATAACCATCGCTGGCGAGGCCTGAAGCGCCAGCAGCACGTTAGCGGTAAAAGATTGCACCACATCGTTAGTCATACAGTGAACCAGCGGCGCACGCTGGCGGAACAGAGAAAGTGAGTGCGCGATATGCGCGGTGTCAGGCAGGACAGGCTGTTTCATAATGCTCCTGGCCGGCGCTCAAGAAGGCAATGCCGGTCAGGCATCTGACTTCCCTACGCTGGCATTATCCAGATCAGGTAATACGGGTATTTCTCAGCCTTCACAAAGAAGGGCACCCCGAGTCATTTCATTCAAATCGATAGGTTGGGATTAATACTCTTCATTAATCCCTGAACAGGATAATGCCAGCAGGATATCTATCAAACAAGTCCTAAATAGTGCCAGCGTTCCAGATTGCGACCCAAAAGTTTGTTAAAGGCACGTGGATTACAGGCAGTAAAAACCATCTGTATAGCAGGTGACACTGATTGCGCATCACAGGAGCGTACATTTTCGGCACTGACGGCAACGGAAAGTAAGAGGGCCATAGCAGCCCTTTCTTATTCATTATGCTGAAGGTCTTTCGTTCCATGCGTCCATATATTGGATGTTCCCATCCAATATTTTCCATGTGATTTTTTCGTACTGCATAGAAACAGATTCCATATGATTCATTTTGTCATTGGCTGCAATTTTACAGTTAGGAACACCACAATTTACACCAGTGATCTTCACGTTCTCCATCAAAACAGAGTAATAAGCGACCTCTTGCCCTGCATCGTTGATATGATAGAAACGAACCTCTGCGCTTTTCAGCGCCTGTCCTGTAGCAGCTGCTTTGTATAGATATGGACTTGAACTATCAACTTCTTTTTCAAAGTTAAAAGGAGCATGTTGGCGGGTTCCTGTGATTTTTCCGTTACTGCTATCTACCAGAATATTTATCCCATGGCTCATTCCTAAAACTTCAATTGCCCCTTCACGATCCTGAACATCTACAGACCCTTTAATATCTGCACCACCATCATCTTTAATCCATAGGTACGGGGAAATTGGCATTTTATTTTCTGATTAACTTTACTGTTATGAAATAAAGGCCAAATGAAATTATGAAATTGAAGGTAATTAAAACATAGTCATAACTAAAATAAATATCTTCGGGGGAAGGTTCCGAACTAAACCAATACGCGATTCTTATTGCTGTATTATTTCTAATTATTGGATGTTCAGATAAATAGCGGACATCTGTCCATGACAAAGTACAAAACAGGACAATAAACCAAATCAGCTTTAACATACTACGGGCAAGTTTTTGGATAACCACTATCGATCACCTCAATTGTGCCATATGGCTCTAATGCCGTTCCCGGTACCTTATCCTTTTTCGTTCTTAACAAAGCATCTCTCCGTCTTGCATAACCTGATTGATTGGTCAGAGTTATACATCCATCAGAAACTCGCCCCGGATGAAGCCTGAAACCACCTCTGGAAACGCCCCTGTAAAACGTTTGATCATCTACCTTTCCATCTGCGCGAAATAGAGCGAACCATGCAGAGTGATCAACGTGATAGTAAAATGTGCTTTTATACTTATCGATTCCCCATGCCCTGATCTGGTTAGCTTTACTGCCGGCTGGCCTGTCAACAATATAATATTTCCCAGGTGGCAAAGCCCGATTATCAGTGATGATCCCGCAAGCGCCTTTGTTCCCGTAAGCACCATTGCCAGAAAAGCCATAAATACGCCGATACCGTCAAAGACTAAGGGGAGTAATCCGCACCGTTTAAAATCAACCGTCCATGCAAAGTCATAGCAATCCTTTATTTTCCATAGGTCTTTGTTCACTAATCGTTCATCTAAGCCATCAGGCAGACGAACAATTTATTTCTGGAAAAGTTCTGCTTTGGATAAACAAAATCTATACCCAATCCAAACCGTCACATTTTCCAGGCACCCGCCAGTGTAATCCTTCTTTTGCCTCTGCTTGCTCTTGTGATTTCACGATTGTTATAGAAGTGACAACCTTCCTGCATGACTAACGGCTCAGTTTCACTATCACAGCACCTGTCATTAAGAAATCTTTGTACCAGCCAGCACTCATTTTGCTGTTTTAATCGTTCACCCTACTCAGGCAGGCGTTCAGCAACCTGAACAGGATGAATGCCCTCTCGCTGGACTAATGGAATGCCAGATAAAGCAAAAGGATGGGTAATTGCGCATCTGTATAGCGGTCAATCTTCAGGAAGTAACAAAATCGTGGTTCTGATTGGTGAAAATGGCGCGGGAAAATCCACCATGACGAAAATGTTGGCTGGCGTAGAAGCACCCTCTTCCGGTCAAATATTACTTAATGGTAAACCTGTTACGTTTAATTCAACGCAGCAGGCTGAATCCCATGGCATCAGCATTATTTTTCAGGAGCTGAACCGTTTGTTGGTAAATGCGCTGTGAAACCGGCAGTTTCCCGGAAAAATGCCGCAGCCCTGATCGCTGCGGCACGCATCAATCTTACTATCGCGCCAGGCTTACCGCCTCGCCCAGCTGCCAGACCGCCATCGCATAGTGATTGCTGTGGTTATAGCGGGTAATCACATAGAAGTTGGGTAAGCCGTACCAGTACTGGTAATACTTGCCCATATCGAAACGCAACAGGCTGACCTGCGGATTGCCGTTAATAGGCGTTTGCGGACGCAAACCCGCCGCCGTCAGGCTACTGATGCTGTAACGGGTTTTAAAGCCGCTCTCCAGCCCTGGCGCCTGCCCGCTGGCCGGTACGGCAACGGTTTCGCCCGCCTGCCAGCCGTGCTGTTTGAAATAGTTCGCTACGCTGCCGATAGCATCCACCGGATCCCACAGATTGATATGTCCGTCGCCGTTAAAATCGACGGCATACTGCTTCTCAGAGGAAGGCATAAACTGCCCGTAGCCCATCGCGCCTGCATAAGAGCCACGCAGGTCAAGCGGGTCCTGCCCTTCCTGACGCGCCATCAATAAGAAGGTTTCCAGCTCGCTGCTGAAAAACTCGGCGCGGCGCGGATAGGCGAAAGAGAGCGTTGCTAACGCATCAATAATGCGGGTTTTGCCCATTACGCGGCCCCAACGGGTTTCCACGCCGATAATGCCGACAATGATCTCTGGCGGAACGCCATATTCTCGCTGCGCACGCTGCAACGCATCCTGATACTGATTCCAGAAGGCGACGCCGTTTTGCACGTTGCCCGGCGTGATAAATTTATTGCGATAGCGAATCCAGGCACCGTTAGGGCCAGACGGCGCCTGATAGCTGGGCGCCTGGCGATCCATCAGCCGCAGCACCCAGTCCAGCCGTTTTGCCTGCGCCAGCACATCGTGCAGCTGCTGACGGTTAAAGCCATGCTCCTGCACCATTTTATCGACAAAACGCTCGGCGGCCGGATTACCGGCAAAGTCGCCGCTTAGCGGATGAATTTCATGGTCGGGCTTCAGTAAAAAGCCGCCATTTCCGAGAAACGGGTTGCCGCTTTGCGGCGCGGTGGCGGGCGGTTTGCTGCTACAGGCAGCCAGAGTCAGGATCAGCGGTAGAAGAAGGCCAGAATAACGCATTACAAATCCATTCAGCGGTGAAAAAGAATTAATGGTAAGCAGTGATCCGCGCCAGGTAAAAGAAAATTCCTAAAATAAGAAAAATATTTTTTGCGCGATTAAAACGGTAAAAACGGGCAAAAGAAAGTTAATCGCCCTTTCATCATTAAAACAGGGCCTTTTCCGGCAGATATTCTGGTTGAGAAGGCAGCGCAGCGGCAGATAACAGAGGATAAAGAGTAATACACCGCGAAGCGGGCAGCCGAGGATAAAACGTCAAGCACATCGGGGATGCCAGACGGAGAGCAAAACGTTAGACGCAACGAGGCTGTCAGCCGGAGAGCAAAACGTTAGACGCAGCGGGGGCTGTCAGCCGGAAAGCAAAAGTCATATGCAGCGAGGCTGGCTACACCGCCGCCCCGCTGATGGGCTCGTTATTTCTTAACCGCGTCGTTTACCGTTTCGTCAGCCTGCCACAGGCGATATTTCACCTGCACATCCGCAGGCGTATAAACCACGATCGGCAGCTTGCTGTTATAGCGCTGCAGACTGTGCTGGCCCAGGTTAGCGGCAACAAATTCCTGATGCGTGGTTTTATCCGGGCACATCATCATAGTCGAGGCCGGCGGGCTTACTTTGGTTACCACAAAATAGTCATATCCCCAGCCTTCCAGCGTTTTTTGCTCCATTTCAGCGCCCATGATACGGCGATTACAGTCTACTTCCAGCGTCTTACCAATCAGCAGTTCAACCTTGTAGCGATCTTCATTAGCCTTCTGCGGCAGATAAATGACCTGGCGCACCTGCCCTTTCTCCGCTTGCGGATAAGGCGCCACGGCTTTTAACGGTTGATCGGCTGGCGCCGCCTTTTGCATGTCGCTGGCGTTGGCTGCTGTCGCGATAAACAGGGCGCTCAGCATTAACGTTTTATATTTCATCTTCTCTTCCCGCAGTTTGATAACGCAATTAACTACGTTAACTCAAAGTAACAACAGTTAACGCTGCATATTATCAACAAAATCGCATAAAAATCCACAAATTGACCTGCTTATAGCGCAAGTCAATGTGCCGCTGGCGGCAGGAAACATCCGCAGTCCGCAGTCCGCAGTCCGCAGTCCGCAGTCCGCAGTCCGCAGTCCGCAGTCCGCAGTCCGCAAATGATTTTCCAACGGCCATCATCTGGCGTCATAGCGATTTGCCCGCCTATCCTGGAGATTAAAGCGAGATCTCCATCACAAAAGCTCCGGCAGCAGCAGGAATATCCATCTCTATGGACCATTTGCCATCACGCCTGGCACAAAGAATTTTGTATGTTGCCGGATGATGCAGCACTTTAACCTGGAGCCGTAAATGTCTTACGTAAACAGTAATTTAGATATAAGCGATATGCACAGACGCAAAGTGCGTCGTATGAATTTGTTTATCTCTTTTTCCGCCGCGCTGGCTGGCCTGCTGTTCGGGCTGGACATTGGCGTGATAGCCGGGGCGCTGCCCTTTATTACCGATCATTTTTCGCTTACCAGCCATCAACAGGAGTGGGTTGTCAGCAGCATGATGCTGGGCGCGGCGCTGGGCGCAATCTGTAACGGCTGGGTCTCCTCGCGGCTGGGACGCAAATACAGCCTGATGGCTGGCGCAGTGTTATTTATTATCGGTTCGTTGGGATCGGCATTTGCCAACAGCCTGGAACTGTTACTGGCGGCGCGCGTGGTGTTGGGCGTCGCGGTCGGCATCGCCTCCTATACCGCCCCGCTGTATCTTTCGGAAATGGCCAGCGAACATATTCGCGGCAAGATGATCAGTATGTATCAGCTGATGATTACCTTTGGCATTCTGCTGGCGTTTCTCTCTGATACCGCTCTGAGCTACAGCGGCAACTGGCGCGCCATGCTGGGTATTCTTGCGCTGCCGGCGGTGCTGTTATTTGGTTTGGTGATTTTTCTGCCGAACAGCCCGCGCTGGCTGGCGGCCAAGGGGCTGCATATCGAAGCGGAAGAAGTGCTGCGCATGTTGCGCGATACCTCTGATAAAGCGCGGGCGGAACTCAATGAAATCCGTCAGAGCCTGCAAATGAAACAGGGCGGCTGGGCGCTGTTTAAGCGCAACAACAATGTGCGGCGCGCGGTATTTCTCGGCATGTTGTTGCAGGCAATGCAGCAGTTTACCGGTATGAATATCATCATGTACTACGCGCCACAAATTTTTAAAATGGCGGGCTTCAGCAATACGCAGCAGCAGATGATGGCGACCGTTGTGGTCGGGCTGACCTTTATGCTGGCGACGCTGATTGCGGTCTTTACCGTCGATAAAGCGGGCCGCAAGCCGGTACTGAAAATTGGTTTTTCGGTGATGGCGTTTGCTACGCTGGTGCTGGGCTATTGCCTGATGCAGGCCGGAAAAGGCGAGATCAGCAGCGGCCTCTCCTGGCTGTCGGTCGGGATGACCATGATGTGCATTGCTGGCTACGCGATGAGCGCCGCGCCGGTAGTCTGGATCCTCTGCTCAGAGATCCAGCCGCTGAAATGCCGTGATTTCGGCATTACCTGCTCAACCACCACCAACTGGGTAGCCAATATGATTATCGGCGCGACTTTCCTGACCTTGCTGGACAGCATTGGCGCGGCCGGTACTTTCTGGCTTTATACCGGTTTTAACCTGGCATTTATCGTTATCACCTTCTGGCTCATTCCCGAAACCAAAAACGTCACGCTGGAACATATCGAGAAGAACCTGATGGCCGGTAAAAAGCTGCGTGATTTAGGGCAATAACGACCCGCTTAATCTTTACAGGCGCGGCCCCGGCGGGCCGCCCTGTCTCAGATTTCCCTCCCGAACCGCTTTACCAAGCGTCTTACCCTGATGGCATTGCCGTAGCTTCATGGGCCGTCTTTTCTTGCTTTCAGTATGTTGTAACTAAGCAAAGCGCCCGTTACTGCCTTTGTCACCTTTCTCGCTACGCGCTTCGCTAAAGCTTCCTTTCTTTGATACTGCACAATCCGCACGTACTCATTTAGAGGTATACAGAACTGCTTTTTTCACGGGCGCAAGGCCGTGGCGATAAATAATTATAAACCAGGAGGTTACATGGCGAAGAGCAGGCGGTGTTTAAGCTTCGCGTGGCTTAGAAGCTGGCGGGTGATGGGGTTGTTATTACTGGGCGCGATTGCGGGCGTGGTCATTTTAGCCACCAGCGTAACGATAATGCACAAAACCAGCGACAGCGAGTTTTGCGTCTCATGCCACAGTATGCAGCGTCCGCTGGCGGAGTATCAGGGCAGTATCCACTTTCAAAACCCGGCGGGTATTCGCGCCGAATGTGCCGATTGCCATGTTCCGCCCCAGCCGGTGGATTACATGCTGACCAAAATGGGCGCGCTGAAAGATGTGGTGGGCGAGATTAGCGGCAAGATCGACAGCGAAGAGAAATATAACGCCCATAAACTCACCATGGCGGAATCGGTGTGGAAAACCATGAAGGCCAACGATTCCGCCACCTGCCGCAGCTGCCACAGCTTTGACGCGATGGACCTGCTGGCTCAGCGCCCGGAAGCGCGTAAGGCACATCCCACCGCGATCCGCGAAGGCCAGACCTGTATCGACTGTCACCGCGGCGTGGCGCACATTTTACCCGATATGAGCGCCAGCAACGCCAGCGGCGCGAGTCAGCTGATGGCTGCCGCCGCTCACGCCTCTGTGAAAGCCACCACGCTGTATGCCGTCAAGACTCAGCCTTTCCGCCTTGCCGCCACCGGTGAAGCCGCTGATGGCACCCTGTTCCCATCCACAAAAGTCACGGTTTTACAGCGCGACGGCGAACAGCTGCAGGCCCGTCTTAACGGCTGGCAGCAGCAGGACGTGCCGGGCGCAATCTATGCCGCGCCGGGCAAACGCATCATGAGCGCGGTGCTGGATGAAAGCGCGGCGGAAAAAGTGCAGGTGCTGAACACGCAGACCGATAGCGAAACCGGCCAGCAGTGGAATCAGGTCTCGTTAACCTTCTGGCTGCCGAAAAACATCCTCATCGAAGATCAGCAGAAAATCTGGCAGTACGCCGCCGGACTGATGTCGGCTAACTGCACCGGCTGCCACGGTCTGACCGCGCTGGATCACTTTAACGCCAACCAATGGATCGGCGTGATGAAAGGGATGGCGCCGCGCACCTCGCTGGATGAGGAGCAGTTGCGCTTACTGACGCAATACGCACAGAAACATGCCAGTGATATGACGATTTCAGAGGGAAGCGAAAAATGACAAAAGGTCAATTCTCCGGCTGGTCACGCCGACGTTTTTTACAGGCCAGCGGCGGGCTGCTGGCCGCCAGCGCGCTGCAGGCGAGCTTTAGCAAATCGGCACTGGCGCAGGCCATCAGCCAGGCGCTGCCGCAGTTTACCGCCCTGCGTCCGGCGCAAAAAGGCATTCTGACCGCCGCTCATTGGGGCGCTTTCGAGGCGATAGTGGAAGAAGGTCGGATGGTCGGCGTTCAGCCGGTACAGGACGATCCGGCCCCCAACGAACTGATTAGCATGGCGCCCTGGCAGGTTTATGCGCCGAACCGCATTAAAACGCCGATGGTGCGCAAAAGCTGGCTGGAAAACGGCCCCGGTAGCCGGCCGGAACTGCGCGGACGCGACGAGTGGGTCGCGGTCAGCTGGGATAAAGCCATTGCGCTGGTCAGCGATGAAATTCGCCGTCTGCAACAAAATGACGGCCCTTCCTCGATATATGCAGGTTCCTACGGCTGGAAAAGCACCGGCATGCTACACAACTGCCGCGCCCTGCTGCATCGCCTGATGAATCTTTCCGGCGGCTTCCTCAGCTACAGCGGCGACTATTCCACCGGCGCGGCGCAGGTGATTATGTCGCACGTGGTCGGCTCCATGGAGGTGTACGAGCAGCAAACCAGCTGGCCCAACGTGCTGGAGAACAGCGAGCTGGTGATCCTCTGGGGCTGTAATCCGCAGACCACGCTGAAAAACAGCTGGAACGTGCCGGATCACGTGGGGCTGGACGGTTTTGCGCAGCTGGCGAACAAAGGCACCAGGGTTATTTCCATCGATCCGGTTCATCAGCCGGGCGCGAAAGCGCTGGGCGCACAGTGGATCGCGCCGCATGCCTACACCGATTCGGCGCTGATAATGGGCATCGCCCACACCTTGCTCAGCGAACAGCTGCATGATGAAGCCTTCCTGAAACGCTATACCGTCGGCTTCGATCGTTTCCGCGCCAGCCTGCTGGGTGAAAGCGACGGCGTGGTGAAAAGCGCCGACTGGGCCAGCGAGATATGCGGCGTGGAAGCGGAGACGATCCGCCAGCTGGCGCGCGAAATGGCAAGCAAGCGCACCATGATCATGGGCGGCTGGGGCATTCAGCGCCAGCATCACGGCGAACAGCCGCACTGGCTGCTGGTTACGCTGGCGGCGATGCTGGGCCAGATTGGTCTGCCGGGCGGCGGCTTCGGCTTCGGCTATCACTACTCTTCCGGCGGCAGCCCGACGGCGCGCGGCGGCATTATTTCCGGCATCAGCGCAGGCGAGGCGCCGAAAAACGCTCCGGCGCCGATTCCGGTTGCGCGTATCGCCGACTGTCTGGCAAATCCTGGCAAAACCATTAACTTCAATGGCCGTCAGGTCACCTATCCTGAGGTAAAAATGGTTTATGTGGCGGGCGGCAACCCGTTCCATCATCATCAGGACACTAATAACCTGCTCAAGGCCTGGCAGAGGCCGGAAACTATTGTGGTGCAGGAGCCTTACTGGACGGCGACGGCCAAACATGCCGATATTGTGCTGCCCTGCACCACCAGCTATGAGCGCAACGATCTGGAGATGGGCGGCGACTATTCCCAGCTCTATGTCTTCCCGATGCGCCAGTGCGTGCCGCCGCAGCATCAGGCGCGCAATGACTTCGATATTTTCCGCGCCATCGCCGCCCGTCTGGGCGTCGAACAAGCCTTTAGCGAAGGCCGGGACGAAATGCTGTGGCTGAAGTCGATGTACGACAATATGAAAAGCCAGGCGCGTACCGCTGGCGTGGCGCTGCCGCCGTTCGATATGTTCTGGAACGCCAACAGCTATATCCGTTTCCCAATCCCTGAGGCCAACAAACAGTGGGTGCGCTTTGCCGATTTTCGCGCCGATCCACTGCTGAATCCGCTGGGCACCCCTTCCGGCAAGATCGAGATTTTCTCGCAGCGCATCGCCGCGATGAATTATGCCGACTGCCCCGGCCTGCCCGGCTGGCTGCCGCCGCATGAGTGGCGCGGCAGTGAACAGGCCAAACGCTGGCCGCTGTCGCTGAACACCGCGCATCCCGTCTACCGCCTGCATTCCCAGCTGGATAATACGCCGCTGCGCGAGAAGCATGCGGTCGCCAACCGCGAGGAGATTCTAATTAACGAGCAGGATGCCGCGCAGCGTGGAATTAGCAGCGGCGATCTGGTGCGCGCCTTTAACGATCGCGGGCAGATCCTGGTTGGTGCCGTGGTCACAAAAGATATTCGCCCCGGCGTAGTGCGCATCAGCGAAGGCGCCTGGTACGATCCTGCCGATCCCGCCGAACCTGGCACGCTGTGCCGCAACGGTAACGTCAACTGCCTGACATTTGATATTGGCACTTCGATGCTGGCGCAGGGCAACTGCGGCCATATGGCGCAGCTGGAGATTGAAAAATATCAGGACGACGCGCCGCCGAATACCGCGCACGCCGTACCGTCCGGCGTCGCCTGATCCGATCGTTCTCCTGCAGACGCCGCCATTGCATCGCTCTGGCGGCGTTTTTTTAGCCATTCTGCTGCTGTTACGCTTTTCTGCTACCGCTCACGCCACCGTTTCGTTTTAAACCTGCTAATTTTATTAACATCTGCCCACGCGCAGCTCTGCGTCTGAGTATTAAGGAGAAGTCATGCACATTCGTCCCTTTACCGAAGCCGACCGGCCTTTTCTACGCACGCTGTTTCTTGCCGCGCGCCGGGAAAACTGGACCTGGCTCGATCCGGCAGGCTGGCAGCTGGAGGATTTCGATCGCGTGGTAATGGGAGAAGAGATTCTGGTTGCCGAAGAGGATGGTCACCGGCTGGGCTTTGCCGCCTGGCTGGAAAATGACAATTTTCTGCACAGCCTGTTTATCGATCCGCAATTTCAGGGGCGCGGCGCAGGCAGCGCGCTGCTGCGCGCGGTGCAGGAACGCTTCACCTCAACCGGCGCGCTGAAATGTTTGCTGGCGAATAAAGAGGCGCAGGCTTTTTATCGGCATCATGGCTGGGAGATTGTTTCACAGGGGGAAAGCGAACACGGCAGCTACGTGCTGATGCACTATAAAAAAGCGGCAACGGTGCGCTATGCAGGCCAGAAAAATTAATTTAACTTATTGATAATATTTAACTTATTCATTTAACACGCAAAAAATGTGAGCCACCCTCTCCTTTTCTTACTGTTAATGCCAGCCTGACCGCGCCAGTGACCGTACCGGGAAGGTTTTCGCTGGCCCGCCCCGCTAGTTTTGTCTCTATCGATACCGCATTCGTTTATCAATTGATGGAGATTCCTATGAGCTTTCAACTGGCGTTACCGGGCATCAGCCTGCACGGCTATGGCGCTATTGCAGATATGGCTCGCCTTGTGGCGCAAAAAAACTGGGGCAAGGCGCTGATCGTGACCGACAGCCAGCTGGCCGGACTCGGCCTGACCGACGATCTCACCCGCAGCCTTGAGCAGCACGCCATCCCTTACGCCCTGTTTACCGGCGTGGCGCCAAACCCGACGGAGGAGCAAGTGCAGGCCGGGCTGGCCGCCTTCCGCGAACAGCAGTGCAATTTTCTTATCGCCTTTGGCGGCGGCAGCCCGATCGATACCGCCAAAGCGATTAAAATCCTGACGGCCAATCCGGGTCGGGCGGTTGACTACGCAGGCGTCGGTAAGGTCAGTCAGCCCGGCGTGCCACTGGTCGCCATTAACACCACCGCCGGCACCGCTGCCGAAGCCACCAGCAATGCGGTGATTACCGACAGCGCCCGCCAGGTTAAGCAGGTCATTATCGACAGCCATCTGATCCCGGATATTGCCGTTGACGATCCCGCCGTGATGCTGGGCATTCCTGCGGACGTGACGGCCGCCACCGGCATGGATGCGCTGACCCATGCGCTGGAAGCTTACGTTTCGCTGGGCGCGCATGTGCTGACCGATCCGTCTGCGTTGGAAGCCATCAGGCTGATTTATCGCTGGCTGCCTGTCGCCGTCGAAGATGGGAAGAACCGCGAGGCGCGGGAGATGATGGCCTGTGCGCAATATCTGGCGGGCATGGCATTTAACAGCGCGGGCCTGGGGCTGGTGCATGCGCTGGCCCATCAGCCGGGCGCGACGCATAATCTGCCGCATGGGGTTTGCAATGCGATTCTGCTGCCGGTGGTCGCCGCGTTTAACCGCTCCGCCAGCGTCAGCCGCTTTGCGCGCATTGCCGCAGCGCTGGGCGTCGATACCGCAGGCATGGATGAAGAAACCGCCAGCCACGCGGCCATTGAAGCGCTGCGCCAGCTGGCCGCACGGGTAGGCATTCCTGCCGGCTTCCGTCAGTTAGGCATTGAGGAAAAGGATATTGAGGGCTGGCTGGATAAAGCGCTGGCGGATCCCTGCGCGCCAGCCAATCCCCGTACCGCCACGCGTGAGCAGGTACGGGAACTCTATCTTCAGGCGTTGTAACGGGTTACAGGGCGCGGAAAGCGATGTCGCCAGGGATAACCTCTCCCTGCCAGTAAAGCTGTGCCGCTACCGCACCCGCCAGCTGGCGATAGATCTCGGCAAATTCGCTGTCCGGGCGGCGAATTACCGTCGGCTGTCCGGCGTCGAGATCTTCACGTAAGGTAATGTGCAGCGGCAGCTGCCCCAGCAGACGGGTGTGATATTTGTGCGCCAGCAGCTCTGCCCCGCCGCTGCCGAAGATCGCCTCCTGATGGCCGCAGTTGCTGCAGACGTGCATGCTCATGTTTTCCACGATGCCCAACACCGGTACCTCGACCTTTTCAAACATCACGATGCCTTTGCGCGCGTCAATTAACGCCACATCCTGCGGCGTGGTAACCACCACCGCGCCGGTAACCGGAATGTTTTGCGCCAGCGTCAGCTGAATATCGCCGGTGCCCGGCGGCATATCCAGAATCAGGTAATCCAGATCCGGCCAAAGCGTTTCATTCAGCAACTGCATCAGCGCTTTGCTGGCCATCGGTCCACGCCACACCATCGCGTTATCTTCCGTGACCAGATAGCCGATGGAGTTGGTTGCCAGACCATGCACCACGATCGGCGCCATATGCTTGCCGTCCGGTGAGGAGGGGCGCTGATCTTCGGTGCCGAGCATGGTCGGTACCGACGGGCCATAAATATCAGCGTCGAGAATGCCGACCTTGGCCCCTTCAGCCGCCAGCGCCAGCGCCATATTGACCGCGGTGCTGGATTTGCCGACGCCGCCCTTACCGGAGCTGACGGCAATGATATTTTTTACGCCGTTGGCGCCCGGCTGGTTTTTTACCCGCTTCAGGGTGGCGATGTCGTGAGTCAGACGCCAGTCAATCGCCTGCGCGCCGGTAATGCGTAGCAGGTCGGCGCTGGTTTGCTCTTTTAACGCCTCAAAACCGCTGCCCCAGGCGAACGGCATTTTAAGTTCGATATGCAGTTTGCCATCCATCAACGCGACATGATGCAGCGCCTTGAGCGCGGTCAGATTGTGCTTCAGCGTTGGATGCTCAAAAGTTGTCAATACGCCCGCAGCCATGGCGCGCAGCGTTTCGGGCGATAAAGCCCCGTGGGATTGTGAACTCATCCCTTCTCCTTGTGGTTCAGGTTATTTTATGTCCGGCATGCGGCTCGCGTGAATTTAAGGGCCTTATCGGACATACGTTAATGCCCTTAAGCATACCAGAAGCCAGCATAAATCGTATTTGCGCGGCAATGCGCCGCATCCCTTTGTTTACGTCAGGTCGGGCTTTCGGTTACCATCTAAGGCCCTTTTTAACCAGAAGAAATAAGTCCCGCTATGACTCAAGTCGCGAAAAAAATAATGGTAACGTGCGCTCTGCCTTACGCTAATGGTCCTGTCCATCTCGGCCATATGCTGGAGCATATCCAGGCTGATATTTGGGTCCGTTACCAGCGAATGCGCGGCAATCAGGTTTGGTTCATTTGTGCTGATGACGCGCACGGCACGCCGATCATGCTGAAAGCGCAGCAGATGGGCATCACGCCAGAGCAGATGATTGCTGAGATGAGTCAGGCGCATCAGAAAGATTTCGCTGGCTTTAACATCAGCTATGATAACTATCACTCTACGCACAGCGATGAAAACCGCGAGCTGTCAGAGCTGATCTATGGTCGTCTGAAAGAGAACGGCTTTATTAAAAACCGCACCATTTCCCAGCTGTTCGACCCGGAAAAAGGCATGTTCCTGCCGGACCGCTTTGTCAAAGGCACCTGCCCGAAATGCAAAGCGCCGGATCAGTACGGCGACAACTGCGAAGTCTGCGGCTCAACCTACAGCCCGACCGAACTGATCGAGCCGAAATCGGTCGTCTCCGGCGCGACGCCGGTAATGCGTGATTCCGAACACTTCTTCTTCGATCTGCCTTCCTTCAGCGAAATGCTGCAGGCCTGGACCCGCTCCGGCGCGCTGCAGGAGCAGGTAGCGAATAAAATGCAGGAGTGGTTTGAGTCCGGTCTGCAACAATGGGATATTTCCCGCGACGCGCCCTACTTCGGCTTTGAAATCCCAGGCGCGCCGGGCAAATATTTCTACGTCTGGCTGGATGCGCCTATCGGCTATATGGGCTCGTTCAAAAACCTGTGCGACAAGCGCGGTGACCTGAACTTTGATGAGTTCTGGCAGAAAGATTCCACTACCGAGCTGTATCACTTTATCGGCAAAGACATTGTCTATTTCCACAGCCTGTTCTGGCCGGCGATGCTGGAAGGCAGCAACTTCCGTAAGCCGAATAACCTGTTCGTTCACGGCTATGTCACGGTAAACGGCGCCAAGATGTCCAAATCGCGCGGCACCTTTATCAAGGCCAGCACCTGGCTTGAGCATCTGGATGCCGACAGCCTGCGCTATTACTACGCGGCGAAGCTCTCCTCGCGTATTGATGATATCGACCTCAACCTGGAAGATTTCGTCCAGCGCGTAAACGCCGACATCGTTAATAAAGTGGTTAACCTGGCCTCACGCAACGCCGGTTTTATCACCAAGCGTTTCGGCGGCCAACTGGCCGATCAGCTGGCCGACCCGGCGCTGTATAAAACCTTCACCGACGCTTCCGCCAGCATCGGCGATGCCTGGCTGAGCCGCGAATATGGCCGCGCAATCCGCGAAATCATGGCGCTGGCTGACGTGGCGAACCGCTACGTTGACGAACAGGCGCCGTGGGTAGTGGCGAAGCAGGAAGGCCGCGATGCCGACCTGCAGGCGATCTGCACCATGGGCATCAACCTGTTCCGCGTGCTGATGACCTGGCTGAAGCCGGTGCTGCCATCCTTAAGCGAACGCGCAGAAGCCTTCCTGAAAACCGAGCTGCTGTGGGACGCTATCGACGAGCCGCTGCTGAACCATGAAGTAGCGCCGTTTAAAGCGCTCTATAGCCGTATCGAAATGCCGAAGGTGAACGCGCTGATCGAAGCGTCGAAAGAAGATGCCGCTGCCGCCGCGCAGCCTGCGGCAACTGGCCCGCTGGCGGACGATCCTATCGCCGATACCATTACCATCGACGACTTTGCCAAAGTGGATATGCGCGTGGCGCTGATCAAAACCGCTGAGCTGGTTGAGGGTTCCGATAAGCTGCTGCGTCTGGTACTGGATCTGGGTGGCGAAACGCGCCAGATCTTCTCCGGTATCCGCGCCGCTTACCCGGATCCATCGGTACTGGTTGGTCGCCATACGATTATCGTTGCCAACCTGGCGCCGCGTAAAATGCGCTTTGGCGTGTCGGAAGGCATGGTGTTGTCTGCTGGCCCTGGTGGGAAAGATCTGTTTATTCTCGGTGCCGACGGCGCACAGCCTGGCATGCCGGTGAAATAATGTCCGCCGTTTGCCACTTTCCAGTAAGGGAATCGGCAACGGCTACCCTGCCATCTTGGGGATCCACAAACGACTCCCCAGCCAAAAATGTGATTTGGCAAACAACTCCGCATGCTAAAGAGTTTATTAGGCAAACAACACCTATGCCAGGGCGCAGGGAGTTCAGACAGAAGAGTAAAGCGTCCCGCGCCAGGGAAGGCGCGGGCCGAGCGGCCAAGGATGGCATAGCGACTTTACGATCGGCCTGGACTTCCGGCGCAGTCACATTACCTGCTGTTAAAAGCTTCCCGCTCGGGAAGCTTTCTGTCCTGTTGACCAGTCTCAAACTCCCCACGCTGCCACCTTACCCGCTGTTAAAATCTTCCCGCCCGAAAAGCTTTTTTGCCCTTGCGAATAAGTGTGATCGGTAGCACGAATAATGGTTTCGGCGTATGATTATTGCCGCTAACCACAGGAGTCTGCCATGTCTGTCGCGCTGTCTACCTGCTGGCGCTATCTGCGCGCCTTCATCATTATCTACCTCTGTCTCTATGCCGGAATCGGTATTTCAGCCCTGCTGCCCATCACTATTCCCGGCAGTATTATCGGCATGCTGATCCTTTTTCTGTTGCTGGGATTACAAATCGTTCCCGTCAACTGGGTCAAACCCGGCTGCTACCTGATCATTCGCTATATGGCGCTGCTCTTTGTGCCGATCAGCGTCGGCGTTATGAACTACACCGATATTCTTAGCGCCCAGTTCGGCCCCATCGTGGTCTCCTGCGTGCTAAGCACCATGCTGGTTCTTATCATCGTCGGCTACAGCTCGCATCGCCTGCACAGCAAACCCATCGTCGGGGAAAATAAAGATGAGTGATATGTGGTGGTCATTGCCGCTGACGCTGGCAGTATTCTTTTCCGCCCGCTGGCTGGCGGCACGCGTCAAAATTTCGCTATTTAACCCGCTGCTGATCTCGATGGCAGTCATTATTCCATTGCTACTGCTGATCAATATGCCCTACGCGCGCTACTTCCAGGGCAGCGAAATCCTCAACAACCTGCTCCAGCCTTCAGTGGTGGCGCTGGCGCTGCCGCTCTATGAACAGCTGCACCAGATCCGCGCCCGCTGGAAATCCATTATCGGCGTCTGCTTTATCGGCAGCATCACTGCCATGGTCTCCGGCACCGCTATCGCCCTCTGGCTGGGCGCTACACCGGAAATCGCCGCCACCATCATGCCGAAATCGGTCACTACGCCGATTGCGATGGCGGTTTCCGCTTCGCTACACGGCATTCCGGCGATCAGCGCCATCTGCGTACTGCTGGCGGGCGTATTAGGCGCGGTCTTTGGCCATATGTTGCTTAACCTGATGCGCATTAAAACTAAAGCCTCGCGCGGACTGGCGATCGGCAACGCGTCCCACGCGCTCGGCACTGCGCGCTGCGCGGAATTGGATTATCAGGAAGGCGCGTTCAGCTCTCTGGCGCTGGTCATCTGCGGCATTATCACCTCGCTGCTGGCACCGTTTCTCTTTCCCGTTCTGCTCAGGCTCTTTGGGTAAAATTTGAGAGAGATCGCGCATTTTGTAATTTCATTTCATTCATTGCATTGCCGTAGCGACAGAGATCACATATAACCCCCTGTCGGTGCTTTACAATTTTGGGTAATTCCCTGTTATCAGAGGCATGCAATGAATCCACGTTTTCGTCCGGCCCTTGCCAATCTGGCGGCTGACCTTCAGGCCGCGCTTCTTCCTGTTCTTGACGCTGAAGATTTTGCCGCCTTTTTAACCGCCGACCAGGTCAATACACTCTGCCAACAGAGCGGACTTAGCGAAGATGCCTTAGCGCTGGCGCTGCTGCCGCTGGCCGCAGCCTGCGCCGTTACCCCGCTGTCGCAGTTTAACGTTGGCGCTATTGCGCGCGGCAACAGCGGGAACTGGTACTTCGGCGCCAATATGGAGTTTGCTGGCGCCACCATGCAACAAACGGTGCATGCCGAGCAAAGTGCGGTTACCCATGCCTGGCTGCGCGGCGAAAGCGGTCTGCAAACCATGACCGTCAACTACACGCCCTGCGGCCACTGCCGCCAGTTTATGAATGAGCTAAACAGCGGCACGGCGCTGCGTATCAGCCTGCCGAATCAGCCGGTGGTCACCCTGGCGGATTACCTGCCGGATGCCTTCGGCCCGCGCGATCTGGATATCACCACGCTGGTAATGGACAACGTTAACCACGGCTACCTCGCCACGGGCGATGCGCTGACGCAGGCGGCTATCGCCGCAGCCAACCGCAGCCATGCGCCTTACAGCCAGGCGCACAGCGGCGTCGCGCTGGAAACCGTCAGCGGCGCCATCTATCACGGCGGCTACATTGAAAACGCGGCCTTTAACCCCAGCCTGCCTCCACTGCAGGCGGCCCTGATCCTGCTAAATATGCATGGGGAAAGCTGTATGGCGATCACGCGCGCCGTGCTGGCGGAAAATCCCGACGCGAAACTGCAACAGCGGGCCGCTACCGCCGCCACCTTACAGGCGCTTGGCTGCCACCAGCTGGATATCGTCACACTGCAAAAAGCGTAACCTTTGCTCTCTTTTCTGCGGGAAGTGCCAGCTTTTGTTATCAGGGATTAACAAAAGCTGTACTTCTGCGAGAATTTTCTTAGGATCATGGCACCTTATCCCCCTAAAAACAGTGGCCACTTCCCCTAAGAGAACGTGCCTGTAACCGGAGCAAACACCGCATGGAACTCGATTACGAGAGTAAACGTCCGCTTTATATTCCCTACGCCGGTCCGATCCTGCTGGAATTTCCCTTACTGAATAAAGGCAGCGCCTTTACCATCGAAGAGCGTAACGACTTCAACCTGAACGGCCTGCTGCCGGAAACCGTGGAAACCATTGAGGAACAGGCCGAGCGCGCCTGGCGTCAGTTCCAGGATTTCAAAAACAACAACGATAAGCACGTCTACCTGCGCAATATTCAGGACACTAACGAAACGCTGTTCTATCGCCTGCTCGACAATCATCTGGAAGAGATGATGCCGATTATCTATACCCCGACGGTCGGCGCCGCCTGTGAACACTTCTCGGAAATCTACCGTCGCGCCCGGGGCCTGTTTATCTCCTACCCGAACCGCGCCAGCATTGAAGATATGCTGCAAAACGCCACCAAACAGAACGTCAAAGTGATCGTGGTGACCGACGGCGAGCGCATTCTCGGCCTGGGAGACCAGGGCATCGGCGGCATGGGCATTCCCATCGGCAAACTGTCGCTCTATACCGCCTGCGGCGGCATCAGTCCGGCTTACACCTTGCCGGTGGTGCTGGATGTCGGCACCAACAACCAACAGCTGTTGAACGATCCACTCTACATGGGCTGGCGTCATCCGCGCATTACCGGCGAAGAGTACGACCGCTTTGTCGATGAGTTTATTCAGGCGGTGCGCAGCCGCTGGCCAAACGTGCTGCTGCAGTTTGAAGATTTCGCCCAGAAAAACGCCATGCCGCTGCTGGAGCGCTACCGCGATCAGCTTTGCTGCTTTAACGATGATATTCAGGGCACCGCCGCCGTAACGCTGGGTACGCTGATTGCCGCCAGCCGTGCGGCGGGCAATCGCCTGCGCGATCAAAATGTAGTGTTCCTCGGCGCGGGTTCAGCGGGCTGCGGCATCGCCGAGCAGATTATTGCCCAGATGAAATCGGAAGGATTAAGCGATGAAGAAGCGCGCGCCAAAGTCTTTATGGTGGATCGCTTCGGCCTGCTGACCGATAAGCTGCCAAACCTGCTGAACTTCCAGAGCAAACTGGTGCAGAAAAGCGAGAACCTGAGCGGCTGGGATCTGGCCAGTGATTCTGTCTCGCTGATGGACGTGGTGCGCAATGCCAAACCGGACATTCTGATTGGTGTTTCAGGCCAGCCGGGCCTGTTCAGCGAAGAGATTATTCGCGAAATGCACAAACACTGCGCGCGTCCGATCGTAATGCCGCTCTCCAACCCGACATCGCGCGTGGAGGCCACGCCGGCCGATCTGCTGGCCTGGACCGACGGCGCGGCGCTGGTCGCCACCGGCAGTCCGTTTGCGCCGGTCACCTGGCAGGGCAAAACCTATCCTATCGCCCAGTGCAACAACTCCTATATCTTCCCCGGCGTCGGCCTGGGCGTGATCGCCTCCGGCGCCACGCGCGTGACCGACAGCATGCTGATGGCGGCCAGCCGCGCGCTGGCGGACTGTTCACCGCTGGTTAACGAAGGCGAAGGCCCGGTACTGCCGGAAATTAAAGATATTCAGGGCGTCTCGAAAGTCATCGCTATGGCGGTTGGCAAAGCGGCGCAGCTGGCGGGCGTGGCGGTGGTCACCTCGGAAGATGTGCTGTCTAAAGCGATCGCCAATAACTTCTGGATGCCGCAATATCGTAACTATCGTCGTACCTCGATCTAAACCGCAGCCTCTCCGCCCGTGCGGCGGCGAGGTTGTTTAAAAAAGCCGCGCCCAATCGGCGCGCGCTTGCTTCACGTTAACGCCTCAAGTAGCCTTGAGACATTCTTTCCGCCCCATCCAGAGCTACGCCGAACATGTTGAAACGCATGACATATGGTCTGATTATCATCCTGCTGTTGATGATATTGACCGCGCTCGGCCTCGATCGCTGGATCGCCTGGAAAACGGCGCCCTGGGTTTATGACGATTTGACATCATTGCCGCATCGTCAGGTGGGCGTGGTGTTGGGGACGGCCAAATATTACCGTGCCGGCGTGCCGAATCAGTATTACGCCTATCGTATTCAGGGTGCGCTTAACGCCTATAACAGCGGCAAAGTTAATTATCTGCTGCTCAGCGGCGACAATGCCCAGCAGAGCTATAACGAGCCGATGACCATGCGCCGCGATCTGATCGCCGCAGGCGTCGATCCTGCCGATATTGTGCTGGACTATGCCGGTTTCCGTACGCTCGACTCCATCGTGCGCACGCGCAAAGTCTTTGATACCAACGATTTCATTATTATTACCCAGCGCTTTCACTGCGAACGCGCGCTGTTTATCGCGCTGCATATGGGCATTCAGGCGCAGTGCTACGCCGTTCCCTCGCCCAAAAATATGCTGACGGTACGCGCACGCGAAGTGGCCGCCCGCCTTGGCGCGCTGGCCGATCTCTATATTATGAAGCGTGAGCCGCGTTTCCTCGGCCCGCTGGTGCCGATCCCCGCCGTGCATGAAGTGCCGCAGGGCGCGCAAAGCTATCCGGCGGTAACGCCGGAGCAGCTGTTAGAGCTGGAGCAAAAGCAGCAGAAGAAATAGTGACGCTTTCTTCAACCTCCTTCCCCCTGAAGGCTTGCGCGCGCGCTGGTATAACCGGGCCAGCGCTGATGAGGAAAGAGCGAGACGCGAATATTAAACAGATGCACCAGCGGCGCAAAGGTTGCATCATCCTCAAGCGCCAGCAGCTCCAGCCTGATCAGCAGCTCGTTCAGCTCATCCAGCAATCCCTGATGCGGCTGGGTTGCTAAAGCTTTCATTTTTCGTCTGAGATAAAGGCTCAGTTCATGAAACATCTGGCCGCTATCGAGCTGGTGCAGTTGTAGCTCGCGATGGTAACGCGCATAAAAGTCATAGCAGTTAGCACCGATCCAGGTTTCGGCAATCAGATCGCCGCTGGCCGCCAGATCGGGGTGCGGATCAAGACGCTTGCGCGGCAGAATGACGTTGACTCTGTCGAGCATACGAATGATAAATTGCTGGCGCATCAGCAGGGAGGATGAATGTCTCTCCACACCTTTCATAAATCCCAGTAAATCCCTTATCCCCATCGAAACCGCGCGCCGGGCTATCCATGACGGGCGTTTATTTCTGATAATCGCCGAGAGCGCGACGGCGATCACAATGCCGGTCAGGGTGGAGAGGCCCGCATTCAACGTAACAATCAGGTTAGGTACATAGTGATGGCTAAGACCGATAAAGCCGGGCAGCTGAATCGCCACGCTGAGTCCGATCAGATTGGTTGACGGTCTCGCCAGCGCCAGGCCCAGCATAAACAGGCCGGGAAACAGACAGATGATCAGCGCCTGTAGCGTGTTTGCCTGCGGTATCAGCACGGCGATATAAAACAGGCTAATCAACAGCGCAATCACCACGCCTTTAACGAAAAGCCGCATCGGCGTGACCGGTGAATCAATGCTGGCAAAAAAAGAACTGGTGATAGCCGCCATTAACGGCGCGCTTGCCCCGTCAGCCCAGCCGCTGCCTATCCAGAAAAGGCTGGCAAGAAAGGTCGCCATAAAAGCCGTCACCGCGGAAAGCAACAGCAGCCCGCGATCGGTATGGCGTACGTTGCCGCTATTTTTCGCCAGCTCCGCCTCGCAGTTGCTGTAAAGATCGGCTGCCCACGCGCTGACATTCTGAAATGCATCGCCAATACGCACAAAATTAGCCAGCCGCTCCAGCAGACCGGTAAACAGCAAAATCTCCTCGGTCGTGATTTTCCCCTCACGCCACTCTTTTTGCAGCGTCAGCTGACTCTCTTCCAGCAGATGTTTCATCGCGGGCGTATTGCGCGCTATGTCAAAATTAAGCCACAGAAGAAAGTGCTGAAAAGCGTGATTAACCGGGGCTGGAAAGACGATTTTTAAATCAGCCAACAGGCTGAGCCGGGTTTCAATGGCGGTCAGCGTCGGCAACAGATAAGTCAGATGCTTATACTGAATGCTGACCAGCCTGATCACCTTGCGGGCGGCCTCGCCTTCGTAGATGCAATGGGTCAGGAGCGTTTCCACATTTAGCGGATAGTTCGCCATGCCGATAAGGATATCCTCCCGCTCAGGCGTATTGCGCCCCGGTGCATGCGTCACTAAGTCATTGCAGAGCTTCTGCGCGGTTTTATACCAATTGTTAACGTTCTGACTTAGCAGATGCTGCATGGGAACCGGCAATATCAACCGGTGAATCAGCGAGCTACAGAGGATCCCCAGGGTAATTTCTTCTATGCGCGAAATCACCGTTGAGGTGATCGCGTAAGGCGACGTGACCTCAGGAAACCCCATGATCGCCGCGCTGTAGCCGGCCAGCATAAAGATATAGCTTTTAGGAGTACGGTCTTTAAGAGAAAGGTACAAACAGACCGATACCCACAAGGAAACGCTGAAGCTGAAAAACAATGGGGACTGCACGGTTTCTGGATAGATCAGCAGTATAAAGATCCCTCCCAGCACGGTTCCTGCCAGGCGGAAAACCGACTTGGAAAGGGTTGAGGCAGCATATAATTGCGAGGTGACAAAGACGGACGTCATTGCCCAGGCAGGTTTTTCAAAATTAAGAAGCAGAGCAATCGTTAACGCCAGGAACGCGGCCAGAGAGGTTTTGCAGGAAAACAAAACCGCGCTTTTTGTAAACCACTTCATTTATGGGATAAGTACCGTAGCACAACTGTGTGACGGCTATTCTCGCAAATGGCTTAAAAAGTTACTCTCATTAAAAATATACAAATTGTTTCCGGTCTGTTTTTATATTTTTAAAAAATTAAAGCCGGTATTATTTGTAGCAGTCTTAATCATTAAAATATTTTAATCTGTATTGGACAATACTTAACGCAAAAGCGGCGGTTTGCACCGCCGCCATTAGGGTTATTTCTTGCGAGAATATTTCAGTGAATCCAGCGCGACGGCGAAAATAATGATGCCGCCCTTGATAATGTACTGCCAGTACGGGTTAACGCCGATATAGGTCAGGCCATAGTTGATAACGGTAAAGATCAGTACCCCGGTCACCACGCCCGCGACGGTACCGACGCCGCCAGCAAAGGAAACGCCACCCACTACGCACGCCGCAATCGCATCCAGCTCATACATAAAGCCGAGGTTGTTGGTGGCGCTGCCGATACGGCCCGCTTCCAGCATCCCGCCGAACGCATAAAACACGCCGGACAACGCATAGATCAGGATCAGGTTAAAAGGAACGTTAACACCAGAGACTTTGGCCGCTTCCGGGTTGCCGCCGATAGCGAAAATATTTTTACCAAAGCGCGTTTTGTTCCACAGGATCCAGACGAACACGATGGCGATAATGGCATAGAAAGTAATATAAGAGAGCTTAAAGTCGCCAAAGCGCAGGAAGCCCTGGGTGAACGTTGAGAAGCCCGCGTCAAAGCCAGCAATCGGCGAAGCGCCCACGTAATCGTAATAGAGCGAGTTAATGCCGTAGACGATAATCATGGTACCCAGCGTGGTGATAAACGGCGTCACCTTCAGATAGGCAATGATCACGCCGTTCACCAGCCCAATCAGGCCGCCGATCACGCAGACAACCAGAATCACGACCGGGATCGGCAGCGTATCCATGCCGGGGAACACTTTATTGGCGTTTTCCATCGACTGCAGCAGCGTCGCCGCCACCACCGCCGCCAGCCCGACCTGACGTCCGGCAGAAAGGTCAGTGCCCTGAGTAACAATCAGTCCGGCCACGCCGAGCGCGATAATAATACGCACGGAAGACTGGGTCAGAATATTACTCAGGTTCATTAAGCTGAGGAAGGTGGGGTCCTGGAAAATGATAATTGCCAGCAGCACCAGCAATACCACGTAAATACCGCCCTCTTTTAACCAGGTTAGCGCATTCTTTTTAGTTGTAGCTTTCATGGTAACAACCCTTACATCATTAAAGGTGTAACGACGCTAAACGTAATATTTCGTTCTGCGTGGTATTTTTGGTTTCAACAATGCCCGCAACGAGACCATTACTCATTACCAGGATACGGTCAGTAATGCCGAGCAGTTCCGGCATTTCAGAAGAGATAATAATGATGCCTTTATCCTTCTTCGCCAGTTCGGAAATAAGCTGATAAATTTCAAACTTGGCGCCTACGTCAATACCGCGCGTCGGTTCGTCCAGCATTAATATTTCCGGCTGGGTCAGCAGCCAGCGGCCAATAATCACTTTCTGCTGGTTGCCGCCGGAAAGCGAACCAATCGAGGTGTGATGACCCGGCGTTTTTACCCGCATTGCATCAATCACCCATTGGGTATCGCTTTTCATTCGGCTGTTATCCAGCAGGCCGAGCTTATTTTTATACTGCCGAATATTGGAAATTAATGAGTTAAAGCCAATATCCAGGTAGGCATAAATACCGGTCGAGCGGCGCTCTTCGGTCACCAGCGCGAAACCGTGGTTAATGGCTTCATTGGCGCTGTGGTTATTAATCGCCTTGCCGTGCAGCTTAATGGTGCCGCCCGATTTTTCGCGGATGCCAAACAGCGTTTCCACAATATCGGTACGCTTGGCGCCCACCAGACCGGCGATGCCAAGGATCTCCCCTTTATGCAGATCGAACGAAATATCGCGAATAGACGGCTGGCGCAGCGAGGTCAGGTTGCGCACTTCCAGAATCACTTCGCCCGGCACGTTGGTTTTATCCGGGAAGCGCTGGTTCAGCGAGCGCCCTACCATCATGGCAATGATCTTATCCATATCCAGCCCTTCCAGCGGCTGAGTGGCGATCCACTGGCCGTCGCGCAGGATAGTAATCTCATCGCACAGCTGAAATATCTCTTCCATTTTATGGGAGATATAAACAATGCCGCAGCCGCGATCTTTCAGCTTACGGATAATGGTAAACAGATGATTCACCTCCTTCTCAGTTAAAGAAGAGGTCGGCTCATCCATAATCACAATTTTAGCGTCGTAGGAAAAAGCCTTGGCGATTTCCACCATCTGCATTTGCGAGACGGAAAGCAGTGCGACTTTCTCACGCGGATCAATATCAATATCCAGTTCGTCAAAAATGTCTTTGGTATCGCGATACATTTTATCGTGATCGACAAACAGCCCTTTTTTCGGATAACGACCCAGCCACATGTTATCCATTACCGAACGCTGCAATACCAGGTTTAATTCCTGATGCACCATCGATACGCCATTTTCCAGCGCTTCTTTGGCACTGCTGAAGTTAACTTCTTTCCCCTGAAAAAGAATACTTCCGCTGTCCTTACTGTAAATACCAAACAGGCATTTTAATAAGGTCGATTTACCCGCGCCATTCTCCCCCATAAGCGCGTGAACGGAATGCGGCCGGACTTTTAAATTAACGTTGTCCAACGCCTTCACGCCGGGAAATGACTTATTAATATCGGTCATTTCCAGCAGGAATTCATGCTGCTGTGTTGTATTTTCACTGGCCATAATTTACCTGGCTAAAAGTGTCTGCGTCTGGCTAAAAGGGCGCAGTGAAAACTGCGCCCGGATGGGTTTATTTACTGAACTGAGATAAGTTTTCTTTATCTACCGCGACGTAAGGAATACGGACGATTTTATTTTCCAGTTTAAAGTTGGTGCCTTCCGCAGCGGGTTTGCCGTCAGCCAGGTTTTTCGCCAGCTCGAAGGTCGCTTTCGCCTGGTTAGCGCCATCGTTCAGCACCGTACCGGCCATCGCACCCGATTTCACCATCGCCAGCGCTTCCGGCAGCGCATCGACGCCGAAGACCGGAATAGAGGATTTGTTGTGCGCTTTCAGCGCTTCAACCGCACCCATCGCCATCGCATCGTTGTTAGCGATCACCACTTCGATTTTGTTGGCGTTCGGGCCGGAGAGCCAGGCGTCAACTTTATCTTTCGCCTGCGCGGTATCCCACATGGCGGTATCCATCGCCAGCTGCTGCGTTTTGATGCCGTCTTTATTCAGGGTATCGATCACATATTTGGTACGCGCTTCGGCGTCCGGATGGCCCGGCTCGCCTTTCAGCAGCACGAACTGAATCTGGCCATCTTTATTCAGATCCCAGGCTGGCGTCGCTTTCCAGTGTTTCTCAATCAGCTGCCCCTGAATAACGCCAGACTCTTTGGAGTCGGTGCCGACGTAATAGGCTTTGTCATAACCGGCCAGCACTTTCGCGCTCGGCTCTTTGTTAAAGAACACCACCGGCACGTCATTGCTGCGCGCTTTATCAATCACCACGCCCGCAGCCGCCGGGTCAACTAGGTTAATGGCCAGCGCCTTAACCCCTTTCGCAAGCAGTACGTCAATCTGGTCGTTCTGTTTGGACTGGTCATTCTGCGAGTCATTCATCAGCAGCTGCACGCCGCCGGCGGCCTGGGCATCTTTCTCCAGATCCTTACGCACCATCGACATGAAGTTATCGTCATATTTGTAGATGGTAACGCCAATACGGGTATCTGCTGCGTGCGCCGTTGCACCAAACATCATGCTGGCAACCAAGGCTGTGAGGGTGAAAACCTTCTTATTCATAGTATCTCCGGTTTTTACAGGGGTCGTTCTGTGCCCGAAGCCTGCGTCTGGCGACGAAATAGCACGGACATTCAGTGAAAAAATCAGCTCAGGCGGGTAGTTAATAAAACGTTACGCAAAGCCGACGGATTGCTGACACAAAACCTGACTTCCTTAATCGGTAACGCTTCCTGGTAAGTAATGACAAAATGTTGCGCGGCGTACAGCAGACGGCTTCAATCTTAGGATTCTGGCCGTTACATTATGTTTCATCGCCGTTAAGACGTCGCTATCATAGAGAGGCACATGTTAATTAACTGTGAATTTACTCACAGATTGAAAACGGTTACATCGCGTTATCGTTTGAAAAGGTGACCGGCCCCACATTTTGCCGCATCGCCACCGAATGACGGCGCACCAGCGTCGGCATAAAACAGTGCTGCGCGTTAACGTCCAGCTCGCCCGCCGCCCCTTTCAAAGCCAGCTCGGTAGCGAGTTTCGCCATTGAAACAATGGGATAGCGTACGGTCGTCAGTTGAGGATCGGTGTAACGCGAAATGGGAATATCATCAAAGCCGATGACGGAGAAATGCTGCGGCACCAGAATGCCGTTGTCTTTTAAGGTGGTGAGCGCGCCGGTCGCCATGCTGTCGTTATAGGTAAACAGCGCGGTCAGCTGAAGATTGCGTCCCAGCAGTTCCACCATTGCTGCTTCCCCGCCCTGCATATCGGGCTCGCCGCTGCCAATCCAGACTTCCGGCGGGCTGATGCCCTGCTCATTCATCGCCTGCAGCCAGCCTGCGCGCCGCTGTTCTTCATCTTCAATGGGATGGCTGGAACCCAGATAGCCGATGCGCGAGTGGCCCTGTTGTAACAGCATGCGCGTCGCCATCAGCGCACCGCTAACGTTATCAAGCCCGACGCAGCGGTATTCATAGCCCGGTACAATGCGGTTGACCAGCACCATACCCGGCACCTGATCCATAAAGCTGGCCAGCTCGGCGTCGGAGAGGGATTTGGAATGCACCACCAGCGCATTACAACGTTGACGGATCAGTACCTCAATGGCGTGCCGCTCTTTCTCTTCCTGATGCCAGGAGTTGCTGATCAGGACATGCTTCTGCACGCGCTGCGCCACGGTATCTACCGCTTTGACCAGCGCGCCGAAAAAGGGATCGGAGACATCCATTACCACCACGCCGATGGTATCGCTCACCTGGGTCACCAGCGCCTGTGCATTGGCGTTCGGGCGATAGCCTAACGCGTCTACCGCTTGCTGGACGGCATCGCGGG
>NZ_CALNWY010000010.1 GCF_940807255.1 Mixta sp. Marseille-Q2659 | reverse complement strand
GCCCTGCGCATTGCTGTACAGCACATACTGCGCGCCGACGTAGCGCGCCAGGCCGATAGCTTTGCTGCGCGAGGTCAGACTGTCTTCAGGCGACAGGCCCAGCGTCTGTTTGGCCTGCGCCAGCTGCTGCGGCGTTACCAGCGTAAAGGTGTTGTTGTTCGCCAGCGCGTTTTGCAGCGCGGCCGTCGCTTTCGACGTTTGCAGACTGCCGTTGGTGCTGTTTTTGATGCGATCCACCAGCAAGACGCTGCCAGACGTAATGCCTTGTGCCTGCAACATCTGCGCCACCAGCGGCTGAACGCTGGCATCCCAGTTGATCGTTCTGATTTTCGGCGGCTGCGGCACCGTTTCGCCCGGCTGCTGAGCGGTAATCGGCGGCGGCTGTACCACAACCGGCGGCGTGGAAGGCGGAACAGATTCCACCGGCGCGGGTGGTTGTTGCTGCTGATTATTGATACAGCCCGCCAGAACGAAGGCAAGCAGCATCACGCCGGAGAGTTTTAAACCCCTGATCACGGTATTTCCCCTTACAAATAAAGATAGAGACGAACTTTACTGGCCATCAGATTGCCGATCTGTGAATTGATTTCAATCCGTTGATTTGCGGGCACCACAACGGTGCGTGGCGGTTCAAGAGGCTGTATTTCCAACCCTTTGTCGTCATACCAGTAGAAACGATAGTGAACGGTTACCGGCCTGCTTTGCTGGTTCTCCAGCGTGCTTAACGCCCGCTGCTGCCCGGCCTGCTCAGAAATCGTCGGCTTGCTGGTTAAAATGCCGGCCGAGAGGACGGACGATTCCATAATCAGCGATTGCGAAGTATTAATCATCGTTTTATCGCTGCTACAGGCGGTCAGAAGCAAAACCAGCGGCAGGCTGGCTAATAAAGCGCGCATGGTGAAGGTCCGCTATCAGATTAAAGGCTTAACATCGGCCCCAGCGGGCAACCACCAACCAGATGCATATGAATATGGTAAACTTCCTGTCCGCCATGTCGGTTACAGTTCACAATCAGCCGGTAACCATCTTCAGCAATGCCCTCTTTTTTGGCAATTTTCGCCGCGACGGTAAACATGCGGCCCATCGCCTGCTCATGCGCTTCGCTGACATCATTAGCGGTCGGCACCAGAATATTGGGCACGATAAGTACATGGGTTGGCGCTTTTGGGGAAATGTCGCGAAAAGCGGTAACCAGTTCATCCTGCCAGACAATATCAGCCGGAATTTCACGACGAATAATTTTACTGAAAATAGTTTCTTCAGCCATGATCCATATCCTTAGCAAAGAAGTAAGAATGGAGTATGAGCGAGAATTTCGTTTTCTTTCAACCTTCCTGCTATTTTTCTTTAGATTCCTCTGCCGTAGTGCCACTTTTTTGTACAGAGCTACCTTGCCGGTCGCTTTTTTGTGCGCCTTTTCGCATTCTCCATCACCGCCTCTTGGGAAAATAAAACACTGTTTTATAAATTAGAGGCGCGACAGGTTTTCCTTTGTTTTTTTGCCACCCTTCACCTGGCCGCAGCAAAAACGCGAAGGTTTGCACGCCCTCGTCATTCTACCTTTTGGGTAATCCGTCTGAGCTGTCGGAATTCATGCGTTTTTAATAGTCATGACAAGGAGATTGACAATGCCTGCGCGTAAAATTGGCTTACGGCACTACCTGGCTTACGGATCGGGCGACTTTCTCGGCGCCGGAACGACGGCACTGACAGCAGCCTGGCTGCTCTATTTCTACACCACTTTCTGCGGCCTTACGCCGATCGAAGCGACCTTTATTTTTGCTATGGCACGCGTGCTGGACGCCATTGTCAGCCCGCTGATGGGCTTCCTGACCGATAACTTCGGCTCCACCTGGCTGGGCAAGCGCTTTGGCCGCCGCAAGTTCTTTATTCTGCTCGGTATTCCCTGTGTCTTTAGCTATAGCCTGATGTGGGTTGGCGATATGAGTTATCTCTACTATCTGCTGACCTATCTGCTGTTTGATATTGTCTACACCATGATTCTGGTGCCCTACGAAACGCTGGTGCCGGAAATGACCGACGATTTCAAAAAGAAAACCAAGTTTTCCGGGGCGCGTATCGCGCTGGCGCAGCTTTCAGCGATTCTGGCCGCTTTCCTGCCGGGCGTGCTGATTAACCACTTCGGTAAAGACAACGCTATCTCCTTCTTTTATGCCAGCCTGGTTTTCTCGGTAATTTGCGCCATCGTCCTGACGCTGGTGTGGTTCTTCACCTGGGAACGTGCGCCGGAGGATTTCTCCGAAGAGTCACGCCGCGCCGAAGCGGAGAAACAGCAATTAACGCTGGCGCAGAGCCTGAAGCGCCTCTACGTTGAGCTGGCCTCTACCTTCCGTATTCGCATCTTTCGCCAGCATCTGGGCATGTACCTCGGCGGCTACATTGCGCAGGACGTGTTCAACGCCGTCTTTACCTGGTACGTGGTGTTTGTCCTGATGCAGAGCGCGCAAATCGCCTCCAACCTGATGGGCACGATGGCGATCCTGCAATTTATCGCGGTGATGGGCATGATTCCGCTCTGTATTCGCCTGGGGCCGGCACCTTCCTATCGTCTGGTGGTCACCCTGTTCGGCCTGAGCGCCCTCTCCTATGCTGGCCTCTGGTACACCGGCATGAACGATAATATGACGCTGCTGGTGCTGATTTCCGCGCTGGCTGGTTTGGGTCGCGGCGGCATTAACTATGTGCCCTGGAATATCTACACCTATATCGCCGATGTTGATGAGGTCATTACCGGCCAGCGTCGCGAAGGTATCTTTGCGGGCATTATGACGCTGACGCGCAAAGCGTCACAGGCGGGCGCAGTAATGCTGGTGGGCATTGTGTTACAGCTCTCCGGCTTTGTTTCCGGTCAGGCTGTACAGAGCGAAGGCGTGCAGCACACCATTCTGCTGATTCTGAGCGTGGGCACGCTGTGCGTGCTGGCGGTCGGCTTCTTTATCTCTCTGCGCTTCCGTCTGAATTTGCATACGCACTCGGTACTGCGTGAAGAGACCAACAAAATGCGTCTGGCGGGACGCCCGGTCGTGGATGAGATTACGCCCGCTGCGCGCGCTACGGTAGAGACGCTGGCCGGATTACCCTATGAAAACCTGTGGGGCAATAACAATATCGGCTTCCTTAACCGTCATAAATCCCCTGCTCCGGCGCTGCGGCCTGCTCAGTCCACCAGCACGGTGCTGCCACATACTTTGAAACGATAGGATCTGAATGATGACTGTATTTCCTGTGAAGCATAGTGCCCTGCTGCGCCAGCCTGAATTCCTGCTGCCCCGTCCTGAGCTGGTGAAGCTGATCGAAAAGCTGACGGACAATCTGGTAGCGATTACCGACGAAAGCGGCGAGTTTCTGCTGCGGCTGGATGATGGCCGGGTTATCGATACCAAAGGCTGGGCCGGTTGGGAATGGACGCACGGCATCGGGCTGTACGGCATGTATCACTACTATCAGCAGACGGGCGACGCCAAAACGTTGGCGATTATTGATGACTGGTTCCGCGAGCGGCTGGCAGAAGGCACGCCGACTAAAAATGTGAATACCGTTTGTCCGCTGCTCACGCTGGCTTACCGTTATGAAGAGACACGCAACCCGGCGCTGCTGCCGGTGCTGGAACGCTGGGCTGAATGGGTAATGTATGAAATGCCGCGCACCGAACAGGGCGGCCTGCAACATATTGTCTATAACAACGAAAACCATCAGCAGTTGTGGGACGATACGCTGATGATGAGCGTGCTGCCGCTGGCGAAAATCGGCAAGCTGCTTAACCGGCCGGAATATGTCGAGGAGGCCAGCTACCAGTTCTTACTCCACGTACAATATTTGATGGATCGGGAAACCGGCCTCTGGTTCCACGGCTGGAACTTCGAAGGACATCATAACTTCGCTAAAGCGCGCTGGGCACGCGGCAACAGCTGGCTGACCATTGTGATCCCGGAATTTATCGAGTTGATGGCGTGGCCGGAACAGCATGCTACCCGTCGCTTTTTACAACAGGTACTGGAAAGCCAGGTGGCTGCGCTGGGCCAGTGGCAGCATGAGAGCGGACTCTGGCATACCCTGATTGACGATCGCGACAGCTATCTGGAAGCGTCCGCGACCGCTGGCTTCGCCTACGGGATTTTGAAAGCGGTGCGCAAGCGTTATCTTTCGCGTGACTATCTGCCGATGGCTGAGCGGGCGGTAAAAGGCGTTGTGCAGCATATCAACAGCGATGGCGAGTTGACGCAGGTTTCCTTCGGTACGGCGATGGGCAGCGATCTGGACTACTATCGCCAGATACCGCTTACGTCTATGCCTTATGGCCAGGCCATGGCGCTGCTCTGTCTGACAGAGTATCTGCGCGTTTACCTTTGAGCCGTCAGGTTATGTTCCGCAAAACGGCCCTGTTTGCGGGGCCGCTGTCAGACACCGCAGCCCGCTATGCCGCGCTAAAGTGAGCAGCCATAAACGTAAAAAAGGCGAGCCGAAGCTCGCCTTTTTGTTTCGCTGCAGCGATTAGCTGTTGCGAATATAGTCATCCATTTCGGTTTTCAGGTTATCGGACTTGGTGCCGAAGATAGCCTGTACGCCGGAGCCTGCCACTACCACACCAGCAGCGCCCAATTTTTTCAGACCAGCCTGATCCACTTTAGATACGTCGGCCACGCTAACACGCAGACGGGTAATACAAGCATCCAGGTTGGTGATGTTTTCTTTGCCGCCAAACGCGGTAACCAGGTTGGCCGCCATTTCGTTGGCTGTACCGGTAGACTGCTCATTCGTGGTTTCTTCACGGCCAGGGGTTTTCAGATCCAGCTTCGCAATCAGTACGCGGAAGATGGTGTAATAAACCAGGCCATAAACGATACCTACAATCGGGAACAGCCAGATTTTGCTGCTGTTGCCGCTCAGTACGATAAAGTCGATCAGACCGTGTGAGAAGCTGGTACCGTCACGCATGCCGAGCAGGATACAGATCGGGAAGGCCAGACCTGCCAGAATGGCGTGAATTGCATACAGAATCGGCGCCACGAACATGAAAGAGAACTCGATCGGCTCGGTGATGCCGGTCAGGAACGAAGTCAGCGCCGCGGAGATCATGATGCCGCCCACTTTCGCACGGTTCTCTGGTTTCGCAGAGTGCCAGATGGCGATAGCTGCTGCCGGCAGACCATACATTTTGAACAGGAAGCCACCAGACAGTTTACCTGCGGTCGGGTCACCCGCCATATAGCGCGGAATGTCGCCGTGGAAGACCTGGCCCGCTGCGTTGGTGAATTCGCCAATCTGCATCTGGAAAGGTACGTTCCAGATATGGTGCAGACCGAACGGCACCAGCGAACGCTCGATTACGCCGTAGATACCAAAGGCCACAACCGGGTTCTGATAGGCTGCCCACTGGGAGAAGTCCTGAATCGCGCTACCAATCGGCGGCCAGATAAAGGAGAGAATCACGCCCAGAATAATCGCCGCCATACCGGAAATAATCGGTACAAAGCGTTTACCGGCAAAGAAGCCCAGGTATTCAGGCAGCTTGATGCGGTAGAAGCGATTAAACATATAGGCGGCGATAGAACCGGCAATGATGCCGCCCAGTACCCCGGTATCCGCCAGGTGTTTGCTGGCGATCTCTTCTGCCGGCAAGTGCAGAACCAGCGGTGCAACCACCGCCATGGTTTTCACCATGATGCCGTAAGCAACAACCGCTGCCAGCGCCGAAACGCCGTCGTTATTGGTAAAGCCTAATGCTACGCCAATAGCGAAGATCAGCGGCATGTTGGCGAACACCGATCCGCCCGCTTCCGCCATGACATGTGAAACAACAGCAGGCAGCCAGGTAAAGTTTGCCGAGCCGACGCCCAATAAAATACCGGCAATCGGCAGAACCGACACCGGTAGCATGAGCGATTTACCGACCTTTTGCAGGTTTGCAAATGCGTTCTTAAACATATTGTGGAACTCCTGAGTATGAGTGCTTTTAATCGCGTGGTACGCGTGGCAAAAGAGGGAGGATCTTCTGCCATTGGAGCTTGTTAAGGCTCTCTGGATTTATTACGAAGAGTAAAATAAATCTGTCCGATTTTGTTTGATACCTGTCACGTTTCGCCCATCAGGCGGCTAACCTTTAGGATATTTTTTATTGTTTTGCCATCTTTTGCACAGAAAAAACCGTAAAGGCCGCGATTTTTGCGCTGCACTTTACGATTTTTGGCGATTAATTACGAGCTATAAAAGAAGTCAGGCAGGCGTATCGGTAAGCCTTGATGCGGGCACGTGGAAAAGTCTGGAGAAGTTTTGCGTGGTGGTTTCCGCCAGCGTTTCCAAATCCACGCCTTTCAGCACCGCCATATACTCCGCGACATCGCGGGTGAAGGCTGGCTGGTTTTCTTTGCCGCGATGGGGAACCGGCGCCAGATAAGGCGAGTCGGTCTCCACCAGCATACGATCCAGCGGTACATAACGGGCAGCATCGCGCAGCGCTTCGGCATTACGGAAGGTCACGATGCCGGAAAATGAGATATAAAAGCCCATATCCAGCAGCTTTGCCGCCGTTTCACGATCTTCGGTAAAACAGTGCAGTACGCCGCCACAGCCTTCAACCTGCTCTTCGCGCAGGATTGCCAACGTGTCTTCTCGCGCATCGCGCGTATGGACAATAACCGGCTTGTTCAGCTTACGTCCGACGCGAATATGCTCGCGAAAGGAGGCTTGCTGACGCGCTTTGGTTTCCTGCTGATAGTAATAATCGAGCCCGGTTTCGCCGAGCGCAATAACGCGCGGATCGGCGGCCAGCTGATGCAGCTCCGCAAAATCCCACTCCTCTTCCTGATTTAACGGATGCACGCCGCATGACCAGGCGATATTGGGCCGATCGCCCAGCAGCTGCGCCATGGCTTTAAACCCGGGCAGCGTAGTGGCCACCGCCAGCATAAATTTCACGTCGCGTGCGGCGGCTTTTGCCAGCACATCATCCACGTCTTTATGCAGCGTTTCATAATTCAGGCCATCAAGATGGCAGTGGGAATCAACTAAAAACATAACAACTCTCTTTGATTAATGAGCCAGCGACGTCGCCGCAGGCCTGAGCAAAGTTTCCCAGTTCAGCAACTGTTCGGTCAGCAACAGCTCGCGATTGACCGCTACAATATGCAGAAGGCGCTCACGGCAGAGTAGCCACTGACGCAGACTTTTATCCAGCGCGGCAGCGGGCAAACGCTGTGCCAGCTGCGCAATAAGCTGTGGCCGATCGACATTGGTAATAAAGCGATCGCCGCTTTGCTGCCATTTCAGCGCATCCGTCAGCAGTGTCATCAGCCAGGCAATGCGCTCGGCGACATTATCGTGATTCAGCTGGGGCAACAGCATCAGCACATCGCCGTCCAGCGCTTGCGCCAGCGTTTCACACAGCGCATGGCGCTGTTCCCAGCGCGCCTTATCAAGCAATGCCTGGACGGCGGCAGGCGCACCGCTGCTCAGACGCAGCGCGGTCAATAAAGACTCATGGGAGCCAGCGTGCTGTTTTTGCAGCCAGTGCAGGCTTTGTTGCTCATCCGGCGGTGCCAGATGCAGCCGCAGGCAGCGGCTGCGCAGCGTCGGCAGCAGCCGTGACGGTTCGACGCTGCCGAGAAAAAACCAGCTGTTTTTCGGCGGTTCTTCCAGCGTTTTTAACAGCGCGTTAGCGGCCGCTTCCGTCAGCTCTTCCGCATCGGGCAGCCAGACCACTTTCGCTCCGCCCTGCTGAGCATGGTGAAACAGTTTTTCATTCACATCGCGCACCGCATCAATACCCAGCGCGCTTTTATTTTTTTCCGCCGCCAGCCGGTGCCAGTCAGGATGCGTTCCGGCCATCATCAGCTGACAGCCGTGACAGTGGCCGCAGCTTTTTAACCCGTCACGGCGCTGGCATAGCAGCCAACGACTTACGGCCCAGATTAACGTCTCGTCGCCCATGCCCGGCAATGCCTGTATCAGTAAGGCGTGGTGCGCCCGCTCAGCCTGATGCTGTGCAATGATCTGGCGATAAACGGGATTAAGCCACGGATACCAGTTCATTAGCGCTGCTCCATCAGCCAGCTACGCATGACCTGTTTAAGTGACACTGTCACATCTGCCAGCGGCTGAGTCGCATCAATAGTTTGTATAGAATCATCGCTGGCGGCCAGTTCCAGATAACGCTGACGGGCGCGCGCAAAAAAGGCCAGCGACTCCTGCTCGATGCGATCCAGCTCACCGCGCGCGCGTGCGCGCTGCAGGCCGATTTCCGGCGTGACATCAAGATAGAGAGTTAAATGAGGGCGGAAATCGCCCAGCACCGTGTCACGCAACGTTTCCATCAACTGGCGATCGATGCCGCGGCCGCCGCCCTGATAAGCTTGCGAAGAGAGATCGTGCCGATCGCCTACCACCCAGGCACCGCGCGCCAGTGCCGGTTTGATGACCGTTTCCACCAGCTGCACGCGTGCGGCATAGAGCATCAGCAGCTCCGCTTTATCGGTAATTTTTTCCCCGTCCAGTCCCTGCTTGATCAGCTCACGCAGCTTTTCTGCCAGCGGCGTACCGCCCGGCTCGCGGGTAAAGACAATATCGGTAATGCCCTGTTCGCGCAGCTGCTCAACAATGCAGTCGCGCGCCGTAGTTTTTCCTGCGCCTTCCAGGCCTTCGATCACAATAAACTTAGCGTTCATTTTTTTCCTTTATTGTCATGCGCCAGGCCTGCACGGCCCGGTTATGGCTGGCCAGGTTAGTGGTAAACGTATGCCCGCCCTTTCCGTCCGCAACAAAATAGAGGTAATTGCTTTTGACCGGATGCGCCGCCGCTTCCAGCGAGGCTTTGCCCGGTAAAGCGATAGGCCCTGGCGGCAGGCCGTTGATGGTATAGGTGTTGTAAGGCGTCGGCGTTTCCAGATCCTTGCGCGTCAGGGCGCCGTTGTAGCTCTCACCCATGCCGTAAATAACGGTCGGATCGGTTTGCAGACGCATGCCGGTACGCAGACGATTGATAAAGACCGAGGCAACTTTTGTGCGCTCGTCGCTGACCGCCGTCTCTTTTTCAATAATAGAAGCCATGGTGACTAAGTCATTCGGCGTTTTATAAGGCAGATCGGGCATCCGTTCCTGCCAGATCCTGGCGACTTCCGTTTTCATACGCTGGTGCGCACGTTGCAGCAGCGCAACATCGGTAGTATTGGCGGTATAAAGCCAGGTATCAGGCCACAGCCAGCCTTCAAGGCTTTCGCCCTCTTTCAGCTTCAGGGCAGCTGCGACCGTTTCTGGCCGATCGTCTTTCAGGGTATGTTTAATCCACGGCGAGCTGCGCAATTCGTGCAGGACATCCTGCAAGCGAGTCCCCTCGGTGAATCGCACCGGAAACTGCGCCTCTTTACCGCTGGCCAGCAGCGTCAATAGCTGACGCACATTCATGCCTGTGTCGAGACGATAGGTTCCCGCTTTAAATTTCGCCAGCTCCGGCTCCAGCTTCAGCAGTACGCCAAACCACGGCGACGGCTTGACGATATGCTGGCTTTCCAGCTGCGCTTCCAGCGCGACGCGCCCGGTGCCGGCAGGCAGGGTAAATATTTTTTCCTGGGTAATGGTTAACGGCGAGGCAGCAAACTGACGCACCTGCCAGTAACAAACGGCGGCGGCAGCGATGATGATCAGCGCTACGGTCGCAAAAATTTTTGTTTTACGGGTCATGATTAATCCATTTTAACAATCTGGCAGCAGCAGCTGATAAAGCGTGCGCGAGTGATAGTGCCAGCTATCTATCTGACGTACCGGCAGCAAGGGCATCAGCGCATTGGAAATAAATACTTCCTCCGCATCCGCCAGCGTCTGGGGCTGTTCGCGTACTTCCTGACAACGATAGCCGTGCAGCCCCGCCAGTTTCATTACCTGCCTGCGCATAATACCGTTGACGCCTGCACCGCTCAGATCGGGGGTAAACAGCCGGTTTTCTTTGCGCCAGAATAAATTAGCCGCACAGCATTCCACCAGCCGCCCCTCGGTGTCAAGCACCAGCGCTTCATCCGCCCCGCTCTGCTCAAGCTCTGTACGGATCAATACCTGCTCCAGCCGGTTGAGATGTTTAATGCCGGCCAGCCGGGGATTAATACCGAGTTGGACGGGGCTGGTTTTCAACCGGACGCCGCTTTCCCGCAGCGCTGTATAGTGCGTCGGTGCGGCAGAAAGCATGATCAGCCTTACGGGCTGATGACAGGCGGCTCCGCTGTAGCCGCGTCCGCCAGAGCCGCGTGACAGGATAACTTTCACTACGCCTTCCGCCTGCGGCCAACTTGCAGCCGCATTCAACATCTCTGCTTTTAATGAAACCCAGTCAATGCCATCGATCATTAATGCGGAAGTGGCTTCCTGGAGTCGCTGAAGATGCGCATCCAGCCAGTTGATAACGCCATGCTGCAGGCGAGCCGTAGTAAAACAGCCATCGCCATAATGTAAAGCGCGATCGCTGACCGCAATCTGCTGCTGAGGTACACCATTAATCCAAATCATTTTAATGCTCGCTTCCTGACATCACGGGCATAAGCTTACCGCGCTCTTGCCTTGCTGACATCTGTCGCCGGCCCTGAACAGTCCAGATGTAAAAAAGGCCCGCAAGGCGGGCCTTTAATCAGCAATGATACCTTCAGACTCGACGGAAAATCAGCGAGCCGTTGGTGCCGCCGAAGCCGAAAGAGTTACACAGCGCATATTCCAGGTTTTTCACCTGACGCGCGGTATGCGGCACGAAATCAAGATCGCAGCCCTCATCCGGGTTATCAAGGTTGATAGTCGGCGGAATAGCCTGGTCACGAAGCGCCAGAATAGAGTAAATAGACTCTACCGCGCCTGCTGCGCCCAACAGGTGGCCGGTCATCGACTTCGTCGAGCTGACCATCACGCTGGATGCTGCCGCACCAAACACCGTTTTCACCGCCTGCGCTTCAGCCGTATCGCCCGCAGGCGTCGAGGTGCCGTGCGCGTTGACGTAACCAACCTGCTCTGGCGTCAGCTGTGCGTCTTTCAGCGCATTGCTCATTGCCAGCGCCGCACCGGCGCCATCTTCCGGCGGAGAAGTCATATGGTAAGCATCGCTGCTCATACCAAAGCCAACCAACTCGGCATAGATTTTTGCACCGCGCTTTTTAGCATGTTCATACTCTTCGAGCATGATAATGCCTGCGCCGTCGCCCAGCACAAAGCCATCGCGATCTTTATCCCACGGACGGCTGGCCGCCTGCGGGTTATCGTTACGCGTGGAGAGTGCGCGCGCCGCGCCAAAGCCGCCTACGCCTAACGGCGAACTGGCTTTTTCCGCACCGCCAGCCAGCATCGCGTCCGCATCGCCATAGGCGATCATACGGGCAGCGTGGCCGATGTTATGTACGCCGGTAGTACAGGCGGTAGCAACAGAGATGCTTGGACCACGCAGGCCGTACATAATGGTCAGATGACCCGCTACCATGTTAACAATGGTAGAAGGGACAAAAAACGGACTGATTTTACGCGGGCCGCCTTTTACCAGCGACGCGTGGTTTTCTTCGATCAGTCCCAGTCCACCAATGCCTGAACCGATAGCCGCACCGATACGGGTAGCGTTTTCTTCAGTAACAACCAGGCCGGAATCCTGCATGGCCTGTACGCCAGCGACAATTCCATATTGAATGAAGGCATCCATCTTGCGCTGTTCTTTGCGCGAGATGATATCTTCACAGTTAAAATCCTTTACTAAGCCAGCAAAACGCGTTGCGTAGGCACTAGTATCGAAATGGTCGATCAGGCTGATGCCACTCTGCCCGGCAAGGAGAGCATTCCAGGTTGACTCTACGGTATTGCCGACAGGAGACAACATGCCAAGACCGGTCACAACTACACGACGCTTAGACACGTTCGTCCTCCAGGGAGGGAAAGATTGACACTATGTGGGGCGATCAAAAAACTCAGGCGGTCAAGTGACCGCCTGATGGTAGTTCATTAGGCCTGATGGCTATTGATATAATCAATGGCTGCCTGAACGGTAGTGATCTTCTCAGCTTCTTCGTCCGGAATCTCAGTATCAAACTCTTCTTCCAGAGCCATTACCAGCTCAACGGTATCAAGAGAATCAGCGCCAAGATCTTCAACGAAAGATTTTTCGTTGGTGACTTCTTCCTGCTTAACGCCAAGCTGCTCGGAGATGATTTTCTTAACGCGTTCTTCGATAGTGCTCATACTATTAAATTTCCTATCAAAACTCGCTTTCGCGATGGTTTTCGTAGTGTATAAAAAGTTGGAAAAGATGCAACTCAATCCCGGCTGGTCCAACCACGATTTCACGCTATTTTGCGGCTATTACCGCAATTAACGCAAATAATTTTCGTAATTATCAGACCATGTACATTCCGCCATTGACATGCAGCGTCTCACCAGTGATGTACGCTGCCTCGTCAGAGGCTAAAAATGCAACGGCATTGGCGATTTCCTGCGCGTCGCCAAGACGACCCGCCGGGACTTCCGCCAGAATGCCAGCGCGCTGATCGTCGCTCAACGCGCGCGTCATGTCGGTCTCAATGAAACCGGGAGCCACGACGTTAACGGTAATACCACGTGACGCAACTTCTCGCGCCAGTGACTTGCTGAAGCCGATCAAACCCGCTTTTGCTGCCGCGTAGTTTGCCTGGCCCGCATTACCCATCGTACCAACAACGGAACCGATGGTAATGATACGGCCCACGCGTTTTTTCATCATGGCGCGCATAACCGCTTTGGACAAGCGGAATACGGAGGTCAGATTGGTGTCCAGAATGGACTGCCACTCATCGTCCTTCATGCGCATCAGGAGATTATCACGCGTAATGCCAGCATTATTGACTAAAATATCCACCTCGCCAAATTCAGCGCGGATATTTTCCAGTACGCTCTCAATTGACGCCGGATCGGTAACGTTCAGCAGCAAACCTTTACCGTTATCTCCCAGGTAGGCGCTAATTGCATCTGCGCCGCTCTGACTGGTTGCTGTGCCAATCACTTTCGCACCGCGCGCCACCAGGGTTTCCGCAATAGCGCGGCCAATACCACGGCTGGCGCCGGTTACCAGGGCAATTTTTCCTTCGAAGCTCATTTTTATCCTCTGTTATTGTTCAAGCGCCGCTGCCAGGCTGGCGGGATCGTTTACCGCCGAGGCTGTCAGGGTGTCAACAATACGTTTCGTCAGGCCCGTCAGGACTTTACCCGGACCGACTTCCAGCAGCGAAGTTACGCCTTGCGCCGCCATAAATTCTACGCACTCTGTCCAGCGCACCGGGCTGTAGAGCTGACGTACCAGCGCGCTGCGGATGGCTTCCGGCGAGGTTTCGCATTTTACATCAACATTATTTACAACCGGTAAGGCTGGTGCGTTAAAAGTCACTTTTTCCAGCGCAACTGCCAGTTTTTCCGCCGCTGGCTTCATCAATGCGCAGTGGGAAGGTACGCTGACCGGCAGCGGCAGCGCACGCTTCGCGCCTGCGGCTTTACAGGCTGCGCCTGCACGTTCAACCGCCTCTTTATTACCGGCGATAACAACCTGCCCCGGCGAGTTGAAGTTGACCGGAGAGACAACCTGGCCCTGAGCCGCTTCTTCGCACGCCTGGCGGATAGCGGCGTCATCCAGGCCGATAATCGCCTGCATCGCGCCGGTGCCTGCCGGTACCGCTTCCTGCATCAGCTTACCGCGCAGTTCTACCAGTTTGATCGCCTCAGCGAAGTCCAGCACGCCAGCACAAACCAGCGCCGAATATTCACCCAGACTGTGCCCGGCCATCATTGATGGCGTCTGACCGCCCTTTTGCTGCCACAGACGGAAGATCGCTACCGAAGCGGCCAGCAGCGCAGGCTGCGTTTGCCAGGTTTTATTTAATTCTTCTGCCGGACCCTGCTGCGTCAGCTGCCAAAGATCGTAACCTAAAGCATCAGAAGCTTCTTTAAACGTCGCTTCAATAATGGGATTGTCCGCAGCCAGCTCGGCCAGCATGCCAACGGTTTGGGAACCCTGCCCCGGAAAAACCATTGCAAATTGCGTCATCTTCTGTTCCTTCGATTAAAAACGAACCAGCGCCGAGCCCCAGGTGAAACCGCCGCCGAAAGCCTCCAGCAGCACCAGCTGTCCGGGTTTAATACGGCCATCGCGCACCGCTTCGTCCAGCGCGGCGGGAACGGAGGCTGCGGAAGTATTGCCGTGGCGATCGAGCGTAACGACCACTTTATCCATACCCATGCCCAGCTTTTTCGCCGTTGCGCTGATGATGCGCAGGTTAGCCTGATGCGGCACCAGCCAGTCGATCTCGGAGCGTTCCAGGTTATTGGCTGACAGCGTTTCGTCAACGATATGCGCCAGTTCGGTAACCGCAACTTTGAACACTTCGTTGCCGGACATGGTGAGCCAGGCAGGCTGGTCAGGCTGTGCGCGATCGTGATAAGGCAGCGTCAGCAACTGACCGTAGCGGCCATCAGCATGCAGATGAGTAGAGATAATGCCAGGTTCTTCGCTGGCGGAAAGCACGACGGCGCCAGCGCCATCGCCAAAAAGAATAATCGTGCCGCGATCGTTGGGATCGAGCGTACGCGCCAGCACATCGGCGCCGATCACCAGCGCATGTTTGACCGCGCCGTTTTTAATGTATTGATCGGCAACGCTCAGGCCGTAGGTGAAACCAGCGCAGGCAGCAGCCAGGTCGAAGGCCGCGCAGTCTTTGATCTCCAGCATATTCTGGATCATACAGGCTGAGCTGGGGAAAGCATGGCTGCCTGATGTGGTGGCAACGATAATCAGACCAATATCGTTTTTATCCACGCCCGCCATTTCCAGCGCGCGTTCAGCCGCCTGAAAACCCATGGTCGCTACGGTTTCATCAGGTGCTGCGATACGTCGTTCACGAATGCCGGTACGGGTAACAATCCACTCGTCCGTCGTTTCGACCATTTTTTCCAGATCGGCGTTAGTCCGCACCTGAGCGGGCAGATAGCTGCCCGTACCGATTATTTTGGTATACATGTCCGCTCAATCACTCCTGGCTAATACAGCCTTTAGGCGCGCGGCAATCCGCTCCGGGACTTGCCGCCGCACCGCCTGCTCTGCCTGTTCAATCGCTGCTGCAAAAGCACGTTGATTTGCTGCGCCGTGGCTTTTAATTACTGTGCCACGCAATCCTAACAGGCAGGCGCCATTATACTGGTCGGGGTTCAGATGACCGAAACGCTTAGCCAGACGTTTTTTAATCCAGCGCTCCAGCAGCTTCATCCACCATGCCCGTTTTTTCCCTTCGCCTGATGATTTCAGCAGCGAAAGGAACATTCTTACCACGCCTTCCAGGGTTTTCAGCGTGACATTGCCAACGAAACCGTCGCAAACCAGCACATCGGTCTTGCCGGTCAGTAAATCGTTGCCTTCAAGATAGCCGATATAATTAATTTGCGGCGACGCCCTGAGCTGTTCCGCAGCCTCACGAATCGAATTCAGCCCTTTGGTTTCTTCCTGGCCGATATTCAGCAGCGCCACGCGCGGTCGTTCTATGGCCAGCACTTCTTCCGCCATCACCGCACCCATAATGGCAAATTGCACCAGCATGGCACTGTCAGATTCTACGTTGGCGCCCAGATCCAGCACCAGAGTATTCCCGCGCTGCTGATGTGGCAGTACGGTCGTCAACGCCGGACGTTCAATGCCGTCCAGCGGTTTTAATAATAGTTTCGCCAGCCCCATCAGGGCACCGGTATTACCGGCGCTGACGCACGCTTGCGCTTTGCCTTCTTTGACCAGCTCAAGCGCAATGCGCATGGAGCTACCGCGGCTGTGGCGGATAGCCTGAGAGGGTCTGGCATCACTGGCGATAACCGATTCGGCAGGGATAACCTGCAGACGCCCTTTTACAGCGGAATCAGCTTTAGCAAGTAATGGCGTGATAGCGGCGGGATCGCCGATCAGAAGAAGCTGCAGTTGCGAATGTGAGGCCAGTGCCTGCAAAGCTGCAGGCACTGTCACGCAGGGACCGAAATCCCCGCCCATAGCATCAATGGCCAGGGTCAAACGTGTCAAAGTATCGCCTTGCGTTGCCGCAAGAATTACTTAACGATGACCTTGCGACCGCGGTAGTAGCCATCCGCAGTGATGTGGTGACGCAGATGAGTTTCGCCAGAAACTTTATCTACGGACAGAGTGGAAGTGGTCAGCGCATCGTGAGAACGACGCATGCCACGTTTGGAACGGGTTGGTTTATTCTGTTGTACGGCCATGGACCTTACTCCTATTACTTACGCTTTAAACTGGCTAATACGGCGAATGGGTTTGGTTTCTCCGCCTCTTCAGGCAGTTTGCCAAAGACCATGTCCGCGTCGGACACTTCACAGTGTTCAGAATCATGCACCGGAACTACAGGCAGGGCGAGGATGATTTCATCTTCCACCACCGCCAGCAGATCGATTTCACCGAAATCGTTGACCTCGATCGGCTCGTAGGCTTCCGGTAACGCTTCTGCCTGGTCATCATCTTTGACCGGACTGAAGCAATACGTTACGTGAACCTGATGTGCAAACGGTTTGTTGCAGCGCTGGCAGCTCAACGTGACGCTAACGTCGGCGGTTCCTTTCAGAACGGCCAGGCGTTGGTTGTCAACGGCAAACGACATTACGCATTGCACATCACTGTCCACACTGACAACAGAATCAGCCACGCGCTCTACCTGCTCAGGTGCATACACACCTTCGTAATCAAGGCGTTTTTGAGCGGCACGAACCGGATCAAGTGTCAGGGGTAATTTTACCTTTTGCATAGGGCGCGCATATTAACTTTGTAACGACATAGAGTCAAAGAAAAAGGCTGTTTAACAGCATCTTTCACCTGGTATTCGCATCCAATGCGACGCACAGTTTAAAATGTCTGCATCCGATTCGCTATATTTTAACTGAAAATTTATGACACAACTGATTTTAGCCTCAACCTCTCCATTTCGTCAGGCGTTGTTAAATAAACTGGGCCTTCCTTTTATTACCGCTGCGCCTGAGACAGATGAAGCGCCGCTGCCAAATGAAACGGCGCCGCAGCTGGTAGAACGTCTGGCAAAGGCCAAAGCGCAGGCGCTGGCGGCTAATTATCCACACGGCTGGATAATCGGCTCCGATCAGGTTTGCGTGCTGGATGGAAAAATAACCGGCAAGCCTCACACTGAAGAAAATGCACGCGCACAATTACGCGCCGCCAGCGGTAAAGTCATTACTTTTTATACTGGCCTGGCGCTTTATTGCGCTGAACAAAAACGAATGTTTTCTCTTTATGAAACCTTTCGTGTTTATTTTCGCCCGCTGAGCGAAGCGGAAATAACGGCTTATGTGAATATCGAGCAGCCGTTGCAATGTGCAGGAAGTTTTAAAAGCGAAGGATTAGGCATTACGCTCTTTGAGCGCCTGGAAGGACGTGACCCTAATACATTAATAGGACTGCCGCTGATAGCGTTGTGCGATTTATTACGCGAGGCGGGCATTAACCCGTTAACGGCTCACAAATAAAGCGAAACGGGCAGAAGACGCTGTCGCCCTCTGCCCGCTTTTACTGATGTCGCGTATGCTCCCGCGCTGTCAGTGATGCATTTCTGTCAGCGGCCAGCCTGCGGCTGCTGTTTTCTTAATGCCGCCAGGCATTTTTTAAGCTCGTCATCCAGTGGCGCTTCAATACGCATTCTGTCGCCGCTGTGCGGATGGGTAAAGGTCAACGCCGCCGCATGCAGAAACAGCCGATGCAGGCCGGTCGCGCTGAGCTGTTTATCAAACTCCCGCTCGCCGTAGCGATCGTCAAACGCGATAGGATGACCGGCATGCAGCGTATGGACGCGAATCTGATGCGTACGTCCGGTTACCGGGCTGGCTTTGACCAGTGTGGCATGGGCATAGCGCTCTTTTACTTTAAAACGAGTTTCAGAGGGTTTACCTTCGCCGCTAACGCGTACAACGCGCTCACCGCTCTGCAAAATATTTTTCAACAGCGGCGCCTGCACCGTCTTCAGATGCGACGGCCACTGTCCGCGCACCAGCGCCAGATAATCCTTTTGCATTCCCTTTTCGCGCAGCTGTTCATGCAGCGATCGCAGCGCTGAGCGCTTTTTCGCCACCAGCAGTACGCCGGAAGTATCACGGTCGAGACGATGCACCAGTTCAAGGAAGCGCGCTTCCGGCCGCAACGCGCGCAGCCCTTCAATGACGCCGAAACTTAAGCCGCTGCCGCCATGTACCGCCGTCCCGGAAGGCTTATTCAGGATCAGGATGTAATCATCCTCATACAGGATGGCATCGGCGAGACTGGCAATGCGCTCAAGTTTAGGCGAAATAGCCGCTTCTTCGCGTTCCGCCACGCGCACCGGCGGAATGCGCACTTCATCACCAGCCTGCAATTTATATTCAGGCTTAATGCGTTTTTTATTCACCCGCACTTCACCTTTACGCAAAATGCGATAAATCATACTTTTCGGCACGCCTTTAAGCTGCGTGCGCAAAAAATTATCGATACGCTGCCCCGCTTCTTCAGCGGAGATGGCGACGATTTGTACTGATGGCGTATTCATATTCATGGGCGGCGATTCTAATGAGTGGCGGATAATAGCGCCACTTCTTTTTATGTGCTTAACTGACAACGCACCGCCAATTTTGCGGCCTGTTTCCTGATTTTCTGTAGTGGTGGTGAAAAAGCCTGCAAAATGAATGCGTAATGGTGCAAGAAAGTTTATCAGTAATGAAAAGTCACCTTGCTATAACAAGGTTAGCAATGGAATAATGACCCGGTCTCCTGAGCCCTTACCGTCAGGAAACCATAAATAGCGAATTAAGAAATTTTGCCGGATAGCACATACACGCAGCAATGGCGTAAGACGTATTGTGAAATCAGGCATTTAGCGGGCTGCGGGTTGCAGCCTGGACGATAAGACGGGATTGACTCTCTCTGGTAAATTCAGTGGCGGTTCCCTCATCCGAGCGCTGTTTTTCCTTATAAAAACAGGCTGCCGAGATTTTTGCGCCCCTTGAGCGACCGACAACCGTGAGGTTGACGATGTAGCGATAAGACACGGGGCCGTCGGTTATTCTTCGTCCAGTGTTACTTAGCCCGCAGCTTAGTCACTCACGTAAGAATAACGAGTACGTTACGATGAAAAGAATGTTAATAAACGCAACTCAACAGGAGGAGTTGCGTGTAGCCCTTGTGGATGGACAACGTCTGTACGACCTGGATATTGAAAGCCCCGGACACGAACAGAAAAAGGCTAACATCTATAAAGGAAAGATCACCCGCATTGAACCCAGCCTGGAAGCGGCATTTGTTGATTACGGCGCTGAACGACACGGTTTCCTTCCGCTTAAAGAAATTTCCCGCGAGTATTTCCCCGCCAGCTACAACGCTCATGGTCGTCCTAATATCAAAGATGTATTGCGCGAAGGCCAGGAAGTTATTGTTCAGATCGATAAAGAAGAACGTGGGAATAAAGGCGCAGCCCTGACCACCTTTATCAGCCTGGCTGGCAGCTATCTGGTTCTGATGCCGAATAACCCGCGCGCGGGCGGCATTTCTCGCCGTATTGAAGGCGACGATCGTACCGAGCTGAAAGAAGCGCTCTCTTCCCTTGAACTACCGGAAGGCATGGGTTTAATCGTCCGTACCGCAGGCGTCGGAAAATCCGCCGAAGCGCTGCAGTGGGATTTGAGCTTCCGTCTGAAGCATTGGGAAGCGATCAAGAAAGCGGCAGACAGCCGCCCGGCGCCTTTCCTGATTCATCAGGAAAGCAACGTCATCGTGCGCGCCTTCCGCGACTATCTGCGCCCTGATATTGGCGAGATCCTGATCGATAACCCGAAGGTTCTGGATCTGGCGCGCCAGCATATCGCCGCCCTCGGCCGTCCTGATTTCAGTAGCAAAATTAAACTGTACACCGGTGAAATCCCGCTGTTCAGCCATTACCAAATCGAATCGCAGATCGAATCTGCTTTTCAGCGCGAAGTGCGCCTGCCTTCCGGCGGCTCGATTGTTATCGACAGCACCGAAGCGCTGACTGCCATTGATATTAACTCAGCGCGCGCCACGCGCGGCGGTGATATCGAAGAGACAGCTTTTAACACCAACCTTGAAGCAGCCGATGAAATCGCGCGCCAGCTGCGTCTGCGCGACCTCGGCGGCCTGATTGTGATCGACTTTATCGATATGACGCCGGTGCGCCACCAGCGCGCGGTAGAAAACCGCCTGCGTGAAGCGGTACGTCAGGATCGCGCCCGCATTCAGATCAGCCATATCTCCCGCTTCGGCCTGCTGGAAATGTCACGCCAGCGCCTTAGCCCGTCGCTGGGCGAGTCAAGCCATCATGTTTGCCCGCGCTGTAGCGGAACCGGCACCATCCGCGATAACGAATCGCTGTCGCTCTCTATTCTGCGTCTGATTGAAGAAGAAGCGCTGAAAGAGAACACCAAAGAAGTTCACGCCATTGTTCCAGTGCCGATCGCCTCTTACCTGCTGAACGAAAAACGTGACGCCGTAAGCGCCATCGAAAAACGTCAGGGCGGCGTACGCGCGATTATCGTCCCGAACGACCAGATGCAGACGCCGCACTACTCCGTGCTGCGCGTGCGCAGCGGCGAAGAGACGCAAACCCTCAGCTATCATCTGCCGAAGCTGCATGAAGCGGAAATGGCGCTGCCGTCGGAAGATGAGCAGGCCGAACGCCGTCGTCCTGAGCAGCCTGCCCTCGCCGCCTTTGTGATGCCTGATGCGCCGCCTGCGCCGCAGGAAACCGCAGTTAGCGAGAAGAAAGCGACGGCTCAGCCAGTTGAAGCGAAAAAAGTCGCAGAGCCTGCTGCCCAGACCGGTTTTATCGGACGTCTGTTTGGCGGCCTGAAAAAACTGTTTGCCGGTGAAACGGCCGCCTCCGCAACGGTTGAACAACCGCAGCAGGAGAAGCCCGCCAGCGAGGAGTCCACGCAGCAACCGCGTGAACGCCGTCCGAATAACAATCGCCGCAGTAACAACAATCGCCGCGATCGTAACCGCGATCGCAACGGAGAAAACGCCCCGCAACAGGCGCGTGAGAACCGTGAAACGCGCGAAGAGCCGCGTCGTAACAACAAACGTCAGCAGGCTAATGCTGAGGTGCGTGAAGAGACGCAGAATGCGCTGACTGATGAAGCGCGCGCGCAGCGTGAAGAACAGCAGCAGCAGCGTCGCGAACAGCGTGCCGAACGTCAGCGTCGTCGCCAGGAAGAGCGCCGCCAGCAGCAGGAAGCTGCTAAAGCCGCCGCACAGCAAGAGCAGCAGGCCGCGCCAGTTGAAGAAAGCGAAGATAACGCTGAAGAGCGCGTTCAGGTCATGCCGCGCCGCAAACCGCGCCAGCTGGCCCAGAAAGTTCGCGTAGAAAGCGCGCAGACTGCGGAGACCAAACCGGTCACCGAAGAGGTAAAAGCCGCGCCGGTTAAGGAAGCGCTGCCAGCAGAATCGCAAGCACTGCCGGAAGAGCAGGAAGAACAGGAAAACCGTGACAACGGCAATATGCCGCGTCGTTCGCGTCGTTCTCCGCGTCACCTGCGCGTTAGTGGTCAGCGTCGTCGCCGTTACCGCGACGAGCGTTACCCGACGCAGTCGCCGATGCCTATCGCCTGTGCCGCCGCTTCGCCGGAAATGGCTTCAGGTAAAGTCTGGGTGCGCTACCCGGTCGTTCAGGTCAGCAATGAACATGAGCAGGATGTCGCTGCGCAACAGGCAACGCCGGATTACGATCGCACCGAAACCGCTGCTGCCGTAGCGTTACCTGACGTCGCCAGCGAAGCGAATGCGGAACAGCAATCAGCGCTGGTGACCGTGGCGGCTCAGAACGCAGTACAGGAAGTAGCACCGCAGCAGGTGGCCGATGCGCCCGCAACGCCGGTAGATACGCATGATACGTCGGCGATCGATGTGCCGGTCAATGAAGAGCCATCCGTAATCCCAGCCGCTGCCGAAGCGCGCGCCGCTCAGGTTGCCGCCCAGGCGGAGCCGGCGGATGAAGCCAGCAAAGCGGCTCAGGCTGCGACGCAGGCAGAATCAGCAGAAGAAGCCAGCAAAGCGACTCAGGTTGCGGCGCAGGCGGAACCGGCGTGGAAGCTCCCAAGGCAACTCCGGTAGAAACCGCGCCGGTCGTTGCTGAAGCAGCTCAGGAAACGCAGCAGACTGCGGCGGCATCTGACGCTACCGAACAGCAGGCCAGCGACGTTGCCGAAGCCAGCGCCAACGATGTCAGCGCTGAAATCGCCGCTCAGGTTGAGCAGGTGCTGAATGCGCCCGCCATTGAGCCGGAAGAGACGCTGCCGGTTAACGAACCGCATGCGCCGGTTCCGGCACGTGATACAGCGCCTGCATCGACGGTCAATCAGGCTTCGCTGATGGCTGGCAAGTATCATGCCAGCGCGCCGATGACGAAAGCGCCCGCTCCAGAATGGCAGCCGGAAGCGCCGCGTCATAGCGACTGGGTGCGCCCGCCTTTCCATTTTGAAGGCAAAGGCGCCGCCGGTGGCCACAGCGCGACCCATCAGGCAACGGCCCCGGCCACGAAACCCTGATAGCCATTAAGCTAATATCAACCCCGGCCCAGGCCGGGGTTTTTTATGGCAAGTTTTAGGAATCTGCCGCTTACCGCGACGCCTGATTTTTAGGATTCCAATTCGTCACCCACCGTTGCCCCTGTGAAATTCTTCTGAACGCTTGTTCATAGCACGCCGTTGCCCTGTAAAGAAGCCCAATATCTGAGCCTTGCTGGGCGCCTGCTCATAGGGCACCGTAACTCTGGACAGAGCCGATATTTAAGCCCTTTGTAGCGCGCCGTTACTCCTGCAAAACCGCCACTTTTTGTATAGCAGCCCGTAACAAACCGCCTTCCCTGTACGACTGGCGATATAACATCGTCTGGCGAATATTTTCAGGTGTATCCAGCGCGGACGCGTTGTTGCTCGCTGCCTTGCGCCGTTTTCAGGGCAAAAAAAACCCGTCAGCGACGATAAGCCATCGGTGACGGGGAAAAATGAACGCGCCCGGTTTAAGCACGCTCAAAAACTCATTTTTTAGCTGTTCATCTGGAACAGAGACATCTGCGACATATCGCTGAAAGTCTTATAAGAAGCCTGCAGCGCCTGCTGCTGCATGGTATAAATCGAGATCGCGCTGGTGTAATCCACATCCACCAGGTTGCTCATTTTTGTTGCCTGCAAGGTGCTGCGATCCTCGCCCAGACTATCCAGTTTCTCCAGCTCATCCAGCTGCGTACCCAGCTCGGAACGTACTGCCAGAATATTGTTCAGCGAGTTGCTCAGGCCGCGTGTTGCCTTATCCAGCGCATCTTTCGATGCGGCTTTCGTCGCATCATCACCATTCTGAATCGGCTGTTTCAGCGCGCTGATGGCCGCATCCAGCGTAGCGAAAATATTCTTTTCGCTGGTGCCGCCGTTTGGCTCGGCCACCGCGTTGCTGGTTACAGACATAAATACCTGTTCGCCGGTATGGCTGGTGGCCATCGTACGGCTGGCATCGACTTTCTGCTTAATCGCATCGGTACCGCCGTTATAAACTACGTTGCCGTTGGCATCTTCGGTAAAGGGTGCGCTGTCGCTTTTATAACCGGCAAAAATATAGCGTCCGTTGCCATCGGTACTGTTAGCCAGGTTGAGCAGCTGATCGCGCACACCTTCCAGCTGGGTCGCATAGGAGGCGCGGTCATCATCAGAAAGTGCGCCGTTGCCTGCGGAAATAACCAGCGTCTGCGCGCTCTGCACCGCCGAGGTCACGTTTTGCAGCGTGCTTTCTTCCAGCGAAACGCTCTGGGTGGCGAAGTTGCGCGCCAGCTGATACTGGCTGTTCTCTGCCTGTGCCTGCGAAAGCACCACGGCCTGCGCGGCGGCCAGCGGATCGTCCGATGGGTTAATCACGCGTTTGCCGGTAGAGAGCTGTTCGCCCGCTTTCAGCCAGCTCGACTGGGCGTTGGTCACGCCGCGCATCTGCTGGTCATACATCATGCTGGTACTGAGTCGCATGGTGGTTATTCCTTCATCAATTCAATTAGCCACGGATGCTGATCAAGGCATCAAAAATAGCCGACGCCGTCTGCAGGACCTGCGCATTCGCCATGTAATATTGCTGATAGCGCTGCAGGTTCACGTACTCTTCATCAAGGTTAACGCCCGATACCGACTGCTGGCGGTTGGTCAGCTGCGTCACCACGTTCGTCTGCGTTTCGCTGGTGGTTTTTAGCGTATTGGTTTTGTTACCGATGTCGCTCACCAGGCTGGCATAACCCTGCGCCAGCGTCGCGTTGCCGTTGACCAGATTCTTGCTCTGCAAATCAAGCAGGCTCTGGGCGTTACGGTTATCGCTTTCCCCGCCCGTTGCCGAACCGGCAGCCGCGATTTGCGCTTCATTGGTAATCGCCACGCCCATATTCACGATAGCGTTGCTGACCGGCTTAACGATAAAGCTGTCATTGGCGGCTGGCGTGCCGGAAGGCGTAAGCTGTAAGCCGTCGAAATTGAGCTTGCCATTCGCATCCAGGGTCGCGCTGACGCTGGTATTGTCTGACAGGCGTTTAACGTTCCAGTTGCTGCCGTCCCAGCTCACCTTATAATCGGTGGCCTGCGCCTTACTGGTATCGCTCCAGCTGGCGGTTAGCGCCGCGGTAGAGCCGTTTTTGCTGTTGCTGACCACGGTCGGGCCGCCGATGGTAAAGAAATCGGTACCGGCGTTGCCTTCGCTGTCGAAGCCCGCTTTATGCTGCGTGTTAAAGCTGTCGGCGAAATTCAACGCCAGCTGGTTAAGCTTATTGCGTGCGGGATCGAGATCTTCGGTACGAAACTTCAGCAGACCGCCCAGCGAGCCGGTGCTGACCAGGCTTTCAGGGATCTCAACGTTGCCCGCGGTTTTATCTACATAGCCGACCGTCGTGCGCGTCGGATCGTTGCTGGCAGTCATCGCCACCAGCTGACGCGTATCGGCACCGTTCACCAGCGCCAGGCCGTTTGACATCGAGACGATATAGCTGCCGTCCTGCTGGGAAACGCTGACGCCTACCAGGTCGTTCAGCTTGCTGACCAGTGCATCGCGCTGATCCAGCAGGCTGTTGGGATCGGCACCCGCGCCCGCCGCCTGCAGTTTGCCGATCTGAGTGTTCAGGTTAGCAATCTGGCTGGAGTAGCTATTAATCTGCTCAACGGACGAAGATATGCTGGTATTGATGCTGGCATCCATATTACGCAGATATTGATCGGTCACCTTAAACTGGTTAACCAGTCCATCCGCTTTGCCCAGCAGCGTCTGACGCGCCGAGGGATCGTTGGCGTTGCTCACCACGTTCTGCACGTTGGTAAAGAAGTCCGACAGCGTGGTTGACAGGCTGTTGGAAGACGAAGACATCAGATCGTCGATATTAGAAATCTGGTTGTACTGGGTGGTAATCCCGCTGTTTTGCGCCGAGGCGCTGCGCAGCTGCCCGGTAATAAACTCATCATACTCGCGGTGAACGCTGCTGATGGTCACGCCGTTACCGTAATAGTTGCCACCGTTCAGGGTGCTTGGCTGCGAGGACAGCACGGCCGTCTGACGTGAATACCCGGCCACATTGTAATTGCTGATGTTATTGCTGGTGGTATTCAGCGCAGCCTGCGCGGCGCTCAGCCCGCTCATTGCGGAGTTAATTAAGCTGGACATGTCGGTTCCTTTTTGCCCCGGTAACGCACCGGGCGGCATTCAACGAATCGGGTGCCGCAAGCGCTTCGCGCGCTTTCTGGCCTGTTTTGGTTATCGGCGTGCTTAAGTGAAACTTGAGTAAAAAATCAGAACAGATCGCCGATTTCGCTACCGTAAGCTTTGGCGACTTTTTCACCCAAACTTTTAAACTGCTGAATCATGCCTACCAGCTTTTTGGCGTATTTCGGATCGGTCGCATAGCCCGCTTCCTGCAGGGCATGCGCGCCCTCTTCCGCCGTTTTCGCCGTCGTTACTTTCTCGTAACGCGGGTTTTTGCTGAGCAGGTTGGCATAGTCAGCCAGCGCATCGATATAGGAGTCATAGACACGGAACGCTGCCTTCACTTTTTTCGCCACGCCGTTTTCATATTCGGTGGTGGTGATTTCAGTGGTTTTCCCCTGCCAGCTGCCGGTGGCCTTAATGCCGAACAGGTTGTAGCTCGGCTTGCCGTCCTGCGTCATGATCTGTCGCTGTCCCCAGCCTGATTCCAGCGCCGCCTGGGCGAGGATCAGTTGGTGAGGAATGCCGGTCTGCTGACTGGCGAGCTGCGCGGGCTGCGTCAGTTTGGCGATAAAATCGCTACTGTCGCCGCTCAGCGGTGCCGTGGCGGTGGGCTGCGGCAGTTTCGGTACCGCGCGCTGCACCATTTGCGCCATCTGCGTCTGCACCTGTTCCAGCTGTCGCGGCAGCAGCGTATTGATCACCACCGAACGGTCAAGCGGCATTGGTACGGTGCCCGCGCTTTCATCCGGTGCCTGGGCTGGCATCATCTGCTTGACGATGACATCCGCCAGCCCCAGACCTTTATTGCCCATCTCCTGCGCAATCTGCTGGTCATACATTGAAGTGAACATCCGCGTCTGTTCAGTGCTGAGCAGCCCTTCCTGCGGCAGCGCTTGACGCATGCTCTTCAGCATCATCTGTACGAACATGCCTTCCACCTGCTTCGCCACCTGCAGCGCTTTTCCCTGCGGATCGCTGCTGGCCTGACGTTTCAGATTGTTGAGCGCCTGGCTGTCATAGGCCGCGCTCATTACAGATTGCGTATCATTCATCAGATAATTTCCAGTTTGGCGCGCAGACAGCCCGCGCTCTGCATTGACTGAAGAATCGACATCAGATCCATTGGCGTTGCGCCAAGGGCGTTCAGCGCACGTACCACGCTGTTCAGGTTGGCGCTGGCGTTCACGCGCTGCAACGCGCCGCCTTCCTGACGCATATCGATCTGGGTTTGCGGCGTGACCACCGTCTGTCCACCGGCCAGCGGCGTGTCAGGCTGGCTGACGTTCTGCTGCTGGTTTACCGTGACCGACAGGTTGCCCTGCGCTACCGCACAAGAGCTGAGCGAGACTTCGCGGTTCATTACCACCGAGCCGGTACGCGAGTTGATGATCACTTTGGCATCCTGCACCGCGACCGCCACGTCGATATTCTGAATATCAGCCAGCAGGCGCACCTGTGAGCTGTTATTCATCGGCGCGCGAACCTGTACGGTACGGGCGTCCAGCGCCTGCGCCACGCCGTAGCCACGGCTGTTAATCGCGTCGCTGATGCGCTGCGCCATGCTGAAATCTTCTTCATTCAGCTGCAGATTGATGGTGCCCTGGCTGCCGAAGTTGCTCTGGATTTCACGTTCAATGGTCGCGCCGCCGGTAATGCGTCCGCCGTTCAGTTGGTTGACCTGGACGCTGGAGCCGCCTGCCGATGCGCCCGCGCCGCCGACCAGAATGTTGCCCTGCGCCAGCGCGTAAACCTGGTTATCGACGCCTTTCAGCGGCGTCATAATCAGCGTACCGCCGCGCAGGCTTTTGGCGTTGCCCAGGGAGGAAACCACCACGTCGATCTGCTGTCCCTGACGGCCAAAAGGCGGCAGATTGGCGGTCACCATTACCGCCGCCACGTTTTTCAGCTGCATATTGGTGCCGGTCGGTACGGTAATGCCCAGCTGTGACAGCATGTTATTGAGCGACTGGGTGGTAAACGGCGTTTGTGCCGTCTGGTCGCCGGTGCCGTCGAGGCCCACCACCAGACCGTAGCCGATCAGCTGGTTATCGCGAACGCCCTGAATGGTGGTGAGATCGCGGATACGATCGGCACTTGCTACAGCGCTAACACCGAGCAGCAGCAGGGAGAGCGCGAAACGAATAATGCGTGACTGTGACATAAAAGCCTCTTACATCGGTGAGATGTTCAGGAAGAAGCGCTGCAGCCAACCCATGTTCTGCGCTTCGTTGATATAGCCGTTACCGACATATTCGATGCGGGCGTCGGCCACCTGCGTTGACACCACGGTATTGTTGCCACTGATGGTGCGCGGGTTAACCACGCCAGAGAAGCGAATAAACTCGGTGCCCTGGTTGATCTCGATCTGTTTCTCACCGACGACATTCAGGTTGCCGTTCGGCAGTACCTGATTGACGGTAACGGTAATGGTGCCGGTAAAGGTGTTATTCGCGGAAGCGCCGCCCTTACCTGCGAAATCATTTTTGCCTTCGCCATCCAGCGAGGTCTTGTTGCCACCCAGCAGGCCTTCCAGCGCACGCGGTACGGCGGTCAGGCCAAGACTGGCGCTGCCGTCGCGGCTGGCATTAGCCGAGGAACTCTTGCTGGCGCTGACGTTTTCCTGCAGCACGATAGTGAGGGTGTCGCCGATATTGCGCGGACGACGATCTTCAAACAGAGGCTGATAGCCGTAGCTCATCGGCATCACCCCCTGGAAAATAGAACCGTTTACCACGGGCGGCGAAGCGGGCAGCGGCTGAGCCGTTGTCGGGCCGGTGACCAGCGGTGTACGGGGAACAAGGGCACAACCGTTAAGAGTCATCACCAAGGTGGCGATAACCAAATGTCCAGGCTTGAATGTGAATTGCTTCGCCACGACGTGTATACCTTTCATTATTTAACTTTGGGTTGGCGGGGCCTGCGCCCCGCCAGTCCGCGCCTGAGCGCGCTTATTGCCGTTATACCTGCGTCAGTTTCTGCAGCATCTGATCGGAGGTGGTAATAGCTTTACTGTTGATCTCATAGGCGCGCTGCGTCTGGATCATGCTGACCAGCTCTTCCGCTACGTTGACGTTCGAGGTTTCAACATAGCCCTGATAGAGCAGACCGGCGCCGTTCAGACCTGGCGTGCTATCGGTCGGCGCGCCGGAAGCCTGGGTTTCCTTGTAAAGGTTCTCGCCCATGCTTTCGAGGCCGGTATCGTTGATAAAGGTACTCAGCGTCAGCTGACCAACCTGTACCGGCTGCGTCTGGCCCTGCTGGGTGACGCTGACTACGCCGTCGCGCCCGATAGTAATGCTCAGGGCGTTAGATGGAATGGTAATACCAGGCTGCACCGGGAAACCGGCGTTGGTCACCAGCTGACCGTTCTGATCCACCTGGAACGAACCGTCGCGGGTATAGGCTGCAGTACCGTCCGGCAGCTGTACCTGGAAAAAGCCCTGGCCGTTAATCGCCACATCTTTCGAGTTGTCGGTTTTCGACAGGTTGCCCTGCGTATGCAGACGCTCGGTGGCAACCGGACGCACGCCGGTACCGATCTGCAAACCTGACGGCAGCGTGGTCTGCTCAGAAGACTGAGCGCCCGGCTGACGCATGGTCTGATACATTAGATCTTCAAAGACCGCGCGCGAACGCTTAAAGCCGTTGGTGCTGACGTTGGCCAGGTTGTTGGAGATGACGTCCATATTGGTTTGCTGGGCATCAAGTCCGGTTTTAGCGATCCATAAGGAGCTGATCATGCTGTTTTCCTCTTGCCTTAGCTGGTCATGTTGAGCAGCTGGTTGGCGCGTTGTTCGTTTTCATCGACGCTGGAGATGACTTTCATCTGCATCTCAAAGCGGCGGGCGTTGGCAATCATGTCAACCATGGTTGCTACGGGCTTGACGTTGCTGCCTTCCAGCACGCCGGGCATTACCTGCACCGTCGCATCGTTAGGCAGCACCGCGCCGCGCTGGGCCTGCGCCGCCGGACTCAGACGAAACATGCCGTCATCGCCGCGCACCACTTCCTGCCCCGTAGCCTTAACCAGCTTCAAACGTCCCAGCTGTACCGTCGCGTTAGGCTCATCGCCCGGATTCAGCGCGGTAATGGTGCCGTCGGCGGCGATGGTGATTTCCGCCGCCTGCGGCACCGCAATCGGACCACCGTCGCCCATCACCGGATGACCCTGAATGGTCAGCTGCCCGGTCGGGCTGATCTGCATATTGCCGTTGCGGGTATAGGCTTCCGTGCCATCTGCCGTTTGTACCGCCAGCCAGCCATCCTGCTGTACCGCAACGTCGAGCGGACGCTGCGTATAATCAAGGGCGCCCGGCGTCATATCGGCGCCCGGCGTTGACGCGGCGACCAGCGTGCGCGTCGGCAGCGATAAGCCTTCTACCGGCACCGCACGCAGCGCGCTGAGCTGCGCACGAAAACCCGGCGTTGAGGCGTTGGCCAGGTTGCTGGCCGTCACCGACTGCATATTGAGCGTCTGACTTGCCGCGCCCATGGCGGTATAAATAGCGTGATCCATAGCGCTCTCCCGTCAGCCGTATTAACGCAGGTTAACCAGCGTGTTGAGGATCTGGTCCTGAGTTTTGATGGTCTGCGCGTTCGACTGATAGTTACGCTGCGCGACGATCATGTTCACCAGTTCTTTACTCAGATCGACGTTGGAGGACTCCAGCGCGCCAGCGGTCAGGGTACCGAGGTTGCCGGTGCCTGCCAGGCCGATCAGCGGCTGGCCCGAAGAGGCGGTTGATGACCAGACGTTGTCGCCTTCAGACTTCAGACCTTCGGCGTTAGCGAAGTTCGCCAGTACGATCTGTCCCAGCACCTGGGTTTTCTCGTTGGAGTAGTTACCTACTACCGTGCCGTCGTTGTTGATCTGGTAGCTCACCAGGTCGCCCGGCTTGTAGCCATCCTGCGTCGGGTTGCCGAAGGTGTTGGAACCGGTGTTCTGCTGCATGCTGCCGGTGAAATCCAGCGTAAAAGTCTGCGCGTTGGAACCGTTCAGCGCGCCCATAGAGATGGTCTGGCTGGTCGCAGAGGTCATCACACCATTGGGGTTAAAGCTCATGGTAAACGGCGTGGTCGTGGTGCCGCTGCTGGAGTCAATCGGATGCACGTTCCAGCTGTTGTCCGCCGTTTTCACGAAGTAGAGGTCGATGGTGTGCGCGTTGCCCAGCGAGTCATAGGTGGTCATTGATGACTTGGCGTTGTAGCTGGTGGCATCGGTGCTGTCGAAATCAGCGTCAACCTTAGTGCCGTCAGACGAGTTCAGGTTAGCCACCAGATTACCGGTGGTGGTCGCGCTGGCAGTCATCTGGGTGGTCGGTACGCTGAGTCCAACCGGGTTAGCGCCGGTCTGTACGGTTGGCGGGGTGCCCGCGACCGGATAGCCGGTCAGCTGCATGCCCTGCATGTTAACGATGTTGCGGTTTTCATCCAGCGTGAACTGGCCGTTACGGCTGTAATAGACCGCACCGCTGTCATCGGTCATGCGGAAGAAGCCCTGCTGGCTAATTGCCACATCCAGGCCACGGCTGGTGGTGGTCGGCGTACCGTCGTTAAAGTCCTGGATAACGCCCGCAACTTTAACACCCATACCGACTTTTGAACCGGCGAACATGTCGGCAAAAGAGACGGTGCTGGATTTGAAACCCGCCGTTGCGGAGTTGGAAATGTTGTTGCCGATAACGTCGAGGTTACTGGAGGCCGCGTTTAAGCCGCTGACCGCTTGTGAAAAGCCCATGTGTCACTCCTGAGTAAATGTTGTGTCGTATCAGAGAATCTGACGAATTTTATCGAGCGTGGAAGTGCCCATCGTCCCGAGGTCGAGTATTGCCCCGCTGGAATCGGTGGTCACACCGTTCACTAAGGCGTAATTCAGTGGCTGCGCCACCAGTTGCTCCGTTCCGTCGCTGGCAGCGATGGAAACGTTATATTTGCCATCCGGCGCGGTGGTGCCGTCGGTTAAGGAGCCATCCCATGAGAAGGTATGGACGCCCGCCGTCAGGCCGCCGAGGTCGATCGTGCGTACCACTTTGCCGCTGCCGTCAGTAATAGTGGCGGTAGTCGCGGTAGAGGCGCGCGTCAGTTCAATGCCAAACGGCGTGGTCTCGCCTTTCCCTGTCAGGATCTGCGTGCCCGGCACCATGACGCCATGGCCGATCAGGGTTGATGCCTGTACCGACTGGTTGCTGTTGATCTGACCGGAGATCGAACCCAGCGTGGTGTTCAGCTTTTCAATCCCACTTACGGTGTTGATCTGCGCCAGCTGCGTGGTCAGTTCGTTGTTTTCCATCGGATTGGTGGGATCCTGGTTTTTCAACTGCGCGACCAGCAGCGTCAGGAAGTTACTTTGCAGGTCGGTTGCGCTGCTGCTGCTCGATGCGCCAGTAGTGCTGGTAAGGACACTGGGATCGATCTTTTCATTTACGCCAACGGCTAAGCCCATGGTTGTTCTCCGTTATTGACCGATGGTCAGGGTTTTCATCATCATTGACTTGACGGTGTTCAGCACTTCGACGTTCGCCTGATAGCTGCGTGACGCCGCCATGCTGTTAACCGTTTCGCTAACCACATCGACATTGGGCATCTTGACGTAGCCTTTGGCATCGGCCAGCGGATTGCCCGGATCAAAAACCAGTTTCGCCGGGCTTTGATCTTCCACGACCTGCGCAACGCGCACGCCGCCGGTAGCCTGGCCTGGCGCGGCATCCACCTGGAATACCACCTGTTTGGCGACGTAAGGCTGTCCGTCGGGGCCGGTCACGCTGTCGGCGTTAGCCAGGTTGCTGGCGGCCACGTTTAAACGCTGTGACTGTGCAGTCATCGCCGAACCGGCGATATCAAAAATATTAAGCAGTGCCATCGGTTATTGTCCCTGCAACACGCTCATCATGCCTTTAATCTGGCTGCTGATAAGCGTGAGGTCGGTTTGGTATTTGAGGCTGTTATCCGCGAACTGTGTACGCTCACGATCCATATCGACGGTGTTGCCATCCATCGCCGGCTGATCGGGAATGCGATACAGCAGGTCCAGTGACGGCGGCGTCGCGGTCTGGGCAGGAATATGGCGTGCCGACGTTACCGCCAGCGACAGGCCGGAACCCTGTGCCCGCCCTTTTTCCAGCGCGCGGTTAAGCTCGCTGGCAAAATCGATGTCGCGAGCCTGGTAGCCCGGCGTATCGGCGTTGGCGATATTGGATGCCAGGATTTCCTGACGCTGAGCCCGCAGGTTTAATGCTTCGGTGCCGAACTGCAAAGCTGCATCCAGTTTGTCAAGCATGCTTCCTCCGAAAGTGAAAATTTTGAGTTGTCAGCATAATCGGGCGTTGAGAAAGCTATCGCCGGAATAGCGCTAAAAAGCATCGCTATTTTTTGCCTTGAAAAATTGCGCGCGCGGGTAAAATCAGCGCCATGAGGTATGAAGGGGATAAAGAGATGCGAGTAATAAAGTGGTGGCTGATTGCGATGCTGACTTTGCTGGTGATGCCGGTATGGGCAGACGATCTTAGCGCGCAGCTTAACCAGTTTTTTAAAGCGCGCGATCCGCTGCATGCCGCCGGAATGAATGTGGTGGTGCGTACGCCAGAGCAGCAATGGCCGACATGCGCCGCGCCGCAGTTTAGTCTGCCGGGCAATAGCCGTCTGTGGGGGCCGATGAGTATCGCAGCGACCTGCGATCGGGAGCGGCGTTTTTTGCAGGTAGAGGTTCAGGTTACCGGCGAGTATGTGGTGGTTAATCGCCAGATTCTGCGCGGCACGACCTTAACGGCCAGTGATGTGCTGGTTAAGCAGGGGCGGCTTGATACGTTGCCGGCGCGCGCGGTGCTGGATCCTCAACAAATAGTAGAAGCGGTTAGCGTGCGCGATCTGATGCCGGATCAGCCGTTAACGCTGTCAATGGTTCGTCAACCCTGGCGCGTGAAGGCCGGTCAGCCGGTGATCGTGATTGCTCAGGGCGACGGTTTTAACGTCAGTAGCGAAGGGCGCGCGCTGAATAATGCCACGGCGGCGCAGCGGGTACGGGTGCGGATGGGTAACGGGCAAATCGTCAGCGGCAATGTGGGTGCGGATGGGAATATTCTTATATCGTTATAAAGCGCTAAAGATGACTGTCCATCTGCCGATAGTGTGATCAACATACATTGTATCCCTTTGCCTATCAGGCAGCGTTAATGCCTGAAATTACAGGAGCCAGACCATGAGCATCGACAAAACCAAAGCTTCGCAGCCAGTCAGCACCGTGCAACCGCGTGAAACTAACGACAACGGCAATGCAAAGGTACGTCAGTCCGGCAGCGTTAAAACAGCAGACAGCGCAGCGCAGGTAAGTCTGAGCGGCGCCCAGGCCCAGCTGATGACGTCGGGCAGTCAGGATATTAATACTGCTCGCGTTGAGCAATTAAAAACCGCCATTCGTAATGGCGAACTGAAGATGGATACCGGCAAAATTGCTGATGCCCTGATTCAGGAAGCGAAATCGTCTCTACAGGATAAATAACCGCTATGAACAGCCTGATTACCGCGCTGGATAAAATGCAGGAAGTTCTCAGTTCGCTGAGTAATGTAATGAAGGAAGAACACGAGCAGCTTTCTGCCGGCCTCATTAACAGCAGCCTGCTTCAGCGAATTACCGAGGATAAGAGTTCACTGTTAACGACGCTGAACTATCTTGACGGTATGCGACGGGAATCAGAGAAGCAGTTTCGGGTGCAGGCGCCCTATCGCGCGCAGCCGGAACTGGCGCGCCGCTGGCAGGTGATTGAGCAGCGGACGCGGGAGCTACGCGATAACAATACGCATAATGGGATGTTGTTGAATCAGCAGGTGGCCTATAACCATCAGGCGCTGGCACTGTTGAAGCCGCATCAGACGCAGGCGTTTTATGGCCCGGATGGTCAGGCAACGTCAGGCAGCTTCGGCTCACGCCGCGTTTGATGGCATAGCAGATGCCCACATAGCAGATAACCGCCGGATTAGGTTTCGGCGGTTTTTGCACGTCTGAAGGATGGCGTTTGTTGGCAGGCTGGGGATGTTCGTTTGCGGAGATTTGTCTGGGCGTACGGTGTCTGCGTGAGAGGTTCCGGCCTTCCGTAAAGACGCAATTGCCGTCATCCATGACACGCTCGACCCGCGCCTTCCCTGGCGCGGGACGCTTTACTCCTGGCCTGAACAACTCCCGCTTCAGGCTTAAGTGTCGTCTGTTGCATCCTTGCTTCAGGCTTAGGTGTCGTCTGTTTTCTTTCGTTTAAAAATTTCTTAGCGCGCTGAACCGCCGGAACATTCCAGCGGCGTTGGCACATCTGAAGATTTTATAAACGAAGGTGTTAGGCGAGTCAGGCTTCACAAATACCCGCCGGATGCGCTTCCGGCGGGGTCGTCTGTTTGCGATCAGGCGACTGAGCGGCGGGCGAAATCTTTGGGGCGGAATCCCAGCAGGCCCAACACGATAAAGTAAGCGCCACCGCCTACGGCGCAAACCACCGCCAGACGTACCAGACGATACGGCATGCTGCCGATATCCCGAGCGGGCATCACCATCATCATGGCAACCAGTACGCCCGCCATGACCAGCACCGCCAGAATCAGGCGCAGCAAAAACGCGCCCCAGCCCGGCTGCGGCTGAAAAATCTGCTTTTTCCGCAGCTGCCAGTAAAGCAGCGCGCCGTTCAGACAGGCAGCCAGCCCGATAGAAAGTGAGAGACCGGCATGTTTTAACGGCCCGATAAAAGCCAGGTTCATTAGCTGCGTCATAATCAGCGTCACGATGGCGATTTTCACCGGCGTTTTGATGTCCTGACGCGAGTAGAAACCCGGCGCCAGCACCTTAACCACAATCAGCCCCATCAGCCCGACCGAATAGGCGATCAGCGCGCGCTGCGTCATCGCGGCGTCAAAGGCGGTGAATTTGCCATACTGGAACAGCGCAACGGTGAGCGGGCCGGAGAGGATCCCCAACGCCACCGCGCTTGGCAGCGCCAGCAGGAAGCAGAGGCGTAAACCCCAGTCCATCAGGCGCGAATATTCATCATGATTGCCGCTGGCAAAGCTGCGCGACAGCGACGGCAGCAGGATGGTACCGAGCGCCACGCCCAGCACGCCGGAGGGAAACTCCATCAGGCGGTCAGCGTAGTACATCCACGACACCGAGCCGGAAACCAGGAAGGAGGCGAAAATAGTATTGATAATCAGCGAGATTTGACTGACGGAAACGCCAAGAATCGCCGGGCCCATCTGCCGCAGCACGCGCCAGACGCCCGCATCTTTAAAGTTCAGGCGCGGCAACACCAGCATGCCGATTTTTTCAGGTGCGGCAGCTGATAGCCTAGCTGCAGCACGCCGCCGACGACTACGGCCGGGCGAGCGCCAGCACCGGCGGATGGAAATGCGGCGCACCGAACAGTGCAAAGCCGATCATGCTGATATTGAGCAGCGTCGGGGCAAAGGCCGGTACAGAGAAGCGGTTCCAGGTATTCAGAATCGCGCCCACCAGCGAAGCGAGCGAAATCAGAAAAATATAGGGAAAGGTGATGCGCAGCAGGCTGCTGGTAAGGGCGAATTTATCGGCGGTGTCGGCAAAACCCGGCGCGGTGATCATAATCACCCAGGGCGCCGCGATCATGCCGAGAAAGGTAATCAGCGCCAGCGCCAGGGTTAACAGGCCAGAAATATAAGCGACGAAAACGCGCGTCGCCTCTTCGCCCTGCTTGCTTTTATACTCCGCCAGAATCGGGACAAACGCCTGGGAAAAGGCGCCTTCGGCAAAAATACGGCGCAGCAGATTGGGAAGCTTAAAGGCAACGAAAAAGGCATCGGTGGCCATCCCGGCGCCGAAGACTCTTGCCACAATGGCATCGCGGGCAAAGCCCAGCACGCGGGAAAACAGCGTCATCGAGCTGACCGCTGCCAGGGATTTCAACAAATTCATGGTTAACTGCGCATCCTGAAGATTCAATCCGGTTAACAGACAATGGCGGACCGGCGGCGGGCCGATCCGGCGGTTAGTCTACCGATACGCAGGGAAATAACCACAAAGGATTGTTACAGCAGATTATTCGCGCTCAAGGTCACGCCAGATTTTTTCCACCACGCGCTGGGCTTTTAGCGCCTGCTCGCCGCTGGTTTCCGGCATTGTCTGATTTTGTACGCAGGCGATAAAATGACGCGCCGCGCCGTCGAAGCCGCGCTGGGCGAGCGTGGTTTGCCAGGCAGGCACCGGCTCCACCAGCGTCTGGCCATCGCGCTCGTGCCGCCAGTCACGCATTTCATCCAGCTGCCAGACGCCGCCGTCGGCAATGGCCGTTACCGATTCGCGCTGCGTCCCGGCGCGGCGGTGCATGCTGGTGGTGACCTGCGTTTGGCCAACGCTGAAGTGATGTTCGCCATAGAGCATTTCGCCTGCGTCGGTGGTCTGAATATGGCCGTGACGCAGCGTGACGTTTCCTTCCGCCAGCCACAAAGCGGTATCCACTACGTGCAGATAATCATCCAGCAGGGTAAAACGCAGATCGTGCGGGCCGACGCTGTCGCTGCGGTGTTTCTCCATGCGAATGGAAGCGGGCTGCTGCAGGGCAGCTTTAAGCTGCTGATAGCGCGGCGCAAAGCGACGGTTAAAGGCCACCATCAGCTTTCGTCCACGCTTATGCGCCAGCGCCACCAGCTCTTCCGCTTCGCCAAGCGTTTCCGCCAACGGCTTATCCACGCAGACATCCACGCCCAGCTCCAGCAACGCGCGCACCACGCGATAGTGGCTGGCGGTGCTGCTGTGAACAAATACCGCATCGCAGTCGGCAGCCAGCGCGTCGAGCTGGGAATAGCAGCGCATCCGCCAGCTGTCGCACACCTGCTGCGCCTTCTGCTGGTTCGGCGAAAAGCCGCCCATCAGCGTCCATTCATCGGCGCGCGCCAGCACCGGCAGCCAGGCTTTTTGCGCAATACTGCCTAATCCCACAACTCCAATCTTTACTGTCATTGCAGACTCCCGCGCCGTTTGCTCTGACGGCGCACTGTTAAAATGTATAGCGTTTTAGCTACGCTTATCCGCTGCCCACTCGTGCCAGGTCAGCGCGGTCAATACATGATCCTGCCAGCGGCCGTCTATCAGCAGGTAATCTTTGGCGTAGCCCTCTTTTTCAAAGCCCAGCCGCGCCAGCAGATTACCGCTGCGCTGATTATGCGGCATATAGTTTGCCATAATGCGATGCATCCGCTGCTGCCGCTGCATATAACGGATGGCCGCCTGCAATGCCTCAAACATCATCCCCTGCCCCTGCCATTTTTCACCCAGCGAATAGCCGAGGTAGCAGGCGTGAAACGAACCGCGCAGCACATTGCTGAAGTTGGCCACGCCGCGCACTTCCTTCTCGTCGGGATCCATCACGATAAAATAGAAGGCGCTGCCCTGTTTATGCATATCGGTAATCAGCCCAAGGCGCGCCTGCCAGCCGGACGGATAGCAGTGGCTTTCGTCGCGTACCGGTTCCCAGGGCTTCAGAAAAGCGCGATTTTCCGCATAATAATCAGCCAGCCGCCAGGCATCACGCTCATGAACAAGACGTACCACCAGCCGATCGGTGGTCAGGCGCACTTTGGGCGCGGCAGAACGATAGCCAAACATCTCTTCTCCTGAAAACCATGGCTGATAAACAAAATTGATTGATGAGCAACGGGTTAACGGCCAGCGCCTCCAGGCAATCCGGCGTTTATTGCTCTCACCATCCAGACGAAAGCCTGTTATACGCTGTGCCCGCTATCGCACGGTAAACACCATTACTACACTGAAATTACAGCACATTTTGTCAAAGATCGATAAAAAAATATCATTCCCGGCTTGCTGTCAAATTAACCAGCCGACGCGCAAAATATCCCTTCTGAATAACAGATTTGTTTATTTTTGCTAAGGAATCAGCATGGCTGGAGTTGCGCGCGCCCGACAGCTTGGTCGGGTTTTTCTGCTGGTGGACAATATGCTGGTGGTGCTGGGATTTTTCGTGGTTTTCCCGCTGATCTCCATTCGCTTTGTCGACCAGCTCGGCTGGGCAGCGATAATGGTAGGCATTGCACTGGGACTACGCCAGCTGGTACAGCAGGGACTGGGCGTGTTTGGCGGTGCCATCGCCGATCGTTTTGGCGCCAAGCCGATGATCGTTAGCGGAATGCTGCTGCGCGCCGCCGGTTTCGCCACCATGGCCGTCGCGCATGAGCCGTGGATACTCTGGTTCTCCTGCCTGCTTTCCGGTATCGGCGGTACGCTGTTCGATCCGCCGCGTACCGCGCTGGTGGTGAAGCTGATCCGGCCCGAAGCGCGCGGGCGCTTTTTTTCACTGTTGATGATGCAGGACAGCGCCGGGGCGGTACTGGGCGCGCTGATCGGCAGCTGGCTGCTGGCCTGGGATTTCCGTCTGGTCTGCTGGACGGGCGCGCTGGTGTTTGTGCTGGCCGCGCTGTTTAACGCGCTGTTCCTGCCCGCCTGGCGCATTTCAACGGTGCCAACGCCGATGCGCGAAGGGCTGAGCCGCGTACTGAAGGATCGCCGTTTTTGTACCTATGTTCTGACCTTAACCGGCTATTACATGCTGGCAGTTCAGGTAATGCTGATGCTGCCGATTATGGTAAATCAGATTGCCGGCACCGCCAGCGCGGTAAAATGGATGTACGCCATCGAAGCCACGCTGTCGCTGTCGCTGCTTTACCCCATTGCGCGCTGGAGCGAAAAGCGCTTTCGCCTGGAGCATCGCCTGATGGCTGGCCTGCTGCTGATGACGCTCAGTCTGCTGCCGATTGGCCTGACCGATTCTTTACAGCAGCTGTTTGTACTGATCTGTCTGTTTTACATCGGCGCGATTATTGCCGAGCCGGCGCGTGAGACCCTGAGCGCGGAGCTGGCCAGCGCGCGGGCGCGCGGCAGTTATTTAGGCTTCAGCCGCCTGGGTCTGGCGCTGGGCGGCGCGCTGGGTTATACCGGCGGCGGCTGGATATTCGATACCGGACGCGAACTGGCGATGCCGGAACTGCCGTGGCTGATGCTGGGCTGTACGGGTGCGGTTACGCTGCTGGCGCTGTGGTGGCAGTTCCAACCGCGCAGCGCCGCGCCCGCGATGCTCAGCGGCGGCTAAGCCGCTGCGGTTTGCCCTCCCCCTGATTCTCTTCCATACTTTTTAAACATATTCAAATGATTGCTGACGGTAAACCGCCGTCAGCAATCGCTATCAGTAAGGAGAGAGACAGTGAAGCTTTATATTTACGATCATTGTCCATATTGCGTGAAAGCGCGCATGATTTTCGGTCTGAAAAACCTGCCGGTAGAACTGGTAGTGATGCTCAACGACGATGAGGAAACGCCAAAACGGCTGATCGGCCAGAAGATGGCGCCTATTTTGCAAAAAGAGGATGGCAGCGCGATGCCGGAGAGCCTGGATATTGTGCGCTATGTCGATAAATCTGACGGCGAGCCGCTGCTGACCGGCAAAACCAATCCTGCCATTAACGACTGGCTGCGCAATGTAAACGGCTACGTGAACAAACTGCTATTGCCGCGCGTTGCCGAAGCGGGTTTTGCCGAGTTCGCCACGCCGGAAGCGCGCGCTTATTTTAAGCATAAAAAAGAGGCCAATATGGGCAGCTTTAGCGAGCTGAAACTGCACGCTGACGGGCTGATTAAAAAGATCTCACAGGATCTGCGCGATCTCGACAAACTGATCGTCAAGCCGAACGCGGTTAATGGCGAACTGAGCCTTGATGATATCAACCTGTTTCCCCTGCTACGCTCGCTGACGCTGGTGTCAGGCATCAGCTGGCCCAGCCGCGTAACGGAATATCGCGATAATATGGCGAAACAAACACAGGTTAACTTGTTAAGTTCTGTTGCTGGCTAAGGGTTGAGGGCGGCTTTTCGCCGCCTGTATCGCGCTTTTTTAACCGTTTTGCTCTTTCTTTACCTATTCTCCTGGTGACTCCCGGCAGTGATTGCGGCAAGCTTAGCCTCCTTAAAGGAGACTTTCTCCGCATTACTTTCGAGGATTGTCATGAACAAGGCGTTTTTGGCGCTCTGCGCCCTGCTGGTAGCCGGTCTGTTGACCGCCTGTAATCAGCTTACCCAATACACCATTTCCGAGCAGGAAGTGAATCAGGCCCTGCAAAAGCATAATAATTACGAGAAAGATATTGGCGTTTCCGGCCTGGTTAATGCCCATATCGTGCTGAGCAACCTCAGCAGCCAGATTGGCCGCGAGGAGCCAGGCAAGGTCACGCTCTCCGGCGATGCGAAAGTGAATATAACTTCGCTGCTCGGCCCGCAACAGGCGAATATGCAACTGAAGATGAAAGCGCTGCCGTTCTTCGATAAAGAGAAAGGCGCGATCTTTTTGAAGGACCTGGAAATTGTCGATGCCAATGTGCAGCCGGAGAAAATGCAACCGATCCTGCAAACGCTGACGCCCTATCTGAATCAGTCGCTGAAGAGTTATTTCGATCGCGAACCGGCGTATGTGCTGAGCGAAGATCGCAGCAAAGCCGAAGCCATGGCGAAAAAACTGGCGAAAGGTATTGAGGTGAAACCGGGCGAACTGGTGATCCCTTTTACTGACTGATGAATGTTCCCGCCAGCCCGCAACGTTCCCGCGGGCTGGCGGAAATGCGCTAACTACCCTCTTTTCCTCCCCTGCACGCACTTTTTTAACCGCACCGGCATAAAGCAAGTGCAATCGGTTGCCTTTATCCTTATGCTTGTTCCCCGGCTAAAAACTGCCTTTCTTTTTCCTGGCACCGGAGCATAACCAATGACACAACCCCAGCAATTGATCATTCGCCGCCCTGACGACTGGCATATCCATCTGCGTGACGATGAGATGCTGCGTGCCGTATTGCCTTATACCAGCGCCGTTAATGGCCGTGCCATTGTTATGCCTAACCTGGTGCCGCCGATAACCAGCGTCGAGGCAGCGATCGCCTATCGTGAACGCATTCTGGCCGCGCTGCCGGAAGGCCACCGCTTCCAGCCGTTAATGACCTGCTATCTCACCGATTCGCTGGATGCTGATGAAGTGGAAAAAGGGTTCCAGAGCGGCGTATTTACCGCCGCCAAGCTTTATCCCGCTCATGCCACCACCAATTCCAGCCACGGCGTTACCCATATTGACGCCATTGCCCGCGTACTGGAGCGCATGCAAGATATTGGCATGCCACTGCTGATTCATGGTGAAGTGACCGATGCGCATATCGATATTTTCGATCGCGAAGCACGCTTTATCGAAACGGTGATGGAGCCGCTGCGTCAACGCTATCCGGCGTTGAAAGTGGTGTTTGAACACATCACGACCCGTGAAGCGGCGCAGTATGTGGAAGCGGGCAACGACCTGCTGGCAGCGACCATTACGCCGCAGCATCTGATGTTTAACCGCAACCATATGCTGGTGGGTGGTATCCGTCCTCACCTCTACTGTCTGCCGATTTTGAAGCGCAACGTTCATCAGGAAGCGCTGCGTAATGTTATCGCCAGCGGTAACCCGCGCTTTTTCCTCGGTACCGATACAGCTCCGCATCTGCGCCACCGTAAAGAGGCCAGCTGCGGCTGTGCTGGCGTCTTCAATGCGCCCACCTCACTGCCCGCCTACGCTACCGTTTTTGAAGAAATGGACGCGCTGCAACACTTTGAGGCGTTCTGCTCGGAAAATGGTCCGAAATTTTACGGCTTGCCGCTGAATGAAGGGACAATCCGTCTGGTGCGCGAGCCCTGGACCGTACCTGAAAGCGTTGCGGCGGCAGAGGATACGCTGACGCCTTTCCTTGCCGGTGAAACGCTGAACTGGCGTATCGCCTGACGCTTCTCTGCGGTCGATCTTCCCGGATCGGCCGCATCTGCGATCGCTCCCGCTTTTTCCGCTTCTCCCTACAGCTTTTCGTTGCTTTGCTTCCGTGTTAACTGTATAAATACACAGTATTCACAGCGGAGGCAGATATGCGTGTTGAAGTCACTATAGCGAAAACTACTCAGCTCCCTGCCGGCGCTATCGATGCGCTGACGCAGGAACTGTCAAAACGAATCGATAAAGAATTTCCCGAAATGGCGAACCATATTTCAGTGCGTTACGCCAGCGGAAATAACCTGACCGTAATGGGCAGTGGTAAAGAAACCAAAGATCGCGTAACCGAAATCCTGCAGGAAACCTGGGAAAGCGCGGACGACTGGTTTATCACTGACTAACCTTCTCTTTGTGCCGTTGTTTGCCGGATATGCCATCCGGCTTTTTTTTATCTTTGCCGCCTCGCCGCCGCCCCAACACGGTTATAGACTGTTGTAAGCCGATGACATATTCTGGCGTCCGTCATGCTTACAGGAGGTGTTACCCATGACCGCTGAAAAACCCGAAGAGGCGATGACCTTTGGTGAACTGCTGGCGCTGATTGGCGAACAGCAGCGTCGTCTTACCGTACTGGAAAACGCATTTTCTTATCTTGCTTTTTGTCTGGACGATAAATCTAATCAGCTATTGATTCATAGCCTGCGGCTGGAAGCGCAAAATCAAAATCATGACGAGGGAATGCAGCAGCATTTTGCCCGCCTTGCCGCCGAGCTGGAAAAACGCCACGCGCCGATAAAAATCCAGGCTGAGCCTGGGGTTTAATTTTATAAACTCCTGCCCTTAGCAGGAGTTTTCTCGTTGACCGGCATTATCAGAATTTTGCTTAAATATTATTCTCTCGCCGTTTAATTACGCTATCTGAACATTTTTCGTGCCGCTTAATTCTGTAACGCTGTTATAATCACTTTTGCTCTGTGAAAAAAAGCCGCATTGGAACCTCAAATAATCACTTCGTTCTACGAGTAATAAGGGGGTTATAATGGACAGTAATAAAGAGATCATTCAGACACATCCCCTCGTTGGATGGGATATTAGTACCGTGGACTCGTACGATGCGATGATGATTCGTCTGCATTCGCTTTCATCTAATGAGCAGCAGCCCGATGAAGCCGACGTAGGGCCGACTTACTGGCTGACTACGGACGTTGCAAGACAATTTATCTCAATTCTGGAAGCAGGCATCGCTAAAATAGAAGCCAGCGAAATCCTTGCCAGAGACTACAAAAAGCATTAACCAGATCGTTTGGTCTACAAGGCATCCTTCGGGGTGCCTTTTTATTATCTGCACGCTTTTGCTATGCTGCTAACCCTTTGCAGGGTCAGGAGAAGTTGAATGGTTTATGATCTTATCGTTGTGGGCAGTGGCTCGGTCGGCGCCGCTGCAGGCTGGTACGCTACGCGCGCCGGATTAAAGGTGCTGATGATTGACAGCGCGCACCCGCCGCATCAGGAAGGAAGCCATCATGGCGCGACGCGACTGATTCGTCATGCTTATGGCGAAGGCGCGCGCTACGTTCCGCTGGTTTTGCGCGCACAGCAGCTTTGGGATGAGCTGGAGCAGCAAAGCGGCGAGCAGATCATGCATCGCAGCGGCATTATCAATCTTTCCCCTTCTCGCTCCCCTTTTATTCAAAACGTCATCGAAAGCGCCCGTCAGTTTCAGCTTGAGGTTGAAGTGCTGTCGGCAGAGCAGGTGCGCGCGCGCTGGCCTGCGTTTAGCGTGCCCGACGGCTATACCGCCGTTTTTGAGCCGCGCTCCGGCTATCTGAAATCAGAAATGGCGATTCGAAGCTTTATCCGCCTGGCGCGCGAAGCGGGCTGCGCTCAACTGTTTAACTGCCCGGTTTCCGCTATTGAGCGCGAAGGCGAACTACAGCGCGTCACTACGCTTGACGGCGATTATTATGGCCGCAAGCTGCTGATTAGCGCTGGCACCGCCGTCGGGCAGTTTTGCCCGCAACTGCCGGTAACGCCGGTACGTAAAGTCTTCGCCTGGTATCAGGCCGATGGCCGCTACAGCGAGAACAATAAGTTCCCCGGCTTTGCCGTGGAGATGGAAGATGGCAGCCAATATTATGGTTTCCCGGCTGATAATAACGAACTAAAAATAGGCCGTCATGACGGCGGGCAGCGAATGACCGGCGCGCAAGATCGAAAACCTTTCGGCGCTTATGCCAGTGATGGCAGTGAAGTTTTTAATTTTCTGCGGGGTTTCTTACCGGGCGTTGGCGTTTGTTTACATGGTGCCGCCTGCGCTTACGATAATTCTCCCGATGAGGATTTTATTATCGATACGCTGCCGGAAAATAACGATCGAATGGTTATTACCGGATTAAGCGGCCACGGTTTTAAATTTGCCAGCGTATTAGGTGAAATAGCCTGCGCCTTTGCCAGCAATAAAAAGTTTCAATTTGACTTATCGCCATTTTCACTGGCACGTTTTAAATAAAATTAAAGGCACAATAAATTTGTGCCTTATTATTTTTACTGCAATTAATACCGTTATGATTGTTTAATTATTTAGCATCGGTAAATTGTCGTTATTATTGCGTCTGCATTGTTTCTTTCTGGCGACGCAGCTTCAGTTTTTTTACCAGCTTAATGGCTTCGGCCTCGGAAGCCACCGCAGGCGCGGAACCGTGCAGCGGTTTACGCGCCGTTTCGCGCATAAAGAACACCGTAATCAGACCAATCACCGCCGCGCCCATCAGATAATAAGCTGGCATCAGCAGGTTTTGCGATTTCTCTACCAGCCAGGCGGTCATCAGCGGCGTGGTACCACCGAACAGAGAAACGGAAATATTAAAACCGATAGCCAGCGCACTATAACGAATATCGGTGGCAAACAGCGCCGGTAACGCCGAAGGCATAGTGCCGCTAAAGCAGCTGTGCAGAACGCCGAGGATCATCAGGCCGATAAACACAAATACCAGGTTACCGGTCGCGACCAGCATCAGGCAGGGAACGGCCAGCACAATCAGCCCTACCGAGCCCAGCGCAATAACCGGACGGCGGCCCAGACGATCGTTCCAGTGGCCCCAGAACAGCGTCAGCGGCATCATGACAAACATCACCACCAGCACCAGCATCAGGCCACTCAGCTCGCTTAAGCCCAGAACGCCGGTCAGGTAGCTGGGCATATAGGAAGTAAGCATGTAGTTGGAGACGTTAAACAGAAGCACCAGACCGATACATTTCAGCATCTGCGCGCGATATTTCTTCAGCATCTGCCACAGGCTCAGCTGCGGTTTGCTGTGTTCCAGCGCGTCCTGTTTTTCCATATGTTTCTGAAAGGCCGGTGTTTCTTCCAGTTTCAGACGAATATAAAGACCAAACAGTCCCAGCGGTGCAGCAATAAAGAACGGAATGCGCCAGCCCCAGTCAAGCAGCTGATCGGCAGAGAGCATCGCTGTTAGCGCAGTTACCAGCCCGGCGCCAAGCAGATAGCCGCCCAGCGTACCGAACTCCAGCCAGCTGCCCATAAAGCCGCGGCGCTTGTCAGTCGAATATTCCGCGATAAAGGTGGCCGCGCCGCCATATTCCCCACCGGTGGAAAAACCCTGCACCAGACGCGCCAGCAGCAACAGCAGCGGCGCGGCAATGCCGATGGAGTTATAACCCGGAATCAAACCGATACAGAAGGTACCGATCGCCATCATGATCATAGTAATCGCCAGCACTTTTTGGCGTCCGATGCGGTCGCCCAGCGGACCGAAGAACAAGCCGCCGATGGGACGCACCAGGAAGGCGGCGGCGAATGCGCCGAACGTGGCGATAAGCTGCGCCGCCGGGCTGCCGCCGGGGAAGAAAACTTTACCAATGGTGACGGCCAGATAGCTGTAGACGCCGAAGTCAAACCACTCCATGGCATTGCCCAGCGCGGCCGCGCCGACGGCGCGTTTTAACAGTGCATTATCGACGATAGTAATATCATCGACGGTAAGTTCAGGTTGGCTTTTTTTCTGCCAGAAATGTTTTTTAGCGGATGAGCCTGTAGTGACGTGCATATCGTTTCCTCACGGTTACGCGATGACGGTAGGCAGCACCATAGCTTTCATAGCCAGCAGTGGCTGATGGTAAGGAAAGCTATAACGCAGCATGAATACGTTCAACAGAATGAGATCTATATCACGTTTGTTGACGCAGATTTACTTTATAGATTGCGCGAACAAAATGCAACTTTGCCGAAATAATAAGCTATCCTGTCATATTTCAATAGCGAAGAATGCCATCCTTAATCAGAAACACAGCACAAATAACCACAAGAGTACAATGGTTATTTCTTCCCTCTTCAGACATTTTCGTAGCACCCTTCAATTTCCTTAAATAATAAGCGAATAAAATTATTATAAAAATTAACGTCGAGCTGGCGGCTTTTTCGCAGGCAAAATATGCAATTGCAATTGACAAAAACTGACATAAAGCTCACAAAAAACCATAACAAGCTCAAATTTATTGAAAATATTTTTTGCGGTTCCGTCATCCTTTCCACACCTTTTTGCCGTTTTCCCTTCCCCCTGATATATGGCTACTTACTCAGACGCACGTTTTATTTTTGCACGCCAGGAAACGCTTCACTTAGCTATTCCTCTCCTGGTAAAGCGAGAAAACTGACAGTCAGCTATCAAAGACAATCAGTTTTATCGAACAAAATAAAAAACAGGCGCCAGCCTCGCTTTTTTTGTTGATTTTATGTTTCAGCTTGTTCAGTCTCATGACAAAACATTGATAAGAGATACGGCAATGAGATGGAAAAATGGCGGCGACGAATATGGTCATTTGTCGGTACTGCTTCACTGGCTGGTAGCGCTGGCCGTTTATGGCATGTTCGCGCTGGGGCTATGGATGGTTTCTCTCGGTTATTACGATACCTGGTATCATAAAGCGCCGGAGTTGCATAAAAGCATCGGCATGGTGCTGTTTGCCGTAATGATTTTACGGGCTATCTGGCGCTTTATCTCGCCGCCTCCTGCTCCCCTTGCCAGCTACTCGCCGCTGGTGCGTTATAGCGCCATCGCCGCGCACCTGCTGCTCTATTTACTGCTGTTCGCTATTTTTATCAGCGGCTATCTGATCTCTACCGCCGAAGGCAAACCTGTTGAGGTCTTTGGCGTACTGTCTGTTCCCGCCACGTTCAGCGGCTACGGCGCACAGGCCGATCTGGCTGGCGATATTCACTTATGGCTCGCCTGGGCTGTGGTGGTGCTGTCGCTGCTGCATGGGCTGGCAGCGTTGAAACATCATTTTATCGATCGCGATATAACGCTAAAACGTATGCTGGGTTATCGCCTCACTTCATCTATTAAAACGGAGAAATAGTATGTTGAAAAAAACACTTTGCGCGCTGACCGCGGCAACGCTTCTGCTTGGCACTCAGGCGGCCACCGCCGCAGACTATAAAATTGATAAAGAGGGACAACACGCCTTTGTTCAGTTCCGTATTAAGCATTTAGGCTACAGCTGGCTGTACGGCACCTTTAAAGATTTTGACGGCAGCTTTACCTTTGATGAAAAGAACCCGACGGCAGATAAGGTTAACGTCACCATTAATACCAACAGCGTGGATACTAACCATGCCGAGCGCGATAAACATCTGCGCAGCGCCGATTTCCTGAACGTAAGCAAATTCCCGCAGGCAACCTTCGTTTCAACTGGCGTGAAAAAAGATGGCGATGAGCTGGATATTACCGGCAACCTGACGCTGAACGGCGTGACCAAGCCCATTACGCTGGAAGCCAAACTGCTGGGTCAGGGCGACGATCCCTGGGGCGGCTACCGCGCTGGTTTTGAAGCGGAAGGCAAGCTGGCGCTGAAAGATTTCAATATTACCAAAGATCTCGGCCCCGCCTCGCAGGAAGTGGAGCTGATTATTTCGGTGGAAGGCGTTCGCCAGAAGTAGACCATACCGTTACGCCAAGGCTAACGCTAAGGTAGCCTGGCAGCAGAATAAAACGGCCCGCGCCAGAAATGGCGCGGGCCGAGCTGTCAGGGATGACGTTTTTTGCGTCTTTACGATCGGACGGGCCTCTCCGCGCAGGCACGTTTTAGAGCGTCACGCTCCTCCCCGATCGAACGTTGTTTACCATCGCCCCTGAGCGACTGTTATTCGTTATCGCCAAGCGCCGGGATCATCAGCGTGGCGTTCAACAGTCCGCGCGACTTATTAAAAACTTTGTTACTGGTTTCACGTCCGGCACGGCGCGCGCGCTGCTCTTCCGGCGGCAATGCCGCCTCTTCCATGCACATCGGGCTGCAGCAGTGCTGATACTTTTCCGCGCAGGATGGACACTGGATAAACAACAGGTGACAGCCATCATTGACGCAGTTAACGTGCGTATCGCACGGCGCGCCGCACTGATGGCAATGCGCGATCACATCATCAGAGATGCGCTCGCCCATACGCTCGTCAAACACAAAGTTTTTGCCTTTGAAACGCACCGGCAGGCCCTGCTCGCGCGCCCGACGTGCATATTCAATAATGCCGCCTTCCACGTGGTAAACCTGCTCAAAACCGTTATGCAGCATCCAGGCGCTGGCCTTTTCACAGCGAATACCGCCGGTGCAGTACATCACGATCTTTTTATCTTTTTTATCCTGCAGCATTTCAACCGCCATCGGCAGCTGATCGCGGAAGGTATCGGCAGGAATTTCCAGCGCTTTATCAAAGTGGCCCACTTCATATTCGTAGTGGTTGCGCATATCGACAAATACCGCGTCGGGATCGTCCAGCATGGCGTTAACTTCATCCGCCTTCAGATAGGCACCGACCTGGCTGGCGTCGAAACTTTCATCTTCAATGCCATCGGCAACAATACGATCGCGCACTTTCAGACGCAGCACCCAAAATGATTTGCCGTCATCGTCCAGCGCGATATTCATCCGCAGATTATTCAGCGCTGGATCGAAGCGATAGAGCGTTTCCTGCAGGCGCGGATAGAGGCTGGCCGGCACGCTCACCTGCGCGTTGATGCCTTCGTGAGCCACATAGATACGACCAAATACCTTCAGCTCGGTCAGCGCCAGGTAAAGCGCATCACGAAAGGCTTTAGGATCGTTAATGGTGAAATATTTATAGAAAGAGACTGTGGTGCGCGGCTCGGTTTCAGCCAGCATGCGCGCCTTCAGCTCTTTATTCGAAACAAGGTTATGTAACACTGGCATGGTGTTCTTTCCCGGTAGTGAGCTTTTTTTGCGGGCGCCATGATACCTGATTTAACAGTGAAGCAAAGCTTTGCAGCATTTTTTCTACATTTGACGAGGCAGGCTAACCGCACATACTGACAATTGACCGCGCTACCAATAGCGTTAAGCATAAGTACTTCATTAGCACCCTATCTGTTACCAGGGTGACAACCGACGGAGAATAAGATGAGTCAGCTATTTACGCCAATGCAGTTGGGTAAGCTCTCACTCAGCAACCGCATCATTATTGCCCCCATGTGCCAGTACTCGGCGGAACAGGGTAAAGCCACGCCCTGGCATCGTATTCATTTGGGACACTTATCCCTTTCTGGCGCCGGACTGCTGATCATCGAAGCGACTGCCGTGGAAGCGGCTGGCCGCATTACGCCGCAGGATCTTGGCCTGTGGGATGATGAAACCGAGCAGGCGCTGGCGGAAACCATCAATGATGTGAAACGCTACGCAACCATGCCGCTGGGGATCCAGCTGGGCCATGCCGGACGCAAAGCCTCCTGCGACGTGCCCTGGCGCGGCGGCGGCTTTTTAACGCCACAGCAGGGCGGCTGGCAAACCTCTGCCCCTTCGGCGCTGCCTTACAGCGAAAACGACGGCGCTCCGCTGGCGTTGACCAAAGCGCGTATCGCCGAGATTAAACAGGCCTTTATCGACAGCGCCATCCGCGCCGATCGGCTGGGCTTTGAGCTGGTGGAAATTCATGCCGCGCACGGCTACCTGCTGCATCAGTTCCTCTCCCCGCTGTCCAACCAGCGTGACGATGAATATGGCGGCTCGCTCGAAAACCGCATGCGCCTGGTGCTGGAAATTTACGATGAAGTGCGTCGTGTTTTCCCGCGTGATAAAGCGGTGGGCGTGCGTATTTCCGCCTCAGACTGGGTGGAAGGCGGCTGGGATGAAGCACAATCCATCGCGCTGAGCAAGGCGCTGGAAGCGGCGGGCTGCGACTATATTCACGTCTCCAGCGGCGGCCTGTCGCCGCAGCAGCAGATCAGCGTCGGTCCGAATTACCAGGTGCCCTTTGCCGCCGGCATTAAGGCGGCCATGACCACCATGCCGGTCATTGCTGTGGGTCTGATTACCGAGGCGCAGCAGGCGGAATCGATCCTGACCAGCGGCCAGGCCGATGCCATCGCGCTGGCGCGCGCCATGCTTTACGATCCGCGCTGGCCGTGGCACGCCGCCGCCGAGCTGGTGAAAGTGCAGGCGCCGCCGCAATACTGGCGCTGCGAACCGCACGAAGTAAAAGGGTTGTTTAATCTTTAATCCTTCCGGCAGCGCAATTGATGCGCTGCCGTTTTACATGGCTGACATCACTCTTTCAGCCAGAAGTAAAAAAGTGGCACAATACGCCCCTTAAACTGGACACTGCGGCCTTTTCTCTCTGCCGCAACGAACAAACTGGAAGAACATGACTCAGTTGCCCCAATTTTCTCGCGAACTGCTGCGTCCGCGTTACTGGTTACTCTGGCTTGGTATTGGCCTGCTTTATCTTATTGTTCTGCTGCCTTATCCGGTGCTGTATCGTCTCGGTTGCGGTTTAGGTCGTCTGTCGATGCGTTTTATGAAGCGACGCGCGGCCATTGCCCGTCGCAATATTGAACTCTGTTTTCCCGATATGCCGACCGCCGAGCGCGAGGCGCTGGTAAAGCGCAATTTTGAATCTGTCGGCATGGGTTTACTGGAAACCGGCATCGCCTGGTTCTGGCCAGACTGGCGGGTGCGCAAATGGTTTACCGGCTTTGGCAATGAACATATTCAACAGGCAAAGCGCGAGCAAAAAGGCGTATTGCTGATCGGAATGCACTTCCTGACGCTGGAGTTGGGCGCGCGCATGTTCGGCATGCTTAATCCGGGCATCGGCGTCTATCGTCCCAATGACAACCCGCTGATTGACTGGCTGCAAACCTGGGGCCGCATGCGATCCAATAAAAGCATGATCGATCGTAAGGACCTGAAAGGAATGATCCGCGCGCTGAAGACGGGCGAGATTATCTGGTATGCGCCCGATCATGATTACGGCCCGAAGAGCAGCGTGTTTGTGCCCTTTTTCGCCGTGCCAGATGCTGCCTCCACCAAAGGCAGCTATATGCTGATCCGCACCGGCAAACCGGCAGTCATCCCATTCGTGCCGCGTCGCCTGCCGCACGGCAAAGGTTATGAGCTGATTGTTCTGCCGAGCGTTGAGGATATACCCACGGACAGTGAAGAAGCGACCGCCGCCCGCATGAATAAGATCGTTGAAGATGCGATTCTGATGGCGCCAGAACAATATATGTGGCTCCATCGCCGTTTTAAAACCCGTCCGCCGGGTAAAGAGAAGCTCTACTAAGTGCCGTTTCCCCTTTCGCTTCGCCCCGGAGCGAAAGGGTCAGTTTTTCTCCGCTTAACGCAGTTTTTTCTTCCCTCACCCCATACCGTCGCAAATCTTCGTCTATTCTTTCCTGAAACCATCCCCGAGGAGATTAAGGAGAGACTGATGAGCATGTTTAGCACACTGGAAGAAGCTATCGATAACGCCCGCGAAGAGTTCATGGCGAATAACCCGGATCTGGATGATGATGAGATTTCCATCGGCCAATTCAACCTGCAAAAGTATGTGATGCAGGATGGTGAAATCATGTGGCAGGCGGAATTCCTGGCCGATGAAAGCGACGATGGCGAGCTTTCGCCGATCCGCACCGGCGAAGCGGCGCAGGCGATTTTTGATGGCGATTTCGATGAGGTTGAACTGCGCCAGGAATGGATGCCGGAAAACACGCTGCACGAATGGGATGAAGGCGAATTTCAGCTGGAGCCGCCGCTGGATACCGAAGAAGGCGAAGCGGTAGCGCAGGAGTGGGAAGACAGCGGCAGCAATAACGAATCTGACCGCTGGTAAGCCATCAGTTATTCATAGGGCCCGTGGTGCGCATCCACCGGAAGCAGCAGCGTATCCAGCAGGGCCGACAGCGGCACGTCGATAATGGTCAGAAAGCGCCACGGCGTGTCGCGCACATCCCACTGTACGCCGGGATAATATTGATTGCCGTTTCCCTGTCCGGGCACGGTGCGGCTGATAATACTGCCGCAGCCGGTTAACATCATTACCAGCGTCAGCGCCAACGCGCTGCGTAATCCTTTTTTCAACCTACACCTCTCAAACTAAACCTGCGACATTCTGGCTGCTTTGCGCGCACTGGTGCGGCGCATAAAGGTAAAAGTAGCGTAAAGCGGATACGACGGATAAAAAAAGCGGCCCGCAGGCCGCCTGATTTATTTTGCCGTGGCTAACGCCAGCGGATTGAGTTGCAACGTGCGGTAATAATCGAGCCACTCATGATATTTCTCCGCATCCTGCCACAGGCGATAGTGCAGGCGCGCCAGCGTAACCGGATCGCTAAGCAGCGCTAAACGCTCATCACGGCTCAGCTTCGCCGGTGCGTCGCTCAGCGCATGCTCGACACGACGATCGCGGGCATGATCCAGCAGATCGCTTTTCAGGTGACGTGACGTCGCCATCGCGGTCGCCAGGGCATTAAATGACGGATGGAACAGCGCATGCATAAAGCCATGTTTCAGCGCGCGCTCGCGGTTCAGCTGCAGATAGCTATCGGTATCCACCAGCTCTTTCGGCGGCGCATACTCTTCCGGGATCAGGAACAGCTTCGCGCGCCGGGTTGCCAGTCCGTTGCTTGCCCGGCTGGAGATCACCGATACAAACGGCGACAGGATCAGCGAGAAAACAATCGGCGCCAGCCACCAGAGGAAGTTGAGATCCAGCCAGCCCATGCCGACGGCCCAGACGATACCCAGCAGCATCTGTGAACCGTGGCGACGAAACGCTTCGCGCCACGGCGTCGCGTCGTCGTCACGCTGCGGCGAGTTCCACACCACTTCCCAGCCGAGGAAGGCGCTGACCACGAACACGGTATGGAACAGCATGCGCACCGGCGCCAGCAGCACCGAGAACAACATCTCCAGCAGCATCGACAGCAGCAGGCGCAGCGCGCCGCCGTAGCTTTTCGCGCCCTTGCACCAGATCAGCACCACGCTCAGCAGCTTCGGCAGGAACAGCAGCACCAGCGTGGTTGAGAACAGCGCAATCGCCAGTTCGGGTCGCCACTGCGGCCAGACCGGGAACAGCTGACGCGGCTGCAGGAAGTACTGCGGCTCCATCAGCGTATGCACTACCTGCAGCGCGGTGGAAAGCGCGAGGAACAGGAACCACAGCGGCGCGGACAGATAAGACATTACGCCGGTCAGGAACACCGCGCGGTGTACCGGGTGCATGCCTTTTACCAGGAACAGACGGAAATTCATCAGGTTGCCGTGACACCAGCGGCGGTCGCGCTTCAGCTCATCCAGCAGGTTCGGCGGCAGCTCTTCATACGAGCCGGGCAGATCGTAAGCAATCCACACGCCCCAGCCGGCGCGACGCATTAGCGCGGCCTCCACGAAGTCATGGGAAAGAATCGATCCGGCAAACGAACCTTCACCCGGCAGCGGCGCCAGCGCACAGTGTTCGATAAACGGCTTCACGCGGATAATGGCGTTGTGGCCCCAATAATGTGATTCGCCCAGCTGCCAGAAGTGTAATCCAGCGGTGAACAGCGGCCCGTAAACGCGCGTGGCAAACTGCTGACAGCGCGCATAGAGCGTATCCATGCCGGAGGCTTTCGGCGAAGACTGAATGATACCGGCGTTCGGATTCGCTTCCATCATGCGCACCAGACCGGTCAGACATTCGCCGCTCATCACGCTATCCGCATCCAGCACTACCATATAGCTGTACTGGCTGCCCCAGCGGCGGCAGAAGTCATCGATGTTACCGCTTTTACGCTTCACGCGGCGGCGGCGGCGGCGATAGAAGATCTTCCCTGCCCCGCCGACATCGCGCACCAGTTCCATCCAGGCTTTCTGCTCGGCCATGGCGATATCGGCGTCGTAGCTGTCGCTGAGGATATAGACATCGAAATGCTCGCTTTCGCCGCTGCGAACCACCGATTCCCAGGTGGCGCGCAACCCAGCGAAGACGCGCTCTACGTCCTCGTTACAGATAGGCATAATCAGCGCGGTACGATGGTTAGGATCGATCGGCTCATTGCCGGTGAGCGTATAAGAGATGCTGTACTTATCGCGCCCAATTAGCAGCTGTAAAAAGCCCATCAGCGCCGTCCAGAAGCCCGCGGAGACCCAGCAGAACAGAATGGCGAACAGGAACAGAATGCCGGTTTGCAGCACATAGGGCAGCAGCTGCAACAGCGATTGCTGCCAGTTCTGATTCAGCATATCCATCGGATCGATCAGCGCCCAGCCCTGGTAAGGCAGAATGGTCTTCATATACCAGGTGGCGATCACCGTCTGAACGATGGTCAGCAGTAACAGGATATAGCGACGGATCGAGCCGACGTGACGCCATTTATCTTCCTGGCGCTGCTCTTCGGCTGAGGCGTAGCGCGGCGTCGATTTGCGGCCGCGCAGCGAATCCCAGGCGCGCGCCAGCGGGTTGGTGCGCCAGGCTTCGGGGAACATCAGCGAACGCTTTACCGGCGGCATCGCCTTTAGCGTAGTGCGCCCCTGATAATCCTCGCCAAACTGTTTGCCGCCGTCCAGTGAGTCCGGCCAGCTCATTTCAATACGCGATTTTACCGAGGTCAGCGGCGCATCATCAGGACGCGCTTCCGCCGGGCCACCCTGGCCCAGCTGTTGATGCAATCTACTGTAAACATCGCCGCCCGCCTCCTGGGCGGGCAGGTCAGGCGCCAGCGCCGCTTTGCCTTCCGGCGTGAGCGGCAGCGCGTCGATATAGTCAGCTGGAGTTAAAATTGATTTATTCATTGGCAGGCAACTGATAGCTCCATGTTTCCGTCAGCGCTTTATCACCGTTAACCAGTGCGGCGCGCATTTCGGTCGGCTGCTTGGCATCTTTCACGCGAATACGCAGCGTTAAGCGCCAGCCTTTGGTCACCGGATTGTAACGCACGTTCTGTTCCACAATCTCGCCGTTATTGCCGATGCTGACCTGCGGCGTTACCGGCGTATTATCCGCCAGCTTGCTCATATCCTGGCCGACAAAATCCACCAAGAAGGCGAGTGTGCCGTCAGGCTGACGTACCAGGTTCGACTGTTTCACATCGCCGGTTGAACGCAGCGTGCTTTTCACCCACGCCGTTTCCGGCGAATGCAGCTGGTCCTCATTACGGGTAAAGTGCAGACGGTATTTAAAGTTCATTTCCTTACCCGGATCCGGCAGGTTCTCCGGGGTCCAGAAGGCGACGATATTATCGTTGGTTTCATCCGCCGTTGGAATTTCCACCAGCTCAACGCGACCTTTACCCCAGTCGCCCTGCGGCTCGATCCAGCCGCTTGGGCGCAGATCGTAACGGTCGTCGAGATCCTGATACTGGCTAAATTCGCGTCCGCGTTGCAGCAGGCCAAACCCTTTCGGGCTTTCCACGGTAAAGGTGCTGACCGCCAGATGACGCGGATTGTTCAGCGGACGCCAGATCCATTCGCCGTTGCCGGCATGGATCGACAGACCATTGGAATCATGCAGCGACGGGCGATAGTTGACTATCGGAGAAGGCTGATTCGGGCCATAGAGGAACATACTGGTGAGCGGCGCGACGCCCAGCTTGCCGACTTTGTCGCGCAGGTAGACTTTCGCCTGCACGTCCACATTGGTGTCCGCGCCCGGACGCAGCACAAAGCGGTAGGCACCGGTTGCGCGCGGGGAGTCAAGCAGCGCATAAATCACCAGTTGCTTATCCTGCGGCTTCGGACGTTCAATCCAGAATTCGCGGAAGCGCGGGAACTCTTCCCCGGAAGGCAGCGCGGTATCGATCGCCAGTCCGCGCGAGGAGAGACCATAAACCTGGCCGCCACCGATAACGCGGAAATAGCTGGCACCGAGGAAGCTGGTAATTTCGTCGTTTTTGCCTTTCGCGTTTAACGGGTAAAGCACTTTAAAACCGGCAAAACCGAGGTTTTTAATGGTTTCCGGATCGTGCTGCACATTGCCGAAATTAAAATATTCCGGGTTATATTTGATTTCCCGTACCGTATTGGCCGTGACTTCATTAAGTTTCACCGGCATATCGAAATACATGCCCTGATGATAGAACTCCAGCTTGAATGGCGTTTTCAGCTGATGCCACCAGGCTTTATCGTGATTAAACTGGATCTGCTGATAGTCAGCATATTTCATGTCACGAAATTGAGAGGGCAAATTGCTCTTCGGTGCTTCAAAACTTTTTCCTGCTAACGATTTTGCCTCTTTTGCGACATCATCAATGCTAAAAGCCCAACTGGTGTTGGCATACAAGGCAAACAGAACTGCCGCACTAACCCAGTGCAGTTTTTTCAGTCCCGATTTATTTTTGTTAGTAATCAGCACATCCCCCCCTTTCGTGTGCTTAAATCAATCCCATCCATATTAATGGATTATTCCGTTTTCCGACAGTATGCCAGTTGTTTTGTTCCCATTTTCCCTGCCCTCAGGACTTAACCCTGCGTTGTTCTTCTGTTACAGAATCGACTGATATTATATTGGTTCCCGTTCCGGTAAAGTAAAGCGCTTACTTTTGTCAGGTTCAGGGCGAGCCGGTATATAAAACGTACTAAAACTGGATGACTATGCGTACAAAATCCCAGCCGCGTGAATATTTTCTCGATTCCATTCGCGCTTATCTGATGCTACTTGGCGTTCCTTTTCATGTTTCTCTTATTTATTCCAGCCACCAGTGGTCCGTTAACAGCGCGGAGCCTACGCTTTGGCTAACCGTATTTAATGACTTTATTCACGCCTTTCGTATGCAGGTGTTTTTTGTCATATCCGGTTACTTTTCTTATATGCTCTATTTGCGCTATGCGCCAAAGGAGTGGTGGAAAGTACGTGTGGAGCGCGTCGGCATTCCAATGCTCAGCGCTATTCCGCTGATTACGCTGCCGCAGTTCTTTATGCTCAAAGCATGGACAGGAAAAATCCCAGGCTGGTCGAGTTTCTCTCTTTATGACAAATATAATACGTTAGTTTGGGAGTTAATTTCGCACCTGTGGTTTTTACTGGTGCTGGTTATTTTTACGACACTCGGACTGTGGCTGTTTCATCGTCTGCGCAGGCAGGAAAAAGGCGAGATCGCCGCGCCCGGCTGGCTGACATTAACGCTGGCGATACTGTTTTACAGCCTGTGCTGGTGCGTAGTGCGCCGTCTGATTTTTCTGTTTCAGCCCGCGCTGCTGACCGATGGCCTGTTTAACTTTGCCGTTATGCAGACGCTGTTTTACCTGCCCTTCTTCTGCCTGGGCGCCTTAGCCTGGCGCAATCCGGCGCTGAAGGCGCGCTTTGTGCGTTTTAATCCCTGGACGCTGGCGGGCGCCGTGCTGGCATTTTTCGCCTATATGGCTAACCAGCGTTACAGCAGCGGCGAAGGCTGGATGTACGAAATCGATGCGGTGGTTTCGATGCTGATGGGCCTGTGGATGGTTAACGTGGTGTTCGCCTTCGGTCACCGTTTTCTGAATGCGCATTCGCCGCGCATTACCTGGCTGGTGAATGCCTCGCTGTTTATCTATCTGGTACATCATCCGCTAACGCTGCTGTACGGCATTTTTATCACGCCGCATATTCATAACAATGCGCTGGGCTTCCTCGCCGGCCTGATGTTTGTCTTCGGCATCGCCTTTATTCTGTACGAAATCCATCTGCGCATCCGCTGCTGCGCTTTCTTCTCCGGGAAGAAGGCGCGCCCGCAGCCATAAGCCTCAGCGGGCACGGACGTCCGCTACAGCAGCCACTCTACCGGTAAATGCCAGACCAGGCGCACCAGCAGACGCTGATAGAAGCGCGTTTTCGGCTCATGTTTATGAACGATCTCGCCCGGCTCGCCTTCATATTCCACCCAGTTTACCCGGCCCCATTTGTCGAGCCGCAACGTCCAGGCACGTTCGCGCATCTCTTCCACAAAGCGCTGATGAATATTGCCCGCCAGCACTTCGCTTTCGATCAGCAATCCCATTTCAGTATTTAATACCGCCGAACGCGGATCGAAATTAAACGAGCCGATAAAGACTTTCTCATTATCGACGCTGAAGGTTTTGGCATGCAGGCTGGAACCAGAGTTACCGGTCAGGCCGCGATCGTGCGGCTTCTCTTCGCCGCTGGCCTGCGGTTTTAGCTCATAAAGTTTAACGCCATGCCGCAGCAGCTTTTTGCGCCATTTGGCATACCCGGCGTGAACCACCGAGACATCGTTAGCGGCCAGCGAATTGGTCAGAATGGCTATCTTTACGCCGCTGCGCACCAGTGTCAGCAGTTGCGCCACGCCCGCGCGCGTCGGCACGAAATAGGCGGAAATAATATCGAACTGCTGCTGCGGACGCCCAATGATCTCGATCATGCGCTGCGGCAGCAGCGTACTGCGCCGCGCCTTGCCGAGTCCCTTGCGCGGATCGTCGCTCAGTAAGCGCGCCGGCGCCCAGATCATCTCCAGCTCGCCGTTGTCCAGCTGTGACACATAGCCGCACGTTTGAAGACGCTGCATATAGCGCTGCACCTGTTCGCTGTCGCGCCACGCTTCCGGCAAGGTTACCGCAGCACGTGAATCATCGGGCGCATCATCCACCACGGCCGTAAAGGCTTTAACCGCCCCGCTGTGCCAGTAGCGCTCAAAATCCTCCGCAACCTCTTCCACCACCGGCCCTATTGCCATAACGTCAAGGTCAGAAAACAGCGGCTGTGTGCCCGCGCCGAAATATTCGTCGCCAATATTGCGGCCCCCAACGATAGTGACCATATCGTCAACGATAATGCTTTTGTTGTGCATACGCCGGTTCAGGCGGGCAAAATCGCTAAGGTAACCCAGCGCGCGTAGCGTGCGAAAAGAGAACGGATTAAACAGCCGAACCTCGATATTTGGATGGCGATTCAGTTCGCTCAGCGTTTTATCCAGTCCCATGGTGTTATTGTCATCCAGCAGCAGACGCACCTGTACGCCGCGATCGGCCGCTTCCAGCAGCGCAATAAACAGCAAGCGGCCGGACATATCGTTTTGCCAGATGTAATACTGAATATCGATCCGCTCTTCCGCCATCGACAACAGTTGATAGCGAGCGGCGAAAGCATCAAGCCCGTCGCTCAGAGGATGCAGGCCGCTGTGTTGAGGATGTTGAACGGTACGGGGTTTTACTGCCCTGGCAAGTCGAGTCCGGCTGTCTGCAGGGTTAACGTTATCCTGCGGGTAAAGCGCTTCAGCCATTATTTTTCCTTTCCTTATAAGCCTGATAATTATTATTGACGCTCTCGTCCACTGACGTCATCCGACTGTTCCGATAGCTGGCGGTAGAGACGATAACTTTCTTCGTCAAAGCAGACCAGCAGGACCTGCTGCGGATAATCGTGCTGCTGCAGAAACTGCCGAATGGTGCGCAAAGCAATCGCCGCCGCCGCTGCTTTAGGATAGCCGTAAATGCCGGTGCTGATGGCCGGAAAGGCGACAGTGGCGAAACGGTTATCCGCCGCCAGCTGCAGACTGTTGGCATAGGCGCTGGCAAGCAGCGCGGCTTCACCCTGTTGGCCGCCGTGCCAGACCGGGCCGACGGTGTGAATGACCGCGCGCGCCGGTAAGTTGCCCGCGCCGGTCAGCACCGCGTCGCCGGTCGCGCAACCGCCCCGGCTGGCCGCCAGTTGACGACATTCGGCCAGCAGCGCCGGGCCCGCGGCGCGATGAATCGCGCCATCCACACCACCGCCGCCCAGCAAACTGCTGTTGGCGGCATTAACAATCGCATCGACCCGCTGCCGCGTAATGTCACCCTGAATAATCTCGATTCTGTTCTGCATCTTTATCTCCCTGGCAATATTGTCGGTGAAAATCAGGTCGGGGTTGTCTTTTAGTCTAGACTTAGCGAAACGTTCCGCGCCTGCCTTTTTTATGGGAGACGAACCGCATGCCAATCACTTCCTCATCCGCATCGCCGCAGCGTTACCAGCCTTCCCTGTTTAACAGCTTTTTCCAGGGCAGCTTCGCCTGCTCCAGCGCCTGTCGCGGCGAGGGTAAGCGTCTCGATATGATTATCAGCAGCGGACACGACATGCTGATATATAAAGATTATGCCGCGCTGGTGGAGCATCGACTGCTGACTGCACGCGACGGCGCGCGCTGGTATTTGATCGAAAAAACGCCGGGCGAATATGACTGGTCCTCTTTTCTGCCGATGATTCACGCCGCCAACCAGCATGGCATTCAGGTTATCTGGGAAGTCGCGCACTTTGGCTACCCCACGCACATTGATATTTGGTCTGAGGATTTCATCACCGCCTTTGCTCGCTTCGCTGGCGCGATGGCGGAAGTGCTGCGCAACGAGGGGGTGGAGCAGCCCTTTTTTACTCCAATCAATCAAATCTCGTTCTGGTCATGGGCCGGCGCGGAGGTGGCCTGGCTGAACCCGCACGCCAGCGGACGCGGCCTGGCGCTAAAGAAGCAGCTGGTGCGCGCTACCCTGGCCGCCATTGCTGCCATACGGGAAGTTTATCCGCAGGCGCGCTTTGTGATGACCGATCCGCTGGTGCATGTTGCACCCGCGGACAACAGCGCGGCGGCGCGCGAAGAGGCACAGCGTCAACACCTGGCGCAGTTCGATGCCTGGGATATGCTCTGCGGTAATCAGTGCCCGGAACTGGGCGGCAGCCCGGAGGCGCTGGATATTATTGGGCTAAATTATTATCCCGATAATCAGTGGCTCAGTGACGGCTCGCCCTTAACCGTCACGCATCCCGCCTGGCGACCGCTGCATTTGCTGCTGGCAGAGGTCTGGCAGCGCTATCAGCGTCCCATGCTGCTGGCGGAGACCGGCGCCGAAGGTGAGGCGCGTACTAACTGGCTGAATATCGTGACTGAAGAGGTGCAGCTTGCGCTGGACAGCGGGGTAGCGATGGAAGGTATTTCGCTCTATCCGGTAGTGGAATACCCGGCATGGGCGGACGATCGCCGATCGCCGGGCCCGCTGTTCGGCCTGCCCGATCCTAACGGCAACCGTACGGTTTATGAGCCGCTGGCGCTGGCGTTACGTAGCCAGCAAATCAAATTACAGAATCGGGGGAAAAACTAAGGGCGCTTGTTGGCGCTCCCGGCGGGCGCAGAAGAGGCAGCGGGCGGCATATAGCAGGACTGGGCGTCCAGCGGCGGCTGCGACGGTCGACGAATATCGGTTATCCAGGTCATGGTAAAGAGAAAAACCACGCCAATCAGGCAGGCAGAGAGTAAACCGATTAATGCGATGAGTTTATCGTCCCGGGTTTCCATCACCGATCTCCTTATTTAATTACCGGACCTCTTGCTGAATGAATTATGACATCCATAACGTCACGATAAGAACGAAGAGTATCAGCGTTAAAGAGGTCACTAACAGGACCACAACGGCAAACTGCGCATCATCAAGATGCGGCAACTCTTCTCTTTCTGGGGGCTCAGGCGGCAAAGATTCATTCATTTTTTATCATCATCACAGCGGGCGTAAACAGTGCTTCCGCCCTGCTCCTGCAATGCGGTTTTTCAGTGTAGCACAGCCTGGTTAAACCGTAACCGCTGTGCAGCCTTTACACCGCTGATGATAACAAAAAACACGGATCGGCCCATGGTCGCAAATCACACTTCAACGAGTGAGCGAACGCAGCGCGCCGACGCGCCCAAAAGCGGCATCGGCGCAGAAATATTAAGGCTGCCAGCCGCCGCCAAGCGCACGATAAAGGTCGATCTGCGCCTGGATCAAGTTATTTTTCAGTTGCACCACATTCAGCTGCGCACTAAACAGCGTGCGCTGCGCATCCAGCTCATCAAGATAGGAGGCATAGCCGTTCTGATAGCGGTTACGGGCGATACGCAAGGTATCGGCGGCAATCTCCTGCTGCTTCTCAACTTCCTGTAACTGCGCCTGGGTCTGCTGTATAGCGTCCAGCGCATCGTTGACTTCGCTAAAGGCGTTGCGCACCACTTTTTCATAGCTGTAGAGCGCCTGATTGCGCGAGGCCATTGAAACGTCAACCTGCGCCGTCAGCGCCTCGCGGTTTAACAGCGGCGCCAGTACGCTGCCGCCGATGCTCCACAGCCGAAAAGGATTATCCACCAGCTGATGCAGCACCGATGATTGCAACGTGCCGGAAGCGGTCAGGTTCAGCGAAGGCAGCAGCTGCGCCTGCGAGGAAGCCAGTGAATTATCTGCCGCCAGCAGCAGGCGCTGAGCCTGAATGATATCCGGTCGCCGCTGCAACAGCTCCGACGGCAACAGCGATGGCAGCCGCTGCGGCATCACCTGGGCAAAGCGCGACTGACGGGCAATATGGCGCGGGTTCATCCCGACCAGGATACTGAGCGCATTCTCCTGCTGCGTAATCTGATGCGACAGCTGTGGGATCTGCGCTTTCGCCGCCTGATATTCCGAGGCGGCCTGCATCCACTCCAGACGCGAGGTGTAACCCGCCTCGAACTGGCGCTGCGCCAGCTTCAGTGAATTCTCGCGCGTTGCCAGCGTCGCCTGAGTGACGCGCAGCTGTTCATCCAGCGCCAGCAACGTCATATAGCCGGAGGCCACCGAGGTGGCGATAGTCAGCTCAGCCGCCGCTGCCGCAGCCTGTTGCGCCGCCAGCGACGCGCGCGCCGCATCGATGCTGCTGCTGCGCGATCCCCATAAATCCACATCATAATTGGCCTGCAGCAGCCCCTGATAGACATTGCCGTCGTGCGGCACGCCGGTCGCTGCCGATAGCGTACGGGCACGGGTTACACCAACGCCCGCGTCCAGCGTCGGGAAATTATCACCAGCGGCGGCGCGCAGCTGCGCGCGATATTGATCGACGCGCGAGCGGGCAGTAAGAATATCAGGGTTATTACGCAGCGCCTGTTCCACCAGCCGATTTAAATCCGCATCGGCAAAGGCGCGCCACCAGTTCGCTTCCGGCGCGGCGGACGGCCCAACCTGTTGACGCCACGCCTGTGGTATCGGTAACGCGGTCGGCGCCTTTTCTACCTCGGTAGCGCAGCCAGACAGCAGCGGGATCAGCAGCGCCAGCACCAGCGGTTTTGCGCGCATCATGACTGCGGCTCCGCAGGCTGGGCGGCGGTATCGATATTCACTTCCACCGACATGCCGGGACGCAGGCGCGCCTGAGCATCATCGGTAATTTTGATACGCACCGGAATACGCTGGGCGATCTTAACGAAGTTGCCGGTAGCGTTATCGGGTGAAATGGCGCTGAACTCCGAAGCAGCTGCCGGCGAGATATATTCAACCACGCCGTGGAAAATAGCGCCGTTCAGCGCATCCACGCTGAAGGTGACCGGCAGACCGGGACGCACATCCGCCATCTGCGTCTCTTTCATATTGGCGATCACCCATTTTTGTCCCGGTACCAGCGACGTCAGCCGCGTACCTGCCGAAACATAGCCGCCGCGCCGCACCGAAATCTGCCCCAGCTGTCCATCCTCCGGTGCGATAATGCGCGTGTTGTCTAAATCGATTTGCGCCAGCTTCAGGGCCGCCTCGGCATTGGTGACGTCCGCCTCCAGCGAGGCGCGGTTAACAATTACCGTCTGCAAATCCTGACGCGATACATCAAGCGTGGCTTTGGCCTGCTGTATCGCCGTCACCGCCTGGCTGTTAGCGGCGCGCGCCGCATCGCGTTCGCGGATCGATAACGAACCATCCGCCACCAGATTTTCCACGCGTTTTAAATCGAAGCCGCTTTTGGCCGCCTGCGCTTTGCTGTTCTCCAGCGCGGCCTGATTGCGCGCAATGACCGCCTCCGCGCTGCGCCGCTGCTGCTGGTTATTGGCTAACGCCGCCTGTTTCATCGCCAGCTGCGCTTTCGCCTGCTCAACGCGCTGACGGTAAATACGGTCGTCAATGGTCATCAACACGTCGCCCTTATGCACCGGCTGTAAATCCTGCACGTTGACCGCCGTGATATAGCCGCTGACCTGCGGACTGATAAAGGTGACCTGGCCGCGCACGTAGGCGTTTTCCGTACTTTGCACCGCGCTGGTGAACGGCCAGAGCTGCCAGGCGTAAAGGATCACCAACACGCCGACAATGACAATGCCGCTGCCGACGGCGACAGAGAGAATGCGTAATTTGTTATTGCGCTCGCGCTCGGCGGCTTTAACTTCTTCCTGCTGGCTCATTGTTTCTCCATGCTTGCTGATGTTGCCGGAATCGTTTGGGCAGCAGCAGCGTCACGCTGCTGCTGGCGTCGAAGAGTGATGCGCTGGCGCGTCAGACGATACAGCACCCATACCAGCGTGGAGAACGCCAGTCCGGCGGTAAGTAAATAGGTATCGTTCCACGCCAGTACGTTGGCCTGCAAAGTGGCAACGGTTTGCAGCTGTGTGGTCGCCTGGGCGCTCAGTAAGGTGCTGTCGCCCAGCTGACTGCTGAACAGCGCGCTGTACTGGCTAAGGCGTTCGGTTACGCTCGGATCGAGCAGTGAGAGCTGATCGCCCAACAGGCTGGAGTGATATTTTTCACGCCAGATCTGAAAGGTGCCAAGAATGGCCGAGCCGATAAGACCGCCTAAATTCTGGCTCATGCCAAACAGCACCACAAAGCTCACCAGGTTTTTTGGCTGCGTAACCACGCTGCCGATGCCCAGCAGCATGGCGGGCGCCAGAAAGAAGGCGCTGCTGAAGCCGAGCAGAAACTGGCTGAAATACATGTTGTGCGGGCGCGTTACCGGGCTGGCGTGCGCGTCCATCAGCGAGGCGACCATCATAATCAGCAGTGAGGTTACGATGGGCCAGCTAAGATGGGCGGGCTTCAGCGTCAGGGCGCTGGCGGTAATGCCCAGCAGCACGCCAGCAATAATCGCCAGCGCGAGGCCGCGCATCTGATCGTTAAGCAGGCCGACCTGCTGCAAAAAGCCGATGGCGCCGCTGTTCTGCTCCGCCAGCACGATGCGCATCATAATCATCACAATGCCCAGCCGGATAATCGCGCCACTGCCAAGCCAGCGCGTATTAATTAGCGGATTTTTGCGGTTATGCTCCACCACCACTGCGCTGACAATCAGCGCCAACGCCAGGGCCAGACAGATGCCAAGCCAGGGCGTTGTGAACCACCATTCAATTCGTCCCAGCGACAGTACGCCGCACAGCAGCGCCATGCCTGGCGCCATCAGCATAAAGGTGACGAAGTCCATTTTCTCGAAGACTTTGCTGCGATCGCTGGGCGGCAGCTTCAGCATAAATACGCAGCCCAGCGCCACCAGCGCCAGCCCCAGTTCAAACAGATAAAGCCCGCGCCACTCTTCCAGCTGCAACAACTCGGAAGAGAACAGGCGCGCCAGCGGGATCGCCAACTGGGAGGCGCTGATGCCGATCGCCAGCGCTTTCAGGCGATGTTTAGCGGGCCAGGCCTGTATCTGGTAGTAAATGCCCAGTGAGCTGAGCGCCGCCGCTACCATGCCATGCGCGGTACGGACAATAATTGCCGAGCTGAGATCGTTAACGAACAGATGGAAAAAGGCCACCAGCACATAGAGCAGTAAAAAGGCTTCGGTAAAGATACGCAGGCCAAACTGCTGGCGAAACTTCACCAGCAGCAGGTTAATAGAAATATTTCCCATCACGTAAACCGCCGGTAGCCAGGCGATCTCATTGGTATAGGCGCCAAAGGTGCCCTGTAAATTAGTCAGGTTAGCCGTTACCAGCGCATTGCTGAGCGCACCGGTCAACGTAATTAACAGACCGACCAGGCCAAAAGCGATACGCTTTTTGGTGGGATGAATCGGCGTGGAAGGCGAACCAGGCAGCATGGGTTTTTCATGCGGCTGCCACTGGCGCGGTGCATAAGGATTCGATTTCGCCACGTCAGAGCCTTTCCGTTTTATGCAGCAACTGTTGCAACACCCGATGCGCCACGGTCAGATCGCGCGGGTCAATATCGGCTAACAGTTCGCCGCGCAGCCGATCCGCCTCAATTTTCACTTTTTCAAAGACCGCCGAGCCCTGCCGGGTGACCAGCAGCAGACGCTTACGTCGATCCTCTTCCGGCTGCTGACGTTCAATAAGCTGCTGTGCTACCAGTCGATCAATTAGCGGCACCACGCTGGCTTCTTCCAGCCCCAGCACCTGCGCCAGCGCTTTTTGCGTCATAGGTTCACTTTCGCTTGCCAACGTGGCAATGGCCAGCCAGCTGTTCATGCTGAGCCCGCTATCCTTCAGGCGACGATCGATAGCCAGCCGCCAGGCGTGTGCAGTGAGATGCAGTAAACGAGAAAAACGCTGATGGGAATCCATAGAAACCTGATAATTAGACTTCAATGTAAATAGGCCGTTAAAGTATAGGCGTGCAAGAAAGCACTTGTGAAGCAAGCAGCCACTCCATTCTTGTGCAAAAAATGACATTATTCTTTAATAAACGGACAAGCCGACGATCGCATTATTTCGATTAACCGCAGGTTGTTTTCCCTTTCCGCTTTGCCATCGCTCATTCAACCTTCCTGGTTTATCCGTTGGGCGCAAGCTTAACCCTAATTATATTGGGATTATTCTCAATTGAGGCTAAAAATGCGCTGACAGAGGGCTATTTTTTCGCAAATGTTACAAGCCAAACGTTTTCACGGCAGGTTTGTATAGCTTTTTTATTATTACCCCCCCATACAACTAACTGATAATTAACATTTAGCACAAATTGTATAAGCATTGTTTGTACAGTTTTACTTTTTTTGTATAACTTTACCCCTGAGCTAAATAAAGCTCTGTAACGAATGATGCATTTGCGTCGCCTCTGAAGGTGTTTAACTCGGATTTCCACCTTCAGAGGTTTTTTTTCGTCTGAAGGGTGTATTGCATCCTGTCTGTCTCATCATTCCGTTACTGTAGCGAAAACCTAAATGTCGGCTATGCTGATTGCCGATTCACAATAAAGATTCAATTTCTCGACGCGCTGCCAGCCGCGTTAAAGAGGACTAACATGCAGACGATGACATCGCAAACGGATAAAGATATTGCTGAGTACTTTAAGGTGCAGGGGAAGGATGCTATCAGCGAAACCGAGGTTCTGGGCGCTGTGGTAGCGGAAATTTTACAGACGGCGCAGCCGGTGACCAATAAAGCAATTATTGGCCGCCTTATCCAGCGCCTGGAACTGGAAAGCGATGTGGTAATGCTGGACGTTTACCGTCATGTTCTGGAGCTGGTCGTCCACAAAACAGAAGACGATATTATCGGCTAAGGCCCTGCAGCACCTGTTCGGTTCTGCACGTAAAGGTTTCAGGTCGCGGTTTTCCGCCTGGTTGCCCGGCCTGAAACTGGTTTCTGTTAACAATAAACGGTAACATGCTTCCCCTGCCCTGACGGGCAATCCATACCTTTCAGATTCACGATGCACACTGCTGCATCAGATACTAAGACAATAAGAGCCTGCAATATTATGACCACCTCTTCTGAGGCGACAGCTGAAAAGCACGCCGACAGTCAGCTTACTGTTGCCCGCGTGTTGCGCTCGCCTAACCTGTTGATGCGCGAGTGTCTGGCTGGCGTGATTACAGCGCTGGCGCTGATTCCTGAAGTTATCTCTTTTTCCGTGATTGCCGGCGTCGATCCGAAAGTGAGCCTGATCGCCTCGGTGGTGCTGGCGTTAACGCTGTCGCTGCTGGGCGGCCGTCCCGCCATGGTCACCGCCGCTGCCGGATCGGTCGCGCTGGTTATTGGCCCGATGGTAAGAGCGCACGGCCTTGAATACATTATGCCTGCGGTACTGATGGGCGGCGTGATACAGATTCTGTTTGGCCTCGCCGGACTGGCGCGTATGATGCGCTACATCCCCCGTTCGGTGATGCTGGGCTTTGTGAATGCGCTGGGCATCCTGATCTTTTTTGCCCAGGTGCCGCATGTTTGGGGCCAGTCGCTGCCGGTATGGCTGCTGTTTGCGCTGACGCTGATTATCGTTTTACTGCTGCCCCGAATCCTGAAAAGCGTGCCTTCCCCACTGATCGCCATTGTAGTAGTAACGGCGATTGCGGTGTTTTGCGGGCTGCACGTCCCGAACGTTGGTGACGAAGGTCCGATGCAGGCAGGCCTGCCTGGCCTCAACGAACTGGCCGTACCGCTTAATCTGACTACCTTGCAAATTGTCTGGCCGACGGCGCTGAGCATTGCGCTGGTAGGGCTGATGGAGTCTCTGTTAACGGCGAAGCTGGTTGATGATTTGACCGATACGCCATCCAGTAAGCGCCGTGAATGCTGGGGCCTGGGCGTGGGGAATATTCTCGCCGCCTTTTACGGCGGGATTGCCGGTTGCGCGATGATCGGCCAGACCATCGTTAACGTCGAGTTGGGCAAAGCGCGCACGCGCGTTTCGACCGTCGCTGCCGCGCTGGTATTGTTGCTGCTGGTAACCGGCCTTAGCGCAGTGATGGCGCAGATCCCGATGGTGGTGCTGGCGGGCATTATGATGATTGTGGCGCTGAAAACGGTTAACTGGCACAGCCTGCAGCCTGCCACCCTGAAGCGTATTCCGCTGTCGGAAACGGTGACCATGGTGTTAACAGTGGCGGCTACCGTCTGGACCGGCAACTTGGCCATCGGCGTGGTGGGCGGCGTGATCTTTGCTATCCTGCTGTTCGCCCGTCGCGTGGCGCACGTGATTCATGCGGAACGGCATCTGAGCGAAGATGAGCAGTCGGTGCGTTACGTTGTGCGCGGCCCGCTCTTTTTCGGTAGCAGCAATGACCTGTTTGAGCATTTTAACTATGCGCAGGATCCGCAGGATGTGACGATCGATTTAACCCATGCGCAGATTTGGGATGCCTCCAGCGTGGCGGCGCTTGATGCGATTGAAAACCGCTATCAGCGCTATGACGCTCAGGTCAAGATTATTGGCCTGGATACGCGCAGCAGCGATTTTCATAATCGTCTGAGCGGGACGTTGTAATCTGTGGCTGCCTGTTATCGGGCGGCCAGCCTGCTGTTTTTTGCCGTTTGACGCTGGGCTTTATATAAGTAGCCCAGCGCCAGCACGCTTAAAAACCCACCGATAAAAAGCAAAAATCCATCCCCGGCCAGCTTATAAAGCCAGATCCCGCCTACCCCTCCCAATAAAAATGCCGCCACGGTAGCGCCGTGCAGCATCAGTCTTTGCAGATAAACGGAAGCATACTCAGGCGACTCTTTGCGACGCAGGATATCGAGCAGCATCGCCAGTTCAATGCCGATATCCGTTGAGGTGCCGGAAACGTGCGTGGTTCTTACGCGCGCATTAGAAAGCCGCGTGACCACAGCGTTTTGTAATCCCATTAAAAAGCTCAGGCTGAGGATCATTAACGTGCCGGGCGAGTTGAGCGGGATATAATTTACCACCCCGCCCAGCGCCAGTAGTAACAGCGCTTCCAGCAAAATGTTTATCGCATAAACGGAACGGATATTGTGTCGACGACCATGATTGATCAGCAGCGTTGAGAGCGCCGAACCAAAAATAAACAGGCAGACAATCTCGCAGAAAAAGAATGCAACCGGCAGCTGATTGCGCGCCAGACGCTCGGACAATGAAGAGACATTGCCCGTCATATTGGCGGAGAAAAAGCCTACGGCTTCAAAAGCTGCGGTATTTAGCGCGCCCGCAACCAGCGCAAGCGTGGCGGCCAGCCGACTATCGGTAATAAAGGTTCTGGCCTCATTCTGACAAATTAACATAGGGGCAAAGAGATTAGGTAAGAAACGGACGAGCCGCTATTATGCGCTTTTTTTAGCGAGCGGCTCTTGTGGTTTATCAAAAAGCCCCTGCCGCCGCCGGGTTTGTTTGCGGCGATGGGCAGGCAAACTGCGTGTATGGTCATTTTAGTATGTTGTAACTAATAAATGCCCGCTGGCTACATTAACCGTAGCGTTACTTCGCGACGGCGATATCATGAATTTTTGTGGTGTAAGCGGGCGATAACATCTCACGCTTCATCGCCCAGCTTTTCTGCACCCCCTGTCCAGCGAACCAGAGCTTTCCTTTGCCACTCTGGTTGATTCCGTCCACCACGTTCATCAGCGCTTCGCTGTTGGCGCGAGGCTGGCGCTCGTCGAACAGAGTAAACTGCGCCACGCCCTGGCTGAAAAAATCGCCGAGGATCACGCCCGCTTTCATATAGTGAGGTCCCTCCAGCCAGATACGATCCAGCATATCGGTGGCCATCTGAACAATGTCGCGCGTGTCATTCGACGGAATAAGTAACCGACCGGACGCCTGATTATCGTAACGGGGCGCATTGCGCGTATGCGGGCTGGTACGTACAAATACGCTAATCTGGCGACAATACTGCCTTTCCCTGCGTAGCTTTTCCGCCACGCGTTCCGCATAAAAACAGATCGCCTGGCGCATATCACTGTAGGCGGTAATGCGCTCGCCGAACGAACGGGAGCAGACAATCTGCTGCCTGACCGGCGCGAACTCCTCAAGTTCTAAACAGGGCTCGCCGCGCAGCTCTCTGACGGTGCGCTCCAGCACCACGCTGAAATGCTTGCGCATCACCCAGCCAGGCTGGTCGGCCAAATCTTTCGCGGTGATAATGCCCAGTGCGTTCAGCTTTTTGCTGAGGCGTCGGCCGACGCCCCACACCTCTTCGACCGGCACCAGCGACATCAGCTTTTTCTGGCGTTCAACATTCGACAGATCCACCACCCCGCCGGTTTTGCGCCATTTTTTAGCGGCATAGTTGGCCAGCTTCGCCAGCGTTTTGGTCTGCGCAATGCCTACGCCCACTGTCAGATGCGCTTCTTTTAAAACACGCGCCCTCACCTGCAGTCCAAACGTCTCAAGCGCCATGCAATGGCCAACGCCGGTCAGATCCATAAAGGCTTCATCGATTGAATAGATCTCCAGCGCCGGCGTCATCTCCTCAAGGATGCTCATTACCCTGCTGCTCATATCGGCATACAACGTATAGTTCGAGCTAAACACCTGTACCTGGTGGCGCAGCAGCGTCTCTCTCATCTGGAAATAGGGGGCGCCCATAATTATGCCGAGTTTTTTCGCCTCCCGGCTCAGGGCAATGACGCAGCCGTCGTTATTGGAAAGCACCACCAGCGGCACGCCTTTCAGATCGGGCCGGAATACGGTCTCGCATGAAGCGTAAAAATTATTCACGTCCACTAACGCCAACATGATTAATAAGTCGATTTAATCACATAGGTCACGATGCCGAATACCTCAAGCGCCTCCTCTGCGCCAATCGTAATCGGCTTATAGCGCCTGTTCATGGGAATAAGCTGGACTGTGGGATAAAGCTGCAGGCGCTTAACGGTAAATTCACCCTCTACGGCGGCGACCACGATGTCGCCATCCCTGGCCGTTAACGCGCTGTCAACCACCAGCATATCGCCGTCGTTGATGCCAGCTTCGATCATCGACTCGCCACTGACGCGGACAAAATAGGTCGCCGCCGGACGCGGTATCATTAACGCGTTCAGGTCGATACGCTGTTCAACATAATCCTGCGCCGGGCTGGGAAAGCCGCACGGTACGCGTTCGATATAGAGCGGCAGTCGCATAACGGTGGGGATCTCTGCAGGTTTGATGAACTCCATTGCTAAACGCCTCTTTCCTTTCACTGTATTTATATACAGTAATAAGATTTGTCTTGATCGGCAAGTCAGGGAAAATGATTTTTTTGTCAGCTATCGCGCGACCCGACAGTCATAAATTAAATATGCTTATTAATGAAGTCGACAGCACGGGCGCTTTTCTCCAGGCGACGGCGATGAGCAGTTAATTCAGGATATGTGGATTTATACAATAAATTCAAAGCATAAAGCCATAAACAGATAAAATAACAGGCTGCCCTGCGCCTTCTTATTAGCCTGAGACGGCGCGCTGTTTTATTTGCTGACAAAGCGAATAAATACAGTGCAAATCTTATTATTTAAAAAGCGTTATTTTATCTGTTGCGATAGAGAGATAGCGCAATAAATAGCCGGGATAATTATTGCGCCCAAATACTGAAGCAGCCCGCTGTGGGGACAGCAGCAAATTGTTGGTCTCGCCGACGGCTGTTCAGCCACCGATTTAGGTTATTTACGGGCAACGAAACGCATCCGATTTTTAATAATACAAAGACGTTAATCCATTAGCGCTTCCCCAATACCCACATGGATGGTAAGTTTTTTTGCCTGCGGCGCATCGGATTGGCCGCAACACACTTACCTTATAAAAAACGGAGTTTGTAATGACACAACAAAGGGAACAGGCGATGCCGCCTGCAACAGAGAGAGTCGGCATTAAAGGGTATCTGGCGTTCTTTCTGACCATCATTTTCTTCTCCGGCGTGTTTTTGATTTTACCGTGTTGAACGGTTCATTTGGTCATATTACTGACGCCGCTGAAAACGCCGTTACGTTTCGCGGCGCCGCCGGAGCGGGCGCAAAAGATGGCTTTCTTTTCGCTCTGGAGCTTGCTCCGTCGGTCATTCTCTCGCTGGGTATTATCTCTGTTACCGATGGACTCGGAGGTTTGCGCGCCGCACAGCAATTAATGACGCCAGTTTTAAAGCCGCTGCTGGGCATTCCCGGCATTTGCTCGCTGGCGCTGATCGCTAATCTGCAAAACACCGATGCTGCAGCGGGTATGACAAAAGAACTGGCGCAGGAGGGGCAAATCACTGAGCGTGACAAAATTATTTTTGCCGCCTACCAGACCAGCGGCAGCGCCATTATCACCAACTATTTTTCCTCAGGCGCTGCGGTGTTTGCGTTCCTCGGGACGTCGGTTATCGTCCCGCTGGCCGTGATCCTGGTCTTTAAGTTTGTCGGCGCGAACCTGTTGCGCATCTGGATCAACCTTGCAGAGCGCCGTAACCCAACGCAGGGAGCGCCAGCATGACCACTCAGGTACGAAAGAATGTCATGGATATGTTTATCCATGGCGCCCGCCGCGGTTTTACTATCGCCACAACCAACCTGTTACCGAACGTTGTCATGGCGTTTGTGATTATCCAGGCGCTGAAAATTACCGGCTTACTTGACGGGGTCGGACATATTTGCCAGCCGATCATGGCAATCTGGGGACTGCCCGGCGAAGCGGCAACCGTGCTGCTGGCCTCGCTGATGAGTATGGGCGGCGCAGTAGGCGTTTCCGCCAGCCTGCTCACCGCCGGCGCGTTGAATGGCCACGACGTCACCGTGCTGCTCCCGGCTATTTATCTGATGGGCAATCCGGTGCAGAACGTCGGGCGCTGCCTCGGTACTGCTGAAGTCAATGCCAGATACTATCCACATATCATTGCGGTTTGCGCAATCAATGCGCTGCTGTCGATCTGGGTTATGCAGTTTCTTGTCAAGTAAGGGAAGACCATGACTGATTTATCGATTGCGGAATTTACTTTACTACAGGGCGCCCATCTCTATGCGCCTGCGGATCGGGGAATTTGCGATGTGCTGCTCGCTAACGGCAAGATCATCGCAGTAGAACAGACGATCCCTGCCGACATTGTGCCGGACTGTACCATCATCAACCTGCGCGGCCATATTTTGTGCCCCGGTTTTATCGATCAGCACGTCCATTTGATCGGCGGCGGCGGCGAAGCCGGCCCGACGACGCGGACGCCCGAAGTGCAGCTGAGCCGGCTGACTGAAGCCGGGATCACTACGGTGATTGGGCTGCTGGGCACTGACTCCATCACCCGTCATCCGGAGTCTTTGCTGGCGAAAACCCGGGCGCTTAATGAAGAAGGGATTACGGCCTGGATGTTGACCGGCGCCTACCACCTCCCCTCACCGACGATTACCGGCTCCGTCGAGAAAGATGTGGCGCTTATCGATCGCGTTATCGGCGTGAAATGCGCGGTCTCCGACCACCGTTCAGCCGCGCCGGGCGAGCATCAGCTGGCGAACATGGCGGCGCAATCGCGCGTCGGCGGTCTGCTGGGCGGCAAGCCAGGCGTCAGCGTCTTTCATCTGGGCAGCAGTAAAAAAGGCCTGCAGCCTCTGTATGATGTGCTGCAAAACAGCGATGTGCCGATCAATAAGCTGCTGCCCACGCATGTCAACCGCAGTGAAGCGTTGTTTGAACAGGCGCTGCAGTTCGCCCGCAACGGCGGCACCATCGATATCACCAGCGGCATACCAGGCCCGGTCGATCCTGCCGAGGGCGTGGCCCGCGCGGTCATGGCCGGCATTCCCCTCGATCGGGTGACGTTAAGCTCGGATGGCAACGGCAGCATGCCATTATTTGACGCCGCCGGTAATCTTACCGGCATCGGCGTGGCCGGCTTCGACAGCCTGCTGCAAACGGTGCATCAGCTGGTTAAACAACACGGCTTTACGCTGACGGACGCGTTGCGCCCGCTGACCACCAGCGTGGCGGGATTCCTGAGTCTTAATGGTAAAGGCGAAATCCTTGCCGGCAACGATGCCGATCTGCTGGTGATGAGCGAGGACCTGCGCATTGAGCAGGTTTACGCGCGCGGCAAACGAATGGTGATGAACGGCAAGGCCTGTAAAAAAGGAACGTTCGATTAACCGCCCTCTTCCCTTCTCCATCTTCCGGGGCGGAGAAGGTCAACTATTTCGCTTATTTAAACAGGGCTATCTTCATTTGGTGCATGATTGATGAAGAAGGAAGAACAGGTGAGAGCCGCGCTGTCAGATCTCTTCCACTTCATACATCTTTATCTTTCGCCACAGTTATCATTGATATAAACAACCAGCCTGACAGAGAGCTGAACTTTTCGAGCATCACCGCTGAAAATTATTCTTTGCAGCTTTTCCCGCTCCCGTGGCCCATACGCGGCATCTGGTGTATATAACGCGAAAAAGATGTTCCCTGGGTCAGACTTTGATTTCATATTCCGCGATCTTAAAGCTAAGGGCCTCTCCGATCTGGATGGAAACATCTATAACAAGCAGGCAATTTCCGGGCATAAAAATGTCCAGCAGACGGCCCGCTATAACCGCAAATCGCAGTTGCCCCTGTTGTTGGCGGTCAAAAAAATATCAGGAAAAGAGAGACAAAAACAAAAAAACCGCCCTTGGGCGGTCACGACATTACTACTTATTGCTTTGATTTTATTCGGTAATTTCGATGGTGCCCGGGGCGGGACTTGAACCCGCACAGCCATACAGCCGAGGGATTTTAAATCCCTTGTGTCTACCGATTTCACCACCCGGGCAGGGTATAAAGTGGAGGCGCGTCCCGGAGTCGAACCGAGGTGGACGGATTTGCAATCCGCTGCATGGCCACTCTGCCAACGCGCCTTTATTCTTTGTGATTATCCGTAATATCGAATAATCTAATCTGGAGCGGGAAACGAGACTCGAACTCGCGACCCCGACCTTGGCAAGGTCGTGCTCTACCAACTGAGCTATTCCCGCAATGTCAGCAATTTAACAACTTGCTGATTTTATTTATCTTCTGGCGACTGTAGCGCCGTTCGATGCGTTGCATTCTACTGACCTGAACAAATGAGTCAATAAAATTATCCTCATTTCCCGTCCGTTTGCTGCTTTTTACATCGCATCGATCAGCGTTCAAACAGATCGCCACGCGCGGCGCTTAAATATTGAAACATCGACCAGAAAGTCAGCACCGCGGCGATATACAGGGCTACGACGCCGATGGCGGAAACCAGCTGATTGGGATGCCACAACAACGCCACCAGCGCCAGCATCTGCGCGGTCGTTTTTACTTTGCCGATCCAGGAGACCGCGACGCTGCTGCGCTTGCCGATTTCCGCCATCCATTCACGCAGCGCGGAGATGATAATTTCACGCGCGATCATGGTTGCCGCCGGTAAAGTAATCCACCAGGCATGGAACTGTTCGGCAACTAACACCAGCGCCATCGCTACCATCACTTTATCAGCAACCGGATCGAGGAAAGCGCCAAAACGCGTCGACTGTTTCCAGCGGCGTGCCAGGAAACCATCAAACCAGTCAGTGATTGCCGCCACGACAAAGATGATGGCGCAAACCATCGGGCCCCAGTGGAACGGCAAATAGAAAGCCAGAACAAAAAATGGTATCAGGACGACACGAAAAAGGGTGAGCCACGTCGGAATATTCAATTGCATAAGGTACGCTAACTGTCTGGCATGAGTAGGGTTTACCCGTATGTTGCTACATTGCCACCGGGGTTTCAATGCTAGTGTTTTAACGAGTAAAAGATTTTCTCCGCCAGGGCATGAGAAATGCCGGGTACTTTGGCAATTTCTTCAACCGAGGCGTTCATTAGCGGCTGCAGGCCGCCCATATATTTCAACAGCTGCTGGCGCCGTTTCGGGCCTACGCCCTCAATGCTTTCCAGCGCGCTGGTATTTTTAACTTTTGCCCGCTTATTGCGATGCCCCGTTATTGCATGATTGTGAGAGTCGTCACGAATATGCTGAATGACGTGCAGCGCTGGCGAATCAGGCGGCAGGGAAAATCCTTCCCCTTCCGGCTCCAGAAACAGCGTTTCCAGACCAGCTTTACGATCGCTGCCTTTCGCTACGCCCAGCAGCAACGGATGATCTTTATCCCAGCTCACATTAAGCTCGGAAAAAACCTGCTTTGCCTGTGCCAGCTGGCCTTTACCACCATCGATAAGGATAACATCCGGCACTTTCTCCGGCTCAAGCTCCTTGCCGTAGCGCCGCCGCAGTACCTGATTCATCGCCGCATAATCATCGCCGGGCGTAATACCGGTAATATTATAGCGGCGATACTCAGCACGTACCGGCCCGTTGCTGTCAAACACTACGCACGAGGCAACAGTTTGCTCGCCCATCGTATGGCTAATGTCAAAACACTCCATGCGCTTGACCTGCGGAAGGTCCAGCGCATCCGCCAGCGCCGACAGCCGCTGGTGAATCGTCGATTGCTGCGTAAGTTTGGTCACCAGCGCGGTGGCAGCGTTAGTACGTGCCAGTTTTAAATAACGAGCGCGATCGCCGCGCGGCTTGCTTTGAATATGAATGCGGCGACCCGCGATCTCACTTAGCGAATCTGCCAGCAGCTCACGCTCCGGCAAGGTAAAGTCCAGCAGGATTTCACCAGGTAAAGAGCGCGATTCGCTGCCCTGCAGGTAGAACTGCCCCACAAAGGTTTGCACCACTTCCGCCAGTTCGGTACCGCCCGGAATTTTAGGGAAATAGCTGCGGCTGCCCAATACTTTGCCCTGACGAATAAAAAGTACGTGCAGGCAGGCCAGACCGGCGTCATAGGCCACGCCAATGACATCCAGGTCATCGCCCTGATTCGACACAAACTGCTTTTCGGTAACCCGACGCACCGCCTGGATCTGATCGCGCAGGCGCGCCGCCTCTTCGAAACGCAACGCCTGACTGGCCTGTTCCATACGACTGACCAGCATATTAAGCACCTGATCATCTTTGCCAGCCAGAAACAGCCGCACATAATCGGTTTGCTGCGCATACTCTTCTTCGCTCACCAGGCCTGCGACGCAAGGACCCAGGCAGCGACCGATTTGATACTGTAAACAGGGACGCGTGCGGTTGCGGTAAACGTTGTTTTCGCACTGCCGAATAGGGAAGATTTTCTGTAACAGCGCCAGAGTTTCACGCACCGCATAACCATTGGGAAAGGGGCCGAAATACTCGCCTTTCGCATGTTTGGCTCCGCGATGGATAGCCAGTCGCGGGTGCGGATCGCCGCTTAAAAAGATATAGGGGTAAGATTTATCGTCACGCAGCAAAACGTTGTAGCGCGGCTGATAAAGCTTGATGTAGTTATGCTCAAGCAGCAGCGCTTCTGTTTCGGTATGCGTGACGGTGACGTCAATATGGTGAATATTGGCCACTAATGCTTCAGTTTTACGGCTGGCAAGGTTGCTGCGAAAGTAGCTGCTAAGGCGCTTTTTTAAATCTTTCGCTTTGCCAACGTAAATAACCGTACCGCCACTGTCATACATCCGGTAGACACCCGGCTGACTGGTAACAGTTTTCAGGAAGGATGTTGCGTCAAAAACGTCACTCACTACTAATCAACGACTCCGCATTAAACAGGCCATGACGGATGGCCAGATGCGTCAACTCTACGTCGCCACTAATATTCAGTTTACTAAACATACGGTAACGGTAGCTGTTGACGGTTTTAGGGCTAAGATTCAGCTGCTCAGAAATATCTGTCACTTTCTGCCCTTTCGTAATCATCAGCATAATCTGCAATTCCCGTTCCGACAAACAGCTAAGGGGAGATTCGCTCTTTTCCGGTTCTATCTGACTCAGCGCCATCTGCTGTGCGATATCTGAAGCAATATAACGCTGGCCTGAATGAACGGAACGGATAGCGCTGATGACTTCCTGCGGCGCGGCGCCTTTGCTGAGATAGCCTGCCGCCCCTGCCTGCATAACCTTAGCGGGCAGCGGATTTTCCGTATGAATAGTCAACATAATGATTTTGGCGTCTGGATTGAAACGAACAATTTTACGTGTTGCTTCCAGCCCGCCGATGCCCGGCATGTTCATATCCATCAAGATGACATCAACCTGATTGGTACGACACCATTTCACCGCATCCTCACCACAGCAGGCTTCGCCGGTTACCTGTATACCTTTGATATCTTCCAGTATGCGACGAATCCCTGCGCGTACCAGTTCGTGATCATCCACAAGAAGAATGCTAATCAAAAGAGGATTTCTCCGGAATGGTGATGTTTATGGTCGACACTTTAATTAATCGGCTTAATGTTACTCTCTTTCGTGAAAGGTTTGAACATAATTCACCGTTTTTTTAAGTGGGTATAATTGCGCGATCGCGCTGTTTTTATTCTTCTTGCTGCCGCGCTATTTATCGGGGCGCGGATAATAAAGCGTTAAAAGCGTTAAAAATAAGCAAAAAAGCATTCTTTAATTTAAAAACCATAATTTACAATCACTTAAGTTAATAACTACAGTGATTATTAATTTTTAAATAAATGCCTCAGGCGCGTCACTCTCGCCATTAAATAGCAGAAAAATTTTATTTAACATTCAGGTTTATTACGCCAGTTTATTCTCCACCGGCGGCGGTTAAGTGGAAAAAATGGCGCCTGATTTATGTTATACTTTCCTCGCATCGCTCATTTGAGTAATACCTCAAATGTTTACATTGCGTTATCAAGGAGAAACTATGGGTTATAACGATTTTACAACCTCAGAAGAAACAGCAAAACTGGCAAATGAAGTCGCCTGCCTGAAGGCAATGGTTACCATGATGTTAAAAGGCATGGGCCAGGCAGATGCAGGAAAAGTGATTATCAATATGGAACGCGTTATTGCCCAACTGGACGATCCGCAACAGGCGGAAACCTTCAGTCAGACCATCGGCCAGATCAAAGCTGCCTATCGCCGTTAAAACCCATTAAACCCATTGATTTCACGTCATTCTTCACGCATGTTATGCGTTTTGTCGCGGAATAAACAATGGGTTTACTGTTAAAAGCGTTGGTTGGCGCGCTGGTGGTGGTCGCGATTGGTCTACTGGCAAAAAGTAAAAATTATTATATCGCTGGCCTTCTGCCGCTGTTCCCTACGTTTGCGCTGATAGCGCATTATCTGGTCGCTACCGATAAGGGCATCGCGGCGCTGCGCACCACACTAATTTTCGGTATGTGGGCTATCCTGCCCTATTTTCTTTATTTACTCTCGCTATGGTTTTTTATTGGCATGATGCGGCTGCCTTTTGCTCTGGCCAGCGCCGTGCTGTGCTGGATACTGGCCGCATGGCTGCTTATTACATTATGGACGCGCTGGCATTAACGCCCACGCGACTGCCAGTTCATGGAAACGCCGAGCGAAGGCAGAACCTCTTCCGGGCTGAAACGACGCGCGCCGCGATACTTATCCGCCAGCTCACGCTGCCTGACCGGAATTTTTACGGCAAATAAATTATCTTCTGACTGAATCAACCCCGGCGTTAAAGGTTCAAATTCCACTTTATGTTGTTCGAACATCTGCTCCAGCATCGGCGTAGCGGCGCTGACTAAATAATCAATACCAGACATTTCCGCCAACTGTACCGCATGCCAAAGGATGGTAAGCGGCAGAGCGGCATCCACATCAAGCCTGGCGGAAAAGCGCGACATTTCCCACACGGCTTCTTTACGATCGAAAGGCACGCTAATCCCTTCAATATTGCCCGGTTCGCGCCACTGCATAAGACGCGCGCAGCCGCAAATCCCCATGCGCGCATGCCAGGCAAGAAGCCAGGTGACGTCAGAACGGTCGAAACGATCATACTCCTGACCTGGCGTACTGAGCCGGGAAGGTATTGACCACCCTTCACCCCGAGCAAAAACGCTATAACGATAGCTGCCCAATTCCGCCAATAACGAGGATGGCATATCCTTTAGCTGGGTTTGAATAATCTTCATCATATTCCCGTGTCGCACTCCCTCGTTTAAGCCGTTTTGATACGGCGTTAGCCCAGCTGATACCCCGGCCGAAGGGTAGACAACTGGTTAACCTTATGAAACTACTAATTTTAGTAGTTGCGCTGAAGGTCACAATAAACCAATGGCGGCCGCATAGCTGGCAACCTGCGTTTTATTCGGTGCGTTGAAGCGCCTCTGCAGATTTTTTTGATGGAAATTTACCGTATGGGGCGAGATAGCAAGAATCAGGGAAATTTCTACTGCTGTTTTCCCTTCCGCCGTCCATTTCAATATTTCCAGTTCACGCTGACTTAAGGTTATATCTAAAATACGCATCGACGCATCATCTAAACGAAGCAGCGTGAGCAGCGACAGATCCAGTAGATACTGGAGTCTCAATTGTTGCTCAGGCAGTAAATTCAACATATTTACTGGCTTTTTAGACGCGGCGGATAATATGCCGACCGCGCGATTAGGTGCCATCATTGAACAGGAAAAGCCGGAAGCCAACCCATACTCTTTTGCTGCCTGCCAGAATATTTCATTCCGTTCAGTAACAGCATCCTTCCACACTAAAAACTTTCCCGGCAACTGGCAAATGAGAAGAACAGGATCGACAGCATAATAATTTTCGTTATCGTATTGCTTTATCCAGTCGGCTGAATAGGTAGTAAAAAGAAACGTCTTAGGCCGGGTAAAAGGAACAGGATGTCGAATAAGCAAAGCGAATTGATCTAAGCCCAGCGTCTCTACCTGACGCTGTAACGCTTTCGTTAGCTCTTTTGTATTTTTCAGTAAAAGGAACTGAGCCTCGATCTCCTTGCGCCAGGCGAAGTAATCATCGAACGTCATTAAAGCCTCACCGGTACGCGAAAGCCGCTCGTGCCGTGGTTTAAGTCAAATTGCTACTGAGTAACAAAAAATTAAATGCTCACGAAAAGTTATTTTAATTATATTGCAGCCTGGCCCGAACTGCGCTAACGCGGCATCTGATATCCGTTAAGCAGAAGTAAACTAATTGCTTAAACCCTTGCTCACTTATCCCTGTAATTTAGTAAAGTTATATTAATCAGTCCTGATTTAACTCAATATTTGCTGAATGAAATTCAAGAATAAGATTTTTCCTAAAAATATTCAACCCCCTTGCAATTCATTACTTTCCCCCTTCAACAAACAGTAACGAAACTCACGCTTCACTCCTGATTAAATAGCGTAAATTCTATTCAACCTAACGTTTATTATAGCAAAACCTATTACCTGAGCTGATGGTTAATACTGATCTATAAGCAAAAAAGAAATGTCCAATAAGGTTTTTTTAGTGTGCTGCTAATAATTTTTTAAAGAATTATTCCAGGTTATAATAAAGGCTGCTTACCTTTAGTCGTTGTGCTTTATAGAATACGCTCAAAAGGCGCTTAAAATTATGTCACCTCTGTCCGCGATCGATGACAGAAAAGTCTGCATTATCGGCACAGGCCGTAACCGTGCATTCCTAGATGAAAATGCGTGGCATGGGCAGCGTTATAATCGGGGCCCAGCGAATTGCCAAACCAGGCGCAGCTGGCGTTAAACCATTGATGTAATAATGACGAAGCGTTGCCCGTTGGCTGCCAGTCTCGACTCACGCTGATACGCTTACCATTCTCCAGTCGAAACGCTGTAACGTCCCAGGCGTTGGCGCTGGCATGTTCGCTCAACCGTCCCTGGGCGCGATGATAAATATTGCGGCAGGCGTAGCTGCCTACATGCTCTATTCGCGCCAATGGCGAATGCAGCGGACTCTCTGTCGCCATTTTATTAGCCTGAATCACAAACATCGTACTGCTTACCGCCAGCGGACAGCTGGCCAAAAAGCTGCTGCTCAGAGCGACGTTCGCAAAACGCTGGACACGAATCGGCATCTCCAGTGGGCAGGCGCCTTTGATCGCCGGAGGTTGCGTAAAGCTCACCCACCCGGCGTCACGGGCGCGCTGCAACACTGCCAGGCAGGCCGCCGGATCGTCGCGCAGGCGTTGAAGTTTATAGCGGGTTATCGGACCAGGCGGCTCCGTAACGGACAGCGGCGTAAAAGGATTCCAGTGAGCAGGTAAATGGCGTTGAAGCCAGGGAAAACCAGCCAGTCCGATCAGAATGATAATCAGCGTTACTGCCAGCATTTTCACCTTTGCTTCCCCTGTCACCGCTACGGCTGTTCATTAATTGTAGCCGCTAACGCGCTCCCGGCTCCTTAATCACGCTGTTGTGACATTTTTTAAACCAGAGCTGAATAAAAGTTGTGCCTTTGCATCAATTGTAAATAAATGATGCCAACATCGGTCTTTTAATCCTGTAGGATTGGCAAAAATCATTAGCTGATAATCGGCTAATTACACTATCTTATGCCAACTTACCTGCCGGTAAGCCTGATAAATATCGGCCAGCAGAGCCGCACAACATCACAGACAGGAACCACCTCATGGTAGATCAATCAAAAGAGACGCTGCAGCACGCAGAAAGCCCGGATAAGCTCCGGCGCAGCCTTCATAATCGTCATATACAGCTGATCGCTATCGGCGGCGCTATCGGCACCGGCCTGTTTATGGGCTCCGGGAAAACCATCAGCCTGGCAGGCCCCTCGATCATTTTTGTGTATATGATCATCGGCTTTATGCTGTTTTTCGTCATGCGCGCGATGGGCGAGCTGCTGCTTTCCAACCTTGAATATAAATCCTTTAGTGATTTCGCCGCCGACCTGCTTGGCCCCTGGGCCGGCTATTTTACCGGCTGGACCTACTGGTTCTGTTGGGTAGTTACCGGCATTGCCGATGTGGTCGCGATCAGCTCCTATTTTCAGCTCTGGTTCCCGGACTTCTCCGTCTGGATGAGCGCCCTGCTCTGCGTTGTGGTGTTTTTGACGCTGAATATCGTCACGGTGAAACTCTTTGGCGAGATGGAATTCTGGTTTGCCATTATTAAAATCGTCGCCATTGTCGCGCTGATCGTTACCGGCATTGTGCTGGTGGCGATGCACTACCCGTCTCCCGGTGGCGGCACGGCGTCCCTGTCGAATATCTGGAATCAGGGCGGCATGTTCCCGAAAGGGTTAAGCGGCTTCTTTGCCGGTTTCCAAATCGCCGTTTTTGCTTTTGTCGGCATCGAGCTGGTTGGCACCGCCGCCGCAGAAACGCACGATCCGCATAAGGTTCTGCCGCGCGCCATTAATGCCATTCCGTTGCGCATTATTATGTTTTACGTGCTGGCGTTGATGGTAATTATGGCGGTGACGCCATGGAACCATGTGGTGGCCGAACGTAGTCCGTTTGTTGAGATGTTTATGCTGATCGGCCTGCCTGCGGCGGCCAGCATTGTTAACTTTGTCGTGCTGACCTCCGCCGCCTCCTCTGCCAACAGCGGAATTTTCTCCACCAGCCGTATGCTTTATGGCCTGGCGGAACAGGGCGTTGCGCATCGTATGTTTGGCCGTCTTTCTGCACGTGCGGTGCCGACGTCAGGCCTGTTCTTCTCCTGCTTCTGTTTGCTGATTGGCGTTGCGCTAATTTATTTGATCCCGAACGTGATGACGGTCTTTACGATGGTCACTACTGTTTCAGCAATTCTGTTTATGTTTGTCTGGAGTATTATCCTTTTCTCCTGGCTGGCCTACCGCAAAAAATATCCGCAGCGCCACGCGGAGTCGCGTTTTAAGATGCCGCTGGGCAGGCTGATGTGTTGGGTATGTCTGGCCTTCTTTGTCTTTGTTATCGTGCTGCTTACGTTGCAGGAGGATACGCGCCAGGCGTTAATGGTTACCCCGTTGTGGTTTATCCTGCTGGGTATTGGCTGGTGGTTACGCAGCCGCAAGGCCGCCTGATGAGTTAACGAAAAAGGGCGAACCGGTGTTCGCCCTTTTTGCTGGAAGTTTCAGAAGTCCGCTGCGCCATCAGAAAAGAAACGCCCGGCTGAACGTCCCCATTCCCGCGCCCTGATTCGATATCTGATGCGCCGCTTAACGCACGCGGATCCCTTCAATCACCATATGCTGTACGTTAGTCACCGTCTGGTTAAAAAACTGCTCATCATTTAATGTCTTTCCGGTTACGGCCTCGACCTGCGCCGCGAAGTCTGCGTAATGCTGCGTGGTTGCCCACAGCATAAACACCAGATGCTGCGGCTCAACCGCTGCCAGCCGCTTCTGGGCAATCCAGTTTTCAATTACGCGCGATTTTTCATCAATCAGCGCCTTCAGGCTGCCCTCCAGTTCGGCTTTTAATAACGGCGCGCCCTGCAGCATTTCAAGGCAGAACAGTCGCGAAGCCTGAGGATGATCGCGTGAAACTTCCAGCTTAAGCTGGATATAGTGCCGAATCGCCGCCAGCGGCTCCTGATCCTCACGCAGCGCCCGCAGCGGAGCCAGCCAGACATCAAGGATATTCTTCAGCACGGCAATATAGAGCGCTTCCTTGGAGGGAAAGTAGTAAAGCAGGTTGGTTTTCGATACGCCGGCCAGTTCAGCAACCTTCTCAAGGCTGGTGCCGTGCATGCCGAACTGTGAAAAATATTCCAGCGCCGCGTCAAGAATCGCTGAACATTTTGCCGCCGCCCGCGAACGGCGCGTTGGTGCTTTGTTAACCACTTTAACTCAGTTCCTTTTCCTGAACGATGCACGCGTTGCATCTTAGCAGCCGGACGGTTAAGCGCCGAAAAATTACGCCTTATGCCGCCCGGCGGCGTCCGTAAATAACCCACCAGCCAACCTGCACCTGCGCGGTATCTTCCCGCGCTCCATTCTGCGCTGAATAAAGCTACTTTTCACCGGTCGCAGGTTGCTCTGCTGTACGCCTTTTCAGTTTGAGTTCGCTGACCAATACACCCAGCACAATCAGAGCGCCGCCAAGAATTGCCGCGCCGGGCAGACGCTCGCCGGCAATACGTCCAACAACGCCCGCCCATACCGGCTCACCGGCATAGATCACCGTGGCACGCGTCGGCGAAACGCTGCGCTGCGCCCAGTTCATGGTAACCTGAATCAGCGCGCTGGCCAGCCCCAGCCCCAGCGCGCTACCCCACAGGTAGGCGACATCGGCGGCACACTTTCATCATTAGGCTGCATTAACAGAAATGAGAGCAGCGACGCTACCGCCAGTTGAATAATAGTAACGCGCCGAATATCGACTTTTCCCGCGCTGGCGCTGATCAAAATAATTTCTGCCGCAATAGCCAGCGTGCTGAGCAAGGTAGCGATTTCACCCTGATTAAACGCCAGCCCGCCGCTTTCCGGCCCCGCCACCAGCAATAAGCCGCCAAACGCCAACACTACGCCGCACCAGGACATCAGCCCCGGCATCTTGCCTAAAAACGCCCACTGTAACAGCGGCACCAGCGGCACATAGAGCGCGGTAATAAAAGCGGACTGGCTGCCGGAAATGGTCTGCATGCCCCAGGTTTGTAAACCGTAACCGCAGCCGATAGCGATACCTATCCATAAGCCTGCCACCAGTTCCTGACGCGTAAATCCACGCAGTGAACGCCATGAAAATAGCGTCAGCAGCAGAGCGGCGGTGGCAAAACGTACGCCGACAAAAAAGAACGGGCCGCTCATGGTCATGGCGTGATGCACCACCATAAAGGTGCCGCCCCAGATCATAGTAATAAAAATCAGGATCCCTTCCTGTAAGGTAAGGTTCCATTTGTAGCGTGATAAACGACCAGCCATATTCAGAAAGTCCCGAAAAACAGAGGGCAACAGTGTGCTTGCCCGCTTGCTGCGGGTCAATGCCGTTGTCGCTGCCAGGCAAGGTCGCGGACTTCTTCTATACTCTGTTACTGATGTTATCTTTCATTGCTACAGGAGAACGCTATGTCACAGAAACAATCCCAGCAGAGTAAAGACGATCCAAAACAGGCGCCGGAATCAGGCGATAAAAAACCTGCCACGCCGAAAAAGTAAACGGGCCCGGCTTATTGCCGTAGCGATCGACAACATTTAACAGGGAGCCGGAGATGGCGAAAATTCTGGTGCTTTATTATTCAATGTATGGACATGTTGAAACCATGGCGCAGGCGGTTGCCGAAGGCGCCCGCAATGTGAGCGGTGCTGAAGTGACGATAAAACGCGTTCCTGAAACCATGGATGCTGAGCGTTTTGCTCAGGTTGGCGGTAAGACAAATCAGGATGCGCCAGAGGCGACGCCAGAAGAACTGCCACAGTATGACGCCATTCTTATCGGCACCCCTACCCGTTTTGGCAATATGTCTGGCCAGATGCGCACCTTTTTCGATCGCACCGGCGGACTTTGGGCCTCCGGCGCGCTCTATGGCAAGCTGGCCAGCGTATTTAGCTCTACCGGCACCGGCGGCGGGCAAGAGCAGACGATTACCTCTACTTGGACAACGCTGGCGCATCACGGCATGGTCATCGTGCCCATCGGTTACGGTACGAAAGAACTCTTTGATATCAGCCAGGTACGTGGCGGCACGCCTTATGGCGCGACCACCTATGCCGGCGGTGACGGTTCCCGTCAGCCGAGTGAAGAGGAACTGGCTATCGCCCGTTTTCAGGGCGAACACGTCGCCCGACTGGCGGTTAAACTCAACGGATAGTCTCAATCAACACAGGAGAACATTATGGCAACGCAACAATCCAAAGCACATCATGTTGGCGAATGGGCAAGCCTGCGCCATACCTCACCTGAGATTGCTGAGGCAATTTTTGAAGTCGCAAATTATGACGAAAAGCTGGCAGAAGAGATTTGGCGCCAGCAGGGTAATGACGAAGTGCTGTTCCGCGCCTTCGATAAAACCGATGCTGATGTGCTGACGTGGGATGACGTCGTCGTCGAACGAAAAAACGTGTAACCCACTTCAAGTGCTTTACGGGCGGGATTTTCCCGCCCTGTTTTTTTAGCCAGCGAAAAGGAATCTTCTATGTCAACCTACCAGTCAGTTAATCCCGCCACGAATGAAGTCATTAAAACCTGGCCTGAACATGATGCCGGATATGTTGAATCCGCTCTGGAAACCGCCGCGCAACTTTATCAATCCGAATGGTCGAAAGGCGATATTCAGCCGCGCATTCAGGTGCTGCATAAGCTCGCCGATCTGATTGAAAGCCGGGCGGACGAACTGGCAAAAATCGCCAGCCTTGAAATGGGTAAACTGCTGAAACAGAGTCGCGGCGAAGTGCAAATCTGTGCGCAGATTGCACGTTATTATGCGGAGCATGCCGAAAAGTTCCTGCAGCCGGTGTCCTATCCCACCAGTCTGGGCGAAGCCTGGATTGAACATCATCCTATTGGCGTGCTGGTTGCGGTTGAGCCGTGGAACTTCCCCTATTATCAGCTGATGCGCGTACTGGCGCCTAATCTGGCCGCGGGTAATCCGGTGCTGGCTAAACATGCCGCCATCGTACCGCATTGCGCCAGCGTCTTTGAACAGCTGGTGCGTGATGCCGGTGCGCCGCAAGGCGCCTGGACGAACCTGTTTATCTCCAGCGATAAAGTGGCCGAGCTGATTGCCGACGATCGGGTTCAGGGCGCAGCCCTGACCGGTTCAGAGCGCGCCGGTAGCGCCGTTGCGCAGCAGGCGGGTAAATATCTGAAGAAAACAACCCTTGAGCTGGGCGGCAACGATGTTTTTGTCGTGCTTGATGATTGTGATTTAGACGAAGCGGTTAAACAGGGTGCGCAGGCGCGCCTCAGCAATACCGGTCAGGTTTGCACCGCGGCTAAACGCTTTATCGTTCAGCGCAGCGTGGCCGATCGCTTCCTGGAAAAATTTACCGAAGCCTTTAAAGCGGTAAAAATCGGCGATCCGCTGGATGAAAGCACCACGCTTGGCCCGCTTTCCTCCGCCAGCGCGCGCGATACTCTGGTAAAACAGGTTGAAGAGGCGCTGGCTCACGGTGCCCATCTGCACTACGGCGGTGAAATCGTTCCCGGTCCCGGCTGTTTTTATCAGCCCACCATTCTGACCCGGATTACCCGTGACAATCCTGCCTGGTTTACCGAATTCTTCGGCCCGGTCGCGCAGGTTTACGTGGTTGAGAATGATGATGACGTAGTGAAGTTAGCCAATGATTCCCACTACGGCCTGGGCGGTGCGGTCTTTACCGGCGACATTGCCCGCGGTAAACGGCTGGCATCGCGGATTGAAACCGGTATGGTCTTTATCAACTCCGCCAGCGATACAGCGGCTGAACTGCCTTTTGGTGGGATCAAACGTTCAGGTTATGGACGCGAGCTGTCCGATTTAGGAATTAAAGAGTTCGTTAACCAAAAGCTGGTAGTGGTCGCGAGCCAGTAATCTTTCGGCGCAACAGTAATAGCGGTCGGGCGGTAACCAACTGCCGCTCAGGCCGCCCTGTTTCTTGCTGCAGAGTCATTAACGTTTATAGCCAAAACCGCCGCTCATATCGTTAAGGTGATAGTAGCGGCGATCTTGATAATAACAGTCTCTCTTGCTCCGTTATGCATCACAGCGTTTAGCAACCCGTTTGCCCACGTTAAACACTTCTTTATTTGCCGCATCCAGAGAAGCAAGTATCCCCACATTAAGGGGATACCTTGGATCAATAGTAAAGCGCGCCACTTCTTCATTATGATGATAAATAAAAAACGCATTTATTTCATCGCTATGCGGCCACCCTGTTTCCATCTCATAATTCTCTTGTTTTAATTCGCGCGTAAAACAGATGTAGATCGCATAAGGGTTAGATTTAATATAGAAAGGTTGATACAGGCCATTATCTCCATAAGGATGAGGTCCATATCGATGGTTTATTTCCGCACAGCCCGTAATCAGCAACAAACTTAAAAGCAAAACAATATATTTCATAGCGCCCTCTGTTACGTAACTTCTTTAAACGACGGCATAACATATGCGTAAAGGCGTCGTTAAAAAACATCACGGGAAGTTTATTTATCACGCTAATAATAATGCAAGAAATGGTTTATTCACGCAAGATCGAGGCAATACAAATTCATAAATATATAAACCTATAATAAAAATAAAATTCAGAACAAAAAACTAAAAATTTAAATATTCACAATTTAAATTGCCGTCATTCATTTTTTTTGTTTCATTAATCCTGCACAGAGCATCTCAGAGAGGTGCTGAGCTTCGTTAATAAAGGGAATGACCATGATGTTAAACAACACCTGGCTAAAGCTGGCGCTGGCGGTAATTGTTGAAATTTTTGCCACCACCATGCTGGTTACTTCAGATGGGTTTACTTATTTATTACCAGGCCTGCTCGCAATTGCAGGTTATGGCGTGTGCTATTACCTGCTGACTTATGTTACCCGCAGTCTGCATCTTGGCGTGGCTTATGCCATTTGGTCTGGTGCCGGAATTGTAGCAGTTAATATGATTGGTATGTGGTTTTTTGATACGCCGGTTAATAGTATCAGATCGGCTGGCATGTGAATGATTATTGCCGGCATCGCCATTATTAGCTGCGCGGAAAAATATAAAAAGATGGAAGCATTATGATTCATATTATACTCATCAGTACCATGTGGATTTTTATCGCCATTCTTACTGAAGTATTCGGAACGGCTCTGTTACCTAAAACCCAACATTTTCGCCGATTAATACCCACCGTTATTTGCGCCCTGAGCTATATCATTTGCTTTTATGCGCTTTCTCAGACGATGACATTAGTTACGCCGGGCATCGCCTATGCCATCTGGTGTGGCCTGGGTACGGTATTAATTACCGTCGTCAGTACGCTTTATTATGGTATTCACACCACTATTTTCGAAAAAACAGGCATTGCATTTATCCTCAGCGGCACGATTTTAATGGGTCTTTCATAAAGGAGAGATAACGTGGGCAAAGTATTTAACGATCGTATTACCTTTCTCAGAGAGCAATATTTCAAAGCGAAACCCTTTATCTCCGTTTCAAGGGCGCAGACAGTCACTGAAGTCTATAAAAATAACCCTGGTCTGGATCTTATTACGTTACGGGCGTTGGCTTTTCGACGCGCCTGCGAGCGGGCTCCCTTATGGATAGGCGAACGGGAACTTATTATCAGCCATCCTGCTGGCGGTCCACGCGGGGGAGAAATTTCTCCCGAAATCAGCTGGCGCTGGGTTGCAGAAGAACTGGACACCATGAGCCAGCGCAAACAAGATCCCTATCACATCAGTGATAAAGCTAAACGCATCCTTAAAGAAGAGGTGTTTCCATACTGGCGCGGGCGTTCGCTGGATGAAATAGCTGAAACGCGATTAAAACATGCTGGCCTGTGGGAATGGTGCCACGATCACGAGATATGCGATGTAACAATAAAAACGCAGAATGGCGGCGGAGATGCCTGCCCCGGCTACGATACATTTTTGCTGACAGAAGGTATGGGAGGCTTACGTAACAAGGCGATCCATGCGTTAGAAGGACTCAATATGACCTGTGCGGAAGATATTGAGCGCCATCACTTTTATTTAGCAATGAAGCATACCTGCGACGCCGTCATCAATTATGCGCATCGCTACAGTGATTACGCCATTCAGCTTGCCGCAAATGAAGCCGATCCGCAGCGTAAAAAAGAGCTGATCAAGCTGCAGCTATTTGCCGCTACGTGCCGGAGCATGCGCCGCGCACCTTTCATGAGGCGCTGCAATCCGTATGGTTTGTGCAATCACTATTTTGTCTGGAGGAAAACCAGACCGGTATTTCTCTCGGGCGGGTCGATCAATATCTTTGGCCGTTCCTGGAACGCGATTTGGCCAACGGCGAACTTACTAATGAACAAGCGGAAGAACTGCTCTGCTGCTGGATGATAAAAATGGCGGAAAGCCTGTGGATCTGCAGCGAGTCAACAGCCAGGTATTTTGCGGGGTATCAGCCGTTTATTAATATGGTTGTTGGCGGGCAAAAACGCGAAGGCGGCGATGCCACTAATCCGCTGACCATGATGGTGATGGCTGTTCGCGTAAGTTAAAGATTTATCAGCCCAGCCTTGCCGTACGTATTCATAATCAGTCTCCGTGGTCCTACTTGCGTGAAATTGTTGAAGTAATCCGTAACGGAACGGGATTCCCCGCCTGCCATTTCGATGATGCCCACATCAAAATGATGCTACGTAAAGGATTTGATTATGACGATGCGCGCGACTACTGCCTGATGGGCTGTGTTGAACCGCAAAAGTCCGGGAAAATTTATCAGTGGACCTCGGTAGGTTACACCACTTTTACGCGCGCGCTGGAACTGGTTTTTAGCAATGGTTTAAGTGCCGGCGGTGAACGTCTGGGCCCACAGACCGGCGATCTGGCCGACCTGACAAGCTACGCGGCTTTTGAATCCGCAGTAAAACAGCAGCTGTCGGCAATGACGGCAAAAGCTGCGCAAATCACCCTGATTGTGCAAAAGCTGCATCGCCAGTATTTGCCTAAGCCACTTATATCATGCCTGATTGAAGGCTGCATGGAGCAAGGCCGCGATGTCACTGCCGGCGGCGCACGTTTTAACAACGGCCCCGGACTGATCTGGACCGGCCTGGCAGATTTGGCCAATGCGTTAATGGCGGTCAAAACGGTGGTGTACGAACAGCGACGGGCGAACCTGCGTGAAATGGCCGATGCGCTGAAAGCTAATTTCAACGGTTATGAAGCGCTCCGCCGCGCCTGCCAGCAGGCGTCTAAATATGGCAACGACATTAACGAAGTGGATGACCTGGCCCGCTCCATTATTCACTTTACGGAGCAGGAACATCGCCGTTATCGCATGCTTTACGGCCCTTTTACTCATGGGACGCTTTCTATTTCCAACAATACGCCGTTTGGTATGGCAACCGGGGCGCTACCAAGCGGCAGGCTGGCTGGCAAACCGCTTGCGGATGGTATCAGTCCATCACAGCAAACGGATATTAACGGACCAACGGCGATCATTAATTCCGTCAGCAAGCTTAATGTCGAAGAGATGGAAATCGGCATGGTACACAATCTCAAGCTGATGTATGGGCTGCTGGAAACCGAGCAAGGTATCAATCAGCTGATTAACCTGCTTCGTACCGCCAGTATGCTTGGCAACGCACAAATGCAGTTCAGCTACGTTGATAACGAAGAGCTGAAGCGCGCCCAGGCACGACCGGAAGAGTATCCAAATTTGATGATTCGCGTAGCGGGTTATAGTGCTTTCTTTGTTGAATTAAGCCGTGAGGTGCAGGATGAAATTATCAGCCGAACCGTGCAGCACACTTACTAAGCCGCTAACGGGTTCTATTTTTAACATTCAGCGTTTTTCGCTGCATGACGGCCCCGGCATTCGTACCGTGGTATTTTTTAAAGGCTGTCTGATGCGCTGCGGCTGGTGCGCTAATCCAGAAGGATTGCGTCAGGAAATTGATATTTTCTGGCGTGCCGACAACTGCCTGCATTGCGGCAGCTGCATTGATAGCTGTCCAAATAATATTCATCAACGTCACGGCGAACGCCATGTCATCAACCGCATGGCGACTTGTAACGGCTGCCTTCTTTGTGAAGAAACATGTCCGGTACAGGCGCTGAAAGTAGTTGGAAAATGGATGACGCTGGATGCGGTGCATCATGAGGTGTTGAAGGATCTGCCCTACTACCTTACCTCAGGCGGTGGCGTCACACTCAGCGGCGGAGAGGTTATGCTTCAGCCCGCCTTTGCCAGGGCGTTATTGCAAAGGCTACGCCTCGAAGGGATCCATACCACCGTTGAAACGGCGGGTTTCGCATCCTGGGCGTCGGTAAAGCAGGTCTGTATGGCGACCGATTTGATCCTTTACGATCTGAAGCTGGCGGATGAGGGCTTGCACCGGCGTTATACCGGCGTCAGTAATGTGCGCATTCTGCGTAACCTTGAAAAATTGTTAACGCTCAATATTCCATTACGCCTGCGTATTCCGGTGATCCCCGGCGTTAACGATACGGGGGAAGAGATGACAAACATTCTGAACCTCATTGCCAGCATGACAGCGGGAAAACCTGGGTTTCAGGGAATAGATTTGCTGCCCTGGCATGCGTTCGGTGTGCAAAAATATTCACTGTTGGGGCTTGAACATCCTGCAAAAGAATACCTGTCAGGGCAAAGTAAAAAAAGCAGTGAAATTTTTCTACAAGCAGCAAGCTCAAAGGGACTACCCGTTATCCTTTCGGATAGCTTAATTGGATAAACCAAATAAGAAGCAAAACCATGGTAATAAGAACGTACGGATTAACAACGTTAATAATGATTATAGCGAGCATTATCATTTTCCTGGCTTTGATTGGATAATGTTTACAACGCTTTTCATTTAAATAACAAAATCACCTTCAATAATTTAACTATTACTTGCAAGTTTGCAAAATAATCAGCCTATAATAAAATATTATGAATCGTAATAATTTATCTCGAAAAAAAGGATAGCCATGATATAATTTTTCGCCAGACGTTTTCATATTCGGCGCTTCCTCTATGAATTTTTTAATTTCGGAGAAGATACTTTTCAATCCAGAGGATGGATCACTGACTCACTGCGAAACGAATGACACGGTGCAATTAACCCTGACGGCTAGCCGGATATTTACCGCCTTATTAATGGCAAAAAATGGGTTATTAGAACGTGAGCAGTTGCTAAAAGAAGTTTGGGACGATTATGGGCTGCAGAGTTCTAACAGCAGCCTGAATCAATATATCAGTATCTTACGCCGTGCTTTATCCCGATTCGGCTGCGCGGAACTTATCATCACCGTACCGAAAATGGGCTTCAGATTAAATCCAGAAGTAAATATTTGCCCGCAGGAAATATTCACGCTTCCTGTTTCAGATATATCTGCGCCGCAACATGCGTCAAAAAAGACCCGTTTATCAGGTCAGCGCTTGAATTCGATAACCCTGTTGCTGGCTCTGATATGCGGCGTTTCGTTAATGCTTTTTTATTTCATTTTACCCGCGCAAGCCAATCATTATGCACTCTATGGCGATCGTTTAAATGCTGGCTGCAACCTTGTTTTTATGAAAGATTTTAATAAAAACGCCCGAAAAGTTGCGAAAACGCATATTAGCGCTATTCTGCAAGATAATCAGGCCGCCTGCGGACCCGAAAAGAAAATCATATTTGACAGTAATGACTCATTTACATCGCAAAGCGCCGGCCGAACGCTGTTAGCGTTATGTACTGTCGGTGAGAATGAACAGATCATTTCCTGTGATAATTTTCATTATAATAACTGGGGTGAACCATGAAAACAGCCAGCATTAGCTTAATACTTATAGCTGTAATCATGATTTGCTTTGCCGCTGTATATAACCATATGCATAGCGTCAATACCTTCAAGTGTACAAGCCAATCCCGCTATCACATTGCAAAAAACGACGCAGACTATAATTTCTATCTTACCCAAACGCTTCAACTCTATAAGGACAATACGGGATTTATCTCATTTAATGGTAAAGCAATACATGACGGCGCTGTAGAAAATGTTAATCGAAAAGTTTTGCTAAGCGATGGTTTTCAGATAGATAACTATACGCTGAAATATCATAATGCCGGCATGCGAAAACTTGCGACAGATAGTATAAGCAACGACACGTTTCAAATTTTATTTACTGAATTCAGCAACGATGAGTCGACATTAATCTTAGAACGTAAGCATATCGATCATAACGCCTGGCTTATTGGCAACCCGGACGTATGGGTGCTTACCTGCGTTGAATACTAACGTTTCGCTACTGTCCTGCTGAACAGGCGCAGCCAACGATTATCATAAGCCGTTCAATAAAAAAGCTGGTTATCATAACCAGCTTTTTTATTGAACGGCTTTTATTTTTCAATCATCTGTACAATTTCATTACGATTGATCGCATACTCGTTTCCGGCAGTATCCTCATACGAAACGAGGCCGGTATCGTCATCAATTTCAGGTTTGCCATTGGTAATAATCATATCACCATTTTTCTTTTGGATAACATAATCACTTGAGCAACCCGTCACGCTGACACTTAATAAAGCCAGCGCGAAAACTGCAATAATTTTTTTCATAAAACCATCTGTCAGGAAATTTACTTATCTATATCAGTCAGGATTGTTAACGAAAAACCCCAAACTGTGCCAGCAATAAAACCGCATAAATCAACAGAATTAAAAAAATCGTTCCGCCTACAATCTCCTCTCAAATAGCGTTGCCTTTTCATGTGTCTTACTGATATTTTCACAGAGCATTACGTCTCCTTAATTTTAAAAATTGTGATGACCACTCCCACCCAAAGTTTAATCGGACGCTATAAAAATATAATTTTTTTACGCAGAAATTTTGTTGTTATTATAAAAACATCGTTAAATAAAAATCGCACCTTTAATAATTAAGCGCGCTTCACCGCAAAGCTCAATACGCTCGTTGTCTTTTATCCGGCAAATGATTTCACCTTTTCGCTTACCGCCCTGCTGGGCATATAATTCTTTTTTGCCTAATTTTTCTGACCATAAACAGGCAAGAAAAGTATGCGCTGAACCGGTTACCGGATCTTCATTAACGCCAACCTGCGGCCCAAACCAGCGAGAACGAAAATCAAAATTTGTCGATGGACAGGAAACCACTATGCCACGAGTAGCAAAACGTTCAAGTAAAGCGAAGTTGGGAGAAAGAGAATCCAAGAGTTTTTCATCGTCAATAAGCACAACGATATCCGCAGCCTGCCATATTTCCGCTGGCACACTTTCAATACCAAGGGCAGCCTTCAGGCCCTGAGGTTGGTCAATTTTTACGGGCTTAACTAAAGGGAAGTCCAGTTCATAACTTTCACCTTTGCGTTTAACCGTCAGTACACCGCTTCGGGTATGAAAACGAATAACTTTATCGGTCAAATGATATTGCGTGAAGAGTACAAAGGCCGCTGCGAGTGTCGCATGACCGCACAAATCAACTTCAACACAGGGTGTAAACCAGCGCAGCATAAAGTCTTCGCCAACTTTAACAATAAACGCCGTTTCAGAAAGGTTATTTTCCTGCGCAATATTTTGCAGCGTCGTATCATCTAACCATTTTTCCAGCACGCAGACCGCCGCAGGATTTCCAGAAAAAGGTTGGCCAGTAAAAGCATCGACCTGAAAAAAAGGAATACCGGTTTGTTGAGATGCGCTTTTATTCCTCACCCATCGCCTCCAGATCGTTATAAATTGTGTAACGCGTGACGCCCAGCGCATCAGCAACCTGCTGAACTCCCCCTTTCATTTTGAAAATTCCTCTGCTGCGAATCTCCTCAATAATCTTTAACCGCTGTGCTTTCTGAATTTTCTTCCCTGATATAATGTGACGGCCAATAACGTCCTGAATGGTATCGCTAATAATAGTGTTCAGGCTCAGCTCTTTTTTATCATTCGCCGCGGGTACGGTATGGGTTAATAATTCAAGCCCTTTGCGAATATGTTCATAAGCAGAGTTATCTGTATTGATGCAGAACGCCATGAGCGGCTCGCCCTCTTCGCTAAAATAGATCGTTGATGCACTGTCGAGCAGTCGGCCTGCGGCGGTAACCGTTTTATAGTTTTTTATCACCACCGGTTGAGCATCATTTTTCCCTTTAACCAGAAGCCCGGCAAAACCATCATCCTTATCGGGACCGGCCAGTAAGCTGTCGCCTTTTTTTCTGCCGCTAATATGACCATTAATAATTTTTTGTACCGAAGCTGCTGGTGTAGTCAAATTATGCAGAACGATTTCATGATTGTTGGCTACCGTAGCAGCCATAGCATCCATTGCTGATTCAAGGATTTGCGAAAGCGCAGCTAAGGTTTCTTTCTTCTTCATGTTGTTATGATCCTCATTCTTTTTCGCCCCACTGCGTGCAGCTTATTTAGCTGCCCCAAAGGTAACATCCGCGAAAATACCCCTCCTTTGTTGAAAAATCAACTTTTTGTTGAATTTATCACAAACAGACAGAACCCAGGGCGTATAACGGCTGACTGGTTAGTTGAGTAGTTGGTTGATTGGCTGGCTGGCTGGCTGGCTGGCTGGCTGGCTGGCTGGCTGGTCAGGATCGTAAGGAATGTTGTCGCAATAAAAAAGGGAGCATCGCGCTCCCTTTTTACTCGCCCCGTAACATTAACTGGCGGCTTCAGCTTTCTGAACTGGCGCCTGCTGCGCTTTTTCTTCTGTCGCTTTTGGCTGCGCGTCAGGTTTAGCTTGCGGTTGGGTTGCAGAACCCGCTTTCTCCGCTGCCGCTTTTTCTTTTGCAGCCTGATCAGCTTCCGCCTTTGCTTTAGCGGCGGCCGCTTTCGCTTTATCCGCTTCGGCCTGCGCTTTTTCCGCTGCGGCTTTAGCATCCGCTTCCTGCGCGGCAGCCTGTTTTTCTGCGGCTTTCGTTTGCTGCGCTTTATCTACGGCAGCTTTGTCCGATGCTGCCTTGTCTGCGGCGGCGTTATCAGCAGCGCCTTTGCCATCTGCTGGTTTTTCTACAGCGGCGGCTGGTTTGTCGGCTGCGGCTTTATCAGCGTTTGCTTTATCGGCTGCGGCTTTATCAGCGTTTGCTTTATCGGCTGCGGCTTTTTCAGCGGCGGCTTTATCAGCTGCAGCTTTGTCAACAGCCGGCTGCAAAGCAGTGCCCTGAAGGGATGCGTTTAAAATGCCGCTAAACTGCTCCCACGAGCAGAAACCGTTAGCATCTGTCTGGCAGCCGTTTAGCTGTAAAGTTACCCGCTTCGGAGGATTTTTCAGGCTGAGCGCTTCCGTGTCGCGAAGCTGTTCGGCCGTCTGGTAAACATATTCAATTTTCACCAGATCTTTATCGGCTTTCGGATCGTGCCAGCGTTCAAAAACCACCTGGCCGCCAATAGGCGTCTTTTCGTACTGGCCCGGCAAGGTATAAGGTTTCACATCCAGCGCCGCCAGCAGCGAGGCGATATTGGAATCATGGCCGACCATCAGCGTCACTTTCGGCGCGGTGGCTTTATCCTGATCCACCAGCTGGCTGCGAATATAGTCAATCAGCGGTGCAGCGACCTCATGGGCGATTTCCGGCGCGGTAAACAGCGCATCCTGATAGCCGTTTTTAACCGCTGCCAACTCCTGCCACTGTTCTGGCGTTTTAATCTGTCCCCAGGCGACCTGCTCCAACGGGAATCCCTGGTAATATTGCAGCGTAAACGCATCAACCAGCGAGTTACCTATTTTCAGCGGTCCGGCAACGTTAGGCTCTTTGCCATTTTCCGCACTGAATTTATTCTGGTTATCACTGCTCAGCGCGCACTGCTTTTTGCCATCACAGGCCGATGAGTTTTTATAATCGATGATTTTTTCCAGCCGCTGGAAAGCGGGCTTCAGGCTCAGCTTTTCACCCTGCGCATTCAGCGCGGCCAACGCTTTTTTATTGAATTCTTCACTGCCGTTAGTAATCACCGGACTAAAGACAGGATCCATGGTGCCCATTTCATCCTGATGCGTAACGCTGACGTCACAGCCAGGGAAAGCACCTGCAACAAAGTATTGTGCGGTCGCTACGGTACGCTGGAGGCTGTTTGCGTAGGCAAAAACGTCATTCGGTGCCGGGCAGGCCGCTTTATCAATCAGCCCCTGCTGCGCCAGCCATTCGCGCGTATAGCGCCCCATATAGACTTCCAGTACGCCGCCTTTTGTCGTCAGCTCACCGCCAGCCACCTCCCATTGCGGCCAGCTTTTTTTGGTGACCTGCGTTAACAGACTGCCATTATCAGCCAGCGGAGCCCGCAGATTGTGTCGGCTAAGCATCAGTACCTGCTGGAGTTGCAGATCGCCATCAGCGGCCTGGGCAGAAAATCCTAAAGGTAACGCCGCAATAACCGACAATGCGCAAAGACTAAGTTTTTTGATCATTGTTACTGTTCCATTCGATCTGATGATGACTGGCTGACGCCTGACCGTAGCGCATCAGGGCCAATACTGGAGATACCCTGCCGCCCTGCGCTTCAGTCTGCGGCAGCGGATGCGGCTTCATATCGTATCAGGACTATAGCAGACACGCGACATCGCGGTTTAGTCTCATTAGCCGACTGAAAAGCAAAAGAATGTTTTCCAGCACGACGGCTTCGATAATAAAAACGCGGCAGGAGCCAAACCAGAAGAAATGCGGGAGGTAACGGCTGGTGGCGCGATGAAGCGCACATAAAAAAAGCCAGCACGCTGTGCTGGCTCTTAAAATTTGGCGGAGGAGGAGAGATTCGAACTCTCGGATGGTTTCCCATCGGCGGTTTTCAAGACCGCTGCCTTAAGCCACTCGGCCACCCCTCCGCAAGACAATCCGCAACCTGAATTGCTGACGTGTCATATTGTGCGACGAAGTCTAACGGCTTGATTCTGCTTGCGCAAGCCCCTTTAATGCAAAAAATTACTGAATGATTATTTTCGCAGCGTAACGGCGAAAACAGCGGCAAATCGCCATTTTACCCAAACGAAAACGGGCCAGCATTGCTGCTGGCCCGTTAGAAATTTAGTGGCGGAGGAGGAGAGATTCGAACTCTCGGATGGTTTCCCATCGGCGGTTTTCAAGACCGCTGCCTTAAGCCGCTCGGCCACCCTCCGCAATGAGGCGAACTATAAACACCCCTTACGGCAATGTAAATAGTTAATGCTTCCGTTCGCCTGAAAAACAGTCAACAACGCTTTGTTTGCTGGCAGAATCGCCACTCAGCTCGCAAAAACAACAGTTTCCACGCGTAAAGAAGGGTAAAACGCCTTTTCCCTTGCTGCGACGCTTCGTATGCTCTGCGCTAAGATTGTGTCCCCTGTAGAGGTGCATTATGGATCGCATTGTTTCCCGTTCTGGTACCGGTACTTCGTTACTGAGTACCCATAAAGTTTTACGTAACACCTATTTTCTGCTGGGCCTGACGCTGGCGTTCTCCGCTGCCACCGCCACCGCCAGTACCTTATTAAATCTGCCTGCGCCGGGCCTGATTCTGATGCTGGTCGGTTTCTATGGCCTGATGTTTTTAACCTATCGTCTGGCAAATAGCCCGGCTGGTATTCTGGCGGCGTTCGCTTTTACCGGTTTCCTCGGTTATAGCCTGGGGCCGATCCTGAACTCCTTCCTGTCGGCTGGCATGGGCGATGCCATCGCGCTGGCGCTGGGCGGTACGGCGCTGGTGTTCTTCTGCTGTTCGGCCTATGTGCTGACGACGCGCAAAGATATGTCGTTCCTGGGCGGGATGATGATGGCGGGCTTTGTGGTGTTGCTGGTTGCCGTTGTCGCTAACCTGTTCCTGCAGCTGCCGGCGCTGCAGTTAGCTATCAGCGCGCTATTTATTCTGTTTTCTACCGGCGCCATCCTGTGGGAAACCAGCAATATTATTCACGGCGGCGAAACGAACTATATTCGCGCCACCATTAGCCTTTATGTCTCGCTGTACAATATCTTTATCAGCCTGCTGAGCATTCTGGGCTTCTCACGTAATAACTAATTCAACCGGCACGACCGTTGATAATGAAGGCTCCGCCAGTGCGGGGCCTTATTTTTTGCCGTCATTAAGTTTGCTACTATAAGCGCCGTTTAGATAAGTGAGGCCACACCGTGCTGTTTGAAGGTAAAGAAATCGCGCGCGACGCTCAGGGCTATTTGCTGAATTCTGCCGACTGGAGCGAGGCGCTGGCGCTGCATATCGCAGCGGAAGAATCCATTGTAATGAGCGAAGCCCATTGGGAAGTCGTACATTTTGTACGTGACTTTTATCTGGAATTTAATACGTCGCCAGCGGTAAGAATGCTGGTGAAAGCGATGGCGCAGAAGCTGGGTGAAGAGAAAGGCAACAGCCGCTATCTGTTTCGCCTGTTCCCCGATGGCCCGGCTAAGCAGGCAACAAAAATAGCCGGCTTGCCTAAACCGGTGAAGTGTCTGTAACCGCAGCGGCGCTTTACTGCCTTAGCCGGTCGTAAAGCGTGCCGGAATATCCGCAGAATGATGCGGCTCGGTCAGTACCCGATCGACATGCGCGCTACGCGGTCCGCCCGCCTTTAACCACGCCAGCAGCTGATCCAACTGCTCGCTGGCGCCGCAGGCCAGTACCTCAACGCTGCCATCATCCAGATTACGCGCATAACCGGTCAGCCCAAGCTGCTGCGCCTGCATTTGCGTACTGTAACGAAACCCCACGCCCTGTACCCGACCATGAACCCAGGCTTTTATACAGCGTTGCGTCATAGCGCCTCCCTAATCCAGGCTGATTGCATTTTGCCGGTAACCACCGGACAATGTCGGCTCATTTTCCGTTGGTAAGCATAGCAAAATATGACTGTTCGATTGATTCTCGCTAAGGGACGTGAAAAATCCCTGCTCCGTCGTCACCCCTGGATTTTTTCCGGCGCCGTCGCGCGTATGGAAGGTAAGGCCCAGCGTGGTGAAACTATTGACGTTTGTGACAGCCAGGGTAAATGGCTGGCCCGCGCCGCATATTCTCCCGACTCGCAGATTCGCGCGCGCGTCTGGAGCTGGCAGCCGGACGAATCGGTCGATATCGCCTTTTTTGTACGTCGCCTGCAGGCGGCTCAGCAACTCCGCGACTGGCTGGCCGTTCGTGACGGGCTGGACAGCTATCGTTTAATCGCCGGTGAATCCGATGGCATGCCTGGCGTAACCATCGACCGTTTTGGCGCATTTCTGGTTATTCAGCTGCTTTCCGCCGGCGCGGAATATCAACGTCCGGCGATTATTTCAGCGTTGCAGCAGTGCTATCCCGACAGTGCTATCTATGATCGTTCTGATGTCACGGTGCGTAAAAAAGAGGGACTTGAGCTGACGCAGGGGCCAGTGAGCGGTGAGCTGCCGCCTGATTTATTGCCGATTAGCGAACATGGCATGAAGCTGCTGGTCGATATTCGTACCGGCCACAAAACCGGCTACTATCTGGATCAGCGCGACAGCCGCTTTGCGACCCGTCGCTATGCGCAGGATAAGCGCGTCCTTAACTGCTTCTCCTATACCGGCGGCTTTGCCGTTTCCGCCCTGCTCGGCGGCTGTCGTGAAGTGATCAGCGTCGATACCTCGCAGGCAGCGCTCGACGTCGCGCGGCAAAACGTTGAGCTGAATGGACTGGATGTCAGTAAAGCGCAGTTTGTGCGCGATGACGTTTTTAAGCTGCTGCGCAACTATCGCGACAGCGGTGAAAAGTTTGATGTTATCGTGATGGACCCGCCTAAATTCGTCGAGAATAAAAACCAGCTGGCAGGCGCCTGCCGGGGCTATAAAGACATCAATATGCTGGCGATGCAGCTGCTTAATCCCGGCGGGATGCTGCTGACCTTCTCCTGCTCAGGCCTGATGGCAACTGATTTATTTCAGAAAATCATTGCCGACGCCGCCGTAGATGCTCAGCGTGATGTACAATTTATAGAGCAGTTCCGACAGGCTGCCGATCATCCGGTTATCGCCAGCTATCCTGAAGGCCTGTATCTGAAGGGGTTTGCCTGCCGCGTGCTGTAACTTGAAAACGATGCCTTTGCCACCATATTGGTGTTCAGGGGCAATGTTTGTCAGGAGGTATTGATGATTGCCAGTAAATTTGGAATTGGTCAGCAGGTACGTCATAAAATGCTGGGTTTTCTGGGCGTGGTGGTTGATGTCGATCCTGAGTATTCGTTAGACGATCCTGATATTGAAGATGTTGGCGCGAATGAAACGTTACGAACCGCGCCCTGGTATCATGTCGTCACCGAAGACGATGACGGTGAGCCGATTCATACTTATCTTGCCGAAGCCCAGCTGTCAGGCGAGGCGCAGACGTTTCATCCCGAACAGCCTTCTTTAGATGAGCTGGCCGAGTCGATTCGTCAGCAGCTGTTGGCTCCGCGCTTACGTCATTAATAGCATGCCTGGCACGCCAGGCATCTTACCTTCCCTTTCATCGACAAGCCTGATACCACATTACCGGTCAGGCCTGTTCATTTTTGAGTAGTCCCAGCCGGGGAATTTCAATTTTTGGACAGCGATCCATTACCACGTTTAAGCCCGCTTCGCCCGCCAGTACCGCCGCCTGCTCGTTGATCACACCCTGCTGAAGCCATAAGGTTTTCGCGCCAATGGCGATCGCTTCCTGCGCCACGCCCCACGCAGCTTCTGAATTGCGAAAAACATCAACCATATCGACCGGCTCTGGAATTTCCGCCAGAGAGGCGTAGACTTTTTGTCCCAGCAAAGTCTGACCTGCCAGCTTTGGGCTGACGGGAATAACGTGGTATCCCTGTTGCAGCAGCCAGGCCATAACGCCGTAGCTGGCGCGCGTGGGCTTATCGCTGGCACCGACTAACGCAATGGTGCGGGTCGATCTCAGAACATCGGCAATCATCTGGTCGTTCATAGTTACTCCTGATGGCATTAATCCACCCATTTTAGGTGATTTATGGTTTCGGAATGAACAGGCAAGCATCATTGGCGCATTTAGCGATTCAGGGCACAAAATTATATGTTAAAATGTTAACACGCTGCCATAATGTAAGAATTTGATACATTCACTGCCGGGATTCCCGTGCGCCTTCTGGAGAAATAATGAAGCTGCGTTTGATCTGCTCAGGCATGCTTGCACTGCTGTTTGCAACATCCTGCTATGCGACTACGCTCAGGCTCGATCCTAATATCGATCTGCTGGTACTGGACGGACGCAAAATTTCAGGCTCGCTGTTAAAAGGCGCCGATGGACTGGAGTTAGATAATGGCGAACACCAGCTCTTGTTTCGCGTTGAAAAAACGCTCGCTTCTTCTCATAACAATGATAAACGCAGCTATATCTCCGCACCGTTAATCGTATCATTTGTCGCTAACGTCAAATCCATTTCCATTCGTTTGCCAGATCTGGAAAGCCAGCATGCTCGCCGCCAGTTTGATAAAACCTACGAATTTATGATGGCAGATGAAAAAGGCCAGCCGGTTAAAATCCGTCGCGATCGGCTGCCGTTGCTGAATGGACAGCAAACCGATCTGGAAAAGGCGCTGATGGTTTATAACCGCAACGGCCAGCCCGCCTCCGTGCCGCGTTTTGCGCAGCAGCCACCTTTAAGCGTACGCCAGGAAAAATTTCCGGTTGATGTTGTCGGCAACAATATGCCAGCGGAACGTCTGTTACAGCTCTGGTTTCACCAGGTTGACAGCGCCACGCGCCAGCGCCTGCTGAGTTTGATGAAAGCGCTACGGCCAAGTTGATGTTTACCGCCCGGCAGCGGTAAACTCGCGATCTGTTTTCCCTGTTTTTCACTATTTTCTCAACAGGATATATTAATGCAGCAGACCAGCCGTACCCTTGCCGAAGCAAAAACCATTGCCCTGGTGGCGCACGATCACTGCAAAACCGCGCTGCTTGAATGGGTTAGCCAACACAAAGCGCTGCTGAATGCGCACACGTTGTACGCTACCGGTACGACCGGTAATTTGATTCAGCGCGCAACCGGCCTTGAAGTTAACGCCATGTTGAGCGGCCCAATGGGCGGCGATCAACAGGTCGGCGCGCTGATCGCGGAAGGAAAAATCGATCTGCTGATTTTTTTCTGGGATCCGTTAAACGCCGTACCGCACGACCCGGATGTTAAGGCGCTGCTGCGACTGGCGACCGTCTGGAATATTCCGACCGCGACGAACCGTTCAACCGCCGATTTTATTATTCAGTCTCCGCTGTTTAACCAGCCGGTTACCATTCAAATTCCCGATTATCAAAATTATCTGCAAACGCGCCTGAAGTAAGCGCGTCCGCCAAATAACGCTAAGGCTTACGCAGCAGCGGCACGCCAAGGCGTTTAAAATCTTCCACGAATACTGACGGCTGCTGCCGGTTATAGAGCAGCCAGACCTGCTGCTTCGCCCGTGTGATAGCCACATAAGCCAGCCGTCGCTCTTCCGCATCGGGGAAATCCTCCGGCTGCGGCAGTAAGCCTTCTTCTATTACCGTCTCGCGCGCTGCCGCCGGGAAGCCGTCGTGGCCCTGCTGAAGCCCCAGCACAATCACATAATCCGCCTGCTGTCCTTTGCTGGCGTGGATAGTCATAAAATCGAGCCTGAGCTTCGGCCAGCGCGTTTTCGCTTTTGCCAGCAGCGTCGGCTGAAGATGGTGATAGCGCGCTAACAGCAATACCCGCTCTTCCAGCCGGGCGTAGCCGCTGATTTTATTCAGCAGATCTTCCAGCCGTTCGTCAGGCAGCAGCGAAATCGCCTTTTTATTGCCTTTTGTCAGGCTGTTAAGCGGCTTAGCAAGCTGATGCGGGTTTTCCTGAATGAAGCGATTCGCCACTTCGCCAATACGCTCGTTGAAGCGATACGTGGTATCCAGTACGCAGCTGTCGCCGCAGCCAAAATAGTGGTGGAAAGCGGTGGTCAGCGACATTTCCGCACCGCTAAAACGATAGATAGCCTGCCAGTCATCACCGACGGCGAACAGGCTGGTTTGCCGGTTCTGTTTACGTAAGGCGGTCAGCAATGCGGCCCGCTGCGGCGATATATCCTGAAACTCGTCGACCAAAATATGTTTCCAGGGGCTGATAAAGCGCCCTTTCTCCAGCAGGTTTACTGCCTGATGAATCAGGCCGGAAAAGTCGATAGCGCCCTCCTCTTTCAGCGCGCTTTTCCAGGCTTTAAGCAGTGGCGCCATCAGCTTCACACGTTTAGTAAAACGATCGCGAATCGCCTCCGGCGCGTCGGCGATCATGGCTGCCTGCGCGCCGCCATGCATTCGCATCAGACCCAGCCAGCGCTCAAGACGGCCAGCCAGCCGCTGCGCCAGCGCTTCGTTCTGCCAGAAATCACCTTCCGGCACGTCCCACGCCAATTCTTCTGTCAGCCATTGCCGCCAGCCGCTGGCATGGGCTTTCTTTTCGGCGCACTGCTGCTGCCAGGTCTCAGTTAACAGCTGCCGACGCGCCGTGTTATCGGTCTCCAGGCGAGAAATAAGCGGACTTTTATTGCTGCCCTGGCGGATGATATGCAGCGCCAGCGCATGAAAAGTACGGGCTTCAATTTCATCGTTTTTCAGCCGCGACTGGATACGCTCGTTCATCTCCTCTGCCGCCTGACGTCCAAACGCAAGCAGCAAAATTTGCTGTGGCTGCGCCTGGCGTTGCCGTAGCAGCCAGCCCGCGCGCGCCACCAACACCGAGGTTTTACCGCTGCCGGCGCCTGCCAGTACCAGAAGCGAATCTTCACCATTGACGACTGCACGCGCCTGCGCCGGATTAAGCGGCGATGTTTCCACCGTCGCGAAAAAATCCGCATGCTGTTGCAGCATACGCGCCGTCCAGGCATCGTTACGTTTTTTAAGCTGCTCCTCGCCGTTCTCCAGCCACGGCAAACATTGCTGATAAAGCGCACGACAATGATCAAATTCGGTCAGTCGTAATGTCGGTAGCGGTAGTGCAGAAAAGGTGTCCTTAATATGCTGCTGCAACTCCGCCAGCTCGCTCTGTTTTAGCCAGCGATCCTGTTCATCTTTTTGTCGCAGGGTGGCGACCAGGGTTTCCAACACCTGAGCGCTGATATCGCTCATCTCCTCGCTCCAGCTTTGCCACGCCTGTGCGAGATAATGGTAAAACCGCTGCGTCTCCTGCCACTCCGTGCCGTGCAGACGCACGACTTTCTCATCCGGCAGGGTAAATTCCAGTTCACCCCAGATCAGTCCGCGTTTGCATTTAATCTCCAGCAGCTGATTAAACGGGATCAGATACTCATGTTTTTCACCACTGACCTCTACGCCGGCGCTTAACAGACGCACCCGATTATAGGGATGCTGTGCCAGATGTTTACCGAGCGACGTTGCTTTTAGTTCCATGCGCTATAACCAAAGATGTAGGAGTGCCATTTGCCGTCTAGTCTACTGGGCCGTAGTTTACCGCTCCAGGGTTAAAACAGGTTACAATCAAACGCTGCGATATTTGATAAAAACTGTTTTCTGAAGGAAGCCTGTAATGCGTACCGTTTTGAATATTCTTAATTTTGTGCTGGGTGGCTTCTTTACCACGCTAAGCTGGCTGTTCGCTACGTTGATCAGCATTGTTTTAATTTTTACCTTACCTCTGACGCGATCCTGCTGGGAAATCACCAAGTTTTCGCTTCTGCCCTACGGCAACGAGGCGATACATGTGAATGAACTGCGTCCCGACCAAAGCAACGCGTTAATGAACACCGGCGGCACCCTGCTGAATATTTTGTGGTTTATCTTTTTCGGCTGGTGGCTCTGTATTTCCCATATCACGGTTGGCATTGCGCAGTGCATTAGCATTATCGGTATCCCGGTTGGGATAGCGAACTTTAAGCTGGCGGCGATTGCGCTGTGGCCGGTAGGCCGTCGGGTTGTCTCTACCGAAGAAGCGCGAGCGGCACGCGAAGCCAATGCGCGCCGTCGTTTTCAGTAAGGTGACCGGGCCATGATAGCGCTGACTGCGCGATTGCGTCGTTACACAGCTAACAGCACCGGGCTTTATCTGACCCGTATTTTTCTGGCGCTGGCTGGCGCCGCCGCTTTCCCCTGGTGGATCCAGCAGATTATCTGGACATTGCCGCTGACGCTCGGCGTCGTGGCGGCCGCGCTGGCCGATCTGGATGACCGTTTTACCGGGCGACTGCGCAATTTGCTGATTACGCTGCTCTGCTTTTGTATCGCTTCCGTCTCGGTAGAGCTGCTTTTTCCCTGGCCCTGGCTGTTTATTATTGGTCTGGCCATTTCCGCCTGGGGTTTTATCCTGCTGGGCGCGCTGGGTCAACGCTACGCCACTATCGCCTTCGGCGCCCTGCTGATCGCCATTTACACTATGCTCGGCGCCGGGCTTTTTTCTGAATGGTATCTTCAGCCGATCCTGCTGCTGTTAGGCGCGGTCTGGTATAACCTGCTAACGCTGATTGGACACCTGCTGTTCCCGATTCGACCGCTGCAGGAAAATATGGCGCGCAGCTACAGCCTGTTAGCGCACTATCTGGAGGCCAAAGCTGCGCTGTTTGATCCTGACGTTGAAGAAAATGACGATCGCGGCCTGATTGAGGTCGCTATGGCAAACAGTAAACTGGTTGCGATGCTTAATGAGGCAAAAACCTCGATACAAAGCCGCCTGCGCGGCGATCGCGGCCAGCGCGGAACGCGGCGTACGCTGCACTATTATTTTGTTGCGCAGGATATCCACGAACGCGCCAGCTCCTCGCATATTCAATATCACGCGCTGCGTCAGGAATGGCGTTACAGCGAAATTATGTTTCGTTTTCAGCGCTTGTTAACCATGCAGGCCCGCGCCTGCCGTCAGCTCTCTGAAGCAATCTTACTGCGGCAAAGCTATCAGCACGATACGCGTTTTGAGCGGGCATTTAACCATCTGCAGGCAGCGCTGGATCGCTTACCTGACTCACCTGAGGATAAAGCGCGGCAAAAAGCGCTGCGCTATCTGCTGAGCAATCTTAAGGCGATCGATGCGCAGCTGGCGACAATTGAATCAGAGCAGGCGCTTGAGCAGGCCCATCGTGGCGGCAGCGATACCCATCTTTCCAGCGAGGGACTAACAGGCTGGAGCGATATTCGCCTGCGGATCAGTCGCCATTTAACGCCGGAATCTCCGCTTTTTCGTCATGCGGTGCGGATGTCACTGGTGTTGTGCATCGGCTATGCCTTTATTCAGCTCACCGGTTTGGAACGCGGCTACTGGATTTTGTTAACCAGTCTGTTTGTCTGCCAGCCGGGCTATAACGCGACGCGCCGACGCCTGGCGCTGCGTATTATCGGCACGCTGACCGGTATTGCTATCGGCTTGCCGGTTCTGTGGCTGGTGCCCTCGGTAGATGGCCAGCTGCTGCTGATTGTCCTGTCCGGCGTGCTGTTTTTTGCTTTTCGTCAGGTACAGTATGCGCACGCGACCATGTTTATTACGCTGTTGGTACTGCTTTGCTTTAACCTGCTTGGCGAAGGTTTTGACGTGGCGGTGCCGCGTATTGTCGATACGCTGTTGGGCTGCGGTATTGCCTGGCTGGCGGTAAGTTTTATCTGGCCAGACTGGCGTTTTCGTCGTCTGCCCGCCGTTGCGGAAAAAACCTTAACGGCCAACTGCCGCTATCTGGACGCGATCCTTGAACAATATCACCAGGGGAAAGATAACCGCCTGGCATATCGGATCGCACGGCGCGATGCGCATAATGGCGATGCGGAACTGGCTTCGGTAGTTTCTAATCTTTCAACCGAGATGCGCCCGGATCCGCTGTTGCGCGAAGCGGCCTTTCGTTTGCTTTGCCTGAATCACTCTTTTTTGAGCTATATCTCAGCGCTGGGTGCGCATCGTGTAAAGATAACGCAGCCTGAACTGCTGGCGCTGTTAGATGATGCCGTCTGCTATGTTGATGATGTTTTACAGGTGAATGTAGTAAGCGAGCAGCAAGCGCAGCAGATGATGAGTGAACTTGCTGCGCGTATTGCACACTTTGACAGCGAGGCGGACTCTCAGGCTCAGCTGGTGCTTCAGCAAATTGGCCTGCTGATTGCGCTGCTACCTGAAATCGCCCGCCTGAAAAAACAACTTGCGTGACCACCTGCCCGTTAATCCTGACGGGCTTTCTCCCAGTTAATGGTGGAGTTAAACCAGGCGCACAGTTCTTCTTTAACCTCTGCGGGCAGCGCCGCCTAGTGATGCCCGGTAATGGCGCCCTGCAGAGCCAGCAAACAACTTAATCCCAGATGTTTGTTCAGCGCTCTTAAACGTAGCCAACAGTTTTTTGCTCCCGCCTTGCGCAAAGCGCCTACGCTATCAATGCCAATTTCGCGCAGCAGCATTTCCATGCGGATGCCCAGATTAGGAAGATCTTTTAAGCGTATATTGTTTTGGCGAGCATTTTTTTGCCGACGCGCAAGCGTAAGCGCAGATCTGGAAAACTTCATTAATAGCCGTTTATCGTTCCACAACGCTTCATTGATACGGTAATAATGCAGCGTTACCGGCATGCCGCGCTTATCAATAACCAGCGGCGACAGGCGTTGTTTCCGCATATAGCTGGTTAATGTTTCACTGGTTCGCAGATAAAGTTCGCCATCGGTAATGAGAGCGAAAACGACCTTTTCCACAGCCAGGCTATAGCCGCCAAATTGTGAGCGAACCGTGATATTCCCTAACGCTGACAGCTGCTGTTTTGACTGAACAATCCTTTGATATGAATCCATATGCTGCTCCTTCGCCTTAATAAACTCAAACTAAGCTACTGTTTTCCATTGGCTAAAACATAGGCAATTCTTATTAATGGTTCAATTACAAAATGAGCTTGCGGCCATTTGCATATAAAAAGTGCGAGACGTTTTCAAAAAATGAGGTTGATCTTAATCTCTCAGCGCATTACTGTATATCCATACAGTAACCACGTGAGCTGATAATCATGCGTACTCATTTACTGAAGTCCTCTTTTGCGCGTTCCGCTTTACCAGGCCACTCTCGCGTTGCCGTACCGCCCGTATTGAATACCGGCTGGATTAGCGAGTTGAGCTATAGTGAAGCTGAACCAGGCCTGACTCAGCTACTGCTGCTACCGTTATTACAGCAGCTTGGTACACAGTCACGCTGGCAGCTTTGGCTCACGCCGCCACAAAAGATCAGTCGACACTGGCTAAAGGCTTCAGGTCTGCCGTTGAATAAAATGATGCAGTTTCCCGCTCATCAGGAAATTAATACGGTTGAGGCAATGGTGAAAGCGTTACAGACCGGTAACTACAGTGTGGTGTTAGGCTGGTTTTCAGAAGATATTAGTGAAAACGATCGTCGTCAGCTCGAAGAAGCGGCTTCCGCAGGTCAGGCACTTGGACTGATTATGCGTCCTCAAGCTAGCGCTGTTTGTTCAGGCGGACAAAAAAACCGGCTGAAAATTCACTCAACTTTGTATCATTAAGTAAATATGAGATAAATCTCAGTTAAAAAACTTCCCTTTGTCCTGATAACCCGCTGATTCTACTCTCACGCGGCGGAGCATGGGTTTCGCCGCGCATGTAGACAATTTTTTTGCCATAAAAATCCGTGCTGGATGTTAAATTTTGTGTACGAAAAGCCCTTTTTTTGCGGACCGTCCTCACATCTTACTTGTAAGTTTCTCGCCACGTTGTAGACTTTATCTCGCCAGGGTGCTCAATAACCTCCGTTTTCCGGTAGAGTAATAATCGAGCAAAAGGACCCGGCGAAGGATTACAACCAAGAGCTTATTTTAAGCTCCTTGCCTATTTGGATGATAACGAGGCGCAAAAATGAAAAAGACAGCTATCGCAATTGCAGTGGCACTGGCTGGCTTCGCTACCGTAGCGCAGGCCGCACCGAAAGATAACACCTGGTACACCGGTGCTAAACTGGGCTGGTCTCAGTATCACGATACTGGTTACTACGGTAACGGCTATACCAACAACGACGGCCCGACCCACGAAAGCCAGCTGGGCGCTGGTGCATTTGTTGGCTATCAGGCTAACCCGTATCTGGGCTTCGAGCTGGGCTATGACTGGCTTGGCCGTATGCCGAACAAAGGCAACGAAGTAAACGGCGCTTTCAAAGCACAGGGCATCCAGCTGGCAGCTAAACTGAGCTACCCGGTGATGGATGATCTGGACGTTTATACCCGCCTGGGTGGTATGGTATGGCGTGCTGATTCTACTCAGCAGAACGTTGCTACTGGCACTCGCATCAGCGACCACGACACCGGCGTTTCTCCGCTGGCTGCCGTAGGTGTTGAATATGCGCTGACCAAAAACTGGGCAACGCGTCTGGACTACCAGTGGGTTAACAACATTGGTGATGCAGGTACCGTTGGTACCCGTCCTGACAACGCCATGCTGAGCCTGGGTGTTTCTTACCGTTTCGGTCAGGATGATGCTGCAGCGCCAGTCGTAGCTCCGGCTCCGGCTCCGGCTCCGGTTGTTGAAACCAAGCACTTCACTCTGAAATCAGACGTGCTGTTCAACTTCAACAAAGCAACCCTGAAAGGCGAAGGCCAGCAGGCGCTGGATCAGCTGTACTCTCAGCTGAGTTCAATGGATCCGAAAGACGGCTCTGTTGTTGTTCTGGGCTACACCGACCGTATCGGTTCAGAGCAGTACAACCAGAAACTGTCTGAAAAACGCGCTCAGTCCGTGGTTGACTACCTGGTATCTAAAGGTATCCCGGCTGACAAGATCTCTGCACGTGGCATGGGTGAATCTAACCCGGTTACCGGCAACACCTGTGACAGCGTGAAAGGCCGTAACGCCCTGATCGACTGCCTGGGTCCGGACCGTCGCGTAGAAATCGAAGTTAAAGGTCTGAAAGACGTTGTTACTCAGCCGCAGGCTTAAGTAATACGTAAAAAAAAACCCCGCTTCGGCGGGGTTTTTTATTGGGTAATCGTAAAAATATATCAGCCCTAATCAGAGTTAACTGATATCGTCCTTCCCCAGAATTGCCTGCAGATCCTGTCGTAAAGTTGACATTTGGCTGGCATATTTCTCTTTACGTTCAGCATCTTCAATAAGCTGTACAATCGTATCCGACAGCGTGCTGTTACGCCGCTGCGCCAGTCCTGCCAGCCTTTGCCAAACCAGATATTCTAAATCGATAGATTTTTTACGCGTATGCTGATGCTCAGCATTAAAGTGACGTTTGCGCCGTGCGCGAATCGTCTGCTTCATACGATTTTCCAGTGCAGGATTAATATGTTGCTCAATCCACTTCAGCACATCTATCGGATGATTTTCCATGGCCAGTAACGCCTTTATGGCCTCCTGGGCGGCGCTGATTTCAACGTGTCGGGTAATGGGTTCGCCTTCCCGGTGTTTCTTCACCAGATATTTCCATTTCCATCCGCTTTCAAGATTTTCCAGCTGCTGATATTTCATCGGAATCTCATCATGAGCAGGTAACAAACTAAGAATAACAGCTTTTTTACGACTTGCGGCAGAGAACGGCGCAGCGGGAATGCATGAACGCCCACGCTGAATCGGTAAGATCTCTGCCGTGCGTAACAGGCTGAAAAGCTGTATAATCGCGCTTTTCATTAATTCAGACAAATGCGATTACTTTGACCAGCAACCGACTTGCATGGCAGGCGCTACAGCCTGATGCCGAAAGCTTCCAGTCTCTTTTTTCCCGCGTGTTTAGCGATAATGTCAGCGATATTTTACCTGACATTCAGCCTCGCCTGTTTGATGCAGCAAATTTACTGCAAAACAGCAACGCACCTTTCCCGCTAATGCTAATCCGTTGCGCGGAAAGCAGTGAGAATATCTCCTTGCTGGCGCAAACATTACAGCATAACAGCGATCGGAAGGAAGACCTTTACGGCGGTAACTATCTGATTAATGACGAGCAGATAACCTGGCAACCAGCCACATCGGCGGATGAGGCCTTTGCCAGCCGCGGCGACGTACAGTTTGCCGACTGGATCGAGCCTGAGCAACTGTTTGGCTGTCTGCGTATTTTTTCTCAGCGAATCAGCTTGCAGCCGGGTTTAATCCACCGTGCTAATGGCGGCATCCTGTTGCTCTCATTGCGCACGCTGCTGGCTCAGCCGCTGATGTGGCTGCGACTGAAGCAAACCATAGTGCAACAGCGTTTTGACTGGCTGTCGCCGGATGAATCCCGTCCTCTGCCGGTCAGCATTCCCTCCATGCCGCTCCAGTTAAAGCTGGTGCTTTGTGGCGATCGCGACGCCATGGCTGATTTCCAGGAAATGGAGCCGGAACTCGCGGAGCTGGCAGTTTATAGCGAGTATGAAGATAACCTGCGGGTTGAAGATGAAGAAGAGATGGCGCTGTGGTGCCGCTGGATAACAGCGCTGGCACGTCAGGCTAACCTTCCTGCTATCGAAGCGGATTTTTGGCCCGTTCTGCTTAAGGAAGCGGTACGTTACAGCGGTGACCGCGAAACGCTTCCACTCAGCCCTGCCTGGCTTAGCCGTCAGCTGCGTGACGCCGCATTGTATGGCGATAAGCTCGATGCGGCGGCATTGCAGGCTGCTCTGGATGCGCGTAGCTGGCGCGAAAGCTATCTGCCCGACCAGATGCGCGATGAAATTCTGCTCGATCAAATTCTGATTGAAACGGAAGGCGACGTAATTGGACAGATCAACGGCCTGTCCGTTATAGAGTTTCCCGGCCATCCCCGTGCATTTGGCGAACCCTCGCGTATCAGCTGTGTCGTACATGTTGGCGATGGCGAATTTACTGATGTTGAGCGCAAAGCGGAGCTGGGCGGAAATATTCATGCGAAAGGCATGATGATCATGCAGGCATTTTTGATTGCGGAACTGGAACTCGATCAGCAACTGCCCTTCTCAGCGTCGCTGGTTTTTGAGCAGTCCTATTCCGAAGTCGATGGCGATAGCGCCTCGCTTGCTGAACTTTGCGCGCTGATCAGCGCGCTGGCCGAGCAGCCAATTAATCAGCAAATCGCAGTTACCGGTTCGGTCGATCAGTTCGGACATGTACAGCCGGTCGGTGGTCTGAACGAGAAGATCGAAGGTTTCTTCGATGTCTGCCAACAGCGCGGTCTGACCGGCCAGCAGGGCGTAATCATTCCCGCCGCTAACGTACGTCATCTCTGTCTGCAACAGGAAATTATTGATGCCGTGCGTGACGAACAGTTTCATATCTGGGCCGTCAGCGGAGTCGATGAAGCTCTGCCGATACTCACCGGCGTTGCATGGAAAAAAGAGGATGCGCCCAGCCTGTTGCAAACTATTCAGGCGCGTATCACAGAATTTAATCAGCAGGAGGCGCGTCAGCGTCCCTGGCCTCTGCGTTGGCTAAACTGGTTTAACCACAGCTGATCGGAGTTGTTCAGCTTACAGCTGTTAGCTAACCTTCGTGATTCACTAGAAAAAGGCTTATTGAAACATGGTAGAAAAACGCGAATCCTATACAAAAGAAGATCTGATTGCCTCTGGTCGCGGCGAACTGTTTGGCGCTGAAGGCCCGCCGCTGCCGGCTGGCAATATGCTGATGATGGACCGCGTGGTCAAAATGAGCGAAGAAGGCGGTAACTATGGCAAAGGTTATGTAGAAGCAGAACTGGATATTAATCCTGACCTGTGGTTCTTCGCCTGCCATTTTATCGGCGATCCGGTTATGCCCGGCTGTCTGGGTCTGGATGCGATGTGGCAGCTGGTTGGCTTCTATCTGGGCTGGCTGGGCGCTGAAGGTAAAGGCCGCGCGCTGGGCGTAGGCGAAGTGAAATTTACCGGCCAGGTGCTGCCGACCGCGAAAAAAGTGACCTACCGTATTCACTTTAAGCGCGTCATTAACCGTAAACTGGTAATGGGCGTTGCTGATGGCGAAGTGCTGGTTGACGGTAATGTCATCTATACCGCCAGCGATCTGAAAGTCGGTCTGTTTAAAGATACGACTTCTTTCTGATTACTCAGATATAAAAACCTCCGCAAATGCGGAGGTTATCCTTTTTCGGAACAGGCGGTCAGGCCATTGTGGCACTAACGCTAACTGCCCTGTCCTCCATGGCTTTTCGCCAACCTCCCAACCAGTGAGACCGAGCCTCGATCATTTGATAAGGACACATCTCTTTTGAGCGCCCGGTGATGCCTGCCTGATAACCTCGTGAATGTGCCCGTTCCAGGCGGTCTCGTTTCTGTCTCTTCATGCCTCATTTCCCTCATTCAGGTATGGTGGAACTGGTGGAAAGAAAACAATGGTCACAAAATGTGCAACCACGTTTCTTTTCTACCTCCATCCCTGAAAAAGATCAATGCGCAAATTTCACGCCATTGTCATACAAAGACGCTATTTTAAGAGTTTTTGTCAGCGCGCAAGCCTGCGATTGCAGCAAAATAATGATTCATAAATAAAAAAATTCCGGCTGATAAGCGGTTTGCTGCTTATCATGCCGGAATGCAAAGTTAAGAAAACTAATTATTTTAATCTGAAGAAAAGTCTGAGCCATGCGCTCTGCTTCCTGCTGCCAGCCCTGCGCCGTGGTTCTGACCATCGCATCATAGCCATCTTCCTGCTGCGGCAGCGTCAGATTAAAGTTCTGACGCGTAATCTGGCCGTTATGCTCCAGCGTCCAGTTGCCGGTGATAACCACCTGGCCATCATAGCGTCCATGGAAGCCGGTCACGTTTACGTTCAGCGTATCGTGCTGTTCACCCAGCGGCGCGGCGGAAATCAGCCGTCCAGGCAGCGCATTACTGAGATTTGTCACCAGGGTTTGCTGGAGCTGTTGATCGAGCGGACTGGCCCACAGATTGTTGGCAGCAATGACATATTTCACATCGCTGGTCTGATAAACCACCCCATTGCCCGCCAGGAAATCGGGCACCGATACGCGCTCAACCCATAGCGGCAAACGGTTGTTCGCCAGTAGCGCGCTCTGGCTGACCGGCGCGGCTGCCGACGTTCCTGTCGGCAGCTGATACATGGTGGTTTGCGTCGTGCTGCTACAGGCGGTTAACGTCAGCGCCATTGCCAGCGGCATCCATTTCATCATTACTTCGCCCTCTTCGGCTGTGGGTCTTCGCCCGGTTTGGCCTCAAATACCAGTGCATTGCTCTTTTGATTGAGCGTTTTCAGTACCGGCTGCAGCTCACGCAGCACCTGATCGAGCCGCTGCATATCGCCGACCAGCTTGTTGTAGGCTGGCGAGCCAGGCTGAAGCCCTTTCATACTGCGATTCAGTTCGCGCAGCGTCTGTTGCATATCCTGCGGCAGCTGCTGCATTGACGGACTGGCGGTGATCTTATTCACGTTATCCAGCGTTTTTTGCAGTTCACGCAGGGTGCGTTGGCTCTCTTTCAGCGTGCCGGTAGCCTGGTTGATCATCGGATTCAGCGGCAGATTATTAATCTTATCCAGCGCATCCATCAGCTTCTGCTGGATCTGGCTGAGGCCGCCGCTAACGGTAGGAATGATTTCCAGCCCGGCGACTTTATCCGGCCCTTTGTACTGCGGCGTATTGTCATAAAAATCGAGATCGACATAGAGCGAGCCGGAGAGCAGGTTGCCGGTTTTCAGCGAGGCGCGCAGGCCACGTTTTCTGCCATCGCGCAGATGCTCTCTGATGTCAAAATCATCACCCAGACGTTTAATGAAGCGATCGGGTTCAATACGCACCAGCACCGGAATGCGATAGTCATTATTCAGTGACTGGTTCCAACCCGGCACGGTATAAGGCGCCTTCGCTACCGTACCCAGGCGAATGCCCCGGAACTCAACTGGCGCACCCGGTTGCAGGCCGCGAATCGAATCGCTAAAGAACATCAGGAAATCGAGGTGGTTGGTATAAAGCGAATCCTGGATGCTGCGCTGATCGTCATACAGGTGATATTCCGCTTTGTTTTCTGCCGGCACACCCAACTCCCAGCCGTCCGGCACGTCAAAGCTGACGCCGCCGCTAAACAAGGTGGTCAGCGATCCCATTTCCACACGCATGCCGGAGGCGGACATCTCAACGGCAATGCCGCTATCTTTCCAGAAACGCACGTTCGAGGTGACCAGCCGATCGTAAGGCGCGGCGACAAACAGCTGATATTGCATTGCGCGCTTGTCAGCATCGAAGCTGCTGGTCTCCACCGAGCCGACGCGGTAGCCGCGGAACAGTACCGGATCGCCCGGATTAAGCTGGCCCGCTTTGGTGCTGTCAAGAACGATACGGATCCCTTTCGCATCCGGCGGCGCGAGCGGCGGCGCGTCCAGCAACTGATAGTGATTAGGCTTTTCACCTTTACTGCCGGGCTGCAGTTCAATATAGGCGCCGGACAACAAAGTGCCGAGACCGGTGATCCCTTCGCGCCCTACCTGCGGCTTCACCACCCAGAAAACGCTGTCTTCATGCAGCAGCTTTTCCATCCCGGCATTCAGCCGCGCTTTAATCTCTACATGATGCAGATCGTCGGTTAATACCGCGCTTTCTACTACGCCCACATCGACGCTGCGGCTTTTGATGGCGGTCTTGCCCCCTTCAATACCTTCCGCATTGGTGGTAATCAGCGTCACTTCCGGGCCCTGATGGCTGAAGTGATAAAAAAGTATCCATGCGCCAATAAGTACGGTGACAATGGGGATGATCCAAACCGGCGACCAGCGCTTGATCTGATCGACCTTCGCGACGCCCTGTTTATTTTCCGTCAAGGCTTGGCTCCTTTAGATTATTTTCTGGTTCACGATCCCACGTCAGGCGTGGGTCGAAAGTCATGGCAGCAAACATGGTCAGAATGACCACGGCGGCAAACAATAGCGCACCAGGCGCAGGATAGATGTTCATTAGTTGCCCAATCCGCACCAGCGCGGAGAGTACGGCAATGACAAAAACGTCAATCATCGACCAGCGGCCGACAAATTCCACCACCTCATAAATTTTATTCATCTTTTCGCTGTCACGTCTGCCGTGCCCCTGCGCATCCCAACACAGCCAGCCGATAGCCAACATTTTCAGCGAAGGCACCATAATACTGGCGATAAAAATCACCAGCGCCACCGGATAAGAACCATCACTCCAGAGCAGGATCACCCCGGCCATAATGTTGGAACTCATCTTATCGCCGAGCGCTTCAGTGACCATAATCGGCAGGATGTTCGCAGGAATATAGATAATGAGAGAGGTAAACAGCAGTGCCAGCGTCCATTGCAAACTGTGCCGACGTCGCGCATAACCGGTGGTGCCGCAGCGCGTGCAGACATAACGATCGGCCGGCAGCACCGCTGTACAGCACGGGCAGGATCGCAGTCCCTGTTTCAGGCCGCTGATACCCGCACGCGGCGTAAAAGGCAGCGCCGGTTCGGCAGCAATCTGACGCCACAGCCAGCGGCGATCGACGCACTGAAAGGCGCGTAGCTGTAGCAGGCAGAACAAACACCAGGGCAGAAAGCTGGTGCCGAGGCCAATATCGCCATAGGCCATCAGCTTAACGAAGCTGACCAGCACCCCGGCGAGAAAGATTTCCGCCATCCCCCAGCTTTTTAGCTGGAACAGAATGCGCGCCATACCAATCCGCAAAGGCTGCGGCAAAGGCAGCGGATTCACCAACAGCAGAATCGCCACCATACAAAAGGCTGGCACTGCCTGAACAAACAGCATAAACAGCGTCGCCAGGCTGGCGTAATCCTCGGAAACCATCACGCTGGGAATTTCCATCAGCGTGATTTCGCTGCTCAGGCCGGAGACCTGCATATTGACGAAAGGAAACAGGTTAGCGAGCAACAGCATAAACAGCGCGGCCAGCCCGTAGCCGGAGGGCCGCTTGCGCGGCTCGCTCCAGTTAGCGGTTAGCGTGGTGTGACAGCGTGGGCAGCTGGCCTTCTGCCCGGCAGCGATCGATGGCAGCTGCGTCATCAGATCGCACTGGGGACAAAGCATCCAGCGTTGCGGGTGTTCAGATGAACACATAGCTACTCCCGATTTCAGCCGCCGTTTTTCAGCGATTCAAGGTATTCCCAGCGTTCAAAAGCGCTTTCCAGCTGCTGCTCCGCCTCAGCTAGCGCATTGATTACCGGCTGTGTCTTTTCATGCGGCTGACTAAAAAAACTGGCGTCCGCCATCTGCGCCTGCAGCTGCGCGATCTGCGTTTCCAGCGTTTCCAGCTGCTGCGGCAGTAAATCCAGCTCGCGCTGTAATTTATAGCTCAGTTTGGCGCTGGACGGTTTTGCTTCTTTCACCGGCTCGCTTTTCGCTGCTTTTTCTGGCTGCGCTTTCACCGGCGCGGTGCGGTTTGGCCGTGAGGCGGCACGCTGCTGCTGCGCATCGTGATAGCCGCCGACAAAGGCGCCAATTTCACCGTTGCCTTCGAAAATCCAGCATTCGGTTACAGTATTATCGACGAACTGACGATCGTGGCTGACCAGCAGCACGGTTCCCTGATAGCCGTCGATCAGCTCTTCCAGCAGTTCCAGGGTTTCCACATCCGGTCATTGGTCGGCTCATCAAGAATCAGCAGGTTGCTGGGCTTCAGGAACAGACGCGCCAGCAGCAGACGGTTGCGCTCGCCACCGGAAAGCGCCCGTACCGGCGTCATTGCCCGTTTGGGATGGAACAGGAACTCCTGCAAATAACCAAGAACGTGGCGCGGCTTGCCGTTGACCATCACTTCCTGCTTACCTTCGGCAAGGTTATCCATGACCGTGCGATCGGGATCGAGAATGGCGCGATGCTGATCGAAATAGGCAACTTCCAGCTTGCTGCCGCTGTGTACGCGGCCGCTGTCCGCTTTCAGCTGACCCAGCATCAGTTTCAGCAGCGTAGTTTTACCGCAGCCGTTCGGGCCGATCAGCGCGATCTTATCGCCGCGCTGCACCTGCGCACTGAAATCTCGCACCAGCGTGCGATCGCCGATACTGTAGTTAACATTCTCCAGCTCAAAGACGATTTTGCCGGAGCGCGTTGCCTCTTCCACCTGCATCTGTGCTTTGCCCATCACTTCACGGCGTTCGGAGCGCTCACGACGCAGCGCTTTCAGCGCACGCACGCGGCCTTCGTTACGGGTGCGGCGCGCTTTGATACCCTGACGGATCCAAACCTCTTCCTGCGCCAGCTTACGGTCGAATTCAGCGTTCTGCATCTCTTCTACGCGCAGCGCTTCTTCTTTGCCTTCCAGATATTTATCATAATCGCCCGGCCAGGAAACCAGCTTGCCGCGATCGAGGTCGACAATGCGCGTCGCCATATTGCGAATAAAGGATCGGTCGTGGGAAATAAACACGATGCTGCCCTGGAAGGTTTTCAGAAAGGTTTCCAGCCAGTCGATGGTTTCAATATCCAGGTGGTTGGTCGGCTCATCCAGCATCAAAACGCGCGGATTGCTGACCAATGCGCGCCCCAGCGCCGCTTTACGCAGCCAGCCGCCGGAAAGCGACGACAGCTCGACTTCCGGTTCCAGACCGATTTGCTGTAGCACGTCATTGATGCGCGACTCCAGCTGCCACAGATTATGGTGATCCAGCAGCGATTGCAGACGCGCCATCTCATTGAGATTTTTTCGCTGGGATCGTTCATCACCACGTGAGAAATAGCGTGGTAGGCTTTCAGATGCTCCGCCTGTTCCGCTACGCCTTCGGCAACGAAATCATAAACCGTACCGGCGATATTGCGCGGCGGATCCTGTTGCAAACGCGCGACCACTAAATCCTGCTCATAGATAATACGGCCATCATCAAGCGGCTGTTCGCCGTTGATAATTTTCATCAGCGTGGATTTACCGGCGCCGTTGCGCCCTACCAGACAAACGCGCTCGTTCTCCTCTATATGCAATTCAGCATGATCCAGCAGCGGCGCATCGCTGAACGAAAGGTAGGCGTTGTGAATACTAATCAGTGACATACAGCTTATTCCTTACCGGCGTGCGTAATCAGCCAGCAGTTATGAATATGACGGTTGCGGGCAAAATCCTGCGACTGCGTTTTGGCGGTGATCTCCTGAGCTAGCAGGCCAAGCGTGGCCAGCCCTTCGTGATCCATTTTGAAACCGCGCTTGTTATTCGAGAACATAATGGTGCCGCCGGCGCGCAGCAAGCGCTTCAGATCGCGCATCAGCTGCAGGTGATCGCGCTGGACATCAAAGCTCTCTTCCATACGTTTTGAGTTAGAGAAGGTCGGCGGATCGATAAAAATCAGATCGAACTGCTCATGGCTTTCACGCAGCCAGCTCAGGCAATCCGCCTGCATCAGCCGGTGCTGACGGCCGCTCAGGCCGTTCAGACGCATATTGCGCTCCGCCCACTCCAGATAGGTGCGCGACATATCCACGGTAGTGGTGGAACGCGCGCCGCCCAGTCCGGCATGCACGCTGGCGCTGCCGGTATAGGCGAACAGATTCAGGAAATCCTTGCCCTTGCTCATCTGGCCCAGCATACGGCGCGCCAGCCGATGATCGATAAACAGACCGGTATCCAGATAGTCGGTGAGATTGACCCAAAAACGGGCGTTAAACTCGCGAACTTCAAAATATTCGCCCTTCTCGCCCAGCTTCTGGTACTGGCTTTTGCCTTTCTGTTTTTCACGCGTTTTCAGTACCAGGCGGTTTGCCGGCAGTTCCAGCACCGTCAGCGTCGCGCTGATCACATCAAACAGACGCTGGCGCGCCTTCATCGCATCGATGGTTTTCGGCGGCGCGTACTCCTGAATCACTACCCAGTCAGCATAGCGATCGACGGCAACGTTATATTCCGGCAGATCGGCATCGTACAGGCGGTAGCATTCAATGCCTTCCTGGCGCGCCCACTTATCCAGCTTCTTCACATTCTTTTTAAGGCGGTTGGCATAATCTTCCGCTATCTGCGCCGGTACGCCGTCGCCGCTGGTCGCTGCCAGCTGATAGTTTTTCTGTACGCAATCCAGCGGGCCGTTTTTCGCCTTAAACTGACGATCGGCGCGCAGCTGCAAACAGCTCAGCAGATCGGGCGAGGCGCTAAACAGCGACAGATTCCAGCCGCCGAACTGACTCTTCATTACGCGTCCCAGCAGGCTGTGCAGCGCAATCAGCGCCGGTTCGCTTTCCAGACGCTCACCGTAAGGCGGATTGCTGATGACGGTGCCGGTCGGCCCCTGCGGCAGCGGATTGCGCAGCTGGGCCACATCCTGCACGGCGAAAGTAAACAGATCGGCGACACCAGCGCGACGGGCGTTACCGCGCGCGCGCTCCAGCACGCGCTCGTCATTATCGTAACCAAAGAAGCGCGAGGTGGTTTGCGTAACGCCTGCGCGCGCGCGGGTTTGCGCTTCATCAATCAGTTCACGCCATAACTCAGGCTGATGCGCCTTCCAGCCGGTAAAACCCCAGTTGCGACGGTTCAGGCCCGGTGCGCGATCGCTGGCGATCAGCGCTGCTTCAATCAGCAGCGTACCGGAACCGCACATCGGGTCGAGCAGCGGCGAGCCAGGCTGCCAGCCGGAACGCAGTACCGTGGCCGCAGCCAGGTTCTCTTTCATCGGTGCCAGGCCGGTTTGCTGACGATAACCGCGCTGGTGCATCCCTTCTCCGCTGAGATCGAGCGCGATGCTGGCGGTATCTTTATTCAGCCAGACGTTAATGCGTACGTCCGGCTGCTCACGATCAACATCCGGGCGCGGCAGATTTTTGCGGGTGAAGCTATCGACGATCGCATCCTTAACCTTTAACGCGCCGAACTGGCTGTTGCGAATCGCCTCGTTGGTGCCGCTAAAATGCACGGCAAAAGTGCCGTCAATCAGGTTGGTCCAGTCGATTGCCTGGGCGCCCAGATAGAGGTCAAGATCGCTATAGACAGAGCATTCACTCAGCGGCAGCAGAATGCGCGAGGCCAGACGGCTCCACAGCAGGCTGCGATACATTAAACGATCGTCTCCCTGAAAATGTACGCCGCCCTGGACAACCTGTAGGTCCTGCGCCCCCAGCGCTTCCAGTTCACTCTTTAACAGCTCTTCGAGCCCACGCGCCGTACTGGCAAACAGAGAATTCATATCGTCACTTACAGTATTGGGAAAATTGTTGCGCATTATAGCTAATCACTGTCGCATGTCATAAAGTTAGCTTCCTTTAAACCACAGATTCCTGTGGTCGTTGTCACTTCAGCACGGAGAACCTTATGATCGTCCTGTCACGCCTGTTTATTCACCCGGTTAAATCAATGCGCGGGCTGCAGCTTTCGCATGCCCAGGTACAGGAGAGCGGACTGGCCTTCGATCGCCTGTTTATGCTGACGACCCAGGACGGCACCTTTATTACCGCGCGCCAGTATCCGCAGCTGGTGCAGTTTATTCCCGCGCCGATCCCGGACGGCATCTGGATCCAGGCGCCGGATAACAGTAGCGCCGCCCTGCGCTTTGCCGATTTCCAGCCGCAGGACGCGGAAACAGAGGTATGGGGTAATCACTTTACGGCGCGTATCGCACCACAGCCGATTAACGACTGGCTGAGCGGTTTCTTCCCGGTTCCGGTACAGCTACGCTGGACCGGCCCGGAAATGTCGCGCCGGGTGAAGCGTCGTCCTGACGTGCCGCTTGGCTTTGCTGACGGCTATCCTTTTTTGTTGGTTAACGAAGCTTCCCTTACCGATCTGCAACAGCGCTGTCCGGCCAGCATTCGTCTGGAGCAGTTTCGCCCTAATATTGCCGTTACCGGCGCGCGCGCCTGGGAAGAGGATAGCTGGTCGCGCGTACGCATCGGCGAAGTCGAGTTCGAGGTCGCTAAACCTTGCAGCCGCTGCATCTTTACCACTATCAGCCCGGAGCGCGGCAGAAAACATCCTGACGGCGAGCCACTGAAAACGATGCAAGGGTTTCGCAGTGCGCTGGATGGCAGCGGCGACATCGATTTTGGGTTGAATTTAGTGGCGTGCAACAGTGGCGTGATACGGGTCGGCGATGCGCTGGAGGTGATGGCAACGCAACCGCCGCGCCAGTATGGTGCTGGTCAGGTCGTTGAGACGCTGCAGGTAAAGAACGAGGCGGAAAAAGCGGTCACTATTCGCTATCGCGGCAATGCCTTCAACGGCAATAATCAGCAGGTACTGCTGGAGCAGCTGGAGTTACATGGCCAGCGCATCCCCTACTCCTGCCGTGCCGGCCTGTGCGGCAGCTGTAAAATACAGCTGGTTTCCGGCAAGGTGAAAGCGCTGAAACAGGATGCCATCCGCGGCGACGGCACCATTCTTAGCTGTAGCTGCGTTCCCGACGGCGATATTGAACTGGCATAAAAGGCCGGGCCGGCGCGTTAGCCGGCCTGGGCGTAACGCTGCTCCTGCTCGGCATGCCAAGGCTGCAGGCGGTCATGCATGATTTTAATCGCATCGCCCAGCATCATCGTTTTACCGGCCAGCTGCAGCTGCGGCTGGGCCAGCACGCAAAGTGCGGCATTTTCTCCCGCCTCGATAACCAGCATTCTTGCTTCTTCGCCGCTCTCTTCCAGCGTCACCGTGACCAGATCGCTGGCACCCGGCTGCCAGTAATAACGCTGGCAAACGCGAAAATGCCAGCTTTTCGGCATCAGCGGTTTCAGGAAACGCCAGGCCACCAGCGCATTTAACAGCAGTTCAGCACAGTGGTGGTCGCTGAGTCCCGCTTCACGGCAGCTCTCCTGCCAGGTAAAAAATTGCGCCGCGTCGTCAACGCTAAAAACGGCTGCGTTAAAGGCATCCGGGTTCAACATTTTACGGGGGAAACGGGAGCGAAACAGCATACCATCCGCTAAGTCGAGCATCATACGATCCTGCTCTGCATCGAAAAACCAACGCCACTGGTCGTCAGGTTTTATCTTCATGGTTTGCCTTACTACAGTTGAGGGTTGCAAAATCCAGGCTGATTTATTGTTAGCTGGCAAATCAACCGGCATCAGACACGGCATAAAAAGTAATTAACCTGCCGCGAATAATATTTTTCCTGAAATGAACAAGGAATGCACAAAATATAAACCAGCCGGAAACAGATTAAAAGCCCCCGGCCGGATTCTTCGGGAAAGGTCAGAGATAAGTCACAATCTCTTTTACTAAATCGGGGCCTTTATAAATAAAGCCAGAATAAATTTGCACCAGCGTGGCGCCAGCCGCTATTTTTTCCCGCGCCGCGACCAGCGAATCAATCCCGCCTACGCCAATAATCGGTAATTGTCCCTGCAGCTCCTGCGCCAGACGGCGAATCACTTCGGTACTGCGCAGCTGTACCGGTCGTCCACTCAGACCGCCTGTTTCTTCACTATATTTCAGGCCGCTGACCAGCGAACGATCGAGCGTAGTATTGGTCGCGATAACGCCGTCAATTTGATGACGGACCAGGCTATCGGCAATTTGCACCAATTCATCTTCAGAAAGGTCTGGTGCAATTTTTACCGCAACAGGAACATATTTCAGGTGGCGCTTTTCCAGTAATTTCTGCTGCGCTTTTATTGCCATCAGCAAATCATCCAGCGCCTCACCATATTGCAGCGTTCTTAATCCCGGCGTATTCGGCGAAGAAATATTGACGGCAATATAACCGGCGTGAGGATAAACCTTTTCCATACAGGTCAAATAATCATCTTTGCCCTGCTCGACCGGCGTATCTTTATTTTTACCAATATTGATCCCCAGCACGCCGTTAAAGCTGGCTCGCTTTACGTTCTCAACTAATTGATCTACGCCGAGATTATTAAATCCCATCCGATTAATAATCCCTTCCGCTTCAATCAGACGAAATAAGCGGGGCTTATCATTTCCCGCCTGCGGGCGCGGCGTTACCGTGCCGACTTCAACAAAGCCGAAGCCCATCGCGCCGAAAGCATCAATACATTCGCCGTTTTTATCCAGTCCGGCCGCCAGGCCAAGGGCATTTTTAAAGGTCAATCCCATACATTTGACCGGACGCGCAGGCAGACGTTGACGAATTAAGCCTTCCAGCGGCGTGCCGCCAATGCGGCGCAACTGTTGCAGCGTCAGTTCATGAGCATGTTCGGCGTCGAGGCGGAATAAGGCTTTACGTGCGAGGGGGTAAAACATGGACTCTCCTGAATTCCCGGTGGCAAACGGGGCGGTATTATCCGGCATAACCGCCATAAAAAGCCAGAAATGTTAAACCGGCACCTTAGTAAACCTCTTTTTTGCCCGCGACGTTCTGCCTTAGCGCAAAAACAGCTTTTGATTGTTGGATAAATCATTTAAGCGATAGCGTCTGCTCTGTCAGGATGAAGCTATAAGTTCTCAATTAAGATTAATCGATAACTATTAATTATAAGGAGCTGCTATGCGCGTTATTACTCTGGCAGGAAGTCCACGTTTTCCTTCACGATCTACAGCTTTATTAACCGTCAGTCAGCATCGTCTTGAGCAGCGCGGCGTGGAGGTAATTCCCTGGAACCTGCATAACTTCCGCCCGGAAGATCTGCTTTATGCGCGCTTTGATTCTCCGGCGCTGCTGGCGTTAAAAGAGGATTTGGCCGGTGCGGACGGCGTCATTGTCGCCACGCCAATTTATAAAGCCTCGTTTTCCGGGGCGCTGAAAACCCTGCTTGATTTGCTGCCGGAACGCGCGCTGGAACATAAGGTGGTATTGCCGCTGGCAACGGGCGGCACCGTGGCTCATATGCTGGCGGTGGATTACGCGCTGAAACCGGTGCTGAGCGCGCTGAAGGCCCAGGAAATATTGCATGGCGTCTTCGCCGACGACAGTCAGATTGCCCATTACGATCGTCAGCCGGAACTCAGCGATCTGCTGAATACGCGCCTGAATGATGCGCTGGCGACCTTTTATTATGCTTTGCAGCAGCGCGAAGTGCGCCTGGCGCAAGCGGTATAGGGAGAAAGGAATGAAAACGCTTTCCCGTCGCCTCGCCAGCGCCCTGGCCAGCGCCCTGCTGCTAACGCTGTTAAGCATAAGTACTGCATTGCAGGCCGCCAGCCAGGATCCGACCGCAATTCGAATTGGTTACCAAAAAGGCTCTGTCAGCATGGTGCTGGCTAAGGCACATCACCTGCTGGAGCAGCGCTATCCCCACACGCAGATCCGCTGGGTAGAATTCCCTGCCGGCCCGCAGATGCTCGAAGCACTTAATGTTGGCAGCATCGATCTTGGCAGCACCGGCGATATTCCGCCGCTGTTTGCTCAAGCGGCAGGCGCCGATCTGCTCTACGTCGGCGCCGAGCCACCCAAGCCGAAGGCGGAAGTCATTCTGGTTCCGGCCAACAGCGCGATTAAAACCGTAGCCGATCTGAAAGGCCACAAAGTCGCACTGCAGAAAGGCTCCAGCTCACATAATCTGCTGCTGCGGGCGCTGCAAAAAGCGGGCCTGAGTTTTCAGGATATTCAACCGGTATGGCTGACGCCCGCCGATGCGCGCGCCGCCTTCCAGCAAGGCAATGTTGATGCCTGGGCGATCTGGGATCCCTATTACTCAGCCGCGCTCCAGCATGGCGACGTCCGCGTTCTTACCGATGGCAGTCAGCTCAACCTGACCGGATCCTTTTATCTGGCAACCCGCAGCTATGCGCAGGCGCACGGCGACTTTATTCAGTCGGTGCTGGATATTTTCAGCCAGGCGGATGCGCTCACGCAGAGCCAGCGCGCGCAAAGCACCCAACTGCTGGCACAAAGTATGGGATTGCCTGTAAGCGTCATCAGCAGCTATCTCGATCACCGTCCGCCAACCCGCATCTCGCCGGTGGGAGAGGCGACCGTTCAGGCGCAGCAGCACACCGCCGACCTTTTTTATCAAAATCATCTGCTTCCCGTGAAGCTCGACGTTGCCAGCCATATCTGGCGCGGCGCAACCGTTCAGTGAGTAAGGAGAAATAGCATGGCGTTATCCGTATTCTGGTTTTTACCCACCCATGGCGACGGTCACTATCTCGGTACAGCGGAAGGTGCACGCCCGGTTGACCATAGCTATTTACAACAGATCGCCCAGGCGGCGGATCGTTTAGGTTTCGGCGGCGTGCTGATCCCGACCGGCCGCTCCTGTGAAGATGCGTGGCTGGTGGCCGCTTCGCTGATTCCGGTAACGCAGCGGCTACGCTTTCTGGTAGCGCTACGTCCTGGCGTCATTTCGCCCACCCAGGCGGCGCGCCAGGCAGCGACCTTAGACCGGCTTTCCAACGGCCGCGCGCTGTTTAATCTGGTGACCGGCGGCGATCCAGAAGAGCTGGCGGGTGATGGCGTTTTTCTCGATCACACCGAGCGATATGCGGAATCGGCTGAATTTACCCGCATCTGGCGCCGCGTGCTGGAAGGCGAAACCGTAGATTATCAGGGTGACTATGTGCAGGTTCGCGGCGCCCGGCTGATGTTCAAACCGGTGCAGCAGCCACGTCCGCCGTTGTGGTTCGGCGGCTCTTCGCCGGTGGCGCAGGATTTAGCAGCGGAACAGGTGGATGTCTATCTGACTTGGGGCGAACCGCCAGCGCTGGTCAAAGAGAAAATTGAACAGGTGCGGGCAAAGGCGGCGGCGCAAGGGCGTCAGGTACGTTTTGGTATTCGCCTGCACGTTATTGTGCGTGAAACCAACAGCGAAGCCTGGCAGGCGGCGGAGCGATTAATTTCACATCTGGACGACGCCACTATCGCCAAAGCGCAGGCGGCGCTGGCGCGCACCGACTCGGTCGGTCAGCAACGCATGTCGGCGCTGCATCAGGGCCGACGCGATCGGCTGGAAATCAGCCCTAACCACCGAGCGATATGCGGAATCGGCTGAATTTACCCGCATCTGGCGCCGCGTGCTGGAAGGCGAAACCGTAGATTATCAGGGTGACTATGTGCAGGTTCGCGGCGCCCGGCTGATGTTCAAACCGGTG
>NZ_CALNWY010000009.1 GCF_940807255.1 Mixta sp. Marseille-Q2659 | reverse complement strand
TCGCTGAGTAAACTCATGAGGGCGCATTATTGTACAAATAACGCTGGCACGAAGCTATTGCATGACCGGCTTACCTGACAATTAATTTGTAACCGTCATTGAGCGGAGCGGTCAGGCGATCCGTTAATTAACGGGTGCGCGGGCAAATCTCGTTTTCACCGAAGAAAAACGCGATTTCACGTGCGGCAGACTCCTGAGAGTCAGAACCGTGCGTGGCGTTTTCGGTGAAGCTGTCCGCGTAATCAGCGCGCAGCGTACCAGCCAGCGCGTTCGCCGGGTTGGTTGCGCCCATCAGATCGCGGTGGCGCTGAACGGCGTTTTCACCTTCCAGCACGGAAACAACGATCGGACCGGAGGTCATGAACTCTACCAGACCGTCGAAGAAAGGTTTGCCTTTATGCTCAGCATAAAAACCTTCCGCCTGCTCCTTGGTCAGGTGCAGCATTTTTGCAGCAACAATTTTGAAACCTGCGGCTTCGAAACGGTTATAAATTGCACCAATTACGTTTTTTGCCACCGCGTTCGGTTTTACGATGGAAAAGGTACGTTCTACTGTCATGTTGACCTCTGTCTTAACTTCCAGGTTAAGCCGGTTTGAATATATTGCTACCGACCTGTGAAAACGGCGCCGATTATAGGGGGGCTGAGCCAGCTTGCCTATCTCAGATTCGGCAATTTATTGAAAAAATATGATCCTTCTCGCGTAGCTGCTGCATTCCTGGCCAGCTGGCCCGATTAATTTTATGCGAAACCTCGAATCTTGCCGTTCTCCTGCAACCGGTGATAACGCGTTCGTTGCGATGTAGCCGATGCCGCGCTGTTATCGCATCCGGCGCGCTTTATCCGCAAGTATCAAACGATAAGCACCTTTCCTTTTACGAGACGGGCCTCATAACACATGTAATTTGCAATCTAACCCACAGTTTTTTCAAAGGCTTTTTCCAGAATTATGCCGCCGCTAGCGGCATTGCCGTTTTCGTCTTGAGGTCAACGGCAAGATCGATAACACTCATAGCACATCAACAAATATTGAGGCTGTTATGACATCTGCTCTTTTTGTCACCGCGCAATGGTTGGCTGAACACCAGAACGATCCTGACTTACAAATCATTGATGCGCGCATGTTGCCGCCGGGCCAGGAGCATCTGCGTGATATACACGCTGAATACGCTGCCGGACATCTGCCCAATGCGCCCTTTTTTGATATTGAGCAGCTGTCCGATCACCACAGCCCTTATCCCCATATGATGCCGCGGGCGGAAACCTTTGCCGTGGCGATGCGCGAGCTGGGCGTCGACAGCAGCAAGCATCTGGTGGTTTACGACGAAGGCAACCTGTTCTCCGCACCGCGCGCGTGGTGGATGCTGCGCGCTTTCGGCGTACAGCAGATTTCTATTTTGGCGGGCGGACTGGCAGGCTGGAAGCAGGCCGGCTATGCGCTGCAAACCGGTGAGGTTGTCCTGCCGGAAGCGGAATTTGAGGCGCATTACGATGCGGATTTAGTGCGAAGCGTCACCGACGTGCTACTTATCAGCCATGAAGGAACGTCGCAGCTTATCGATGCACGTCCGGCCAACCGGTTTAACGGTGAAGTTGACGAGCCGCGTCCGGGCCTGCGTCGGGGGCATATTCCCGGCAGCCTGAATGTGCCGTGGGGCGAACTGGTGGCTGAGGGGCAGCTAAAACCTGCTGTGGAACTGGAAGCAATTTTTAAACGCCAGGGCGTCGATCTCACCAAACCCATCGTAACCAGCTGCGGTTCCGGCGTCACGGCCGCCGTTGCCATACTGGCGCTGACGGCGCTCGGCGTGAAGGATGTTAAGCTGTACGACGGTTCATGGAGCGAATGGGGAAGCCGTGACGATCTGCCGGTGACGAAACAGAGTTAAAGCTGTAGTCAGAACCACTGACGATGAGCAACACCCTGGGTGAGCTAACACCACCGCCAGAGGAAATAGCTTTAAATTGATCACTCGTTTTGCCGCAGGTTAACGCCTTCTCCTTAAACCTGCGGAAAATGTGTCAACGCAAGTCAGGACGGCTCATCGTCAGTGAAAAAGGGCCGACAAAGCGGCCCTTCGGTTCCATAACCTTAACGCGGATATAAACGATACGGCCCGGTTGCAGGCCAACCTCAGATAATACGCTGGCCGCCTTTAAACTCGCGCAGGAAACTGCCCCAGCGACGTTCATAGAAAGGCGTAATATGCGCCGTAAAGAAGTGGCTAATGCCCTTTTCGCCTTCCACAATCTGGCAAATATCTACCGGCTCATCTTCCAGCAGCGTATCGGTCGCCACAGCGCCCGCGGCGCGAATGATCGTATCAATATCGTCGTCCGCTTCGATGGCGATCAGCAGATTAGGCTTATCGTCCGCCTGCTCTTTAATATGCGCGACAAACGCCCGGCGCACCTGCTTATACTTGCTTAGCAGCTGCGTCAGGGAATCGATCATCTGTGCTGGCGGTTCCGCCACTTCGGATAACAGCAGCGACGTGCCGCCTTCCAGCACGGTCTGCTGGCTAAGGGCGCTGCCCTCTTCCCCCAACAGATGCGCAATCTCACGCGGAGAAAATTCCTTTCCTGTCGGCAGTTTGGGATTGAGGAATAGCGTCTCGCCCTGCGTCATTTCAAACAGCGTGCGTACCGGCAGCATCACGTAAGACTGCTCGCCCTCTGTCGCTTCCGCCATCGCTGCTTCTGAGGTAAAAAACGGAATAACGCTGGTTCCGTCCTCTTTTTCCCAGTGCTGCAGCTCAACCGGCGTCGTGGCGTCCAGCTGTTCGTCCGTGCTGCGGCCCGGCACCCACACGCTGGCCTCCATCAGCAGCGTAAAAAACTCTGGTCGATGGGCAGGTTCGGTGGCCGCCAGCTTCAGCACCTCTTCCAGACGCTGATTCGCGTTTTTATCTATTTGATTCATGCTCTTTCTGCTTTCTCTCATCGGGCCTGCGCCCGTCGCGCTTATTTCAGCAACAGGTTGGCGATGGTGCGCACGCCAAGCCCGGTTGCGCCCGCCGACCACTGGTCAACCGCGCCTTTGCGATAGGTTGCGGAGCAGTCAATGTGCAGCCAGCCCTGCTGATAATTGCTGACGAAATGCGACAGAAACGCCGCCGCCGTACTGGCGCCTGCGGTATGCGCTGCGCCCGCGATATTATTTAAATCAGCAAAGTTTGATGAGAGGTGATTACGATGGAACTCCGCCAGCGGCAGACGCCAGAAGGCTTCATTTTCACTGGCGGCGCTGTTTAACAGCTGCTGCGCCAGCGCATCGTCAAAGGTAAACAGCGCGTGATAATCATTGCCCAGCGCGGTTTTGGCGGCGCCGGTCAGCGTCGCGGCATCAATCAACAGCTGCGGCTGTTGCTGGCTGGCATCAATCAGGCCGTCAGCTAAAACCAGACGACCTTCCGCATCGGTGTTCATCACCTCAACGGTTTTGCCGTTACGATAGCGAATAATATCGCCCAGGCGGAAAGCGTTACCGCTCACCATGTTATCGGCACAGCAGAGATAGAGCTTCACGCGTTTTTTCAGACCGCGCGCGATGGCCAGGCCTAACGCGCCGGTGACGGTCGCTGCGCCGCCCATATCTGACTTCATGGAATCCATGAAGGCGCTTTGTTTCAGGCTGTAGCCGCCGGTATCGAAAGTAATCCCTTTCCCGACCAGACAGGCGTAAACCGGCGTGTTTTCATCGCCGCCGGGATTATAGTCAAGCGCCAGCAGCACCGGGCTACGCGACGAACCACGTCCCACGGTATGCAGGCCCATATAGTTCTGCTCACGCAGATCTTCGCCTTTGGTAATGCGATAGCTAACCGCATCCCCGGCATATTTACTGATTAAATCGACCGCGCGCCGCGCCAGCTGCTCTGGTCCCAGCTCTTCCGCGGGCTGGTTAATAACATTGCGCACCCAGTCGATAATATTCAGACGGCGATCCAACTCTTCACGTTCGCTGTCGCCCAGCGGCGCCCACTCAATGGTGCGCTCGCCTTTCGGCCCGCGATAGCCCTGCCAGAAGGCCCAGCTTTTTTCCAGATCCCAACCGTCGCCACTCAAAGCCACATGGCGAATGCCCTGGCCGTCGATTTTACGCGCCGCGCGCTGAACGGTTGCCAGCGCATCACCACCGGTCAGGTGGATTGTCATCCCGTCGTCACTGCTGCTGAGGATCGCTTTTTCGCCCCAGCGCGCATCGGCTGCCGTCGTGGACAGGACGATATTCATCTTTTCAGTTGCCATTTATGTGATTCCTTATCTTTATCTGAAACGAGAAGTGAACCTGCCGGATTTATGCAAACTCATCCAGCCAGACCAGCAGAATCGCCTCAAGAATTTTTTCGTTGGAGGCGTCAGGATTATCATCAAACTCCTCAAGCTGACAAATCCATTGGTGCATATCGGTAAAGCGCACCGTTTTCGGATCGATATCAGGATAAGCATCGTACAAGGCTTCGCCGATTTCACGGCTGTCGGTCCATTTCAGTCCCACAATCTTTCCTCAGTTAAAAACGGGCCGGCTTAGAGGCCGACCCGTTGTTAAATTAATGCTCGCGCGCGTGGTTGATGGTATAGCGGGGAATTTCCACCACTAAGTCCTCATCCGTGACCCTCGCCTGGCAGCCAAGACGGCTTTCCGGCTCCAGCCCCCAAGCCTTGTCCAGCATATCATCTTCATCTTCGCTGCTTTCCGGCAGGGAATCGAAGCCTTCGCGCACAATGCAGTGGCAGGTGGTGCAGGCACAGGATTTTTCACAGGCGTGTTCCAGTTCAATGCCGTTGCGCAGCGCGACGTCAAGAATGGTATCGCCCTCTTCGGCGTCGAATACGCCGCCTTCCGGCAGCAAATCCTGATGGGGTAAAAAGACAATCTTCGGCATTGATCAAACCTCATCCACAGAATGACCGGCCAGCGCGCGACGGACGGAGTTGTCCATACGACGGGCGGCAAAATCCTGGGTTACTTTATCAAGTTGTTTTACCGCTGCGCTGATGGCGTCCGCCTCATCGCCGCGAAGTGCTTCATGTAGCTGCTGTTGCGCCTGCTGAATGCTGTGCAGCTCTTGCTGGTTCAGCAACGCGGCATCGTCTGCCAGCGCGCCAGCCAGGCTTTCCAGCACGCGCAGGCCTTCTACTTTTTGTTCCGCCAGCTTACGCGCCGCCACGTCCTGCTGAGCATTGGCCATGGAATCGGTAATCATACTGGCGATTTCGTTTTCAGTCAGGCCGTAGGAAGGCTTCACCTGAATCGAGGCTTCCACGCCGGTCGATTTTTCCATCGCCGTTACGCTCAGCAAACCGTCCGCATCGACCTGGAAGGTGACGCGAATATGGGCGCCGCCGGCAGGCAAGGCTGGAATGCCGCGCAGGGCAAAACGCGCCAGCGAACGGCAGTCGGCAACCATTTCACGTTCGCCTTGCAGCACATGGATGCTCATCGCCGTCTGGCCATCTTTAAAGGTGGTGAAATCCTGCGCGCGCGCCACGGGAATGGTGGTATTGCGCGGGATCACTTTCTCGACCAGGCCGCCCATGGTTTCGAGACCCAGCGAAAGCGGAATAACATCCAGCAGCAGCATGTCGCTGTCCGGCTTGTTGCCGACCAGAATATCCGCCTGAATCGCCGCGCCGATGGCAACCACTTTATCGGGATCGATGGTGGTTAGCGGCTGGCGACCAAAAAATTCGCCGACCTTTTCTCGCACCAGCGGAACGCGCGTAGAGCCGCCGACCATCACCACTTCCAGCACCTCTTCCGGCGTCACGCCCGCATCTTTCAACGCGCGGCGACAGGCCAGCAGCGTGCGTTTCACCAGCACGGCGATTAAGCCGTCGAAGTCAGCGCGCGTAACCACGCCCTGCCAGTCGCCCAGCGTTACCGTTGTGCTGTCCTGTTCGCTGAGGGCAATTTTGGCGGCTATTGCGCTGTCCAGCAGCTGGCGCTGTACGCCATGATCGCCGCGATCGTGCAGGCCAGCCCGCTCGCGCAGCCAGTCGGCCAGCAGGTGATCGAAATCGTCGCCACCCAACGCCGAATCGCCGCCGGTCGCCAGCACTTCAAACACGCCGCGGCTCAGGCGCAGTACGGAAATATCGAAGGTGCCGCCGCCGAGATCGTAAACCGCAATGACCCCTTCCTGGCCGGAATCCAGACCATAGGCGATAGCCGCAGCGGTAGGTTCGTTCAGCAGACGCAGCACGTTGAGTCCGGCCAGGCGCGCAGCATCTTTGGTGCCCTGACGCTGGGCATCATCGAAATAGGCAGGAACGGTAATCACTACGCCGTCCAGCTCGCCCTGTAAGCTTTCGCGCGCGCGATCGGCGAGCGCCTGCAAAATGTCAGCCGACACGCGAACCGGATTCACCAGGCCCGCCGCCGTCTGAATCATTGGTAAGCCGTTTTCGCTTGCCTGAAGCTGATAAGGCAGGTGCGGATAACGCTGCTGAATATCGCTAAGGGATCGGCCCATCAGCCGCTTAACCGAACTGATGGTATTGACCGGATCGGTCGCCGCCTGCTGGCGCGCGTCCCAACCCAGCTGGTTTTGCTGCGCCTGATAGCGCACGACGGAAGGCAAAAGATGACGACCCTGCGCATCGGGCAGGGTTTCTGCCTGTCCGCTGCGCACGGTGGCGACTAAAGAGTTGGTGGTGCCCAGATCGATGCCAACAGCCAGACGACGCTGGTGCGGCGCTGCACTCAGGCCCGGCTCGCTAATTTGTAATAACGCCATGTTACTCTTCCCGGTTAAAAATCGAGCAGCTTCTCTTCCAGCTGTTCTGTCTGGCTGCGCAGTTTAGCGAGAAAACGCAGCTTGCGCACCGTATCTGCCGCTTCGCTCCATTGCCCGGCCGCCAGCTCCTGCTGCATTTGCTGGCTGCGCTGCGCAATCATCGCGGCAAGACGCTGCATAAAAGTTTGCAGTTTCGCTTCGGCGTCGGGCGCGCTTTCGATGGCATCCAGCTCTTCACGCAGTTCCAGCTGTTCCATCAGGAAAGCGGTATCGCGCATCGTATGCTGTTCGTTATTAATATCGAAACCATGCAGCGAGAGCAGATATTCCGCACGCGGCAACGGCTGGCGCAGCGCCTGATAACCCTGATTAATGGTGGCGGCCTGCTGTAAGGCCTGAAGACGTTCACGCTCCGGCTGTGAGGCAAAGCGATCGGGATGGAACTGACGCTGCAGCTCCTGAAAACGGGCAGTCAGTTGGGCTGCATCAATCTCAAAAGATTGCGGCAATCCAAATAGAGTGAAGTAATCCATAGCAGACTCGGTTGATAACAGAGGAGCGCATAAAAAGAATCGCTCCGTTCCCGGAGCGATTTGACCTGCCGCTGCGCCAACGTTACACGTTGAAGCTTTCTCCGCAGCCGCATTCATCTTTCATGTTCGGGTTATTGAACTTGAACCCTTCGTTCAGACCTTCCTTCACGAAATCAAGCTCGGTGCCGTCGAGGTAAATCAGGCTCTTCGGATCGATAACCACGTTGACGCCTTTATCTTCAAAGACGGTATCTTCCGGCTGGGGCGCATCAACGAATTCCAGCACATAAGCCATGCCGGAACAGCCGGAGGTGCGCACGCCAAGACGCAGGCCAAAGCCTTTACCGCGATTATGCAAAAAGTTGCTTACGCGTGAGGCCGCGCTGTCGCTCAGGGTAATAGACATCGTTTCCCCCTTACTGTGCGTCTTTTTTGCTCTTGTAATCCGCGATGGCGGCCTTGATGGCGTCTTCTGCCAGGATTGAGCAGTGAATTTTTACCGGTGGCAGTTCCAGTTCTTCGGCGATCTGGGTGTTTTTAATCGCTGCCGCTTCATCGAGAGATTTGCCTTTCACCCATTCGGTAATCAGCGAACTGGAAGCAATGGCGGAGCCGCAGCCATAGGTTTTGAAACGCGCATCTTCGATGATGCCGCTGTCGCTCACCTTGATTTGCAGCTTCATTACGTCGCCGCAGGCTGGCGCGCCGACCATGCCGCTGCCGATAGAGGGATCGCTGTTGTCAAAAGAGCCAACGTTGCGCGGATTTTCGTAGTGATCGATTACTTTTTCGCTGTAAGCCATGATCTGTTCTCCTGAAACCTGAAATTAATGATGCGCCCATTCAATGCTGTTCAAATCCACGCCCGCCTTAAACATTTCCCACAGAGGAGAAAGCTCACGCAGTCGGCCAATGGATTTGCGCACCAGCGCAATGGTGTAATCAATCTCTTCTTCAGTCGTGAAGCGGCCAAGAGAGAAACGGATTGAACTGTGGGCCAGCTCATCGCTCATGCCCAGCGCACGCAGTACGTAGGAGGGTTCCAGGCTGGCGGAAGTACAGGCGGAGCCGGAGGAGACCGCCAGGTCTTTCAGCGCCATGATCAGCGATTCGCCTTCAACATAGTTGAAACTGACGTTAAGAATGTTTGGTGCGCCCTGCTCCAGATCGCCGTTCAGATAGACTTCTTCAATATCTTTCAGGCCGTCCCACAGGCGATTGCGCAGCGTGCGCAGACGCGCCATCTCGCTTGCCATCTCTTCTTTCGCGATACGGTAAGCTTCGCCCATGCCGACAATCTGATGCACCGGCAAGGTACCGGAACGCATACCGCGTTCGTGACCGCCGCCGTGGATCTGCGCTTCCAGACGAATACGCGGCTTGCGGCGAACATAAAGCGCGCCGATACCTTTCGGGCCGTAGATTTTATGCGCGGAGAAAGACATCAGATCCACTTTCAGCTGGCTGAGATCGATCGGCAGTTTGCCGACGCTTTGCGTCGCATCAACGTGGTAGATGATACCGCGCGCGCGGCACATTTCACCGATGGTAGCGATATCCTGCACCACGCCGATTTCGTTATTGACATGCATGATAGAAACCAGAATGGTGTCGTCACGCATTGCCGCTTCCAGCGCCTGCAAATCGATAATGCCGTTGCTTTGCGGTGCCAGGTAAGTCACTTCAAACCCTTCGCGTTCCAGCTGGCGGCAGGTATCCAGCACCGCTTTATGCTCGGTTTTGCTGGTAATGATGTGCTTGCCTTTTTTCTGATAAAACTGCGCGGCGCCTTTAATCGCCAGGTTATCAGATTCGGTCGCGCCGGAGGTAAAGACAATCTCACGCGGATCGGCGCCAACCAGATCGGCGATCTGGTTACGGGCGATATCTACCGCCTCTTCCGACTGCCAGCCGAAACGGTGTGAACGAGAGGCCGGGTTACCGAAAGTCCCGTCCAGGGTGAGATACTGCATCATCTTTTCCGCCACACGCGGATCGGCAGGCGTGGTAGCGGAATAATCCAGGTAAATCGGTAATTTCATTGCTCTTAAGCTCCGTACATCGCTTCAAATCAAAAATTATCAGGCCCGCAGATTTATATTAATGGTTTCCTGCGCGCGGCCGTTCGCCATACGGCGCGTTTCATTATTCTGGCGATCCGCAATATCAAGAATTTCTTTATTATTCACCAGCTCAGCCAGCGTAATGTTGTTCAAAAAATCACTGATGCGTTCGCTTAAATCGTGCCACAGTACGTGAGTCAGACAACGCTCGCCGCCCTGACAGCCTTCTTTGCCCTGGCAGCGCGTCGCGTCAACCGATTCGTCCACGGCGGTAATCACCGCGCCAACAGCGATTTCAGCCGCGTTTTTACCCAACAGGTAACCACCGCCCGGCCCGCGTACGCTGGCAACTAGGCCGTTTTTACGCAGGCGCGAAAAAAGCTGTTCAAGGTAAGAGAGAGAGATCCCCTGTCGCTCTGAAATATCAGCCAGCGGTACCGGCCCTTCGTGTGAGTGCAGTGCAACGTCAAGCATCGCGGTAACGGCGTAACGGCCTTTTGATGTCAGTCTCATAGCTTGGCGACCTTCTGTTATACCCGGTTGGCGGAGTTTACATTTGTTGGCCGCAAGTCTGACATTCCTGAGTGTTTTGGTCAACTATTTAACCTGGTAAAACACTCAACTATTATCCGCCGTCGCGTCGCTTAGTTGCCGCCGCGCTTTTTCTCAAATGAAGCCAGCATACCGCGCAGAATATTCAGCTCGTCACGCTCAGGACGGGCGCGCGTGTAAAGACGACGCAGCTTGCTCATCACCTGTCCCGGATTGGCCTGGCGGATAAAGCCGCTGGCAATCATCATCTGTTCCATGTGCTGATAGAAACGCTCCAGATCGTCCACTAACGGATAAGGGCTTTCTTCATACTGCGGCTGCTCAACGCGATCGCTTTGCAGGAAAGCCATGCGCACTTCATAAGCGAGGATCTGTACCGCCATCGCCAGGTTCAGCGAGCTGTATTCCGGGTTAGCAGGGATCGCGACGTGATAGTGACACTTTTGCAGCTCATCGTTGGTCAGCCCGACGCGCTCGCGGCCAAAGACAATGGCGACCGGCGCCTGTGCGCCTTCTTCCACGCATTTCACGCCGCATTCGCGGGCGTCCAGCATCGGCCAGGGCAGCGTCCGTGAACGGGCGCTGGTGCCGACCACCAGACTGCAACCGGCAATCGCCTCATCCAGCGAATCGACAATGACCGCGTCGCCAATCACATCGCTGGCGCCAGCAGCGAGCGAAATAGCCTGCGAGTCAGGCTTAACCAGCGGATTAACCAGATAAAGGTTCGTCAGCCCCATGGTTTTCATCGCGCGCGCGACGGAACCCATATTGCCGGTGTGAGAGGTTTCCACCAGCACAATACGAATATTTTGCAGCATACAACTCGAGAAGGTCAGTGAGATAATGCGCGCATGCTAACATAATGCAGGACATTTTCCGAACTCCCTGCTATACTCCGCGCCGTTTTCCCGTTCTTTAACATCCAGTGAGAGATACTGATGCATCCGATGCTCAACATCGCCGTGCGCGCCGCGCGCAAGGCAGGCAATTTAATCGCCAAAAATTACGAAACCCCTGATGCCGTTGAAGCCAGCCAGAAAGGCAGCAACGATTTCGTGACCAATGTTGACCGCGACGCCGAGCGCCTGATTATTGAGGTGATTCGCAAATCTTATCCGCAGCACACCATTATCGGCGAAGAGAGTGGCGAACTGGCGGCAGAAGACCAGGATGTTCAATGGGTTATCGATCCACTGGATGGCACCACCAACTTTATCAAACGCTTACCGCACTTCGCGGTCTCTATCGCCGTTCGTATTAAAGGCCGCACTGAAGTTGCGGTGGTTTACGATCCGATGCGCAATGAACTCTTTACTGCGGTACGCGGCCAGGGCGCTCAGCTGAACGGCTATCGTCTGCGCGGCAGCAATGCGCGCGATCTGGACGGCACCATTCTGGCGACCGGCTTCCCGTTTAAGCAGAAGCAGCACGCCGCCACCTATATGAAAGTGGTGACCAAGCTGTTTACCGAGTGCGCCGACTTCCGTCGTACCGGCTCCGCCGCGCTGGACCTGTGCTATGTCGCTGCTGGCCGCGTTGACGGCTACTTTGAAATCGGCCTGAAGCCGTGGGATTTCGCGGCAGGCGAGCTGATTGCCCGTGAAGCTGGCGCACTGGTTACCGATTTTACCGGCGGCCACGGCTTTATGAGCAGCGGCAACATCGTTTCCGGCAACCCGCGTGTGGTGAAAGCGATGCTGGCTTCCATGCGTGATGAGCTGAGCGACGCGCTGAAGCGTTAATTCTCAGTGGTGATAAAAAAGCCGCGCCTGTTACAGGGCGCGGCTTTTTTTATCTTTTTTCGGCGGTTAGCGCAGCGCGCGCAGTCCACCGGACACCGCTGGTTGCGCGCTTAGCCACAGTATGATGCCGCCGGCGATCAGCAACAGGCCGCCCGCCAGCGCCAGGCTGTGCAGCGCCACACGTTGCCAGGGCGCTGGCGCCGCGCGTCGGTTTAGCCTTATCGCCAGCGCCCGCGCGCTTTGCACCAGCAGCGCCATGACCGAAACCGTTAGCGCCGTTCCCAGCGCCATCGCCAGCGCGCCGATCACACCCCAGCCGTAAACGCCGATGACGCGCGAAAAGAGCAGCATCATAATCGCGCCGGAACAGGGACGCAGCCCCATCGACAACACCACCAGCAATGAGGTCTTCCAGCCGGTGGCGCGCATTAGCTGTTCGTTGTCGGGCAGATGCTGATGACCGCAGCCGCAATGTTCATCATGTTGATGATCGATCGGACGCAGCTGTTGAATGCGCATTTTCCCCCTACGCAGGCGCATCAGCTGACGCAGCGCGCGCCAGCAGAGCCAGAGACCAAGCCCGACCACCAGCAAATAGCTGCCCTTTTCCAGCCAGAAGCTGCTGAGATGCAGCTGGCGTGAAGAAGCTTGCAGAATAATCAGCATCAGCGTAACCAGCCCTACCGCGACGGCGCCCTGAACCAGCGCGGCGGCCAACGTCAGCTTCAGGCTGGTTTTCAGGCGCGTGGGATGGGTCGCAAGGAACGTCGCGATCACCACTTTGCCATGGCCTGGTCCCAATGCATGCAGAATGCCATAGATCAGACTGAAGCCGACCAGGGCCAGCCCCGCCTGCTGCGGCTGCTGTGCAACCTGCTGTAAAAGACCGGTCATCTGCTGATGCAGCGCTTTCTGCCAGCTGACGCTTTGCCACAGCAACTGTGGCCAGAACCACCAGGCGGCGACCGCGGCCAGCAGGACCAGGGTTAACATTCCCCAAAGCGGCCAAAGGCTGCTTCGGCCCGACTGACGAGATTCCAGGCTTATTGACATGAGAGCGTTACCGTTTGAGCGAACTGGCGACCAAGATCCATGCTTTCCGGCGGCGCATCGGCTTTATCCAGCGACAGGGCGAAGGCTTTCAGCGAAGCATCCGGTTCCGGCGTGGTCAGCGTCAGCTTGCAGCGCGCTTTAACCGCTTCCGGCAGGTTTAGCGCCTGTTCATCGTGCCAGCTCATATCGACAAAATAGGTGGGATCAAAGGTGCTGAATTTATAGGTTTGGCCCGCTAAAGGCTGCGGCTGCGCCAGCGGCAGTACGAATGTCAGCACCGCTTTTGCGCCCTTGCGCGCCAGCGCATAGGACGGCGGTAGATTTTGAAATTTTACCGCCTTGCCCTGGTGCCAGAATTCGGTGAAATAGTGCTGCGCCAGTACGTTCGCCATCACCTCCGCCGCCAGTTTTTTCCAGACGGGCGAATCGGGCGTCGCGCTGCCCGCATCATAAAGCAGATCCGCCGAGGTGATCTCATCCATCGTCCAGACCATTTTTAAGCCGGTCAGCTGGTTATCACTGATAACCGGCGTGGTTTGCATCGCGATAAAGCTGTGCGGATGCGCCCAGGCCAGCGGAGAGAGAAGTAAAGCCAGCGCGCCGCCGACGCGCCTGAGCAGGTAGTAAGGTAAAAATTTCACGGTTATTGCTTTTCCTGTGCGGCAATTCTGTGAGCCAGGTTAACGTCTGGATAAAAAAGTGCCAGCGTTCGTTTGTTGTCGCAACGGTTGTCTATGCTTATTCTTGGTATGACTGACCGGAAAATTCACGATGAGTTCTGCTACAACTACAGCACCACTCTTCTCCAGTTCCCAGCGTCGTTGTCATCTCCTGCTAATGCTCTATCTGCCTGAACCTGTATTAACCTTGGACAGTCTGTGCCAACTCAATTGCGTGGACCTGACGCTTGCCCGGCAAGATATAGCGGAGGTTAACGAAGAGATCCAGCGTTATCACCAGCTTGGCATCGATCAACCGCAGGACGGCACGCTTTCATTACGCGGCAGCGAACTGGATATGCGCTTGTGCCTGTTGCACTGGCTGCGTCGTGCGCTGCGTGTTTCGCCGGTCTTTATCGAAAATACTTTTATTCCCGCTCTGCATCAGCAGCTACAGGCGCGCCAGATAGAAAAGCTGTTATACAGCGAGCGTAATCTGCAGGCGCTGATCCAACACTGCGCCGGACGTCTTCAGCGTAATTTCAGCCCGCGCGATCGCCTGTTTCTCCAGCTCTTTATGCAGTATTCGCTGTGCCATACACGTCAGGCTGTTTTCTCGTCGCCGCAGCGGCAGTGGCTGGAAAATAAAGCCGAGCGGCTGGCGGCGCAGGCGGTTATTCAACACTGGCAGCGCCGCTGCCGCTTTGCGCCCGACGCCAGCGAAGTCGATTTTTATACGCTGCTGTTCAGCATGATCCACGCGCCTTCCGCCGGGCGGCTACAGCAGCAGTGGGAACAGCAATTAATGGAGCAAACGCGGTTGCTGATGGCGCGCTTTCAGGCGCTGTCGGGCATGCGCTTTAGCGATGAACAGGGCTTATGCAGCCAGCTGTATACGCATCTGGCGCAGGCGCTGGATCGCTGTCACTTTTGCGTCGGCATCGATAACAGTTTGTCGGAGGAGGTTATCCGGCTTTATCCGCGCCTGCTACGCACCACGCAAAACGCTATTGAAAATTTTGAGAATCACTACGGCATCCGTTTTTCTGCTGAAGAGCTGGGATTGATTGCGGTTATTTTTGGCGCATGGCTGATGCAGGAGAATGCCTTACAGGAGAAGCAGGTCTTACTGTTAACCGGCGAGAACGAGGCGCTGGAAAAGCAGTTAGAGCAACAGCTGCGGGAGCTAACACTGTTGCCGCTAACAATTAAATATTTATCGATGAATGAGTTTCAACGCAATGGCGCGCCCAGAGGCGTTACGCTGGTCGTCTCCCCTTATGCCGCTCCGCTTCCGCTCTATTCGCCGCCGATGATTCACGCCGAACTGCCGTTAAGCGCGCATCAGCAGCAGCGTATTCGCCTGTTACTGGAGTCCTGACGGCTGCACGCGCGGACGTAAAAATAGCGCAGGCACCACCAGCAGCGCCATAACCCAGAAAATCTTGCCTTCCAGGTGAGTAAACAGCACGCCGCAAACCATCGTCATCACCGCAATGCCGCCGCCCATCGCCAGCGCCGAGTAAACCGACTGCAAGCGGATCACTTCCCCGCCCTGCCGCGCTGCAATAAAACGCATCGCCGCCAGATGACATACGGTGAAGCTGCCGCAGTGCAGGACCTGCGCGACAATCAACCAGGGGAGCTGCGTGGTGCTGGCCATCAGACCCCAGCGCAGCAGCGCGCAGATACCCGACAGCAACAGCAGATCGCGCGCGCTCCAGCGGCGAAACAGCCGGTTACTCAAAGCAAAAATAATGATTTCCGCCACCACGCCCAGCGACCATAAATAACCCACCACGCTGGCGGAATAGCCCGCCTGCTGCCACCAGAGCGCGCTAAAGCCATAATAGGCGGCGTGCGCGCCCTGCATCAGCGTCACGCACAGCAGAAAACGCCAGACGCTGTTTTCCCGCAGCATCGTTTTCCACTCAGCCCAGCCGGCGGCGTCGGTCTCGCGCGCTTCGCCCAGCGGCATCACCGCCGGACGTAGCAGCATTCCGCCCAGCATCATCACAATACCGAGACTTAACAGCGCGAGAATCGCTTCGCTGTTCCAGGCGGTGATCAACATGCCGGTCAGCGCCGAACTGATGACGAAAGCCAGCGATCCCCACAGCCTTACCGGCCCGTAAGGCAGCGCGATTTGCCGCGTCCAGGTGGCTGCCAGCGCATCACTTAGCGGCACCAGCGGGGAGAAAAACAGGTTAAAACCGATCATCACCAGCAGCAGCCACAGCCATTGTTGTCCCAGCCAGAAACCAGCAGCGCAGAGCAGCGTCAGTAAGGCCAACAGGCGCAGCGCCAACACCAGCTGCGACGGATCGCGCACCCGTGAGGCGATTAGCAGGCTGCCGACGAAGCGGGCAATCATCCCTGCGCCCAACAGCAGGCCGATTTTTTCCGCATCGAGGCCGGTGCCTTTTAGCCAAACCGCCCAAAAGGGAAGATAGATGCCATAACAAAAGAAGTAGGTAAAGTAACCGAGTGCTAACCAGTATGTTGAACGGACCGTCATATTTCCCCCTGGAATGAGGCGCTTACTTTGGCAAATCGGGGAAGGATAAGCAATTGTGAAGGTTTTTAACGAAGGTAAAAAAGCCCCGTCCGGCTGGACGAGGCTTTTTACTTAAAGCGAGAGAGATCTTATCAGGCGTAGACCGGGAAACGCGCGCAGATTTCCAAAACTTTCTGCTTAATGCGTTCAATGGTCGCTTCATCGTTGATGTTATCCAGCACATCAACAATCCAGCCGGCCAGTTCACGTACTTCAGCTTCTTTAAAGCCGCGACGGGTTACAGCTGGCGTACCGATACGGATACCAGAGGTAACAAACGGGCTTTTCGGATCGTTCGGCACGCTGTTTTTGTTAACGGTAATATTGGCACGGCCCAGCGCGGCATCGGCTTCTTTACCGGTCAGGTTTTTATCTACCAGATCCAGCAGGAACAGGTGGTTGAACGTTCCGCCGGAAACCACGTTGTAACCGCGCTCCAGGAAGACTTCGACCATCGCTTTGGCGTTTTTCGCCACCTGCTGCTGGTAGGTTTTAAATTCCGGCTCCATCGCTTCTTTCAGCGCGACCGCTTTACCAGCGATAACGTGCATCAGCGGGCCGCCCTGACCGCCAGGGAAGACGGCAGAGTTCAGCTTCTTATACAGATCCTCATCACCGCCTTTTGCCAGAATCAGGCCGCCGCGCGGACCCGCCAGCGTTTTATGGGTGGTGGTGGTCACGATATGCGCATGCGGAACCGGGTTCGGATAAACGTCAGCAGCGATCAGGCCCGCCACGTGCGCCATATCGACAAACAGGTAAGCGCCGACGCTGTCAGCGATTTCACGCATTTTGGCCCAGTCGCACACGCCAGAATAGGCGGAGAAACCGCCGATGATCATTTTCGGCTTGTGCTGCTGCGCCAGCGAAGCCAGCTCGTCATAATTAATTTTGCCGGTTTCATCGATGCCGTAAGGCACCACGTTATAGAGCTTGCCGGAGAGATTGACCGGCGAGCCGTGCGTCAGGTGACCACCGTGAGCAAGGTTCATGCCCAGAATGGTGTCGCCCGGCTGGAGCAGCGCGGTATAGACCGCGAAGTTCGCCTGCGAACCAGAATGCGGCTGGACGTTAGCATAATCGGCGCCAAACAGCGCTTTGGCGCGATCGATAGCCAGCTGCTCAACGATATCGACATATTCACAACCGCCGTAGTAGCGTTTGCCCGGATAGCCTTCGGCATATTTATTGGTCAGCTGTGAACCTTGTGCCTGCATTACGCGCGGGCTGGTGTAGTTTTCTGAAGCAATCAGTTCAATGTGTTCTTCCTGACGAACTTTTTCTTGCTCCATCGCCTGCCACAACTCGGCATCGTAATCGGCAATGTTCATATCTCGCTTTAACATCCGCATCTCCTGACTCAGCTAACTTTTAACGGCACGATATTGGCCCTGACGGGCGAAGGGCCACAGTGTAAACCCTTTTGCAGGTGGAAGCATAGCGTCAAAGGCGGCTTTTTACGCAAACGATTGGCTTGAGAGCTGGCAAGGCTTACAGCCGGTTTGATACTTGTTATCAAACGCGAGAATTGTTCAGCGGCAGCGTGCAAATTTTTCATTATTATTAACCAGAGCCACCTTTATTTTTGCAGGGTTATTTACATATATCGACAAAACCCTTTAACATGCATTTAAAATACAATTTATAGAACTCACGGAGAGCCACCATGCTTGATGCCCAGACTATCGCCACTGTTAAATCTACTCTGCCTGCCGTTGCGGCAACCGGACCTGCGCTGACCGCTTACTTTTATGACCGGATGTTTACCCATAATCCTGAGCTGAAAGATGTGTTCAATATGAGCAACCAGCGCAATGGCGATCAGCGTCAGGCCCTGTTTGACGCAATCTGCGCTTACGGCGCTAATCTGGAAAACCTGGCGGCGCTGTTGCCTGCCGTAGAACGTATCGCCCAGAAACACACCAGCTTTTCGGTTAAGCCTGAGCAGTATCAGATTGTTGGTAAACATCTGCTGGCAACCATCGATGAAATGCTGCATCCGGGCGCTGAAGTGCTGGATGCCTGGGCAAAGGCCTACGGCGTGCTGGCTAATGTGTTTATCCAGCGTGAAGAAGAGATCTATCACGAACACGAAGTGAAACCTGGCGGCTGGCGCGGTACGCGGCCTTTCCGCATCGCTGAAATCGGGCAGCAGAGCGAGGTAATTAAAAGCTTTACCCTGATGCCGGTCGATGGCAAGGCGGTGGCCGATTTTAATCCGGGTCAATATTTGGGCATTCATGTTCAGGATCCTGACTTTGCGAATCATGAGATCCGCCAGTATTCCCTGACCCATGCGCCAAATGGTCAAAGCTATCGTATCGCCGTAAAACGTGAGGCCATGGGTACGGTTTCCGGCTGGCTGCATGCTAAAGCGAAGGTCGGTGACGTGGTGAATCTGGCGGCGCCGGCTGGCGATTTCTTCCTGCAGGTCGACCCGGCCACGCCGGTTACCCTGATTTCAGCGGGCGTAGGCTTAACGCCAATGCTGGCGATGCTGCATGTACTGGCTAAAGAGCAGCATCAGGCGCCAGTAAGCTGGCTGCACGCGGCAGAGAATGGATCGCTGCACGCCTTTGCCGATGAAGTAGTGCAAACCGGTGCGCAGCTTCCGCATTTCAGCAGCCATGTCTGGTATCGCCAGCCGCTGGCCGAAGATGCCGGACGTTTTAACGAGCAGGGGACCATGAACCTGTCGACCATTGCAGCAGATCTGGCTGACGCTAACCGTCAATATTATCTGTGCGGCCCGGTCAGCTTTATGCAATTTGTCGCCCGCCAGCTGCTGGACGCGGGCGTGCCGAATCAGCATATTCATTATGAGGTGTTTGGCCCGCATAAAGTGGTTTAAGCTGGTGAGCTGAACCCCGATATTTACGCAGGTGAGGCATGAAAACCATTGGTTTGCTGGGCGGCATGAGCTGGGAGTCGACGGCGCTCTATTACAAAATTATCAACGAAGGCGTGAACGCGCAGCTTGGCGGATTACATTCCGCCCGGCTTATTATGTACAGCGTCGATTTTTATGAAATAGAGCAGTTGCAGGCGGCAGGCGACTGGCAGCAGGCCGGTGAAAAACTGGCGGCAGCGGCCCGTTCCTTAGAAAAAGCGGGCGCTGATTTTCTCGTTCTCTGTACCAATACCATGCACAAAATTGCGCCAGCAATCACGGCGGCGGTTTCGCTGCCGCTGCTGCATATCGCCGATGCCACCGCCGAAGCGATCAAGACGGCCGGGCTGCGTGAAGTCGGCCTGCTGGGTACGCGCTTCACGATGGAACAGGACTTTTATAAACAGCGTCTGCAGGTTGACCACGGCATTGATGTGCTGATCCCGGATGAAACCGGACGCGAAACGGTGCATCAGGTAATCTATCAGGAGCTGTGCCTGGGCCATATTAATGCGGCCTCGCGTGAAAAGTATCGGGCGGTGATTGCCGATCTGGTCGATCAGGGCGCTGAGGCGATAGTGATGGGCTGCACGGAGATCACGCTGCTTATCGATCAACAGGACGCTGCCGTTCCGCTGTTTGATACCACGCGCATTCATGCTGACGCCGCCGTCGCGCTGGCGCTGGCGTAATAAATCGCTTTCTCGGTCGGAGGCGGTTTACCGGTCACCATAAAAAAGCCAGCGCCTGACGGGGCTGGCTTTTTTCAGCGAGTAAAAATCAGATCGCTTCTTCATCTTCTTCGCCGGTACGGATACGCACCACGCGCGCTACGTCGTAAACAAAGATTTTGCCATCGCCGATTTTACCGGTCTGCGCGGTCTGCATAATGGTATCAACACAGGTATCGACAATATCGTCCGCGACGACGATTTCAATTTTTACCTTCGGCAGAAAATCGACCATATACTCAGCGCCGCGATAGAGTTCCGTATGCCCTTTCTGGCGACCGAACCCTTTTACTTCAGTCACGGTCATCCCGGTAATGCCGACTTCAGCCAGCGCTTCGCGTACATCATCGAGCTTGAACGGTTTGATAATTGCGTCAATCTTTTTCATAACGGACCCTTTTTCTCTCCCTCCGTGGCCGGACGGGTAACACTCAGTATATGTGCGGTAGATACGCCCTGTCTTTTTCGCAGGCTAAACTAACATATCTGGCCGCCGCTGCGGCACTAAAAACTACTCTTTGAAGTCGGTGGCATCCAGTTCATGACGCGCCAGCAGCTTATAAAACTCGGTGCGATTACGCCCTGCCAGCCGCGCCGCGTTAGTCACATTGCCCTTCGTCATCTGTAACAGCTTACGCAGATAATTCAGCTCAAACTGGTTACGCGCTTCGACAAACGTGGGCAGCACGGTATTTTCACCCGCCAGCGCCTGCTCTACCAGCGCTTCACTAATAACCGGCGCGGAAGTAAGCGCGACGCACTGCTCAATAACGTTAACCAGCTGACGCACGTTGCCGGGCCAGCTGGCGCTCATCAAACGCTTCATCGCATCGGTAGAAAACGTGCGCACAAAGGGCTTATGCCGCTCCGCCGCCTGACGCAGCAGATGATTCGCCAGCAGCGGAATATCCTCGGCGCGTTCGTGCAGTGCCGGAATTTTCAGGCTCACGACATTCAGACGATAAAAGAGATCTTCACGGAACTCCTGCTTTTCCATCGCTTTCGGCAGATCGCGATGCGTTGCGGAAAGGATGCGCACATTAATATCCAGATCGCGATTGCTGCCCAGCGGACGCACTTTGCGCTCCTGTAACACGCGCAGCAGTTTTACCTGTAGCGTCTGCGGCATATCGCCGATTTCATCCAGAAACAGCGTTCCTCCTTCAGCCGCCTGAAACAGCCCTTCACGCGCGCTGACCGCGCCGGTGAAGGCGCCTCTGGCGTGACCGAACAGCTCCGATTCCAGCAGCTGCTCCGGCAGCGCGCCGCAGTTAATGGCGATAAACGGCTTACCGGCGCGCGGGCTGGCGGCATGGATCGCCTTCGCCAGCACCTCTTTGCCGGTGCCGCTTTGCCCGTTAATCAGCACGCTGACGTCCGATTGCGCCACCATATGCGCCTGCTCCAGCAGACGCTGCATCAGCGGGCTGCGGGTGACGATAGCTTCACGCCAGGTATCATTACTGGCGGGCGCGCTGTGCGCCAGCGCCTCATCAATCGCCTTATACAAGGCATCGCGATCCACGGGTTTGGTCAGGAAACTAAATACGCCCTGCTGAGTCGCCGAGACCGCTTCCGGTATCGAACCATGCGCCGTAAGAATAATCACCGGCAGGCCCGGATTCAGCTTCTGGATCTCGCCAAACAGCGCCAGTCCATCCATCTCATCCATGCGCAAATCGCTGATCACCAGATCGACCTTCTCTTTATTCAGCTGGCGCAGCGCGTCTGGCCCGCTGCCAGCGGTGGCAACCTGAAATCCCTCACTGGTCAGACGCATCCCTAACAGTTTTAGCAGCGCCGGATCGTCATCAACCAGCAGCAGACGGGCAGAGTTACGTGGCATTATTGCGCCTCTTTATCATTACTGTTTTCGCCAGATGGCGCGGGCGTATTGCTGACGCTGTTCTCATCGGCATGATTATTTTCGGAAACGTCAGGCGACTTACGTGAAGAAAGCTGCCGTTCAATATCGGTCAGCGTCTCCAGCTTGCGGCGCGTTTCCACCAGCTCGCGGTTCAGCCTGACCTGCTTTTGGCGCAACTCATCAAGCTGGTTATCGCTGGTTTGCTGCAGGTGATGATACCGCGTGCGGCTTTCCGATAAATCGAGCTGGGCCGCCTGATTGGCGCGCCAGAGCTGAATCAGCGGTCGCACCGAAACAGGCCAGACCATGCTGAAACTGTCCAGCCGGTCGACATACTGACGCCGCTCAACCGGCGTGACATTGCCGTTATCTAATAAGATCCCCTGCTTGAAGCTGCTTTGCCAGTTGCTTGCCGGCCAGCGATGGGCTTCCGCGCGCGCCTGAATCGGCGACAGGCGCGCCGCACAGTCAATGGCGCGCATCCAGCAGAGTGGATTCTTTATGCTGTTGTCATCATCAATCTGCCAGACGCGGGTACAGTCAACGGCAAGATAATCAATGATATGAATTTCCGGCTCCGGCAGCGCAGCGGCCTGACGCGGCAATACGCTGTGCGGCTGCTGCTGGCAGGCCGTTATTAACAACGACGCCAGCAACAGCATTCGTCGTCCAAAACCTTGTGCGGCAGAGAATGTAAAAATTGTCATTAGCTGTCATTTCCCGACGCTCAAATTAAGTTCGATACGGAAGCAAACGTCCGCCTCTTCCGTGGGTATTAAATGCAGATCGCCCTGCATACGCCGCAGGCAATCTTTTGCAATGCTCAGTCCCAAACCGCTGCCTTTAACCGCGCCTTTACGCTGTTGGCTTCCCTGGAAAAAAGGCTCAAAAATCATCGCCTGTTCGGCTTCAGGGATAGGCGTACCGGTATTGGCGACATCAATCCACACCCGATTGCCTTGCTTTTGGCTACGCAGCCAAATGGTACCGGATTCAGCGCCGTAATATACAGCGTTGGAGTAGAGATTATCGATTACGCGTGTTAGCAGCACCGGCTCGGCGCGACAGCTTTTTATTTGCAAATCGACCTCGGTTTGCATCAGTTTGGCGCGCGCAGGCAGTGCGTGGGCATCGATGACGCTGTGGATGATCTCTTCGAGATTAACGGTTTCCAGCGGCTGCGGCGTATCGCCCAGCTTGCGGTTATAGTCCAGCAACTGCTCGATCAGACGTTGTAAATGGCGGCTGCTGCCGTCAAGGATGGTCACCACCTCTTTCTGATCGGCGGTGAGCGGCCCGGCCACTTCGTCAGCCAGTAGCTCTGTTCCTTCCCGCATGCTGGCGAGCGGCGTTTTTAACTCATGTGAGATATGGCGCAAAAATTCATGGCGCTGAGACTCCAGCCATGCCAGCCGCTCGCTAAGCCACAAAATGCGCTGCCCCAGCGCGCGGATCTGCGCGGCCCTTTGAAGCTGGCCATATTGCCGATCGGTCTGCCTTCGCCCAGTCGGTTAATCATGCGCTCGACGCCTTTTACCGGCCCGATAATCATACGGGTAAATAACAGTACCAGCGCCAGCGTGACCAGAAATAACAGCAACGCCTGCCAGCCGAAGAACTGGCCACGCTCGGCAATTTCCCGCTGTAGCTGCAAACCGCGCGTAAACGCCGCCTCGCGCGTAGCCTGAACCATAAGCGCATTAGCACTGGAAAATTTTTCCAGACTGTCAGCGGCGGAATTAATCGGATTACTGTTCAGGCAGTGCAGCTGTTCCAGCTGGGTCAACGTCTGGCGCAGGCTTTGCCAGGCGCGCAGATCGGGCAGCACCTGCGCATGGGCATCCAGCATCTGTGAGTAGCGCGCGCGCTGCGTCTGATAGAGACGCGCCAGTACCAGATCGCCGAGAACGCAATATTGTCGATAGCTACGCTCAAGCTCCAGCGCGGTGCGCGCCATCGCCTCGCTGCGACGCACGTCGGTTAAGGTGGTGCGGTTGGTGTCGGCCGCCTGCTGGCTGAGCGCCGACAAGCTTTCCCAGGCCTGCCAGGCGAGGACCAGCAGCGGCAGCAGTACCAGCAAAAAGGCCATCAGCACCAGCTGACGCAGAGAACGGGGAAAGAGTCGCCAGTTTTTCACGCGCATTATCCTTTATTAACGTGAGGAGGATGCTAACCAACAACGCGACGGGAAGAAAGCCTGATAAAAGGGGCGACGGCAGGAAACGCGGCGAGGACCGCAGAAAAATGCAAACGGTCAGAACAGCTCAAGCGAATAACCAGCGGAGGCCGCAGAAATGAAAACGGCAGAGCCAAAGCTCTGCCGTTACCAATACGATGAGTGTTCATCGTATTAAAATAGGTGGTGCCTAACTCAACGTTGCGCCCGGTGATTGATAAAGTCGCAAGCGAACTATTATCGGTACGTGGACGGCAGGCACCGTTTTGTGCGTCATTCGAGAGTTTATGAAGCGCTTGTCCGCGTTAGCAGGGCTGTCATAAGAAGGTGAATGAGCCACTGCCGGTATATTAGCAATCGGCGTGCCAACTTTAAAATAATTTAATAAGTCTTTATTTTAGCTGTATTTTAAAAGCACATTAGCAACAAACTGAAAACTTTTGACGTGGCCTGCCTGAATTTATGAAGAATAACGTCTGATTTGTCTCTAATTAACAACACTAATAAGCACCACAACATAACCCAGGAAATATCAATAACTTAAATGTCTCCTTTTAGAGACACTCAAGATAGCGATATGTTGTTTATTAGCAACAGTTTTCCCAGGATAAAAAAAACCGCACCGGAAACCGGTGCGGTTGATAAAGACTGAATGCGCTGAAAGGTTATCCCAGCTGTTTACGCGCATTACGGAAAATACGCATCCACGGGCTGTCTTCGCCCCATTCCGCCGGGTGCCAGGAGTTGCTTACGGTACGGAAAACACGTTCCGGGTGCGGCATCATAATCGTTACACGACCATTTGCGCTGGTAACCGCAGTAATGCCGTTAGGCGAACCATTCGGGTTAGACGGATAATTTTCCGTTGCCCTGCCGTAGTTATCAACAAAACGCAGTGCCACCAGGCCTTTGCTTTCCAGCGCGGCAAGATGCGCACCATCACGCACTTCCACAAAGCCTTCGCCGTGTGAAACAGCAATCGGCATACGCGATCCAACCATGCCGTCCAGCAGCAGCGACGGGCTGGCGGCCACTTCAACCAGGCTGAAGCGCGCTTCGAAGCGTTCAGACTGGTTACGCACAAAGCGCGGCCACAGTTCGCTGCCAGGAATCAGTTCACGCAGATTCGACATCATCTGGCAGCCGTTACAGACGCCCAGCGCCAGCGTCTGCGGGCGATGGAAGAAGGTTTCGAACTGGTCGCGCACGCGGCTGTTGAACAGAATAGATTTCGCCCAGCCTTCCCCGGCGCCCAGGACGTCGCCGTAGGAGAAGCCGCCGCACGCTACCAGCGCCTGCATCTCTTCCAGGCCAATCCGTCCGGCCAGCAGATCGCTCATATGCACGTCTACCGCATCAAAACCGGCGCGATGGAAAGCGGCGGCCATTTCAACATGCGAGTTGACGCCCTGCTCACGCAGCACGGCCACTTTCGGACGCGCACCACGGGCAATGAACGGCGCAGCCACATCGTCCTGCGGCGCAAAAGTAAGATGTACGTTCAGGCCCGGATCGTTGTCATCCTTTTTCGCCTCGTGTTCACTGTCGGCACAGGCCGGGTTATCACGCAGGCGCTGCATCTGCCAGGTAGTTTCCGCCCACCAGACGCGCAGCGTGCTACGGCTTTCGCTGTAGACGGCTTTATCGCCCGCGCGGATGGTAAAGCGATCGCCCGGCAGCGCTTTGCCGAGGTAGTGAACGCAGTCGCTCAGACCATGCTCGCCCAGCAGCGCCTCTACCGCAGCGCGATCCTGGGCGCTCACCTGAATTACCGCGCCCAGCTCTTCGTTAAACAGCGCCGCCAACGCATCCGTACCCAGCGGGCTAATATCCACCTCGACGCCGCAGTGACCGGCAAAGGCCATCTCCGCCAGCGTGACCAGCAGACCACCGTCGGAACGGTCGTGATAGGCCAGCAGTTTTCTGCTGCTAACCAGCACCTGCATGGCATTGAAAAAGCCCGCCAGTTGCCCGACATCGCGCACGTCGGCAGGCTTATCGCCCAGCTGACGGAACACCTGCGCCAGTGCCGTCGCGCCCAGCGCGTTGTGGCCTTTACCCAGGTCGATCAGCAGCAACGCGTTATCTTCAGCCGCTAACAGCTGCGGCGTTACCGTGCGGCGCACATCCTCAACGCGGGCGAAAGCGGTGATCACCAGTGACAGCGGCGCGGTGATTTCGCGTTGCTCATTGTCCTGCTGCCAGCGGGTTTTCATCGACATGGAGTCTTTACCCACCGGAATCGTCAGCCCCAGCGCCGGACAAAGTTCTTCGCCGACTGCTTTGACCGCTTCGTACAAGCCGGCATCTTCCCCTGGGTGGCCCGCTGCGGCCATCCAGTTGGCTGAGAGCTTCACGCGTTTCAGCGCGCCAATATCTGTCGCCGCGAGGTTAGTCAGCGCTTCGCCAACCGCCAGACGCGCGGAAGCAGCGAAGTCCAGCAGCGCTACCGGCGCGCGTTCGCCAATGGCAAAGGCTTCGCCGTAATAGCTGTCGAGGCTGGCGGTGGTAACCGCACAGTTGGCAACCGGCACCTGCCACGGGCCGACCATTTGATCGCGCGCGACCATGCCGGTGACGGTGCGGTCGCCGATGGTAATCAGGAAGGTTTTTTCCGCCACCGTCGGCAGATGCAGCACGCGTTTAACGGCTTCTTCAATGGTGATGCCGTCGCGTACCAGCACTTCACCCTGCGCCTGCTGACGGCTGACGTCGCGCGTCATTTTCGGCGTTTTGCCAAGCAGCACATCCAGCGGCATATCAATCGGCTGATTGTCAAAATGGCTGTCGGAGAGCGTTAAGTGCTGCTCTTCCGTCGCTTCACCAATCACCGCATAAGGCGCGCGTTCGCGCTGACAGAGACGGTCGAACAGCTCCAGTTTGTCGGGTGCGACCGCCAGCACGTAGCGCTCCTGGGATTCGTTACACCAGACTTCCAGCGGGCTCATACCCGGCTCATCGCTGAGAATATCGCGCAGGTTGAAACGGCCACCGCGCCCACCGTCGCTCACCAGTTCCGGCATGGCATTCGAGAGGCCGCCAGCGCCGACGTCATGAATAAACAGAATCGGGTTTTGCTCACCCAGCTGCCAGCAACGGTCGATAACCTCCTGGCAACGGCGCTCCATTTCCGGGTTGTCGCGCTGTACCGAGGCGAAATCAAGATCGGCGTCGGACTGGCCAGAGGTCATGGATGAGGCCGCACCGCCGCCCAGACCGATATTCATCGCCGGACCGCCCAGCACAATTAGCTTCGCACCGACGCTGATTTCCCCTTTCTGAACGTGATCGGCACGAATATTACCGATGCCGCCCGCCAGCATAATCGGCTTGTGGTAGCCGCGCAGTTCACTGCCGTTATGGCTGTTTACCCGTTCTTCATAGGTACGGAAATAGCCGTTCAGCGCCGGGCGACCGAATTCATTATTGAATGCCGCGCCGCCCAGCGGGCCTTCCGTCATGATATCCAGCGCGCTGACGATGCGATCCGGCTTGCCAAAATCCTCTTCCCACGGCTGTTCAAAGCCGGGAATACGCAGGTTGGAAACCGAGAAGCCCACCAGGCCCGCTTTCGGCTTGGCGCCGCGTCCGGTTGCGCCCTCATCGCGAATTTCCCCGCCGGAGCCGGTAGCGGCGCCCGGCCACGGCGAAATGGCGGTCGGATGGTTATGGGTTTCCACCTTCATCAGGATATGCGTCGGCTCCTGATGGAAATCGTAAACGCCCTGCTGCGCATCAGCATAGAAGCGACCAACAGCCGATCCTTCCATGACCGCCGCGTTATCTTTATAGGCGGACAGTACATAATCCGGCGTGGCGGCAAAGGTGTTTTTAATCATTTTGAACAGGGATTTCGGCTGCGATACGCCGTCAATGACCCAGTCCGCATTAAAAATTTTATGGCGGCAATGCTCAGAGTTGGCCTGAGCAAACATATACAGCTCAATATCGTTCGGGTTGCGCCCCAGTTTTGTGAAGGCCGCCAGCAGATAATCGATTTCATCATCGGCTAACGCCAGGCCCAGCTTCTGGTTAGCCGCTTCCAGCGCCGTGCGCCCCTGCCCCAGAATATCCACGCTTTGCAGCGGCTGCGGCTGATGCTGCGCAAACAGCGCTTCCGCCTGCGCCATCTCGTTAAACACCGTTTCCATCATGCGATCGTGCAGCAGCGCGGCCAGCTGTGACCACTGCGCTTCCGTCAGCTGCGGCGCCTGTACATAAAAGGCCAGGCCGCGCTCCAGGCGACGTACCTGCGGCAAATCGCAGTTGTGGGCAATATCGGTAGCTTTAGAAGACCAGGGAGAGATGGTGCCCGGACGGGGCGTGACCAGCAGCAAACGCCCTTGCGGCGCATGTTCGGCGAGAGAAGGACCGTATTTCAGCAGACGTTGCAGGCGGGATTTTTCATCGGCATTCAGCGGGGCGCTGACATCGGCAAAATGGACATACTCGGCGTAAATATCACTCACCGGCAGGTGAGCGTCCTGAAAACGGGTCAGCAGTTTGTTTACACGAAATGCCGACAGAGCGGGCGAACCACGCAGAATTTCCATCATTAAGATCTCTCGTCTTCGAAGCGCCGGAGGACGCTTCTTTGGGCGCAACAGGGAAAACGGGCCGTATTATAAAGAAACGGGGCCGGTAACGAAACCGTTTGCGTGGAAATTTCCGCGTTGCGAAATAGCCTGAAAATTGCGCAATTCCTGTTATTAGAGTTGCTCTATGCCGCTTTGTTGCGCAAAATGCCCCACGCTCTGGGATTTAATAGATAACAAACGCTGCCCGAAGAGACAGAGGCCTGAGAGCCGCCGAGAGATAACTATTTGAAACGCCTGAAAATTAATTATCTGCTTATCGGGTTGATCACCGTGCTGCTGGCAGTAGCGCTTTGGCCAACCATCCCGTGGTACGGCGGGACACAGGATAAAATTGCGCAGATAAAATCACGGGGAGTACTGCGAATCAGTACCATTAATTCTCCGTTGACTTACTACACCGTCAATAACGCACCGGCCGGAATGGATTATGAGCTGGCGAAGCGATTCGCCGATTATCTGGGCGTTAAGCTTCAGGTGACGGTGCGCCAGAACCTGAACGATCTGTTTGATGATTTAGATGAAGGCGACGCGGACCTGCTGGCTGCTGGCCTGATCTACAACAGTGAACGGTTGGCGCGCTTTCGTACCAGCCCCACCTACTACTCTGTATCGCAACAGCTGGTCTACCGCATCGGCACGCCGCGTCCCAGAAACCTTGGCAGTCTGAAAGGACGGCTGACGGTGGCCTCCGGTTCCGCCTATATGTCCACGTTGCGCAACATCAAAGAGAACCAGTATCCCGATCTGGACTGGGCCATCTCGACCGATCAGGGACCGAAAGCGCTGCTGGAGGCGGTGGCGGATGGCGAACTTGATTACACCATCGGCGATTCCGTGACCATCGGCCTGTTACAGCGCATTCATCCGCAGCTGGCGGTGGCGTTTGATATTACCGACGAAGAGCCGGTCACCTGGTATATGCAGCGCGACGATGATGACAGCCTGAACGCGGCAATGCTCGACTTTTTCAGTCAGATGGAAGAGGAAGGCGCGATGGCGCGACTGGAGGAGAAATATCTCGGCCACGTCGGCGCGTTTGATTATGTTGATACCCGCACCTTCCTGCGCGCCATTGATGATGTGCTGCCTGACATCAAACCGCTGTTCGAGCGCTACGCCACCGATATCGACTGGCGGCTGCTGGCGGCCATCTCTTATCAGGAGTCACACTGGAATCCGCAGGCGACCTCCCCCACTGGCGTGCGCGGACTGATGATGCTGACGCGCAATACCGCCGACAGCCTTCAGGTTAATGACCGGCTCGATCCCGAACAGAGCGTGCGCGGCGGCAGTGAATATTTGCAGCGCATGATGGAGAAGGTTCCCGTTTCGGTTCCCGAAGATGAGCGGATCTGGTTTGCGCTGGCGGCTTATAACATGGGCTACGCCCATATGCTGGACGTGCGTAAGCTTACGGAAAAACAGGGCGGCAATCCCGATAGCTGGGCTGACGTGAAGCTGCGTCTGCCGATGCTGAGCCAAAAACGCTATTACAGCCAGACCACCTACGGCTACGCGCGCGGCCAGGAAGCCTATAACTATGTGGAAAATATCCGCAAGTATCAGCTGAGTCTGGTCGGCTATCTGCAGGAACAGGAGAAAAAGCTGGCCCAGCGCCAGGCGCTGGAAGCGGCGTTAGGGGAAGGTTATCCGGCAGTAGCGCCCGATGTGGCAATGAACTAACGCGTTCATGAGTGCTGCGCCGCGCGTTGCGCCTGGCGCTGCGCGCGTTTCTGCTCGCGGCGCATGCGGAAAAAGTCGCTCAGCATAGCGGCACATTCGCTGGCCAGCACGCCATGCTCAACCTTGACCTGATGATTCATGCCCGGATGCCCCAGAATATCCATCAGCGATCCGGCCGCGCCGGTTTTTTCATCTCTGGCGCCAAAGACCAGCCGGCCAATACGGCTGTGTACAATCGCGCCCGCGCACATAATGCACGGCTCCAGCGTGACATAAAGCGTGGTATCCAGCAGACGATAGTTCTCCAGCACCTTGCCGCCCTGTCGCAGCGCCATCATTTCTGCGTGCGCCGTGGGATCGTGTTGGCCTATCGGCCGGTTCCAGCCCTCGCCGATAACCTGCTCGCCCTGCACCAGTACTGCGCCTACCGGAACTTCGCCCTGCTCACGCGCTTTACGTGCCAGCTGTAAGGCATAGCGCATCCAGTATTCATCACTCATTTCGCTCACACGACTCTCCAGCGGAAAATGCGGCAGGCATTATAACCAAACCGGCCAGCGGACCAAATTATTCCAGCTGTTGTAATTCACCCTGCGGCGTCACGCGCCAGCGATGCTGACAAAAGAACAGCAGCGGATTGTCCTGCTTGCTGTCGCTGTAGCCGCTATAAAGCTGCAGCGGCGTGCCGATTTTCTCCTCCAGCTGCACCACTTTTTCATGGCCCAGGCAGCGCAGGCTAAGAATGCGTCCGCCCCAGGCGCGCGTCATCTGGCTGGCAATAAGCTTAACGCGCGGTAAAAAGGCGGAATCAAAATAGACCTGCTCCACCAGCGGCTGCGGTGAACCGGTAATCAGCCAAACGTCCGCATCTTCGCTGCTGAGGTAATCCGTTAGCCGCTGCTGCACCACAGGAAACGCCACGACGCGCTGGCGGAACCAGCGGGCGAAACTCGCTTCCCGTCGCTGTAGTGCCGCTTCACTATGACCAAAGGTAATCGACCACAGCAGCAGGCTCATCGGCCAGCGCGCCGCGCGTCCTTTGATCAATAATCCCACGCCTACCACCGGCAACAGCGGCACCACCAGCAGCAGATTAAGCGGTTGCCGCCACAGCAGATAGCGCATAAAGGTGCCGAACATATCCTGTTGATGTAAGGTGCCGTCCAGATCGAAAAATACCACCCGCCGTTGCGAACCCGCCATTAAACCCCTCTCCTCCGGTAAACCTTTTGCCTCAGCAGTTATTAGTGTAGACAGTAGCAGCAATGGCTGGCTAACGGCAGCGTCATCGCGATGCAATTTGGCTTCCGGTTTGATCCGCGTTATAAAATTACATAAACAATGCTTTATGCTTATTCTTCAGCGGGTAAGTTGCTAAAGCGGCGTGCAGGCCCGCTTTTCTTATTGGGCGATTACTATCTGAAGGAGCAAGTCATGAGTGCCCTGTTACGTATCCGCCAGCTCTATCCCGGCCTGGCGCTGAATGAACGTCGGCTGGCCGACTATCTACTGGCGCAGCCTGCTCACGCCTGCCAGCTAAGCTCGCCGCGCCTGGCGCAGGAAGCGGGTGTCAGTCAGTCAAGCGTGGTGAAGTTTGCACAAAAGCTGGGCTATAAAGGCTTTCCGGCGCTCAAGCTGGCGCTAAGCGAATCGCTCAAGGCGAAAGATGCCATTACGGTACATAACCATATTCTTAGCGGCGATCCGCTTAAGGTCGTCGGCGAAAAGCTGTTTACCGAGAAAGTCTCCGCGATCCGCGCCACGCTGGACATTAACAGTGAAGATAAGCTGATGGAGACGCTCGATCTGATTAAACGGGCCGATCGTATTGTGCTGGTGGGAATAGGCGCATCGGGGCTGGTGGCGAAGGATTTTTCATGGAAGCTGATGAAAATCGGCATCAGCGCGGTGGCCGAACAGGATATGCACGCGCTGCTCGCCAGTGTACAGGCGTTGCGCGCCGGCGATTTGCTGCTGGCCATTTCCTATAGCGGCGAGCGGCGAGAGATCAACCTCGCCGCGCAGGAAGCGGTGCGCGTCGGCGCCTATGTGCTGGCCTTTACCGGCTTTACGCCGAATACGTTGCAACAATGCGCTACACACTGCCTTTATACGGTAGCGGAGGAACAGAGTACGCGCAGCGCGGCGATCTCCTCAACCTCGGCCCAGCTGGCGCTGACCGATCTGCTGTTTATGGCGCTGGTACAGCAGGACGCCGAGCGCGCCTCAAACTATATTCGCCACAGCGAGTCGCTGGTAAAAAAACTGGTATGATCTGTTAGCGCGCGTATAATGGCCGCGCTTTACGTTATACAGGCGGGACCGGGGACATTATGGCGTTACTGATTACGAAAAAATGCATTAATTGCGATATGTGCGAACCGGAATGTCCGAACCAGGCGATTTCGATGGGGGAGGAAATCTACGTGATCGATCCCTGGCTTTGCACCGAATGCGTGGGCCATTATGATACGCCAACCTGTATGAGCGTCTGCCCGATCGATAACACCATCGTTACCGATCCGGCGCACAACGAAACCCGCGAACAGCTGTGGGAAAAGTTCGTTCTTATTCACCACGCGGTATGAGGCGTCACCGCCTCACCCTTCGATAATTACCGTCGCACAGGCGTAATGCCGCTCATCGGCCAGCGTAACGTGAACGTTCTGGACGCCCAACTGTTTCGCCAGCTCTGCCGCCTGCTGAAAAAAGCGCAGCTCCGGCTTGCCCAGCGCATCGTTATAAACTTCGAACTGATTAAAGGCCAGGCCGCCGCGGATCCCGGTGCCGAAGGCTTTCGCCGCCGCTTCTTTCACCGCAAAGCGCTTGGCGAGAAAGCGCACCGGCTGCTGATGCGCCTGATATTGCTGCCATTCGTTTTCGCTTAGCACGCGACGCGCCAGACGATCGCCAGAACGGCTTATCACGCCTTCGATACGCTCAATCTCAACGATATCCGTGCCCAGTCCCAGAATAGCCATTAGCGACGCGCTTCCCGTAGCAGCAGCTTCATCTCTTTTACCGCATCCGCCAGCCCGCTCATCAGCGCGCGGCCAATAATGGCATGGCCGATATTCAGCTCATGCATTTCCGGCAGCGCGGCAATTGGCAATACGTTGTGGTAGGTCAGACCATGACCGGCGTTGACCCTCAGCCCTTTCGACGCCGCGTAGCTGGCCGCTTCGCGAATGCGCGCCAGCTCAGCGTCGCGGGCGCTGCCCTCTTCCGCTTCGGCGTAAGCGCCGGTGTGGATTTCAATATAAGGCGCGCCTGCCGCGACCGCCGCGTCAATCTGCTGCTTGTCGGCATCGATAAACAGCGAAACCAGAATGCCCGCCGCGCTCAGACGCGCGACCGCCGCATTAAGTTTTTCCTGCTGGCCGGCCACGTCCAGCCCGCCTTCCGTGGTCACTTCCTGACGTTTTTCCGGCACCAGGCAACAGAACTGCGGCTTGAGTTCACAGGCGATGGTTAACATCTCTTCCGTAACCGCCATCTCCAGATTCATGCGCGTTTCAATGGTCTGACGCAGTAAACGCACATCGCGATCGGTAATGTGGCGGCGATCTTCACGCAGGTGAACGGTAATGCCATCTGCTCCCGCCTGTTCTGCGACAAAAGCGGCCTGAACCGGATCGGGATAATGCGTGCCGCGTGCATTACGTACCGTAGCGATATGATCGATGTTGACGCCTAATAACAACTCAGCCATGACAGTCCTCAGAATGTTGCAATTTCAGGCAGCGAAGCGCCTCTTGCGCTCGCCGGTTTTACGCCTGGCGATCCGACGCGTCAGCGCGCTTTTTCGGTATGAACTGGCGGAACAGCTCCTGGCTCTTTAGCGGCTTGCCACCCAGCCAGGGCTTTAACGCCATACGGGTAAAGCGTTTTGCGGCGCGCAGCGGATCGCCGTCAGGAAATTCGCGCTCATACAGCGCCCGCAGCTGCCGTCCGGTAAAGCTGCGCTGGTTAATCACCAGGCTGGCAATAAAGCCTTTTTCTTCACGATAGCTATAGGTCATGCCATCTTCAATATCTTCACCGGTACCGGCGCAATGCAGAAAATCGACGCCGTAACCCAAATGACCGAGCAGCGCCAGCTCAAAACGGCGCAGCGCCGGTTCCGGGCTGCCGTTGGCTTCCGCCAGAGATTGAATGCAGTGGAGATAATCGAAGAAGAGTTCAGGAAAGGGAGATTCATGCGCCAGCACGCGCGCAATCAGTTCATTGACGTACAGGCCGCAGTAGAGCGCAATGCCGCTTAGCGGCAGCGCCAGCGAAACTGCTTCTACGTTACGCAGCGTTTTCACATCGCCACGTCCGCCCCAGCGCACCAGCAGCGGCGTAAAAGGCTGTAACGCTCCCTTAAGATGGGAGCGTTTTGAGCGCGCGCCCTTGGAAATCACCCGTACCCGGCCATGATTTTCCGTAAAAAGATCCAGCATCAGGCTGGTTTCGCTCCAGGGCCGTCCATGCAGGACAAACGCGCGCTGCCAGCCTTCCATTCAGCAATCAGAGATCGTCAACATAGCCCAGGCTGCGCAGCGCACGCTCGTCGTCTGCCCAACCGGACTTCACTTTGACCCACAGTTCAAGATGCACTTTCATCTCAAACAGCTCTTCCATATCTTTACGGGCTTCGATACCGATGGTTTTGATCTTGGCGCCTTTGTTGCCGATCACCATCTTTTTCTGGCCTTCGCGCTCCACCAGAATCAGGCCGTTAATATCGTAACCGCCGCGCTCATTAGTAATGAAACGCTCGATTTCGACCGTCACTGAATAAGGCAGCTCGGCGCCCAGAAAACGCATCAGCTTTTCGCGAATGATTTCTGACGCCATAAAGCGCTGCGAGCGATCGGTGATGTAATCTTCCGGGAAGTGATGATCTGCCACCGGCAGACGCTTGCGCACGATGCTGGCGATGGTATCGACATTCTTGCCGCTTTCAGCGGAGATCGGCACCATATCCATGAAGTCCATCTGCTCGCTGAGGAACTTCATATGCGGCAGCAGCACCGATTTGTCGGTCACGTTATCGACTTTATTGATCGCCAGCAGTACCGGCACCTTGTTCTCTTTAAGCTTATTGAGAACCATCTCATCGTCCGCCGTCCAGCGCGTCCCTTCCACGACAAAAATGATCAGCTCAACGTCGCCGATAGAGCTGCTGGCAGCGCGGTTCATCAGCCGGTTAATCGCCCGCTTCTCTTCAATATGCAAGCCCGGCGTATCCACGTAAATCGCCTGATATTCGCCTTCAGTATGGATACCCATAATGCGATGGCGCGTGGTTTGCGGCTTACGTGAGGTGATGGAAACCTTCTGCCCCAGCAACTGGTTCAGCAGCGTAGATTTTCCAACGTTGGGGCGGCCGACAATCGCAATAAAGCCGCAGTGCATCTGTTGTTCGCTCATTCGAGTCCTAACTTAATCAGCGCCTGTTCGGCTGCTGCCTGTTCAGCTTTACGACGGCTCGAACCGGTACCTACTACCGGCTCCGCCATGCCGCTCACCTGACAGTGAATGGTAAATTCCTGATCGTGCGCTTCGCCCCGCACCTGCACCACCAGATAGGAGGGCAGCGGCAGATGACGACCCTGCAAATACTCTTGCAGACGCGTTTTTGGATCTTTCTGTTTATCGCCGGGGCTAATCTGATCCAGACGGGTTTGATACCAGTTGAGGATCAGCTTTTCGACCGTCTGAATATCACTATCGAGGAAGACGCCGCCAATCAGCGCTTCTACGGTATCGGCGAGAATAGATTCACGACGGAAACCGCCGCTTTTCAACTCGCCCGGGCCCAGACGCAGGCATTCGCCTAAATCAAATTCGCGCGCCATCTCTGCCAGCGTATTGCCCCGTACCAGCGTTGCGCGCATACGGCTCATATCACCTTCATCCACGCGGGGAAAACGATGATAAAGCGCGTTCGCAATAACAAAGCTCAGGATGGAATCGCCAAGAAACTCAAGACGCTCGTTGTGCTTACTGCTGGCACTCCGGTGGGTTAATGCCTGTTGCAGCAGATCCTGATGAGTAAAAGTGTAGCCCAGCTTTCGCTGAAGCTTATTAATGAGGATGGGGTTCATGCGATACCAATTTCAATAATGCGTCAATTATGCTGCATACGAAACAGGGCTGACAGCGGTCAACGCTAAACAGTTTCGTTTGCAGTGGCTTCCCGACAGCGGGAAGCCATCCGTTTTACAAACGGCAACCTTAGTGGATGCCGCCAATACGACTCAGGCGAACGCCGGTTGGCCACTCGCCTTCCTGTTTTTCAAAGCTCATCCAGATAGCCGTCGCTTTGCCAACCAGGTTTTTCCCCGGTACGAAGCCCCAATAACGGCTGTCAGCGCTGTTATCGCGGTTATCGCCCATCATAAAGTAGTGGCCCGCTGGTACAACCCAGCTCGCCTGTGGCTGTCCCGGCTGCTGATAATACATGCTGGCCTGACTTTGCGCCTCTGTTACCAGCAAAATATTGTGGGTTACGTCACCCAACGTCTCTTTGCGGGTTGCCAGACGCAAGCCGCCGCGCATGCTTTCGCCCTGAGGTACCTGCCAGAAACCGTTACCGGATTCATTGCCGTCAAAACCGCTGAATGTCTGGATAAAATTACTGGGCGCCACGTCAGAGTAGGTAATCGGCAGCGCTTTATCGCAGGACTGGCCTTTGTTGCAGGCCGGATTCACCGTCAGCGTTTTGTTTAACGCATCATAGGTGACGCGGTCACCCGGCAGACCAATAACGCGCTTGATATAGTCAAGGCTTGGATCTTTCGGGTATTTAAACACGGCAATATCGCCGCGCTCAGGATGACCGGTCGGGATCAGCGTCGTCTGCGTAATAGGGTCTTTAATGCCGTAGGCGAACTTCTCTACCACAATAAAATCGCCAATCAGCAGCGTCGGCATCATCGAGCCGGAAGGAATCTGAAAAGGCTCATAAATAAATGAGCGCACAATAAATACCACCGCCAACACCGGAAACACCGAGGCTGCGGTTTCCACCCAGCCCGGCTGCTTCGCGACTTTCGCCAGCGTTTTATCATCAAGCGCGCTACCGGTTTGCGCCTGAGCCTGAGCCTGCTGGGCCCGCCGTGCCGGCGCCCATTTAAAACGATCGATACACCAGATAATGCCGGTAATCAGCGTTGCGATTGCCAGAATCAGGGCAAACATATTAGCCATCAGATTTCCTTATTTACTCTCTTTGCCCACGTGCAGAATGGCGAGGAACGCTTCCTGCGGCAGCTCGACGTTGCCGACCTGCTTCATACGCTTCTTACCTTCTTTCTGCTTCTGCAACAGTTTCTTCTTACGACTTACGTCGCCGCCGTAGCATTTGGCAAGTACGTTTTTACGCAGCTGTTTTACCGTTGAGCGGGCAATAATGTGGTTGCCGATCGCGGCCTGGATCGCAATGTCAAACTGCTGGCGCGGGATCAGATCTTTCATTTTCTCAACCAGCTCGCGACCGCGATACGGCGCATTGTCACGGTGCGTAATCAGCGCCAGCGCATCAACGCGCTCTGAGTTGATTAAGACGTCAACGCGCACCATATCGGATGCCTGGAAGCGCTTGAAGTTGTAATCCAGCGACGCGTAGCCGCGCGAGGTTGATTTCAGGCGATCGAAGAAGTCCAGCACCACTTCCGCCATCGGAATTTCGTAGGTCAGCGCAACCTGGTTGCCGTGATAAACCATATTGGTCTGTACGCCGCGTTTCTCAACGCACAGCGTAATCACGTTGCCTAAATATTCCTGCGGCAGCAGCATGTGACATTCAGCAATTGGCTCGCGCAGTTCCTGAATATTATTCAGCGGCGGCAGCTTGGAAGGGCTGTCGACGTAAATGGTTTCACCGCCGGTGGTTTCCACTTCATACACTACGGTAGGCGCGGTAGTGATCAGATCGAGATCGTACTCACGCTCCAGACGCTCCTGGATGATCTCCATATGCAGCAGGCCAAGGAAGCCGCAGCGGAAACCAAAGCCCAGCGCCGTCGAACTTTCCGGCTCATAAAACAGCGAGGCGTCGTTCAGGCTCAGCTTGCCCAGCGCATCACGGAAGGCTTCATAATCGTCTGAACTGATTGGGAACAGACCGGCGTAAACCTGTGGTTTTACCTTTTTAAAACCGGGCAGCGCTTTCTCCGCAGAGAATTTCGCGCCGGTTAAGGTATCGCCGACCGGTGCGCCAAGGATGTCTTTAATGGCGCAAACTAGCCAGCCCACTTCACCGCAGTTCAGCACATCGCGGTCGATCTGTTTCGGCGTAAAGATCCCCAGGCGATCGGCGTTGTACACCTGGCCGGTGCTCATCACTTTGATTTTCTCGCCCTTGCGCAGGGAGCCGTTTTTAATACGCACCAGCGAGACGACGCCCAGATAGTTATCGAACCAGGAGTCGATAATCAGCGCCTGTAACGGGCCGTCAGGATCGCCTTCCGGCGGTGGAATATCGCGCACCAGGCGCTCTAACACTTCCGGTACGCCGACGCCGGTCTTCGCCGAGCAGCGCACAGCATCCGTGGCGTCGATGCCGACAATATCTTCAATTTCCTGCGCAGCGCGATCGGGATCGGCCGCCGGCAGGTCAATTTTGTTCAGTACCGGCACCACTTCCAGATCCATTTCAATGGCGGTATAGCAGTTGGCCAGCGTTTGCGCTTCCACGCCCTGCCCTGCATCCACCACCAGCAGCGCACCTTCACAGGCGGCAAGTGAACGTGAGACCTCATAAGAGAAGTCAACGTGGCCTGGGGTGTCGATAAAATTGAGCTGGTAAGTTTCACCGTTTTGCGCTTTGTAATCGAGCGTCACGCTCTGCGCTTTAATGGTGATGCCGCGCTCACGCTCCAGATCCATTGAGTCCAGAACCTGCGCAGCCATTTCACGCTCGGTCAGGCCGCCGCAAATCTGTATCAAACGGTCTGATAAGGTGGATTTGCCATGGTCAATATGCGCGATGATCGAAAAGTTTCTTATATGCTTCATTATGGAGGTTATTCTGCCTTACAAATGCTGAAACTCTCGCGATGCAACCTCAGGAGAGCGTGGAATATCACAGGCGGAGACAGCCCGAATGGCGCATTGTACACGACATATCTGAGTGGTGGAATCATCGCGCCGGGAGATAAAGCAAGGAAAACGGGATGATAGCGTATTTGACATGAGGGCGGCGGAAAAAAGTACAAAACATTAGCCGGACGATGAGCTAACGTCCGGCTGAAATTTACCGCGTTTCCGGTTCAACGCGCAGTGCATCGGGCGGCAACATGACGTTAAGAATAACCGGCTGAAAGGCTTCGCGATCGCCAAAACGCAGAGAAATCCCTTTGGCGACGATGAAGCCGCCAATTCCTCCCAGCAGCGCGCCACAGGCAGCCGCCAGGTCGGTATGAAACAGCATCTGAAACAGTCCGGCCAGCATAAATAGCCCCAGCAGCGGCGTCATATAGACCAGCAACGCGGAACCCAGCAGGCTGCTTTCGCGAATGCCCAGTTCGATGCGCTGACCGGGTTGCAGCGGCTTTTCACAGGCGATCTGCATGACATGCGCATCTTTTGGCCCCAGCTTATTCAGCATGGCGCTGCCGCAGCCTTTGCGCGCTGAACAGCTGTTACAGGAGGTTTTCACTTCCGAGTGGAGCGTGGCGATGCCGTCCTGCCACGCTACCACCGTGGCCCATTCTCTCATCATCGTGGTGTACCTAAGTTGATGCTGTCAGCGATACGCTTTGCCGTAGACGGCGGCAACTCGCCAACAATAGTGATTTCGGTGTTATTGCGGGTGGCAGTTTGCACCGTGCGGCGGCCTGTACGCAACAGCTGTGTGCCGCTACTTTTATCCGCCGGGCTGATATTGATAGAGAAACTAAAAAGCCCGTCTGAATAAAACCTTGATTCGACAACCTTATTAACCGCAGGAAGCGCACGACGACTTTGTGCTATTTCCTTCATGCCCGCTGGCAGCCAGCTGGGTTTCCAGTTAAACGCGACTTTTTGGCTTTCCGGTACGGATAAGGACGGCGGCAGGTTAGCCTTTTCCAGCCCCTGCATTAAATTGCGTACGCCTTCGTCAACGGCAAAACTGACGACGCGATACTGCTCAAGCGTTTCGCCATCGCGATCGAGCAGATCGATACGCAGCGGCAGCTTGGTTTCGCTATCCAGCCAGACAATGTAGCTGTAACGCGTACCATCGCGCGCAACGATTCGCACCACTTCACACAGCTGATCGGCAATGCGCGTGCGGCCAACCGGCACAAAATCATAGCTGCTGGTCAGACGCTTGAAATCGGCATAGACAAGGGCAGGAAGCGCATCCACGATATGTGAGCCGGGAAGTGAGAAAGGCTCCAGTCCCGGCTCAAAATAGCTAATGTCATTGCCACGCTGGATGACTTCCCGACGCGGCCCGTCCATTTGCATTAGCTGCGCATAAATTTTGTTATCGATTACCGCATGACGATAACGTAACGATTCAATACCCAGCCGGGAAACGTTGATAAAGGCGAGTTCATAATTGAGTGACTGGCTGGCCTGTTCCATCTGTTGTAACAACGCCCCGGATGCAGTTTCCTGCGCCGGGGCGATAGATGAATAAAACAGGCCGCCAGCCAGAAGGCTAACGGCACACCAGAGTTGCTTCATTACTGCTGCTGTATTCCTAACGACTGATTTCCTGGAACCTGAACCTGGGCCTGTTGCGGGCCGTTCGGATCAAACTGCATCTGTTCAGTATGTAAGCGACGCTGTAATTCGTAATCCTGCAGCATCGCGTTTACCCGACGACGCTGTTCCTGCACCTGCTGGCTTGAACTGTTGGTGTCGAAGCTGTCGGAAGGCACGCCCAGACTCACCGGCGATGCTTTACCCATCATCGGAAGCGTATTGAATACCGGCGCTTCGGCAGCCTGACCAGCATCCTGCGGCTGGTTGTAATGCTGGACGCCGACGATGACCGCCAGCGAAACACAGGCGGCAACGCCAACCTGAGTGATTTGCGCAGCCCATGGGCGCATTTTTTTCCAGAAGGGCATTTTTTCCCAGCGGGCAGGTTCTGGCTGCGCCTCTGGGATCAGAGAGGTCACGTTACGTACAGGTTCCTGTTCGATAGCGGCGGCCACACGCGCAGCAATATCAAAATGCACGGTTTCGCCCACGTCACCACGCAACGTATCACGGATAAGATGATAGCTTTCCCAGCTTCGTTGCAGTGTAGCGTCTTTAGACAATGCGGAGATCACTTCGTTGTCCAAAGCTTCGCCATCCATTAAAGCGGAAAGTTTTTCTTTCTGCATGCCTTAGTACCCTTCCTGTATCCGTTATCACTAACGTTGGATAAGCGGTTGAACTTTGTTATCAATGGCCTCTCGAGCGCGAAAAATGCGCGAGCGGACGGTGCCGACCGGACAATCCATGATGGCGGCTATCTCTTCATAGCTTAGGCCATCCAGCTCCCGTAAGGTGATTGCCATACGCAAATCTTCCGGGAGTGACTCAATGGTACGGAACACTATCTGTTTCAACTCATCAGACAACATTAAATTCTCAGGGTTCGATATTTCTTTCAGCGCACCGGCGCTTTCAAAATTCTCAGCCTCCATCGCGTCCACATCACTGGACGGCGGACGGCGCCCCTGAGCAACCAGATAGTTCTTCGCGGTGTTAACGGCAATACGGTATAACCAGGTATAAAATGCGCTATCGCCGCGGAATGAATCCAGCGCCCGATAAGCTTTAATAAAAGATTCCTGTACCACATCCGGTACATCGCCTGACGGTACGTAACGCGAAACCAGGCTCGCCACTTTATGCTGGTAGCGTACAACCAGTAAATTGAATGACTTCTGATCTCCTTTCTGTACCCGTTCAACGAGAATCTGATCCGTTAATTGCTCGCTCATCCGAGGTAATGTCTCCCCAAATCATTCTCCACGCGTAAATGAACCACCAGCAATCACTCAAATTTATGAGCAAGCTCTCGTTAGAGCCGGTCATAAGACAATAGTTCAGTTACGCCTCTTTTTTGTTACGTCATCGGGTACTTTTACATAACAGAGCTGTTTAATAAGCTGAGAAAATGTACGCCGCCATCATTTTTTTCATCATTAATTGCTACCTGACGTAAGCCGCAGAGTACCCGATGCGCATGACATTTTCATCACTAAAGCAGAATTATTGCCATCTGTTCGCCATATTAAACATTTTGCCGTTAAAGTGCCTCCCTTCCCCAGTCCCTTTGATAAAACTTGGGATTACATTGCGCCAGATCGTAGCCTGATACCGTTTTAGAGCTTTTTTAATCGCCGTTTTCCGCTTATGCTCTGCCGACCACTTGTTTAGTAAAATAAACACCATGAGCAATATTTCCGATTATCAATGTGATGTTTTAATTATTGGCAGCGGGGCAGCGGGTCTGTCTCTGGCGCTACGTCTTGCGCAAACTCAGCAGGTTACCGTGTTGAGTAAAGGGCCGGTCAGCGAGGGCTCCAGCTTTTATGCCCAGGGCGGCATTGCAGCCGTTTTTGATGAGATGGACAGTATCGAATCCCATGTGGAGGATACGCTGGTTGCCGGAGCCGGGCTTTGCGATCGTGATGCAGTGGATTTCATTGCCAGCAACGCACGCCATTGTGTCGAATGGCTTATTGAGCATGGTGTCGCTTTTGATAAAGAAACGCAGCCTGATGGTGAAGAGCGCTATCACCTGACGCGTGAAGGCGGCCACAGCCATCGCCGAATTCTGCACAGCGCCGATGCGACCGGCCGCGAAGTGGTGACGACGCTGGTAAGCCAGGCGCTGAGCCATCCCAATATCCGCATCTTAGAACGTACCAACGCCGTTGATTTAATTTTATCAGACCGGCTGGGCCTGCCGGGCGCACGACGTGTCCTGGGCGCCTGGATATGGAATCGCAATCGGGAACGGGTGGAAACCTGCAGCGCCCGCGCCGTGGTATTGGCGACCGGCGGCGCGGCCAAAGTTTACCAGTACACGACAAATCCCGATGTTGCCTCCGGCGATGGCGTGGCGATGGCGTGGCGTGCAGGGTGTCGTGTAGCGAATCTGGAATTTAATCAGTTCCATCCTACCTGTCTGTACCATCCTCAGGCGCGCAATTTCCTGCTAACTGAAGCGTTACGCGGCGAAGGCGCATATTTACGTCGGCCTGACGGCAGCCGCTTTATGCCCGACTTCGATCCCCGCGCCGAACTGGCGCCGCGTGATATTGTGGCGCGCGCTATCGATCATGAGATGAAACGGCTTGGCGCCGAATGCATGTATCTTGATATCAGCCATCAGCCTGCCGACTTTATTCGCGCGCACTTCCCAATGATTGATGACAAGCTACGTTCGCTGGGCTTCGACTTAACGCGCGAACCGATTCCGGTAGTACCTGCGGCGCACTATACCTGTGGCGGCGTAATGGTTGATCATCATGGCGGTACTGATGTCGATGGTCTCTACGCTATCGGTGAAGTTAGCTATACCGGCCTGCACGGCGCTAATCGCATGGCGTCAAATTCGCTGCTGGAATGTCTGGTTTATGGCTGGTCGGCGGCGGAAGATATAATCGGTAAGCTGCCGCATATCGATCGTATCGATACGCTGCCCGCCTGGGATGACAGTCAGGTGGATGATTCGGATGAACGCGTCGTGATTCAGCATAACTGGCATGAGCTGCGGCTGTTTATGTGGGATTACGTCGGCATTGTGCGTACCAACAAACGTCTGGAGCGCGCCAGCCGCCGTATCGCCCTGTTACAGCAAGAGATTGAAGAGTATTACCGCCACTTCCGCATTTCAAATAACCTGCTGGAACTGCGCAACCTGGCGCAGGTCGCTGAACTGATCATTCACAGCGCCATGATGCGTAAGGAAAGCCGCGGGCTGCATTTCAATCTCGATTATCCGGCTACGTTGCCGGAATCAGAGCCAACAATACTGATTCCGCCAGGCTACATAAACAAGTAAAAATCCTGGGTCAGACTACAAAAAGCGGGCGAGTAGCGCCCATCTGGCCCACGGATAACCATGCGTTCTTCTAATACTTCGCCAGCAGCCGGAGAAAATCCCAGCAGCACGCGGTGCGGCAAACGCGTGCTGTTTTCCGCGACGTCGTTACGAAAACGCAAATGCCAGCCGCGCGCCAGCGCCATGCTGCTAAAGCGCTTCCCTTCATCTTCCGGCAATACCAGACAAAAGAACCCCTCTTCGCCAATTAGCATCTCTGCGCAGTGCAGCAGGCTCTCATGGTTTAAGGTGTGAGTTGCGCGCGCATTATCTCGCGCAGAAGTCGCACAGGCTGGCCCTGGCGTAAAATAAGGCGGATTGCTGACAATCAGCGAATAGCGTTGTTCCTGACGCGCCGCCCACTCGGTTATATCCGCCTGATGAATATGGACGCGCTGTGCCCAGGGCGATCGGGCAGCATTTTCCGTAGCCTGCAAAGCCGCGTCGCTGTCCAGCTCGACCGCGTCGATCGCTACCGTTTCCGCGCTGCGTTGCGCCAGCATTAAGGCCAGCAAGCCGCTCCCGGTACCAATATCTAAAATACGCGTAGCCTGCGCCACCGGCGCCCATGCGCCAAGCAGGATACTGTCGGTACCGACTTTCATCGCGCAACGATCGTGCGCGATAAAAAAACGTTTAAAAGTAAAACCATTGCCACGTAACTGACTTTTTGATTGCGACATAATCAGGACCAAAGACAAAAACGGAGCCAGCATAGGGGAAATAAGAAAGGGTTAAAAGCGATAAACTGCCGACAAACAGATGAAGATCGCCGTCAATCTGTCTATAATCAGCGCCCCAAACTGAGGTAGAACATGACCGCAACCACATTCTCCGAACTCGAACTTGACGAAAGCCTGCTGGACGCATTGCAGGATAAAGGCTTTTCCCGCCCTACCGCTATTCAGGCAGAAGCGATTCCCCCTGCGCTGGATGGTCGCGACGTGTTGGGTTCAGCACCAACCGGGACCGGGAAAACAGCGGCTTATCTTTTGCCCGCGCTACAACACCTGCTGGATTTCCCACGCAAAAAATCTGGCCCGCCACGGGTGCTGATTTTAACGCCAACGCGTGAGCTGGCTATGCAGGTTGCCGACCAGGCGCAGGAACTTGCCAAACATACTCAGCTGGACATCGCGACGATTACCGGCGGCGTGGCCTATATGAACCATGCCGAAGTGTTCAGTGAAAACCAGGATGTCGTGGTGGCGACCACAGGCCGCCTGCTGCAATACATTAAAGAAGAGAACTTCGACTGTCGGGCCGTAGAGATCCTGATCCTTGACGAAGCCGACCGCATGCTTGATATGGGCTTTGCCCATGATATTGAAACTATCGCGGCGGAAACCCGCTGGCGCAAACAGACCATGCTGTTCTCCGCCACGCTGGAAGGCGATGCAATTAAAGATTTTGCCGAACGCCTGCTCAATGAGCCGGTAGAGATTGATTCCGATCCTTCACGTCGTGAGCGCAAAAAGATCCAACAGTGGTATTACCGCGCAGACGACGTCGCACATAAGACTAAGCTGCTGGTACATCTGCTGAAGCAACCGGAAGCAACCCGTTCCATCGTATTTGTGCGTAAACGTGAGCGCGTGCATGAGCTGGTCGGCTGGCTGCGCGAAGCGGGCATTCAGACCAGCTATCTTGAAGGCGAGATGGTTCAGGCGAAGCGTAATGAAGCGCTGAAGCGTTTGATGGACGGCCGGGTTAACGTGCTGGTCGCTACCGACGTTGCCGCTCGCGGTATCGATGTTGACGATGTCAGCCATGTATTTAACTTCGATCTGCCGCGCACGGCGGATGTCTACTTACACCGCATTGGCCGTACCGGTCGCGCAGGAAAGAAAGGTACAGCGCTGTCGCTGGTAGAAGCGCACGACTATCTGCTGTTAGATAAAATCAGCCGTTACATTAGCGAACCGCTGAAAGCGCGCACTATTGACGAGTTGCGACCGGCGACGCGCGCGCCGAGTCAAAAGCTGAAAGGCAAGCCGTCGAAGAAAGTGCTGGCGAAGCGCAAAGAGAAAGAGAAGAAAAAAGAAGAAGAGAAAAAGCCGCGCGTTAAAGTGCGTCACCGTGACCGTAAAAATATCGGTAAACGACGCAAGCCGGCCGCCAGCGCAGCGACAGGCAATGATGCCAGTAAAAAGAGTGCTGAATAATTGCACCCTGCTACAAAAAAACCGCCGAAATCGGCGGTTTTTTTCTAAGGTATAGCAAACATAATAACGGTTATGACACCCTTTTTGCGCTCAACCCTATAAAAATTCGTCCTGACTGAGCGATTAAATGCCATTCGTTTTAAAAATTATTACTTTTCATTAACTTTGATACCCGTTTCGTCGGTGATTTTTTCAACGGGGCCATACCTTATTTATTCTTTATTTGCTTACAGGCTTTCAGTAAAGGTACGAGTAATCACATCACGCTGCTGTTCCGGCGTCAGTGAGTTAAAACGTACCGCATAGCCTGATACGCGAATGGTCAGCTGCGGATATTTTTCTGGGTGTTTAACCGCATCTTCCAGCGTTTCACGACGCAGAACGTTCACATTCAAATGCTGGCCGCCTTCAACTCGTACCTGCGGTTTCATTTCCAGCGGTACTTCACGATATTCAAACTGGCCGAGATCGCTTACCGGCACGACCTGATCTTCCTGATAAGTGCTTTTTGCACAGACGCAACGTGCTTCGGCTTTTTCTTCATCCAGCAGCCAGAAAGAGTTAAGCAGTGCGCTGTTATCTGTTTTTGTAATCTGAATACCTGTAATCATATTGGCCTCCCAGGCGTAATGACACTAACGCCGTTGATAGCGTCAGATTTGTGTTTAGAGAATATCCCGGGTTTTATATACCAACGCGCCGCATGACCAACTTTGACTCAGGTCAATAAAAAGCCCTCACTCATTTTTGGTACACAGCTAAATTTTTGTTTTAAATCAAATTTCACCTCTTAATTATTTTTGTAAATTTTCAATTTTTTTTAAGGGGTTGCTCGCCAGCGTAGAGCCGCTACTCTGATGTTTTATTTGGAAGAAGGAAAACGTCATGGATAAAACGGTGACCTGGCATGATGTGCTGGCGGCGGAAAAAGAGCAGCCCTACTTTACAGAAACGCTGGAGATGGTGGCAAAGGAGCGAGCGGCGGGCGTAACGGTCTATCCGCCTAAGCAGGATGTCTTTAATGCTTTTCGTCTAACCGAGCTGTGTGATGTAAAGGTCGTTATTTTAGGGCAGGATCCTTATCACGGCCCTAATCAGGCACACGGACTGGCATTTAGCGTACGGCCAGGCGTCGCGGTTCCGCCTTCTCTGATGAATATGTACAAGGAACTGGAAAATGATATTCCTGGCTTTCAACGCCCGGATCATGGCTTTCTGGAGAGTTGGGCAAAACAAGGCGTGCTGTTGCTGAATACGGTTTTAACCGTGGAGGCCGGCAAAGCACATTCTCATGCGCGCTTTGGCTGGGAAACCTTTACCGATCGAGTGATTGCCGTGATTAATGAGCGACGTGAGAATGTGGTCTTTTTACTCTGGGGTTCGCACGCGCAGAAAAAAGGCAGCATCATTGATACGCAACGGCATCATGTGCTGAAGGCACCGCATCCCTCGCCGCTTTCCGCCCATCGGGGTTTCTTCGGCTGCAAACATTTTTCCCGCACCAATGAAATCCTCAGCCAGCAGGGCGATACGCCAATTGACTGGACGCCGCATCTTCCCTGATGCAGCCGCGCCGTGGCATTGCGTCACGGCGCAAAGAGCCTTAGCCTTTTGCTTTCGCGACGGCTACCATCGCCGGACGCAGCAGGCGACCATTCAGGGTATAACCGCGCTGCATCACCATCATAACGTGATTCGGCGCGACGTCGTCTGATTCCATCATCGACATCGCCTGATGAACGTCTGGGTTAAACGGCACGTTGGTTTCGCCGACGACTTCAACGCCGAACTTACGTACCGCAGCCAGCAGCGATTTAAGCGTCAACTCGATGCCTTCGATCATTGCGCTCAGTTCCGGATTATTTTTATCCGCTACTTCCAGCGCGCGCTCCAGGCTATCGATCACCGGCAGCAGTTCGTTAGCAAATTTTTCCAGCGCAAATTTATGCGCTTTTTCTACATCCTGTTCAGTACGGCGGCGGATATTTTCAATCTCTGCCTGGGCACGTAGCTGAGCGTCACGCACGCCGTTTTGCAAACCGGCCAGCTGTTCTTCAAGCTGAGCAATACGTTCATCACGCGGATCCACCACGTCTGCTTCAGACTCTGCCGTCTCCACGCTATCGTTTTGCTGCTGTTCCATTTCAATCTCGTCTGAGACTTGCTCGTTTGGTGCTTTCTGATCTTTACTACTCATGAATTTCTCCGCGTTTTGCACATTCATCTCGCTGGTTCGCTTATTATGGGGATCAGATTAATGGTTTCAAGGGAACCAGTCACAATGTCAGGGCAGATTTGCCCGTGAGGAATACCAGCATAATGAATAAACATTTCCAGTGTATCGGCATCGTTGGACATCCCCGCCATCCTACCGCCCTGACCACTCATGAAATGCTCTGGCGCTGGCTTAGCGAAAAAGGCTACGACGTCATTGTCGAACAACAGATTGCGCGCGAACTGGCATTGGAACATGTGCAAACCGGATCGCTGGCGGAAATCGGCCAACGTGCCGATCTGGCGGTCGTCGTCGGCGGCGACGGCAATATGCTGGGCGCGGCACGCGTGCTGGCGCGTTACGATATTAAGGTGATCGGCATTAACCGCGGCAATCTGGGGTTCCTCACCGACCTGGATCCTGATAACGCCCAACAGCAGCTGGATGATGTGCTGCGCGGCGACTACATCAGCGAAAAACGTTTTTTGCTGGAAGCGCGCGTCTGTCGCGGCGAAGGCGCACCGCGCATCGGTACCGCAATTAATGAAGTCGTGCTGCATCCTGGCAAAGTGGCCCATATGATTGAATTCGAAGTTTATATTGATGAAAACTTCGCCTTCTCTCAGCGCTCCGATGGCCTGATTATCTCTACGCCAACCGGCTCCACCGCCTATTCCCTCTCTGCGGGCGGCCCAATATTAACCCCGTCCCTGGATGCTATCGCACTGGTGCCGATGTTCCCGCATACGCTTTCCGCCCGGCCGCTGGTGATTAACAGCAGCAGCACCATTCGCCTCCGTTTTTCTGATTTACGTAACGATCTGGAAATCAGCTGCGACAGCCAGATCGCTCTGCCGATCCAGGAAGGTGAAGATGTGCTGGTACGCCGCAGTGATTACCATCTCAACCTTATTCACCCTAAAAATTACAGCTATTTCAATACGCTGAGTTCAAAACTGGGCTGGTCGAAAAAATTATTTTAAAAAGCGCGACGCACCACTTTACTGTATATAAAACCAGATTATACTGTACGGAAAACCATGTCTGTGTTTATGTACAGGAAGGCACGTATGCTGGCCCAACTCACCATCAGTAATTTTGCTATTGTTCGCGAGCTGGAAATTGATTTTCAACGTGGCATGACCGCCATTACCGGTGAAACCGGGGCCGGTAAATCTATTGCTATCGATGCGCTCGGCCTGTGCCTGGGCGGACGTGCTGAAGCGGATATGGTGCGTCAGGGCGCCAGCCGTGCCGATCTCTGCGCGCGCTTTAACCTGAAAGATACGCCTTCTGCCCAGCGCTGGCTGGAGGAAAACCAGCTTGATGATGGTCAGGAGTGTCTGCTGCGCCGCGTTATCAGCAGCGACGGCCGCTCACGCGGTTTCATTAACGGTACTGCGGTGCCGCTTTCTCAACTGCGCGATTTAGGTCAGCATCTGATCCAGATTCATGGCCAGCACGCGCATCAGCTGTTGCTCAAACCGGAACATCAAAAATCGCTGCTGGACGCCTATGCCGATCAGCCGCTGCTGATGCAAAGCATGGCAGCTAACTATCGTCAATGGCATCAGAGCTGCCGCGCATTGGCGCAGCATCAGCAGCAAATGCAGGAACGCGAAGCACGACGCGAGCTGCTGCAATATCAGCTCAAAGAGCTGAATGAATTTGCGCCCGTTGCCGGCGAGTTTGAGCAGATCGACGAAGAATATAAGCGCCTCGCCAATAGCGGCCAGCTGCTTTCTACCAGCCAGCAGGCGCTGCATTTGCTGGCGGATGGCGAGGACAGCAATTTGCAAAGCCTGCTGTATACCGCGCGCCAGATGATGGGCGACCTGGTTACGATGGATGAGAAGCTGGGCGGCGTGCTGAATATGCTGGAAGAAGCGGCAATTCAGATTAGCGAGGCGAGCGATGAATTGCGTCACTATTGCGACCGCCTCGATCTCGATCCTAACCGGCTTTATGAGCTTGAGCAGCGTCTGTCACGTCAGATAAACCTGGCGCGCAAACATCATGTTACGCCAGAAACGCTGCCCGCTTTCCATCAGCAACTGCTGGAAGAAGAGCAACTGCTCTCGCAGCAGGAAAGCGATCAGGAAGCATTGAGCCTGGCAGTAACGCAGCATCATCAGGCGGCCTTAGCCAGTGCCCAGAAGCTGCATGAACAGCGTACTCACTTCGCGCAGGAGCTGACGCAGCTGATCACCGAAAGTATGCATACCCTTTCTATGCCGCACGGGCAGTTTACGATCGCCGTACAATTCAATCCCGAGCAGCTTACCGCCGAAGGTGCCGATCGTATCGACTTCCGCGTTAGCACTAACCCTGGCCAGCCGTTACAACCGTTAGCGAAAGTGGCATCCGGCGGCGAACTGTCGCGTATTGCACTGGCGATTCAGGTTATCACCGCGCGTAAAATGGATACGCCAGCGCTGATTTTCGATGAAGTGGACGTGGGCATCAGCGGCCCGACGGCGGCGGTCGTCGGTAAGCTGTTACGCCAGCTGGGCGAATCGACGCAGGTAATGTGTGTTACGCACCTGCCGCAGGTGGCGGGTTGTGGTCATCATCATTTCTTTGTCAGCAAGGAAACCGATGGCGCCATGACCGAAACCCATATGCAACCGCTGGATAAGCGGGCGCGTCTGCAGGAACTGGCACGTTTGTTGGGCGGCAGCGAAGTCACGCGTAACACGCTGGCCAACGCGAAAGAGCTTTTGGCCGCCTGATCCGCACTTTTTTACATTCCTGCGGTCATATGCTTACTCTGTAGAGGTTTCCAACTGCGGTCAGGTTTATTATCATCGACAGCTTGTCGCCTGAATGAAACACGATGACCGCAGGCTGAGTTCAGACTGTGCTGGCACTAAATTCGCTGATTAAAAGGCGTTGAGCCCAAAAAAGGAATGTATAAATGCGCTGTAAAACGCTGACTGCTGCTGCAGTGTTACTTCTCATGATGACTGCTGGTTGTTCCACTCTGGAGCGCGTGGTTTACCGTCCTGATATTAATCAGGGTAACTATCTCAGCAGCACTGATATTGCTAAGCTGCGAGTGGGCATGACCAAACAGCAGGTTGCTTACACTTTGGGTACGCCGATGATGAGCGATCCGTTCGGCAACAATACCTGGTATTACGTGTTCCGCCAGCAGCCTGGCCATGAAAAAGTTTCTCAGCAGACGCTGACGCTGACCTTCGACAGCAGCGGCGTTCTGACCAATATCGATAACAAACCGAATCTGAGCGGCAACAACACTAACAGTTAAGCCGTAGCCAGATGTAAAAAAAGGCGCTGAGGCGCCTTTATTTTTTTGCCGAGCGCTCCGCTCTTTGGCGTCGCAGCTCTTTAGGATCGGCAATTAGCGGACGATAAATTTCGACGCGATCGCCGTCATTAACCTCATCCTGAAGCTTTACTGGCCGGCTGTAGATACCGATTTTGTTCTGCGTCAGGTCAATATCATGACGCAGTTCCAGTAAACCGGATGCCTGAATAGCCTGTTCAACGCTGCTTCCCTCTGCCAGTTTTACCTGACGCAGGTACTGTTTTTCGGGCAGCGCGTAAACAACCTCGACAGTGACATCAGGCACGATAAACCTCTTTCGCACGATGGGTAAAAGCCTGAACCATGCTGTTCGCCAGCTCTTTAAAGATGCGGCCAAACGCCAGTTCAACCAGCATGTTAGTAAATTCAAACTCCAGATTGAGTTCAACTTTACAGGCATCGTCGCCTAAAGAGGTGAACGTCCAGCCGCCGGTTAACTTACGGAACGGGCCGTCTACCAGCTGCATACGAATACTCTGATTATTTGTCAGCGTATTATGCGTTACGAAGGTCTTGCTGATGCCCGCTTTGGAAACATCAACCGATGCCGTCATCTCCTGTTCGGAAGAAGACAGCACGCGGCTTCCGGAGCAGCCCGGCAGAAACTCCGGGTAGGCGTCAACATCGTTAACTAACTGGTACATTTGTTCAGCGCTATAAGGCACGAGTGCGGAACGGCTAATCTGGGCCATATCGTTTCCTGTCATTCATAAAACGTACAAATAATAGCATTTTCAACCGTCAAACAGAAATTCTCTGCGGCTGTAGACGTGCTAGAATAGCTTTTTTTCCCGGCGACTTTGGGGCCGGGGATGCGATTAACACTGGTCTGATGTAAACTAAGTTGCACTATGACAAAGAAAAAAGCACATAAACCCGGTTCTGCCACTATTGCCCTTAACAAACGCGCCCGTCATGAATACTTCATTGAAGAAGAGTTCGAAGCGGGAATGGCGCTACAAGGATGGGAAGTTAAATCATTGCGAGCCGGTAAGGCCAATATCAGCGACAGTTATATTTTGCTGCGCGATGGCGAAGCTTATCTGTTCGGTGCAACCTTTCAACCGCTGTCGGTCGCTTCCAGCCACGTAGTCTGCGATCCCACACGTAACCGTAAACTGCTGCTAAACCAGCGTGAGCTGGACAGCCTGTACGGTCGCGTTAATCGCGAAGGCTATACCGTCGTTGCGCTGTCTCTTTACTGGAAAAATGCCTGGTGCAAGCTGAAGATTGGCGTTGCGCGCGGTAAAAAACAGCATGACAAACGCGACGATGTGAAAAATCGCGAGTGGCAGTTAGATAAAGCGCGCATCATGAAGAATGCGCACCGCTAAGCGCTGGATTCATCAATCGATTTTTGCTATACTCATTAATTCTTGGGGCTGATTCTGGATTCGACGGGATTCGCGAAACCCAAGGTGCATGCCGAGGGGCGGTTGGCCTCGTAAAAAGCCGCAAAAAAATAGTCGCAAACGACGAAAACTACGCACTAGCAGCTTAATAACCTGCTTAGAGCCCTCTCTCCCTAGCCTCCGCTCTTAGGACGGGGATCAAGAGAGGTCAAACCCAAAAGAGATCGCGTGGATGCCCTGCCTGGGGTTGAAGCGTTAAAACTAATCAGGCTAGTTTGTTAGTGGCGTGTCCGTCCGCAGCTGACAAGCGAATGTAAAGACTGGACTAAGCATGTAGTACCGAGGATGTAGGAATTTCGGACGCGGGTTCAACTCCCGCCAGCTCCACCAAAATTCTTCAAAGATGGTTCCAGAGCCATCCGTAGAAGTCCTGAAAGCCCGCATGGCGTAAGCCCTGCGGGCTTTTTTGTGTCTGTAACAGTCCGTAGCGTTCCGGCTAAATCCAGAGAAAATTGGTACACGTTTAGGTACACGTTATAATGTGGGCCAAAAACGTGTACCAATTATGGACGGAAACCAGTCATGGCGCGGATGACACGCCCCCTCACCAATAACGAAATCCTCAAAGCTAAGCCTCAAGAAAAAGACTTCACGCTGCACGATGGCGACGGGCTTTTCCTGCTCGTCAAAACATCAGGTAAAAAGCTGTGGCGTTTTCGCTATCAGCGGCCTAATAGCAGCAGTCGCACAAATCTCAGTCTCGGCTCTTACCCTGCCCTAACGCTCGCTGCCGCACGCCAAATGCGTGACCAATATCTTTCGATGCTTGCGCAAGGGATTGACCCGCAGAAGCAGCAAGAGGAAGTATCGGAACAACGCCAAATCGAACTGGATAGCATTTTTTCAGTTGTGGCCGGAAGGTGGTTCCAGCTCAAAAGCAAAAGCGTCACCGAAGATTACGCGAAGGATATTTGGCGATCGCTGGAAAAGGATGTATTTCCCGCTATTGGCGAAATTCCTGTCCAGGCACTCAAAGCCAGGACGATTGTTGAAGCACTGGAGCCGGTTAAAGCTCGTGGGGCGCTTGAAACAGTTCGCCGCCTAGTTCAGCGTATCAACGAGATCATGATTTATGCAGTCAACACCGGGTTGATTGATGCTAACCCTGCTTCGGGCGTTGGTATGGCTTTCGAAAGGCCAAAAAAACAGAACATGCCAACATTACGACCGGAAGAACTGCCAAAGCTAATGCGTTCCTTAGTAATGTCCAATCTCTCAATCACGACTCGCTGTTTAATCGAATGGCAACTTCTCACCCTTGTACGACCGTCAGAAGCCTCTGGCACAGAATGGGCAGAAATCGACTTCGATTCGAAACTTTGGGTTATTCCAGCAGAGCGCATGAAGGCCAAGCGTGAACATGTCGTTCCTTTATCGAAACAAGCTTTGGAAATTCTCGGGGTTATGAGGCCGCTAAGCGCTAACCGGCAACATGTTTTTCCAAGCCGTAACGATCCCAAACAACCAATGAATAGCCAGACTGCGAATGCCGCATTAAAGCGCATGGGTTATGGCGGTAAGTTGGTTGCTCATGGTCTGCGTTCCATAGCCAGTACCGCGCTCAACGAAGCCAGCTTTAACCCTGATGTCATCGAGTCAGCTCTTGCACATAGCGATAAAAACGAAGTAAGGAGAGCCTACAACCGTTCTACTTATCTCGAACAACGTAAAGACATGATGAGTTGGTGGGGCACATTCACCTATAAAAGTTAGCCCAACATGAAATGTATTAGCTTAAATTTGACGTGACACAGCTATGGCACAGTACTAAACCTAATCTGACAGGCAGCTCTGTGCCAGTAGCGGACGTTGCTGACATAAATCGAAGGTGGGTTGCCCCACCTTCGGTAACAAAATAGTATATTTTAGCCTTTTAAAATAAATACTAACGCTTACTCTAAATGTTTTACTTTAGTAATTGAACCAAGCGGATGAAAGTCTGGTAAATATGTTTTAATTTGCCCATCAGCTAATAAATAATGATTCGCGGCCTCTTGAAATACATTCCTAGATAGAGGATGTAAAGCGTTAGGGTTATGGTAAACCTCTAGACCTTCACTCCATTGCTCATGGTAGGAAGGAGAGCCGACTTCCAGGCTAAATGATTGAGGTCTTATTGCATTGACATCATGATTAATTCTAAGTCCTGTCCTAATCATCTCTGAACCTTCAGGTGCAAATTCATTTAGAAGTCCCATACGATTGAACTTTCCAAATGATGCATCATTAGAGAAAATCACAGCGCTAATATTTTCCGCTTCTGGAAGATTAAAAAAACCTGAAGGTATTACTTTTTTCCCCCAAGTATGCTCTTCGATCTTTACAGGAACTATTGTCACACTCCCACTATCGTCTACTTTGGCCTCATGTCTGTACCCATAAAGATAATATGGTAATGACGCCCTTGAATCCTTACCGGAAGCAGGACTGAGACAGTCTGTGATAGCAAAAACTAAAGGCTTATCTTTACAAACTGGCTTTTCCCAATACTTTTTTTTAAGTTTTGAAAAAAGAGCACTACCATATTTTATAGGATAATAGTTATTCTTTATATCTTCCAAATCTTTTAAGTTGTGATATTGTGGCAATTCTTCATCTTTACCCTCTATTATTGAAGGGTTGACAGTTGTAGCTTCTATGCAAAATTCACCTTGAAAACTGTCACAAATAAAGTCAGGAATAGCTTCTTTCTGATTGAATGTTATATCATTCTCAGTCAACAGAGCGAATAGATACAGCTCCCATATTCGTTGATTAAAACCTGTTGTCTGAAATTGCTCTACAAAATTACCATCTGCATCTTCATACCAACGCATCATGGGTTCAATAATATTCTTTGCAGAAGCAAATAATGAATTAGACACCAACTCGCTGAAAAGAGGAGATAGTTTGTTTTTTGTTTTTACTAGTGGGGTAAAAAAATCAACCGGGGCCTTATGAGCCCCCCCTTGCAATCTTTCTTTATCAATATTTTCATGTATTTCTAGTATTTTGGCCAACAAGGCGGATTCAGAAAGAGAAAAATTTTCATTCCATTCGGAATTATCAATAAAACGGTATCGTTCAGATTCATCACGAGCCATTAATATCCCGAAAAAATCTTTATCAGTGTAATCTTGTATGATGCATGAAACAATACTTTTGTCTTCAGTTTCATACCAAGCGATCTCCCTACCAAAGGTTTTGCCCGGGGGTCCCTCGCATACGCCGCTAGAGAATCAAATCTGGACTGCTTTATTTTTCTAATATTCATTTTAGATTGATTATTTTCAGGGAAAAAGTAACACTACTATTTATTAAAAAAAATACAAGCGCTGTTTTGCATCATGGTTTTTTTTGATAAAAATATGGGCGTGTGACTTATTCTTCTTGGATTACTGCGGCTAATCTAGGCACTTTTGTAGTGCTACCACGAATCATTCGTTAAGAAGGTTAGATGTCTCTTTCTCGCTCTAAGCAGACTGTCAGATTTAATTGTGTGCTGCCGGTGAAAACTGTCAGCTCAAGTTTGAGCTAATACACATGAAAGGAAGCCAATTGCGCCTAGGAATTACACAAAAAGGTCAGCGCGCAATGCTATCCCCGCCTCGCCTGCCCGCTTTATGCATCGTTTTTAATGCAGCTGCATAAACCGAGTGAAGCCGCGCCAGATATGCGCCTGATGGGTTGTCTGAGGGCTGCATTCTGCATGCAAATACATGCACCGTATGCATGCATTGCCCTTTACAAACCGGGCTGGCCAGAAAAAAGGCGGTGAAGGGCATAAACCGGACACAAAAAAGCCGCTGTGTATCCAGCGGCCGTTGTGGTTAATGAAGGGTGCGAAAGGATGATCCATAACGCCCGAGCGTCTGCCACTCTTTTACCGGTTCTGGCGCAGCCACTTTCGCCGGTTCAGGCTGTGGCGGCGCAGTAATTACCTTTGTAACGCTCTCGCTAGTCTTAAACGAGCAGGAACAGTCAAGGTTTGTACACTGGTGATAACGCTCTTTCACCTGTTCGGACATGTAGCGGCTCGATTTGGCGTGTGCCGGACTTTTGCAGTACGGACAGTGCATCATTTTTCGTTGCCCTGTTTCAGTCTGGCGCGTTTCTCGTTAACTGACTGCATCAGCTGGTGACGGCTGCATGGGCTGTTATACAATTTCATGTCAACGCCGGTCAGCGACGGGCGCCACAGCCCAATATTTTCCAGCACCGGAGCTTCCTTCAGCACTTCTTCAGGCAGTGCGGCCGCTGCCCGCGTCAGCGCGTTACCAACCAGCTCTGCTACCACCTGCATGTCGCTCCGTTCGTCATCCTCACGGGGATTAACCTTCTCACGCTGAAGTCGCAGACGGATGGCCCACAGCAGGGACGGACTGACGTTGCGCAGGGCCGATTGCCAGGTCACGTCGGCAAACTCGTTAAAAGCCATTCGGTGAGCGTTTATGTAGGAATGAGCGGTACCACAGCTGCCAATCATGGCGAGCTGCTTATCCAGCTCCAGTTCTTCTATCAGGCCGGTAAATTCATTAGCCAGTTCACGGCTGGCGATGCGCTGGCTGTGTTCAGCTTTCATTTCATCGGTCAGATTACCGCGCAGGTTGCGAAAGCGCGTGCGCCAGTTAATTTCGGCTTCCTTACCGGCCTCAATGGCTGCGTCACGTTCTTTCCCGCAGCGGGTAATATCGGCGCAGATGGCATTGTACTCTTTCATCTTTGCGATGTGCGCGTTGCGGGCCTGCTCAAATTTTCCCAGGGCGGTACTGTTTTCCGGAATGCTCATCGTTGTGTCTCATCGTCTGTAAAGGATGGAGCTATTCTGTCGTTCACCAGCGAACAAATCATTTCATTGCTGCCTGCCTGTCGCTCAACAAACAGCCCCGTTTACCGGCCCGTTAGCCCTTTCCTGAATTTAAGTTTATATAAAACTGTTCACTACTCTTCACCCTTAAAAAAAGATAATAAATACAGTCATTAAGACGGTGAATACTTGAAATATTACTGTTCACCCGGTCTTCACTCCTGTTCATCCGCTTCTGAGTCGTCTTTTTTCTGGCGAGCAGTTTTTGAATGTTTTTACCTGTTAATCATTAAATAATTAAGCGAAATTTTTTATCGATGGTCTGTTTTGGCAAACAGTGGATAACAGGGTAGAACAGAAGGCTCCCGCGCTTATTTTTTGTTCAGTCGGGGCTTGTTTACACAGGAAAAAATATTCTCAAAATAGGGGGTTACCTGAAGACACCACCGTAGCCGGTCAGTACCGGCCGGACATAAACAGAGGTAACACCATGTACACAGCTTCATCCACTTCGGCCCCGGCCGCACCCGTTTCCCGCGAGGTTACTTATCCCCGTGATCGCTTTATGCGCCTGCCGGAGGTCATCAATACCTGCGGCCTGTCCCGCTCCACTATTTACGACCTAATCTGCCGCGAGCAGTTTCCGTCACAAATTTCGCTGGGCGGCAAGAACGTCGCGTGGCTGGCCTCTGAGATTGATGACTGGATGCAGGCACGTATTGCTCTGCGTGCCGGAGGTGCATCATGATCCAGCTGAACGTTGGTACCCGCAGCTACCCGCTCAGCCGGGAGGAGGCCGTATACATGGCTGAAAGCCTCCTTTCCGCCGCTGGCGGCAAATCCGGTACGCCACCCGTATTCAACAGCATCCGTCACGGTCATATTTCCGTGTTTGCTGCGCAACGGAAACCGGCAAAGGATAATGGGACTACTTCAGGTGAGAACTTCCGATCAAATCCGCCGCAATCCGATCACGTCCTGACCGATTGCTGAGGAAAACGCCCTGATGTGTGAAAAAAGGCTTTTCTCTGGCAAGCGGCCGTTATACAGTTTTCGCGCTGCCGCAAAATCGGCAGCCGGGCGTGAGAACCCGAGCTTAATCTTGGCGACACCAGACGCGCCGTGCGTCTTTTTTTGTGTCTTTGCCCTCGTGCGCCTGTCATTTGCGCTGCGGTTCTTATGCCGCAGCTGCATCCGAGTTATGGTGGCCCGGGCGGGGCAGCCTTCGGGCTGGCCGGTTTCCAAGGTTGCCGGTTTCTCACCCCCGTTCGGGTCACCACCAGAGCGTGAGAACTCTTGTGGTGGCTGTACAAAGCTAACCCTGGAGATTGTCCTCATGACAACGGCCCCTGCTGCCACTCATCCCGAATTCACTTTTATCTTTGCCGCCGTGCGCCGCACCGATACCTTCGCGCCCCCCTGCATGCTGCGTACCGTTGCCGGAGATGAGCGCACCGCCCGTGCCCGCCTCGTTCGCAACTACGTTCTCTCCTTTGCCGGTCGCCTGCCGGTTAAGGCGGTGGCGGCATGAACACCCTAGCTGAACGCCAGAACAGCCAGTCGGCCTGCTCCATTTCGCATGCCGATTACCTGCGCCTGCTGCACGCCCATTCGGTTGGCGTGACTGTCCTCGACATGTTTGATTCTGTTACCTGCCTGAGCGCGCCCGGCTGCGTTCCCGACGGCGCGGCGCTGGCCTCGGTCGTTGCCCTGCTGACCGACCAGCTCGGCAAAGTCGTTGAAACCTGTGAATCCCGGATGTTTGCCACGGAGGCCCGCCATGATGACCACTAACCACTCCTGCCTGCCCGTTGAGGTGCGCACCGCCGTTTACCGCCGTGCGCTGGCACAGGGCTACCTTAACGCCTGTAAAAGCCTGGGCATTACCGTCCCGGCCACGCTGGATGAACTGCAGATGACCATCGCCCTTGAGCTGGAAGGCTTTTACGTGCGTCGCCACGGGCCGGACGCGGGCATGGAAATGGCCTGCACCATGCTGGGCGATATGGTGGAGCCTGACCTGCTGACCGCGCCGCCGCGCCTCACGTCGCTCGGCGTCACCATGATGGATGAACTGTTCTGCAGCCAGCTGGCTGCCGCAAACCGCGCCACGCTGCACTGAGGGGGAACGGCACATGAAACACATTGTCTCTGACACTGTAAAGGCGGCTACCGGACTGTGGCCGCAGCTTCTGCCGGCGCTCGGCATCAGCATTCACGCTTGCGGCCGGCACGGCGCCTGCCCGGTCTGCGGCGGGAAAGACCGCTTTCGCTTTGACAATCAGGACGGACGCGGCACATGGCTGTGTAACCAGTGCGGGGCCGGTGACGGCCTGAACCTGGTGGAAAAGGCGCTCGCCGTGAACACAAAAGAGGCCGCCGTCAGGGTGGCCGGAATGCTCGGCACGCTGCCGCAGGCGACTCTTACCGGGCCCGGTAAGCCGGAAGACAAAGCAAGCGCACAGACTGACGCCGCTGAGCAGGCGCAGGCGCTTATCGCCGCCGCTGTCATCCGCACGGATAATGCCTACCTGTTATCAAAAGGGCTGCACGACACGCAGGTGCTCACGCTCAGCGCCGGGCTGCGCTGTGGCGGCATCAGTTTTGCCGCCGGGGATTTGCTCGTACCGCTGACCGGTGAAGACGGTACGGCCGTTAACGTGCAGCTTATCAGCGCTGCAGGTGACAAGCGCACCCTGCCGGGCGGACGGGTAAAAGGTGCCTGGCATCTGGCAGGCAGACCGGACGGCAAAACGCTGTGGCTTACGGAAGGTTACGCCACGGGCCTGACCGTTCACCGTCTTACCGGGCAGGCAGTTTACGTGGCGCTCAGCGCCAACAACCTGCCCGCACTGGCAGCACAGCTGCGTCAGGTTTACCCCGACGCGCTGATGCTGATTGCCGCAGACCATGACGACAACGGCACCGGCCAGCTGAAGGCAGAGGAAGCGGCAAAAATCTGCGGTGGCAAAGCTGCCCTGCCGCCGGTTAATGGCGACTGGAACGACGTCTGGCAGGCGCAGGGGGATATCGCCACGCAGGCGCAGCTTGTTACCTTTACGCAGCCGCAGAAGCCCAGCCCGTTTGAGTCAGTCAGCGAGGCTGACCTGAAGGCCATGAGCGCCAGCGAAAAGGCGGAGCTGCTTCTGGAGCATTACGGTCAGGCGCTGGCCGTACCGCCGGTGGGCGAGGAAATCTGCCGCTATGAGAACGGTGCCTGGCAGGTAATACCGGTACAGACGCTGCGCCGCGAAATCGCCGCACTGTTTCAGAAGGTACGCGCGCCCTTTTCGGCTGCCGGTATCGGCAGCGTACTGGACACGCTCAAGCTGATGGTGCCGCAAACGGGCGAACCGGCCCGCCGCCTGATTGGCTTTCGCAACGGCGTCTTTGACACCGTGACCGGCACCTTTGGCCCGCACCGCCGGGAGAACTGGCTGCGCACGGTTAACAGCGTGGACTATACCGACCCGCGTCCGGGGGAAAACCTCGAAGAACACGCCCCGTCTTTCTGGCAGTGGCTGACGCGGGCTGCCGGGCGTAATCACGACAAGCAGGAGCGTATCCTCGCGGCGTTATTTATGGTGCTGGCTAACCGCTACGACTGGCAGATGTTCCTTGAGGTCACCGGCCCCGGCGGTAGCGGGAAAAGCGTGATGGCCTCTATTGCCACGCTGCTGGCCGGAAAGGACAACACCACGTCGGCGACCATCGACACGCTGGAGTCATCCCGCGAGCGCGCCAGCGTGGTGGGCTTCTCGCTTATCATTCTGCCTGACCAGGAAAAATGGAGCGGTGACGGCGCAGGCATTAAGGCGATCACTGGCGGTGATGCGGTGGCTATTGACCCGAAGTACCGTGATGCCTACTCAATGCATATCCCGGCGGTAATTCTGGCGGTGAACAATAACCCGATGCGCTTCAGCGATCGCAGCGGCGGCGTGTCGCGCCGCCGGGTGATTCTGACGTTTCCGGAGGTAGTGCCGGCAAAGGAGCGTGATCCGCGCCTGCTGGACAAAATAGCCGGAGAGCTGGCCGTTATCGTGCGCCATCTGATGCTGCGCTTTGCAAATCCGGAAGAGGCCCGCGAGCTGCTACAGATGCAGCAGAACTCCGGCGAGGCGCTGGATATCAAGCGGCAGGCCGACCCGCTGGTTGATTTCTGCGGCTACCTGATGCCGCTGAGTACGCCGAACGGCTTGTTTATGGGTAACGCTAATATCCGGCCGATAAATCCGAAGCGCTACCTCTATCATGCCTATCTGTCGTTTATGGAATCGCGCGGCCATCAGCACCCGCTCAGCCTGACGGCGTTTGGTCAGGCTGTACCACAGACCCTGAAGGAATATGAGCGGGTGCTGCTGAAGCGCCGTACAAGCAACGGCGTCCAGACTAACCTTATGTTACACGAGGATAGCGAGGCAGACTGGCTGCCCGCATGCAGTCAGTAAACCGCGTAAAACGCAAACCGGCTCAGGCCGGTTTTTTACATTTGATGTTGGATAAGTTTACGCAATTAATCAGGGCATCCTAAGTCAGCTCTGAGCGAGGTGCGGACGTAGAAAATTTAGATCAAGTCCTTATCAAGATCCTATCCAAAAGTTTCACCTTCTATTAAATAAAGGATGAATAATGAAGGTGCGATTGATGTCAGTTATATCAAGATCAGGTTTATCATATGAAGAGTATATTATTAGAGTTTCAGTCCTTTTTATCCCTATGACACCAACAATAAACCATACCTTCATTAATTCATCAAAGTTCATTACTATCTTGGAATGTAAATCATTCTCGGTGTCTGATGAAGCCCTATCAAGGATATAAGTTAAGATTTCATTTTTATTATCTTCCTCAATCGATTTTAATGAAAATTCGTGCTTTTTTAACAAGGACAAAGAGTCTATATAGTCAGAAATGTTTTTGTAAATAGTTACCCACTCTGAAACCAGGGCTCTTTTTCTAGAAGAAAAAAACTTCTCTTCCGCCATTAAAACTATATCTTGATTAATGCTTACATTTCCATCGCACTCCTTTAGACAATAATTTACAAAGCTTATCGCGTCTCTAGGTCTTAACATTGTTCTATCCAAAATATAGTCATCAGCATGTACGTTATCAATATCAAAATCAAAAATATCTCTCATTGTAATATTGCGAGAACCTTGATATTTGTTTTTAACCAAGTGATTAATGCGCATGTCAATTATTTGTCGTATTTCAGTTTTATTCCAAGAAACTGAGTAGATAAGTGACTGATCTTTCTCGTCTTGCCTTAATGTTTTGTTATAGATACCCATAAGTATATCAGTTCTGATCGAAATCAATATCTTAACTGATTTAACGTCAAGCAATTCTCTAAATGCTTCTAACAATGCATTTATAAAATCATACCTTATATCGCTAGAGCTTAGCCAAGAGCGGTCAAGATCATCGATACTTATAATAATCCTAAATTGCCCAACTTCAGAAAACTCTTCATTTAATATTTTTATCAATTCTTTTTGTTTTCTGATTAACTCTCTACTTACATAACTGGATGTTTCAGATTGTACTTTCTGTGTATCTTCTCGACCAAGTTTACCTCCGAGATCTATACCCTTTATACCTATCTTAGAAGATAACTCGGTCTGCATTTTATTGCTTATTTCCACTAAAGCCTTGTCATTAAAAAAAACGTCTTTAAATTGTTCGATGTATTCATTTGCTAGTTCTGGATTATATGGTTTCTTTTTCCCACCAATTAATTCTTGAATTTTGTTGAAAAAGCTTTGATAAGTTGATCGATGTAAGGCTGGAATGACTTTTATTAGTAGCGCGTGTAGCCATAAAGACTTATAAAAAACTCTCAAGTCGATCCCGCTATCATTTAGAGATGAAATAAAAACATTATTTTTAACATGTTCAAAAATAGTATTTTCCGCTTCAATTTTATCATAAACCTTTATGCTTCCTTCATCGATAATCTTTTTTAAAAGCGCTGACTTACCACTACCAGTTCTTCCAACTATGATTCTTTTTGTGAAATCTGGATTTTTCTCAGATGAATCAAAGTTCATGATACCTTTGAATATACTTGTCTCTAAAAAGCAAGAGTCTAAGTAAGTGTCTGATTCAGCCTCTAACTTCCCGATTTCATCATTATTTCTGAATATGAAAGTGTTCACTTGGCTTAGTCCTTTGAGTAACCAAACTAAAATCAAATATGCTTATGAGATAATTTAATGTCAATCCCTAACTTTTTGAAAAAGGATAATCTTTATCACATAAATGCACATGAGATTAATATTTATCTTAAAAATAGCAGTTTACCTCTTATTACACTATCGATGGTATCCGCTTTTGGCACAAAGCCGACCATGATACCGTTGCAAACGTTGCCATGCTAACAACGAGACAGGTGTGCAGTGAACATGCAGCACCTGATAACTTCCTCCACTTAAACCGGCTTAGACTGATTTCTAATTACTCGAGTGTAGGTGATTACTCCTAGTGTTCACTCATGAACATTGTTATAAAACCATTCACTATGCAACCTGATGAATTCAATGAATAAAAAGCAAGAGTGAACAGTGTGAATACTTTATCAATAAATCATTTTATTTGGATTTAACGCTGAACGTTTGTGAGCCTGGCGAAGCCGTTTAGGACATGGCATTAAATAATTGGTACACGTTTAGGTACACAAATAAAAGTTGAATTACATAAAAACCCAATATTACAGGTACTTGCAATAAAAACTCAGACTCCGCCAGCCCACCAAAATTCTCCATCGGTGATTACCAGAGTCATCCGATGAAGTCCTGAGAGCCCGCATGGCGCAAGCCCTGCGGGCTTTTTTGTGCCTGCACTTTGTGCCGCCTGAGCCGGCTCCCCTGCCCTATCTAAACCACCTGTGATTTACATCCCAATTTTCAGCCCTTTCGCGCCGTTTTTTACCGCTTATCCTGGCTTATAGCCGCTTATTTCCGCCTGTGACCGCTAAGCAAATTTTCCCCTGGTCAGCCGCTAAATTTGTCACCCTAGCCGCGGAGTAAAACAGGGCTCCTTCTCTGACATCAAGCCTAACTACATTAATTTGAGAAGGGCATTTCGTTAGCTATTAAAACCAGGTTTTTCTATGAATAAGAAAAAACTTTTCAAACACTTACCGTGGGCGATACTTGCGTTTCTCGGTGCCTGCTGTCTGGGCGTCGTAGCCCTACGGCGCGGTGAACACATCAGCGCGCTCTGGATCGTGGTTGCGTCAGTATCGGTCTATCTCGTCGCCTACCGTTATTACAGCCTCTATATCGCCCAAAAAGTGATGAAGCTTGATCCTACACGCTCGACGCCTGCGGTGCTGAACAACGACGGGCTGAACTATGTGCCGACCAACCGCAACGTACTGTTCGGTCACCATTTCGCCGCCATCGCCGGGGCTGGTCCTTTGGTCGGGCCGGTGCTTGCCGCGCAAATGGGCTACCTGCCCGGCGTGCTTTGGCTCTTAGCTGGCGTGGTGCTGGCCGGGGCGGTACAGGATTTTATGGTGCTGTTTATCTCCTCACGCCGTAACGGTGCCTCGCTGGGCGAAATGATTAAAGAAGAGATGGGGCCGGTTCCCGGTACTATCGCCCTGTTCGGCTGCTTTTTGATCATGATTATTATTCTGGCCGTGCTGGCGTTAATCGTGGTTAAAGCGCTGGCGGAAAGCCCGTGGGGCGTCTTTACCGTCTGCTCAACGGTGCCCATCGCCCTGTTTATGGGCATCTACATGCGCTTTATTCGTCCGGGCCGCGTAGGTGAGGTCTCGGTCATCGGCGTACTGCTGCTGATCGCCTCGATATGGTTTGGCGGCATTATCGCCCACGATCCTTACTGGGGCCCGGCTTTAACCTTCAAAGACACCACCATTACCTTTGCCCTGATTGGCTACGCCTTCGTATCCGCGCTGCTGCCGGTTTGGTTGATCCTGGCGCCGCGTGATTACCTGGCGACCTTCCTGAAAATCGGCGTTATCGTCGGGCTGGCGGTCGGTATCGTGATCCTCAATCCTGAGCTGAAAATGCCCGCCCTGACCCAATATATCGACGGCACCGGGCCGCTGTGGAAAGGCGCGCTGTTCCCGTTCCTGTTTATTACTATCGCCTGTGGCGCAGTATCCGGTTTCCATGCGCTGATCGCCTCCGGTACAACGCCCAAGCTGCTGGCCTGCGAAACCGATGCCCGCTTCATTGGTTACGGCGCGATGCTGATGGAATCCTTTGTGGCGGTGATGGCGCTGGTCGCTGCCTCGATTATCGAACCTGGCCTTTACTTCGCCATGAACACGCCACCGGCGGGGCTGGGCATTACGATGCCTAATCTGCACGAGCTGGGCGGCGATAACGCTCCGCTGATCATGGCGCAGTTAAAAGAAGTGACGATTCACGCCGCTGCTACCGTCAGCTCGTGGGGATTTGTGATTTCACCTGAACAAATCCTGCAAACCGCTAAAGATATCGGCGAGCCTTCGGTCTTAAACCGTGCCGGCGGCGCGCCGACGCTGGCGGTCGGGATTGCGCACGTATTCCACAAAATTTTACCGTTGGCGGATATGGGCTTCTGGTATCACTTCGGCATTCTGTTTGAAGCTCTGTTTATCCTGACGGCACTGGATGCCGGTACGCGCTCCGGGCGGTTTATGCTGCAGGATTTGCTGGGCAACTTTATCCCGTTCCTGAAAAAAACCGACTCGCTGGTGGCCGGTGTGATCGGCACCGCTGGCTGTGTCGGGTTATGGGGCTATCTGTTGTATCAGGGCGTGGTCGATCCGTTGGGCGGAGTGAAAAGCCTGTGGCCGCTGTTCGGGATTTCGAACCAGATGTTGGCTGCCGTGGCGCTGATCCTTGCCAGCGTGGTGCTGGCGAAAATGAAGCGCACAAAGTATCTCTGGGTGACCATCGTTCCTGCCCTCTGGCTGTTGATCTGCACCACCTGGGCGCTGGGCCTGAAGCTGTTTAGCACCAATCCGCAGCTGGAAGGCTTCTTCTTTATGGCGGGACAGTATAAAGAACGTATCAGCGCAGAGGCCGCACAGCTAACGCCAGAGCAGATCGGCAATATGCAGCATATCGTGGTCAACAACTATACTAACGCCGGGCTGAGTATTCTGTTCCTGATCGTGGTGTACAGTATTATCTTCTACGGTATTCGCGCCTGTCTGCAGGCACGCAAATCAGACCAGCGGACCGATAAAGAGACGCCTTATGTTGCGGTTCCTGAAGGCGGCATAAAAATCTCCTCTGGTCATTAACGCTTTGTCGTTTACTTAAGCGAAAACGCCGGAGCCTCAGCCCCGGCGTATCCCTGCATGAAGCGATGTAAAGCCGGTACGGGGCGCTTAATGCGCTGACAAAGAAAATGTTCACAGGAGTCACCGATGTTCGACAACTTAGGCGCAGCAAAAAAATACCTCGGTCAGGCTGCACGCATGCTGGTCGGTATTCCCGATTACGATACCTATGTTCTGCACATGCAGACTAACCACCCGGATCAGCCGGTTATGACCTACAAAGAATTTTTCCGTGAGCGCCAGCAGGCACGTTATGGCGGTGACGGCAAAGGCGGAATGCGCTGCTGTTAAGAGGAACAGAGTTATGGCACCGATTGCGGTAACAGTATTAACCGGTTTTCTGGGCGCGGGTAAAACCACCCTTTTACGCCAGATATTACACAAGCAGCAGAACGATAAAATTGCGGTTATTGAAAACGAATTTGGTGAGATGCCCATCGATAGCCAGCTGATAGGCGATCGCGCCACGCGCATCACTACGCTCAGTAATGGCTGTATCTGCTGTACCCGTTCGAATGAACTGGAAGACGCGCTGTTGGATTTGCTCGACGGTTACGATCGGGGCGAGGTGTACTTTGATCGGTTAATGATTGAGTGTACCGGCATGGCCGATCCCGGGCCGATTATTCAGGCCTTTTTCGCCCATGAGGTTATCTGCGAGCGCTATGTGCTGGACGGCGTGATTACGCTGGTTGATGCGCTGCACGCTGACTCCCAGCTGGATCGTTTTCCTCTTGCCCAGGCGCAGATTGGCTATGCCGACCGTATCCTGCTGACCAAAACCGATGTTGCCGGAGAGAACCCGGAACTGCTCGAACGGCTGCAACGGATTAACGCGCGCGCGCCGGTCTATAAAATAGTCCAGGGCGATATCGATCCCGCGCTGCTGTTTAACACCCGGGGTTTTATGCTGGACGAACACGTACTGGCGGCCAAACCCCTGTTCCGCCCTGTCGTGCCAAAGCAGAATAGCGTCTCCTCTATCGTGGTGGAGTTAAGCTGGCCGGTAGAGCTGGCAGCCGTTTCGGCCGTTATGGAAGAGTTGCTCTCCGGCTTTGCGGATAATCTGCTGCGCTATAAAGGCATGTTGTGGATCAAAGACCAGCCGTGTCGACTCCTGTTTCAGGGCGTGCAACGGCTGTACAACGCCGACTGGGACAAAGCCTGGCAGCCGGATGAAACGCCGCGCAGCACCCTGGTTTTTATCGGTTCAGATCTGCCCGAAAGCGCTATTCGCGCAGCGTTTGACCGGTTACGGTCGGCGTGACGAGGCGGCGGTTTTCACAGCCCCACCGTCTCCTTTAGCGATTTTAAATAGCGGCGGCTCACCGGCACGATGTGACCGTTACTCAGCAACAACTCCGCCTGATTTTTATCCCCCAGGCGGATCTCCTTCAGGTAATTAATATTCACCAGATACTGCCGGTGGCAGCGCAGCAGCGGGGTGCGGCTTTCCAGCGTACGTAACGTCAGCTCGGTGAAATTCTCCTTGCCATCCTGTCTGGTGACATAAACCCCGCCTATCCGACTGCTGACAAAAGCAACCTCGGCCATTTTTAATAGCCAGATACGGTTGCTGCTAAGGCAGGGAATAAACTTCAGAGGCTGCTGGTAATGAGGTAACGAAGAGGTATCCTGTGCCCGCTGCCCAAGACGAAGCCTCGCCAGCGTTTTTTGCAGCCGTGCCGTCTGAATGGGTTTTAGCAGATAGTCAAAGGCGCACTGTTCAAACGCTTCAACGGCATATTCTTCAAAGGCAGTAAGAAAAACGATATGAGGCCGATGCTGCTGATCCAGCATGCCAACCATTTCCAGACCGCTGATACGCGGCATCTGAATATCAAGAAAGACGATGTCGGGACGTAACTTATGGATAACGCCAATCGCTTCAATGGCATTAGTACACTCGCCGACGATATCGATATCCTCCTCGTCCCGTAGCTGCAAACGTAAATTCTCAAGCGCCAGCGGTTCATCATCAACAATCAACACTTTTAACATCCGGCTCCCTCCATCGACAGACGTAACGTAACACGGGTGAAAGCATCTGGCTCGCAGCTGACAGTGATACCGTAATCGTCACCAAAACGCGCGCGCAGGCGCTTATCTACCAGGCTCATCCCTAACCCATCACCGTTTTGCTCCGCTTGATACAGCCCGGCGTTATCTTCCACTTCCACGATGGTCATTCGTTCCTTACCCCAGGCACGAATAACAATATGGCCGTTATTCAACAGTTGTGATGTGCCGTGTTTAATCGCATTTTCCACCAGCGGCTGTAGGGTAAAGGCGGGCAAACTGTGAGACAAAAACTCAGCCGGAACCTGTAGATCCACCTTCAGCCGTGACGGGAATCGCGCCAGCTCAATTTGCAGATAGGCGTTTACATGCTCAAGCTCATCGGCCAAGGTTACAATCTCCGAAGGGCGCTTAAGGTTTTTACGGAAGAACGTCGACAGATACTGCACCAGCTGTCCGGCTTTCTCGCTGTCATGACGAATCACCGCCATCAAAGTATTCAGCGCATTAAAAAGAAAATGCGGGTTGACCTGCGCATGCAATAACTTAATTTCAGACTGTGCTAACAGCGCCTTTTGTTGTTCAAATTTTCCGGCGAGGATCTGTGCCGACAAAAGCTGGGCGATACCTTCGCCGAGCGTGCGGTTGATCGAGCTGAAAAGCCGGTTACGCGCTTCGTATAATTTTATCGTGCCGATCACCCGCCGGTTCTCACCGCGCAGCGGAATGACCAGCGTTGAGCCGAGCTTACAGTTGGGATGCAGCGAACAGCGATAGGGCAGCTCGTTGCCGTCAGCGTAGACCACCTCGCCGTTTTCAATCGCCTGCCAGGTGTAATCAGAACAGATGGGTTTACCCGCCAGGTGGTGATCGTCGCCAATGCCGGTAAAGGCCAGCAGCTTCTCGCGATCGGTAATAGCGACCGCCCCGATGTCCAGTTCCCTAATCAACACCTGCGCCACTTTCATGCTGTTCTCTTCGTTAAAGCCCCGCCGCAAGATGCCTTCGGTCGATGCCGCCACTTTGAGCGCCGTTGCAGAAAATGCCGACGTATATTTTTCAAACATGGCGCGCTTATCCAGCAGAATGCGCATAAACATGGCGGCGCCGAGCGTATTGGTCACCATCATCGGCGCGGCAATGCTGCTGACCAGCGCGAAGGCGTCCTGAAACGGCCTGGCGATAAGCAGGATAATGACCATCTGCACCGCTTCGGCGACAAACGTCACCGCGCCGGCCACCAGCGGATTAAAAAGTTTATCGATCCGCCCACGCTTAATTAAAACGCTGTGTATCAGCCCGCCCAACAGCCCTTCAGCGATGGTGGAAATCATGCAGCTCAGCGCCGTCATTCCGCCCAGCGAATAGCGATGTATCCCTCCCGTCAGACCGACCAGGCCGCCGACAAACGGGCCGCCCAGTAATCCGCCCATCACGGCGCCGATCGCACGCGTATTGGCGATAGAATCATCGATATGCAGGCCGAAATAGGTACCCAGGATGCAAAAAATGGAAAAGGTGAAATAACACAGCAGCTTATGAGGCAAACGCACAATCACCTGCACTAATGGAATAAATAAACGGGTCTTACTCATTAGCCAGGCAATTACCAGGAAGACACACATTTGCTGTAGCAGCAGCAGGATCAAATTAAATTCATACATCTCGGACATCCGTAATCCATCATGCGCGTAATCTAACGCCTGCAAAAAAATATTACTTTGAAACAGCCTAAAAATAATAAAGCTGCTCGCCAACAAAGAGCGGCGCAGTCACCCGCTGAACGGCGGCGAGTACAACATTAAGCGCCTGATGTTACGCTGCGCGCTGGGCCTGTTATTTGATACCGCCCCGCTCTTTTTCGACAGCAATTCCTGAAAGCGCCGCCCGCTATTCAGGCGAAGCGCCGCTTTCCGCAGCGGAAAAAACTAAAAAACAGCAAGCGTTATGCGGACTCGCGGACGACCAGATGCCCGGAGAGCGTAATGCGTTGCGGCAGAAGATCCGGCTCGCCAATCTTACGCAGAATTAATCCGGCTGCCTGACGGCCCGTTTCTTCGCTGGCAGAGGAGACATAGGTAACAGAGGGCGAGGTAAGATTAATATGCAGCATATCTTCAAAGCCAAGCAGCGCGACCTGCTGCGTCAGAAACACATCTTTGCCAAGCGTACGGCCAACCTGATGAATACCGCTAATGCCGCCAATCACCGCATTCGGCGAATGGCAAAGCAGCGCCGTAACGGTATTGTTCCTCTCCAGCAGCTGACGCGTCACCTGGCTCGCCGCCTGGGTACTCTCGGCACAGGCGGGCGTAAACTCCTCACGAAACGCCATCCCGTACTGGCTCAGCGCGCTGCGAAACCCCAGCAGCCGCTGTAAACGAATCCGATCGTTTTCCGCGCCGCCGATATAAGCGATATTGCGGTGCCCGCGCTCGATTAAATAACGGGTAGCCAGGCTGGCGGCCTGGCGGTTGTCGCGCATCACCAAATCACAGTTTTCTTCCGGCAAAGATTGCGAGACGACCACCAGCGGCAGCTGACAGCGACGGAGCTTTTCCGGCAGCGTTGAGGTGGAGTTATCAGATGAAAGATAAATAACGCCGGCGATGCCCTGCTGTTTGAAAGAGAGCAGACAGCGTTCCAGCGCCTGCTCCTCGTCCTGTGGCTGGCCAAGAAACACCATGTAATTCTGGCGCTCCAGCGCCTGAACAATACTGGCCATCACTTTGGTCGCGAAGCTGTCGCTGAAGTCACGCACAATCAGGCCAATCAAATTAGACGTGTTGGCGCGCAGATTCGCCGCCGCCACATTGTGTACATAACCCAGCGCATCCATTGCCGCCTGTACGCGCGCAATGGTGGCAGGAGATATTTTCCCTTTCTGGCGCAAGACCAGTGAAACGGTTGAAACCGAAACTCCGGCCTCTCTGGCGACATCAACGATACTGACCCTTTTCACATCCTCTCCCTGAAAGTGCATGACGCCGATTTCGACCTCCTCTGTTTCCACAAGAGGTCGCTTTTGTTTCGCTCCGCTTATTTGCCTAACATGCCAGAGAGTTTTTGCGCAATAAATTGTGCCCTGGCACCAAAGATGACCTGAACACCTCGATCGCCGACGAAGACGACGCCACGCGCACCCAGCGCATTCAGCCCATCTTTATCCACCAGCCCGCCCTGCGTCACTTCCAGTCGCAGACGGGTAATGCAGGCTCCGACGGAATCAATATTGCGGGCGCCGCCCAGCAGACCCACAATCTCCGTAGCGAGTTCTTCATCGGTTTTATCACTGGCATCGGCGGTAACATCAGCGCGGCCCGGCGTTTTGACATCAAAACGGCGAATCACAAAGCGGAACGTCACGTAATAAATCAGCCCCATCGGCACCCCAATGATAATGGCATTGAGGAAGTTGGTCTGATAGCCGTTAAAGGAAGGCAGGATGCCGAATGAAATATAGTCAATCAATCCGGCCGAGAACGATTTAGCGATATGCGCATGCAGCAGATACATACACATATAGGAAAGCCCGGCCATTATTGCATTAAAGACATACAGAATCGGCGCGACAAAAATAAAGGTAAATTCAACCGGCTCGGTTATCCCCGTCAGAAAGCAGGTGAGTGCGGCGGAAAATAAGATCCCGGCGGCGATTTTTTTATTTTTGGTTTGCGCCTCGTGATACATCGCCAGGCAAGCTGCGGGCAGCGCAAACAGCATAAGCGGAAATTCACCCTGCATGAATTTACCGGCATTCTGGTAACTGTCGCTGCTAAAGGATTTCACGCCCTCCTCCAGCATTTTAAACCAGATAGTCTGGTCGCCATGAATCACCTGCCCCGCCTGGGTGGTGTAATCGCCGAACGAATACCAGAAAGAGGGATACCAGATATGGTGCAGGCCCAGCGGGATCAGCGCACGTTCAACGAGGCCGAAAATAAAGGTGGAGGCCGCCTGATTATCGCCGTTAACCACGACTGACAGCGCATCAATACCGGATTGAATATATTGCCAGATATAGGGTAGCAACAGGCCAAGCAGAAAAGAGAGAAACGCCGTGGCGATAGCGACAAAGCGTTTACCTGAGAAAAAGCCAAGAAACTCAGGCAGCTGAATCGCGTGAAAGCGGTTATAGCACCAGGCAGCGAGAATGCCGCACAGCAAGCCGCCGAATACGCCCATTTGCAGCGTAGGAATACCGACCACCATGGCGTATTTTCCGCCCTGCGCAGCCATTTCCGGCGTAATCGACAGGACGGTGCCGATAGTCATATTAGTGATAAATACCGAGACGGCGGCGGAAAGCGCGGCGATCCCCGATTCAGACGCCAGTCCTACGGCAGAGCCGATAGCAAACAGCAGCGGCAGGTTATCGAAAATCACCCCGCCCGCGTTCATCATCAGCGGTAAATGAAACTTATCGCCAAAGGCCAGCAGCAGCCCGGCGGCCGGTAGTAGAGAGATAGGCAGCATTAATGCGCGACCAATCATCGAAAGCTTAGACAACGACTTAATAAACCCTGTACCCAGACTCATAGTTATTCCCCGGAAAAGGCCGATAATCACGCTAAAAACGCGCTGTTATTGTAGGTAGAACGTTCTATTAAAACGTTCTACTATCGTGAAATAAGCGTTAACGACCTGCAACAGGAATCGTACGTTCAGTCATAGGGAATAATGATTGTTTGAAGCCCGTCAAAGATCGGCGGGGGAAATCTTGCTGGATGAGCCGACCAACCATCTCGATATTCATCATCAAATTCAGCTGATGAAGCTGATCAGCGAGCTGCCGGTTACCAGCATCGTCGCCATTCACGATTTGAATCATGCAGCCCTGTTTTGCGACATGCTGATTGTGATGCTCAACGGCGAGATTATTGCCCACGGCACGCCAGACGATGTCCTGACCGAATCCCTGCTCTGGGAAGTATTTAACGTCAGAACGAAAATCGCGCCATCGCCGGTACACGGCAAAAAACATATCCACTATTACGCTGACTAACGCGGCGTAGCACTTCCCTTTCTGGCCGCCCCCCGGGCGGCTTTCCTGCGACTTTGCCCCCGCTTCTGACGCCCCGCGCTGCCGGCGCGGTTTCCAGTTTATTCCGAAGGCAGATGCGCGCTAACCGTGCCATTGTTAACCATACGAAGAGATTAATGACGTTGATTTAGTGAGGGAATGATGAAAAAAACAATTATGGCATTATCAGCACTGCTGCTGGCTTCTCCCGTTTTCGCCGCGACCACACACGCAACGGATGACACTGTCGCCAGCGCCCATGAAGGGGCCAATAACGCTAAAGAAAAACTGCATCAAACGCAGCATGAGGGGCAGGAATTAAAGCTTAAATCGGAACATGCCGCCGAAGGTAAAAGCGACAGCCTGAGCAGCAAAGCCAGCGAAGGTACGCAAAAAGCGTGGCATAACACCAAAGAAGGCACCGAGAAAGGCTGGGACGCTACGAAAGAAGGAACGGAAAAAGGCTGGAACAAAACCAAAGAAGGCGCTAACGAGCTGAAAAACAAAGTCAGCGAATAACCTTCTTCTACCCTTAAAAAGGCTGCGTTAGCGCTGAGGGATCCATTAAATCAGCGCTAACTGAACCAGCACTCTATTTCGGTAGGTTCTGAGGAAGTGAACAAGAACGGTACTTAATGCCGTTCGTTTTAAAATTAGTGGAGAGTGGTACAGGACATTCTCCGTTAATTTCAGATACGAGATTACCTGTCGTGGCTTAATGCTGCGCGCCTGGCATCCCCGCTTTAATCCTTCATTTCCAGCAAGATAATCCGTAAGCCTTTTGTATCCAGCGTTCTCAGGATTGGGGCTTCAACAGTTCATCTGATGATGCCCGTTCACCCTTTACCATACCTACCCGCGAGAGATAATCGGCCGGAGTAAAGGCGACGATAAAAGGATGTCATCCCCTTCTCTGGAGCCTGGTCCTAATCCTGGAACGCCGGAAAAATCAGATGACGCAACGTTTTCTGATTTTTCGATAACCTTCAATTTCTTCGTCATGAAAATTTTAATAGAGGTCATTTGCCAGTCAACAACCAGACATTTGGGCTGTAAAGAAGGCTGGATGGTTTAAAAAGAAGCGCCTTGCCTGGGGAAACGGTACCGCTTAACATAGTTGCGCCCGGTGCTTGAGGTTATTCACTCTTGCTCCGGCAGGCAGTGAATAAACGAAAGCCCCAGGTAAACATTTCTGTTCAACCATGGGGCCAAATCTTGACTTCGCAATCAGATTGTAGCCCCTTAACAGCCGATAAGGCAAGGGGGCGTAATGCCAACGAAAATACTGCAAGCATGTTTGATGTTGTCGCTGGTTCTTCTCTTTCTCTACCTCAGTGGAAAGACGCTGAGCCAGGCCACCATTGAACTGCTTTGTCTGAAATTAACGCTGGTATTCGCCTCGCGTTAAGGGAAAAGGGGGCACAAGCCCCCTTACTCCCTTGTTGCTGAGCCATGCTTCACGCCACCGGGCAAACTTCATATTTGGAGGAGCCTTTGCAGATTTACCATCGCTCTAATACGTACTCCGAGATGCCGAGAAAGCGGGAATTGTCCCGCCTCGCTGAATGGAGTTACGACCTTGAACAAAGCATTGCGCCGACATCATGAATGTCGTCTGAAATCTAAACGCCGTCATTATCATAATGTGGAGGATGGTTCGCCCCAAAGCACAGGTATTGTTGCACGTACCCCCTGTTCGTGCAGCTGTTGGATGTGTGGACATCGGCGTCAACATGACGGAATGAACATGCAGGAGCGCCGCGCTCGTCTGCGCTATACGGATTAAGATTAAGCAGTGAAAGAATTTTATCGGGAAATCCTGACACCAGCCCTGCATGGGCTGGTATTGATGGGAGCAGGCGGAGCGATCGGCACCGGCTTAATCCTGTTGGTAACCGCCCTGAAGCATTGACAGGGGAACGATAATGCAACGATGTAACCGGAACATGGATGCGCTCGATACACGATCGGAAATTTACTTTTCTGAGGAATGTATCAATGAGCTTGTTCAATACGCGCAAAGACCGCTATCCGAATGGCCGCGCTAAAAACCATCGGCATCCCATTCGCTATTACAGCAATCCGAACGGAACGCATTACTGGAAATGGCTCTATACAACAAAGCCACGCCGTGCTGCTGATAAAGAGCGAATTCACAGAATAATGCGTGGGGCCGATCCAGAGGGAATGGCGTGGTCACCGGACAACTACCCAACTAAGTGGTACTGGTGAAAGGCAAAAGAGATCTGGCGACTCTCGACACGTTGTAACTGTTTTCAGTTACGAGGTGTTTATGAGCGTTTTCAATACGCGACGGGATCGCTTCCCGAACGGCAAGCCAAAGCCGCATAAGTTTAAATGGCCAGATAACTATCCTGCTGGGGCCAGCTATGTGAGCAAGTCGCCTGGCTGGTGGAATAATCTCTGTACCACCAAACGCAGACGCATGAATGACAGCGAACAGCGACATCATGTGCTACGAGGTAAGGACCCTGACGGACTGTTATGGCTGCCGGACAAGCGCCCGAAGGGCTATTATTATTGACACAACAAAGGCCGCAGATGCGGCCTTTTTACTTTGTTTCTGCTGGCTAAAGCTGATGATACGGTCAGATACGCGACGTATTCAGCGCCAGATTACCGGTTTGCCCTGCTCTGTTCGGCAAACTGAAGGCTCCTTTCCCAAAAAAGCGCAACAGAAACCTATTTATGCAGCGCCAGCCCTTTAATCGCTTTATCTACCGCTTTTTTTGGCCCGCGCAATGCCAGCCCCACCAGATCCAGATTATCGGCATCTTCAGCCAGAAAGGCGGCGCGGTTGGCGGCGTCATGGCCGGTAGAAAACATGGCGTGAACATAGGGAATCAGCGTCAGCTCGCGCTCCAGCCCTTTGCGGTGCGCCGCCTGCAGGCCGCTAATGTCCGCCTCGAAAACCAGCATCGGCTGGCCCAGCATATTGCCGTAACGATTACCGTGAGCGTCCAGATAGGGCTCGCCCATCATCTCAGGCGCCGCTGAAGCAACGCCGCTGGCCAGGAAGGCCACCACATTCAGGCGCTGCCATACGACAAGATCGTCACGGACGATAAGGGCAACTTTAGTATCAAACATCAATCAGGCTCTCCGGTGGTTAACAACGGTAACCATCATCCGGGAGGCGGCGTGTGCGCGTATAGAACGTTTGTGCATTGCGCCTGATATTCAGCGGGCGTGATGCGATAGGCGCGCCGGAACCAGCGTCCGAAATGACTCTGGTCAGCGAAGCCGACCTGAGCGGCAGCCTGAGCCGGATGGAATCCCTGGCTAAGCAGCATGCGCGCGGTACGCAAACGCAGCCTCACCAGCCAGGCATGAGGCGACTGTCCGAAAGCGCGCTGAAACTGGCGGGTTAAACGAAAACGATCGATACCGGCATGCTGAGCAAGGTCGTCCAGCCCAATATCCTGCGCCATGCACGCCTGCATATAATCTCTGACCCGACACATCTGGTTGAAGGCGTCGCCCTGCGCCAGCGCGGGCCGCACGTAAATATGGCGTGCCAGCAGATCGATCAACCGATCCAGACTCTGGTCGCGCGCCAGCTTGCCTTCAGCATAATGCACGGCATGAAACGCCTGCTGGATCGCGTTGTAAAGCTGGGGATCTTCGGTAAGCGTATGGCGAAAGGCGGCCTGCAGCGCGGAAATATCACCCAGCCCGCGCCGTTGCAGCATATCACCCAGCCAGGCCTGCGGCAGATAGAGCATGGAATAGGAAAAGCCCGCCGGATCCGGTGCATGGCCATCATGTACCGCGCCCGGTTCGATAAGGATCGCCTGTCCGGGCGTGCTGGTATGCAGCGTGCGATGGCAGTTAAACCGCTGCAATCCTTGCTGCGTAACGCCCACCAGCATTTCATCATGATCGTGCGGATCGTAAGCATGGCCATAGAAATGGGCCTGTACGCTTTCGATGCCGGTTTCGCTGTCGCGACGCAGATCGATCCAGTCGCGGGTTACGGTTTTTGGCATGGCTCTTCTCACACAGACGACAGATCGGAGGATGGCGCAGGGATCAACCTTAACGTTTTTTTAACCCGTCGGAAATATCTGACAGCAGAGAAAACGCGCAATAAAAAACCGGCAGAGCGCGATTTAACGCACTCTGCCGGTTTGTTCATTCAGTCAGATCCTTCGCCAGTTCGCGTTCTTCTGAACGAAAACCTGTTCGGAGGCATTCTCACCGTCTTGTTGTCAGTGCTGTTAACGTCCTGACGACGGAGCCTGGTCACCGACTGCGGGATGTGTCTGAATGCTTTTTTGGCCTGCCAGTAAGCGGCGACTTTTTCTTCATCGACTTCGCTTTCGGCAAGCTGCTGTAATCGCTCCAGAATGGAGTGATTACTTAAAGCACTCTGGCTTTCCAGAATAGACAGTACCGCTTCGCCCAGAGCTACATGTATATTCTTTGATTCGTCTTTATCCAAATTCTCTCCTGTGCTGACGTGAATGAAGGCCGGTTACACAGGCGATGCCAACACAATAACCAGCCGCTTTTCTGGTGCCTGCTGTTTATCAGGGCAACAGCCGCGCCGGAATCAGGAGAGCTTTACTACAAACAGACATAGCATAAACAATTGATATAAACCGAACGGGCTGGAACAGACCCATTACAGATAATGAATTATTCCCGGCCCAGCACCAGGGCAAGCAGCCCGTGATAGTGCGCTTCCATGTTTTTGCAGGATATGTTATCCAGCTTTGCCAGCAATTTTGCACAAATCGCCTTACGATTGACGGATTGCCCCGCTCGTAAGATCTCTTCTACGATTTGCCCCAGCGTTTCCTGCTGAGTAGGGATATTCATATCTGCCATATCAAAACGCTGAGCCACTGCATTACCAGCGTTTGGTGTCCATTGTTGCTGTTGCATCATCGGCGCCCTCATGGTCAGATTGAATGAAATGTAAACTACATGTTATGCACGATAAACTATACAAAAAAGAAAAGCCTGTACAGGTATTTTTCTCCTAATTTTCCGTTCATCTCTTTGAGCGCTTGCCGTCCCATCTGAAAAAGCGGGCGTATAGTGTGAGGTTTTTAACGCTGATGACATCAAAAAAAGCCACTCTCACCGGCTTGTTAGCCGTACTGCTATGGAGCGCTATCGTCGGCCTTATCCGCAGCGTTAGCGAAGGATTCGGCGCCACGGGCGGTGCGGCCTTAATCTATACGTTAAGCGCAATGTTGCTGCTGGTGACCGTGGGCCTGCCTAAACTTAAAACCTTTCCGCGCGCTTATTTAATCGTCGGCAGTCTGCTGTTTGTCAGCTATGAAATTTGCCTGGCGCTGTCGCTGGGCTTTGCGCGCAGCGGCACGCAGGCTATCGAAGTGGGAATGGTGAACTATCTCTGGCCCGGCATGACGATTTTGCTGTCGGTGCTGGTTAACCGGCAGAAAACCAGTCCGTTAATTATTCCTGGCCTGCTGCTGGCGATTGCGGGTATCTGCTGCGTATTAGGCGGCAGCGACGGCTTTTCACCGGCACGCATTATCGGCAATCTCGCCAGCAATCCGTTAAGTTACGGTCTGGCCTTTAGCGGCGCGGTTATCTGGGCCATTTACTGTGTAGTGACGCAAAAAATCGCCCAGGGCAGCAACGGCATTACGCTGTTTTTTATGCTGACCGCGCTGACCTTATGGATAAAATTCCTTTCAGCGCCACAGCCCGCTTTTATTATTACCACGCCGACAATCATGAGCCTGGTTTTAGCCGCCTGCGCGATGGGGTTCGGTTATGCGGCGTGGAATATCGGTATTTTGCACGGCAACGTAACCGTGCTGGCGACCGCCTCCTATTTTATTCCGGTGATTTCGGCGCTGCTGGCCTCTTTTATTCTTGGCACAACGCTGACGCTGACTTTTTGGCAGGGTGCGGCGATGGTAAGCCTGGGTTCGCTGCTGTGCTGGTGGTCAACCCGCACGGCTGGGATAAAGAATAAACGGCTCAGCAAAGTTAATCAGTAGCAAGCGGCCATTCGATGGCGGCCGCTAAAATCAGATATTCGCCATGTTCCTTCGGATGCCGCCAGGATAACGTTTATTCGTATTTTTCATTAAGCTGCCGGATATAACCCCCAACTCCGGTAAAACCCTTATTATCAATGGGTTATTTATTTATCTGCGATAATGTTTTCCCCGATGATAATGATAATTATTGTGATAACATCAGGTTTATTGCAAAAAAGCTATCTGCATGTTGCTGTAATTAATATGGATTTTCTGGCTGATACCTGGCCATACAGCAATATTCTCAATGACAGCGGGAACCGCTTATGGAACATATTGTTTATGTGGTTGATGATGATAATTCAGTCAGGCAAGCGCTGGTTAGTTTGTTAAAGGCTGAAGATTATCAGGTCGCTGATTTTTCCTCCGCTCAGACCTTTCTTGCTCACTCTTTTAGCCCAGCGCCCGGCTGCCTGATTCTGGATATGAATATGCCAGAAGCCAACGGTTTTGATGTTACCGATGCGCTGACCAAACTGGGCTACCTTATTCCTACGATTTTTCTTACCGGCTACGGCACTATTCCGTTAACGGTCAAAGCGATGAAAGCGGGCGCGTATGAGTTTATGACCAAGCCCGCCGTGCCACGTCTGCTGTTGCAGGCGGTCGCAGAGGCGCTCAAGCTGGCAGAAAAAAACCTGGGCGCCTCACGTGAAATGCAGACGCTGACCGCACGCTACGATTCCCTGACACCGCGCGAGCGCGAGGTACTTCAGCTGGCGATTGGCGGTCTGCTGAACAAGCAGATCGCCACCGCGCTGGGCGTCAGTGAAATTACCGCCAAGGTGCATAAACGGCGGGTGATGGAGAAGATGGAAGTGCGCTCGCTAACCGATCTGGTGAGGGCTGCCGAGCGCCTGAATATTGTTAAAACCCAGGGGCGTTAGCGTTCTTTCATTAATTAAATGCCGCCAGCTTTGTGTCTGGGCGCGCGTTGTGCAGACGTAGCGTATTGCCCTTCTGCAGCGCGCCTGACTGTTTGCGCGCTTAGCGCGAAGCCTCTTGCTGTTCTCTGTCAATTGGCAGCGTAAAAGCGAACACGCTGCCATCAGGCTGACGGGATTCGGCAGTCAACTCGCCCAAATGCTTTTCAATAATGCCGTAGCTGATAGTTAAACCCATGCCCATGCCCTGCTCTTTGGTGGTGTAAAACGAATCAAACAGCCGTGCTTTCACTTCCGGGCAGAGCCCGATGCCGGTATCGGCAATTTCCAGCCGGATCTTTTCGGGCGTCGGGTTAAAGGAATTCAGGGTAAGGACACGCGGGCGATGATGAATCTCAGACATCGCATCGATGGCGTTCATCACCAGGTTCAACAGCACCTGCTGAATCTGCACGCTGTCGCCGTAAATAAAGGCCGCCTCCGCCTTTAGCGCATATTCCAGCACAATCTGCCGCCGTTCCAGCTCGCTGCGCGACAGCGCCATAATGTGATAAACCAGATGATGCAGATTAACCCGCGCATAGCTCGGCATCTGATTACGCGTCAGCGCCTGCAGACCGCGAATAATATTACCGGCGCGCTCTCCCTCGCTGATAATCTCCTCCAGACTGCTGCGCGCGTTGGTCAACATAACCGGATTGCGGCTTAGCCAGCGCAGGCTGGCACCGGCATTGGCGACAATCGACATCAGCGGCTGATTGATTTCATGGGCGATGGAGGCGGTCAGCTGTCCGACCGTGGTTGCGCGTGAAACGCGCGCCAGATCCGCCTGTGCCACCCGCACCGCATCTTCCGACTGCCGTCGGGCGGTTACATCGGTAATGGTGCCGAAATACTCATCAATATGGCGCCCTTCGCCAATAGGATTGCCGACGCCTAAAATATAGCGGCAGCTGCCGTCCGGCCGGAAAATACGGAACTCCGCGCGCATCGAAACGCCGTTGCGCACGCTTTCGGTCACCAGCTTGTTGATGCGTGGAAAGTCTTCCCTATGCACCAGCTGCAAAAAATCCGCCATGGAAATGGTGCGCTGTCCCTCAGGCAGATCGAGAATGCGCGCATATTCATCGGAGACAAACATCAGATCATGCTCCAGCTCCCAGCGCCAGGTGCCGGTATTGCTGATTTTTTCGCCCAGCATCAGCGAAGTCTGACTGGCACGCAGCTCTTTTTCCACCCGACGGCGCTGAATATTCTCCTCCAGCAGCTCGGCATACAGCCGCGCCGTCTCCAGCGATACCGCCGCCTGCGCCGCCAGCATACGCACAATACGCGAATGCTCTGCGGTAAAAATATCCGGCATCAGCCGGTTCTCCAGATAGAGAACGCCGACCATCTGTGCCTGCTTATACATCGGTACGCACATCACCGCCGCGCCCGACGTCACCAGATAGGCATCCTGGCTGAACGGGCTAAACACTTCCGGCTTGCTGGTGCGGATCTCCTGCCCGGTGCGCATAACCGCCGCCAGCACCGACAAAGGCAGATCGGTCGCCGAAGGCGTCTCTTTTACAATCTGCACCTTCACGCCGTCCGAGGTGGTTTCCGCCCAGGCCTGGGTTTCAGGAATGTTGTTATCAAGAATGCGGATCAGCAGGCCACGCTGCGCGCCAGCGCGCTCCAGCAGCATAGTCATCAGAATATGGATCAGTCGATCGAGATTGATCTCTTCGGTCATCGCCCGCACCGCGCGCAGCACGCTTTCCAGATCGCGGATCGCCTCATTCTGCGCAAAGGCGATGGTGTCGTAAGGCGTGGATTGCCCGGACGGCGCCAGGTGCGGCCACTGCTGCTCCAGCTGGCGCAGCTTAGCCAGCGCGCCCCAGCGGCGCCAGGCGCTAAACGCCCCTTTGAAATAGGCGTCCGACGCTACGTGATAGCCACAGGCTTTGGCAAAACGTCCGGCCAGCTCATGGGCCAGGCCGTTAACATGATGAAACTCCGCTTCACCGGAAAGCTTAATCGCCCGTTCATATTGCTCGCTGGCGCGCCCGTTATCGCCCGCCAGCCGCGCCAGTTCCGCCGCGATCAGCGCCGCCTTATCAGCAAAGGTCGCCGGATTATGCTCGGCCCACAGCGCGATTTTTGCGTAGTGCGCCTGCGCCTGCTGACGCTGGGCGGCTCCAGCATTCTCCGGCGACAGCGGTAACGTCAGCGCAAGCGCGCTGTAAAAATGGTAATCCAGCAGATGAACATAGCCCGGCACCGCATAAGTCAGCTCGCCCGCTTCAGCTAAGGCATCGCTGGCCTGCTGATATTCCCCCGCCAGCAAATAAGCCATGCCGCGATAGAGCCAGAACCAGAAGCGCGTCAGCGGAATAGGCTGGCGGCCATTTTCCGGCGCGATCAGCGAATCAGGGAGTACCCCCGCACCGCTAAACTGCGCCGCCGACGGGTTACGCAGATGCGTCACGTACAGCCGCTGGATCAGCAGCAGGATCTCCACATCGGGAAAGCGCAGCTTGCGGATAAAGCTCAGGCCGCGCTCGATGGTGGTCAGCACCGCATCCAGGTGATCGCCGCGCGTCAGGAAATTCATGGTTTGATGGCGAATAATAAAGCAGGCGGCGGTCAGATCGCCGTGATCGACCGCGACTGTGAAACAGTTTTTGGCCTGTTCCACCACGAAGTTAAGCGGCTGAACCCAGGCGCTGGACAGATCGACCGCCAGCAGCGTCCGCCCTTTAAAGCTATCGAACGCGTGCTGCATCACCAAATCGCGTCCCAGCAGGCTATATTGCAGGCCCAGCGGATAATCATCGTAGCGACAGCCAATCAGCACGCCGTACCAGGAGAGCGCCGCGGTCGATGCGCCGCACATTCCGCGATCCAGCGTCATCTCCAGAATTTTGCAGAGCAGTAAAAAATGCAGACGCGGGCTGGCGAAGGCGGCAAACATACCGGCGCCGATCAGCAGGCTCATAATGGCTTCCGCTTCGCGATCGTCGGTAACGGGCAGCGCGCTGAAGATGTCGGACGGATGGGCACCGATTCGCGCCTCCAGACTCCGACGCGCCTCAAGGCAGTCTTTATCATCGGGGCGCCGGCTCAGGTGAATGCCGAACACCGCCAGCCAGGCCAGCGCGGTTTCCAGAGCCAGCTGCATATCTGACTGGCGCATATGCACTTCCGCCATCATGCAGGCGGCCAGCGCTTTTTGCTCACGGCTGCCGGGCATGGTCATTAACTGATTGCATAATGTCAGCGCTGTCGGCAGATTGCCCTGCAAAAACTCGCACTCCGCCTGCTGGAAATCGAGGGCGAAAATTTCATCCGGCGCGTTGTGCTGCGCCTCCGGTTGCAGGCTGCGGGCGGTGCCCAGATAACGTAACGTCGACGCGTAGTCGCCGGTACTTTTGGCGCGCTGCGCGGCGCGCAGGCAGACGGTGCGAAAACGCTCGCGATCCGCAGGCGCACGAATAGAGTCGATGGCGGAAGTAATATGGTGAACCGCCAGAAACAGCGCATCGTTATTATCGTTCTGGCTTAACGCATCGGTAAGCTGGCTGGCGGCGGCAAAATTAAGACGGCACGCTTCCTCCGGCGCCAGCAGCGCCTGCGCCGCCTTCTGCAGACGATCGTGTGTAAAAGCATACTCGTCTGCGGCAAAGGCGATCAGTCGGGCGTCGATAGCGGGCTGTAGCTGTTCCCGCAGCTCGGCCAGCGGAATCCCCTGCATCTGGCTGAGCAGCGCCAGCTTGCCGTTTCCGCCAACGCTGGCCAGGCCGCCGAGCAGCTGGCGCGTGGACGGCGGCAGCGCGGCCAGCCGCTGCAGCAGCAGGGTGGCAACATTTTCGGTATAGTTGCGCGCCCGGATCGCCGCCAAATCGTAATGCCATTTGCCGTGCTGCGGATGATGCGTAATCAGTCCGTCCTGCACGATGCGACGGAAAAACTCATAGGTAAACAGCGGATTGCCGCCGGTTTTCTCATGAATCAACGCGGCCAGCTCATTCAGACCGGCGGCGCGCGTTTGAAAAATGTCGGCCAGCCAGCGCGCCACCGCTTTTACGCTAAACGGCTGCGGCCTGATTTCTTGCCGCCCACAGGTTGACGCGCGCAACGTCGCCAACGGCGACTGCGCCTCATTCTCAGCATCGCAGTAAGACACCACGATCAGCAGCGGCAGGGCTTCGCAGTTGCTGGCCAGGTACGCCAGTAGTTGCAAACTGGCCTGGTCGATCCAGTGAATATCATCAATTAACAACACCAGCGGGCGGCCCGGCGTAGCAAACGCCCTGACCAGACCGTGCGCCATTTGGTTAAAGCGCAAACGTGCATCGGCAGAGTGCATATCGGCAGGCAGCTGCGCTTTGCTGTCCAGCAGCAACCCCAGCTCCGGCACCAGGTTGACCGCCAGTCCGGCATAGTTACCCAACGCCCGGCTCAAACGCCGTTTCCAGTACGCCACTTCAGCGGCATCAAGCCCTAACAGATAAAGTGTTAACGCGCGGAAGGCAGCGGTTATCACCGCATATGGCAGCACCGGCGAATATTGATCCGCCTTGCTGACCGCCAGCAGCGCGGGCTTGTGCTGGATACTTTTTAGCGCCGAGGCGATCAGTGACGATTTACCGATGCCCTGCGGCCCGCTAATCACCACCAGCTCCGGCGTGCTGGCGGTGGCGACCCGCGCAAACGCCGCCAGCAGTTGTCCTTCCTGCGGATGATGCAGATAAAGGTTATCCGTCAGCCAGCGTACCGGCGCGCGATCCTGCAGACCTGGCGTAAAGTCGGCAATCTGGCCATCATCAGCGAGGTTCGCCTGGCAGCGGCGCAAATCCGCGATCAGCCCTTCTACGCTCTGATAGCGGTTGCCGGGCGATTTCTCCAGCAGGCGTAAAATAATCACCGAGAGCATGGCGAGGATTTCGGCGCGCAGCTGGTGCGGAGGCCGGGGCGCGGAGGCGATATGATGATGCGCCCACTCCGCCTGGCCGCCTTCGCGCAGATCGAACGGCAAGGCGCCGGTCAGCAGTTCATACAGCACAATGCCAAGGCTGTAGAGATCGCTGCGGCTGTCTACCGCATCGCGGGTACGCGCCGTATGCTCCGGCGACATATAGGCCAGCGTGCCGCCGGAGACGTTCAGGCGCGTCTGCGCGCCGCCGTTCTCCACCGCGCAGGCCAGGCCGAAACCGCCCAGCCGACAGCCGCCGTCCGCATCCAGGAAAATGTTGCCCGGTTTAATATCGTTGTGGATGAGCCCAGCCGCATGCATCTGCTGCAGCGGTTTACAAAGCCGCACCGCCAGCGCCAGAAAATCGGCGATGTTCAGCGGCATCAGGCGCGTTAGCGTCTGAAAGGGGAAAGCCGCATACACTAGCGCGTAGCGGCTATGATGCAGCGTCGCGCTGAGCGGCCTGACCGCCCAGTCGGCAGAGAGCTGCATCCGCAGAGAGAATTCATGTTTCAGTAGCTGCGTGGCCTGAAACGCGCGCTCTTCGCCAGCGGCGCTGGCCAGAATAAAGGATTCCCCAGAGTGCAGCGGCTGGCCAAGCGTCCAGGCGATCGCGCCCTCCTGTGCCAGCGGGGTAAAAATAATCTCGTCGCTTAACGTCAGCACACCGGCATCCATCATTTGTCCGGCGGCGGAAAGTTTCTCGCTCAAGGTCGCTCCTCGCGGGCAGAGAGTTCACGGCGAATATAATCCAGCAGCGTATCGACGTTAATCGGTTTGCGTAAAAAGGTGACCGCGCCGAGATTAATGGCGTACCACAGCATATTTTCATCGCCGTGCCCGGAAATAAAAATAACCGGCGGCGGACTCGGCTGCGCCGCCACCTGCCGGAAAAGCTCAAATCCGCTCATTCCTTTCAGCTTTACGTCGAGAATCAGCAATGCAGCGTCCGCCAGCGCGCTTTTATCCTGTAGAAACGCCTCCGCTGTTTCGAAGGCGTCTGTGTCGTAGCCGTCCGACTGCAATAAGTTACATAACCCGCTGCGGACGGAGCGTTCATCGTCAACGATGACAATGCGCGGTGACAGCATCATGCTGTAATCCTCTGTCTGAAATCACGCAAAGGTGAAAGGCGCTCTTTCTTAAGGTTTATGTTCGCCTTCAGGAGGAGGAGTGCCGCTGATTTTTGGCACGCATTCATGACGAAACCATGCCAGGGTGATCGGTTGACGCTGGATAAGCCGTCGGCAAAGCGGAATAAGCTGCTCGCCGACCAACATGCCAAACAGCCCCAACAGCGCAATCACCGGTGGCGCCGGTGAATGCACATGCATTCCGCCATAAATAAGGCCTGCCAGCAGGCCCATTGTCAATGAAACCAGATACGCTTTTAGCATTATTAGCCCGCCCGCGTTGGCAGCAACGGCGTCGATGCGCCCTTTGCCTGCGACAGCGTCGATGACGCGCCGTGGTTTTCATACGGCCCAGACTCGTCAGCCGTCAGCCAGCCACCGATTAGCATGCCCAGCAGCCCCACCAGCGCAATAGCGGGCGGAGCCGGTGAACGCACCTTCAGCAGCGCATAGAGCAAACCAATCAGCATGCCCGCGCCCAGGGAGATAAGCCCTGCGGTCATAACGTTTCTCCCGTTATTGCCTGCTGAGGCTGGCCAGACAGGGCCAGCCTGCGGCCGATTACTTATTAGCCGGCTGTGGTGCCAGCGTACGGTGCGAGCCTTTCGCGCGCGCCGGGGCTTTGTGAACCATGGTGTAAGCGTAATCCACGCCCATGCCGTAAGCGCCGGAATGCTCTTTCACGATATCCATCACCGCATCGTAGGTCGCCTTGTGCGCCCAGTCGCGCTGCCACTCCAGCATCACCTGCTGCCAGGTTACCGGCACCACGCCCGCCTGAATCATGCGCTGCATTGAGAAATCATGGGCTTCTTTAGAAGTACCGCCGGACGCGTCCGCCACCATATAGATCTCATAATCCCCTTCCAGCATGGCGCACAGCGCGAAGGTGTTGTTGCAAACTTCGGTCCACAGGCCCGCAACCACAACTTTTTTCTTGCCGTTTCTCGCCAGCGCTTCACGCACTTTCAGATCGTCCCAGGAGTTCATTGAGGTGCGCTCCAGAATGTCATTCTCCGGGAAGACATCCAGCAGCTCAGGGAAGGTATTACCCGAGAAGCTCTCCGTTTCCACCGTGGTGATGGTGGTCGGAATATTGAAGACTTTGGCCGCTTTCGCCAGGCCTACGACATTATTTTTTAATACCTGGCGATCGATAGACTGCACGCCAAATGCCATCTGCGGCTGCTGATCGATAAAAATCAGCTGGCTGTTTTCGGGAGTCAGTACTTCAAGCTTAGCGTTGGTCATGAGAATACCCATTTGAGGTTTAAGTAACAGGAGTCCGCAATGGCGGAAGAAAACCGGTCGCGATCGAAAAGGTGCATTGCCGCAGACCAGATGTCGGAGGGAATAGTAAAAGGGGTTTGTCGGGCGGGCTATTATCTCTGTGTATAACTATACGTTCGTATAATAGACGCTGCTTTCCGCTGCTGACCATAATCTCGCCAACTTCGTGTGTCCAACACGCCTTTTTGTCCCCAGGCCTGGCGCCTTTCCCGGACATTTCAGACAGGAGGAACTATGGTTCCGCTCGGTAAAGCAGATCTGATTTTAATTAACGGTAAATTCCATACGGTTGACAGAGAGCAACCCCTCGCCGATGCCGTGGCGATCCGCGACGGTAAATTTCTGGCGGTCGGCAGCGAAGCCGAGGTGATGCAGTATCACGCCGAAGGCAGCAAAGTGGTTGATTTAACCGGCCATACCGCCATTCCAGGCCTGAACGACTCCCACCTGCATCTGATTCGCGGCGGCCTGAACTACAATCTGGAGCTGCGCTGGGAAGGCGTGCCGTCGCTGGCCGACGCGCTGCGTATGCTGAAAGAGCAGGCGCTGCGCACGCCGTCGCCGCAGTGGGTGCGTGTAGTGGGCGGCTGGACGGAGTTTCAGTTTGCCGAACGGCGGATGCCAACGCTGGATGAGATTAACGAGGCCGCGCCCGATACGCCGGTTTTTATTCTGCATCTCTACGATCGCGCCCTGCTTAACCGCACCGCGCTGCGCGTGGTCGGCTATACCAAAGATACGCCGAACCCGCCGGGCGGCGAGATCCAGCGCGACAGCAACGGCAATCCGACCGGTATGCTGATTGCGCGCCCTAACGCCATGATCCTCTACGCCACGCTGGCGAAAGGGCCGAAGCTGCCGCTGGAGCAGCAGGTGAACTCCACGCGCCAGTTTATGCGCGAGCTGAACCGTCTCGGCCTGACCAGCGCCATCGACGCGGGCGGCGGCTTCCAGAACTACCCGGAAGATTATGAAGTGATTGCCGAGCTGCACCAGAAGCAGCAGATGACGATCCGCATCGCCTATAACCTGTTTACCCAACGCCCCGGCCACGAGCTGGAAGATTTCGAGAAGTGGACCGATATGCTGACGCCGGGCCAGGGCAGCGACTTTTTCCGTCACAACGGCGCGGGTGAAATGCTGGTCTTTTCCGCCGCCGATTTTGAAGATTTCCTTGAGCCACGTCCCGATTTAGCGCCGGGCATGGAAGATGAGCTGGAGCGCGTGGTACGTCATCTGGTTGAGCATCGCTGGCCGTTCCGCCTGCACTCCACTTATAACGAATCGATTAGCCGCATGCTCGATGTGTTCGAAAAGGTCGATCGCGAGATCCCGTTTAACGGCCTGCACTGGTTCTTCGACCATGCGGAAACCGTTACCCAGGCGAATATCAATCGTATTAAAGCGCTGGGCGGCGGCATTGCGGTGCAGCACCGCATGGCGTTCCAGGGCGAATATTTCGCCGAGCGTTACGGCATTGAGGCCACCCGCCACACGCCGCCGGTCGCGCGCATGCTGGAAACCGGCGTGCCGGTCGGGCTGGGCACCGATGCCACGCGCGTCGCCAGCTACAATCCCTGGACCGCGCTCTACTGGCTGGTTTCCGGCCGCACCGTCGGCGGCATGCAGATGTATGACGTTAACGCCCGGCTGGATCGCAATACCGCGCTGATGCTCTGGACACAGGGCAGCGCCTGGTTCTCCAGCGAACAGGGGAAAAAAGGCCAGATTAAAGCGGGCCAGCTGGCTGACCTGGCGGTACTGAGCAAAGATTATTTCCGCGTGCCGGAGGAGGAGATCAAGGGGATCGAGTCGGTGCTGACGGTAGTCGATGGCAAAATTGTCTACGCCGCAGGCGGCTTTGCCGCTGAAGCGCCGCCTTCCATTCCGGTTCTGCCGGAGTGGTCGCCGGTGACGAAGGTGCCAGGCCACTATCGCAGCGCGCCGCCGCAGGCCAACCGCGTTGGGATGATGCCCGCCGTTCACCACTGCAGCGGCCCGTGCGGCGTTCATCAGCATCAGCACGATACGGCGCGCGCCTCTTCCATTCCGGTTGCCGACGAGAACGCCTTCTGGGGCGCGCTCGGCTGTAGCTGCTTCGCCTTCTGATACTTATGAAAAACGCTAACGTAACGCCCCGTATCGATGCGGGGCTGTTTTTCCTGCGTCTGAGCGGCAGCCTGCTGCTGCTCTGGGTTCATGGCCTGCCCAAGGTGCTGCATTTCAGCGCGGAACTCGCGCGGATTGAAGATCCGTTCGGGCTTGGCCCCTGGACGAGTCTGTTGCCCGCGATCGCGGCGGAGGTGATCTGCCCGATCTTTATTATCCTGGGGATCGGTACGCGCCTGGCCTGTCTGCCGATTATCGGCGTGCTGCTGGTGGCGATGCTGTTTGTCCATCCACACTGGAGCATTGCCGAAGGGCAATTCGGTTGGCTGCTGCTGATTATGTTCGCCACGCTGGCGATCGCCGGGCCGGGCAACTGGCGGACGGGCTCGCTGAGGAAAAAGGAGTATCGCTATGGCGCAGGTTAATGATGTTCATGCAGCGACCGCGCAGGCCGCCGCGCCAGCGGCGCACGCCTCCTCCTGGCAGCCGCTGCGTCAGCCGGTGTTCCGCATTCTGTGGATTGCCACAGTGGTGTCGAATATCGGTTCGTGGATGAACGATGTCGGCATTAACTGGAGCATGCTGACGCTGAGCGCCGATCCGCTGGCGGTGGCGCTGGTCCAGGCTGCCAGCAGCCTGCCGATGTTCCTGTTCGCCCTGCCCTCCGGCGTAATGGCCGATATTGTCGATCGCCGTAAATATCTGCTGTTTTCGCAGCTTTGGGTGTTTATCGCCGCCGTCGGGTTGACCGTGCTGTCGCTTACCGGCCAGGTGACGCCAACCGTGCTGCTGATCGCTGCCTTTCTGCTCAGTACCGGCGCGGCGATGAGTTCGCCGCCGTTCCAGGCCATCGTGCCGGATCTGGTGGAGAAAAGTGAGCTGGGCTCAGCGATTGCGCTGAATTCGCTTGGCATCAATATCAGCCGCGCCATCGGCCCGGCGCTGGGCGGCTTTATCCTCTCGCTGGCCGGGCCGTGGATGGTGTTTATGCTTAATGCGCTGTCGGTGCTGGGCGTTGCCTGGGTGCTATACCGCTGGAAGGCGCAGCCGACCATTCAGCGCCTGCCGCCGGAACACTTTTTCCCGGCGGTGCGCGCCGGTTTGCGCTATGTCCATGCCGCGCCGGTGCTGCGCAATGTGCTGGTGCGCACCGTCGCCTTCTTTCTGTTCGCCAGCGCAGGCTGGGCGCTGTTGCCGTTAGTGGCGCGGCGCGAACTGGGCCTCGGTCCTGGCGGTTACGGCATTATGCTGGCCTGTATCGGCATTGGCGCTATCTGCGGCGCTGTCGTGCTGCCGCGTTTACGCCAGCGTTTTGATCCCGATCGTTTGATGCTGCTGGCCAGTCTGCTGTTCGCCGCCACCATGCTGGCGCTGGCCTTTATCCGTCATTTCTGGCTGCTGAACGCCTTTGAGTTTTTTACCGGTTTTGCATGGATCGCGGTGCTGTCCACGCTCAACCTGGGCGCCCAGCGCAGCGCGGCAAAGTGGGTTAAAGCCAGAGCATTAGCGGTTTACCTGACCTTCTTCTTCGGCGCGATGACGTTAGGCAGCGCCATCTGGGGCCAGCTGGCGTCGCATTTCACCATTCCGGTAGCGCTTTGCGCGGCGACGGCAGGCATGCTGCTGGCCTGTCTCACCGGACTGCGCTGGCGGTTAAATAAAGATCCCGATTTAAACCTGGAGATCAGCGGCGCGGGCGAGATCGCGCCGGATCTGGCGATCGCGCATCAGCGTGGGCCGGTAATGGTTGCCTATGAATACCTTATCGATCCCGTCGATGCCCATGATTTCACCGTCTGTATTCAGGAAATACGCCGGGTGCGGCGACGCGGCGGCGCGCTGAGCTGGTCGGTGTATGAAGATGTGCAGCAGCCCGGCATTTTTGTCGAAACCTTTGTTGTCGGTTCATGGATTGAACATCTCAGGCAGCATGAACGCCATACGATGAATGACCTGAAAATTCAGCAGCGGGTTCAGGCTTTTCATCGCGGCGAGCGGCCGCCTGCCGTGCGTTATCTTGTCGCTCCCGGCGCCTGATAATCAGAACCATAACCTTTGCTAAATAACGAAAATGAGGATTTTTTTATGAGTACTTTCAGAACACAGGATGGCACCCAGATTTATTACAAAGACTGGGGCACAGGCAAACCGGTACTGTTCAGCCACGGCTGGCCGCTGGATGCGGATATGTGGGACAGCCAGCTCAATTTCCTCGCCGAGCGCGGCTATCGTGTTATTGCCTTCGATCGCCGTGGTTTTGGCCGTTCCGATCAGCCGTGGCAGGGTTACGATTACGATACTTTCGCCTCTGATATTAACGATCTGATTATGACGCTGGATCTGCAGGAGGTGACGCTGGTCGGCTTCTCAATGGGCGGCGGTGATGTTACACGCTATATCGGACGCTACGGCAGCGCGCGTGTGGCGGCGCTGGTATTGCTGGGCGCGGTAACGCCGATTTTCGGCAAAGCGGAAGATTACCCGCAGGGCGTGGATCTCAGCGTGTTCGCCGGTATTCGCGACGGTCTGCTTAAAGATCGCGCGCAGTTTATCAGCGATTTCGCCGCGACTTTTTACGGCACCAATGCCGGACAGACGGTTTCCGAAGGCGTGCTGACTCAGACGCTGAATATTGCGCTGCTGGCCTCGCTGAAAGGCACACTGGACTGCGTGACCGCCTTCTCCGAAACCGATTTCCGCCCGGATATGGCGAAAATTGATGTGCCGACGCTGGTGATCCACGGCAGCAACGATCAGGTCGTGCCGTTTGAAACTACCGGTAAAGTGGCGGCGGAAATGATCGCCAACGCCGAACTGAAAGTGTATGACAACGGCCCACACGGTTTTGCCGTCACGCATCAGGATCAGCTGAATAACGATCTGCTGGCGTTTCTGCAGGCGCATAAGTAAGAACACAGAAGGCGACGTGATTGCCGCATCCGCAGGACGCGGTTTTCAGTGAGCGATAAAAAAGGGGATGCCAGGCATCCCCTTTAAAGCAGACAGGTGTCTGCGCAGGGCGCCCTGGGTTCAGTGGTCGTTTGTAAGAGGATGTCCGCTATCCTCTTACACCGTTGCGTTAACGTGTTGGATGATTGACTTCCAGCGGACGCAGGTCAAAGAACAGCACTTCCGCTTCCTCGCCGCCGCTAAAGGTCAGCGTTTTTTCATCACGAACGCGCGCACCATCGCCAGCGTTAAAGACGATGCCGTTTACCGTCACGCTGCCGCGAGCAACATGGATATAGGCGTAACGATCGTCGTCCAGCGTAATGGTATCCTGCTCCGCGCCGTTAAACAGGCCCGCGTAGATTTTCACATCCTGACGAATGCGCAGCGAATCATGACGGCCATCCGGCGAGACGATCAGGCGCAGCTTGCCGCGTTTTTCCGCTTCCGGCACCGACATCTGCTGATAGCCCGGTTCCGTGCCGTTTTCCGCCGGAACGACCCAGATCTGCAGGAAATGGACATATTCATTGTCGGCATGATTAAACTCGCTGTGGGTCACGCCGGATCCGGCGCTCATCAGCTGCACGTCGCCGGGAACAATCACCGAGCCGGTTCCCATGGAGTCTTTATGCGCCAGCGCCCCTTCCAGCACATAAGAGATAATCTCCATGTTGCTGTGCGCGTGGCTGCCGAATCCGCGAGAAGGTGCCACCTGATCGTCGTTAATTACCAGCAGATCGGAGAAGCCGGTCTGTTTCGGATCCCAGTAGTTGGCGAACGAGAAGGTGTGACGTGAATTCAACCAGCCGTGATTACCCAGTCCGCGTTGGTTTGACAGTCGTTGTTCAATCATGATGTGTTCCTTAATGTATGCGGTGAATGTGTTTGCCCTTGCGATGAAAAGAGGTTACACGTAAACCTGTTTGTTCAACAATGAGCTGAAATGGCAATCACTGTCACAGATTAGTGGACAATATGCAGATTGAAGATCTCCGAATTTATATGGCGGTAGTGAAGGCTGGCAGCTTTACCGCCGCAGCCGAGCAGTTGCTGTTATCCAAGCAATATGTCAGCCGACGCATGGCGGCGCTGGAAGCCTCATTAAAAGCCCAGCTGCTGATGCGTAATACCCGCAAGCTGTCGGTGACCGAATCGGGACAGGTTTTTGCTCAACATGCGCAGCGTATTCTGGATGATATTCAGGAGGCGGAGCTGGCGGTATCCGCCGGACGCCAGGAACTGCACGGTCCTTTTCGCATCAGCATGCCGATGTCGTTTGGCATGAGCCACCTTTCGCCGCTGTTAGCGCGTTTTCTGCAGCAGCATCCGGCCATTCAGCTGCAAACCGAGCTGGCCGATCGTTATGTGGATGTGATTGGCGAAGGCTTTGATATGGCGATCCGCATCGGCAAACTGGCGGATTCGACGCTGATCGCCCGCCGCCTGGGCGAACTGAAGCGCGTGATCTGTGCCAGTCCGGCTTATCTGGCGAGCGCCGGTACGCCGCGCGCGCCGGAAGATCTGCTGCAACACGCCTGTCTGCGCTATGGGCGCGAAGGGCAAAGCGGCTGGGAGCTGTGCCTGGAGGGCAAAAGCAAACTGTTTGAGGTGCGCGGCCCGGTAATCAGCAATACCGGCGAAATGCTGCGCGACACCGCCGTCGCCGGAATGGGCCTGGTTTTACTGCCGGAATTTATTATCGCGCCTGCTATTGCGCGCGGCGAGCTGATAACGGTGCTGGAAGAATACTGGCCTTCGCCGCTGGGTTTATATGCCGTTTACCCGCAGCATCGGCAGCGCAGCGAGATTAACCGCGCCTTTTTAGCGTTTCTGGCGGCGGAGCTGACGTTTTTGTAAGGTTGGCGGTTTCTGACGTTTTGGGGCGCCTCAGGAAAAAATCGGCCACATATCGCAGCGCTGGCAGGCGCTAAGTCGCCGGATAAAGCCTCTGGCGGCCATCGAATTTTATCTATAAGCCGCCAGCATGAAACGCTAAAGGGCGAAATGGTGCTTAAAACCTTTGGCACCTTTAGCAGTGATGTGAACGCAGCGGCTGCCCAAATCTTTTACTATCCAGCGCTGCTTTTCAAATCCACTGAGCAGCGCGGCCCCCAGCGCGCCGCCAAGATGATAGCGACGTTCGCTCCAGTCCAGACAGGCGCAGCTGAATTTTCTGCGTGAGGAACCTTGCTCCGTAACAATCCCCAATACCGCCAACGCCTCCTTTCCCGGTATGGTCAGGGCGCTGCCATCCGCCGTTAGCCAGGCGCGTTCAACCAGACGCTGGTAGAGGTTGACGGCAATCTCCCCTGCCAGGTGGTCGTAACAGGTTCTGGCGCGACGCAGGTAATCGGGCGTAGTAATGCGCGGCGTATTCTGCCCGTTCCAGGAAACTCCCATTAATCTTTCCAGCAGTTCGGCAATCTCTGCGCTGCTTAGCCGATAATAACGATGCCGTCCCTGCGCCAGGCACACCACGAAGCGCTGCTCGGTAAGTTTTGCCAAATGCGCGCTGGCGGTCGAAGGGGAAATATCGGCGGCGGCCCCCAGCTCCGTAGCGGTCCAGGCGCGGCCGTCCATCAATACGCACAGCATACGAACACGCGACTTATCGGCCATCACCGCAGCCGTTGCCGCCAGCAAATCTTCCGGCCGTAAATCGTCCTGAACGTCTCTTTTTTCGCTGCGTAAAGCCATTTTTATGCTGCCCTTTAGCGTAAAAAAGACCGCAGCGCGCTTATACGCCTCCGGCCTGCCCTTGCTTTTTATAAGGCACGGATCGTCATCTCAAGCCCCAACCCAAGCAGGCAGAACAGAAAATAACGTTTAAATACCGGTGCAGAGATAACCCGCCGTAGCCGCTGTCCGGCAAACAGTCCGATTAGCGCCGGAATCACCGCCAATCCCGATACGCCCAGCGAGGTGGAGTGTAGAGCGCCATGCCACCACAGTCCGGCAGCAAGCGCAAGCGTGGAGCTGGTAAAAGAGATGCCCAGCGCCTGCACCAGCTGATCTTTTTCCAGCCTCAGCGCCTGAAGCCAGGGCACAGCGGGCATGACAAATACGCCGGTAGCGCCAGTGAGCAACCCAGTCACCATACCAACCGGTAGCGCAAGGTTGCGTTCAGCTCGCGGAGAAACGGAAAAGGCGCGTCCGGCCAGCGTCCACAGCGCATAAACCACCAGCGCGACGCCCAATGCCAGTTGCGTACCGGTGCTATGACCGGTTGCCAGCCATTGGCTGCTGAACAGCGTAGAAATCACGATCGCCACCTGCATCGGCCAAAGGCGGCGCAGCAGAGCTATCGCATGACCGCCGCCGCCCAACTGGAAAATATTGGTGATTAACGATGGCAGCAGTAGCAGCGCAGCGGCAGTGGAAGGCGAAAGTAACGAGCCCAGTATGCCCATCGCTACCGTCGGCAATCCCATACCGGTCACGCCTTTTACCAGCCCCGCAAGCAGAAAGGTCAGGCAGGCTAACAGCAAGATTGCGAGATTATATTCCATTATCGGCTCCCTGTTTCGGTGCCTGAGCGCGATCGGTTTTGCCATAGTCTCGCACCACCGCCGCCACGCGTAATCGATAGTGGCTAAAGATCTCTGCATGCCCTTCCCGCTGGGCCGCCTGGTGCGCTATCTGCTGACGCCAGGCGATAACCGCTGCCTCATCACGCCACCAGGACAACGACAGAATTTTCTCCGGCTGAGTCAGACTCTGAAAACGCTCAATGGAAATAAACCCGTCGATATGGTTTAGCAGCGGCTTTAGTTCCGCTGCCAGGGTTAAATAGCGCTGACGCTGCGTGGGAAAAGGCGCGGCTTCAAAAATAACGGCAAACATAATCGGCTCCTTCATATTCGGAAGCCCAGCATGCCGCCTTTGACAGAGAGTTGCTTCGTTGGGAAACGAAATATGGCTGTCCGATCTGACAGCGGCTCCGGCATGCGTCACCGCCTGTTTCCCGGTCGCCAGTGCGGTTAAGTATTACGCTGCCCTATTTTGTTCAGCTGCTCCACGCTTTCTGCCGGTAACACCAGCTGCGCGCTGGCCAGATTTTCCTGCAAATGTTGGGGCGATGAGGTGCCAGGGATCAGCATAATATTCGGGGAACGCTGCAACAGCCAGGCAAGCGCAACCTGCATGGGCGTCGCGCCCAGCGCAGCAGCGATATCGTTAAGCTGTTCAGATTGTAAAGGCGCAAAGCCACCTAGAGGGAAAAACGGTACGTAAGCCATATTCTGTTGGGCCAGTTCATCAATCAACGCATCGTCCTGCCGATTCGCGAGGTTATAAAGGTTTTGTACGCAGGCGATGGCGGTCATTTTTTGTGCCTCGGCGACCTGCGTGGCCGTCACGTTACTCAGGCCAATATGACGGATCAGCCCGCGATCTTTTAACCTGATTAAGGCCTCCAGTTGCGCGTCCAGCTTCCCCTCTTTTGGCTGATGCACATCTAACATGCTGCGCAAATTAACAATCTCGAGCGTCTCCAGCTTCAGATAACGCAGGTTATCTTCTACCGCCTGCGTTAGCTCAGCCGCGCTCATCGCAGGCAGCCAGCCGCCCTTATCATCACGCCGGGCGCCGACTTTCGTAACGATACATAAATCGTCAGGATAAGGATGCAGCGCTTTTTTGATGAGCTGATTGGTGATGTGCGGGCCATAAAAGTCGCTGGTATCGATATGACGCACGCCTGCCGCAACGGCGTCGCGTAACACCTGAATCGCGCGAGCTTCATCCGCTGGCGGGCCGAATACACCGGGCCCGGCGAGCTGCATTGCACCATAACCGAGACGATTAACCTGACGGCTGCCGAGATGATAAGTCAGCGTGGACGGTAACATAGATAGCCTCCTCTTTGTGGGTTGTGTTGATTGTAATCCCGCCGCCCGCGTGCAACTATCCGGCAAAATAGCGACAGGCTGTACGAGGTGGCGGACAATGGATATAGGATTGCTTCATGCCGTGGTGGCGGTAGCGAAGGCGGGAGGCTTTCGTGAAGCCGCGCGCGTTACGGGCAGTAATGCATCGAGCCTGAGTGACGCGGTCAGGCGCGCTGAACAGCAGTTGGGCGTCCGGCTTTTTAACCGTACCACGCGTACAGTCAACCTGACGGAAGCGGGAAAAACATTGCTGGCGCGGCTGCTGCCTGCAATGAATGAAATAGAAGCGGCGCTGGATACCGTTAACCAGCTGCGTCAACGGCCTGCCGGTACGCTGCGGCTGAACGTGCCGGTAAGCGCGACGCGGCTGGTCTTGCCCGCCATTGTGCCCGGCTTTTTGCAACGCTATCCAGAGATCCGGCTGGAGGTTATAGCGGAGAGTAACGTTCAGGACGTTTTTCGCACCGATTGCGATGCCGGTATTCGTTATGAGGAGCGCCTTGAGCAGGATATGGTGGCGCTGCCCATCGGTCCGCGTCGGCAGCGTTATGCCGCTGGCGCTGCGCCCGATTATCTGGCGCGCTACGGTCGTCCGGCGCATCCACGCGATCTGATGCAGCATCAATGTCTGCGTGGACGCTATGCCAGCGGCGTAATGCCCGCCTGGGAGTTTGAGCGCGACGGCGAAAAGGTCACTCTGGAGGTCAAGGGTTCGCTGATAGTCAGCGTTGGCGGCGCAATGGATCTTGCCGTCGATACGGCGATTGCCAACGGCGGCATCGTTTATCTTTTTGAAGAGTGGCTGCGCCCGGCTTTTGACAGCGGCAAACTGGAGCCGGTTTTACAGCCCTGGTGGCTGAGCTTTACCGGCCCCTGGTTATATTACAATGACCGTCGGCTGGTTCCGGCGCCGCTGCGGGCCTTTATCGATTATGTGCGTGAACTTAATACTTCTGCGCCAGCGACGGCTGTTGATTAAAAGCCGCCGTCGGGAACAAACAGGCAGAATTATTTAAAAGCATTGATAAAGCTCGCATTTACCCCATGGAAACCCTGTAAAATCCTGCTGGCCTGCCCAGCAAAACCAGGGCTGCGGCGTTAGATGAAAAAATAAACTGAATTTTTGTAGACGACCGGTCTAATTAAGGCTAAGGTTACTTCATGAACAAAACAACTGCACAGAAAAATGCCGGAACCCGACAGAACATCCTTGATGCCGGCTACCGCATTATGGCCGCCAAAGGGTTTTCAGCCGTTGGGCTGAATGAGATCCTGACGGCCGCCTCAGTGCCAAAAGGCTCGTTCTATAACTATTTCAGTTCTAAAGAGGCTTTCGGCGAGGCGCTGCTGGATTATTACTTTGAGGATTACCTGGCTGAAATGACGGCTCTTTTTGCCAGAGAGGATCTGACGGTACCGCAACGGTTGATGGAATATTTCCGTCAGTGGCGCGATAACCAGTCGTTCGAGGATTGCCAGGGTAAATGTCTGGCAGTGAAGCTGGGCGCGGAAGTGGCCGATTTGTCAGAGGCGATGCGCAAATCACTGCGACGCGGTACGGCCGCCATCACTCAGAATATCGCGGCGGCGATTAAAGCTGGTGTTGCGGAAGGTTCGCTTAAGGTCACCAACGATCCTGACGCGCTGGCGCAGAGCCTTTATCAACTCTGGCTGGGCGCCAGCGTGATGGTAAAAATCATGCGCGACACGCAGCCGTTTGATGCGGCGCTGTCCACTACCGAAAAATTGCTTAACCAGCCCGCTTAATCCGGGCTGCCAGATAAAGAGCGCCTGCGGGCGTTTTTTTGAAACAAGTTTTAAGACGACTGGTCTACTTATACTATATATGCTTTTAACCTCAATCAGGAAACACGCCATGAACGTATTAATCGTACTGACTTCTCACGATCAACTGGGCAATACCGGACGTAAAACCGGCTTCTGGCTGGAAGAGCTGGCCGCACCCTATTACGCCTTTAAAGATGCGGGCGCGACCATTACCCTAGCCTCACCGAAAGGCGGCAACCCGCCTTTAGATCCGAAAAGCAATGAGCCGATGTTTCAAACTGAACTGCCCCGCCGTTTTGAGGCTGACGCTGAAGCCACCGCCCAGCTCGCTTCCACTGTCCGGCTTGACAGCGTTTCGCAAGCCGATTTCGACACCGTTTTTTACCCCGGCGGCCATGGCCCGCTGTGGGATTTGGCTGAAGATCACCATTCCATCGCGTTGATCGAGTCTTTCCTGGCGGCCAATAAACCTGTTGCGCTGGTCTGCCATGCGCCGGGCGTGCTGCGCCATGTGAAAACGCCGGACGGCAAGCCGCTGGTTGCAGGTAAAAAAGTCACCGGATTTACCAACAGTGAAGAGGAAGCGGTCGGCCTGACAAACGTGGTGCCATTCCTGGTGGAAGATGAACTGATTGCTAAAGGCGGACGTTATTCTAAAGGCGATGACTGGAGTTCTTACGTGGTTATCGATGGCCTGCTGATTACTGGTCAGAACCCGACCTCTTCGGCCGCAACCGCGGAGCTTTTACTGAAGCAGATCGCTCATTAATCGATAGCGCTTCAGGCGGTTTGTTGAGGTCAGCCACAGGCGAAACCTGAAGTTAAGGCGAGAAAGGCCCCGGCAAGCCGTAAAGCATCCCCTGCCCTGGCGCGCGCTGGGCAAGCCGGTCATGGATAACGGTCGTTGCGTCTTTACGGAAGGCCGCAAATTTTCGTCTGGACGCTTTATCAGTAAAAATGGCCCCCGTAGGGAGCCATTTTTGTTATGGCGATCAGAACTGGTAGCTGGCGGTCACTGAGACGTTACGCGGCGCGCCGTACACCAGATATTGCCCAACATAGGTGTCGTAGGACTTATCGAACAGGTTATTCAGGTTAGCCTGCACCGACAACTGTTTGGTGACCTGATAGCGTCCGAACAGGTTGACCAGCGCATAGCTGCCCTGCTCCGCCCGCCAGGTGCCGTTGCCTTCCGGCGCGGCAACATCTTGCCAGACGTGGGTCTGCCAGTTGACGCCGCCGCCCAGCGTAAGATCCTGCAGCATCGGCAGTCGATAAGCAGCGAACAATTTCACGCTGGTGCGCGGCAGCATCGGGTTGACGGCATTGCCATCGCCATCTTCCGCCACGTAGCGCGTCGCGCCAAAGGTCATTTGCAGGTTATCGGTAACCGCGCCGTTCACCTCAAACTCAACGCCTTTGCTGACCGTGCCCTGCGCGGCGTAATAAGCCTGTTCCGCCGTGCCCGGAATATAGAGGTTGGTGGTTTGCGCAACGTTATCCTGCTCAACGCGGAATATTGCCACTGAGGTCGTCAGACGGCTGTTCAGCCATCCGCTTTTACGCCGGTTTCATAGTTTTTGCCGGTCACCGGCGCCAGGTAGCTGCCGCTGAGGTCACGCTTGGTTTGCGGATTAAAGATGGAGGTATAGCTGGCGTAAGCGGACCAAGTATCGTTGATGTCATAAATCAGACCGGCATAAGGCGTAACGCGATTCTTTTCCACATTCTGCGTCAGCGTACTGGCGCTCCATTGGGTATAGCGCGCGCCGATAAGCAGATGCAGCGGATCGGCCAGTGAAATCCGCGTCGCGGTATAAGCGGATTTCTGATGCACCGTATCTTCCTGCGCCAGGCTTAGCTCGCCCCAGTTAGTTTCCGGGAAATTGCCATCCCAGTTGTTATAGTCGCCGAGTTCATCCGAGGAAATATTAGCAAAAGCGTTCATATAACGGTTGTTCTGGCGGCTGTAGCTTACGCCCGCCACCAGCTCATGCTGGCGCCCAAACAGCTGATAAGGGCCGCTGGCGAAAGCATCAAACGCATGAACCTTGCGCGTGCCGGTGTTATAGCCGGTGCCGCCAACGACCGGATAATTCGCGTAAGCGCTGACGCCGCGTCCGGTGTTTTTATCGAAGAAGCCGTCGATATACAGCATTTTACTGTCGAGCTTGGTTTCCGCATGGGTGCCGTTCAGGGTGAACTGCCAGCCGTTATCGAAGCGCTGCTTCAACGTAGCGAAGACCTTTCTTGATTCGGTATCGCTGTAGGCCCAGTCCGGCGCGGTATTGTCGCTGCGGTCATAGCTAATTTGGCTGCCGTCGGTATACCAGCGCGGCAGGCCGCCCCAGGTTGGACGGTCAGCATTGGTTTCCTGATATTCGTAGCCAACGGATAAAGTCGTTGCATCGGTCAGATCCGCATCCAGCACGCCATAGATAAATTTCCTGTTGTTGCTGTAGCGATCGATATAGCTGTCTCTGTCTTGATAGCCGGCGATCAGGCGGCCACGTACATTGCCGGAATCGGTTAACGGCGCGGAAAGATCAAGAACATAGCGCTGTTTATCCCAGCTGCCGTAGCTGGCAGAAACGTTGCCAACAAATTCGCGGCTGTCGGCGTGCTTACGCACCATATTTACCGAAGCGGACGGGTTGCCCGCGCCGCTCATCAGGCCGGTCGCGCCACGCACGACTTCGATACGATCGTAAATCGCCGTATCGGAAGCGGCATCGCCAAGGTTCCAGTTCTCCTCAAACACGGTAGGAATATCATCAACCATGTAGTTGTCGATCATAAATCCACGTGCATAAAAGGTGCTGCGGTCGAGGTCAGCAATCTTTTCGGTAATGCCGGTGGTATTTTTCAATACGTCGCCGAGGGATTGCAGCTGCTGGTCCTGCATACGCTGCTTGCTGATGATGCTGACAGATTGCGGAATATCGCGCGCGGTTAGGGTCATTTTGGTGCCCGCTTCGGTAACCGGCACGCTGTAATCGCTTTGTTGCGTGCTGTCCGCGCTTTCGCTGGCACCATCGACAACCATCGTTTCTTCCTGCGGCGCGGCCAGGGTTGCTGGCGCATAGAGCGCTGCGGCAATTAAGGCGGCCAGACAGCTTACGCGTCGGCCCACTGACGCACATTTTTCCCGGTTATTACTTGAAGTCAAAAACATAGCTTACCTTTGCGAGATTTTATTATTTTCCGTTGCCCGACCGTTTCAGCCTGTCTGAAGCAGAAGAAGCGCTACGCTTGAGGCGGTTTTGCCTGGGCCAGTAAAGCAGTTTTTCACCATATTCATTCTGGCGTGAGCCGCCTGGCCGCCTGGCCGCCTGGCCGCCTGGCCGCCTGGCCACCTGGCAGATGAAATTAATTCATGAGCAATAATTTCGCCGTCATCACTGAGAATGAGAAATTTAATCATTTTCATTCAGAATGTAAATGAGTATTAAGGAAGCGTTGGGGAAGCGGCAGTTTTGCTGATCAAGGGCGTTAAACCTGAAGCAAGGTTGGCAATGGTTAAGCGGTGATTTGGCAAAAAGGAGAGTGAGAGGATGGCGCTGAACACTGCGCCCGGTGTCGGACGCAGACGGATCATAAAGCTGGGTACTGACGGGCCGTTAAGCCGGACGCAAACGCGCCGTTAAGCCGCGCAGGAAATAGCGCAGAAACTGGTCGCCACATTCGCGATAATTTTTATGTTCCGGCGCGCGCATCATTGCCGTAATTTCTGACATAGAAATACGGAATTGCTGAGCAGTCAGAATCGCCAGAATATCATCGGTTTTCAGGGCAAAGGCGACGCGCAGTTTTTTAAGAATAATATTGTTATTCATGCGGCGCTCGACCTTCAGCGGCGGCATGCTCTCGTCTTTTCCGCGCTTATGGTAGATCAGTCCGTTCAGGAAACAGCTCATCACCACGTCGGGACAGGGCGCAAAGCCTGCTTCATCCTCTTTTAATACGTAGCTGGCGATCTGTTCTGCCGTTACCGCCGTATCGGCCAGCGCCATAATCGCGACCATATCGTTATTATTCAGTTTTAGCGTGTAGCGCAGGCTACGCAGTACGTCGTTATTCATCATCGCGATGACCTCTTAACCTTCCGGCGTTTAAAGCGGGCAGTATAGCGATCTCTGCGCTGATGACGAGGAAAACTATCGGTTTCCCACGCGGGAAATGGGTGCATTGCGCTGCGAAGACACGGTTTCGCCAATGAGCGGAAAAGGATCAAAGAACAAGGAGCAGGAAGCAGGAAGCAGGAAGCAGGAAGCAGGAAGCAGGAAGCAGGACAGCAAAGTACCGCCCTGCTGATGCAGAGCGGCAAGAGGAAACGTTAGTTTTCCAGCTTATAGTTCAGTGTAATTTCGGCATTCAGCACCTGCGAAACCGGGCAGCCCGCCTTCGCTTTATTGATAATTTCATCAAACGCGGCGCTATCAATACCCGGCAGTTTAACGGTGCTGTCGAGCGCAATCCTGGTGATGGCAAAGCCCTCGCCTTTTTTATCCAGCGAGACATCCGCCGTGGTATCAATGCTCTGCGGCGTATGCCCTTCCTGCCCCAGCATCATTGACAGCGCCATCGAGAAGCAGGCGGCGTGCGCCGCGCCAATCAGCTCTTCCGGGTTGGTGCCCGGCTGATCTTCAAAGCGGGTGTTGAAACCGTAGGGCTGCTGGCTTAATGCGCCGCTCTCGGTAGAGACGGTGCCTTTACCGCGTTTAAGATCGCCTTCCCAGTGGGCCTGCCCTTTCTTATGAATGGTCATCTTTCCTCCTGTTTCGCTGAAATGTACTATCAGTATAGTTAGCCCGCTGCGTATCACCTGTCGGCAACAACGTTATAACAACATCACACGCCTCCAGCCCGACCGCGCCTTGCCTGCCGGACTGAGGAAAAATGTAACCAATAAAGAATGATGGAGAGTTGAGATGTTCCAGAAAGATGATTTTGTGCAGTCAAAGACTGGCGGCCCGAAAATGCAGGTGTTGCGCGTAGAAGGCGAAACGCTTTGGTGCGCCCGTGTTGACGATGCCGATAAAAAAGAGATCGAAATCCCGGCCAGCTCGGTCAATATCTATCATGAAGAGGGTGATTTCGGCGTGTGCTGATGCTGTGCAGCCGGAATCATTCCGGCTGCTGTTTTGCATTAATGTGAATTAAAGCTGTTTACCAGGATGTCTGTATGAGCGTGAAATTACGGCCGCTTGAGCGGGAGGATCTGCATTTTGTGCATCAGCTGGATAACAACGCCAGCGTCATGCGTTACTGGTTTGAAGAGCCTTACGAGGCGTTTGTCGAGCTGTCCGATCTTTATAACAAACATATTCACGATCAGAGCGAGCGCCGCTTTGTGGTGGAAAACGACGGCGAGAAAGTCGGGCTGGTGGAACTGGTTGAAATTAATCATGTGCATCGCCGCGCCGAGTTTCAAATCATTATCGACCCAACGCATCAGGGCAAAGGCCTGGCGAGCCGGGCGGCGAAACTGGCGATGGATTACGGCTTTTCCGTATTAAATCTCTATAAACTCTACCTGATCGTCGATCAGGAGAACGAAAAAGCGATTCATATTTACAGCAAGCTGGGCTTTGAAATTGAGGGCGTGCTGCGGCACGAATTTTTTATTAACGGCGAATACCGCAATACCATCCGCATGTGCATTTTCCAGCATCAGTATCTGCAGAAGCATAAAACCAATCCCGGCGCGATGGTGAAGCCGACCGCGCAGTAAAAGGACGGCTAACGCTGGCAGAAATATCAACATGTAACGCTGAAGGCCCGACTGACCGTACAGCAAGCGGGCTTTCCGTGCAGACAAAAGCCTGCTCCGAACCATCGCCGCGCGGTGAACGTCTCCGCGCGGCCCCGAATCCATTATCAGCCGCCGCGTGCGCCAACAGGATTAATAACGGGCTGAATTTGCGCCGGTTCGATGTTATACATGCCGCCATAAAAGGGATCGACCAGCAGCCAGCCGGGGAAACCGCCCAGTGGGATATTGCCGAGGATATACCAGAGGTTCGCCTTTTCTCTGAGCGGCACCGTCAGCGGAACATAGCCCGGTATTTCCATCATCACCAGATAGCTTTTTTTACCGAAATAGCTGCCGTTGGACTTTTCCAGCACCACGGTTTTCGGGGTAATCCCCTGCGCTACCGGACGACCGGTTTCATCCTGTACGACAAAAGTCGCCCCTGGCGGAATCGAATCGATACGCACGCTTTGGGTTTCCGAGCCAACAATGGTGGCGCAGCCGCTCAGCAGCGATGCCGCCGCCAGCGCCAGTAACAGGCGTTTCATACGCTTTCCTGAATTTTACGGTTTGGTATTAGTGTAATCGGCAGCGCGGCGCTTTTCCTTAGCGCGCCAAAACCTTTCCGGGCGGGAATTCAGCAGAGAGTAAGGCAATAAGCCATAACGCCGATCTTTGCTTGCGCCCGGCATCCTTTCCAGGCGCAAGCTGAGCCTTGATTATTGCGCAGCGCAGCAGCGAGCCAGCGCAGCAATGTCCTGCGGCGTGGTGCGGCAGCAGCCACCAATAATTTGCGCGCCCGTCGTTTGCCACTCCGCCAGCTTATCCTTCAGCGAACAGCCCGCTGGCGCGCTGTGCCAGCTTTTATTGACTGCATCGTACTGCTCACCGGAGTTGGGATAGACCAGCAGCGGCTTCGCGGTCAGACCACGCAGCGTTGCCAGCGCCGGCGTCACTTTTTCCAGCGCGATACAGTTAATGCCCAGCGCTACCGCCTGCGGGCAGTCGTTAAGCAGCGCAGCGACCTTCGTCAGCGGCGTGCCGTCGGACAGGTGTTCGCTGTCGCGCAGGGTAAAGGAGAACCAGGCGGGCAGCGTGGGAAACTCCGCCAGCAGCGTTACCAGCGCCTCCAGCTCGGCATAAGAAGGCAGCGTTTCGCAGGCCAGCAGATCGATGCCGGTGCCCGCCAGCGCCTCAACGCGCGGACGATGAAACGCCATCATCTCCGCCTTAGGCAGCGCATAATCGCCGCGATACTCCGCGCCGTTGGCCAGAAACGCTCCGTACGGGCCAACCGATCCGGCCACCAGCAGCGGTGCGGCCTGCGGCTGCTGTGCCAGATAATCTTCCCGCGCCCGCAGCGCCAGCTCCGCGCTGCGCACGATCAGCTCGCGCGCCTGCAGCTCGCTTAATCCACGCGCCGCAAAGCCCTGCGGCGTCGCCTGATAGCTGGCGGTAATTGCGCACTGCGCCCCGGCGGCAAAATAGTCGTAATGAACCTGATAAATTAGCTGCGGATCTTCCATCAGCACTTTTGCTGACCACAGCGCATCGGCAAGCTGACAGCCGCGCGCCTCCAGTTCTGTCGCCAGCGCGCCGTCGAGAATCAGCGTGCCGTGACGCTTGAGCAGATCGGCAATGGGATCAAATAGCATGTTCTGTTTCCTTAGCGCTTTCCCGCTTTTTACGTTGTGTCAGCCAGTAGGCGCCGTAGCAGATCGCCACAAACGGCAGACCGCACCAGAGCGCAATGCGCTGTTCAGGATCGAACGCCAGCCCGACGCAGGCCAGCAGACAAAGGACACACCCCAGGATCGGCGTCAGCGGAAACCAGGGGGCACGAAATTTAAGTTCAGAGAGCGGTCGCCCTTCTCGCTGATGCTGACGACGGAACGCATAGTGAGATGCACAGATGCTGAGCCAGACCGCTACCACGGCGAAGCCGGAAATAGCGGAAAGCGCCACATAAACCGTATCGGCCGCCACAATGCTGGAGAACAGCGCCAGCAGCCCGCCCAACATGCTGGCGCCGATCGCCACCAGCGGAATCCCACGTTTCGTCAGGCGCGAGAAGCAGCGCGGCAGCGTGCCTTCATTGGAGAGCGACCAGAGCATACGGCCCGAAGCATAGAGGCCGGAGTTGGCCGCCGACAGGATAGCTGTCAGGATCACGAAATTGAAAATATCCGCCGCCCAGGGAATGCCGATCTTTTCAAAAACCAGCACAAACGGACTTTTCACAATGCCCGCCTGATCCATCGGGATCAGCGCCGCCAGAATTAATACCGTACCGATAAAGAAAATAATCAGGCGCGCCACGGTGGTGCGGATCGCCAGCGGCAGCACTTTCTGCGGATTTTCCGTTTCGCCCGCCGCGATGCCGATCAGTTCGGTGCCGGAAAAGGCGAAGTTGACTGCCACCATCGTCATCAGGATCGGCAGCGCGCCGTGCGGCAGCCAGCCAGAGGCGGTCAGGTTATGGAAAAAAGGCGCGGGCGTGCCATCCTTCAGCGGGATCAAGCCGAAGACCGCACCGCCGCCGAGAATAATAAACGCCAGAATGGTGATCACTTTGATCAATGAAAACCAGAACTCGCCTTCGGCGAAAAAGCGCGTAGAAATCACATTCAGTAGAAAAATCGCCACGCAGAAGATCAGGCACCAGAGCCAAACCGGCGTCTGCGGAAACCAGTACTGCATACAAAAGCCCGCCGCCGTCAGGCTGGAGCCCAGCGCCACGGTCCAGGTCAGCCAGTAGAGCCAGGCGACGGTATAGCCGGTGGCCGGACTGAGATAGCGGGCGGCGTAAACGTGGAATGCGCCGGTTTCAGGCATCGCTACCGACAGTTCGCCCAGCGACTGCATCACCAGCCAGACCACCAGCGCGCCGATCAGATAGGCGAGCAGCGTGCCCGCCGCGCCGGTGGTAGAAATGATATAGCCGGTATTAAAAAAGAGGCCGGTGCCGATCACACCGCCCAGCGACAGCATCACCAGATGGCGCGCCTTCATACTGCGTTTGAATTGTCCGCCTTGCGGCTGTTCTGACTGCATGATTGTCTATCCGTATGGACGTCTAAACTTCTAAATGTGGCAAGATTTATACCTGCCCTGACGGCAGAATGCAACGTGACAAACGATATGGGTTTAGCGGCAGCGAACAGAAAGACGGCGCTTCCCCGCATCCAGAAAAGCTACGGGGAACAACGGTTAAGGACAGAAAATGGCTCGAAGGGGTAATTAGTCAAACATGCTTTGCAGGTAGCGTTCCAGCGCAGCGCGCGAGCTAAAGCCGTGCGGAATACCATAATGATCCTGCGTATCGCCTGCCAGATACATCGGAAAATGGGTGTAGTGATCGCAGGTTTTAATCTCTGACGCCGGGTCAGCATAGTTCAGACTTTTTTCTTTCAGCGTCGGATGGATGACCAGTGCGGTTCGCCCCAGGCGCGCTTCGCGGTTGACGTAAACATAGTCTTCGCCACGGCGGTAACCATAGGTTTTCGGCGTCACGGTATCCATTTCAAAGCCAGCTTTTTCCAGAACGCGTGCCACCTCATCTGGTCGTAAATACATGCTTAATCCTCTCTATCTTATAAAGCTTCGCAACCTTACAACAGCGTGACTATCGGGAGCATTCAGAATTATCCAGAAAGCCTGCCCGCTTCGCTTATCGGCGATGGTTCAACACTAAGTATTACGTTATTCAGCAAAGGGAGAAGGAAAATGTTTAAACAAAACGCGAAAATGACGACCAAAAAATTTTTACCAGCGCTGACGCGCTCTGTGCGGTTATTTGCCGTTAGGCCTGAACTTTGCGTGGTTGAAAATCAAAAAATCCACATCTAGTATTCACACTACCACCAACACACTACCTGTTGTGCCTGTATCAAAATGACGTCGCCTGTATAGCGCCGTTGAAGGTGATGCTTCAGGACGTAAAAGGGAAATACGAATCATGCTCATTACTATTTACACTAAAAACAACTGCATGCAGTGTACGGCTACCAAAAACATCATGGATAAGCAGGGCCTCACCTATCAGCTGATTAACCTTGATGATGAGCCGGCCGCTATCGAAAACCTGAAGGCGCTGGGCTATCGCCAGCTGCCGGTGGTGATGGCCGATGGCGATCACTGGAGCGGTTTCCGTCCCGATAAGCTGATGCGCCTGGCGCAGCCGCAGCGGGCGCAGGGTTAATCCCATGTTGGTTTACTTCTCCAGCCAGTCGGAGAACACGCACCGGTTTATCACCCGGCTCGGCCTGCCGGCGCGCCGTATTCCGCTGGATAAGTCGCAGCGCCTGCGGGCGGAGCAGCCCTTTATTCTGGTGGTACCCAGCTACGGCGGCGGCAGCGCGCGCGGTGCGGTTCCCGGCCAGGTTATCCAGTTTCTGAACGATGAAGCCAATCGTCGGCTGCTGCGCGGCGTTATCGCCGCTGGCAACCGTAACTTCGGCGCGGGCTTTTGCCTGGCCGGCGACATTATCGCGCAAAAATGTCAGGTTCCTTATCTTTACCGCTTCGAGCTGATGGGAACCGCTGACGACATCGCCAACGTTAAAGCGGGAGTGACCCAATTTTGGCAACAACAGACAGTACACAGCTAGCGCCCGATTACCATGCGCTGAACGCCATGCTCAACCTCTATGACGCGCAGGGCAATATTCAGTTTGAGAAAGATCGTGAAGCGGCGCGCCAGTTCTATTTGCAGCACGTGATCCCTAACCGCGTCCCTTTCGCTTCGCTGACGGCGCGGCTGCAATATCTGGTAGCGGAAGGGTATTACGAGGCGGAGGTGCTGAACGCGTATCCGTTTGAGTTTGTCTGCCAGCTGTTTGAACAGGCGGCGGGCTGGGGCTATCGCTTCCAGACCTTTTTAGGCGCCTGGAAATTCTTCACCAGCTATGCGCTGAAAACCTTTGACGGCAAACGCTATCTGGAAGATTTTTCCGATCGCGTCTGCATGGTGGCGCTGACGCTGGCGCAGGGCGATACCCGACTGGCCACGGCGCTGATGGAGGAGATGCTTTCCGGGCGCTTCCAGCCCGCCACGCCAACCTTTTTAAACGCCGGTAAACAGCAGCGCGGCGAGCTGGTTTCCTGCTTTTTACTGCGTATTGAAGACAATATGGAGTCGATTGGCCGCGCGGTAAACTCCGCCCTGCAGCTGTCAAAACGCGGCGGCGGCGTGGCCTTTCTGCTCTCCAACCTGCGCGAAGCGGGCGCGCCGATCAAGCGCATTGAAAATCAGTCCTCTGGCGTGATTCCGGTGATGAAGATGCTGGAAGACGCTTTTTCCTATGCCAATCAGCTGGGCGCGCGCCAGGGTGCCGGTGCGGTTTATCTGCACGCGCACCATCCCGATATTCTGCGTTTTCTCGATACCAAGCGCGAGAATGCTGACGAGAAGATCCGCATCAAAACGCTGTCGCTGGGCGTGGTGATCCCGGATGTCACTTTCCGGCTGGCAAAGGAGAATCAGCCGATGGCGCTCTTCTCGCCCTATGACGTGGAGCGACTGTACGGCCAGGCGTTTGCCGACATCAGCGTCAGCGAGAAATATGATGAGATGCTGGCGGACGAACGTATCCGCAAAACCTTTATTAACGCGCGCGAATTCTTCCAGACGCTGGCGGAGATCCAGTTCGAATCAGGCTATCCCTACATTATGTTTGAGGATACGGTGAACCGCGCCAATCCAGTATCGGGCCGGATTAATATGAGCAACCTCTGCTCGGAGATCCTGCAGGTTAATACGCCCTCCAGCTACCATGACGATCTTAGCTATCGCCAGGTGGGCAAAGATATTTCCTGTAATCTCGGCTCGCTGAATATTGCTCATGCGATGGATTCCGGCAACCTGGCGAAGTGCGTTGAAGTGGCGGTGCGCGCGCTCAGCGCGGTGTCGGATATGAGCCACATCCATTCGGTGCCGTCAATTGAGCGCGGAAATGCGCAGTCGCACGCCATTGGCCTGGGACAGATGAACCTGCACGGCTACCTCGCGCGCGAAGGGATCCCCTACGGTTCGCCGGAAGCGCTCGATTTCACCAACCTCTATTTTTACTGCGTGACGTATCACGCGCTGCGCACCTCAAATCAGCTGGCGCGCGAACGTCAGCAGCGCTTCGCCGGTTTTGAACAGTCGCGCTACGCCAGCGGCGACTACTTCACGAAATATATCGAACGGGAATGGCTGCCGCGTACCGAACGCATTGCGCGCCTGTTTGCCGACGCGGGCATTGCGTTGCCCGGCCAGGGGGAGTGGACGGCGCTGCGGGAAGCGGTGATGCGCGACGGCCTGTATAACCAAAATCTTCAGGCGATCCCGCCGACCGGCTCGATCTCTTATATCAATCACGCGACGTCCAGCATTCATCCGATTGTGTCGCGTATTGAGATCCGTAAAGAAGGCAAAACCGGCCGCGTTTATTATCCGGCGCCCTTCCTGACCAACGAAAATTTCGCCGCCTGGCAGGATGCTTATGAGATCGGCCCGGAAGCGATTATCGATACCTACGCCGAGGCGACGCAGCATGTCGATCAGGGTTTGTCGCTGACGCTCTTTTTCCGTGACGGCGTGACCACGCGCGATATCAACCGCGCACAGATCTACGCCTGGAAGAAAGGGATCAAAACCCTGTATTACATCCGCCTGCGCCAGATGGCGCTGGAAGGTACCGAGGTGCAGGGCTGCGTCTCCTGCTCGCTATAAACCATTGATGGATCGAGCTATGCAAAAGCTTAAGCGCATCCAGGCGATAAACTGGAACCGTATTGAAGATGATAAAGATCTGGAGGTCTGGAACCGTCTGACCACCAATTTTTGGCTGCCGGAGAAGGTGCCGCTGTCGAATGATCTGCCCGCGTGGAATACGCTGAGCAGAAACGAACAGCAGCTGACCATCCGCGTGTTTACCGGCCTGACGCTGCTGGACACCCTGCAAAATAGCGTCGGCGCGCCCGCGCTGATGGCCGATGCGCTGACGCCGCACGAAGAAGCGGTGATGTCCAATATCAGCTTTATGGAAGCGGTACATGCGCGCTCCTACAGCTCTATTTTTTCCACGCTCTGTCCGGTTAACGATGTGGACGCGGCTTATGACTGGAGCGAAGAAAACGGCCCGTTGCAGAACAAGGCGCAACTGATCAATCAGCATTACTGCGCCGACGATCCGCTGAAGAAGAAAATTGCCAGCGTGTTTCTGGAGTCGTTTCTTTTCTATTCCGGTTTCTGGCTGCCGATGTACTGGTCAAGCCGCGGCAAGCTAACCAATACCGCCGATCTTATCCGTCTGATTATTCGCGATGAGGCGGTACACGGTTACTATATCGGCTATAAGTATCAGAAAGCGTTGCAAAAAGAAGATACGCAGCGGCGTGAGGCGCTTCAGCAGTTTGCCGTCGAGCTGCTGATGGCGCTCTACGATAATGAGCTGGCCTATACCGAGGCGCTGTATGGCGAAACGCCGTGGCTGGAGGAGGTGAAAACCTTCCTGCACTATAACGCCAACAAGGCGCTGATGAATTTGGGTTATGAAGCGCTGTTCCCGGCGGAGATGACCCAGGTTAACCCGGCGATTTTAAGCGCCCTGTCGCCTAACGCTGATGAAAACCACGATTTCTTTTCCGGCTCCGGTTCCTCCTATGTCATGGGGAAAGCGGTAGATACCGAAGATGAGGATTGGGATTTTTAAATAATAATTGGGCGCGCTATCGCGCCCTTTTTATCTCGCCAACACTGACAAATAATAATCTCTGCATACCGAATTTTCCCACAAAAATAGTATTTATTCCTTACAACCATTATTGATATCAATCGCCAATTTTCAGTCAAAAATAATGGTGGGAAATCGCCTTTTCAGGCAGGAAATTCAACTTTTTTCAGCCTTAATTTATTTCGCCTCAGCCCTTATCACGTCTGACCTGATGCGAGATGCGCATCTCAAAGCCAGTGCTGCAGCGCGGCGCAAAGGGTTGTCAGAGATTCTGAGTATGTTAGGGTATAGGCCGCTTTAAATTCACCAGGACAAGAATCAAACCAGATAATTAACCAACCAGGACAGTTAAGCTGCATGGCAATTAAGTTAGAAGCAAAAAACCTCTATAAAATATTTGGCGAAAATCCAGAGCGCGCTTTTAAATATATTGATAAGGGCATCAGCAAAGAAACTTTGCTGGAAAAAACCGGCCTTTCCCTCGGAGTAAAAAACGCCAGTCTGGCCATTGAAGAAGGCGAGATCTTTGTCATCATGGGACTTTCCGGCTCAGGAAAATCCACTATGGTTCGCCTTCTCAATCGTCTGATAGAGCCGACACGCGGCCAGGTCATTATTGATGGCGTCGATATTGCAAAAATATCTGACAGCGAACTGCGTGAAGTCCGGCGAAATAAAATCAGCATGGTATTCCAGTCATTTGCCCTGATGCCGCATATGAGCGTATTAAATAATACCGCTTTCGGTATGGAATTAGCGGGCGTGCCACAAAAAGAGCGGCAGGAAAAAGCGCTGGACGCGCTGCGTCAGGTTGGACTGGAGAATTATGCTCACGCCTGGCCCGATGAATTATCTGGCGGTATGCGTCAGCGTGTTGGATTAGCCCGCGCACTGGCAATTAATCCCGATATTCTATTAATGGACGAAGCGTTTTCCGCACTTGATCCGTTAATTCGTACGGAAATGCAGGATGAACTGGTAAAACTCCAGGCCAAACATCAGCGCACAATTATTTTTATTTCTCACGATCTCGATGAAGCGATGCGTATTGGCGATCGCATTGCCATTATGCAGGGCGGCGAAGTGGTGCAGGTCGGCACGCCGGATGAAATTCTCAATAATCCGGCCAATGACTATGTGCGCACCTTTTTCCGCGGCGTTGATATTAGCCATGTCTTTAGCGCGAAAGATATTGCCCGTCGTGGCGCCAGCGCCCTGATGCGCAAAGCGCCCGGCTTCGGTCCGCGTTCGGCAATCAAGCTGTTGCAGGATGAAGATCGGGAATATGGCTACGTGCTGGAAAAACAAAAATTTGTCGGCGTGGTTTCCACCGATTCGCTGAAGGCGGCGCTGGCCGCTGGCGCGGGCCTTGACGCGGCGATCCTTTCCTCACCCGCCGCCGTTTCCGGCGATACCTCCCTGAATGAACTGCTGTCGCACGTGGCACAAGCGCCCTGCGCGGTGCCGATTGTCGGCGACGAGAATCAGTATATCGGCGTGATTTCTAAAGGCACGCTGTTACAGGCATTAGATCGCGAGGGGAGCCCGTCATGAGCAAGTCAACAACTAATCCGTGGGAAAGCGCGCCAGAGCAGACGGCTCAGCCCGCCGCCAGCCAAACCGCCAGCGATCCCTGGGGCGCAACGCCTGCTGACGGCAGCGCAGCGCAGCCTGCCGCAACCGACGCCTGGGGCTCGCCTGCCGACGCGTCTGGCGGCCATGAAGCCGCTGCCAGCAGCAGCGACTGGCTGAACAGCGCGCCCGCGCCGCAGGCGGAGCATTTTAATATTCTCGATCCTTTTCACCATACGCTGATCCCGCTCGATAGCTGGGTCACCAACGGGATCGACTGGGTAGTCAGCCATTTTCGCCCGCTGTTTCAGGGGATCCGCGTGCCGGTGGATTATATCCTCAGCGCTTTTCAGCAGCTGCTGCTGGGAATGCCCGCGCCGGTCGCCATCTTGCTGTTCGCCCTGATCGCCTGGCAGCTCTCCAGCTTTACGATGGGCGTTGCCACGCTGATTTCGCTGGTGCTGATCGGCGCTATCGGCGCCTGGTCACAGGCAATGGTCACGCTGGCGCTGGTGTTAACCGCCCTGCTGTTCTGTATTGTGATCGGCCTGCCGCTGGGGATCTGGCTGGCACGTAGCGAGCGTGCGGCGCGCATTATTCGTCCGCTGCTGGATGCGATGCAAACCACGCCCGCCTTCGTTTATCTGGTGCCGATCGTAATGCTGTTCGGTATCGGCAACGTACCAGGCGTGGTGGTGACGATTATTTTCGCCCTGCCGCCGATTGTGCGCCTGACGGTTCTCGGCATTAAACAGGTGCCGGAAGATCTGATCGAAGCTGCCGAATCCTTTGGCGCTAACCCGCGACAGATGCTGTTCAAAGTTCAGCTGCCGCTGGCGATGCCGACCATTATGGCGGGTGTGAACCAGACGCTGATGCTGGCGCTGTCGATGGTGGTTATCGCTTCGATGATTGCGGTTGGCGGCCTCGGTCAGATGGTGCTGCGTGGCATTGGCCGTCTCGATATGGGGCTGGCCACCGTCGGCGGCGTCGGCATTGTGATTCTGGCGATTATTCTCGATCGCCTGACGCAGTCATTCGGCCGCGATAAACGCAGCCGCGGCAATCGTCGCTGGTTCGCAACCGGCCCGCTGGGCCTGATTACCCGTCTGTTTCACTAATCCTCCGGCGGCGCCACAGCGCGCCGCCCGTTACCGTATACCAACGATAAATAAGGAATCGCTATGCGTAAATCAGCCCTTCTGGCTGCCGCCCTGATGTCGCTGACCGGCGTGCAGGCTGCTACCGCCGCGTTACCCGGCGAAGGCATTACCGTGAAACCGGTGCAAAGTACTATTTCTGAAGAAACCTTCCAGACGCTGCTGGTCAGCCGCGCGCTGGAAAAATTAGGCTATAGCGTCGAAAAGCCGAGCGAAGTGGATTACAACGTCGGCTATACTTCGATCGCCTCCGGTGACGCCACCTTTACCGCCGTTAACTGGCAGCCGCTGCACGATGATATGTATAAAGCCGCCGGCGGCGACAAAGCCTTTTACCGTCAGGGCACCTATGTTACCGGCGCCGCGCAGGGTTACCTGATCGACAGAAAAACCGCGGAAAAATATCACATTACCCGTATCGATCAGCTAAAAGATGAAAAGCTGGCGCGCCTGTTTGATACCAACGGCGACGGCAAAGCGGATATGACCGGCTGTACGCCGGGCTGGGGCTGCGAAGCGGTGATTCTGCATCAGAACAAAGCCTTCGGCCTGAGCAAAACCGTCGAGCCGAATATGGGTAACTATGCCGCTATGATGGCCGATACCCTCGCCCGCTATAAACAGGGAAAACCGATCCTTTATTACACCTGGACGCCTTACTGGATAAGCGATGTGTTGGTCCCGGGCCGCGATGTGGTCTGGTTACAGGTGCCGTTCTCCTCCATGCCAGGCGAGCAGAAAGCGGTTAACACCGAGCTGCCTAACGGCGCGAATTATGGCTTCCCGGTCAATACGATGCATATCGTCGCGAATAAGGCCTGGGCAGAGAAAAACCCAGCTGCGGCGCGCCTGTTTGCCGAAATGAAGCTGCCGATCGGCGACATCAACGCGCAGAACTCTCGTATGCATCAGGGTCACTCCTCTGAGCAGGATATTAATGCTCATGTCGATGGCTGGATCAAAGCCCATCAGGCGCTGTTCGATAAATGGATTGCCGACGCGCAAGCAGCCGCCAAATAAGTACTATTTGTTTAGCGAAACGGACAACGATTGTTGTCCGTTTTTTTATATTTATTCCGTCGCCTGCGCTAAAAAGCAGAACAAAAGTAAACAAAACTGGTAGGTCCTGTAAAATACAGCCAACTACGAAATAGTTTTTTGGGTTACTATTAGCAGCGACGAATTATCAACCCTGCTTACTGCTTATGAATTCAACAAACCAGGGCCTTAGCCCCACGCTGGTAGCCCTGATGTCCTTTGCCACTGGACTGGCCGTTGCCTGCAACTATTATGCACAGCCTCTGCTGGACACCATTGCCCGTAGTTTTAACCTGTCCGTTAATCAGGCCGGTTTCATTGTTACCACCGCTCAGCTGGGCTATGCCGCCGGGTTATTGCTGCTGGTTCCGCTTGGCGATCGCCTGGAACGGCGCGGGTTAATTGTCGGAATGAGTCTGCTGGCGGCAGGCGGCATGGTGATTACCGCGCTCTCCACCAGCCTCGGCATGATGCTGCTCGGCACGGCGCTGACCGGCCTGTTTTCCGTAGTGGCGCAGCTGCTGGTTCCGCTGGCCGCGACGCTCGCCGCGCCGGAAAAGCGCGGCAAAGTGGTCGGCACGGTGATGAGCGGCCTGCTGCTCGGCATTCTGCTGGCCCGTACCGTCGCTGGCGCGCTGGCGCAGCTGGGCGGCTGGCGCGCCGTTTTCTGGGTAGCCAGCATCCTGATGGTGTTGATGGCGCTGGCACTGTGGCGCGGACTGCCGCGCTACCGTCAGACGGTCGAACTGAGCTATCCACAACTGCTTGGCTCTATTTTCCGCCTGTATGCGGGTTCGCGTGTTCTCCGTACCCGCGCCGTTATTGGCTGCCTCTCTTTTGCCAACTTCAGCGTGCTGTGGACATCGATGGCTTTTCTGCTGGCTGCGCCGCCGTTTAATTACTCTGAAGGTGAAATCGGCCTGTTAGGTCTGGCGGGCGCCGCGGGCGCGCTGGCGGCCCGACAGGCAGGCTCGCTGGCAGATCGCGGCAAAGCCCGTCTGACCACGACGCTTGGCCTGCTGATTATGCTGATTTCCTGGGGATTGACCGCGCTGGGCGCACATTCTCTGGCGGCCCTGATTGTGGGCATTATCCTGCTCGATTTAGCGGTACAGGGCGTTCATATCACCAACCAGAGCGTGATCTATCGACGTATGCCTGAAGCGCGTAACCGGCTGACGGCTGGCTATATGACCAGCTACTTTATCGGCGGTGCGGCTGGCTCTTTGCTCTCCGCCAGCGCTTATCATTTCGCAGGCTGGTACGGCGTTTGTATCGCCGGAGCGCTATTAACTTTGCTTAATCTGTTGAGCTGGTGGCGAGGCTACCGTTACGAAGATCACAATAATTAACTGACAAAATGTAAATAGACATTTTTTTCAGTAACAGCAGGCTATAAAGCCGTTTACCACTCTGGTATGGTTAGCGGTGAATTCATTCATAATGGTTATTTTTTCGTAAGCAATTATTCAGGTTATGGAAAGAATAGTGCGGAAAGAGGCCGTTGTGTCGCAGCGGTACTGACATCAATCAGCGGCCCGTCACATTAGCAAATAGCATGCTTAAGCGAGAATAAACCTCTGTTTTTTCTGTGCTGCAATCGCCAGTGACAAGGTTGGAGGCGCCAAATGACGCGCCCGCGATTTTGCCTTTGCGCAGCCGCTTGCGACAGCGTTTTGTTAGGGCCTTTGATAACTGCAGCCCCGCGTTGCGCCGGACACTATTTATGAGATCTGCGGCATCAGTGCGTGATGTCGCCCGACCTTTCGGTTTATGGAGTGAGCCGGAAATTTAGATGATGACGTTGCGATCGTATGAGCTATCGCTGCTGGTAAAGATGTTCATGTCTGTTTCGTCATCACCATTACATACCAGTTGCAACTAATGAGGTTCCTTTAAGATGGAAAGTTCGTTTACTCCCATTGAACAGATGCTGAATATTCGCGCTACTCGCCATAAAAATTTCCCGCTCCAGGAAATCATGCTGACGCGTCTGTGCATGCACATGCAGAGCAAACTGTTGGATAATCGCAACAAAATGCTGAAAGCTCAGGGGATTAACGAGACACTGTTTATGGCGTTGATTACGTTGGACGCCCAGGAAAATCAAAGCATTCAGCCTTCTGAGCTAAGCGCCGCGCTGGGCTCATCCCGTACTAACGCTACGCGTATCGCCGATGAGCTGGAAAAACGTGGCTGGATTGAGCGTCGTGAAAGCGATAACGATCGCCGTTGTCTGCACCTGCACCTGACGGAAAAAGGCAATGCGTTCCTGCATCAGGTTCTGCCGCCGCAACATCAGAGCCTGCAATATCTCTGGTCTTCGCTCAGCAACAGCGAAAAAGCACAGCTGGAAAGCCTGACGCGTAAACTATTGAATCGTCTTGATCAGATGGATGAAGAAGAAGTTATTTCTTCGCTGTCACATCAATAGCAATTCCTGCGACACAATCACCCTCAGAAATCGTTATCTTAAATCCCTTTTGTCCATGCCAGCGCCTGTAACGCTGGCATTTTAGGCTCGGGCCCCTGCGCACATGGAAAGGCGCACCCCGAAAAACGTGTATACGTGGAAAACGTGGAGAGAAGTATGAGCGTGAATGCGGAGACGCAACACCCGCAGAAGCCAGGTAATAAAAAGAAAAAACGTAAAGGTGCGTTAACTTTCCTGGCGGTTCTGTTTGTTCTGGCTGGCGTCGCTTATTTGATTTACTGGGCGCTGGTACTGCGCCATTTTGAAGAGACGGATGACGCTTACGTGGCGGGCAACCAGGTGCAAATCATGGCCCAGGTGGCAGGCAGCGTAAACAAAGTCAGGTTCGACAATACCGATTTTGTGAAAAAAGGCGATGTGCTGGTCACGCTGGATAAAACCGATGCCGAACAGGCGTTTGAAAAAGCGCAAACCGCCTTGGCCACCAGTGTGCGCCAAACGCATCAGCTGATGATCAACAGCAAGCAGTATCAGGCATCTATTGCGCTGCAAAAAACAGCGCTGGCACAGGCGGAAGCGGATCTTAAACGTCGCGAGCCGCTGGGCGCGTCCAACCTGATTGGCCGTGAAGAGCTGCAACACGCGCGCGATGCGGTGGCAACTGCCAGAGCGCAACTGGATGTGGCGGTTCAGCAATATAACGCCAACCAGGCGGCGATTCTTGATACCTCGCTGGAAAACCAGCCGGCGGTAAAACAGAACGCCGCGGCGCTACGCGATGCCTGGCTGGCGCTGCAACGTACCGAGATCCGCAGTCCTATCGACGGCTACGTTTCCCGCAGCGTACAGGTTGGTGCGCAGATCTCAACCTCCACGCCGCTGATGGCGGTGGTTCCGGCGACAAATGTCTGGGTTGACGCCAACTTTAAAGAGACGCAGCTGGCTGGCGTACGTATCGGACAACCGGCCACCGTGGTCAGCGATATTTACGGCGATGACGTGATTTATCACGGCAGAGTGGTCGGCCTGGATATGGGTACCGGCGCCGCCTTCTCGCTGCTGCCGGCGCAAAACGCCACCGGCAACTGGATTAAAGTCGTGCAGCGCCTGCCGGTGCGTATCGAACTGGATGCCAAAGAAGTGGCCGATCATCCGCTGCGCATCGGTCTTTCCACGCTGGTAAAAGTGGATACCAGCAATAAAGCAGGCAGCGTGCTGGCTTCTCAGGTTCGTCAGACGGCGGCTTATCAGAGCGACGCGCTGGCGATCGACCTTGCGCCGGTGAATCAGTTAATCAGCGAGATTATTCGCGCCAATGCGGGCGAATAACGCGGGAGACGGTTATGGCACAAAAACCGCTTGAAGGCGCTCAGCTGGTTCTGATGACCATTGCGCTGTCGCTGGCGACCTTTATGCAGGTGCTGGATTCCACCATCGCCAACGTTGCCATCCCAACCATTGCCGGTAACCTCGGTGCCTCGAACTCACAGGGCACCTGGGTTATTACCTCGTTTGGCGTCGCTAATGCGATCTCCATTCCGATTACCGGCTGGCTGGCGAAGCGGGTGGGCGAAGTAAAGCTGTTCGTCTGGTCGACGATCGCTTTCGCCGCCGCCTCTTTCCTGTGCGGCGTGGCGGATAGCCTGACAATGCTGATTCTGTTCCGCGTGATTCAGGGGCTGGTTGCCGGTCCGCTGATTCCGCTGTCGCAGAGTTTGCTACTGAGCAACTATCCGCCCGCTAAGCGCAGCATCGCCCTGTCGCTCTGGGCGATGACGGTGGTGGTCGCGCCGATTTGCGGCCCGATTCTTGGCGGCTGGATCAGCGATAACTATCACTGGGGCTGGATCTTCTTTATCAACGTGCCGATTGGCATCGTGGTGACCATCCTGACGCTGCAAACGCTGCGCAATCGTGAAACCAAAACCGAAATCCGCCCTATCGATACAGTAGGCCTGGTATTGCTGGTGGTGGGGATCGGCGCGCTGCAAATCATGCTCGATCGCGGGCGTGAGCTGGACTGGTTCAGCTCAACCGAAATTATCGTGCTGACGGTTATCGCGGTGGTGGCGCTGGCGGTGCTGTTTGTCTGGGAGATGACCGACGATCATCCGGTGGTGGATTTGACGCTCTTTAAATCGCGCAACTTTACCATCGGCTGTCTGTCGATCAGCCTGGCCTATATGCTGTACTTCGGCTCCATTGTGCTGCTGCCGCAGCTGTTGCAGGAAGTCTATGGCTATACGGCAACCTGGGCTGGGCTGGCCTCTGCCCCGGTGGGGATTTTCCCGGTGATCCTGTCGCCGATTATCGGCCGCTTCGCCCACCGCATCGATATGCGGCGTCTGGTGACCTTCAGCTTTATTATGTATGCCGTCTGCTTTTACTGGCGCGCCTATACCTTTGAGCCAGGCATGGACTTCGGCGCATCGGCGTGGCCGCAGTTTGTTCAGGGACTGGCGGTGGCCTGCTTCTTTATGCCGCTGACCACTATCACCTTGTCGGGCCTGCCGCCGGAGCGGCTGGCGGCGGCCTCCAGCCTGTCAAACTTTTTGCGTACCCTGGCCGGTTCCATCGGTACCTCGATTACCACCACCATGTGGACCAATCGCGAATCGATGCACCATAGCTATTTCGCCGAGTCGATCACACCGTACAACGTGAATGCGCAGGAAGCCTATCGCCAGCTGGAGCAGATGGGCATGACGCAACAGCAGGCGTCCGGCTATATCGCCCAGCAGATCACTAATCAGGGGCTGATCATCTCCGCTAATGAGATTTTCTGGGCCTCAGCCGGCATCTTCCTGGTGCTGCTGGCGCTGATTTGGTTTGCCCGTCCGCCCTTTAGCTCCGGTGGAGGTGGCGGCGGCGCGCACTGAATGTCAGGCATAAAAAAACGGGCTTATCGCCCGTTTTTCTTTTTCCGCCTGACGGCAAAATTAGTGGTTCTGTCGCCACCACTCCGCCAGCAGAATGCCGGTCGCCACCGATACGTTCAGACTTTCTACCTTACCGGTGCCGTCAATCGACACGCTCAGATCGCCCTGCTGCAGCGCGGATTCGGTCAGGCCATCGCTCTCCTGCCCCAGCACCAGCACCATTTTCGCCGGCAGTTTTGCCTGCGTCAGCGGCGTGCTGCCTTTATGGCTGGAGGTGGTGACGATGGTGTAGCCCGCCTTGCGGAAGGCTTCGAGGCCAGCGACAAAGCTTGATGCGCTAAGCGCCTGTACATGCTCGGCGCCGCCCTCGGCGGTACGTACCGCAGCACCCGATTCCAACACAGCGGCATCGTCCACCAGCAGGCCTTTTACACCAAAGTGCGCGCTGCTGCGCATAATGCCGCCGATGTTGTGCGGGTTGCCAATATTTTCCAGCGCCAGCACGCAATCCTGCTCGCGCTCCGTTGCCAGCCAGTCACGGACCGGCGTGCCAACGCGTTTTTTGATCAGGAAGCAAACGCCGCCGTGATGTTCGGTGCCGGACGCTTTCTCCAGCTCCGCTTCATCTACCACGTGATAAGCTTTGCGGTTGGCCGCCAGCCAGCGCAGCGCATCGCGAAAGCGCGGCGTTACGCTCTGCACAAACCAGGCGCGTACGATACATTCAGGACGGCTCTGGAACAGCGCCTGACAGGCGTTCTCACCATAAACACGGGTCTCTTCCAGGCGCTGACGACGCAGCTGCCCAGGATCGATAAAGCTTTTACCGCTAATGCCGCCGTGATCGGGCTTCGCCTCTTCATTCGGCGCGCGCGAAACGGTACGCCACGGCGACTCGCCGCGTGGCAGTTCATCACGATCGCGATCGCCACGGAATTTACCATCGCGGCCACCGCGGGACGCGCCTTCAGACTGGCGGGATGGACGACGGCTTCCTTCCGAACGGTCGGCGCCTGGACGGCTGCCTTTGCCGGTACGGGGATTTTGTCCGCGTTTATCATTATTGTCTTCACCGCGAACATACATCACTTTGACTTTGCCGCTTTTACCTTTGAATTCGTCGTTCATCTGTTCCTCCACCTGCTGAGCGCGAAGCGCGAAGATTACCTGAAGCGTAGATTCTATGCCATCAACTTCCGCCAAAAGTCGCTAACTATTACATTCATTGAGCATTCCATGTTGTCGCTCAATTCGGGCCGATTGATAATTAAACTTATGCTTAAAATTAGCAGCTAATAAGGTTCCATAAACCCTGAGGTGATAAATGAATACGGTATGTGCATCCTGTCAGGCAACGAATCGCGTTCCAGAAGAGCGCATTGCCGATGGCGCAAAATGCGGCCGCTGCGGTGGCGCGTTGTTTGAAGGTGAAGTGATCAACGCGACTACCGAGACGCTGGATAAATATTTGCAGGACGATCTGCCGGTCGTGGTGGATTTCTGGGCGCCCTGGTGCGGTCCCTGCGTCAACTTTGCGCCCATTTATGAAGATGTGGCCAGCGAGCGCGGCGGTAAAGTCCGCTTTTTGAAGGTCAATACCGAAGCCGAACCTGAACTGAGTGCCCGCTTCCGCATTCGCAGCATTCCCACCATTATGCTGTTTAAGCGCGGCGAACTGGCCGATATGTTAAACGGCGCGATGCCGAAAGCGCCGTTTAATGAGTGGCTGGACGAGGCGCTCTGAGAAACACGGCTGGCTTAGCGCCAGCCGCACTACGCTTCCTGCCCGCTTCCCGCTACAATGGCGTTTTGCCCGCTTAATTTCATGACTGATAACGCCGTTTTACGCTTGCGCGCCGAGCGCCTGGCGCGCGCAACCCGCCCTTTTCTCGCCCGCGGAAACCGGGTGCTTCGTTGCCAGGGCTGCCTGCTGCCACAAAAGCTTTGCCTGTGCAGCGAAATTGCTCCGCAGTCCGCCCGCAGCCGTTTTTGCCTGGTGATGTTCGATACCGAGCCAATGAAACCAAGCAATACCGGCCGACTGATCGCCGATATTCTTCCCGATACGCTGGCTTTCGGCTGGTCACGCACCGCAACCGATCCGGCGCTGCTGGCCGCGGTAGCCAATCCTGACTATCAGCCGATGGTGGTATTCCCTGAATCGTATGCCGATCCAGGGCGTCCGGTGTTGAATCGCCCGCCACAAAGCGGCAAGCCGCCACTGTTTATCATGCTGGACGGCACCTGGGCCGAAGCGCGCAAAATGTTTCGCAAAAGCCCGTGGCTGGACGCGCTGCCGGTGATGTCGCTAAAGCTCACCACCCCATCCAACTATACGCTGCGCGAGGCGCACGGCGCCGGACAGCACTGCACCGCCGAGGTTGCCGCCGAGCTGCTGCGCCAGGCGGGCGATGAAGCCGCTGCGCAACGCCTCAGCACGCATTTTTGCTGTTCCGTCAGCGTTATCTGGCAGGAAAACCGCATCATCCAGCTCACCTCACGGCAGAAGAAACGGAAAACGTTTAGACTCAGGGTAATTGTCGCCTCAGGAGCAGGAAATGAGTCAACGTGGGCTGGAAGCGCTGTTACGACCGAAATCTATTGCCGTTATTGGCGCCTCGGTAAAGCCGGGACGTGCAGGGTATTTGATGATGCGTAATCTGCTGGGCGGTGGCTTCAGCGGGCCAATTTTGCCCGTTACGCCTAAATATAAGGCGGTTTCCGGCGTGCTGGCTTGGCCCGATATCGCCAGTTTGCCGTTCACGCCGGAGCTGGCGGTGATCTGTACCAACGCCAGCCGTAATCTCGCCTTATTGCAGCAGCTGGGTGAGAAAGGTTGTCAGGCCTGCATTATCCTTTCCGCGCCGGAAAGCCAGATGGCGGAGCTGAAAGTCTGCGCCAGCCGCTGGCAAATCAGGCTGCTTGGCCCCAATAGTCTCGGGCTGCTGGCGCCGTGGCAGGGCCTTAACGCCAGTTTTTCACCGGTACCGATCCTGAAAGGCAAGCTGGCTTTTGTCTCTCAGTCGGCGGCGGTCTCCAATACCATTCTTGACTGGGCGCAGCAGCGCCAGCTTGGCTTCTCCTGGTTTATCGCGTTAGGCGACAGCCTGGACACCGATATTGACGATCTGCTCGATTTTCTCGCGCGCGACAGTAAAACCAGCGCCATTCTGCTCTATCTGGAACACTTAAGCGACGCGCGCCGCTTTGTTTCCGCTGCCCGCAGCGCCTCGCGCAATAAGCCGATTCTGGTGATCAAAAGCGGACGCAGCCCGCAGGCTCAGGCGTTGTTAAAAACCCATGCCGGACTGGATGCAGCCTGGGATGCGGCGATTCAGCGCGCCGGTCTGCTGCGCGTGCAGGATACGCATGAACTGTTCTCGGCGGTGGAAACGTTAAGCCATATGCGGCCGCTGCGCGGCGAGCGGCTAATGATCGCCAGCAATGGCGCCGCACCCGCTGCGCTGGCGCTGGATGCGCTGCAAACCCGCAGCGGCAAACTGGCCCAGCTTGACGAGGCGACGCTGACGCAACTGCGCTCGCAGCTTCCCACCGAAGTGACACCCGGCAATCCGCTCGACCTGAAAGATGACGCCACGCCGGAACGCTACCTGCAGGCGGTTTCCGCCCTGCTCGATAGTCACGAGCTGGACGCCCTGATGATCATTCACGCGCCGAGCGCCGTGGCGCCGGCAACCGAGACCGCACAACGGTTGATCGAGCTGATAAAAAAACACCCGCGCGGCAGCGCGTTAACCTTGCTCACTAACTGGTGCGGCGAGTTCTCTTCACTGGAGGCGCGCCGCGCCTTTAGCGATGCGTCGATTCCAACCTATCGTACGCCGGAAGGCGCGGTCACCGCTTTCATGTATATGGTGGAATATCGTCGTAACCAGAAACAGCTGCGCGAAACGCCTGCCCTGCCCGCCTCGCTGAAGCAGGATACCGCTTATGCGCATCAGCTGATCCAGCAGGCATTAGATGATGGCGCTACTCAGCTTGATACGCATGAGGTACAGGCGATTCTGCAGGCCTATGGCCTGACGACGCTGCCAACCTGGATCGCAGGCGACAGCGCTGAGGCAGTGCATATCGCCGGACAAATCGGCTATCCGGTTGCTCTGAAGTTGCGCTCGCCAGATATTCCCCATAAGTCGGATGTTCAGGGCGTGATGCTCTATCTGCGTACTGCCAGTGAGGTTCAGCAGGCGGCCGATGCCATTATCGATCGCGTCAAGCTGGCCTGGCCGCAGGCGCGTATTCACGGCCTGCTGGTCCAGAGCATGGCAAATCGCGCCGGTGCGCAAGAGTTGCGTATTGTGGTTGAGCAGGATCCGCTTTTCGGCCCGGTGATTATGCTGGGCGAAGGCGGCGTCGAATGGCAGGCGGATCTTCATGCAGCCGTAGCGCTGCCGCCGCTCAATATGACGCTGGCGCGCTATCTGGTTATTCAGGCGATTAAAAGCGGTAAGGTGCGCGGACGTAGCGCACTGCGGCCACTAGATATTGCCGCGCTCAGCCAGGTGCTGGTACAGGTCTCTAACCTGATTATTGATTGCCCGGAGATTCAGCGGCTGGATATCCATCCGCTGCTGGCCGCGGGCGATGAATTTACCTTACTGGATGTCAGCATGACGTTGGCGACGTTCGACGGCGACAGCGAGTCCCGCCTGGCTATTCGCCCTTATCCGCACACGCTGGAGGCATGGATTACCATGAAAAACGGCGAGCGCTGTTTGGTTCGCCCGATCCTGCCGGAAGATGAGCCGCTGCTTCAGCGCTTTATCGCTCAGGTAACTAAAGAAGATCTCTACTATCGCTATTTTAGTGAGATCAATGAGTTTACCCACGAGGATTTAGCCAATATGACGCAAATCGACTACGATCGAGAAATGGCTTTTGTCGCAGTACGCGAGCAACAAGGTGAGAAGGAAATTATCGGCGTCACGCGCGCAATTTCCGATGCGGATAATACCGATGCTGAATTCTCAATACTGGTGCGTTCGGATTTAAAAGGGTTGGGGCTTGGCAGGCAACTGCTGGAGAAGATGATGGTTTATACGCGTAGTCATGGCCTGTTGCAGTTAAATGGTATTACCATGCCCAATAATCAAGGCATGATTACCCTGGCGAAAAAGCTGGGGTTCAGCGTAGAGGTGCAGCTGGAAGACGGCATTGTTAGCCTGCATCTGCCTCTCAGACACGCTGACGGGCAACATTAAACCGTGAAGATCGCCCTTTACGCCGAGTTAATGTTAATATCGAAGGTTAGAACCATGATTTTATGGCAGAAGACCACTCAATGAATAGAGAAGAAGCGCACTGTGATGTTGTCTAAATTCAAGCGTAATAAACATCAACAACACCTTGCCCAGCTGCCCAAACTGTCTCAGTCAGTTGCTGATGTCACCACGCTTTACTCACCATCTGAGTTCCGCGCTACGCTGCTGGAAAAAATTGCCAGCGCCACGCAGCGCATCTGCATTGTGGCGCTCTATCTGGAAAATGATGATGCCGGACGCGCAGTGCTGTCCGCGCTTTATGCCGCCAGGCGCGCCCGCCCGGAGTTGGATATTAGTGTACTGGTTGACTGGCATCGGGCGCAGCGTGGCCGTATCGGCGACGCCAAAGGGTTAACCAACGCTGACTGGTATTGCGATATGGCCAGCCAGCATCCCGATCTTGCCATTCCGGTTTACGGCATTCCGGTTAACACCCGCGAAGCGTTGGGCGTACTGCATCTGAAAGGCTTTATTATTGACGATACGCTGCTTTATAGCGGCGCCAGTATTAATGATGTTTATCTGCATCAGCATGATAAATATCGTTACGACCGCTATCAATTGATTCGTAATCCGCAGCTTACCGATACTATGTTTGAATGGATCGAACGTAATCTGAAAAATGCGGAAGCGGTACATCGTCTCGATCAACATGAGCGCCCAAAAAGCCCGGAAATTAAAAATGAAACCCGCCAGTTTCGTCAGGATTTGCGCGGCTTTGATTACCACTTTACCTCTAATGCCAATAATGAAGAACTGGCGGTAACGCCGCTGGTTGGGCTGGGTAAACGCAGCCTGCTGAATAAAACCATCTATCATTTGATGCCCTGCACCGAGCAGAAACTAACGCTCTGTACGCCTTATTTCAACCTGCCAGCTATTCTGGTACGCAATATTATTTGGCTGCTGCGCCAGGGCAAAGAGGTGGAAATTATTGTCGGCGATAAAACGGCGAATGATTTTTATATTCCGCAGGACCAGCCGTTTAAAATTATCGGCGCGTTGCCTTATCTGTACGAAATTAATCTGCGACGTTTCCTAAGCAGGCTGCAATATTACGTTAATAACGGCCAGCTGACCGTGCGCCTGTGGAAAGACGGTGAAAATAGCTATCACCTGAAAGGCATGTGGGTGGATGAAGAGTGGATGCTGATTACCGGTAATAACCTGAATCCGCGCGCCTGGCGACTCGATCTGGAAAATGCGGTGTTGATCCACGATCCGCTACAGCAGCTGGCAGAGCAGCGCGAACGCGAATTGGCCTTAATTCGTCAGCATACCAGCGTGGTTAAACATTTCCGCGATCTCGACAGTATTGCCGATTATCCGGTGAAAGTTCGTAAACTGATTCGCCGTTTGCGTCGTATCCGTATCGATCGGTTAATCAGCCGCATCCTGTAGCCTGCAGGATGTTTGTCGCATCTTAATTCTTTCAGGAGCTGTGATGCGTATAACCCTGCTTTTATGCTGCTTATGCTGTGCCGGATGCAGCCATACCGCGCAGGATCGCTGGTCCGGACAGGATAAGGCTCAGCATTTTATTGCCTCGGCGGTTCTCTCCGCTGCAGGTAATGAATATGGCCAGCGACAGAACTGGTCGGCGCGCCACAGCAATAGTTTCGGCTTGATGTTTTCTTTCAGCCTTGGCGCGGCTAAAGAGTTGTATGACAGCCGCCCGGCAGGCAGCGGCTGGAGCTGGAAAGATTTAAGCTGGGATATTGCCGGTGCGGCGACCGGCTTCGCCCTCTGGAATATAGGTCAGTAATCTACAGTTTCATCCCCTGCCCTTTACGATGCAGCATTAGCGAAACCAGCAGCGCAACAGCGCCTAACCCTGAGACATACCAGAAAAACCAGGTTTCGTGCCCCGCCGCTTTTAGCGAAAGCGCAACGTATTCCGCCGATCCGCCAAAAATAGCGTTGGCTACGGCATACGAAAGTCCGACGCCTAACGCCCGTACCTCTGGCGGAAACATCTCTGCTTTGACAATGCCGCTGATTGAGGTGTAAAAGCTGGTAATCAACAAAGCCAGCATAACCATGAAGAAGATTAGCCAACCGCTCTCGCTGCGCTGTAATAAGGTCAGAATTGGTACTGTACACAACGTGGCGCCAGCACCGAAAATAAGCATTGAGTTACGACGCCCTATCCTGTCCGACAATGCGCCCATCAGCGGCTGAATCAACATAAAAATAAACAATGCTAACGTCATTAAAGCGCTGGCATCTTTTGCATCCATTCCTGCGCTGTTCACCAGATATTTCTGCATATAGGTAGTAAAGGTATAAAAGCTCAGGGAACCGCCGGCGGTAAAACCTAATACCATTGAAAAAGCGCGACGGTGTTTCCATAAGCCGCGCAGGCGTCCTGCGTCATGATGCTGCCGTGTTTTATTATTAGTGGTTTCATTTAAGGAACGACGCAGGAATAGCGCGACGATTGCCAGTACGGCGCCTAACGCAAAAGGAATACGCCAGCCCCAGCTACGCAGATCTTCAGGTGTTAATAGTTGCTGTAATATCACGACGGTGAGTAATGCCAGCAGTTGCCCGCCGATCAAGGTGACATATTGGAAAGAAGCGTAATAGCCTTTGCGCCCTTCGACGGCGACTTCACTCATATAGGTGGCGCTGGTTCCGTATTCTCCCCCAACCGACAGCCCCTGAAACAAGCGGGCCAGTAAAAGCAGTATCGGTGCCCAGATCCCTAAAGTCGTATAGCCGGGTAAGCAGGCAATGACCAGCGAGCCGAAGCACATCATGCAGACGGAAATCAGCATCGATTTCTTACGCCCATGACGATCGCCGATCCAGCCAAAGAGCCATCCGCCAATTGGACGCATCAGAAAGCCGGCAGCAAAAACTCCAGCCGTTTGTACCAGCTGCGTTGTAGTGTTTCCCGTTGGGAAGAAGATATGTGCGAAGTAGAGAGAGCAAAAAGAGTAAACATAAAAATCAAACCACTCGACGAGATTACCTGAGGACGCACCGATAATTGCTCGAATACGGGCTTTATCTGACGTCTGGGTCAACTCGCTTTTTTTACTGCTGGTGATTATATCAGCCATGTATACCTCACTGTATTCCTTGCCGCCTAACAGGCCAAAAACTCAGTAAAGCATTAAAGTCTGATGTTAATAAAATGTTTTATAAATGAGCGGCATGTTTTGTGAGGTGTCAGGAGTTATTGGTTCTTTATGCAATGAGGCTGGCAGTTAAACGTAAGGTATTGGCGCTCGGCATATTCAGGAAAGGAGTGAAAGAGAGAAAATGTAACTAAACAGGAACAGGAATATTATAAAACGAGGATGGTTATAAAGCAGAACGGTGCTGGTCTGGTCTGGTCTGGTCTGGTCTGGTCTGGTCTGGTCTGGTCTGGTCTGGTCTGGTCTGGTCTGGTCTGGC
>NZ_CALNWY010000008.1 GCF_940807255.1 Mixta sp. Marseille-Q2659 | reverse complement strand
TATGAATATTACGCTCCTGAAGGATGGCACGCTGCTGGCGCTCTATCGCAGCCGCTGGGCGGATTTTATCTGGCAGAGCCGCTCGCTGGACGGCGGCCAAAGCTGGAGCGCGCCGCAGCCCACCAGCCTGCCTAATAACAACTCCTCCATCCAGGTGACAACGCTGGCGAATGGCGATCTGGCGCTGGTGTTTAACAATATGAGCGCTGAAGGCGCCAGCGAACGCCGCGCTTCACTGTATGACGAAATTGAGGACGAGGAAGAGGCAATAGCGGTGGCCACCCATCCGACAAATAATGATGGCCGCACCGCCTTCTGGGGCGCGCCGCGCGCGCCAATGACGCTGGCAATTTCCAAAGACGGAGGCCGAAGCTGGCCGTGGCAGCGTAATCTGGAAGAAGGTGACGGCTACTGCATGACCAATAATTCGCAGCAAAAGCTGAATCGCGAACTCTCTTATCCCAGCATCAAACAGGGTCCGGATGGCAAGCTGCATATCGCCTGGACCTGGCATCGTCAGGCGATTAAATATGCGCGCGTGGATGAGAGCTGGGTGACTGGCTAACGGCGAAAGCAAGGAGGAATGATGATAACAGGCAATTTGCAGTGTCTGGCGCTGGCGACGCTGCCGGAAGAGCTTTACGCCCTGCTGGCGCGGCCGGAATGCACGCTGGAGGCACTGCGGGCGGCACCCGACGGGCGCTGGCACCCCAAAGGCGCAGACTGGTTTTGCACTATCACCGACAGCGACACCGCGCCAATGGCAACGCGCCACACGGAATATCACCGGCGCTGGCTCGACATTCAGGTGGTACTGACGGGTGAAGAGATCATTCGCTATGACGTCGTTGATGCGCGCGACACGGCGGCGGAAGAGCGCAAGCCCGACCTCTGGATCGTCGCGCAACCGCAGCTTCGTCAACAGCTGCATCTTCGCGCGGGTGATTTCGCGGTTTTTGCTCCCGGCGAGGCGCATCAGGCATTGTGTGCGGTCAACGATCGGCCGGCGCGCGTGCGCAAGGCGGTATTTAAAGTACCGGTTGAGATGCTGCGGAGGGCACCATGAACCGTCATGCGCTGGTAACCGGCGCCAGCTCCGGCATCGGCCGTGCGATTGTTGAGCGGCTGCTGCGCGAAGGCTGGCAGGTCACCGGACTCAGCCGCTCGGCGGCTGGCGCTTCTCATCCGGCGCTGCGCATGATAGCCGTCGATCTGTTTGATGGGCAGGCGCTGGCGGTCGTGCTGGATGCGCTGCCGCCGGTCGATGCCTTTGTGCATGCCGCCGGAATGATGCAGGCCGCCACGCTGGGCGCGCTGGATAGCGAGATTAGCCAGCGGCTGTGGCATCTGCATGTTCAGGTGGCAGAAACCATCGCTAACCGGCTGGCATCGACGTTGCCTGTTAATGGTCGCATTATTTTGATTGGCAGCCGCACCTCGCGCGGCGCGGCGGGCCGCAGTCAGTACGTCAGCACCAAGGCGGCGCTGGTCGGTATGGCGCGCAGCTGGGCGGCGGAGCTTGCGCCGCGCGGCATTACCGTTAACGTGGTCGCACCCGGCGCGACGGCCACGCCGATGCTGGACGGCCCCGGCCGCGAAAGCTCGCCGCCAAAGCTGCCGCCAATCGGCCGCTATATTCAGCCGGAGGAGGTGGCGGCGCTGACCAGCTTTCTGCTCTCTCCCGCCGCCGCCGCTATTACCGGTCAGGAGATCGCCATATGCGGCGGCGCCTCACTTAGCTAACCCACCGCGCTGCAACAGAAAAGCCCGCGTCAGCAGCACGCGGGCTTGTTTTCTCTTTGCCTTTCACACTGGCGGGCGCGGCGGCAAGGTTCGCCGGGCAGACTTAGCGCCCCTGCATAAAGGCGCGGTAAGCGGCGATCACCGCGAGGAAATCTTCCATACCGCAGAACGACAGGCTCTCTTCGTCGTAGTAGCTCATGCCTTCCTCCAGCTCATCCGTATCAAAGGCGAGCTGATTGGCGCGGATCATTACATCTTCGCCATTCAGCGAAAGCGTGTATTCATGTCCCTGACGCTGCCATTCTCGTTCGCTGCCCTTGACCTGCTGCATCGCCGCTTCCACCTCATCCAGCAGCGCCATGTCGCCTTTTACCTCTTCGTTGAACCAGTGGCCGACCGCCTCATGGCCCATACTCATTCGCACCTTTACCTGGCCGGTAACGTCGCGTAAAAATTCATATTCCATCTTACTGCCCTCAACCTCAACGCATGCGTGCGCCGTTTCTCGTCATTTTCTGACCGCACAGCGCGTATTATCGCAGCCCGGAAGCGGAAAAGCAGCGCCTGCGTCGGGGTGACAGGCGTAAAAAAGGGCGGAAAGCTCCGCCCTTTAATGCAGCTACAGAGGATTTATCAGACCGCGGTCTGGAAAATCACCTCTTTCGCTTTATCGGTGTACTGATTCAGCTGATTGAAGTTCAGGTAGCGATAGGTATCCACCGCGGTTTTATCCACCTGAGACATAAACTGCTGATACTCATCCGGCGTCGGCAGACGGCCCAGCAGCGATGCTACCGCAGCCAGTTCCGCAGAAGCCAGATAGACATCAGCGCCGGTGCCCAGGCGGTTCGGGAAGTTACGCGTCGAGGTAGAAACCACGGTTGCGCCATCGGCAACGCGCGCCTGGTTGCCCATACAGAGCGAACAGCCAGGGATCTCAATGCGCGCGCCGCTCTTACCAAACACGCTGTAGTAACCTTCTTCCGTTAGCTGCGCGGCATCCATTTTGGTCGGCGGCGCAACCCACAGGCGGGTCGGCAACTGGCCTTTATGGCTGTCCAGCAGTTTACCTGCCGCACGGAAGTGACCGATATTAGTCATACAGGAACCGATAAAGACCTCATCGATCTTCTCGTTCTGCACTTCTGACAGCAGGCGCGCATCATCAGGATCGTTCGGCGCACACAGGATTGGCTCGTTGATTTCCGCCAGATCGATTTCGATAACCGCTGCGTATTCCGCATCGGCATCGGCTTCCATCAGTTGCGGATCGGCCAGCCATTTCTCCATGCCCTGAATACGACGCTCCAGCGTACGGCGATCGCCGTAACCTTCCGCGATCATCCATTTCAGCAGGACGATGTTGGAATTCAGGTATTCAATGATCGGCGCTTTATCCAGCTTGATGGTACAACCGGCAGCGGAACGCTCAGCGGAGGCATCGGACAGCTCAAACGCCTGCTCGACTTTCAGATCCGGCAGACCTTCGATCTCCAGAATGCGGCCAGAGAAGATGTTTTTCTTGCCTTTCTTCTCAACGGTCAGCAGTCCCTGCTTAATCGCGTAATAAGGGATCGCATGCACCAGATCGCGCAGGGTGATGCCCGGCTGCATTTTGCCTTTAAAGCGCACCAGCACCGACTCCGGCATATCCAGCGGCATGACGCCGGTCGCAGCGGCAAAGGCCACCAGACCAGAACCCGCCGGAAAAGAGATGCCGATCGGGAAACGGGTATGGGAGTCGCCGCCGGTGCCGACGGTATCCGGCAGCAGCATACGGTTCAGCCAGCTGTGAATAATGCCGTCACCCGGACGCAGCGAGACGCCGCCACGGTTCATAATAAAATCCGGCAGCGTATGGTGCGTCTGCACATCAACCGGCTTCGGATAGGCGGCGGTATGACAGAACGACTGCATCACCAAATCAGCGGAGAAGCCGAGGCAAGCCAGATCTTTCAGTTCATCGCGCGTCATCGGACCGGTGGTGTCCTGAGAACCGACAGAGGTCATCTTCGGCTCGCAGTACTGGCCCGGACGAATGCCAGCGACGCCACAGGCGCGGCCTACCATTTTCTGCGCCAGCGAGAAGCCGCGCGTACTTTGCGCCACATCTTTCGCCTGACGGAACACATCGCTGTGCGGCAGGCCCAGCGACTCGCGCGCTTTGGTAGTCAGACCGCGACCGATAATCAGCGGAATACGGCCACCAGCGCGCACTTCATCCAGAATCACGTCGGTTTTCAGCGCGAATTCAGCCAGCAGTTCGCCGGTTTCGTGATTGCGCACTTCCCCTTTGTACGGGTAAATGTCGATCACATCGCCCATATTCAGGTTATTCACATCCACTTCGATCGGCAGCGCGCCGGCATCTTCCATGGTGTTAAAGAAAATTGGCGCGATTTTGCCGCCCAGCACTACGCCGCCGCCTTTTTTGTTCGGCACGTAAGGGATGTCGTCGCCCATAAACCACAGCACCGAGTTGGTAGCGGATTTACGTGAAGAACCGGTGCCCACAACGTCGCCGACGTAAGCCAGCGGGAAACCTTTCGCCTGCAGCGCTTCAATCTGCTTGATCGGGCCAACGTTGCCCGGCTCGTCCGGCTCAATGCCTTCACGGGCGTTTTTCAGCATCGCCAGCGCGTGCAGCGGAATATCAGGACGCGACCAGGCATCCGGCGCCGGAGAGAGATCGTCGGTGTTGGTTTCGCCGGTAACTTTGAAGACCGTTACGGTAATTTTTTCTGCCAGCGCCGGGCGGTTCAGATACCATTCGGCATTGGCCCAGGACTGCATTACCTGCTGCGCGTGCGGGTTGCCCGCTTTCGCTTTCTCTTCCACATCGTAGAAGTTATCGAACATCAGCAGCGTATTGCACAGCGCCTTCGCCGCGATGGGCGCCAGCTTCGCATCATCCAGCGCATCGATCAGCGGATGAATGTTATAGCCGCCCTGCATGGTGCCAAGCAGTTCGATCGCTTTTTCGGGTGTTACCAGAGGAGAGGTCGTTTCGCCTTTGGCGATGGCAGCCAGGAAACCGGCTTTAACATAGGCCGCTTCATCAACACCCGGCGGCACGCGATTAATTAACAGATCGGACAGGAATTCTTCTTCACCCACAGGAGGGTTTTTCAGCAGTTCAACCAGCGCGGCCATTTGGGAAGCATCTAAAGGTTTAGGCACAATTCCCTGGGCGGCACGCTCGGCAACGTGCTTACGGTATTCATCTAGCACGACGTTCTCCTCGCTCTCATTGTATTGGGCTTTCCGGCCACCTTTTTTCACGGCGATCTGTTGGATGCTTATGTAGGGTAAGGTGTCCGGTTTCGCGTCGGCCAGCATAGCAGGATTTACTTCACTTGTTAATGCGTTTACAAAAAAGCAACATTATTTATCAAACTCGTTTCCTAGGCGCAGCGCGTGCAGCAGCGTTTTTTTAAACTTTTTAACGATAAAGATAATTTATAGTTAGCGCGGTTTTGTTAAGTAAATAAATAGCTTTGCCGTTTAGGGAATATTGATGGAGTTGAATTTACCCGATTCGCAATCCTCTTTATACTCAGCGCCGACTGTTATCAGGAGAACTTTTTTGCTTACTCACTCGATTTAGCAGGCAAGCAAAGCCGCTTGCCACCTGGCAGGCAGCGATCCTTCCGGTTCGTCTGCTCCTTATTAACAAGAGAGATGAAACCGATGTTGATATATCGCCACTCCCTTTTTCCTCCAGGCCGATCCTGACCCTCTTTTCGCCATTGCGTGTTTAACGTAACGGCTCGCTTCACGCTGTCTGCTGTACAGCTATCCCCGATTTGTTATCGCCGCCGGGCGGTTAAGGAGACGTCATGGACGCACCCCCTTGTATGCAACGTAAACCGCGTTGCGTAAGGACTGAATAACCCGCTTCTCTCCTCTGCAACGCCATCTCATATTTTTGCCGCGATCTCGTCATGAGAGAGATCCGGCTGCGCAATTTTCGGAGTAACTGAGATGACTCAGATGATCAATCTGGCGCCGGCTGCACGCCAGCGCTCTGCCGCTGCTCAACAACGTTGGGCTATCGGCGATGAAGCCCACGTCCAGGCCACCACCACGCTGCAACGTCTGCAAAGCAGCGAATCCGGCTTAACTCAACAGCAGGCCAGCGAACGTCTGGCACGCTACGGCGTCAATCAGGTGGCAAATGAACAAGCGCCACATCCACTCTGCCAGCTGCTTCAGGCGTTTAATAATCCCTTTATTTATGTGCTGCTGGGGCTGACGACAATTAGCTTTTTCACTGATTACTGGCTGCCGCTGCGTCAGGGAGATGAGACCGATCTGACCGGCGTCGTCATTATGCTGACAATGGTGCTGCTCAGCGCCCTGCTGCGCTTCTGGCAGGAGTTTCGTACCAATAAGGCGGCGGATGCGCTGCGTTCGCTGGTGACCACCCGCGTCAGCGTGCTGCGTCGTAAAACGCAGGACGCCGAGCCGGAAGTGGTGGATGTCGCCCAACAGGATTTGGTGCCCGGCGACATTATTCTGATTGCCGCAGGCGACGTCATTCCGGCGGACATTAAGCTGATCTCCGCGCGCGATCTGCTGATTAGTCAGTCCGCGCTTTCCGGCGAAGCGCTGCCGGTGGAAAAATCCTGTCAGCTGCGAACGGAAAATCTGGCGCAGCCGCTCAGCGAAACCGCGCTGTTCGAGGCCCCATCCGTCTGTCTGATGGGCACGCACGTCGTGAGCGGTACCGCGCAGGCGGTGGTGGTCGCTACCGGCAACAGCACCTGGTTCGGCTCGCTGGCGCGCAAGCTGGTTGGACAGCGCACGCCTACCGCTTTCGATCGCGGCGTGAACAGCGTCAGCTGGCTGCTGATCCGCTTTATGGCGCTGATGGTGCCGGTTGTATTGCTGCTGAACGGTTTTACCAAAGGCGACTGGCTGGACGCCACGCTGTTTGCGCTGGCGGTAGCAGTTGGCCTGACGCCGGAAATGCTGCCGATGATTGTCAGCACTAATCTGGCAAAAGGCGCGATCGCCATGGCGCGGCGGAAAGTGGTGGTAAAACGTCTGGAAGCGATTCAGAACCTGGGTGCGATGGATGTTCTTTGCACCGATAAAACCGGGACGCTAACGGAAGATCATATTGCGCTGGCGCACCATTTTGATTTGCAGGGCAACAGCGATGATGAAGTGCTGAAGCTGGCGTGGCTGAACAGTACGCACCAGAGCGGCCATAAAAATCTGATGGATCGCGCAGTGCTGGAATTTGCGCGATATCGTCAGGATCTGCCGCAGCAATGGCGGAAAGTCGCTGAGCTACCGTTTGATTTTGAACGCCGTCGCCTGTCAGTGATCGTTGCCGACCAACAGGGCCAGCACCATCTGATTTGTAAAGGCGCGCTGGATGAGATGCTGATGGTTTCCACTCATCTGCATGTTAACGGGCAGCGCCTGCCGTTAAATGATGAATGGCGTGATGCGCTGCGTGCGCGGGCGGCACAACTGAACCAGGAAGGCTATCGCGTGCTGCTGATCGGCAAGCGCAACAACGGCACCACCGGCTGGTATCAGCGTCTGACTAATGAAGATGAGCGTGATTTAACGCTGTACGGCATGCTGACCTTCCTCGATCCGGCCAAAGAGAGTGCGGCGGAGGCGGTACGGGCGCTGCAGGAGAAAGGCGTCCAGATTAAGGTGCTGACCGGCGACAATTCGCTGATCAGTATGAAAATTTGTCGCGACGTTGGGCTGGAGGCTGGCGAGCCGTTGCTCGGCGAAAAGATCGAACAGCTCGACGATGCGCAGCTGGCGCAACGGGTAACGCAGCATACGCTGTTTGCCCGCCTGACCCCAGCGCAAAAGGCGCGCGTGGTAGGTCTGTTGCAACAGCAGGGCCATACCGTTGGCTTCCTTGGCGACGGCATTAATGATGCCGCCGCGCTGCGCGCCGCCGACGTCGGCATCTCTGTGGACAGCGCCAGCGATATTGCCAAACAGGCCGCTGGCATTATTCTGCTGGAAAAAAGCCTGCTGGTGCTGGAACAGGGCGTCGTCACCGGACGTCAGACCTTCGGCAATATCATTAAGTATCTGAATATCACCGCCAGCTCTAATTTCGGTAACGTATTTTCCGTGCTGGTGGCCAGCGCCTTTATTCCCTTTTTGCCGATGCTGGCGGTACAGTTACTGCTGCAGAATCTGATTTACGATATTGCTCAGCTGGCGCTTCCCTGGGATCGCATGGATAAATCTTTCCTGCAGCGCCCGCGTAAATGGGATGCACGTAATATTGGCCGCTTTATGCTGTGGATGGGGCCGCTCTCTTCCATTTTCGACATCACCACTTTTGCGCTGATGTGGCATATTTTCGGCGCCAACAGCAGTGAACATCAGGCGCTGTTCCAGTCCGGCTGGTTTATTGAGGGATTGCTGTCCCAAACGTTGGTGGTGCATATGCTGCGTACGCGCCATATTCCTTTTGTGCAGGCGTGGGCCAGCTGGCCGATTATGCTGACAACGTTAGCGGTGGTGATTATTGGCGTGGTGCTGCCCTTCTCTCCGCTGGCTGCCGCTTTTGGCTTACAGGCGCTGCCCATGAGCTATTTCCCGTGGCTGATTGCCACACTGCTGGGCTATTGCCTGCTCAGCCAGAGCGTTAAAACGCTTTATATTCGTCGTTACGGGCAATGGTTCTGAAACTTTCGTCGGCAGGATTTGCCTCTGCGGCATGCCCTGCCACGTTTTTCTTGCCAGCAGCGGCATGGAAAATAGCAAATGCCATTAAATGACCAAAAGAAAACCGGCCTGGCTTTTATACGCCAGGCCGGTTTTTTCACACAGCGTGTTTACAATACGCGGTAAAATTTCAGCGATACGCCTTGTTCGCTGCGTTCGCCGCTACAGATAAAGATATTTTCCCTAAGCCAGCTAAGCGCCGGATGATAGATCTCAAAACGCGGCGTGGCGCGAAAATAAATCTCCGCTGCCGGGATTTGATTAAAAAAGGCCATATCATCGCCAAACAGCGCCTCGCGCCATTGCGCAGGCAGGCGGCGGATACCGTTGTTTTCAATATAAAACGTGTGATCCGACGTGGTGCGAATGGCGTAGCGAGCCGATAACTCGCATAGCCCGTCCGCGCGGATAATCTGGCTATCGACTCCGCCTGGCATCACCTGACCTTCAAGCTGGCCGCTGACAAGGCCGCCCCGAATGGGGATAAGCTGACGCTTGCCGCCTTCCGGCGTACGGTTGACCATAATCGGCGCGTCAACCTCAATCTCAACGGCAAAACTGAATTCCAGTTCAGGCTGCATCCTGCGCTCCGCTTATTTCAAGTTTTCAGGAAAGTTTGCGGGCAGTTCACTGGCCGGGCAGTTAATCACGCTGTCATCGTTTTCGCCCACGTCGCGGATAAAGGTCAGCGTGGCGTATTCATCGATCACTTCTGTTGGATAGGCTGGGCCTGCTTCGCGATAGCTGGCCATCTCATCAAGGTGTTCGTTCTGGAAGCAGACGGTTTTTTCCGGATTGTTCATTACCCAACGCGGGAAAAAGATGGTGCCGTGAAACACCTTATCGGCAAGGTTCACACTCAGGCTAACGTCGGTGCCGGTTGGCTCCGTCCAGGAAATTTTGTAAACGTCGCTGGCGAGACGCGCCAGGTAAACATGCTGATCTTTCACCCAACGATTGCCGACCAGGCCGCTGTGAATGCGATAATCGATGGTTTCATTATTTTTGAAGTAAATTTCATAGTTCCAGCCATTATCATAGGTATAAACCAGATGTTTACCTACCAGGCCGTTTAAATCATGTTTATCGAAGCTCATAAAATTTACTCCTCTTGGTTAACGGGTAAATTATAGATCATCGATGTTAAAACGTTATGGCTAAAAAATAATAGTTTTGTCTTATATCAATAAGATTTATGTCAGAGCGAAGTAACAAAAAAGATGTTTGATAATTATTGCGACTCCAGGAAATATTTATCAACTTTTATAATATTGAGACCAGCACAATCTGCAGCAGCAAGAAATAAATAAAATCATTTTTTAATGCATTTTCACATTAAAGAACAAACAGAAACACCCCTGAATTAATTAATACCCCTCAATAAAATCAGCCAAATGAAAATAAAAAGTCAGAGGCCATTTTTTAAATATCGCCTTCATGCTGATACAGGGTTTATGGCCAAGTCTGATTAATAGCTTAGTTGATAATAAACAGGCTGTTAGAAAACTTTTTAGCGGATGAGTATTTAATTTATCTGGCTGCGGTTTATCCCCGCTGGCGCGGGGAACACATGTATATTTATACAGTATTTAATTTAAGGACCGGTTTATCCCCGCTGGCGCGGGGAACACTACATGGTAAAGGCCTGCGAAACCGCGCCTGACGGTTTATCCCCGCTGGCGCGGGGAACACAACTATGCCGTCGCGCCGCCGAAAGAATACGCCGGTTTATCCCCGCTGGCGCGGGGAACACCCTAAATTTATCTCACTGATATTAAAATAAAAAAACAATCCACAAAAATCTACCGGCTCATTTTATCATTGTAAGCATGGCTACTTGCTTGATTTAAAACTATCTGACGCATAACAAACCGGCGTCCACCCACCAGCTGCTGTCGTTTTATCACAGCATAAACGCGACGGAGAAAACCATCTCCGCCTCTATTTTATCCAATAAAAAACGGCCCCTTTCGGAGCCGCTTTTATGCGAAGGCGTTATTTTTTCTTCGCTTTCGGGTTTGGCAGGTCGGTAATGCTTCCTTCAAAGATTTCCGCCGCCAGGCCAACAGATTCATGCAGCGTCGGGTGCGCATGAATGGTCAGCGCGATGTCTTCCGCATCGCAGCCCATTTCGATCGCCAGGCCAATTTCGCCCAGCAGCTCGCCGCCGTTGGTGCCCACAATGGCGCCGCCGATCACGCGATGCGTCTCTTTATCGAAAATCAGCTTGGTCATACCGTCTGCGCAGTCAGAAGCAATAGCACGGCCTGACGCTGCCCACGGGAAGGTGGCGGTTTCATAGCTGATGCCTTTTTCTTTCGCTTCTTTCTCGGTCAGGCCAACCCATGCCACTTCCGGCTCGGTGTAGGCGATTGACGGGATAACTTTCGGATCGAAGTAATGTTTCTTACCGGCGATAACTTCTGCCGCTACGTGGCCTTCATGCACGCCTTTGTGCGCCAGCATCGGCTGACCGACGATGTCGCCAATCGCATAGATGTGCGGCACATTAGTGCGCATCTGCTTATCAACGCGGATAAAGCCACGGTCGTCCACTTCCACGCCCGCTTTGCCAGCGTCGAGGTTTTTACCGTTCGGTACGCGACCGATCGCCACCAGTACGGCGTCATAACGCTGCGCTTCGGCAGGCGCTTTTTTGCCTTCCATCGAAACGTAGATGCCGTCTTCTTTAGCTTCAACCGCGGTTACTTTGGTTTCCAGCATCAGGTTGAATTTCTTGCTGATGCGTTTGGTGAACACTTTCACGACATCTTTATCGGCAGCCGGGATCACCTGGTCGAACATCTCAACCACGTCAATCTCTGAACCCAGCGCGTGATACACGGTGCCCATTTCCAGACCGATAATTCCACCGCCCATCACCAGCATGCGTTTCGGTACTTCTTTCAGTTCCAGCGCTGCGGTGGAATCCCACACGCGCGAATCTTCGTGAGGAATGAACGGCAGCTGAATCGGACGTGAACCCGCTGCAATAATCGCGTTATCAAAGTTGATGGTGGTCGCGCCGTTTTCGCCTTCAACAACCAGGGTGTTCGCGCCGGTAAATTTACCCAATCCGTTAACAACTTTGACCTTACGGCCCTTCGCCATACCGGACAGACCGCCGGTCAGCTGGTTGATGACTTTCTCTTTCCAGGTACGGATCTTGTCAATGTCAGTTTTCGGCTCACCGAAAACGATGCCGTGTTCGGCCAACGCTTTCGCTTCTTCGATAACTTTAGCCACGTGCAGCAGCGCTTTTGAAGGGATACAGCCAACGTTAAGACAAACACCGCCCAGGGTGCTGTAACGCTCTACCAGTACGGTCTCCAGACCTAAATCCGCGCAACGAAAGGCTGCGGAGTAGCCCGCAGGACCTGCCCCAAGCACAACGACCTGGGTTTTAATCTCTGTACTCATCATGACCTCTTAATTGACTATCCGGCGGGTCAGACGTCACTTACCTGATTCACAGTACGCCCTTCATCCACCGGGACGCGTTCACCGCAAGAGTTTACAGAATTGTTAACAGACTGCAAACCGCTTCGGCTCCGTAGATCCCATTTCCCGTATTTCAGGCCGGTTAAGCAGCGATAAACAGACCTGTAAAAAGGCCGACATTCGTCGGCCTTTATTTTTATTACATCACCAGACGGCGGATGTCGCTCAACGTGTTGTTGATGATGGTGATGAAACGCGCACCATCAGCGCCATCGATCACGCGGTGGTCGAAGGAGAGAGAGATCGGCAGCATCAGACGCGGTACGAACTCTTTACCATTCCAGACCGGTTCCATCGAAGACTTGGAAACGCCGAGGATAGCCACTTCCGGCGCGTTAACGATCGGCGCGAAGTGGGTGGTACCCAGGCCGCCGATGCTGGAGATGGTAAAGCAGCCGCCCTGCATTTCGCCAGCGGTCAGCTTGCCATCACGCGCTTTTTTGGAGATGGTCATCAGTTCACGAGACAGTTCAACGATGCCTTTCTTGTTCACATCCTTGAATACCGGAACCACCAGGCCGTTCGGCGTATCTACCGCCACGCCGATGTTGATATATTTCTTCAGCGTCAGCTTCTGACCATCTTCGGACAACGAGCTGTTAAAGCGTGGCATCTGCTCCAGCGCGGCAGCAACAGCTTTCATGATGAAGACAACCGGGGTGATCTTCACATCCAGCTTACGCTTTTCAGCTTCGGCGTTCTGCTGCTTACGGAACGCTTCCAGATCGGTGATGTCGGTTTTGTCAAAGTGCGTAACGTGCGGGATCATCACCCAGTTACGGCTCAGGTTAGCACCAGAGATTTTCTGGATACGACCCAGCTCAACTTCTTCCACTTCACCAAACTTGCTGAAGTCCACCTTCGGCCACGGCAGCATGCCCGGCAGACCGCCACCTGCGGCGGCAGCCGGTGCGGATTCAGCACGTTTCACCGCATCTTTCACATAGGCCTGAACGTCTTCTTTCAGGATACGGCCTTTACGACCGGTGCCTTTGACTTTCGCCAGATTAACGCCAAATTCACGCGCCAGACGACGGATAACCGGCGTGGCGTGAACGTAGGCATCGTTCTCGGTGAAATCATCTTTACCGGCGGCTTTCGCTGGTGCAGAAGCCGCCGTAGCCGGAGCTGCTTTCTCAGGCTGTGCGGCCGGTGCCGCTTTTTCCGCAGCAGGTGCAGCGGCAGGCGCGGCGCCTTCCACTTCAAACAGCATAATCAGCGAGCCGGTGCTGACTTTGTCACCGGTGTTGATTTTGATCTCTTTCACCGTACCGGCGAACGGTGCCGGCACTTCCATTGAAGCTTTGTCGCCTTCAACAGTGATCAGCGACTGCTCAGCAGTCACTTTGTCGCCAGCTTTAACCAGAATCTCGGTCACTTCAACTTCGTCGCCGCCGATATCCGGTACGTTCACTTCTTTGGTGGCTGAACCGCCAGAGGTCGCCGGCGCGCTGGCCGCTTCCTCTTTCACCTGCGGTTTAGGCGCGGCACCACCGCCGGAAGCGGCAGTTTCGAACACCATAATCAGCGAGCCGGTGCTGACTTTGTCGCCGGTGTTGATTTTGATCTCTTTCACCGTACCCGCAAACGGCGCCGGTACTTCCATGGAGGCTTTGTCGCCTTCCACAGTGATCAGCGACTGCTCTGCTTCAACTTTGTCGCCAACTTTTACCAGAATCTCAGTCACTTCAACTTCGTCGCTGCCGATGTCCGGTACGTTAACGTCTTTGCTTTCAGCCGCAGCGGCTGGCGCAGGCTGCGCCTCCGCTTTCTGCTCAGCAGCCGGGGCTGGCGCCGCTTGTGCTGCGCCCTCTGCGTCAAAAATCATAATCAGTGAGCCGGTTTCAACTTTATCGCCGGTAGTGATTTTGATCTCTTTTACCACGCCCGCCTGCGGCGAAGGTACTTCCATCGAGGCTTTGTCACCTTCTACGGTAATCAGCGACTGCTCTGCTTCTACTTTGTCGCCGACCTTTACCAGAATTTCGGTCACTTCAACTTCATCTGCGCCGATGTCCGGTACTTTGATTTCGATAGCCATTAATCTTTACCTCTTATGCCAGACGCGGGTTGACTTTATCTGCATCGATATTGAATTTGGCAATGGCATCGGCCACTACTTTCTTATCGACTTCGCCGCGTTTAGCCAGTTCGCCCAGCGCTGCTACCACTACGTAAGATGCATCCACTTCAAAGTGGTGACGCAGGTTTTCACGGCTGTCAGAGCGGCCAAAGCCGTCGGTGCCCAGTACACGATAATCGCTGGCCGGAATATAGCTGCGAACCTGTTCAGCAAACAGTTTCATGTAGTCGGTAGAGGCGACGGCAGGCGCTTCGTTCATCACCTGAGCGATGTAAGGCACGCGCGCTTCTTCTGTCGGATGCAGCATGTTCCAGCGTTCGCAATCCTGGCCATCACGCGCCAGTTCGGTGAAGGAGGTCACACTGTAGACGTCAGAACCGATGCCGTAGTCTTTCGCCAGGATTTCTGCCGCTTCACGCACGTGACGCAGGATAGCGCCGGAGCCCAGCAGCTGCACTTTGCCTTTGCTGCCTTCCAGGGTTTCCAGCTTGTAGATACCTTTACGGATACCTTCTTCTGCGCCCTGCGGCATCGCCGGCATGTGATAGTTTTCGTTCAGCGTGGTGATGTAGTAATAGATGTTTTCCTGCGCTTCGCCGTACATGCGCATCAGGCCATCCTGCATGATCACCGCCACTTCATAGGCGTAAGCCGGATCGTAAGAGATACAGTTCGGGATGGTCAGCGCCTGGATATGGCTGTGACCATCTTCGTGCTGCAGACCTTCGCCGTTCAGCGTGGTACGACCGGAGGTACCGCCGACCAGGAAGCCGCGCGCCTGCTGGTCGCCCGCCGCCCAGCAGAGATCGCCGATACGCTGGAAGCCGAACATAGAATAGTAGATATAGAACGGGATCATCGGCAGGTTGTTGGTGCTGTAAGAGGTCGCAGCAGCCAGCCAGGATGCGCCTGCACCCAGCTCGTTAATCCCTTCCTGAAGAATCTGACCCTTCTCATCTTCTTTATAGTAAGCCACCTGCTCACGGTCCTGCGGCGTGTACTGCTGGCCGTTCGGGCTGTAAATACCGATTTGACGGAACAGACCTTCCATACCGAAGGTACGCGCTTCGTCCGCGATGATCGGCACCAGACGATCTTTGATCGACTTGTTCTTCAGCATCACGTTCAGGGCACGCACGAAAGCGATGGTGGTAGAGATCTCTTTGTTCTGCTCTTCCAGCAGCGGTGCGAAATCTTCCAGGCTTGGCAGCTCCAGCTTCTCACTGAAGTTCGGCTGACGGCTTGGCAGATAGCCGCCCAGCTTCTGACGCTGGCCATGCAGATAGGTATACTCTTCCGAACCTTCTTCAAAGGTCACGTACGGCAGTTTTTCCAGGTTTTCATCGGCTACCGGCACATTGAAGCGATCGCGAACATAGCGAACGCCGTCCATGTTCATTTTCTTCACCTGGTGCGCGATGTTTTTGCCTTCCGCCGTGTCGCCCATACCATAGCCTTTGATGGTATGCGCCAGGATCACCACCGGCTTGCCTTTGGTTTCCTGTGCTTTTTTCAGCGCCGCGTAGATTTTCTTCGGATCGTGACCGCCACGGTTCAGGGCGAAGATCTCGTCGTCGGACATATCTTTCACCAGCTCAGCGGTTTCCGGGTATTTACCGAAGAAGTGTTCACGCACGTAGGCGCCGTTACGGGATTTGAAGGTCTGATAGTCGCCGTCAACGGTTTCGTTCATCAGCTGGATCAGCTTACCGCTGGTATCTTTACGCAGCAGTTCGTCCCAACGGCTGCCCCAGATCACCTTGATCACTTCCCAGCCTGCGCCGCCAAAGATGCCTTCCAGCTCGTTGATGATCTTACCGTTGCCGGTAACCGGACCATCCAGACGCTGCAGGTTACAGTTGATGATGAATACCAGGTTGTCCAGCTTCTCGCGCGTTGCGATGGTGATGGCGCCTTTAGATTCCGGCTCGTCCATTTCGCCATCGCCAAGGAAAGCGTAAACGGTCTGCGCGGAGGTATCTTTCAGGCCACGGTGTTCCAGATATTTCAGGAATTTCGCCTGATAGATCGCCGACAGCGGGCCAAGGCCCATAGAAACGGTCGGGAACTGCCAGAAGTCCGGCATCAGTTTGGGATGCGGATAAGAAGAGAGACCGTTGCCATGCACTTCCTGACGGAAGTTGTTCATCTGCTCTTCGGTCAAACGGCCTTCAAGGAACGCACGTGAGTAAACGCCCGGAGAAATATGGCCCTGGAAGTAAACCAGATCGCCGCCGTCTTTATCATTACGCGCGCGGAAGAAATGGTTGAAGCAGACTTCATAAATGGTCGCAGAGGACTGGAAAGATGAGAGGTGACCGCCCAGCTCCAGATCTTTTTTCGACGCACGCAGTACCGCCATCATGGCGTTCCAGCGAATTGCGGAACGGATACGACGCTCCAGAGAGGCATTGCCCGGATAATCCGGCTCGTCTTCAACGGCGATAGAGTTAATGTAGTTGCTGACAGCAGAGCCTGCAGCGACTTTCACGCCGCCTTTGCGCGCTTCGTTCAGCACCTGATCGATCAGGAACTGCGCACGCTCAACACCTTCTTCACGGATGACCGATTCGATCGCCTGTAGCCAGTCGCGGGTTTCGATCGGATCCACGTCATTATGTAAACGTTCTGACATGGGGGTATTCCTTATCTGTGTCTAATACGTTGAATTGTCTGGAGCCTGTCTCCCTGCATTCTGTTTCATTGCAAAATGCAAGGAGACAGGCCCGTCGTTAGTTGCCGCGTATCTCTTCTTCTGTATGCCGCCGACTGTCGCGCCTTCCATACCGCCGCTGTCCGCTAATGCGGAACCGCCGCGCTACCGGTGACGCGCAACCGATCACCACACAAAAGTTATGGTTATAAGTTTACGCGTTATTCCTTACGTTGCTGTAAACGACGCAGGGAGCGTTCACGACGCGTCTGCTCCCGACTTCTGTCCAGCAATATCTCCTCAATAAACGCCAGATGACGGTGTGAAGCTTCGCGCGCCTTTTCCGGTTCGCGGGCAACAATCGCCTCAAAAATACTGGCGCGATGACTGCTCACCTGTGCCAGCATTTCCCGGCGTGAGTAAAGCAATTCAAAATTTTGTCGAACGTTCTGTTCCAGCATCGGCCCCATGGATCGCAGCAAATGCAGCAGCACCACATTATGCGCCGCCTCTGTTACGGCAATCTGATACTGCATAACCGCATCCGCTTCGGCATCAAGATCGCCACTCTGCTGCGCATGCTGAATCGCCAGATGGCAGTCGCGTATGCGCTGCAAATCCTCTTCGGTTCCGCGCAGCGCGGCATAATAAGCAGCAATACCTTCAAGCGCATGGCGGGTTTCCAACAGGTCAAACTGGGATTCGGGATGGTCGGCGAGTAACGCCACCAGAGGATCGCTCAGACTCTGCCAGAGGCTTTTCTGGACAAAGGTGCCGCCGCCCTGACGACGTAGCAGCAGCCCTTTCGCTTCCAGACGCTGAATGGCTTCGCGCAAAGAGGGGCGAGAAACATCAAACTGCTTAGCGAGTTCACGCTCCGGGAGAAGCTTTTCACCCGGACGCAGCGTGCCCTCCATAATCAGAGACTCAAGCTGCTGCTCAATTGCATCGGAGAGCTTTGGTTGGCGAATCTTGCTGTAGGCCATTGTCCCTTCTTCTGCCAGGCGCCGAAGTAAATTGGTAATACCAATTTAAAAAAAGTGACGTTAAAGTAACAAAGTATTCACCTTGTGTCTATATGGCATTCGCCAGAACCTCCCTGCGTTTTACGGCCAGAAATACCCCAAAATAACTATGAAAATGCGCTATTTCGGGATAAACGTGAATTTTAGCCGCCAATTTTCATTAAGTCTTACACGAGGTTAGACCGGCATCTCACTTTACGCCATAAGGGAAACCTATTCGTCTTTATTCGAATTACATGGCACAAAAAAGAAAATTGGCGTGACGGCGTCAGCGTTTTTTAAGCGCTGCTGTAGCCTGGCGGAGAAAGCAGGTGCATTCGTCTGCGCTTACCACTATTCTTGGCGTCAGGGTAGCGTTGCGCCTAATTTGCAGCGGCCCTAAGTGTAAAATAATCAATACAGCAAGCGTAACGGCACACAGACAAGCGTACCGCCCGTTCGCAGCACTATTGCGCCAACTCTTCAGGGAAGGCGAAAGAACTAACTCGAGGGTTTTTATGGAACAACAGCAGGGCGAGACGCTGAAGCGCGGCTTAAAAAACCGCCATATTCAGTTGATTGCATTAGGCGGCGCCGTCGGCACCGGCCTGTTTCTGGGAATTGGACAAACCATACAGATGGCCGGCCCTTCGGTATTGCTGGGTTATGCTATCGGCGGCTTTATCGCTTTTCTGATTATGCGTCAGCTGGGCGAAATGGTGGTAGAGGAGCCGGTCGCCGGATCGTTCAGCCACTTTGCCTATAAATACTGGGGCAATTTTGCCGGTTTCGCCTCCGGCTGGAACTATTGGGTTCTCTACGTGCTGGTAGCAATGGCGGAGCTTACTGCCGTCGGCAAATATGTGCAGGTCTGGTGGCCGGAGTTCCCTTCATGGGCCACCGCCGCGCTATTTTTCGTACTGATTAACGCCATCAACCTGACCAACGTTAAAGTCTATGGCGAGATGGAGTTCTGGTTCGCGATTATAAAAGTTATCGCGGTGGTCGGCATGATTGTGTTTGGCGGCTGGCTGCTGCTGAGCGGTCACGGCGGCCCGGAAGCTTCGGTCAGCAATATCTGGGCGCAGGGCGGCTTTTTCCCGCACGGCATTAGCGGCCTGGTAATGGCGATGGCGGTTATCATGTTCTCCTTCGGCGGCCTGGAACTGGTAGGTATCACCGCCGCCGAAGCGGACGATCCGGGTAAAAGTATCACGCGCGCCACCAATCAGGTTATCTGGCGCATCCTGATTTTTTATATCGGTTCGCTGGCGGTGCTGCTGTCGCTCTATCCGTGGGTTAAGGTGGTTGGCGAAAGCAGCCCGTTCGTGATGATTTTCCACGACCTCGGCGAAACGCTGGTGGCGAATGTGCTGAACGTAGTGTTCCTGACGGCGGCACTGTCGGTGTATAACAGCTGCGTTTACAGCAACAGCCGTATGCTCTACGGCCTGGCGAAACAGGGCAGCGGCCCGCAGGCGCTGCTGAAGGTCGATCGCCGTGGCGTTCCCTATGTGGCACTGGGTGTCTCAGCGCTGGCGACCGCTATCTGCGTCCTGATTAACTACCTGATGCCGGGTGAAGCCTTTGGCCTGTTGATGGCGCTGGTGGTCTCCGCGCTGGTGATTAACTGGGCGATGATCAGCCTGGCGCACCTGAAGTTCCGTAAAGCGAAGGATCATCAGGGCATCCAGACCCGTTTCCGCGCGGTTCTCTATCCGGCAGGCAACTGGATCTGCCTGGCCTTTCTGGCCGCGATCCTGGTGATTATGCTGATGACGCCGGGTATGGCGATTTCCGTCTGGCTGATTCCGGTCTGGCTGGTGGTGCTGGCCATCGGCTACGCTATCAAAAAACGTTCTCAACGTACCTGACCGCTTACCGGGCGTTAACGCGCCCGGTTTTCTCCCTAAGTAATAGTTATCCTCTTCACATTTTTTTCTTCGCAGTTGTTTTGTCCATCTGGATGACCAACCTGTATTAGCACTGCAGATCGATAAGCCGTAATAATCATTCCACTGCTCAGTGGGAGAATAAGATGATGAAAGGCTCTGCGCTTTCCTTTAAAGAAAAGCTGGGTTACGGCATGGGCGACGCCGGATGTAATATGATTGGCGGCGCCATTATGCTGTTCCTTAACTACTTCTATACCGACGTATTTGGCCTGGCTCCGGCGCTGGTTGGGGTTCTGCTGCTTTCGGTTCGCGTACTGGATGCGGTAACCGATCCCATTATGGGCGCGATTGCCGATCGCACGCAAAGCCGTTGGGGACGGTTCCGTCCATGGCTGCTGTGGGTTTCGGTTCCCTACGTTGTATTCAGCGTACTGATGTTTACCACGCCGAACTGGAGTTACGAATACAAAGTCATCTACGCCTTTGTAACCTACTTCCTGATGTCGCTGGCCTATACCGCTATTAATATTCCTTACTGTTCGCTGGGTGGCGTGATTACTAACGATCCGCACGAGCGCGTCTCCTGTCAATCTTATCGTTTTGTGATGGTTGGCATCGCTACGCTGATTCTGTCGCTGACGCTGTTGCCGATGACCGAATGGTTTGGCGGCGGCGATCGTGCGCGCGGCTACCAGATGGCAATGGGCGTGATGGCAGTTATTGGGCTGCTGATGTTCCTTTACTGCTTCGCAACGGTGCGCGAACGTATCCGCCCTGCCGTTCCCAGCAATGATGATTTAAAAAACGATCTGCGCGACGTATGGAAAAACGACCAGTGGGTGCGCATTCTGCTGCTGACCTTTTGCAATGTCTGCCCCGGCTTTATTCGCATGGCGGCGACCATGTATTACGTAACCTGGGTAATGGGACAGACCACCCATTTCGCCACGCTGTTTATCAGCCTGGGCGTGGTAGGCATGATGATTGGCAGTACGCTGGCGAAAGTGTTGACCGATCGCTGGTGTAAATTGAAGGTCTTCTTCTGGACCAATATCGCGCTGGCTATCTTCTCTTGCGGCTTTTACTTCCTCAATCCGCAGGCCACGGTGCTGGTGACCGTGATGTATTTCCTGTTGAATATTCTGCACCAGATCCCCTCCCCGCTGCACTGGTCGCTGATGGCGGACGTGGACGACTACGGCGAATGGAAAACCGGCAAGCGTATTACCGGCATCAGCTTCTCCGGCAACCTGTTCTTCCTGAAAGTCGGCCTGGCGGTAGCGGGCGCGATGGTCGGTTTCCTGCTCTCGTTTTACGGCTATGATGCCGGCGCGAAACAGCAAGGCGACAGCGCCCTGAACGGTATCGTGCTGCTGTTTACCGTGATTCCCGGCATCGGTTATTTAATTACCGCTGGCGTGGTACGACTGTTGAAAGTCGATCGCCACCTGATGCAAACCATTCAGCAGGATTTGGCGAAGCGGCGGGAAAATTATCGTGAGCTGAGCGCGCTGCGCGAAGGCAACTCTTTTGATATTAAACCAGAAGGAACGGCATGATGACTCAGTGGCCCAATCCGTTAATTGAACAGCGCGCGGATCCCTTTATTTTACGCTATCAGGATCGCTACTACTTTATCGCTTCGGTTCCTGAATACGATCGTCTTGAACTGCGCTGCGCCGATACGATTATCGGCCTGGCGCAGGCGGAAGCGGCAGTGATCTGGCGCAAACCCGATGTCGGCCCGATGAGCGCTCTGATCTGGGCGCCGGAGATTCACCATATTGATGGTCAGTGGGTGATCTATTTTGCGGCAGCGCCAACGCGGGAGATCAAAGAAGGTTTGTTCCAGCATCGCATGTACGCGCTGACCTGCGACGACGCCGATCCCTTAACGGGCAACTGGCAGGAACGGGGCCGTATTCAGACCCCGATCGACAGCTTCGCGCTTGATGCCACCACCTTCCGCCATCAGGGTAAGCAGTGGTATCTGTGGGCGCAAAAAGATCCAGCGATTCCCGGCAACTCAAACCTTTATCTGGCGGAGCTGGAAAACCCATGGACGCTGAAAGGCAAGCCGGTCATGCTTAGCCGACCGGAATATGAATGGGAATGCGCGGGCTTTAGCGTTAATGAAGGTCCAGCGGTCATTCGTCACGGCAACCGGCTATTCGTCAGCTATTCCGCCAGCGCCACCGACGAGAACTACTGTCTGGGACTGTTATGGATCGACGTGGATGACGATCCGATGCAGCCCAACCACTGGAATAAATCTGCCCGCCCGGTATTTACCACCAGCTGGGAAAATCGTCAGTATGGGCCGGGTCACAACAGCTTTACGGTGGATGAAGCGGGCAACGATCTGTTGGTTTATCACGCGCGTAACTATACGGAAATTGAAGGCGATCCGCTGTGGGATCCGAATCGCCATACGCGCATTAAAGCTATTCGCTGGGATGCTAACGGCATGCCCGATTTCGGCGTGCCGCCAGCCGATACGCAGTTAAACCAACGTGCCGTAAATAGTTAACAGGGCTACGGCGACAACAATAACCAGCGAGACTTTTTTGGCGAGCGCCACGGCTATCCGTGGCGTTTCCACGCTATCCCACCGCTCATCGCGCTCCAGCGAATACTGCGCCAGACGGGTTAACACCTCATACTGCGGACGACGCAGATCGCTTAATGCGGCAAACCAGGCGGGCAGCGCCCTTTCACCATGTCCCAGCAGCGCGTAGGCCACGCCAGCCAGCCGTACCGGCAACCAGTCAACCCAGTGCAAAATCCGATCGATGCCGGAACGCGCGCGCTCCAGCGGCGTATGGTGCCTTGCCAGCCAGCTTTGCCAGGCACGTAAAAAGGCATAGCCGATAAGCAAGACCGGACCATAGGGGCCGCCCACGACAAACCAGAACAGCGGTGCCAGATAATAGCGATAATTGATCCACAGCAGCGCGTTTTGCAGCGTCTTTAACGTCTCTTGCTGATTACATTCTACCGGCATTCCGTGAATCAGCGTCAGCTCCTCCGCCATCGCGCTACAGGCATTAGCATCACCGTGGCTGGCCGCCTTCAGATAGGCATGATAATGCAGACGCACCGAGCCTGCGCCAATGCACAACAAACCCACCAGGATCCAGAACAGCAGCTGCGCCAGGCCAAAAAACAATCCGCGCAGCGACAGGATTATGACCAACACCAGTAGCATCACCACCAGCGTCATGGCGACGGTACGCCACAGGGAAAAATGGCGGCGGCGGCGGAAAAATGGCTCCAGCCGATGATCGAGCTGCCAGTGTTCGCCCATTTTAAACAGGCGTTCCCAACCTAAAACCAGTAACAAGGAAAAAAGCGTCATCAGTTCCGCTCCGGTAAATGTAAACTGGCGGCCTCCGGCAGACCGCGCAGAAAGCGAGCCCAGTCAAATGACGGGCCAGGATCGGTTTTACGTTCCGGCGCAATATCACTGTGTCCGGTAATCTGTGCAGGGGTAATTGGATAAGCGCGCATCAGCTGACGCGTGACTGCCTGTAAGGCCTGATACTGCGCATCGGTATAGGCCAGCGTATCGGTACCTTCCAGCTCAATGCCAATGGAAAAATCATTGCAGTTTTCCCGGCCCTGCCAGCAGGAGACACCCGCATGCCAGGCGCGCTTATCAAAAGGAACATACTGTACGATTTCACCATCGCGCCGAATCAAGCAGTGGGCAGCGACGCGCAGATGTGCAATTTCGGCGAAGTAAGGATGCGCGCCAGGATCGAGCGTGCCGGTAAACAGCGCGTCGATCCAGGGGCCGCCAAACTCACCGGGCGGCAAACTAATATTGTGTACCACCAGCAGGCTGGGAGTTTCCTCCTCCGGGCGAAGATTGTAATGCGGTGAAGGCACATGGCGAACACCTGACAGCCAGCCATCTTTTAATTCCATGCCAGGATCTCCTCATTTTTTCCACAGCGTAACATGAATCTGTCGCCCTCTTTACATTCCTTGTGCCAAGGTTAAAAACAGGTTTCCAACATCTCGGTTACCCTTAGCTGCTCATCCACGATACAGACATGGCGCCATTTATCGAAAGTCAGGCAGGGATGCGAGGCGCCAAAAGCGATGATGTCGCCGGGCTGCAGGGCATGTTCCTTTGGCCCCTGTAAGAAAAGATGCTGATCCATCAGCTTAATGGCGCGCCAGTCCTTATCCAGCGCCCGCGGCTGCGTGTCGCCTTCATGCCAGACGCGCAGAGGCACCGGCATATCGTCATGCGCAATATCGCGTTTGCCCAGCGCGACGATGACCCTTCCCGGCTCCGGCACCGACTGTACGCAGGCAAATACTTCCATCGCTGGCCGTAACGCATTTTCCAGTTCAGGCTGGCGTGCCAGCACGCCCTGCTGCGCCTGTTGATAAATGCCGTGATCGTGAACCACATAACAGCCGGGGCGTAGCACGCGCAGAAAAGTATCCTGTGCCGCCGACTGCGAAAAGGCTGCCGCTACGCGATCGTACCAGGCGGAGCCGGACGCGGTAATAAGCGGTAGCGCGCAGCTAAAGGCGCCCGCGTTTTTCAGCCTTAACGCCAGCGCAACCAGACGCGCAATGAAGCGATCAATCTCCGGCTGCTCTCCGCTAATAACACCTTCATAACCCTCTACGCCACAGAGCTTTAATGCGGGTTCAGCCTGTATCGCGGCGATCACCGCATCCGCTTGCTCATCGCTACGGCAGCCGCAGCGCCCGTTCGCCACGCCCAGCTCAAGCAGTACCTGTAACGTCAGCTTTTGTTCAGCAAAGAATTTTCCCAGCTGGCGGACATTTTCGACGCTATCGACCAGACAGTAAAAATCTGGCGCCGCGTGGCGCAGCATATCCGCAACAATCTGCATATTGGCCTGTCCCACCAGCTGGTTAGCCATCAGGATGCGCTTGATGCCCGCGTTGCTGGCCGCCGCACTTTGTACGGCGCTGGCGAGCGTAATTCCCCAGGCGCCTGCGGCTATCTGGCGATGGAAAAGTGCAGGTGCCATGGTGGTTTTGCCATGTGACGCCAGAACGGCGCCGTGCCGGTCGGCAAAGGACTGCATCCAGTGCAGGTTATGCTCCAGCGCATTCTGATGCAGTACCAGAGCAGGCAACGAAACATCCTTTAGCAACGCTTTGCCTGTTACGGGCAGGCCTTTCTGCGGATGGGTTAAAGTGAACATCCAGATCTTCCTTTTCTATCAAGTTTGTTCACCAATACCCTGGTGATGACAAAAGCGCCACCCTAAAAAAACAAAACCTCAACATGTTTAGTACACTAAACTTTTTCGCCCTTCTCTGGTGCCGTTACGTCGTTCAGGCTACATTAGGCGCACCGTTAAATTCTCTTATGGGAGCCTTATGACACAGCGACGTTATAACCCTGACAGCCGACGTTCAGAGCTGTTATCACGTATTGAAGCGGAGATTCCAGCCAGCGTAGAGCAGGCACTCAGGGAAGATCTCGGCGGCGAAGTCAACGCTGATAATGATATTACTGCCGGACTGCTGCCCGCCGATAAACAGGCGCAGGCTACCGTTATTACGCGAGAAGCGGGCGTTTTCTGTGGTAAACGCTGGGTTGAGGAAGTGTTTATCCAACTGGGAAATCAGGTGCGCCTGAGCTGGCATGTGGAAGATGGCGATCTTATCCAGCCGGGACAGGCGCTGTTTGAGGTCTCTGGCCCGGCGCGCCTGCTGCTGACCGCAGAACGCACCGCCCTTAATTTTGTGCAAACCCTTTCCGGCGTTGCCAGCGAAGTAAAGCGCTATGTCAGCCTGCTGGAAGGCACGCAAACCCGCCTGCTGGACACACGTAAAACCCTGCCGGGCCTGCGCTCCGCCTTAAAATATGCCGTTTTATGTGGTGGCGGAGAAAATCATCGTCTCGGCTTATCCGATGCGTTTCTGATTAAAGAAAACCATATTATTGCCAGCGGCTCTGTCCAGCAGGCGGTCGAAAAAGCGCTCTGGCTGCATCCCGATGTGCCGGTTGAAGTGGAAGTAGAAACGCTTGATGAACTGGAGCAGGCGCTGGCGGCCGGAGCTGACATTGTCATGCTGGATAATTTTACGGTTGAGCAGATGCGTGAAGCGGTAAAAATCAACCAGAGCCGGGCACTGCTGGAAGTTTCCGGCAATGTTACCGACCAGACGCTACGCAGCTTTGCCGAAACCGGCGTAGATTATATTTCGGTTGGCGCACTCACCAAGCACGTACGTGCGCTGGATCTTTCTATGCGCTTTCAGTAACGCTGCCTTTACTACTCCGCTGTGGCGCCCATTCTGCGCGCCACCTTATCCAGCCGGATAACGTTGCGATACCGCTTCCTGTTTTTTTCTCTGTGCCGCAACAGCTGTTACTTTTTTTCGGCCCCGCTTCCTGCCTGCTTAACGGACGCTCGCCCCGCTTTTTCCTTTGGCTTAACGTCAACAACGCCAATAAGAGGGAGAAGTGAAGATGAGACAACAAGGCTTTACGCTGATTGAGCTGATGATCGTGATTGGAATTGTCGCCATCCTCAGCGCTATCGGCATGCCGGCTTACCAGAACTATCTGCAAAAAGCGGCGCTCACCGATATGCTGCAAACTATGTTGCCCTACAAAACAGCGGTGGAACTTTGCGCCGTCGAGCATGGCGCAACCGCAGGCTGCAGCGCGGGCAGTAACGGTGTTCCCACCGCGAAGGGATCGCGTTATGTCTCTACGGTGAGCGTGGCGTCCGGCGTCATTACGCTTACCGGACAGGAAAGTCTGAACGGACTTACCGTCACGCTTACGCCACAGTGGCAAAGTAATGAAGGCCAGATGGACTGGCAGCGCAGCTGCGCCAGCGCTAACAGCAACCTGAAGGATAATTGCCGCAACGTTTTCCGCTTCGATGATGAGGTGTCGCAATGAATGGCACCGCCCAAAATTTACGCGAGATCTGCCGTCAGTATCAGGCGCTGCTGTTAAAAGAGGATGAGGCGTCAATTACCGTTGCGCTGGCCGATGCGCCAACCCATGAAATGGTGGAGGCGCTACGCTTTACCAGCCAGCGCCGGGTGCAGGTTGAGCGCTGGCCGCAGGCGCGGCTGGAACAGCATCAACAGGCTGAGCCGTCTTGTTCGCAGAGCGATAAAGCACTTGCATCGGAATCCGTGTCGGCGCTGGTCGATCAAATTCTGCTTAATGCTTTTCAGCGCCGCGCCTCTGATATTCATATCGAGCCTTGTGCAGCAGGCGTGCGCGTGCGGCTACGTATTGACGGTATGCTTCAGCTGCTGCAGACCATTAGCGGGACGCAACAGGCAGCGCTGATAGCCCGCCTTAAGATCCTTGGCAATCTTGATATAGCGGAGCGCCGGTTGCCGCAGGATGGGCAATTTACTTTACAACTGCAGGGGGAACAGGCGGCTTTCCGTCTCGCCACCCTGCCAGTGCGAGAGGGAGAAAAAGCAGTGATCCGTCTGCTACAAAGCGACGTACAGGATCTCGCGCTGGAGAATTTAGGTATGCCACCCGCAGCGCTAAAACACTTCCGCAGCGCGCTGGCGCAGCCGCAGGGCTTGATACTGGTAACCGGCCCTACCGGCAGCGGCAAAACCTTTACGCTTTACAGCGGACTTAGCGCCCTTAACCAGCCGGGCAGCAATCTCTGTAGCGTAGAAGATCCGGTAGAGATTCCATTAGCTGGCGTTAACCAGACACAAATTAATCCCCGTGCCGGGCTCGATTTTCAACGCGTCCTGCGGGCACTGCTGCGTCAGGACCCGGACATTATTATGCTGGGCGAGATTCGCGATGCGGAGAGCGCTGAAATTGCTGTTAAGGCAGCGCAAACCGGCCATCTGGTGCTGTCCACGCTGCATACAAACTCAACGACGGAAACCCTGATAAGGCTTGGTCAAATGGGGATTCCTGGCTATTTGCTGGCATCAGCGCTCCGGCTGGTTATCGCCCAGCGTCTGGTAAGGCGCCTTTGCCCGCACTGCCGCTTCCCGGCGGAAAAAATAGAAAATCTGCCTGCGCAAATTTGGCCAGGAGCGCTTCAGAACTGGCGGGCCGCAGGCTGCGATCACTGTTTCTCCGGCTACTATGGACGCCTGGCGCTATTTGAGATGCTACCAATAAATAACGCGCTGCAAACGGCCATCGCCGCTAACGTCAGCAGTGAAGAGCTAAGCATACTGGCTCAGCGTCTGGAACTTAACAGCCTGTTTATCGAAGGACTGCATGCGGTTGACCGCGGCGAAACCTCGTTGTCAGAAATCTATCGGGTCATAGGCGTCGATCATGGCTAGCTGTCGACTCTGGCACTGGCAGGCCATGAATCAACAGGGCGAAATGGTCACCGGAAGCTGGCTGCTGACAGAGGATCACCAGCTTATGACCAGAATGGCCGCATGGAATTATCTACCGCTCTCCTGTAAACGCGGTAAATATTACCGGCCCCGCGACTGGACGGTGCGCCAGAAAATAGCTCTGCTGTATCAGCTGGCTACGCTGTTAAAGGCTGGGCTGACGCTTTCAGCCGGGTTACAGCTGTTAAGCGAAGGCGAGAAACATCCCGGCTGGCGCACATTGTTACTGGCGTTACAGGAAGAGGTTGCCCGGGGAACGCCCTTTTCCGCCGCGCTGGCAAAATGGCCGATGATCTTTCCCCCGCTATTTCCTGCACTGATGCAGGTTGGCGAACTCACCGGCCAGTTGGATCGCTGCTGCTTACAGCTGGCATCCCAGCAGGAACGTCAGCTGCGACTACATAAGAAAGTTATTGCGGCGCTACGTTATCCCGCATTTATTCTGTTGGTGGCATTGGCGGTTGCAGTGGGCATGCTGCTATGGGTGCTGCCTGAATTCGTCAGCATTTATCAGTCGTTTAATGCCCAACTGCCCGCCTTTACCGCCGCAGTATTGGCGCTCTCCGTAGGCCTTCAACGGTTGTTTCTGCCGCTGATGCTATTTATTGCCGTCGTGATTTTTCTGTGGCGTTATCTGCGTGAACGCAGACCAGGCTGGCAGCGCCGTGAGCAACGCTGCCTGCTGCACCTGCCACTGCTTGCGCGCTTATGGCGCGGCAGCCTGCTCAGTCAGATATTTACCACGTTGACCCTAACGCAGCAGGCAGGCCTGCCGTTACTGCAAGGGCTACAGGCGGTTGAACTGACGATTACACCATTACTATGGCGGGAAGCGGTGCAGCAGTTACAAAAACAGATAGCTGAAGGTACGCAGTTGCATCAGGCGATTGCCGACAGCGCGCTTTTTACGCCGCTTTGTCGTCAGTTGATTAAGGTAGGCGAAGAGGCCGGCGCGTTGGATGAATTACTCGCGCGCCTGGCGCAATGGCATGAAAATCAAACCCATGAGCTGGCAGATACGCTGGCGGCCACCATGGAACCGGTAATGATGCTGATTACCGGGATCATTGTCGGTACCTTAGTGGTCGCTATGTACCTGCCTATCTTTAACTTAGGAAACGTGATGGGTTAACGGTTAAAAACGCGATTTTCCTGCTCCGCTACGCGAATAAACGTTGTGCGCTTGGTCAGCTCTTTCAAGCGCTCTGCGCCAACGTAAGTACAGGCCGAGCGCAGACCGCCAAGGATATCTCGCGCCGTAGCGTCAACCGGCCCGCGCAACAGCAGCTTGACCGTTTTGCCTTCCGCCGCACGGTATTCCGCTACGCCGCCAACGTGACGTTTCATCGCGGATTCAGAACTCATGCCGTAAAACAGCATGAATTTTTCACCGTTTTCTTCAACCACGGTACCTTCACATTCATCATGTGCGGCCAGCATTCCGCCCAGCATCACGAAATCGGCGCCGCCGCCAAAGGCCTTCGCCACATCGCCCGGCACCGAACAGCCACCATCGCTGACGATCTGTCCGCCCAGACCATGCGCCGCGTCGGCGCACTCAATAACGGCGGAAAGCTGCGGATAACCAACGCCGGTTTTTACGCGCGTGGTACAAACGGATCCAGGGCCAATGCCAACTTTCACAATATCGGCACCGGAAAGGATAAGCTCTTCAACCATCTCGCCAGTAACGACGTTGCCGGCACAGATGGTTTTATCAGGGCAGGCGGCACGCGCACGTTGCAGGAACTCAACAAAATGCTCCGAGTAGCCGTTTGCCACATCGATACAGATAAAATTCAGCGCTGGTGAAAGCGCCAGTATCGCCTGAAGCTTATTAAAATCGGCATCGGAAGTGCCGGTAGAAACCATTACGTGTTGCAGCACCTGTTCCGGTACGCGCTGAATAAAAGCACGCCATTCATCGACGCTGTAATGTTTATGTACCGCCGTCAAAATATCAAAGCTGGCCAGCACTTCAGCCATGCGAAACGTTCCTACGGTGTCCATATTAGCGGCAATAATTGGGACGCCTGACCAGGCGATGCCGGAGTGTTTAAAGGTGAATTGACGACTCAACTCTACCTGCGAGCGGCTTTTTAAAGTTGAACGTTTGGGACGAATTAGAACATCTTTAAAACCAAGTTTTAAATCTTCTTCAATACGCATGACATCATTCCTGGGTTTTTGGCGACGATCATATGATCGGGTGCTGCTGCCAGCTCCAGTAACGCTATCATACGCACTAAAAACGCGCGTACAAGACTGCGAAAACACCTTTAAATACGCTACAATCCGATAAATTTACCTGAAAATAGTCAATGTGATCGCCGTTGCATACTTTCCCGCTGACGTTAAACGTGTATAGCTGGCGCTCTGGCGTTTACAGGTGAAGCAGGAATAGAAAAAATGTCTTACACCGTTGCACTAACTGGCGGAATTGGCAGTGGAAAAAGTACCGTTGCCAACGCGTTTGCCCGGCATGGCGTGGAAATTATTGATGCTGATGTCATTGCCCGTCAGGTGGTAGAGCCCGGCCAGCCGGCGCTAAAAGAGATTGCGACCCGCTTTGGTTCAGCGATACTTCATACAGACGGCACGCTAAACCGCGCCGCGCTGCGTCAGACTATCTTCAGCTCGCCCGCAGACAAGGCCTGGCTGAATCAGCTTTTACATCCGTTGATCCACGCTGAAACACGCCGACAGCTTAAAGCGGCTCGATCGCCCTGGTGCTTATGGGTTGTACCGCTGCTGGTGGAAAACCAGCTGGAAAAACAGGCCGATCGGGTTCTGGTTGTTGATGTCGATCCTGCCGTTCAGATTGAACGAACCATGGCTCGTGACCGTATTTCTCGCGAGCAGGCGGAAAAAATCATTGCCGCTCAGGCTACACGCGCAGCGCGTCTGGCTGTAGCGGATGACATTATTGAAAACAGCGGACATCCCAGCGAGGTTCTGCCGCTGGTCGCCAAACTGAATCAGCGCTATCTGGCGTTGGCCAAAGCGACAAAACAGGATTAACAGCATGAGTAAAGTCGTTCTTTTCGAACATCCGTTGAATGAGAAAATGCGTACCTGGCTGAGAATTGAGTTCTTACTTCAGCAGCTTCAGGCGAGCATCGAGATTACTAATCACCAGACCGCATTAACGTTTTTCCGTAATATCAGCGAATTACTTGATGTATTTGAGCGTGGCGAGTTACGCACCGAGATTCTGAAAGAGCTTGAGCGTCAGCAGCAAAAATTACTGGCCTGGTGCGATGTGCCGGGCGTAGATACCGAACGTGTTGAAGCGCTGCGTCAGCAGCTGAAATCGCGCGCCAGCGAATTAATGGCTGCGCCGCGTATCGGTCAGGCGCTGCGGGAAGATCGTCTTATCGCGCTGGTGCGCCAGCGTCTGAGCATTCCCGGTGGCTGCTGTAGCTTTGACCTGCCAACGCTGCATGTCTGGCTGCATCTCGATCAGTCGCTGCGGGACACCCAGGTCGCCGCGTGGATAGACACGCTTGAGCCGCTGCGCCAGGCACTGTTTTTGATCCTTGAGCTAATTCGGCAATCTGGCGTATTTCGCCATCAGACCAGCCTGAACGGTTTTTATCAGGACAATGCCGAAGGCGCGGATCTCCTGCGGCTGCAATTAACGCTGGAAGACAGTCTTTATCCGCAGGTTTCTGGCCATAAAACCCGTTATGCAATTCGTTTTTTACCACTCGACAGCGAGCGCGGCGAAGTTCCAGCCCGTCTCGATTTCGAGCTGGCTTGTTGTTAGAGGATAAGTATGAAAAGTGATGTTACAACCGTGGCCTGTCCTACCTGCGGCAAGAAGGTGATTTGGGGAGAAGAGAGTCCGTTTCGCCCATTTTGCAGTAAACGCTGTCAGCTGATTGACCTGGGCGAATGGGCAGCAGAAGAGAAGCGTATCCCCAGCGACAGCGATTTATCAGATAGCGACGACTGGAGTGAAGAAGAGTACCTGCGTCATTGAAAAACGGGGCGGCAGCGCCGCCCTGATGATTAGCGCGCCTCAGCCAGCAGGCGCGCTACCAGCTGATGGTTAGCCGGTGGGAACTCATCGGCGATAAGCTCGCGCTGCGGCACCCAACGCTGCGGCTGCCCTTCCCGGCCCCAGGGTTCACCCTGCCACTGTTCCACCATAAAAAAATGTAACGTAACGCGCAGATCCTGATAGGTATGATCGGCGTTGCCAAAGGCGGTAGCGGCAATGACCGCAATGCCGGTTTCTTCCAACAGCTCACGCTTAAGCGCCTGTTCTGGACTCTCGCCCGCCTCGATTTTTCCTCCCGGAAATTCCCACATATTTGCCATATGCGAGCTGGCTGGACGGTGCGTCAGAAAAATTTCCTGCTGCGCATTGCGGATAATGCCAACAGCGACCTGAAGATGTTTCATTTTCGCATCCTTGTTCTGACAAATAACGGCAGTATAACGTTGTTTACTTTGGCTTAACACCGGCAAGCGGGTACCTAAATAAAGTAAAAAGGGAGCCAGAAGGCTCCCTTATAAACTTAACGCGAAAAACATCAGGCCAGGCGACCGTGGCACTGCTTGTATTTTTTACCCGATCCGCATGGGCAAGGATCGTTGCGGCCTACTTTACGTTCACCAGTCTCAGCGGCCAGCGCGGCGGCGGCTTCAGTTTCATCATCAACATGACTGAGCTGCTGCTGCTGAGCCAGACGCTCAGCCTCTTCGCGGCGCTGCGCTTCCATCGCTTCAACTTCTTCCGGCATACGTACCTGAACTTTGCTCAGCGTGCTGATGACTTCATATTTCAGCGACTCCAGCATGGCAGCAAACATGGCGAAGGATTCGCGTTTGTATTCCTGTTTCGGATCTTTTTGTGCATAGCCACGCAGATGGATGCCCTGACGCAGGTAATCCATCGCCGCCAGATGCTCTTTCCACAGCGAATCCAGCGTTTGCAACATGACGCCTTTTTCAAAGCTGCGCATCATCTCAGCACCAACCACTTCTTCTTTACGCTGATACACCTCTTTCGCCTGCTCCAGGATACGCTCGCGCAGCGTTTCCTCATGCAGCTCAGGCTCTTTATCCAGCCATTGAGAAATCGGCAATTCAAGATCGAAGTCGTTTTTCAGGCGTTCTTCCAGGCCTGCAACATCCCACATCTCTTCCAGCGACTGCGGCGGAATGTAACTGTCGATGGTGGATTTGAAGACATCTTCGCGGATGCTGTTGATGGTTTCGCTCACATCAGCCACATCCAACAGTTCATTACGCTGCGAGTAAATAGCACGACGCTGATCGTTAGCAACATCATCATATTCCAGCAGCTGTTTACGAATATCGAAGTTGCGGCTTTCCACTTTACGCTGTGCGTTGGCAATCGCCTTAGTGACCCACGGATGCTCAATGGCTTCGCCCGGCTTCATGCCCAGTTTACGCATCATATTCGACACGCGATCCGAGGCGAAAATACGCATCAGCGCATCTTCCATCGACAGGTAGAAACGGGAAGAACCCTGATCGCCCTGACGACCGGAACGACCGCGCAGCTGGTTATCGATACGGCGCGATTCATGGCGCTCAGTACCGATAATATGCAAACCGCCCGACGCCAGTACCGCGTCATGGCGCTCTTTCCAGGCGGCTTTGATGGCGGCAATCTGATCTTCGGTCGGGTTTTCCAGCGCGGCGACTTCCGCCTGCCAGCTACCGCCCAGCATAATGTCCGTACCACGACCCGCCATGTTGGTGGCGATAGTCACCGCCCCAGGCTGGCCAGCCTGCGCGACGATCTCTGCTTCACGCGCATGGAATTTGGCGTTCAGTACGTTGTGCTTGATGCCGGCCCGTGTCAGCTCATTAGAAACGACCTCAGATTTTTCGATCGAGATAGTACCGACCAGGATCGGCTGGCCGTTTGCGGTACGCTCGCGAATATCTTCGATGATCGCATCGATCTTCTCTTTCTCGGTCATGTAGACCAGATCCGGCAGATCTTTACGCACCATTGGGCGGTTGGTCGGGATCACGATGGTATCCAGCTTATAAATAGAGCTGAATTCAAATGCTTCGGTATCCGCCGTACCGGTCATACCGGCCAGCTTCTCATACAGACGGAAGTAGTTCTGGAAGGTGATAGAGGCCAGCGTCTGGTTCTCATTCTGAATCTCAACGCCCTCTTTCGCCTCAACAGCCTGATGCAGGCCATCTGACCAGCGACGTCCCTGCATGGTACGGCCCGTATGCTCATCGACAATAATGACTTCGCCATCTTTAACGATGTAATCAACGTCACGGGTGAACAGTACATGGGCACGCAGCGCAGCGGTAACATGGTGCATCAGCATAATATTGTTAGGTGAATAGAGAGATTCGCCTTCCACCATAATGCCTTCCTGCACCAGCAGCTCTTCAATCATCACCAGACCGCGTTCGGTAAGATGAACCTGACGCGCTTTCTCATCGACGGAGAAGTGACCTTCGCCCTGGAACGTATCAGAGTCTTCTTTTTCCTGACGGATCAGGCGCGGAATAATTTTGTTTACTTTGATATAGAGTTCAGAGCTGTCTTCCGCCGGACCGGAAATGATCAGCGGCGTACGCGCTTCATCGATCAGGATGGAGTCCACCTCGTCCACCAGTGCATAGTGCAGCTTACGCTGTACACGCTCTTCCGGGCTGAATGCCATGTTGTCGCGCAGATAGTCAAAACCGTACTCGTTATTGGTGCCGTAGGTAATATCGGCCGCGTAGGCTTCGCGTTTAGCTGGAGCAGGCATACCCGGCAGGTTGATGCCGACAGAAAGACCAAGGAATTCAAATAGCGGGCGGTTATTTTCCGCATCGCGCTGGGCCAGGTAGTCGTTGACGGTAACAACGTGTACGCCTTTACCGGTCAGCGCATTCAGATAGGCTGGCAGCGTCGCGGTTAGCGTTTTACCTTCACCGGTGCGCATTTCAGCGATGCAGCGATCGTTTAATACCATGCCGCCAATCAGCTGTACGTCAAAGTGACGCATGCCAAATACGCGTTTACTGGCTTCACGTACGGTGGCAAAGGCTTCAGGAATCAGGCTGTCCAGTTCTTCGCCCTTTTCCAGACGCGCACGAAACTCCTGCGTTTTCGCTTTCAACTCATCGTCAGAGAGCTTTTCAAAATCAGGCTCCATCTTGTTGATGAGTTCTACCGTTTTGCGCATGCGGCGCAGCGTACGATCGTTACGACTACCAAAAACTTTGGTTAACAACTTGGTTAGCATAATAAATACATTCTCATCTTTACCGCCGTGATTGCGGTTCGTTTTTATATTAATACGGTTTCAGGACTGCTCAGGTTTCAACTGAGAATGTAAGGGCCCGCGCGGATGCCTTGCACCTGGGCCAGCCAGATGCCGATATGATAATCGGGCGTAACAGAAACGGCAGGCTGCTGCGTATGGCGAATAATAACCGGTTGGCGCGGCTCATGGGTCAATAGCGCATTGAGCGTATCGAGCAGCGCCATTTTCTGCACGGCAAGCGGCAAGGTTTCTTCCGCATCGGGCAAATTTTGGGGAGTAAGCGCAAAAGAGAGATGGCGAATGACGGTGCGGATAGCATGTTGATGCCAGTAATCCACGCTAAAGCTGGCGCGGCGGGCATTCGCCTGTAGCAGCGCAAGGTTATCCACCCGTACGGCGCTACCGGTGATCAGTTTTTTCGCTGTGGCTTCGGGACGGTTATTTTGCTCAGCGTTTTGGGCGTACGCAGCGGGCAGGCCGAGGCTTGCCGCCACCATGCCAAATAACAGATGCGGCCAGAAATAACGCCTGCCTAATTGTCGCCAGCGGTGAAAAATAGCGATCACATCGGTTTCCGTCTGACAGGTATCATCCTGCCCTTCTTCAATGAATAATTAGCGGCTTGTTCCATCTGACGTATTGCGCCAGCTGCCACCTTTAGCGAGGGCAAATCTTATCATCATTGCGCACGTTAAACATCAGATCGTAGCGGGAGCAGGAGAAAATAGCGACATTTCGTCGGACACGGAGCAAATAAAAAACACCGCACTACAGAAACAAAAACGACTGGCTTTGCTGGCCGGAGAGAGTGAGCCAGCGCTACCAGTCGTTTTAAGGGGTTAAGACGCTTTACGCCAGAACCAAATTTGTTGCCCTGAATGCCACCGGCAGTTCAGCTTCGTCTTCAAAGGTCGCCCATTCCCAGGCTTCCTGTTTCGCCAGTACCGCCTGCAGCAGTTTATTGTTTAACGCATGGCCTGATTTATAAGCGGAAAACGCGCCTACAATATTGTGACCACACATAAACAAGTCGCCAATGGCGTCCAGCATTTTGTGACGAACGAATTCATCTTCGAAGCGTAAACCTTCTTCGTTCAGTACGCGGAAATCGTCTAACCCTATCGCGCAATCTAAACTACCGCCCAGGCACAGGCCTTTGGACTGCAGGTATTCGATTTCACGCATAAAGCCGAAGGTTCGCGCACGGCTGATTTGACGCATGAACGCTTCCGTAGAGAAGTTCAGCTGATAACGCTGCGAGCTGGCATCAATCGCCGGGTGTTTGAAATCGATGGTGAAATCGAGCGAAAAACCGTTGTACGGTTTAATTTCAGCCCACTTGTCGCCATCTTCAACACGCACCGCTTGCTTAACGCGTACAAATTTCTTGGCGCTATTCAGCTCTTCAATGCCCGCATCTACCAGCAGGTAGACAAAGGGCGCGGCGCTGCCGTCCATAATCGGCACTTCCGGCGCATTGACTTCGACAATAATATTGTCGATACCAAGGCCCGCCAGCGCGGCGTTCAGGTGTTCTACGGTAGAAATACGCACGCCTTCATCATTCACCAGGCAGGTACTCAGCATGGTGTCGCGCACGTATTTTGCATCAGCCGGGAAATCAACCGGTGGATTCAAGTCAGTGCGACGATAGATGACCCCGGTATTAGCCGGCGCAGGGCGTAGCGTCAGGTTGACTTTCTTGCCGGTATGCAAACCGACGCCAGTCGCCTGAACAATACGTTTTAATGTCCGTTGTTTGATCATCGTATTATCTCGCAAAATCATCATCCGACCGTCAGTCTATCTTACTGACGGGCGAAGATATTAGCACAAAGAGCGGAGAATCCCAATTCTCAGGTTATTCCTAGTCTGCCTGTTTGCGCAGGAAGGCAGGAATATCCAGGTAATCAGGCTCTTTGCCCGGCTGCGAGCTTTGATCGTTAACCACTTTAGCAGCAGGTTTTTGTTCCTGCGGCAGCGGCGCCATACCGTGCTGCTGGTAACGATGATCCATAACTGGCTGGCTGGTTGCTTGCTTGTTAGTTACCAACGTAATTTCTGGACGCTTGTCCATACCAATGCCGGTAGCAACCACGGTCACACGCAGTTCGTCATTCATTTCCGGATCCAGAGAGGTACCGATAACCACGGTCGCGTTATCTGAAGCGAAGGCGCGAATCGTGTTACCGACAGTCTCAAACTCATCCAGACGCAGATCAAAGCCAGCTGTGATGTTGACCAGCACGCCGCGTGCGCCGGAAAGATCAATGTCTTCCAGCAGCGGGCTGGAAATCGCCATCTCTGCCGCTTCTTCCGCACGGTCTTCACCGCAAGCCACGCCGGAGCCCATCATGGCGTAACCCATTTCGGACATTACGGTGCGTACGTCAGCAAAGTCGACGTTCATCAAACCCGGACGGGTAATCAGCTCAGCGATACCCTGTACAGCGCCTTTCAGGACGTCGTTAGCTGCGCCGAACGCGTCCAGCAGCGAAATGCCACGGCCTAACACTTTCAGCAGTTTATCGTTCGGGATAGTAATCAGCGAGTCAACATGCTTAGACAGTTCGGCGATGCCCTGCTCAGCAAACGCCATGCGCTTTTTACCTTCGAAGTTAAACGGTTTGGTTACTACCGCCACGGTCAAAATGCCCAGGTCTTTAGCGACCTCAGCCACTACTGGCGCCGCGCCGGTACCGGTACCGCCGCCCATACCAGCTGCGATAAACACCATGTCCGCGCCGTCCAGCGCAGAACGCAGCGCTTCACGATCTTCTTCCGCAGAAGTACGACCCACTTCAGGATTCGCGCCTGCACCCAGACCTTTAGTAATGTTGGTACCGATTTGGATGGTCTGGCCAACTGCAGTTTTGCGTAACGCCTGCGCGTCAGTATTCACCGCGAAGAACTCAACGCCTTCGATGCGCTCGCGCACCATATGCTCTACGGCGTTACCGCCGCCCCCGCCGACGCCGATGACTTTAATCACCGCGTCGTTGGTTAATTCCATCGGTTCAAACATAATTTCTCTCCGTTATGTGCCTGTCGCCTGGAGATCATAAAATAGAGCTAGCATGATCCCCTTTTAGAAAAATTAAAACTCTTTTTTCAGCCAGCTGTTGATACGTTTAAACCAGTTGCCAACTGAAGCACGTTTTTCAACATCCGCCTCACCGCTCAGGTGAGACTCTTTTCCATAGTGCAGAAGACCTACCGCTGTTGAGTAGTAAGGCTCCTGCGCATAATCCGTTAGGCCGGTAATATTTAACGGCTGGCCGATGCGCACCTGGGTATGGAACACCCGTTGCGCGCAGGCGGCTAAACCTTCAATCTGCGCCGCGCCGCCGGTAAGCACAATACCTGCCGCAAGGTGATGCTTAACGCCCTGCTGACGTAACTGTTCCTGTAACTGAAGAATTTCGTCGTTCACCAAATTCAGCAGTTCGGTATAACGCGGCTCAATCACTTCCGCTAACGTCTGACGCTGCAGGCTACGCGGCGGACGCCCGCCAACGCTCGGCACCTCAACATTCTCATCTTTGCCGACGATCGAGCCCAGCGCACAACCGTGACGGACTTTAATCGCTTCCGCATCGGTCGGCGGCGTGCCAAAGGCATATGCAATATCGCTGGTAACCACGTTACCGGCATAAGGAATAACTTTGGTATGACGCAGCGCGCCGCCGGTATACACCGCGATGTCCATGGTTCCACCGCCAATATCCACCACGCAGACGCCCAGTTCGCGTTCATCTTCCGTCAGTACCGCAAAGCTGGATGCCAGACCGGCAAAAATTAATTGGTCCACTTTCAGACCACAACGTTCAACCGCCTTGACGATATTTTTCGCCATATCGTTATGGCAGGTGATCAAATGCACTTTTGCCTGCATACGCACGCCTGACAGTCCGACCGGGTTTTTAATCCCTTCCTGGTAGTCGATCGCGTACTCTTGCGGAATCACATGCAGAATGCGGTGTTCGTCGCGTACGCGTACCGATTTGGCGGTATGCACCACGTTCTCCACATCTTCCTGGGTGACTTCCTCTTCAGAAATCGGAACCATCCCGATTTCGTTCTGACAGCTAATATGTTTGCCGGATAACGCCAGGTAAACCGAAGAAATCTGGCAATCCGCCATCAGTTCCGCCTGATCGATGGCGCGCTGTACGCATTTCACCACCGATTCCAGATCGTTTACGCCGCCTTTATCCATACCGCGGGACGGACAACTGCCGACCCCAATAATGTTGACCATGCCATCGGGCAGAATTTCCCCTACTAAAGCGGCGACCTTGGCGGTGCCTATCTCAAGTCCTACTACCAGTTTTCTGTCCGTCGCCTTGATCATTGTTGTTTAGCCTGTGCCTGATTCTGTTGCTGATTACTGTCCTTAGGCTCAATAAATGCCGGAGCCCAGCCAACGGCAGCGCCGGAGTCATAGCGCAAATCGACATAACTGACGCGCTTATTATCAGCGGTGGCCTGCTGTTGAACCATCGGCCAAAGTTCAATAAACCGCTTAAGTCGCTTCATGTTATCGCTACGGCCCAGCTCAATACGTACATCATCGCCCGTGACTAATTGCCAGGAGTGACGAGCAGTCATGGATGCTGCTTTTACGCTAAACTTGCTGGCGGCTAAAACCGCACTCATTTGCCGGTAGCCTGCCAGCACATCCTGCTCGTTACCTTCAGGCCCATACAGCAACGGTAGCGCCTCTTTGCCGATATGGTTAGCAGGAACGCTAAAAGATTTGCCTTCCGCATCAATCATATGTAGATCATTCCACCGCGCTACCGGCACATACTCAACCAGATGAATCTTTAATTCGTCCGGCCATTGCTTGCGTACGCTGACCTGTTTGATCCAGGGCAAACGTTCAATTTGCTGCTGAATCACATTTACATCTTGTGACATAAAAGTGCCGGGCGCGCCCAGCGATAAAATCGCCTGACGAATATCGTCGTTGGTGGTGTAGTGCGTTTTCCCGGTCACCACCAGCTTCGAAAGCGGCAGCCGTGAAGCATCATTCATCCATTTCAACACCACGAAGCCGCCAGCCAACATCGTGCCGATCACCAACAGCAGGAATAAAATCCCTGCTAAACGTGAACCATTGCTGCGGCCGGTACGCGCCTTTTCCTGCGCTTCCCGGCGAACGTTCAGAGCCGCCTGCGACATCTTAGTCGGCCAGCTCCAGAATACGCGCCACCAGCTGGGAGAAGCTCATTCCCGCCTGTTTCGCCGCCATCGGAACCAGGCTGTGGCTGGTCATGCCGGGCGAGGTATTAACCTCCAGCAGATAGAAGGTGCCGTCGCCATCCATCATCACGTCGACGCGTCCCCAGCCGCTGCAGCCCAGCGTACGCCAGGCATTCAGCACCAGCTCTTGCAGCTCCGCCTCTTTATCAGCAGATAATCCGCTTGGGCAGAAGTACTGAGTATCGTCAGAAATGTATTTTGCTTCATAGTCATAGAAGTCACTGGCGGGCTGAATACGAATCGAGGGCAAAATCTGTTCGCCAAGAATGCCTACCGTATATTCAGGGCCACTAATGAATTTCTCGATCAGCACGTCATCATCATGGCGGAAAGCTTCTTCCAGCGCTGCCGGCAATTCTGAAGGCTGATTAACGCGGGAAATGCCAACGCTGGAGCCCTCGCTGCTCGGTTTTACAAACAGCGGCATACCCAGTTGGGCGATACGCTGCGTTAGCGCATCGTCGATTCCCGCTTCCATCTGCTGGCGATTAATCCAGACATAAGGGGCGACCGGCAGCTCGGCGCCTTGCCAAAGCAGCTTAGAACGCCATTTATCCATGGTAATAGCCGAAGCCATGACGCCGCTGCCGGTATAGGGAATCTGCAGAAAATCGAGAACGCCCTGTAAAGTGCCGTCTTCACCGCCGCGCCCATGCAGCGCAATGAATACTTTTGCAAAACCTTCTTCTTTTAACCGCATAACCGGAAAATCGCGCGGATCGACGCCATGCGCATCAATACCTGCCTCTTTCAGACCCGCGATCACCGCCGCGCCTGACATTAATGAGACTTCACGTTCCGCGGAGGTACCACCCAGCAGTACCGCTACTTTTTCAGCCATGATGTTCCTCTTCATTGGTCTGCGGTTTCAGTTTTTGTTCAGCCAGCCGACGCGCGATTTTACCGACGTTGCCCGCGCCCTGTACCAGGATCAGATCATTGCCGCTTAAGGTTGGGGCAAGAAAATCGAGGATCGCATCGTGATCCGGCACAAGGATCGGATCCACTTTGCCGCGCCCGCGGATCGTACGGCACAGCGAGCGGCTGTCCGCGCCCGGAATTGGCGATTCACCAGCGGAATAAACGTCCAGCATCAGCAGGACATCAACCTGCGACAGCACATTGGCGAAATCATCATAGAGATCGCGCGTGCGCGTATAGCGGTGCGGCTGAAAAATCATCACCAGTTTCTTATCTGGCCAACCCGCACGTGCCGCCTTGATGGTGGCGTCCACTTCGGTGGGATGATGGCCATAATCATCCACCAGCATCGCACTACCACGCGCGCCGTTTACCTGCTGCAACGGAAACTCACCGAGGAAATCAAAGCGACGTCCTGTGCCCTGGAAACTCTCCAGCGCGCTGAGAATATCCTCGTCTTCAATGCCTTCTTCAGTCGCCACCGCTACCGCCGCCGCCGCGTTAAGCGCATTGTGACGGCCTGGCGCGTTGAGCGTCACACGCATCAACGGTTTATCGTGGCGCACCAGCGTAAAGTGTCCCTGCGCACCGTGCTGTTCATAATTTTCAATCCGCACGTCGGCATCATCGCTAAAACCGTAGGTGGTGATCTGACGACCAACGCGCGGGATCAAATCACGGATCACCGCATCGTCCACACACAGCACCGCGCGCCCGTAAAACGGCAGGTTGTGCAGGAAATTAATAAACGTCTGCTTCAGATTTTCGAAATCGCCCTGGTAAGTATCCATATGGTCGGCTTCGATATTGGTCACAATCGCCACCATCGGCTGCAAATGCAGGAAAGAAGCATCGCTTTCATCCGCTTCGGCGATCAGATAGCGGCTGCTGCCCAGGCGCGCATGCGTACCGGCGGCTTTCACCAGTCCGCCGTTCACGAAGGTAGGATCGAGTCCACCTTCGGCATAGATGCTGGTGACCATTGCTGTTGTCGTGGTTTTACCATGCGTACCGGCGACGGCGATGCCGTGGCGGAAACGCATCAGCTCGGCCAGCATTTCGGCGCGGCGGATCACCGGAATACGCGCTTCACGCGCGGCGATAATCTCTGGGTTATCCTGCGTAATCGCGCTGGATACCACTACTACGCTGGCATCGCTGACGTTTTCCGGGCGATGGTGAAAATAGATCGTGGCGCCCAGCGCGGTCAGATGCTGCGTGACCGCGTTAGGTGCCAGATCGGAACCGCTAATTTGATAACCTTCATTGGCCAACACTTCGGCGATACCGCCCATGCCAGCACCGCCGATGCCGACAAAGTGAATGTGCCGGACGCGACGCATCTCGGGCACGATAGAACGCAGTTTCGCCAGTTGTTGAGTATTCATCGTTTCTTTTGCCTGTTGGTACCGCTGTACCTTTTCTTCATTCTGTTAGCGCGCGACGGCGCTGACTTCTGCCGCTACCCGTTCGGTGGCATCGGGAATCGCTACCTGACGCGCCTTTTGCGCCATCAGCAACAGCGTGGGACGATCCCACTGCTTTAACGTTTCCGCCACCGCACTGGCCGTAAACTGCGGCTGCTCAAAAATTTTGGCTGCGCCAGCTTTTTCCAGCGGCAACGCATTCCAGTACTGCTGACGATCTTTATGCTGGAACGGCACAAAAATCGCCGGAAGCCCCGCGGCGGCGATTTCACTTACCGTGAGCGCGCCGGAACGACAAACCACCACATCAGCCCAGTCGTAGGCCGCCGCCATATCATCGATAAACTCGCTGATTTTATGCTGCGTTTGTCCTGCCGCTTCGTAAGCTGCGGCAACTTCGCTCTGCGCCCCTTTGCCGGTTTGATGCCACAGCGTAATGCTGTCGCCTGCCAGCGCCGCCACCTGCGGCATCGTCTGATTCAGCACGCGGGCGCCCTGACTGCCGCCCACAACCAGCACGCGAATCGGCCCACTGCGATCGGCCAGACGCTGCTCAGGCGTATCAAGCGCCAGCACATCGGTGCGCACCGGATTTCCTACCACGTCAGCATGGGGAAAAGCGCCCGGAAAGGCCTGCATCACTTTGGTCGCCAGTTTCGCCAGCCATTTATTGGTTAACCCGGCGATACCGTTTTGCTCATGCAGCACTACAGGAATACCGCAGCTCCAGGCAGCTAAACCGCCGGGACCGGAAACATAACCGCCCATGCCCAATACGACATCCGGCTTCCAGGCTTTCATAATGCGGCGCGCCTGGCGCCATGCATTAAAAATGCGCACCGGCGATGCCAGTAGCGCTCTAATACCTTTGCCGCGTAATCCGCTGATACGAATAAAATCGATTTCGATGCCATGTTTCGGCACCAGATCGGCTTCCATACGATCGGCAGTTCCCAGCCAGCGTACCTGCCAGCCCTGCGCCATCAGATGATGCGCAACGGCCAGGCCCGGAAACACGTGTCCTCCGGTACCGCCAGCCATTACCATCAGCCGCTTTCCACTCATCGCGCACCTCGGGTAAACGCCTGCGCTTTGCTCAGGCGCGTTTCATAATCTATGCGTAACAACAACACGATGGCCGTCGACATAATGATCAGACTGGAACCACCGTAACTAATTAACGGCAACGTCAGGCCTTTGGTCGGCAACATGCCCGCCGCCGCGCCGACGTTCACCAGCGCCTGGAAGCTAAACCAGACACCAATCGAGCAGGCCAGAAAGCCGGAAAAGCGCTGGTCAATCTCCAGCGCGCGTCGGCCAATGGACATCGCCCGAAAAGCGACGAAGAATACCATTAACAGCGCTAAAACCACACCGATATAACCGAGTTCTTCCCCGATAATGGAGAAAATGAAGTCGGTATGAGCTTCCGGTAAATACTCCAGTTTCTGTACAGAGTTACCCAGTCCCTGCCCCCAAAATTCGCCGCGGCCAAACGCCATTAGCGATTGAGTGAGCTGATAGCCGCTGCCGAATGGATCTTCCCAGGGATTCCAGAAAGAGGTCACGCGGCGCATACGGTACGGTTCGGCGATAATCAACAAGATCACCGCAAAGATGCCGGAGCCGATGATGGCTAAAAATTGCCACAGCTTGGCCCCCGCCAGAAACAGCATCGCCAGCGTGGTAACAAACAGCACCACCACCGTTCCCAGGTCAGGCTGCGCCAGCAGCAGCACCGCCAGTACTACCATCACGCCCATTGGCTTACAGAAGCCCCAGAAGTTGTTGCGCACTTCTTCAACTTTGCGCACCAGATAGCTGGCGAGATAGCAAAACAGCGACAGTTTGGACAGCTCTGCAGGCTGAATACGCAACGGCCCCAGCGCAATCCAGCGCGAGGCCCCGTTTACCGAGCTGCCCACTACCAGCACAATCAGCAGCATCAAGACCGAGGCTATCAGCATCATATTGCTGTAACGCTGCCAAACCTCCATCGGAATCCGCAACGTAACCAGCGCCATACCAAAGGCCAGCAGCAGGTAGAAAGCATCACGCTTGGCAAAGTAAAAGGGATCTTCTGACAGCCGCTGCCCGACGGGCATGGACGCTGAGGTCACCATTACGAAGCCGATAATCGCCAGGCCAAATGTCAACCACAGCAGTGTGCGATCGTACAGCACCATGGTGGCCGTATCGCCGTTATCCCGGCTGCCCATCACCCATTCGCGCAGGCGCGTCACCACGCCGTTCGCCAGTCCTAAGCCTGGAATACGCATCAGCCCAGCTCCCGCGCCAGCTGGGCGAACCGCTCGCCGCGCTGTTCAAAATTACGGAACTGGTCAAGGCTGGCGCAGGCGGGCGACAGCAGAACCAGATCGCCAGGTTGCACCAGCGGAGCGATAGCCTGCATAGCCTGCTCCAGCGTTTCGGTCTGGCTGGAAATTTCCGGGCGCAGCGCCGCCAGCGCCGCACCGTCACGGCCATAGCACCAAACCCGAATAGCGTCGCCCTGCAGGTAACGTGTCAGTGGCGTAAAATCGGCCGATTTACCGTCGCCGCCTAACAGCAGCCACAGCGTACCTTTTACCTGCAATCCACTTAACGCCGCTTCCGTGCTGCCAACGTTGGTCGCTTTGGAATCGTTAATCCAGCGCACGCCGTTACGTTCATGTACCAGCTGAAAACGATGCGCCAATCCGCTAAAGGTGGTTAACGCTTTCAGGCTGCTGGCGCGCGGAATGCCGACCGCATCTGCCAATGCCAGCGCCGCCAGCGCGTTGGTATAGTTGTGTTGACCAACCAGTTTCATCTCATCGGTATTCAACACTTTTTCGCCATGCACGCGCAGCCAGATACTGCCTTGCTGACGGTTAAGATGGTAATCGCCGACATCAACGCCGAAACTGATGCAGCGCTTATCAGCGCCGCGCACCGGCATAGTCAGCGCATCGTCAGCATTCACTACGCACACCGCCGCGTTTTCATAGATGCGCAGCTTGGCCGCGCGGTACTGCTGCAGTCCCAGCGGATAGCGATCCATATGGTCTTCGCTGATATTAAGAATGGTCGCCACTGCCGCCTTCAGGCTATAGGTGGTTTCCAGCTGGAAACTGGAAAGCTCCAGAACGTAGAGCTGAGCTGGCTGTTTCAACAGGCTGAGCGCCGGCAAACCGATGTTTCCACCTACGCCGACGGCCCAACCAGCAGCCTGCGCCATCTCGCCTACCAGGCTGGTAACGGTGCTTTTACCGTTGGAACCGGTAATGGCGACGATGGGCGCCTGCGCTTCACGGCAAAACAGCTCAATATCACCGACAATTTCAATGCCCGTCTCCGCCGCCTCCATCAGCAGCGGGTGCGCCAGCGCCATGCCTGGGCTGGCAACGATCAGATCTGCCGCCAGCAGCCAGTCGCCGTTAAGCGATCCCAGATGACGTTCCACATTTTCCGGCAGTTTATCCACGCCAGGCGGCGACACTCGGGTATCCATCACGCGCGGCGTTACGCCCTGCGCTAAAAAGAAATCAACACAGGAGAGGCCTGTCAGCCCCAAACCGATAATGACAACTTTTCTACCCTGATAGTCAGCCATAGTTAACGCACCTTAAGGGTTGCCAGGCCAATCAGCACCAGCATCAGCGAAATGATCCAGAAGCGCACGATGACGCGCGGCTCTGGCCAGCCTTTCAGTTCATAGTGGTGATGAATCGGCGCCATACGGAAAATACGCTGGCCGCGCAGCTTAAAGGATCCCACCTGCAAAATAACCGACAGCGTTTCGACCACGAACACGCCGCCCATAATGACCAGCAGGAATTCCTGACGCAGCAGAACGGCGATGGTGCCCAACGCGCCGCCTAACGCCAATGAGCCGACATCGCCCATAAAGACCTGAGCGGGATAAGTGTTAAACCATAAGAATCCCAGTCCGGCGCCGACAATGGCGGTACAGACAATCACCAGTTCGCCGGCATGACGCAGATAAGGAATATGCAGATAACCGGCAAAGTTCATATTACCGGTGGCCCAGGCGACCAGCGCGAAACCGGCGGCAACAAAGACCGTTGGCATAATCGCCAGCCCGTCCAGACCGTCAGTCAGGTTGACTGCGTTGCTGGTGCCGACGATGACGAAGTAAGAAAGCAGAATATACAGCAGGCCCAGCTGCGGCATTACATCTTTGAAAAAAGGCACCACCAACTGCGTAGCCGGCGTATCTTTGCCCACGGCGTACATCGTGAACGCTACCGCCAGCGCAATCAGCGACTGCCAGAAATATTTCCAGCGCGCGATCAGCCCTTTGGTATCTTTACGCACTACTTTGCGATAGTCATCGACAAAGCCAACAATGCCGTAACCAATCAGCACTGTCAGCACGCACCAGACATAAGGATTCGAAGGATAAGCCCACATCAATACCGAAATGGTAATCGAAGCCAGGATCATAATGCCGCCCATCGTCGGCGTACCGCGTTTGCTGAAATGCGATTCCGGGCCTTCGCTACGAACCACCTGTCCAATCTGTAATTTTTGCAGCCAGGCAATCAGGCGCGGCCCCATCCACAAGGAGATAAACAGCGCGGTCAGCAGGCTGACGATGGCGCGAAACGTCAAATATGAGAAGACGTTAAAGCCGGAATAAAAAGCGACCAGATGTTCGGCCAGCCAGACTAGCATGTTCCTTTCTCCTGTAAGGTTTGTACTACCTGCTCCATGGCGGCACCACGAGAACCTTTAACTAAAACGGTAATAACCTGGTGTTCAGAAAGCAGTGACAATAAACGCGCGCTCAGAGCAGCTTTATCACTGAAATGTTCGCCGACGCCGCTGGCGTCGCTAATGTGTTGGCTGAGCGATCCGACGCTCAGGACTTTATCGATCCCGGCACGCTGCGCAGCTTCGCCAACCTGACGGTGACACGCCACCGCTTCTGTACCCAACTCCGCCATATCGCCAGTTACCATAACGCGATAGCCCGGCATATCTGCCAGCACCTGCGCCGCCGCGGTCATCGAACCCACATTGGCGTTGTAGCTGTCGTCCAGCAGCAGTTTTTGCGGACCGAGTTCAACAGGAAACAGTCGTCCGGGAACCGCTTTCAGCGCGGCCAGTCCCTGCGCAATCGCCTCCAGAGGCGCGCCAACGGAGAGCGCCAGCGCGCTGGCGGCCAACGCATTAGCGATATTGTGTCGTCCCGGCAGCGGCAGCATCACCGCCACATCGCCCTGCGGCGTATGCAGCGTAAACGCGGTGCCCTGCGGCTTCACCATGACGTCTCGTGCGTAAAAATCAGCCTCGACGCCCTCAGTAACCGAAAAGCGCCAAATGCGCTGCTGCGTGAGCTGAGCCTGCCAGCGTGGCAGATCGTTGCTGTCGAGATTGATAATGGCCGTGCCGTTTTCCGGCAGGCCAAGGAAAATTTCGCCTTTCGCTTTCGCCACGCCTTCCAGCGAGCCAAAGCCTTCCAGGTGCGCGGCGGCCAGGTTATTAACCAGCGCGCTTTCCGGGCGCGTTAGTCCGGTCGTCCAGGCGATCTCGCCCTGATGGTTAGCGCCCAGTTCAATCACTGCATATTGATGCGTCTCGTTCAGACGCAGCAGCGTCAGCGGTACGCCAATATCGTTATTCAGGTTGCCTGCGGTATAAAGCGTTTCGCCACACTGACGCAGGATGGCCGCCGTCATCTCTTTTACTGAGGTTTTCCCGGATGAGCCGGTTAATGCCACGACGCGGGTTTTCACCTGTTGACGCACCCAGGCCGCCAGCATTCCTAAGGCAATGCGCGTGTCGCTCACCACCACCTGCGGCACTTCAATTTGCAAGCGCTTACTCACTAATAATGCTGCCGCGCCGTTGGCTACCGCGTCAGCAGCAAAATCGTGCGCATCGAAACGCTCGCCTTTTAAAGCGATAAACAGGCAGCCAGTCGTGACTTTACGCGTGTCAGTGGTGACTTCGGTAATAGTGGCGTTGCCGCCGGTTAGCACGCCATCGGTAATCTGTGCCAGGGTTTGCAGAGAAAGCGCAATCATGCCACCACCCCCAGCAAACGAGCGACGGTGACGCGATCGGAATAGTCGAGACGACGGTTGCCGATGATTTGATAATCTTCGTGCCCTTTGCCCGCCACCAGTACGATGTCCTGCGGCTTCGCCTGCATAATAGTGTTAGTGACCGCTTGCGCACGTCCCGCCATTACACGGGCACGGCCCGGATCGAGCAGACCACTGAGAATATCTTCCACAATGGCGTTTGGATCTTCACTGCGCGGATTATCGTCAGTAATCACCACTATATCGGCAAACTGTTCGGCAATAGCGCCCATCAAAGGCCGCTTGCCTTTATCGCGATCGCCGCCGCAGCCAAAGACGCACCACAGCTGCCCTTTACAGTGCAGGCGCGCGGCGTCCAGCGCTTTTTCCAGCGCGTCCGGCGTATGAGCGTAATCCACCACCACAGTAGGTTTATCCGGCGCGCTGAAAACCTCCATGCGTCCGCAAACCGGCTGGAGCTGTCGCGCGCTGGCGACAAGCTGCGCCAGCGGGTAGCCCAGCGCCAGCAGCGTCGCCAGCGCCAGTAGCAGATTGCTAACATTGAAAGCACCCATCAGACGGCTTTCGATCTCGCCTTCGCCCCAGCTGGAAGCAAAGCGAATGGTAGCGCCGTTATCGTGATAACTGATATCAGTGGCCTTGAGCCAGCGACCATGCTTGCCGGGCAGCATGTTGTTTTCCATGGTAACGGCAACCGCATCCGGCAATTTTTCCAGCCAGCGCAGGCCGACTTCATCGTCAGCATTGATAATCGCTTCGCCAACCTGATGTTCGGAAAACAGCAGCCATTTAGCCGATTCGTAGCGCGTCATATCGCCGTGATAATCCAGATGATCGCGACTCAGATTGGTAAACACCGCGGCGGCAAAAGGCAGCGCCGCGACGCGATGCTGCACCAGGCCATGGGAGGAGACCTCCATCGCCGCCAGCGTCGCGCCCTGCTCAACCAGCGAATTCAGCATATGCTGTACATCGACCGCCGAGCCGGTCGTGTTTTCCGTTGGAATTAAATGACCGTACAGCCCATTTCCGACGGTGCCCATTACCGCACCGGTTTCGCCAAGCAGATTGGACCACTGCGCCAGCAGCTGCGACGTAGTGGTTTTACCGTTGGTGCCGGTGACGCCGATTAAGCGCAACTTATCGCCAGGCTGCTGATAAAAGCGCCCGGCCAGTGCCGAGAGACGCTGCGGCAACTGCGCCAGATAAATAACCGGCACGCCGTGCATTTCACGAATTTCGCCATCCTCCGCTTCGCCTTCGGCTTCAGCGATGACCGCCGAAACGCCCTGTGCGATAGCCTGAGGAATAAAACGTCGCCCATCAACGTTATGGCCTGCAACAGCCACAAACAGATCGCCGGACGCCGCCACACGGCTGTCCAGGGTCATTTCACGAAGCGGACGCTCCGGCGCGCCAGGCACCCACGGAGCCAGTAAGTCGCGCAAGTTACGATCTGTCACTTGATTCCTCTTTCTTGTTGTTAACCAACTCATTCTTTTCACCGGTCCCGGTCGGCAGCGCATCCGGCTCGATATTCATGGTACGTAGCACGCCGCCCATAATCGCGCCGAAGACCGGCGCCGACACGGCGCCACCATAATATTTACCCGCCTGCGGATCGTTGATAACCACCACCAGGGCAAAACGCGGATGGCTGGCCGGCGCGACACCGGCGGTATAGGCGATATATTTATTCACGTAGCGGCCATCCGGCCCGACCTTTTTCGCGGTCCCGGTTTTAATCGCGATGCGATAGCCTTTGATAGCGGCTTTTACCCCGCCGCCGCCCGGCAGCGCGACGCTTTCCATCATATGAACCACGGTTTTCACCAGCTGTTCAGGAAAGGCGCGTTCGCCCGGAACCGGCGGATCCACTTTGGTAATAGAAAGCGGACGAGCGATGCCATAGCTGCCGATGGTGGCATAAACGCGCGCTAACTGGAGCGGCGTCACCATCAGCCCATAGCCGAATGAGAAGGTGGCCCTTTCAATATCGGACCACCTTTGTTTATGGGGATACAGGCCACTGCTTTCCCCGACCAACCCCAAATTGGTTGGTTTGCCCAATCCAAAGCGTGAATATGTTTCCACTAGTGCTGAGGAGGGCATCGCTAACGCCAGCTTGGAAACGCCGACGTTACTCGACTTCTGTAAAATTCCGGTAAGCGTTAATTCGTTATAGCGCGCTACATCTTTGATTTCATGACCGTTAACGCGATAAGGCAGCGTATTCAGCACGCTATTTTCACGTACCACGCCACGCTGCAATGCGGTCATTACCACCATTGGCTTCACCGTTGAGCCAGGCTCAAAGATGTCGGTGATGGCGCGGTTGCGCATTACATCTTTTGGCGTATTGCTGAGATTATTTGGGTTGTAGGCCGGGCTGTTGGCCATGGCCAACACTTCGCCGGTATTCACATCGACCAGCACCGCCGTGCCCGATTCCGCTTTGTTGAAGGCGACGGCGTTATTAAGTTCGCGGTAGACCAGCGCCTGTAGGCGTTCATCAATGCTGAGCGCCAGGTTATGCGCCGCCTGGCTGTCGACCGAAGAGATGTCTTCAATCACGCGGCCAAAACGATCTTTACGCACCGTGCGCTCGCCCGGCTGACCGGTCAGCCAACGATCGAAGCTTTTTTCCACCCCTTCGATGCCCTGACCATCAATATTGGTAAAGCCGATCAGATGCGAGGTCACCTGGCCTGCGGGATAGTAACGGCGCGATTCTTCACGTAAGTGAATACCCGGCAGCTTCAGTTTTTTGATGTAGTCGCCAATGGCTGGATTCACCTGGCGCGCCAGATAGACAAAGCGGCCTTTAGGATTGGCGTTCACACGGCTGGCAAGCTGATCAAGCGGAATGGAAAGCGCATCGGCCAGCGCTTTCCAGCGGCTATCGAGCGTAATACCGCCGCGATCGTGCAGCTCTTTCGGATCGGCCCAAATGGCGTTGACCGGCACGCTGACCGCCAGCGGTCGGCCTGCGCGGTCAGTAATCATGCCGCGCGCGGTAGGAATTGACTGTACGCGCAGGGAACGCATATCCCCTTCACGCACCAGTCTGTCGGGGTTAATCACCTGCAAATAGGCCACTCGCAACAGTAATCCCGTTAGCGCAAGAAAGATGCCGCCGCACAGCAACGCAAAACGCCAGCTGACAAAGCTGGCCTGATCTTCCTGTTTTTTCAACTTAAGCGCTTTGGTAGCGGATCTCATGGAGTCCGGGATTCCTTATTGCTGTACCACAATATTTTCCTGTGCCGGGTCGACATGCTGCATTTGCAATTTTTCCGTCGCCGTGCGCTCAACGCGGCTGTGATCGCCCAGCGCGTTCTCTTCCAAAATCAAGTTGCGCCATTCAATATCCAGCGCGTCACGCTCCAGCACCAGTTGCTCACGCTGCGCCGTCAGCAGACGCGTTTTATGTGCCGTTGTCACCACCAGCACCGCAGAGACCAGTACCGCGACTAATAACAGCAGCGGGATCTTGCCGTGACGCAGCAGATCGCCGCCGATAACGCCAGGAAGAGAGTGCCGCTCGTTACCTATCATGATGCGGTTCTCTCTGCGATACGCAGTACTGAGCTGCGCGCGCGCGGGTTTTCCGCCACTTCGGCCTCACCCGGCATCATTTTACCTAAGGCTTTTAACTGGCGACCGCCCAACTTTTGCAGCTGCGCTTCCGTCATTGGCAATCCTGCTGGCACCTGCGGTCCACGGCTCTGTTCGCGCATAAAGCGTTTGACCAGTCGATCTTCCAGCGAGTGGAAACTGATAATAGATAAGCGACCGCCCGGTGCCAGCGCCTGCAGCGAGCCTTTAAGCGCCTGCTCAATTTCTTCCAGTTCGCTGTTCACCCAGATACGGATCGCCTGGAAGCTACGCGTTGCCGGATGTTTAAACTTGTCCTTCACCGGCGTAGCGGCAGCAATCACTTCTGCCAGCTCCTTCGTGCGCGTCATCGGTTGCAGACGATTACGTTCGACAATGGCGCGTGCGATTCGCTTAGCAAACCGTTCTTCGCCGTAAGTTTTCAGGACGAAGGCGATATCATTCTCTTCCGCCTGCAACAGCCACTCCGCCGCCGACAGGCCGCGCGTGGGATCCATGCGCATATCCAGCGGCCCGTCGCGCATAAAAGAAAAGCCGCGTTCGGCATCATCCAGCTGCGGCGACGAAACCCCTAAATCGAGTAAAATACCATCCACTTTGCCGGTGAGATCGCGTGCTTCCATATAGTCAGCCAGCGCCGAAAAGGGGCCGTGAATAATGGTAAAACGCGGATCGTCAATCGCAGCGGCGGCGGCAATAGCCTGCGGATCGCGATCGATAGCAAACAGCCTGCCCTGCTCCCCTAACTGAGCGAGAATCAGACGCGAATGTCCGCCTCGACCGAAAGTGCCATCGATGTAAATGCCATCTTCTTTAATATTGAGCGCGTTGACAGCGTCATCCAACAGCACCGTGGTATGTTTAAAATTATCCTGCATAGCTATAGTGACAAATCCTGCAACCGCTCTGAAAGCGGCTCCTGAGCGGCTTGCTCAGCGTCAATATCATCCCTGACTTGTTGATACCAGGTCTGTTCATCCCACAGTTCAAACTTGTTAAACTGCCCAACCAGCATCACTTCTTTTGTCAGACTGGCGTGCTGGCGTAGCGTGCTGGCCAGCAATAAGCGCCCCGCGCTATCCATCTGACACTCGCTTGCATGACCTAACAGCAACCGCTGTACGCGGCGCTCTACGGGATTCATGCTGGATAAACGAGATAGTTTTTGTTCAATAATTTCCCACTGGGGCACAGTATAAAGCAGCAGGCAAGGCTGATGGAGGTCAATGGTGCAAACCATCTGGCCTTGCGACTCCTCAATCAGCGTTTCGCGGTAACGCGTAGGCACGGCCAGTCGCCCTTTGCTATCGAGGTTGACTAAGGTGGCGCCACGAAACATGTCAGCTAATGCCCTCAGTTACCTTTTTTTGCCACTTTATCCCACAAATTCCCACGAAAGGAGTTTACGGAGCGGAGGAAATCATTGTCAAGCTACGCAATGAGCGAAGCGGGATTATTTCTCAGGGAATAAAAAGCGGGAAAGTTAAAAATGAAGTTATTCACAGCGTGCATGAAAAAATAAACTAATGAATAGTGGTAAAAAAATCAGAGCGTCAATAAAGATGAGCAAAAAGAAAACAATTTTTATTGGCTGTCGGAAAGGGTTGCGCTTTGCGACACGGGCGACATTTTAGGGTCTTTCTGATAAAAAATCGCGCCTGGCACGGCCTGCTGGCGTTTTACAGCGGCGGTAATTGAATAGTGGAATAAAAAAGCTGCACGACTGCAAAAAAAGATTTCTGCCGATTTACTTTAATTTACTTAATATCCTTTCTCGTCCCTTTGAAATAACGCTTTTCTTTTATTAGTGGCGATTTTAAAAGCAAAAATATTTAAAGATGTAAAAAAGGCAGCCAGGCTGCCTTTATCAAGTCACAATTAACCTTACTGCCGACTTAATTTACCGCGTCGCACCAGATTACGTCGGATACGCGTTAAGCCAGGCTTTGGTTTACGCGGTTCATCAAGACTGGCGAGAACCAATTCCAGTACGCGCTCCGCCACATCGCGATGACGCTGCGCTACAGCTAATACCGGGCATTCAAGAAAATCCAGCAGCTCGTGATCGCCAAAAGTAGCAATAGCCAGATCGGTGGGCAAACGTCCTTCACGCTGTAAAGTCACATCCATTACGCCCTGCAACAGGCCAAATGATGTAGTAAAAAGCGCGTCGGGCATCGGATGCTCATCCAGATACTTTTCAAACAGCGAAGCCGCCGCCACGCGCTCAAAGCTGTTGGCGTAGATAAAATCAATTGCGCGCTCGTCACCGCGCCATGCATCGCGAAAGCCCATTTCACGCAGAAAACTGACGGAAAGCTCAGGCAGCGCGCCGAGGAACAAGACGTTTTTAACCGGAAGCTGACGCAATTCAGCCGCCAGCGCCTGCGCATCCTCCTGATCGGCACCAACGACGCTGGTGAAGTGTTCACGATCCAGCGCGCGATCCAGTGCAATAATCGGTAGCGGATCGTTTGCCCAACGCTGATAGAAAGGGTGTTCCGGTGGCAGGGAGGTTGAAACAATAATCGCATCGACCTGACGCTGCAGCAGATGCTCAATACAGCGCATTTCATTATCAGGCTGATCTTCTGAACAGGCGATCAGCAGTTGGTAACCGCGCTGGCGTGCCTGACGCTCCAGATAGTTCGCGATACGCGTATAGCTGGTATTCTCCAGATCGGGAATAACCAATCCGATTGAGCGTGTTCTGCCCGCCCTGAGTCCGGCGGCCACCGCATTGGGATGGTAGTTATGCTCACGCACCACGGCCATCACCTTTTCGACGGTTTTATCGCTGACACGATATTGCTTAGCCTTGCCGTTGATGACATAGCTGGCGGTAGTACGCGACACGCCGGCAAGACGCGCTATTTCATCCAGTTTCACAATCACTCCACATCGGTAATGCCATGCATGATGCAGGCGAATAGCCGCAGCATGGCTAAGGATAAGCTTTTTTTACATCTAACCGCAGAAAACGCCAGCGGGCAACCGCTTTTAATGGCAAAAATGAGGCATATCAGAAAATAAAAAAACCCGGCAGAACGCCGGGTTAGCAACAGAATGGATTATCACTATGGATAATTAACGCATAATACGATCGCCGCGTGAAACGCCGACAACGCCGGATCGCGCCACTTCCACAATTTCCGCCACGTCGCGTAACGTATTGAGGAACGCGTCCAGTTTATCGCTGGTGCCGGCAAGCTGAACCGTATAAAGCGTTGGCGTAACGTCAACAATCTGCCCACGGAAAATTTCGGCGCTGCGCTTCACTTCTTCGCGCGCGTAGCCGCTGGCCTGTATTTTCACCAGCATGATTTCACGTTCAATATGCGCGCCCTGCCCCAGCTCGGTCACGCGCAACACGTCCACTAGCTTATGCAGCTGTTTTTCAATCTGCTCCAGCGCTTTTTCATCGCCGACGGTCTGAATCGTCATGCGCGAAAGCGTAGGATCGTCAGTGGGCGCCACCGTCAGGCTTTCGATATTGTAACCGCGCTGTGAGAACAACCCGACCACGCGGGACAATGCGCCAGATTCATTTTCCAGCAGAACCGATAAAATACGACGCATAATTAAGTCCTCTCCGTTTTGCTTAACCACATCTCATCCATACTGCCGCCGCGGATCTGCATAGGGTAAACGTGTTCGCTGCCATCAACATTCACATCGACAAATACCAGACGATTCTGCGCGACCGTTTCCAGCGCCAGCGCCAATTTCTCCTCCAGCTCAGACGGATGAGAAATAGAGATGCCGACGTGACCGTAGGCTTCCGCCAGGCGCACAAAGTCCGGCAGCGATTCCATATACGAATGGGAGTGACGGCCTGAATAGATCATATCCTGCCACTGCTTAACCATGCCCAGATAACGGTTGTTCAGGTTCAGCACCAGTACCGGCAGGTTATACTGCAACGCGGTGGACAGCTCCTGAATATTCATCTGGATACTGCCGTCGCCGGTCACGCAGACTACCGTTTCCTGCGGCAGCGCCAGCTTCACACCAATCGCCGCCGGCAGGCCGAAGCCCATGGTGCCAAGACCGCCAGAGTTGATCCAGCGGCGCGGACGATCGAACGGATAATAGAGCGCAGCAAACATCTGATGTTGACCAACATCAGAAGTGACGTAAGCCTCGCCTTTGGTTAAACGCCACAGCGTCTCGATCGCTGCCTGCGGTTTGATCTTATCGCTGCTGCGATCGAATTCCAGGCACTTACGCGCACGCCAGCCTTCAATGCTTTGCCACCAGTCGCGCAGGCTGTCGAAATCCTGTTGTGTATCGCCCGCAGGCAGCAGCTCCAGCATCTGCTGCAATACCTGGCGCGCATCGCCTACCACCGGAATATCCGCCGCTACGGTTTTGGAAATCGAGGCCGGATCGACATCAATGTGCAGTACGGTAGCGTTCGGGCAATACTTCGCCAGATTATTGGTGGTGCGATCGTCAAAACGCACGCCAACGGCGAAAATGACGTCGGCGTTATGCATCGCCATATTCGCCTCGTAGGTACCGTGCATTCCCAGCATGCCGAGGTTCTGACGATGGGTGCCAGGGAACGCGCCGAGCCCCATTAATGAATTGGTTACCGGTAAGTTAAGCTTTTCCGCAACGCTGCGCAGCTCTTCATCGCAACCGGAAATAATGGCGCCGCCGCCCACGTACATCACCGGTTTTTTCGCGCCCAGCAACGCCTGTACTGCGCGTTTGATTTGGCCTTTATGGCCCTGCGTCGTCGGGTTATAAGAGCGCATGCTAACGCTTTCCGGCCAGACGTAAGGCAGCTTATTCGCCGGATTAAGAATATCTTTCGGCAGATCGATCACCACAGGCCCTGGACGACCGCTGGCTGCCAGCCAGAACGCCTTTTTAATAATCGTTGGGATCTCTTCGGTATTTTTTACCAGAAAGCTGTGCTTTACGATGGGGCGCGAAATTCCCACCATATCGCACTCCTGAAATGCGTCGTAGCCGATAAGAGAAGACGGAACCTGACCGGACAGCACCACCATCGGGATAGAATCCATATAGGCGGTAGCAATGCCGGTAATCGCATTGGTGGCCCCAGGGCCGGAGGTAACCAGCACCACACCGACATCGCCCGTTGCGCGCGCATAGCCATCGGCCATATGCACCGCGCCCTGCTCATGGCGCACCAGCACATGATCAATGCCGCCGACAGTTTGCAGCGCGTCGTAAATATCCAGCACTGCTCCGCCGGGGTAACCAAAAACATGTTTTACGCCCTGATCGATTAACGATCGGACCACCATCTCAGCTCCTGACAACATCTCCATTTTTGCCTCCCGGCTTTCAGTTTGCTCTCTGTTCAGGCATTTGCCAGACATCGCCGCGCAGCGGGTCTAACGTCTGACATTGGTTTTACGCAGAGATAAACAGTGTGTTAATGCTCAAACCCTGAATGCGCTTCAGGGTCAGGTACAGGGGGAATGAAGCCCTTGCAGATTTCTATCCTGGCTTTTGATAATTACCATAACCGCAGAGATCTTGTTGGGTAAACCCTAAACTTACAGGTAAATAGTTGCCGCTTTCCTTTCTTAAACTGCCTGTTTCCTTAATTGGCAGTAAAAACGCTGAAGCCAGGCGCTAATAACAGCGCATTATGCTGCGCATCGTTTTATTCATAGCAAAAACTTATCATTATTAGTTTTTTTACCCCGTTCAGGAATGGAAAGGAAAAGCCAAAGAATTAAGTTTGGATAAATATCCTACCAGAGCAATTACAGATGATATTTTATCTGGTCATTTTGTTGTTGATAAGGTGCAAAAATTTCCTTTCTGATATTAATAGTCTCTTATCATTCAATGACTCGCACGAAAAAAAATAAAGCAACTCATTGATTCATATAAATTTAATATCCAGAGAAATTATAATAATCATATATTCTGCTGACTGGCATCCCTTTGGCATTTATCTCTTTTTCATTAATCCCGTTTACGCAATATCTGATGGTGAACCCGGTTGACATCATGAACGCAATCAAGTACCAATAAAAACAGCACAGAAATTTATGGAGTCTGATGACATGATTCGTTCCTTCCGCCTACTCGGTCTACTACTAAACGCATATCACTTGCGCGGTAGTCGTGTGGGCGGAATCAATCACTGATTCAGGCTTGCAAAACGAAGAAACCCGCGCCAATGCGCGGGTTTTTTTATGCTCGTGACACAGGCGAACCGGTAAAAGCCAAACTTAAAGGAAAAATACGATGAGCCAACAAGTCATTATTTTCGATACCACTCTGCGCGACGGCGAGCAGGCATTACAGGCCAGTCTGAGTGTTAAAGAAAAATTGCAAATTGCACTGGCGCTGGAACGTATGGGCGTTGACGTTATGGAAGTCGGCTTTCCGGTTTCGTCACCCGGTGACTTTGAATCGGTACAGACCATTGCGCGTACGATTAAAAACAGCCGCGTCTGCGGTCTGGCGCGCTGTGTAGAAAAAGATATTGATGCCGCTTATGAAGCGCTGCGCGTCGCGGAAGCCTTCCGTATTCACACCTTTATCGCCACTTCACCGATGCACATTGCGACCAAATTACGCAGCACGCTGCCGGAAGTGATTGAGCGCGCGGTCTACATGGTCAAGCGCGCACGTAACTACACCAGTGACGTTGAATTTTCCTGTGAAGATGGCGGCCGCACACCGATTGACGATCTGTGTCGCGTCGTGGAAGCGGCGATTGATGCCGGCGCCACCACCATTAATATTCCTGATACCGTAGGTTATACCCTGCCCCATGAATACGCGCATATCATCTCTTCACTGCGCGAACGCGTTCCGAATATCGATAAAGCCATACTGTCCGTGCATACCCATGATGATTTAGGCATGGCGGTAGGTAACTCCATCGCCGCGGTGATGGCGGGCGCCCGTCAGGTAGAAGGTACGCTGAACGGCCTGGGCGAACGTGCCGGCAACTGCGCGCTGGAAGAAGTGATCATGGCCATTAAAACCCGCGCCGCGATGATGAACGTCCACACCAATATTCATCATCATGAAATCTGGCGCACCAGCCAGACCGTCAGCCAGATCTGCAACATGCCGATTCCGGCCAATAAAGCGGTAGTCGGCTCCAATGCCTTCGCGCACTCCTCCGGCATTCATCAGGACGGCGTGCTGAAAAATCGCGAAAACTACGAAATCATGACGCCGGAATCGATCGGCCTGAATCAGGTACAGCTGAACCTGACCTCACGTTCTGGCCGCGCGGCGGTAAAACACCGTATGGAAGAGATGGGCTATCAGGAAAGCGACTATAACCTGGACTCACTGTATGACGCTTTCCTGAAGCTGGCGGATAAAAAAGGCCAGGTCTTCGATTATGACCTGGAAGCGCTGGCCTTCATCAATAAACAAAACGAAGAGCCGGAATACTTCCAGCTGCAAGATTTCAACGTGCAGTCAGGCTCTTCTATTACTGCCACCGCCTCGGTGCATATGATCTGCGGCGAAAAAGTACAGTCAGAAGCTGCCACCGGCAACGGCCCGGTTGACGCCGTATACCAGGCGATTAACCGCATCACCGCTTTTGATACCGAGCTGGTGAAATACCAGCTCTCCGCGAAAGGTCACGGAAAAAATGCGCTGGGTCAGGTAGATATAGTAATCAACTACAACGGCCGCAAATTCCACGGTGTTGGCCTGGCGACCGATATTGTTGAATCTTCCGCTAAGGCGATGGTTAACGCCCTGAATAATATCTGGCGCGCCAAACAGGTGGAGCAGGAACTGCAGCGTAAATCGATTGAACAGAAGGAAACGGTGTAAACATGACGCAAACACATCATATCGCGGTATTACCGGGCGACGGCATTGGCCCTGAAGTTATGGCTCAGGCGGTAAAAGTTCTGGACGCCATCCGTCAGCGTTTTGGTATGCGCATTACCACCAGTGAATATGACGTCGGCGGCACCGCCATCGATCGCCACGGCGAGCCGCTGCCTGCGGCGACCATCGCAGGCTGTGAACAGGCGGATGCGATTCTGTTTGGTTCAGTCGGCGGCCCGAAATGGGAACATCTGCCGCCCGCTCAGCAGCCGGAGCGCGGGGCGCTGCTGCCGCTGCGTAAACACTTTAAACTGTTCAGCAACCTGCGTCCCGCCAGTTTATATAAAGGTCTGGAAGATTTTTGCCCGCTGCGTAGCGATATTGCCGCGCGCGGCTTCGATATTCTGTGCGTACGCGAACTGACCGGCGGCATCTATTTCGGCCAGCCGAAAGGCCGTGAAGGCAGCGGCATGCATGAGAAAGCGTTTGATACTGAGGTTTATCATCGCTTCGAAATCGAACGCATCGCCCGTATCGCTTTTGAATCCGCGCGTAAACGCCGTAATAAAGTCACCTCGATTGATAAAGCTAACGTGCTGCAAACCTCGGTGCTGTGGCGCGGAATCGTCAGCGAAGTGGCGAAAGATTATCCCGATGTACAACTGAGCCATATGTATATCGACAACGCCACCATGCAGTTAATTAAAGATCCGTCGCAGTTTGACGTGCTGCTCTGCTCCAACCTGTTTGGCGATATTCTCTCTGATGAGTGCGCGATGATCACCGGCTCCATGGGCATGTTGCCTTCGGCCAGCCTGAATGAGCAGGGCTTTGGCCTGTATGAACCGGCAGGCGGCTCGGCGCCGGACATCGCTGGCAAAAATATCGCTAACCCGATTGCGCAGATCCTGTCGCTGGCGCTGCTGTTGCGCTACAGCCTGGATGCGGACGAGGCGGCCAACGCTATTGAGAGCGCCATTAACCGCGCATTAGAAGAAGGTTATCGCACCGGTGATTTAGCGGGGAATGGTCCATCTGTAAGCACCGATGAAATGGGGTCAATCATCGCCCGCTTTATCGCTGAGGAAGTTTAAGAAAATGAAAACATTATACCAGAAGCTGTTTGATGCCCATGTCGTGTACGAAGCGCCCAACGAGACGCCCCTGCTCTATATCGATCGTCATCTGGTTCATGAAGTGACCTCGCCGCAGGCCTTTGACGGTCTGCGTGCGCATGGCCGCAAAGTACGTCAGCCGTCGAAAACCTTTGCCACCATGGATCATAACGTCTCGACGCAAACCAAAGACATTAACGCCTCCGGCGAGATGGCGCGCATTCAGATGCAGGAGCTGATCAAGAACTGCGCCGAATTCGGCGTGCAGCTGTACGATCTGAACCACCCGTTTCAGGGCATCGTTCACGTTATTGGCCCGGAACAGGGCATGACGCTGCCAGGCATGACCATTGTTTGCGGCGACTCGCATACCGCTACCCACGGCGCTTTCGGTTCGCTGGCTTTCGGTATCGGCACCTCGGAAGTGGAACATGTACTGGCGACACAGACCCTGAAACAGGGCCGCGCCAAAACCATGAAAATCGAAGTAAATGGTCAGGCCGCGCCGGGCATTACGGCGAAAGATATTGTGCTGGCGATTATCGGCAAAACCGGCAGCGCTGGCGGCACCGGCTATGTCGTGGAATTCTGCGGTTCGGCAATTGAAGCACTGAGCATGGAAGGCCGCATGACCTTATGTAATATGGCGATTGAAATGGGCGCGAAAGCGGGCCTGGTTGCACCCGATGAGGTGACGTTCAATTACCTGAAAGGTCGTCAGTTCGCGCCGCAGGGCGAACAGTGGGAGCAGGCGGTTAACTACTGGCGCACCCTGAAATCAGACAGCGGCGCGCAGTTTGATGCCATCGTCACGCTGGATGCCGCCGAGATTGCGCCGCAGGTGACCTGGGGCACTAATCCTGGGCAGGTGATTGCCGTTAATCAACAAATCCCCGATCCCGCTTCCTTTGCCGATCCGGTCGAGCGCGCCTCGGCGGAAAAAGCACTGGCTTATATGAACCTGCAGCCGGGCATTAAGCTGACCGAAGTTAATATCGATAAAGTCTTTATCGGTTCCTGCACTAACTCACGTATTGAAGATTTACGCGCCGCCGCCGAAATCGCCAAAGGGCGTAAAGTCGCACCGGGCGTGGTGGCGATGGTCGTGCCTGGCTCCGGGCCGGTAAAAGCGCAGGCGGAAGCGGAAGGCCTGGATAAAATTTTCCTCGAAGCGGGCTTTGAGTGGCGTCTGCCGGGCTGTTCTATGTGTCTGGCGATGAACAACGACCGCCTGAATCCGGGCGAGCGCTGTGCCTCCACCAGCAACCGTAACTTTGAAGGCCGCCAGGGCCGTGGCGGACGCACGCACCTGGTCAGCCCGGCGATGGCTGCTGCCGCTGCGGTAACCGGCCGCTTTGCTGATATTCGTGAACTGAACTGAGGAACCAATCGTGGCGAAAAAATTTACCCAACATACCGGCATTGTCGCCCCGCTGGACGCGGCCAATGTGGATACCGATGCCATTATTCCGAAGCAGTTCCTGCAAAAGGTAACGCGCACCGGCTTTGGTCAGCATCTGTTTCATGACTGGCGCTTTGAGGATGACGCGGGCACGCAGCCGAACCCAAATTTTGTGCTTAATCAGCCGCAGTTTAAAGGCGCCAGCATTTTACTGGTACGGGAAAACTTCGGCTGCGGATCTTCACGTGAGCATGCGCCCTGGGCGCTGACCGACTTTGGTTTTCAGGTAGTTATCGCGCCCAGCTTTGCCGACATCTTTTACGGTAACAGCTTTAATAACCAGCTGCTGCCGGTACGCTTAAGCGAAGAGGAAGTGGATGAGCTGTTCCGTCTGGTGGCGGCGCAGCCTGGCATTCAGTTTACGGTGGATTTAATCACCCAGACCGTCACCGCTGGCGATAAAACCTATACGTTTGAAATCGACAGTTTTCGCCGTCACTGCATGATTAACGGTCTCGACAGTATCGGCCTGACGCTACAGCACGATGCGGCTATTGCCGCTTACGAGCAGAACCAGCCCGCCTTCCTGCATTAATAAAAAAGCCTTCTGTGCTTATGGCGCAGAAGGCTTATCACGTTGTCGCGTCAGATCCTGATTATCTTACCCTTTCCCCAATCAGCAGCCTTTCGCCCCGCTCCTTCACGCTGGCCTCAGACGTTACGCACCCGCGCCGCCAGCACAAACGACACCAGCGCCAGCCCCAGGGCCAGCCAGTAAACCGCATAATGACCGAACGACTCCGCCAGCGTTCCCTGCAGCAGCCCGGCCAGAATGGTGCCGGTAGAAATACTGTTGGTGAACAGCGTGGTCGCTGCCCCAGGCCGTCCCGGCATTAAATCCTGAAACCAGAGCATGCCGATGCCGGCAATAATGCCGATAAACACCGCATTAAAAATCTGTAACGCCATCAGTGCAGTGCGCGACTGAAACAGCACCAGCCCCAGATAAAACAGCACGCCAGCGGCAACGGCGATCAGCATGATGCGGCGCTTGCCGGTGCGTTTTACGTAATGTCCGGCCAACAGCATAATCGGGATCTCCAGCCCGGCGGCGGTGCCCATTAACAAACCGGCCAGCCGTTCCGGGAGGCCCAGCACGCTGCTGATATAAAGCGGCATATCAATGATATACATAGTGTTGCAGGTCCACATCATCATCGACGCGACAAACAGCAAGCGCACATCTTTATTACGCCAGGCGCTAATCTGCGTCAGCAACACCTCCGGCGACTGCTCGACGCGCGGCACCGAAGGCAGCGCAAAGCTCACCAGCGCCAGACAGATCAGAAACAGGAAAGCCGCCACCACATACATCACGGTGAAGCCATAATTCAACGCCAGCGCAAAAGCGAGCGGCGGGCCGATAACCCAGGCCAGCGAGAGCTGGGCGCGCATGACCGAACTGAACATCACCACTTCACGCGCTGAACGATCGGCATATTCACGCGCCAGGGCAAAAATCTGCGGCATCGAAACGCTGGCCAGCGACGACAGCAGCACACCAAGGGTAATCAGCGTTAAGTAGTGACGGTTAAAGGCAAACAATAGCGCGTTCGCCAGCGCCATTGCGCAACAAAACAGGATCAGCTTGCGCCTGTCGCCCCGGTTATCCGAACGCTTCGCCAGCAACAAACTCACCACAATCCCGGCGATAGCGTTTACGGTATAAAACAGCCCGACCCAAAACGGTCGCACGCCGACTTCATGGGAAAGAAACAGGCTCAGCGTGGGTGCCTGCAATGCGCCCGCGATGCCAACCATAAAAGAGACGGCCATAAAAGCCAGATAAACCGGATTAAGACGGCGGCGGCGCGTCAGCAAAAATTTCATAACGGTTCCTGTACCTGGAAAGAGGAAAACAGCAAGCACCCATAAGCGAGGCCGCAGACAAACGTATCCCGTAAGGCGGCAATGATCGTTGTAGAAGAAAGCACAGGGGACAGAAAAAAGCCAGCAGCGTAAATGCCTGCTGGCGGTGTAATTGCACTCTACTCAGATGGAATGGCGGAACAGCGTGCAAATAGCGAACCCTTTCCGCCCGGATAAAAATGTGCCAGCCGTTAAGACTGCCTCCCACACTTTTATCTGCTGAAATTATCGCCATAATAAGGGAACATAAAAACTGACGACATTCCTTAACAGAGTTCCCCTTTTATGCCCTCATCGCGCCTGCAACATCATTTCATTCGCCTGTGGCAAAACTGTAACGGCCAGCCGCAGGAAACCACGCTGCATCAGCTGGCGCTGCAAATGCACTGCTCGCGTCGCCATATGCGCAACTTATTGAACGCCATGCAGGATGAAGGCTGGCTGAGCTGGCAGGCCGAGCCGGGACGCGGCAAGCGTTCCCGGCTCAGTTTCCATGCCACTGGTCTGGCGCTACAGCAACAACGTGCGGAAAACCTGCTGGAACAGGATCGTATTGAGCATCTGGTACAGCTGGTCGGCGATAAAAAACGGGCGCGGCAGATGATCGCTTCGCACCTTGGACGGAGCTTCCGCCAGGGCAAACACATTTTGCGTATTCCCTATTATCGTCCACTGCTCAATCTGCTGCCCGGCTCACCGCTACGCCGTTCGGAAACGCACCTGGCGCGCCAGATTTTTAGCAGCCTGACGCGCATAAACGAGGAAAACGGGGAACTGGAACCAGATATTGCGCATCACTGGCAGTCCCTTTCTCCGTGTCACTGGCGTTTCTTTCTGCGTCCGGCCATTCAGTTTCATCACGGGCGCGAGCTGGAAATGGCCGACGTAATTCAAAGCCTGCAACGCCTGACTTCACAGCCGCTCTTTTCCCACTTAACGCGCATTGAATCGCCCACCGCCTGGACGCTGGATATTCATCTGAGCCAACCCGACAGCTGGCTGCCCTGGCTGCTGGGCAGCGTCAACGCCATGATCCTGCCGCAAGAGTGGCCGAGCCTGCCCGACTACAGCCGTCAGCCGGTAGGCACCGGCCCCTATTCCGTGGTGCAGAACCAGCAATCGCAGCTAAAAATCCAGGCCTTTGATGACTACTTTGGTTATCGCGCGCTTATTGATGAGGTCAACATTTGGGTATTACCGGAAATCAGCGAGGAACTGATCTACGCTGGCGTCAAACTTCAGGGCGGCAGCGACGATGAAAAGTCAGAAGAGAGCCGTCTGGAAGAAGGTTGCTATTTTCTCCTCTTCGACCAACGATCCGCGCAGGGACGCGACGAGCAGGTTCGCCGCTGGGTCAGCGCGCTACTTAATCCCATCGCGCTGTTGAACAATTCGAGCGCGGGCTATCAGCGCTACTGGTTTCCCGCCTGGGGCCTGCTGCCGCGCTGGCATCACCGGCGGGAGACACATGTTGTCGCCAAACCTGCCGGATTAAGCGAGCTGACGATGACCTGGTACAACGATCATATTGAACATCAGGGCATCGCCCGCCTGCTGGAGCCGTTGCTGGCGGCACACGGCGTTCGGCTGATCACGCAGGAGGTCGATTACGCCTGTTGGTATCACGGCGCGGCGGAGAGCGACATCTGGCTGGGCAGCGCCAACTTCACCCTGCCGCTAAAGTTTTCCGTTTTCGCCCTGCTGTATGAGCTGCCGTTGCTGCATCACTGCATCGATATTGACTGGGAGGCGGACGCTGAGCGCTGGCGTCAGCAGCAGCTTTCGCTGGCCGACTGGAGCAAAAAGCTGGTCGAACGGCACGTTCTGCATCCGCTGTTTCATCACTGGCTGATGCTGGAGGGCCAGCGCAGTATGCGCGGCGTGCGCATGAATACGCTGGGCTGGTTCGATTTCAAATCCGCCTGGTTTGCGCCGCCGGAAACCTGACGCTTTCGTTAATTCAACGAAAACACTACACTACTGCCGTTCTCAACGGGGTGTGGAAAAGCCAGCGGCTTGCCACTGAGAGAGACCCGTCGAACCTGATCCGGTTGATACCGGCGTAGGGATTTGAGATGCGATATTCCCCTCAGATCATGCGCCCTGTTATTTTTTCCTCCTCAAGGAGCGCAACGTGTTGAAAAAAGCTTTGCCCGTTCTGCTGTTGCTGTCAGCCCCGGTTTTTGCCGCCAAACCTGTGTTAACCGTTTATACCTATGATTCGTTCGCCGCTGAGTGGGGCCCCGGCCCGGCGGTGAAAAAGGCATTCGAAGCGCAGTGCGGCTGCGAACTGAAGTTCATTGCGCTGGAAGATGGCGTTTCGCTGCTGAACCGACTGCGGATGGAAGGAAAAAACAGCAAGGCCGATGTGGTGCTGGGGCTGGATAACAATCTGGTGCAGGCCGCCGAACAAACCGGCCTGTTTGCGCCCAGCCATGTCGATACCGCCAACCTGACGCTGCCCGGCGGCTGGCACAACGCCACCTTTGTGCCTTACGACTACGGCTATTTCGCTTTTGTTTACGATAAAAACAAGCTGAAAAACCCGCCGCAGAGCCTGAAAGAGCTGGTCGAAGGCAGCCAGAAATGGCGCGTAATCTATGAAGATCCGCGCACCAGTACGCCTGGCCTCGGTCTGCTGCTGTGGATGCAAAAGGTTTATGGCGATGACGCGCCGCAGGCATGGCAAAAGCTGGCGCAAAAAACCGTTACCGTCACCAAAGGCTGGAGCGAAGCCTATGGCCTGTTTCTGAAAGGCGAAGGCGATCTGGTACTGAGCTATACCACCTCGCCCGCTTATCACCTGATTGCTGAAAAGAAAGATCATTACGCGGCGGCTAATTTCAGCGAAGGTCACTATTTGCAGGTTGAGGTAGCGGCCCAGCTGAAAAACAGCCAACAGCCGCAGCTGGCGCAGCAGTTTATGCAATTTATCGTCAGCGAGCCTTTCCAGCAGACGATTCCCACCGGCAACTGGATGTATCCGGTTACCAACACCGCCCTGCCGGAAGGATTCAACGCTCTGCCGGTGCCGAAAACCGCCTTACAGTTTACGCCGCAACAGGTGGCGCAGCAGCGCGCTGAATGGATAAACGCATGGCAACGCGCCGTCAGCCGCTGATCCCCGGCTGGCTGTGGCCGGGCCTGCTGACCGCCGCGCTGCTGCTCGGCGTGGCGCTACTGGCCTTCGGGGCGCTGTGGTTTAACGCGCCGGACAGCGACTGGTGCAGCCTGTTGCAGGACAGCTACCTGCACCACGTTATCGCCTTCTCGTTCTGGCAGGCATTGCTTTCGGCGCTGCTGTCTGTGTTACCGGCCATTCCGCTGGCGCGCGCCCTCTGGCGCCGCCGTTTTCCTGGCCGCCAGTTGCTGCTTCGTCTCTGTGCCATGACGCTGGTGCTGCCGGTACTGGTGGCGGTATTTGGTCTGCTGAGCGTCTACGGTCGCGAAGGCTGGCTGGCGCAACTTTGCGCGCTAATCGGTATCGATTACCGTTTTTCCCCTTATGGCCTGCAGGGTATTTTACTGGCGCACGTCTTCTTTAACCTGCCGCTGGCAACGCGCTTGCTGTTGCAGGCGCTGGAAAATATTCCCGGCGAGCAGCGGCAGCTGGCGGCCCAGTTGGGCATACAAGGCCTGCACTTTTTCCGGCTGGTGGAGTGGCCCTGGCTACGTCGTCAAATACTGCCAGCGGCGGCGCTGATTTTTATGCTCTGCTTCGCCAGCTTTGCCACGGTACTGTCGCTGGGCGGCGGGCCGCAGGCGACCACTATTGAGCTGGCAATTTTTCAGGCGCTCAGCTACGACTACGATCCGGCACGCGCCGCCCTGCTCGCTCTGTTGCAAATGATTTGCTGTCTGGGACTGGTGATGCTGAGCCAGCGCCTGAGTAAAACCCTGCCTGGCGGCAACGTCTCATTAAACAGCTGGCGCGCCGCCAACCGCGGCCTCGGCTCGCTGCTGCGCGATACGCTTCTTATCCTGCTGGCGCTCTTGCTGCTGTTGCCGCCGCTGTTGGCGGTTATTGTCGATGGCGTGCGTCAGGGGTTCAGCGGCCTGTTACACCAGCCCGCGCTGTGGCAGGCCGCCTGGACCTCGCTGCGTATCGCGGTGGCCGCCGGACTGCTTTCCGTATTACTGACCATGCTGTTGCTATGGAGCAGTCGTGAACTGCGCCAGCGCCAGCGGCTGCTGGCGGGCCAGGCGCTGGAGATGAGCGGCATGCTGATTCTCGCCATGCCGGGCATTGTGCTGGCGACCGGCTTCTTTTTACTGCTTAACAACAGCGTTGGTCTGCCGCAGCAGGCGGATGGCATCGTCATCTTTACCAATGCGCTGATGGCGATTCCCTATGCCATGAAGGTGCTGGAAAACCCGATGCGCGATATTACCGCCCGCTACGATCGCCTCTGTTTGTCGCTCGATATTCGCGGCTGGCAGCGCGTAAGGCTGATTGAGCTTAAGGCGCTGAAGCGGCCACTGGCCCAGGCGCTGGCCTTTGCCTGCGTATTATCGGTCGGCGACTTTGGCGTTGTCGCGTTGTTCGGCAGCGCCGACTTTCGTACGCTGCCCTTCTATCTTTATCAGCAGATTGGCGCCTACCGCAGTGATAAAGGCGCGCTTACCGCGCTGCTGCTGCTGCTGCTCTGTTTTATTCTGTTCACCCTGATTGAAAAGCTGCCGGGACGCCATGCTAACGCTGACTAATCTGACCTGGATGTATCACCATTTACCCATGCGTTTCACGCTGGCGCTGCAGCCGGGCGAACGTGTGGCGGTACTGGGGCCCAGCGGCGCCGGTAAAAGTACGCTGCTGAGCCTGGTCGCCGGTTTCCTTGCGCCGCACAGCGGCACGATTTTCCTGAATGGTGAAGATCATACGCACAGCGCGCCCGCGCAGCGGCCGGTTTCGATGCTGTTTCAGGACAACAATCTGTTTGCGCACCTGAGCGTGGCGCAGAATATTGGACTTGGGCTGCATCCGGGATTGAAGCTGAATGCGGCGCAGCATCAGCAGATTAAGGAGATCGCGCAGCGGGTCGGATTGGGCGACGCGCTGGAGCGTCTGCCGGGCGAGCTGTCCGGCGGACAGCGACAGCGTGCAGCGCTGGCTCGCTGCCTGGTGCGTGAAAAACCGCTGCTGCTGCTGGATGAGCCTTTTTCCGCACTCGATCCGGCGCTGCGTAAGGAGATGCTGACGCTGGTGGATGAAACCTGTGCAGAGCGCCGTCTGACGCTGCTGATGGTTTCGCACAGTCTGGAAGATGCCGCACAAATTGCCGCGCGCAGCGTTCTGGTGGTTGACGGGCGTATTTACTGGGACGGCGCGACGCAGGCGCTGTTACGCGGCGAAACCGAGGCGGCGGAAATATTAGGTGTCCGCTACCAGCCGCCGCGTTGAACTGGGCCAGCAGTAAAAAAGTATGGCCCAGACTGGCGACGAGGCCCTGTTTTAACCGACAAACACCTTCCACAGCAGCTGGCGGAAAATTGGCATCATCGGATGAAACTGGATAGCCGCCAGGCTGCCGAAACCGACGATAAAGCCCAGCGGCGCCAGCCAGCGTAAACGCTGAGCGGGCAGATACGCCGTCGCCCAGTCGTGCTGTTTATCAGCCCGCCACCAGCGCCAACAGAGCCACGCGCCAAGCCACACCAGCAGCGCCACCGCCAGCAGCAGCCAGATAAAACTGCCGCTCTGCGCATCTTTTGGCACGTCGATCGCCACGCCAGCCAAAATACCCGGCAGCAGATAAAGCGGCGGCCAGAAAATACAGCCAATCACGCTGGGCGGCAGAAACTTGCGTACCGGCAGCTCCAGCATCCCGGCGGCCATCGGAATCAGCGGCCGCGTCGGGCCGACAAAGCGCCCTACCAGAATCGTTACCATGCTGTGCTGATGCAGCGCATGTTCGGTTTTATCCAGCATTTTCTGATGCTTTTTCAGATAGGACCAGCGATGCAGCGGCCCCTGAAACTTCCAGCCGATGCCGTACGAGATCCAGTCGCCCAACAGGCAGCCGACTAAACCCGCCGCCCAGGCGGGATAGAGCCCCAGTTGTCCGCTGCCCACCAGCGCCCCAAGGCTGGCCATCATCACCGTGCCGGGCAACAGCAGCCCGACCAGCGCCAGCGACTCCAGAAAAGTCACCAGCGCGACGGCGAATAGCGCCCACTCAAGCGATTGGGTTATCAGATGTTCCAGCCAGGCTTCCATAAGCTACCTCAGAATAGTCGTCGGCTGGATTGTCCAGAGCGGACGACATAGCGTCAAGCGATGATTTGTATGGGGATATTGACAGGAACTGACACTGTTTTTACGCACTTTCCCGCAATAAAAGAAGCCAGCTGAACACTGTATAAATAGCCATGGTATACTGCCTGCCGTTTCAGAGAAAAAGGGCTTCTGGTGAGCAACGCACGCGCAGGCTTTCTGCTGACGCGCCACTGGCGCGATACGCCAAACGGCACTGAGATTGTGTTATGGCTGGCGACCGATAACGGGCCGCAACGGCTGGTATTGCCCCTTCAGGAGTCGGTCGCCTTTCTTCCTGCAGACTATCAACAACAGGCGCAACGGCTGCTGGCCGATGAGCGTCACTGCCGCTTAACGCCGCTCGATCTGAAAGATTTCCGTCAGCGCCCGGTGCTGGGGCTCTATTGCGCGCAGTACCGTCAGCTGCAGCGGCTGGAGAAGCTGCTGCAAGAAAACGGCATTCCCTTATATGAAGCGGACGTGCGTCCACCAGAACGTTTCTTAATGGAGCGTTTTATTACCGCGCCGGTCTGGTTCAGCGGTGAACAACGGGGCAACGATATAATTAATGCCCGTCTGAAGCCGCACCCGGACTATCGCCCGCCGCTGAAATGGGTTTCGCTCGATATAGAAACCACCCAGCACGGCGAGCTGTACTGCATCGGCGTGGAAGGCTGCGGCCAGCGGATTGTCTGGATGCTGGGGCCGGAAAATGGCGATGCCAGCCAGATCGATTTCGAGCTGCACTACGTCAACAGCCGTCCGCAGTTGCTGGAAAAACTCAACGCCTGGTTCGCCGAATGGGATCCCGATGTATTGATCGGTTGGAACGTGGTGCAGTTCGATCTACGCGTGCTGCAAAAACATGCCGACCGCTACGGCATTCCGCTGCGCCTGGGCCGCAATCAATCGCCGCTGGAGTGGCGCGAACATGGCTTTAAGCCCGGCGTGTTTTTTGCCCAGGCGACGGGCCGTCTGATTATCGACGGCATCGAGGCGCTGAAATCCGCCTTCTGGAATTTTGACTCGTTCAGCCTGGAAGCGGTCGCGCAACAGCTATTGGGCGAAGGCAAAGCGATTAATAATCCCTGGCAGCGCATGGAAGAGATTAACCAGCGCTTCGCCAATGATAAGCCCGCGCTGGCGCGCTATAACCTGAAAGATTGCGAGCTGGTGACGCGCATCTTTCAGAAAACCGAAATCATGCCCTTTTTGCTGGAGCGCGCCAGCGTTAACGGCCTGGCGGCGGATCGGCACGGCGGTTCGGTGGCGGCCTTCAGTCACCTTTACTTTCCGCGGATGCACCGCGCCGGTTTTGTCGCGCCGAATCTCGGCGAAATAGCGCCGGAGGCCAGCCCCGGCGGCTATGTGATGGATTCGCGTCCGGGCCTGTATGATTCGGTGCTGGTGCTGGATTATAAAAGCCTTTATCCCTCGATTATACGCACCTTTTTAATCGATCCGGTCGGCCTGGTGGAAGGGCTGGCGCAGCCGGACGATAAGGATTCGGTGCCCGGTTTCCGTCAGGCGCGCTTTTCCCGCCATAACCACTGTCTGCCCGCCATTGTCAGCCAGATCTGGCAAGGGCGTGAAGAGGCGAAACGCCAGGGCAATAAACCACTGTCGCAGGCGTTGAAAATTATCATGAACGCCTTCTACGGCGTGCTGGGCACCAGCGCCTGTCGCTTTTTCGATCCGCGTTTGGCCTCCTCCATCACACTGCGCGGCCATGAAATTATGCAGCAGACGCGTCAGCTTATCGAAGCGCAGGGCTTCGAGGTGATCTATGGCGATACCGATTCCACCTTTGTCTGGCTGAAAGCGCCGCATGATAACGCCAGCGCCGATGCCATTGGCCGTCGGCTGGTCAGCCATGTTAATCAGTGGTGGCGCGAACATCTGCAGGCGCAATATCAGCTGGAAAGCGCGCTGGAGCTGGAATACGAAACGCATTTTGTGCGCTTTCTGATGCCAACGATTCGCGGCGCGGAACAGGGCAGCAAAAAGCGCTACGCCGGTTTGATTCGCGATGGCGAGCAGGAACGGATGGTCTTCAAAGGGCTGGAAACGGTGCGCACCGACTGGACGCCGCTGGCGCAACAGTTTCAGCAGGAGCTGTACGGGCGGATTTTCCGTCATCAGCCCTGGCAGGACTATATTCGTGACACCGTTCGGCAACTGCTTGATGGTGAGCTGGATGACCGGCTGGTCTATAAAGCGTCTGCGCCGTCCGCTGCATGAATATGAGCGCAACGTGCCGCCGCACGTGCGCGCCGCGCGCCTGGCGGATGAGCAGAACCAAAAGCTGGGCCGCCCGCTGCAGTATCAGAAAGGCGGATCGATTCGCTACGTGATCGCAACCTCCGGGCCGGAACCGCTGGAGGCGCGAACCTCGCCGCTGGACTACGATCACTATCTGACGCGGCAGCTACAGCCGGTCGCCGACGGCATCCTGCCATTTGTACAGGATGACTTTGCTACACTGATTACCGGGCAGTTGGGGCTTTTTTGACAGGTGACGAACGCGTTACCTTCCAGTACCATAGCGCCCTTCCTGAACTTCACCGCTCCTGAGCCTCAGCCAGACAGACTTTGCCTGGCCGCAACGCTATTGTCCGAGCGGGAGCATGACATCTGTTATTACGAGAATCGAGCTAAACATCTATGCCTTTTACACTTGGTCAACGCTGGATCAGCGACACGGAAAGCGAACTGGGACTGGGAACTGTGGTTGCACTGGATGCCCGTATGGTTACCCTGCTTTTCTCTGCTACCGGTGAAAACCGTCTCTATGCCCGAAATGATTCTCCCATTACCCGTGTGATCTTCAATCCCGGCGATACCGTTACCAGCCATGAAGGCTGGCAGCTGGAGGTCGCTGAAGTACGCAATGATAATGGCCTGGTAACCTATATCGGTACCCGTCTGGATACGCAGGAACCGGTAGAGCTGCGTGAAGTTTTACTCGACAGTAAGCTGGTTTTCAGCAAGCCGCAGGATCGTCTGTTCGCCGGTCAGCTTGACCGAATGGATCGCTTTGCGCTGCGTTTTCGCGCGCGCCGCTATCAGAGCGAACAGTATCGTCTGCCGATCAGCGGCCTGCGCGGTATGCGTACTAACCTGATCCCGCATCAGCTGCATATCGCTCACGATGTAGGCCGTCGCCATGCGCCGCGTGTGCTGCTGGCGGACGAAGTCGGCCTGGGCAAGACCATTGAAGCCGGGATGATTATTCATCAGCAACTTCTGGCTGGCCGTGCCGATCGCGTACTGATCGTAGTACCTGAAACGCTGCAGCATCAGTGGCTGGTTGAGATGCTGCGCCGCTTCAACCTGCGTTTTTCACTGTTTGACGATGCGCGTTACGCCGAAGCGCAGCACGACAGCGATAACCCGTTTGATACCGAACAGCTGGTGATCTGCTCGCTCGATTTTGTACGCCGTAATAAGCAGCGCCTGGAGCTGCTGGCAGAAGCCGAATGGGATCTGTTGGTGGTGGATGAAGCGCATCACCTGGCGTGGAGCGAAGGCGAACCGAGCCGTGAATATCAGGTAATTGAGCAGCTGGCAGAACAGATCCCTGGCGTGCTGCTGCTGACGGCGACGCCGGAGCAGCTCGGCATGGAGAGCCATTTCGCACGTCTGCGCCTGCTGGATCCTAATCGTTTCCACGATTTCGAGCAGTTCGTCGCCGAGCAGCAGAACTATCGTCCGGTGGCCGACGCGGTCGCCATGCTACTGGAAGATAAGGCGATCAATAACGAGCAGATGAACGCGCTGAGCGATCTCATCGGTGAGCAGGATATTGAGCCGCTGCTGCAAACCGCTAACGGCCAGGGCGACAACAAGCTGGCGGCGCGCGAAGAGCTGATTCGTATGCTGATGGATCGCCACGGCACCAGCCGCGTGCTGTTCCGTAACACCCGTAACGGTGTTAAAGGTTTCCCACAGCGCGTACTGCATCAAATCCGTCTGCCGCTGCCGACGCAGTATCAGACCGCGATTAAAGTTTCCGGCATTATGGCCGCGCGTAAATCGCCAGAAGAGCGCGCGCACGACATGCTCTATCCGGAGCAGATTTACCAGGAGTTTGAAGGCGACAGCGGTACCTGGTGGAATTTCGATCCGCGCGTCGAGTGGCTGATGGGCTATCTGACCAGCAACCGCAATGAGAAGGTGCTGGTGATCTGCGCCAAGGCTGCCACCGCGCTGCAGCTGGAGCAGGTACTGCGCGAGCGTGAAGGCATTCGTGCAGCGGTGTTCCATGAAGGTTTATCGCTGATCGATCGCGATCGTGCCGCCGCCTGGTTTGCTTCAGAAGAAGACGGCGCGCAGGTGCTGCTCTGTTCTGAAATCGGCTCCGAAGGCCGCAACTTCCAGTTCGCCAACCGTCTGGTGATGTTCGATCTGCCGTTTAACCCGGATCTGCTGGAACAGCGTATTGGCCGTCTCGATCGTATTGGTCAGGCGCGCGATATTGAAATCATGGTGCCTTATCTGGAGAAAACCGCGCAGTCGGTGCTGGTGCGCTGGTATCACGAAGGGCTGGACGCCTTTGAGCATACCTGCCCAACCGGCCGCACCGTATACGATCGGGTTCACGATCGGCTGATTGGCTATCTGGCTTCGCCGGAGAACAACGAAGGACTGGATGAATTTATCGTTGAGTGCCGCAAGCAGCACGATGCGCTGCGCGCTCAGCTGGAACAGGGCCGCGACCGTCTGCTGGAGCTAAACTCCAACGGCGGCGAGAAAGCGCAGGCGCTGGCTGACGAAATTAGTGAGCAGGATAATCATATTGAGCTGGTGAATTTTGCGCTGAACCTGTTCGATATTGTCGGCATTAATCAGGAGGATCGCAGCGATAACCTGATCGTGCTGACCCCGTCCGATCATATGCTGGTACCTGATTTCCCTGGCCTGCCGGAAGAAGGATGCACCATTACCTTCGATCGCACCCAGGCGCTGTCGCGTGAAGATGCACAGTATGTGACCTGGGAGCATCCGATTATTCGTAACGGGCTCGATCTGATTCTGTCGGGCGATACCGGCAGCTGCGCCCTGTCGCTGCTGAAGAATAAAGCGCTGCCGGTTGGCACGCTGCTGATGGAGCTGATTTACGTGGTCGAAGCGCAGGCACCGAAGCATCTGCAATTAACGCGCTTCCTGCCGCCGACGCCGATGCGTTTGCTGGTGGATCGTAAAGGCACCAACCTGGCGGATAAGGTAGAGTTCGAGAGCTTTAACCGTCAGTTGAACGCGGTAAATCGCCATAACGGCAGCAAGCTGGTGAACGCGGTGCAGCAAGATGTGCATGCGATTTTGCAGCTGGCGGAGCCGCAGGCGGCGGAGGCGGCGCGTAAACTGATCGACGCCGCGCGCGCCGAGGCGGACGAGAAGCTGAGCGCCGAGCTGGAGCGTCTGAATGCGCTGAAGGCAGTGAACCCGAATATCCGTGAAGATGAGATCGCCGCGCTGGAAAGCAATCGCAAAGAGGTACTGGCCAGCCTGAACGATGCCGGCTGGCGTCTGGATGCGCTGCGTCTGATTGTGGTTTCTCATCAGTAAGCTAACCGGAGACGCGTGCTATGGAACCTTATAACCCGCCGCTGGAGCCCTGGCTGCATATTCTGTATCAGGACGATCACATTATGGTGGTCAATAAGCCGAGCGGGTTATTGTCCGTGCCGGGACGGCTGGAAGAGCATAAAGATAGCGTGATGACCCGCATTCAGCGTGATTTTCCGCAAGCTGAATCGGTGCATCGGCTGGATATGGCGACCAGCGGCGTGCTGGTTGTCGCGCTGACCAAAGCCGCCGAGCGGGAGCTGAAGCGTCAGTTTCGTGAACGCGAGCCGGAAAAAAGCTATGTTGCGCGTATCTGGGGACATCCAGAAAAGGATGACGGGTTGGTGGATCTGCCACTGATTTGCGACTGGCCGAATCGCCCGATGCAGAAGGTCTGTTTTGAGACCGGCAAGTCAGCGCAGACGGAGTATCAGGTGCTGGAGCGTGCGGCGGATAATACCGCGCGCGTTCAGTTGAAGCCGATTACCGGCCGTTCGCATCAGTTGCGCGTGCATATGCAGGCGTTAGGGCATCCTATTTTGGGCGATCGTTTTTATGCGCATGAAGCGGCTTTGGCGCTGGCTGCACGGCTGCAGCTGCATGCCGAATGGCTGACGATTACCCATCCCACGTTCGGTAATAAGATGACGTTTCGTCAGCCAGCGGATTTCTGATGCGGGTTGACGGGTTGACGGGTTGATTATGGCGGGTGAGTTTGGCTGGGCACTCAACAACAGGTAGGCATTGCCTGACGGTTTGGTAGACGGTCCAGCAGCGGATGGACATTGCCTGGTGGTTTGGTGGTCGGCCAGCGGCGGATGGGCCGTTTCGTAAAGACGTCGTTAATCCATCCCTGAGCCTCCGTCGCGTCATCCCTGACGCGGAGGCTTTACTACACGGCCCATCCGCTGCTTCCTTTGGCTTCTGAGTCGTCTGTTTGCCGCTTCCGCTGGCTTCTGAATCTTCTGTTTAATACTTACCGGTATCAAAACTTAATTCTGATACCAGTAAGTTCGGGCCTCGTTATTTATCTGGCGACCGAAACTGGATAGATGGAAACCTGACGACCAGATTAACTTACTTCTAATATGTTGCCCGTTCATTCCATGAATCGGTATAGAGAATGTTACCATCACAGTGTTTCCATGTGATCTGTGCATAGCGCAGGAGAATGGTTTCAAGATGCGTTCCCGTATTGGATCCGGGGTACAAATCTGGTGTGATAGAAGTCAGTTTTACACCTTCAAGGATGATGTTGAAATACTCTTGTTCTAAACCCGCTTCGTTAATCTGATACATTTTAATTGTCGCTGACCGCAGAGTCTTTCCGGTGCTTAGGGCGCGATAAAGCATGGGCGTAACACGATCAAACTCCTTCGGAACATAATCGGCATATGGATGCGCGTACCAGTAAGTTTTCCCGTATTGCCATCAACCGGGATATTTACATTGTGCGTATACGATTTCAGCTCAATGGGTCCTTCAAGTGCTTTTAATATAGGTAAGAACTAACAGCGCCATGCATGGGAAACGAGAAAGCCGGAGCATGGAAGCGGATCTCCTGCGGCCTGGGAAGCCGCGGGCGGAGGTGCCGGGGGCCGTTCCGCCGATGGCCTGCTGGTGACCAGCTCGAGTCGCTCCGGCTTTCTCGCGATCGGCTCAGACTCAGCCTTCCCGCAACCAGCACAGGCAATTAAGTTTTCTTGCGCCTGTCCCAGGCTCAGCCTTCTTGTAACCGGCAAATCAGTACCGGCCCAGCACACATAACTCCAGTTCTCTGGCGGTCTGCACCAATCAATCTCAGCAAACCTGTACCCGGCATAACCAGCACCGGCTTACTTACAACCGGCTCTGGCTAACTTCTGCGCTATTTAAAATTCCGTTCTTTGCGAATCAGATCCCAGGCAGCCTGGATCTCCTGCGCCTTCTGCTTCGCCATCTCCATCATCTCCGGCGGTAACCCTTTCGCCACCAGCTTATCGGGATGATGCTCCGCCATCTGCTTACGCCAGGCGCGTTTAATGGTCATATAATCATCGTCAGGCTTCACGCCCAATACTTTACAGGCGTCTGCCAGCGTCGGTCCCTGCGGCGCGCCATAACGTGCCCCGCCCTGTCCGGCTCCGCCCCATGAGTGATAGCCGCCGCCAAACTGCTGACCGCCTTCCATCATATGTAAAAACTGATCGAACTGCGTACGTGAAATACCTAACTCTTCGGCAATCACATACAGCACCTGTCGCTCGTTAGGATGCAGCGAACCGTCGGCAAAGGCGGCCTGAATCTGAATCTCCAGAAACATACGGATCAGATCAAAACGCCCAAAACAGGCGCTGCGCAGTTCGCGCAATTTATTACGTAACGGATAATCGCTCTGCTTGCCTTCACGAAACGCCTGCTGCGCCTGAGCGCGCGCTTCGCCGTGCAGCTGCATACGATCCATCTGTAACGACGCGGTCTGAATATCCGCCTCGGTAACGCGCCCTTTTGACTTGGTCAGATGTCCCATTACCTGAAACGTGGTACGGAAAAAAATCGTTTGCCGGGTCTGGTTGTTAGAAAAATAAGCCCTTCCCTGCGTCGCGCGGATTTTGTCTACCATATGGCCGAGCAACAGCCCTAACAGCAACCCCCAAAAGCCCGCGCCAGATAACAATCCCAGCAACAGGCCAATTACTTTTCCCCAATAGCGCATATACTCCTCAATTCGCCATGCCGAAGGCTAAAAATTGCATTATCATACCTGTCATTTATCCCACTGCCTAACGGCAACGCGGACAGGAAAGGATTAACACTGGCGCAACGCAGTTCAGTACGTTAGTCTCTGACCGTTTTGTCGGCATGATGCCAGTTATTACGGAATTATCGATACCGCGTATGAAAAAACGTATACCCACACTGCTGGCCACAATGATTGGCGCAGCGCTTTATAGTCAGCACTCTCTCGCCGACGATTTGATGTCGCAGTGTATGCTGGGCGTACCAAGCTATAACCGTCCTCTGGTTCAGGGAGATGCCAATCAGCTACCGGTAACGATACATTCTGATAATGCGAAGGGAAATTATCCTGACGACGCGGTATTTACCGGCAAAGTTGATATTCAGCAGGGCAATAGCCGCCTGCAATCTGACGAAGTGCAGTTGCATCAGCGCGAGCAGCCAGGCCAGACCACGCCGCTGCGTACCGTCGATGCGCTCGGCAACGTCCATTATGATGACAACCAGGTGATCCTGAAAGGTCCAAAAGCCTGGTCCAATCTGAATACGAAAGATACCAACGTCTGGAACGGTAGCTATCAGATGGTGGGCCGTCAGGGACGCGGCACCGCCGACCAGATGAAGTTGCGCGGTGACAGCCGCTACACTATCCTGGAAAACGGCACCTTTACCTCTTGTCTGCCTGGCAGCAACAGCTGGAGCGTTGTTGGCTCGCAGGTGATTCAGGATCGTGAAGAGCAGGTGGCCGAAATCTGGAATGCCCGTTTTAAAATCGGTGCGGTTCCGGTGTTTTATAGTCCCTATCTCCAGCTGCCGATTGGCGATCGTCGCCGCTCCGGCTTCCTGATCCCGAACGCTAAATACAGTAATAATGATGGCTTTCAGTTTGCGCTGCCCTACTACTGGAACATCGCGCCGCAGATGGACGCCACAATTACGCCGAACTATCAAAGCAAACGCGGCTTGCAGTGGCAGAATGAGTTCCGCTATCTGTCAAAAGCAGGATCGGGCCTGATTGAGTTCGATTACCTGCCGAGCGACGATGAGTACAAGCGTGACGAAGCGGCGCGCGGCACCGACGATGGTGACTCCAACCGCTGGTTGTTCTTCTGGCGCCACTCCGGCGTTTATGAGCAGCACTGGCGCTTTAACGCTAACTACACCAAAGTCAGCGATCCTTATTACTTTAACGATCTCGACTCGGAGTACTACTCCACCACCGACGGCTACGCCACGCAGAAATTCAGCGTCGGCTATGCGGATACCAACTGGGACGCCACGCTTTCTACGAAAGATTTCCAGATTTTTGATACCAATCGTTCAAAAAACGTTTATCGTGCGCAGCCGCAGTTCGATTTCAACTATTACAAAAATGATATCGGCCCGTTCGATACGCATCTGTATGCGCAGGCGGTGCAGTTTACTAACGTTAATGATGATCTACCGGATGCGGTGCGTCTGCACCTGGAGCCGACCATCAACCTGCCGCTGGCTAACGACTGGGGCAGCCTGAATACCGAGGCGAAACTGCTGGCGACGCATTACCAGCAGAGCAATATCGATTATTACAACTCCCGTAATCCAAATAGCCCGTTAAAAGAAGACGTCAATCGCGTAATGCCGCAGTTCAAAGTAGACGGGCGCATGGTGTTCGATCGCAATATGAACTGGGCGGAAGGCTACACCCAGACGCTTGAGCCGCGCGTGCAGTATCTTTATGTCCCGTACCGCGACCAGAGCCATATTCAGGCGTATGACTCCACGCTGCTGCAAACTGACTATACCGGTTTGTTCCGCGACCGTACTTACAGCGGCCTCGATCGTATTGCGTCAGCCAATCAGGTTGCCAGCGGCCTGACTTCACGTATTTATGATACCGATATGGTTGAACGTTTTAACGTATCCGTAGGTCAAATCTACTCGTTTACCCCATCGCGCACCGGCCTGAACGAGACCAGCGACGAAGATGACACCGGCAGCCTGATTTGGGCCGGTGACACTTACTGGCGTGTCAGCGATCGCTGGGGCGTTCGCGGCGGCGTTCAGTACGATACACGGCTGGATAATATTGCGCAGGGTAACGCGGTGCTGGAATATCGTCGCGATGCCGATCGCATGGTGCAGCTGAACTATCGTTACAGCAGCCCGGAATATGTGGCTACCGCGCTAAACCGCAATATTACGAACAACCCGATTTACGAGAACGGTATCTCGCAGGTTGGGATGACGGCCAGCTGGCCGCTGGCTGATTCCTGGGCCGTAGTAGGCGCGTACTACTACGATACCAAAGAGAAGAAGCCGGCTGAGCAACTGGTAGGCGTACAGTATAGTTCGTGCTGCTACGCCATCCGCGTGGGTTACCAGCGTAAGATTAACGGCTGGGAAAACAACGACAGTAAGTATGAAAACCAAATCTCATTCAACATTGAGTTGCGTGGCCTGAGTTCGAACTACGGCCTGGGCTCCAACCAAATGCTACGTGAGGGCATTCTGCCTTACCAGCGCGCTTTCTGATGTTGTAATGTTTGACAGGCAAACCCGCAGTGCGGAAAGAAAAATGGAAAATGTATGAAGAACTGGAGAATGCTGATACTGGGTGTGGCGCTGGCCGCTAACACCGCGATCGCAGCCCCGCAGGTAGTTGATAAAGTCGCCGCCGTGGTCAACAACGGCGTCGTTCTGGAAAGTGATGTTGATGGCATGATGCGTTCAGTGAAAGCGCAGGCGCAACAGGCTGGACAGCAGCTGCCTGATGACCGCACGCTGCGTCATCAGATCGTTGAGCGTCTGGTTATGGATAACATTATCTTGCAAATGGGCAAGCAGATGGGCGTGCAGATCAGCGATCAGCAGCTGGATCAGGCGATTGCCAATATCGCCGCGCAAAACCGCATGTCGATGGATCAGATGCGCAGCCGCCTGGCCTATGACGGCGTCAACTACAGCGCCTATCGCGAGCAGATCCGCAAAGAGATGCAGATTGCTGAAGTACGCAATAACGAAGTTCGCCGTCGCGTAACTATTCTGCCGCAGGAAGTCGATACGCTGGCCAAACAGGTCGCGGCGCAAAATACCCAGGGCACTGAACTGAATATCAGTCATATTCTGCTGCCGCTGCCGGAAAACCCGACGCAGCAGCAGGTTGACGAGCAGGAAGCGCTGGCGAAGCAGCTGATGGGCGAACTGAACAGCGGCGCCGACTTCGGCAAGCTGGCGGTGACCTACTCTGCCGACTCTCAGGCTTTGCAGGGTGGCAATATGGGCTGGGGCAAAATTGAAGAGTTGCCAACGCTGTTTGCTCAGGCGCTGAGTACGGCGAAAAAAGGCGATATCGTTGGCCCGATTCGCTCTGGCGTCGGCTTCCATATTTTGAAAGTGAACGACCTGCGCGGCGAGAGCAAAAACATCTCGGTGACCGAAGTGCATGCTCGTCATATTCTGCTCAAGCCATCGCCGATTCTGACCGACGCGCAGGCGCGCCAGAAATTGTTGCAGATCGCTGATGATATTAAGAGCGGAAAAACCAGCTTTGCCGCAGCAGCGAAACAGTTCTCTGACGATCCGGGTTCCGCCAACCAGGGCGGCGATCTTGGCTGGAGTTCACCGGAGATCTTCGATCCGGCCTTCCGCGATGCGTTGCTGCGTCTGCATAAAGGCGAAACCAGTCAGCCGGTTCACTCCTCTTTTGGCTGGCATCTGATTCAGCTACTCGACACGCGTCAGGTTGATAAAACCGATGCGGCGCAGAAAGAGCGCGCTTACCGTCTGCTGTTTAACCGTAAGTTCGCCGAAGAAGCGCAAACCTGGATGCAGGAACAGCGTGCCGCTGCCTACGTTAAAATTCTGGACGCCAATGCGCAGTAATGCTCGTGTCGTTATCACTCCCGGCGAACCCGCCGGGATTGGTCCTGATGTTACGTTACAGCTGGCGCAGCGCGACTGGCCGGTTGAGCTGGTGGTGTGCGCCTCACCGCAGCTCTTGATCGAACGCGCGCAGCAGCTGGGCTTACCGCTGTCGCTACGGCAATATCAGCCGGACGTGCCAGCACAGCCGCAGCAGGCCGGTACGCTGACCGTGCTGCCGATCGCGCTGTCCGCGCCGGTTAATGCCGGCACGCTCAGTGTTGCAAACAGCCGCTACGTGCTGGAAACCCTGACTCGCGCCTGCGATGGCTGCCTGAACGGCGAATTCTCCGCCTTGATTACCGGCCCGGTACATAAAGGCATCATTAACGATGCCGGAATAACCTTTAGCGGCCATACCGAATTTTTTGCCGATCGCGCCGCCTGCGAGCGCGTAGTTATGATGCTGGCGACCGAAGAGCTGCGCGTGGCGCTGGCTACCACGCACCTGCCGTTAAAAGCGGTGTCGGATGCGATAACCGAAGCCAGCCTGCATGAAGTCATCACCATTCTGCATCAGGATTTACAGCTTAAGTTTGGGATCGCGCAGCCGCATATTCTGGTTTGCGGATTGAATCCGCACGCTGGCGAAAGCGGTCATATGGGCCGCGAAGAGATCGATACCATTATTCCGGCACTGGATAAACTGCGCCAACAAGGCATGCAGCTGACCGGCCCGCTGCCGGCAGATACGCTGTTCCAGCCAAAATATCTGCAGCATGCCGACGCGGTTCTGGCGATGTATCACGACCAGGGCCTGCCGGTGTTAAAATATCAGGGTTTTGGCCGCGCGGTGAATATCACGCTCGGTCTACCATTTATCCGTACCTCCGTTGACCACGGCACCGCGCTGGAACTGGCCGGTCAGGGCAACGCCGATGCGGGAAGCTTCATCACGGCGCTTAATCTCGCCATCAATATGATCAAACAAGTCAATGAATAATCGCGTCCACCAGGGTCATTTCGCCCGCAAACGTTTTGGGCAAAACTTCCTTAACGACTCTTACATTATCGACAGCATCGTTGCGGCGATCCATCCACAACGCGGTGAGGCGATGGTAGAGATCGGTCCAGGCCTCGGCGCCCTGACTGAACCCGTCGGCGAGCGCCTTGATGCGCTGACCGTGATTGAGCTGGATCGCGATCTGGCCGCGCGTTTACAAACTCATCCGTTTTTAGGGCCGAAGCTGACTATTTTTCAGCAGGATGCCATGACCTTCGATTTTGCGCAGCTTGCCGCAGAACGAGGCCAGCCGTTACGCGTATTCGGCAATCTGCCTTACAATATCTCTACCCCATTGATGTTCCACCTTTTCAGCTATACTAGTGCGATCAAAGATATGCACTTCATGCTGCAAAAAGAGGTGGTTAACCGCCTGGTGGCGGGCCCTGGTAGTAAAGCCTACGGTCGCTTAAGCGTGATGGCGCAATACTACTGCCAGGTGATCCCGGTACTGGAAGTGCCGCCAGAATCCTTTACGCCGGCGCCGAAAGTAGACTCTGCCGTGGTAAGACTGGTGCCGCATGCCGTACAACCTCATCAGGTTGAGGATATTCGTGCGCTGAGCCGCATTACTACCGAGGCATTCGGCAAGCGCCGCAAAACGCTGCGCAACAGCCTGGGCCATCTGTTTAGCGCCGACGTGATGGAGAGCCTGGGCGTGGATGGCAGTCTGCGAGCGGAAAACGTCACCGTTGCGCAATATTGCCAGTTAGCAAATTGGTTAACTGCGCATCCTGAATCGCAGGAGAGCTAAACGCATGATTGAGTCGTCCCGAGTTTGTGTTCAGGTACAGAGTTTTTACGTCGAATCGCAATCTGCCCCGGATGAAGATCGCTACGTGTTCGCCTATACCATCACCATTCGCAATCTGGGGCGCGACAATGTGCAGCTGCTGAGCCGTTACTGGTTAATTACCAATGGCAACGGGCGCGCAACGGAAGTTCAGGGCGATGGCGTAGTGGGCGAGCAACCTCACATTGCGCCGGGCGATGAATTTCAATACACCAGCGGCGCGGTGCTGGAAACCCCGATGGGCACCATGCAGGGACATTACGTGATGATTGACGATCGGGGCGAAACCTTTCACGTCGATATTCCCGTCTTTCGCCTCGCCGTGCCTTCGCGCATACACTGATAAGAAACCCGGCTGCGGCCGGGTTTGTCGTTTCCTGGCTGGATACTTGGTTTATGAGTACATATCTGATTGGCGATGTTCATGGCTGCTACGATGAACTGCATTCACTGTTGCAGCAGGTCGCCTTTGATCCTGAAAAAGATACACTGTGGCTGACCGGTGACCTGGTCGCGCGCGGCCCCGGCTCGCTGGAAGTGCTGCGCTACGTGCGCTCTCTCGGCAATGCGGTACGTATCGTACTGGGCAATCACGATCTGCATCTGCTGGCAGTTTATGCCGGCATCAGCCGTAACAAGCCGAAAGATCGTATTACGCCGCTGCTGGAAGCGCCCGACGCCGATGAGCTGATTAACTGGCTGCGCCGTCAGCCGCTGCTGCAGGTGGATGAAGAGAAAAAGCTGGTGATGGCGCACGCGGGCATTACGCCGCAGTGGGATATTGAAACCGCGAAAATGTGCGCGCGCGAAGTGGAGTCGGTGCTTTCCAGCGACAGCTACCCACTGTTTCTTAACGCCATGTATGGCGATATGCCCAACAACTGGTCACCGGAGCTGACCGGACTGGCGCGTTTGCGCTTCAGCACTAATGCCCTGACGCGGATGCGTTTCTGTTTCCCGAATGGCCAGCTGGATATGATTTGCAAAGAGGCGCCTGATTCTGCGCCGCCGCCGCTTAAACCCTGGTTCGCCATCGAAAATCCGGTAGCGCGCGATTACACCATTATTTTTGGTCACTGGGCATCGCTGGAAGGCAAAGGCACGCCGGACGGTATTATCGGTCTGGATACCGGATGCTGCTGGGGCGGCTCACTGACTATGCTGCGTTGGGAAGATCGTCAGCTATTTATTCAGCCCTCTAACCGTCAGCAAAACAACGAAACCAGCGACGCCGCGCTACGCGCTGAATAAGTTGCCGGGCCATTTGGGCCCGGAACTGCTTATCAGGCGCCCAGAATGCCGCCATCCTCGCGGGTGATCATAATCACCGACGAGCGAGGGCGTGGGCTGTTATGAGGAAAGTGTGAATCGCCCTCTTCGCCCGGATGCTGTACGTTGACAAACAGCGTGCGGTAATCCGGTGTAAAGGTAATCCCCGTTAGCTCGCACGATTTCGGGCCAACCATAAAACGGCGGATTTCTCCGCTGTCAGGATCGCCAACCAGCATCTGGTTATTGCCCTGTCCCTGATAATCGCCTTCGTTACTGTATTTGCCATCAGTCAGAATCCACAGGCGTCCGGCGCTGTCAAAACCTAACCCATCCGGGCTGTTAAAGGTGTTGTCAGCGGTAATATTCGGCGTACCGCGCTGTACCCCCTGCGGATGCGCAATCGGATTACCGCACAGCACGAAAATATCCCAGCTAAACTGCTGCGCCGTGGCGTCACCCTGCTCATCCCAGCGAATAATCTGACCATAAATATTATCAGGACGCGGGTTCGCGGCATCGACTGGCATTTTCTCATCGCCGCGTTTGGTATTGTTTGTCAGCGTACAGTAGGCGCGGCCGTCATGCGGATTGACGGCAATCCATTCGGGGCGATCCATACGCGTCGCCTTTACCACATCCGCCGCCGCACGCGCGTTAATCAGAATATCCGCCTGGCTCTGAAAGCCGTTTTCAGCGGTTAAACCATTCTGTCCATGCGTCAGCGCTATCCAGCGACCTGTTCCTTTCAGCGGCATCCCGTTTTTATCACCTTCAAACACCGCAACATACAGCGTCCCTTCATCCAGCAGGGATTTATTGGCGGCGGGATTCGCATGATCGACCTTACCGTTGGAGACAAACTTATAGATATATTCGCCGCGCTCGTCGTCGCCCATATACACCACCAGCTCACCGCTTTTCGCGACCGTGACCGCCGCATTTTCATGCTTAAAACGGCCCAGCGCGGTGCGTTTTACCGGTACAGAGGCGGGATCGAGCGGATCGATTTCGACAATCCAGCCGTGGCGGTTAAATTCATTGGGATTCTTCGCCACATCAAAGCGCTCGTCAAAATCGGACCAGTTGCGCTCCGGCTCGCTGGCCTTCAGGGTGTAACGCTTTTGCTGCGCCGTCGGGCTAAAACCCGCCGATTTGGTACCGAAATAGGTATCGAAGTTTTCTTCGCAGGTCAGGTAGGTTCCCCAGGGCGTTTTGCCGTTGGCGCAGTTGCCGAAGGTGCCCAGCACCGTTTTCCCTTCGGGATCGGCGGCGGTTTGCAGCGCGGCGTGGCCTGCCGCCGGGCCGGAAAAGTGCATGACCGTATTGGCGGTAATGCGGCGGGTATAGCGTGAAGGACGCACAACGCGCCAGCGGTTGTCATCGGCTCGTTCCACCTCAACAATGGAAACGCCGTGCGCCGCCTGCGATTTTTTCACGTCTTCCGCACTGACGGCTTTACTGCCGCCGTGGGCAAACAGATATTGTTCGTTAACGTATTCATTATTAATTGCCATCACGCCGCGGTTGTCGTCGATGGCGAAAAAGCTCATGCCGTCATTATTATCCCCAAACTGTTTCTCCTGATCGGCTGCGCTGTTGTTTCCTTGCGGATCGAAGGCGGCGGCGCCATCCACCAGCGGCTCGCCCCAGGAAATCAGCACTTCTGCCCGGTAACCTGGCGCGATGGCAATATCGTCGGCAGTAGATGCAGCAATCGCCTTAAAGCCCAGCAGCGGACTGCCGTTTGGCGCAGACTTTACGTCAGCGAAAGCGGAAAAGCTGACGCCACCGCCAAGAAAGCCCGCCAGGCTAAACGCGCCGGTTCCGGCCAGCAGTTTGCGACGCGCCGGGTTCGGCAACGAGTCCATATTCAGTTCAAGAATTTTATCGCTCATTTTGCATTGCTTCCCGTTATGGTTTCCCAGAGTGGAAGCAATGCTAGTGGGCAAAAATGACAGCCATGTTACAGCTGGCGGGCAGGAGAGGATTTAACGAAAATTATCGGCGACGCTCAAGAATTTCAAAGCAGTAGCTGTGAGAGTTCTTTTCATCAGCATCATGGAATTCACTGAATACCGACTGCCATTCGTCCGGCTCGTAGTCTGGAAAATGCGTATCGCCTTCCACTTCCGCATCAATGTGCGTCAGATAGAGTCGATCGGCGCGATCCAGCATCTGCTCATAAATGCGGCCGCCGCCGATCACCATAACCTCTTCAACGTCACCCGCCGCCGCAATGGCCTCTTCCAGCGAGCTAACCCAGGTAACGCCTTGCGCGTTTTCTCCTGACTGGCTGCTGACAACGATATTAAGCCGTCCTGGCAGCGGGCGGCCAATAGATTCCCAGGTCAGGCGCCCCATAATTACTGGCTTATTCAGCGTGTTACGTTTAAACCAGGCCAAATCCGCAGGCAGATCCCACGGCATAGCGTTTTCCATCCCAATAACGCGATCGGCTGCTAAAGCCGCTATCAGGCTTATCATCATCTATTACTCACCAGGGTGTAAAATTGGCGCCATCATACGTAAAGGCGAAACTTTCGTCGATAGGCTGGTTAAGGAATTTGCGTAAAGGTTTTTAAAGCGCACAAAGCGGATATAACATCTGTTGACGTGGCTACAACCGCACAGGTTTGTTAATCAGTTAGAATGTTCCTGGCCGGTTTATCGGTAATGCTGCCAACTTACTGATTTAGTGTATGATGGTGATTTTAAGGTGCTTGCGTGGCTTCCATTTCCATCAGATGTCCTTCCTGCTCCGCTACTGAAGGCGTGGTGCGTAACGGCAAAAGCACTGCCGGACATCAGCGCTATCTCTGCTCTCATTGCCGTAAAACATGGCAACTACAGTTCACTTACACCGCCTCTCAGCCCGGTACGCACCAGAAAATCATTGATATGGCCATGAATGGCGTCGGATGTCGCGCCAGTGCACGCATTATGGGCGTTGGCCTCAACACGGTTTTACGTCACTTAAAAAACTCAGGCCGCAGTCGGTAACCTCGCGCATACAACCGGGCAGTGATGTGATTGTCTGCGCTGAAATGGACGAACAGTGGGGCTACGTCGGTGCTAAATCACGTCAGCGCTGGCTGTTTTACGCGTATGACAGGATACGGAGGACGGTTGTGGCGCACGTCTTCGGTGAACGCACTCTGGCCACACTGGAGCGTCTTCTGAGCCTGCTGTCGGCCTTTGAGGTCGTGGTATGGATGACGGATGGCTGGCCGCTGTACGAATCACACCTGAAGGGAAAGCTGCACGTTATCAGCAAGCGTTACACTCAGCGCATTGAGCGACATAACCTGAATCTGAGACAACATCTGGCAAGGCTGGGACGGAAGTCACTGTCGTTCTCAAAATCGGTGGAGCTGCATGACAAGGTCATCGGGCATTATCTGAACATAAAACACTATCAGTAAGTTGGAGTCATTACCGGTTTATCAGGTAATAATTATCCCCAGGCAACGCTTTTTCTCTGGTGATATCTGGAAAATCAACAGCCCTGCGCCCCTTTAAATAAGGCTAATGAATAAGCGGCATGAATACTGACACTGATAAACAGAAATAGGTTATTCAAATCAGCGCAAACGACTACTTCCCTAAAATAGTCGCTATAAATAATCGGCATTATTGCACGGTTAATTAATGATTGCTGCCTGTAATAAAACTAACCTTTTCTATTATCACTACCAGGATTGATAAGGCGATGGTTTAAATTAACAAAAATAAAACCTGAACGGCTAATTTAAACGGGCAGTTGAGGTGATGAGGAAGAATATTGTTCCTGAGTGGGTTTGCGCCAATAAAATTTTATCCGACGATTATCGGCCACTTTTATTGAATTGCAGCGTGTGCAGCGCTTAATGGGCGACACAGCTTGAATAGTCGCGTCAATGTCGTTAATTTTGCGCAAACAGTGAATAAATAACGTTGCGCTACGCTGATATTAAAACAACGTTAACCGCCTTTTGCACAGCATAAAAATCTTCTGTAGAGCTGATATGGACAGGCAATATCTCTTTTTAAATTGTGTTTTTTTTTGGCTCATCGCATTAATAACCAGTTTCTTTTCATTTGTCTGGTCGGGAATCTTTTTTATTCTGACCTCAGCCGCATTTTTACTTTACGCCTTACGACAGGAGGTTTTTTCTATGTTCAAAAAGCAAAATAAGCCGACGGAAACAGAGGTTAATAACGCCATTACCGTACCGGTGATTACCGCCGAAAAACCATCACAGCAAGAAGAACAGCTGAACAATACGGTCATCGCCCGTGAAAGCTATTTTGAAGGTAACCTTACGGCGACGGGAAAGATTTATATATATGGCGAAGTACAGGGCAATATTAATGCCAAAGAAGGCGTAGTAAAAGTCATGAGAAATGGCCTGGTCAATGGCAATATTACCAGCCGTGAGTTAATTATTGATGGTGCCGTTAACGGCGAATGCAAAGCGGAATCCATTGATATTTGCGAACATGCCATCATTAACGGCGCACTCGATTACGTCACGCTATCTGTCAAAAAAGGCGCGGTGTTTACAGGGCAGGCGCAAACGTCCACAAAATCAGACAGTAATGTGATAGGGCTGGTGACTGCTCCGACTTCGCTGACAGCGAAAACGTCTGCTGCTGCTGAAAAAGTTGAGCCCGCACTCAGCAAAAAGAGCAGCTAAGCGCCCATAAAAAACGGCCCCCGTAGGAGCCGTTTTTGTTATCGCAGCGGTGTTATTTCGCTTTCAGCTGCGCGTGCATTTCCTGAACCGAAATGACTTTCTCGGTCGGATCGGCATTCAGCGCCATTGCGGTAGCAAAGCCGCCGTTCAGCGTAGTGTCATAATGCACTTTGTATTGCAGCGCGCTGCGGCGGATAACGCGTGAATCCTCAATCGCCTGGCGTCCAGCCGTGGTATTGACGATATAGCTATATTCGCCGTTCTTCAGGCGATCCTGAATATGCGGACGACCTTCATGCACTTTGTTCACCAGGCGCGGGTTAATACCTGCTTCACCCAGCACCACGGCTGTACCGTGCGTTGCATCCAGTTCAAAACCAAACTTCAGCAGCTTAGCTGCCAGGTCAACGACACGTTTTTTATCGCCTTCGCGCACTGACAGCAGCGCACGGCCCTGTTTTTTCATATTGGACTGCGCGCCCAGCATCGCTTTCGCAAAGGCCTCGGCGAAAGTACGGCCCACGCCCATCACTTCGCCCGTGGAACGCATTTCCGGGCCAAGAATCGGATCCACGCCAGGGAATTTGTTAAACGGCAGCACCACTTCCTTCACGGAGTAGTACGGCGGGATAACCTCTTCGGTGACGCCCTGCTCCGCCAGCGTTTTGCCAGCCATGACGCGAGCCGCCACTTTTGCCAGCGGCACGCCGGTCGCTTTCGATACGAAAGGTACGGTACGCGCGGCGCGCGGGTTTACCTCAATCAGGTAAACTTCATTATCCTTAACCGCAAACTGCACGTTCATCAGGCCACGTACGCAAAGCTCAAATGCCAGTTTTTCAACCTGCTGACGCATCACATTTTGAATGTCGGCACTCAGCGTATAGGCCGGCAGCGAACAGGCGGAGTCACCGGAATGCACGCCAGCCTGCTCGATGTGTTCCATGATGCCACCGATCAGCACGCGCTCGCCGTCGCAAATCGCATCCACGTCAACTTCTACCGCATCATCCAGGAAGCGATCCAGCAGCACCGGCGCATCGTTGGATACGGAAACCGCTGTCTGGAAGTAACGTTTCAGATCCTGCTCGTCATAGACGATTTCCATTGCACGTCCGCCCAGCACGTAGGACGGTCGCACCACCAGCGGATAACCGATGTCCACGGCTTTCTGTACCGCCTGCTCCAGCGCCGTTACCGTCGCGTTAGCTGGCTGTTTCAGGCCCAGGCGCTCTACCGCCTGCTGGAAACGTTCACGGTCTTCCGCACGGTCAATGGCGTCCGGGCTGGTGCCGATAACCGGCACGCCTGCCGCTTCCAGCGCGCGCGCCAGCTTCAGCGGCGTCTGGCCGCCGTACTGCACAATCACGCCTTTCGGCTGCTCGATACGTACGATTTCCAGCACATCTTCCAGCGTAACCGGCTCGAAGTAGAGGCGATCGGAGGTGTCGTAGTCGGTCGATACGGTTTCCGGGTTACAGTTGACCATGATGGTTTCATAACCATCTTCACGCAGCGCCAGCGCAGCATGCACGCAGCAGTAGTCAAACTCAATGCCCTGGCCAATACGGTTCGGCCCGCCGCCCAGCACCATGATTTTTTCACGGCCCTGGTTAGGATTCGCTTCGCACTCTTCTTCATAGGTGGAGTACATATAAGCGGTATCGGTAGCAAATTCGGCGGCGCAGGTATCGACGCGCTTGTAAACCGGATGGAGATTATACTGCTGGCGCAGCTTGCGTATTTCCGCCTCGCTCACGCCCGCCAGTTCCGCCAGACGCGCATCCGCGAAGCCTTTACGCTTCAGCGTGCGCAGGAAGTCAGCGGTCAGGCCGTTAACACCTTCCTGAGCGACCTGCTCTTCCAGACGTACCAGCTCTTCAATCTGCACCAGGAACCAGCGATCGATGTTGGTCAGGTTAAAGACGCCATCCACCGACAGGCCCGCACGGAATGCATCGGCCACGTACCAGATACGTTCCGCGCCTGCATCTTTCAGCTCGCGGCGAATACGCGTCAGCGCATCGGCATCGTCCAGATGCACTTTCGGATCGAAGCCGTTAACACCCACTTCCAGGCCGCGCAGCGCTTTCTGCATTGATTCCTGTAATGTGCGGCCAATGGCCATCACTTCGCCCACGGATTTCATCTGCGTGGTCAGGCGATCGTTGGCGCCGGCAAATTTTTCAAAGTTAAAGCGCGGGATTTTGGTAACGACGTAATCGATGGAAGGTTCGAACGATGCGGGCGTCAGGCCGCCGGTAATATCGTTCATCAGCTCATCGAGCGTGTAGCCGACCGCCAGCTTGGCCGCGACTTTAGCGATCGGGAAACCGGTCGCTTTTGATGCCAGCGCCGAAGAGCGGGAAACGCGCGGGTTCATTTCGATAATAATCAGGCGACCGTTTTTCGGGTTTACCGCAAACTGCACGTTCGAACCGCCGGTTTCCACGCCGATTTCACGCAGTACCGCCATCGAGGCGTTACGCATGATTTGGTACTCTTTGTCGGTCAGCGTTTGCGCTGGCGCCACGGTAATGGAGTCACCAGTATGAATGCCCATCGGATCGAAGTTTTCGATGGAGCAGACGATGATGCAGTTGTCTTTTTTATCGCGCACCACCTCCATTTCATACTCTTTCCAGCCGATCAGCGATTCATCGATCAGTAGCTCTTTGGTTGGCGACAGATCCAGACCGCGTTCGCAAATCTCTTCAAACTCTTCGCGGTTATAGGCGATACCGCCGCCGCTGCCGCCCATGGTAAAGGAAGGACGAATAATGCAGGGGAAGCCAACGTCGGCAGCAACCTGCAACGCTTCTTCCATATTGTGCGCAATGCCGGAACGCGCCGTTTCCAGACCGATTTTTTTCATCGCCTTATCGAAACGCTGGCGATCTTCTGCTTTATCAATCGCATCGGCGGTCGCGCCAATCATGGTCACGCCGAACTCTTCCAGCACGCCCTGACGCTCCAACTCCAGGGCGCAGTTCAGCGCGGTCTGTCCGCCCATGGTCGGCAGCACCGCATCCGGGCGCTCTTTTTCAATGATTTTGCGTACCACTTCCCAGTGGATCGGCTCAATGTAGGTCGCGTCAGCCATTTCCGGGTCGGTCATGATGGTCGCCGGGTTGGAGTTGACCAGAATGACGCGGTAGCCTTCTTCACGCAGCGCCTTACAGGCCTGCGCGCCGGAATAGTCAAATTCGCACGCCTGGCCGATAACAATCGGGCCTGCGCCCAGAATCAGGATGGATTTTATGTCGGTACGTTTTGGCATTGTCTCTGTTCCTCTCCTGAAATTTATTGCTGGCCTGCACGGGCCGCTTCAATCAGTTCGATAAAGTGATCGAACAGCGGCGCCGCGTCGTGCGGGCCTGGGCTTGCTTCGGGATGGCCCTGGAAGCTAAACGCGGGCTTATCGGTGCGGTGAATGCCCTGAACCGTCTGGTCAAACAGCGAAACGTGGGTAACGCGCAGGCTGGCAGGCAGATCTTTTTCATCCACAGCAAAGCCGTGGTTTTGCGCGGTAATCATCACGGTGTTGTTATCGAGATCTTTTACCGGATGGTTGCCGCCATGATGGCCCAGCTTCATTTTTACCGTTTTCGCACCGCTCGCCAGCGCCAATAGCTGATGGCCGAGGCAGATGCCGAATACCGGGATGTCCGTTTCCAGAAAACGTTGAATGGCGCGGATCGCATAGTCGCACGGCTCCGGGTCGCCTGGGCCGTTCGCCAGGAAGATGCCGTCCGGGTTAAGTTTTAGCACTTCTTCAGCAGCGGTTTGCGCCGGAACTACCGTCAGGCGGCAGCCGCGATCTACCAGCATCCGCAGGATGTTGCGTTTTACGCCAAAATCATAAGCCACTACATGATACGGCAGCGCGTCTGCCGCCTGCGCCGCAGGCAAACCGTCGTTCAGCGTCCAGCTGCCCTGCGTCCAGCTGTAGATTTCGCGGGTGCAGACTTCTTTCGCCAGGTCCATCCCTTTCAGGCCAGGAAACGCCTGCGCTTTTTGTAGCGCCAGCTGCGCATCCGGTGCGTCGCCCGCGATAATGCATCCGTTCTGTGCGCCCTTTTCCCGCAGCAGACGCGTCAGCTTACGGGTATCAATGTCGGCGATAGCAACGATATTGTTACGCTTCAGCCAGGCGGAAAGCCCTTCTTCATTACGGTAGTTGCTGGCGATCAGCGGCAGGTCGCGAATAACCAGACCTTGCGCATGTACCTGAGAGGATTCTTCATCAGCGGCGTTAGTGCCGACATTACCAATATGGGGATAAGTGAGAGTGACAATCTGGCGGGAATAGGAAGGATCTGTGAGGATTTCTTGATAACCGGTCATTGAAGTATTGAAAACTCCCTCCCCCACCGCCGCTCCTGTCGCCCCAATGGCCCGACCGTGGAATTGGGTTCCGTCTTCCAGAACCAAAATCGCTGACTTATTCAAAACGTCCTCCAGGGAATAAACAGTCATAATATTTGCATATTAATTCATAACGCATGGCTGAATCAATGCAAAAACCGCTTGCACAGTCGATTTTTGGCAAATTGCGCGCATTCTAATGATCGACCTCCTCCCTGTCTACCCTAAAGGCCATTTTTTATTGCTTTTTTACCCAACTCAACGCCAACCAGGATTATTCCTCGTGAAAAGGTCGCTATTCATGGCGGGAAAAACGGTTGCCTGACGAAAATAAACGAAAACGAGCAGCGAGAGTGAAGAAAAGTGGACCAAATGGTCAAAAACCGAAGGATGAATCTCTTTTTTTATGACAAAACTTTTAAATAAGGGAGTTACGTTAAAATAATCAATGCAAATCAACATAAAAAAAGTTTAAAAAAAAGAGCCAAAAAAGGCCCTTAATATACAGTTACTTAAAAAACAACTCTACTGTAAAAAACTAGATTTCATCAAGTTTAAGTACATCTTTCATATCATAAAGCCCATCTTTTCCCTTGGATAACCATATTGCTGCACGTACGGCACCTTTTGCAAAAGTCATGCGGCTTGAGGCCTTGTGGGTAATCTCAATGCGTTCGCCAATATCAGCAAACATCGCCGTGTGTTCGCCAACAATATCTCCGGCACGTACGGTAGCAAAACCAATCGTTTGCGGTTCACGCTCGCCGGTATGGCCTTCCCGCGCGTAGACAGCGCGATCGGCCAGCTGCCAGTTCATGGCATCAGCTATTGCCTCGCCCATTGCCAGCGCCGTGCCGGAAGGCGCATCGACTTTGTGACGATGGTGCGCTTCGATAATTTCAATATCAGCATAGTCGCCCATTACCTTTGCGGTTTTCTCCAGCAGCTTCAGCACCAGATTGACGCCAACGCTGAAATTAGCGGCAAAGACAATACCGATCTCCTGCGCAGCCTCGCTAATAGCGCGTTTGCCTGCCTCATCAAAACCGGTCGTACCAATCACCATATTTTTCTGATGCTGACGACAGAACGCGAGATAAGCGAGCGTGCCCTCCGGTCGGGTGAAATCGATCAAAATATCGAAATCGTTAACCACCGCAGCCAAATCGTCGCTTACGGAGATGCCGAGCTTGCCAATGCCGGCCAGCTCACCAGCATCACAACCCACCAGCGATGAGCCTTTACGCGCCAGAGCGGCACCGAGACAGACGCCTTCCGCCTGTTGCGTTGCCTGAATCAACTCTTTCCCCATGCGGCCCGGCGCACCTGCAATGGCAATGCGGATCTGTGCAGTTTTCATCGCTATTTATTCCTGATTTTAAGTATGTATTTGAAGCCACAACAGATTAGCCAGATGGCTAACAGCGAGCCAGTGTTAAAAAAGGATAATTAGAAATTTATGCTGCGGGCGCAGCGTTATTACGAAATGCGATGTTAACAATAAAAAACCGCCGGGTTCATGACGAAAACCGGCGGTTTTTAGGTGCTGCGTATGTACAAACAGTTAAACGACCTGTTTAACCTCGACGCGCAGCTCTTTCGGTACTTCAAAAACAATATTTTCTTCACGCCCGCTCAGCTCAGTCACCTCTTCGCCGCCAAACTCACGCAGACGCTGGATCACTTCCTGTACCAGAATATCTGGCGCAGATGCACCAGCAGTCACGCCGACGCAGCGAATATCCTGTAACCAACTTTCCTGAATATCGGCGGCGGAATCGATCAGTTGCGCGCGCTTGCCCGCACGCTGAGCCAGCTCTGCCAGCCGATTGGAGTTAGAGGAGTTTTTAGAGCCGACCACCAGTACCACATCCGCTTCGGCAGCCAGACTGCGCACAGCCTCCTGACGGTTAGTGGTGGCATAGCAAATATCGTCTTTACGCGGCCCGATAATATTGGGGAAACGCTGACGCAGCGCATCGATCACCGCCGAGGTATCATCTACGGAAAGCGTGGTTTGCGTCATAAAGCACAGGTTGTTTTCATTTTTCACCTGCAGATTAAACACATCCTCCGGCGCCTCAACCAGGTACATCCCGCCCTGCGGATTGTTGTACTGGCCCATGGTGCCTTCAACTTCCGGGTGACCGGCATGGCCGATCAGGATCGCTTCAGTTCCTTTACGGCTGGCGCGCGCCACTTCCATATGGACTTTGGTTACCAGCGGACAGGTAGCGTCAAACAGCATCGTAAGCTGACGCGCTTTCGCTTCGGCGCGTACTGCCTGCGAAACGCCATGTGCGGAAAAGATTAAGATCGCGCCATCCGGCACTTCCGCAATCTCTTCAATGAAAATCGCGCCGCGTTCGCGCAGGCTGTTTACCACGTAGCGGTTATGCACCACTTCATGGCGCACATAGATCGGCGCGCCATACATTTCCAGCGCGCGCTCAACGATACTGATGGCGCGATCGACGCCCGCACAAAAACCACGTGGATTCGCTAACAGAATTTTCATGCGCCAGCCTCCAGTACGGGATCGATCTCCAGCACGTCAATATCGAAGTGAACCATACGCCCCGCTAACGGATGATTAAAATCAACGGTAATGGAATCGCCGGCAATCTCGCGGATTACGCCCGGCATTTCACTGCCGTCCATTCCGGTAAACAGCATAATGGCGCCGACTTCCGGCTCGCCCGCCTGCATAAAATCACGGCGGGAGAAATACTGAATCAAGTCGGGAATAACGTTGCCGAACGCATCTTCTGGCTCAAGCGTGAAAGCTTTTTTATCGCCCGCCTTTAGCCCCAGCAGTTCAGCCTCCAGCGGGCCGGAAAGGCTGCCGTCGCCGAGGCGAAACAGCGCCGGCTTGCCGTTGGCGCGCGTCGACTCTGCCGTCGAGCCGTCATCCAGTTTTAATGTGAAGTGCAGCAGCACCGCGCTGTCATGCTGTACGGAATCGGTCATGCCTTGCCCTTTTGTTTCGCCTGTTTGCCGGAAGGGTTAAAAAAGCCTTCCAGCACGATCAGCGCGGCGCCAACGCAAATACCGCAGTCGGCAATATTGAAGGTGGCGAAGTGCCACCCGCCAATATAGAAGTCGATAAAATCGACCACAAAGCCGTGCCAGGCGCGATCAAACAGGTTGCCCAGCGCGCCGCCAATAATCAGCGCGTAGGCAATATTGTTGAGTTTCTGACTGGCCGCAGTGCGATACATCATCACCAGCAACGCCACCGCAATAGCGATAGCGATACCGGCAAAGAACCAGCGCTGCCAGCCGCCCTTATCAGCGAGGAAGCTAAACGCCGCCCCGTAGTTATGGGCATAGAACAGATTAAAAAACGGCATTACCGGTATCGTTTCATGCAGGGCCATGTTGTTCATGACCCAAAGCTTACTGCCTAAATCGACGCCGATAACCACCAGCACCAGCCAGAGCCAGCGCAATCCGGTTGAGAAAAGAGATTTACGCATCAGGCAAACTTACGCTCTTCGCCATTACCGGCGACGTTAGTCACACAGCGTCCGCAAATATCCGGGTGCGCAGCATCCAGTCCAATGTCGGTAGTGTAATGCCAGCAGCGCGGACATTTCTCCCCTTCAGCTTTATGCAGCGCGATTTTCAGACCTTTTAACACCTCGCTCTGCTGCGCTTCTTCCGGCGCCAGCGCGTAATCCGCCACCTGCGCGCCAGAGGTCAGCAGTACGAAACGCAGCTCATTGCCCAGCGCGGTCAGCTTCTCGGCCAGCGCGGCATCGGCATAAAGCGTTACCGTCGCCTCCAGTGAACCGCCGATACGCTTATCGCCGCGCGCCTGCTCGATCACCTTGTTGACTTCGCTACGTACTTTCAGCAGCTCGGCCCAGTAGCTGTCGTTCAGCGCCTCGCCCTCTTCTAAGCCGAACAGGCCGTCAAGCCACTCTTCGGTAAAGACATACTGCGCGCGTTTACCCGGCAGATAGCCCCAGATTTCATCAGCGGTAAAGGACATGATCGGCGCCATCCAGCGAACCAGCGCTTCAACGATGTACCACAGCGCGGTCTGGCAGCTGCGGCGGGCCACGCTGTCGCTTTTCGCGGTGTACTGACGATCTTTAATAATATCGAGATAGAACGAACCCATCTCTACCGAGCAGAATTGCATCAGACGCTGCACGACTTCATGGAAGTCGTAGTTGGCGTAAGATTCAATAATGTCCGCCTGCGCCGCTTTGGCACGTCCGACCGCCCAGCGATCCAGCACCACCATCTCTTCCGGCTGTACCAGATCGGTTTCAGGATTGAAGCCGTTGAGGTTAGCCAGCAGGAAGCGCGCGGTGTTACGGATACGACGATAGGCGTCGGCCGAACGTTTCAGGATCTCGTCGGAAACCGCCATTTCGCCGGAATAGTCGGTGGAAGCGACCCACAGACGCAGAATATCGGCGCCCAGTTTGTTCATTACATCCTGCGGGCTGACGGTGTTGCCCAGCGATTTGGACATCTTGCGGCCCTGACCGTCCACGGTAAAGCCGTGCGTCAGCACCTGACGATAAGGCGCTTTGCCTTTCATCGCCGTTGAGATCATCAGCGAGGACATAAACCAGCCGCGATGCTGATCCGAGCCTTCCAGATACATATCAGCGCTGTGGCCGTGGAATTCCGGGCGCACGTCAACGACGGAAGCGTGAGTCGATCCTGAGTCAAACCAGACATCCAGCGTATCCGGTACTTTCATATAGTTGTCAGCATCGTCGCCCAACAGGTCGCGCGGATCGAGATCCCACCACGCCTGTATGCCATCCTGCTCAACGCGCTGCGCCACTTTTTCCATCAGCGCCAGCGTGTCCGGGTGCAGCTGCTCGGTCTCTTTATGTACGAACAGCGCCATCGGTACGCCCCAGGTGCGCTGACGAGAGATACACCAGTCGGGACGGTTCGCGACCATCGATTCGATACGCGCCTGGCCCCAATCCGGGATCCACTGCACGCCTTTGATCTCTTTCAGCGACTGCGCGCGCAGCCCTTTCTGATCCATGCTGATAAACCACTGCGGCGTAGCGCGAAAGATAATCGGCGTTTTATGGCGCCAGCAGTGCGGATAGCTGTGAAGCATTTTTTCCACATGCAGCAGCGCGCCTTTCTCACGCAGTAGCTCAACGATCAAATCGTTGGCTTTAAAAACGTTGACGCCATCAAGCCCAGGGTAAGTACCCGGCAGATAACGTCCATCCGGGCCAACCGGGTTAGCGGTTTCCAGATCGTATTTCTGGCCGATGACATAGTCGTCCGGGCCGTGGCCTGGCGCCGTATGTACCGCACCAGTACCGGCATCCAGCGTAACGTGTTCGCCCAATACCACCGGTACGTCAAAGGCAAGGAACGGATGCTGGAAGCGCATCAGTTCCAGCGTCGTGCCGGTGGTTGAACCCAGCACCGTCCATTCGCTGACGCCCGCGCGCTGCATCACGCTTTCCACCAGGTCTTTCGCCAGGATCAGCGCACGGCCTTCGATCTGCACCAGCTGATATTCGAATTCTGGATGCAGAGAGATGGCGCGGTTGGCTGGCATGGTCCACGGGGTGGTGGTCCAGATAACCAGCGAGATCGGCCCCTGTACGTTAGCGGCGCCGAATTTCGCCGCAACGGCGGCGGCATCGGTTGCGTTAAACATCACATCAATGGAAGGCGAGGTTTTGTCGTAGTATTCCACTTCCGCTTCCGCCAGCGCGGAACGGCAGTCCAGACACCAGTGAACCGGCTTGGCGCCTTTGTGCAGATGACCATTGCCGATGATTTTACCCAGCGCGCGGATAATGTTGGCTTCGGTCTGGAAATCCATGGTCAGGTAAGGACGATCCCAGTCGCCCAGCACACCCAGGCGGATAAAATCGGTTTTCTGGCCGGCTACCTGCTCTGCTGCATATTTACGGCACGCTTCACGGAATTCCGCCGCGCTCACTTTCTCGCCCGGCTTGCCAATCATCTGCTCGACTTTATGTTCGATCGGCAGACCGTGGCAGTCCCAGCCCGGCACGTACGGTGAATCGAAGCCCGACAGACCTTTGGACTTGATAATAATATCTTTCAGAATCTTATTAACTGAGTGACCAATATGAATGCTGCCGTTCGCATACGGAGGGCCATCGTGCAGGATAAAGGTTTTTTTCCCTTTTTTGGCGGTGCGGATGATGCCGTACAGGTTGTCATCAGTCCAGCGTTGCAGCATACCCGGTTCGCGTTTGGCGAGATCGCCACGCATCGGGAACCCCGTTTCCGGCAAATTCAGGGTAGATTTATAGTCACTCATCAGATTCTCGATTCCGTGTTTCGGTTGTTACACCGGTGTTTTAAGCCCAAAGAATTCGCGGGCAGTCACCACATCTTTAGCAATTTGCTCTTTTAGCGCATCCAGCGAGGGAAAACGCTGCTCGTTACGTATTTTTTGGCGCAGCACCACATCGACATGACGCCCGTACATATCCATCGTGACATCCAGCAGATGTACTTCAAGCTGCTGGCGCAGGCCTGCTACCGTTGGCCGCGTACCAATATTAGCCACGCCGGGCAGAGGCTGTTCGCTAAGTCCATGGACCTCGACGGCATAAACGCCTTTAACCGGCGAGACAATGCGCCGTAGCAGAATGTTAGCCGTAGGAAAACCGATGGTGCGGCCCAGCGCATCGCCATGTACGACGCGCCCGGAAAGGGTAAACGGATGCCCCAGTAGCGACTGTGCCAGCGTCAGATCGTCATTCGCCAGCGCCTGGCGGATAGCCGTGCTGCTGATACGTTTACCGCCTTCACTGAAGGTTTGGGTGCTAATGACATCAAAGCCATACTCCTCACCCGCCTTCTGTAATAACAGGAAATCCCCTTCGCGACCAGCGCCGAAACGGAAATCATCGCCCACGGCGAGAAAACGTACGCCGAGCCGGTCAACCAGCAGATCGTTAACGAAGCTCTGCGCGCTGACGGCGGCAAAGCGCCGATCGAAACGCACGCACAGTACGGCATCAACGCCAGCCTGCGCCAAATATTTCAGTTTATCACGCAGGCGCGTCAGGCGCGCAGGCGCTTTATCCGCTGCAAACAGCTCCAGCGGCTGCGGCTCAAACAGCATGACCACAACCGGCAGGCCGCGCTGCCGTCCCTCTTCGCACAGGCGAGCCAGCAGCGCCTGATGGCCGCGATGCACTCCATCGAAATTGCCGATAGTCAGCACACAACCGTCAGGCTGCGTACGGAGATTATGAATGCCGCGTATAAACTTCATGGCTGACTCAAGTTAGTGGAAATCGGCGGATTATACCTTGTACAACCGGCAAGGTTAACCCATCATGGCCCCTTTCCCGCTTTCGGATAACGATTTCCTTGTCGTAAAGAATATGCGCGGGCGCCGTTGCTTTTTTTCTTGCGAAATACTGTATTCAGGGAAGGGAAACTGGTAGAATCTTGCGCCATCAATTACGTAACCGGGCGTTGTTTGTAAAACGGCGCTTATTTGCACAAATCCATTGACAAAATAAGGCGTAAAAGGCATAGTCCTCGGCCTTTGATTTGTCCGTATAGAACATATTTGGGAGTTGGACCTTGGCTAATATCAAATCAGCTAAGAAACGCGCCGTAACATCTGAGAAACGTCGCAAGCATAACGCAAGCCGTCGTTCCATGATGCGTACTTTCATCAAGAAAGTATACGCAGCAGTTGAAGCTGGCGATAAAGAAGCTGCACAGAAAGCATTTAACGAAATGCAACCGATCGTGGACCGTCAGGCTGCTAAAGGTCTGATCCACAAAAACAAAGCTGCACGTCATAAAGCTAACCTGACTGCACAGATCAACAAACTGGCTTAATCGCCACTTGTTAATCAGCTTTGAAAGAACCGGCCAGTGGCCGGTTTTTTTTCGCCCTGATTTCAGGAGTCCCAGATAGCGCCGTAGGCGGCTATGCCCTGCGCTTCACATCCTTCCACCACATAATCGGTTAGCGGACGGTTGGCGATACAGATCACCGCTTCTGCATTAATCTCTTTGACCTTCTGGCAGGCCAGTAATAGCAGGTCGGGCTTACCATGCGCATCGGTATCCCAGATCAGCACGCCCGGATGCGCCGCGATAATTTCATTAACGAACGCTTCGCCATAGGTGACTACCGGATTACGCGTCGACCAGATCAGCTTGCAGGGACGCGGATTATTCACCAGATGCGGCAACAGCGGCCCGATGCCGCTCCCCGTCGCCACATAAACCACCGACTTAAAAATCTTATTCATACTGCCGACACCCGGTGTCGGAATACCTTTAAACCAGACGTGCGAAGGTGGATTATCAATAAACCGGCCAGTCCAGTCGCCAGCGCGCGAGATCAGCATGCGACAGCCAGGGCGGGTAACCAGCGGAATATTGGCGAAAGCGTGCCATTCCGCCAGCGGATCCAGGCTAATCGCCAGCGTTGAGCCGGGAAACGGATCCTGCGGCAAAGCGAATTCGATAATCGCCGCATGGGAAGAAGGACGCGTAACCTTAATCGCCACGCGCCGTAAACGCAGCCAGGGCAGCAAAATGCTACAGGTAATGGTCAGCAGTCCCCAAAAGGCGAACGCATGGCTGAGATGTTGCCAGCGCCATTCGCCATGATGGCTGTCGCGGACGAACCATAAAACCTGGAGCCAGGAGAGCGCAAGCGAACTCCAGCCAGCATAGCGGTGCATATGTTCAAACAGATTATGGTAACGCCGCCTGACCTGTGGCAGCGCCGTCAGGCAAATGGCAGCCAATAGCGCTACCAACACCGTATTGACCGTCAGCAGCTGCGTCGACAGTCCACCCTGCGCCTGCTGTTGATAAAACGCAGCCAGCGTAAATAGCAGCAGCCAGACAGCGCTGAACATGGCACAGCCGGAATGCAAACCGCCAAAATGGTAAACCTTCGCCAGATGGCGACGCAGCTTTAGCGGCCAGCTTACCGGAGTACGCCAAACCAGCCGAAACAGGCCATTAATAAGATACTGTTGACGAATGAGTACGGTGATGCAGAGATTAGCGATAACCATATTGCCGAAATTTCCCAGGGAAATATGATTTTCATCCCACCAGCTGCCGCTGGCGAACGCCCAGCTCAGGATCGATAAATTGATCATGCTGACCGTAATAAACAACATTTGGTAATGAGATAAAACAGGTGAAGAAAATTGCTGTGTTAATCCCGGATGGGAAACGTGTAATACCGACGCCGTTTTATTTTTTTCGTTCTGCATACTTCACTCCTGAGATGACCTTATTCCGTCCGTTGGATGGACGTCATAGCACCGCCGTCAGCGCGCCGGGGGGGTATGGGGTCCTCAAGGTTGTTAATTGACAGCACGTAGCGTAAAGAAAGGTAAAATGGCAGTAAATGGGAAACGGAAAAATGAGACTTTTGCCTAATAGCGCGAAATTAAAATAAATCCTTTAATTCAGCACCGACTCCATTAATAACTGGATCGGCCAACAACAATAAATAATGCTGCTGGCTTTATTGAATCAATGGAAAAAATAATAAGGGCGTAAAAACAGGGCCAGCTTATTTATAATTTTTTAATTACTCAGCAAATAAAGCAGCAAAATTATGGTTGCAGATGCGCTGTACCGCCGGATGCTGGATCATCCGCTCAGCAAAGATGACATAATACTCTTCTTTCACCTCTTCCAGCCTGCCGACTTCCTTAATGGCACCGTCGTTATAGATCTCCTGTCCATACAGCGACGGCGCGACAAAAATAGCATGGTTAGCGGCACCGAAGGCTTTCATCAACGCGGCGTCATCAAACTCGCCGAGGATTTCCACCTGCAGCTGTTGACTGCTTAACCAACGTTGTAGCTGGCGGCCTAACATGGAACGACGACCCGGAATCAGCAGTTTTCGTTCTTCCAGGCAGGCAGGAAATGCCTTTTGCGGCAACGGCGGCGTACACCAGAAGCTGACACCGCATTCGCCCAGCTTCACCGAAAACAGCCCTTCCTGCTGGGTGGAATCGACCGGACAATCGGACAAAATCATATCCAGCTTGTGCTGGCTCAGCTGTTCCAGCAACATTTCATGGGTGGATTCAAAACAACGCAAATGGATGCGCTCGTCATCCTGTACCGCCGTCTCCAGTATCTTGCTCACCAGCCGCTTCGACAACGCATCCGCGACGCCAACGTCAAACAGCAGGTGCGACTCCTTACGATAGTTAACGATGTCCATCATCTCCTGGCTCAGCGTGAACATGCGATCGGCGTAACGGAACACCAGCTGCCCCAACTCTGTCGGCACGACGCCCCTGCCCTGACGCCGAAACAGTTTGCCCTGCAGCCGCTCTTCCAGCGCTTTAATCTGCCCGGTAATGGTTTGCGGCGTCAGAAAGAGCTTCTCCGCCGCATTAACAATGGAACCCTGCTTGCAGACATGCCAAAAGTAGTAGAGATGGTTGTAGTTAATATGCGACATGGCTCAGGCTCCTTCAGGCGTTAGTCGAATGGGCAGCGCAGGTTAGCTAAGTTTACAGCGCAGCAGCGCGTATCCTGCGACCGCCGACAGCAGCGAACCGCACAGGATACCCAGTTTTGCCAGTACGATAAGCTCAGCGCTAAGATCACCGTAAGCCAGCGACGCGATAAAAATCGACATCGTAAAGCCGATACCGCACAACACGCCAACCGCAGCAATATTGGTCATACTGGTGCCTTCCGGCAGCCGGGCGATGCCCATTTTAATTCCCAGCCAGCAGAACAGCGTAATGCCCAGCGGCTTACCGATAAAGAGCCCCAAAATAATCCCCAGCGGCAGCAAAGAGAACAGCGCATCAGCGGAAACGCCGGTCAGCGAAACGCCGGCATTGGCAAAAGCAAACAGCGGCAGAATAAACCAGGTCACCCATGGATGCAGGCCATGCTCCAGGTCTCTGGCGGGCGATTTACCCTCTTTCTCCGCGAGCGGAACAAAAAAGCCGACGATCACGCCAGCGAGCGTGGCATGGACGCCCGATTTCAGTACCGCAACCCACAGCACTACGCCCACCACCATATACAGCGAAGTACGACGAACATTAAAGTGATTGAATAGCGCCAGTACGATAATGGCGGCAGCGGCAACCGTCAGCGAAAGCAGGGAAAGATCGCTGGTATAGAACAGCGCAATAATCAGAATGGCGCCCAGATCGTCAATAATTGCCAGCGCCATTAGAAAGATCTTTAACGCTGGTGGCACCCGGCTTCCCAACAAAGCCAGCACGCCAAGCGCAAAGGCAATATCGGTTGCGGTCGGGATCGCCCAACCGCTACGGGTTGCCTCGTCGCCGCCGTTAAACAGCAGGAATATCAGGCCGGGCGCCAGCATGCCGCCCAATGCGGCAATCAGCGGAAATATCGCTTTATCGCGACTCGCCAGCGCACCCGATACCATTTCGCGCTTAACCTCCAGCCCGATGGCCAGAAAGAAAACCGCCATCAACGCATCGTTAATCCATAGCAGCAGATCTTTATCGATATGCAGATCGCCAAAGTGAAAGGCAACCGGCATCGCTAACAGCGAGGCATAGAATTGCTGAGTGGCATCGGCATTGGCCAGCAACATCGCCAGTGCTGCCGCCAGAATAAGAATAATGCCGCCTGAGGCTTCATTAGCTAAAAAACGCTTAATCATTATGTCCTCGCTACTTAAGAAAATTCCGTGTTAAAGACTAGCATACGCGTTTTAATAGCTCGGTAAAAACAGGTTATATGGCGTTTTCTATTCGTAAAAACCGAGGTTTGCCTTCCAGTATCCAGGTCAAAACGGCAGGTAAAGAGGAAAATATTCTTCAGAAATTGCGAAGGATTATGAGAAAAAAGGTAAAAAAACGCCCCGGAACGGGGCGTCTGGAGGAGCGCGATTAACGCGTTAAATCATCAAAAAATTTCTTTACGCCGTCGAAAAAGCTTTTCGAACGCGGGCTGTTTTTCTCTCCGCTGGGGCCGCCGAAACTCTCTTCCAGTTCACGCAGCAGCGATTTCTGTTTCTCGCTCAGGCTTACCGGCGTTTCCACCACGACACGGCATAGCAGGTCGCCCTGCGCCCCGCCGCGCACCGATTTAACGCCTTTGCCGCGCATACGGAACAGCTTGCCGGTTTGGGTTTCCGCCGGCACTTTCAGCTTCACGCGCCCATCAAGCGTCGGTACTTCAATTTCGCCGCCCAGCGCCGCCATCGCAAAGTTAATCGGCACTTCGCAGTAGAGGTTATTATCTTCACGTTCGAAGATCGGATGTTTTTTCACCGAAACCTGTACGTACAGATCGCCTGCTGGCGCACCATGCTCGCCCGCTTCGCCTTCGCCGCTGAGACGAATGCGATCGCCAGTGTCCACGCCTGCCGGGATTTTTACCGACAGCGTTTTTGATTTTTCTACGCGGCCATGTCCGTGACAGGCGTTGCAGGGATCTTTAATGACAGAGCCGCGACCATGACAGGTTGGACACGCCTGTTGTACGGTGAAAAAGCCCTGACGCATCTGTACCTGGCCTGCGCCGTGGCAGGTCGGACAGGTCTGCGGCTGGGTACCCGATTTTGCGCCGCTGCCGTGGCAAACGTCACACTCTTGCAGCGTCGGGATTCGGATCTCTTTGGTCACGCCGCGAACCGCTTCTTCGAGCGTCAGCTCCATGTTGTAGCGTAAATCAGCGCCACGGGCTGCGCGCTGCCGACGGCCGCCACCAAAAATGTCGCCAAAAACGTCGCCAAAAATATCACTAAAATCTGCACCGCCGCCAAAGCCGCCACCGAAGCCGCCGCCGCCCATGCCACCCTGTTCAAAGGCCGCATGACCATACTGATCGTAGGCAGCGCGTTTCTGCGCATCGGTCAGAATTTCATACGCTTCTTTAACTTCTTTGAATTTGGCTTCAGCTTCCTGGTCGCCCGGATTGCGGTCAGGATGGTATTTCATTGCCAGGCGTTTATAGGCCTTTTTGATTTCACGCTCATCCGCAGACTTTGGGACGCCTAAAATCTCGTAATAGTCTGTTTTCGCCATTGTTATATTTCCTGCCCTTAACATACATGCACGGGCGTGGAGAAACTCCTACGCCCGTGCTGGTTACCAGCGGTTGTCAGGGCAACCGCCGCGCCCGGTCAGGGGCAATTATTTTTTGTCTTTGACTTCTTCGAACTCAGCGTCGACCACGTCATCTTCTTTCTTCGCAGAAGCATCACCGGCGTCGGCTGGCTGGCCCTGCTGCTGAGCAAATTCCATCAGCTTGCCGGAAACCTGTACCAGCGCCTGAATCTTCGCCTCGATTTCCGCTTTGTCTTCGCCTTTCAGCGCGGCATTCAGGTCGTTAAGCGCAGATTCGATCGGTGCTTTGTCGTCTGCAGAAAGCTTATCTCCCGCTTCGTCCAGCTGTTTACGGGTGCTGTGGGCAATCTGGTCGCCCTGGTTGCGCGCCTGTACCAGCTCTTCGAATTTACGGTCAGCTTCCGCGTTCGCTTCCGCATCGCGTACCATTTTCGCGATTTCGTCTTCGTTCAGACCAGAAGACGCCTTGATGGTGATCTTCTGCTCTTTGCCTGAGTTTTTGTCTTTGGCGGAGACGTGCAGAATACCGTCGGCATCAATATCGAAGGTAACTTCGATCTGCGGCATACCGCGTGGCGCCGGCTGAATACCATCCAGGTTAAACTGACCCAGCGATTTGTTATCTGCTGCGCGTTTACGTTCACCCTGTAGCACATGGATCGTTACCGCAGACTGATTGTCTTCAGCGGTAGAGAAGACCTGGCTGTGCTTGGTCGGGATGGTGGTGTTTTTGTTAATCAGGGAGGTCATAACGCCGCCCATGGTTTCAATACCCAGCGACAGCGGCGTTACGTCCAGCAGCAGAACGTCTTTCACGTCGCCTGCCAGCACACCGCCCTGCACCGCAGCACCTACCGCAACCGCTTCATCAGGGTTTACGTCTTTACGCGGCTCTTTGCCAAAGAATTCGGCAACTTTCGCCTGCACCATTGGCATACGGGTCTGACCGCCAACCAGGATCACGTCGTTGATGTCAGATACGGACAGACCGGCATCCTGCAGTGCCACTTTCAGCGGCTCGATAGAACGGGCAACCAGATCTTCAACCAGTGATTCCAGTTTCGCACGGGTGACTTTAATGTTCAGGTGTTTCGGACCGGTTGCGTCCGCCGTGATGTACGGCAGGTTCACATCGGTCTGCTGAGCGGAAGAAAGCTCGATTTTCGCTTTCTCAGCCGCTTCTTTCAGGCGCTGCATCGCCAGCGGATCGTTGTGCAGATCGATGCCCTGATCTTTCTTGAATTCCGCAACCAGATAGTTAATCAGACGGCTGTCGAAGTCTTCACCACCCAGGTGGGTATCACCGTTGGTCGCCAGTACTTCGAAGGTTTTTTCACCGTCAACTTCATCGATTTCGATGATGGAAATATCGAACGTACCGCCGCCCAAGTCATATACCGCGATAGTACGGTTGCCCTGGCCTTTGTCCAGACCGTAAGCCAGCGCAGCAGCGGTCGGTTCGTTGATGATACGTTTTACTTCCAGACCGGCGATACGACCGGCGTCTTTGGTTGCCTGACGCTGCGCATCGTTAAAGTAAGCCGGTACGGTGATAACTGCTTCAGTTACCGGTTCGCCCAGGTAATCTTCCGCCGTTTTCTTCATTTTTTTCAGGACTTCCGCAGAGATCTGCGGCGGCGCCATTTTCTGGCCTTTTACGTCCAGCCAGGCATCGCCATTGTCGGACTGCGTGATTTTGTACGGCATGATTTTAATATCACGCTGTACTTCTTCGTCCTGGAAGCGACGGCCAATCAGGCGCTTGATTGCAAACAGGGTGTTTTGCGGGTTAGTCACGGCCTGACGTTTAGCAGGCTGACCGACCAGCGTTTCACCATCCTGGGTATATGCAATAATTGACGGCGTGGTGCGATCGCCTTCGGCATTTTCCAGCACGCGTGCTTTGGTGCCATCCATAATCGCAACACATGAGTTGGTTGTACCGAGGTCAATACCAATAATCTTACCCATCTAAACGTCTCCCACTTAAAAACGGTCTCAATTAGGGTTGTGAATCAGTTAATGCGGACGATTTGTTTATTTTCAACTGTCCGCCTGCGCGCTTTGCGCTTCACAACGCTGGATGCATTCAAAATGGGGCCGCTTCGCGGCGCATCAAGGGTTAAGTAAAAAAAAATTTTCGCGTCGCACCGATTGTCGTGCTTTTAATCAGTCCAGTCAGACATTCACCTGCCGTAACAGACTGCCGCGTCTTTCGGCACGGCTCAGCCACAGCCCAATAATTAAGCCGAGCAGCGCCAGCGCCAGCACATACCAGGCTGGCGCCAGCGGCGAGATCGCCATCAACAGCGTGACGCAAACCGGCGTCAGCCCACCGAAAATGGCGTAAGAGAGATTGTAAGAAAAGGAGATGCCGGTAAAACGTATCGCCGCCGGGAAAGCACGGACCATAATAAAAGGCACCACGCCTACCACGCCGACGCTGAAGCCCGCCAGCGCCCAGGTAACAAACAGCGCCGTAACCGAGCTGGCCGCACTGGTAAAGAAAATCCAGCTGCACAGCGCCAGCAGTAGCGAACCGCCGGTTAGCGTTTTCGCCGCGCCCAGCCGATCGACGCTTAAACCTGCAATAATGCAGCCCAACAGCAGCATAATGGTGGCCAGACTGTTGGCCTGCAAGGTGAGCGCAGCCGGTAGTGCATACTGTTTTTGCAACAGCGCCGGCGCCATCAAAATCACCACTACGATGCAGGCGGAAAGCAGCCAGGTCAGCAGCATGGAAATCCCTACTGCCCGCTTATGATTTCGCAGCACATCCCCCAGCGGCAGCGCGTCAGACAGCGCTTTGCGTGCCTGCAGCTCGCGGAAGACCGGCGTTTCGTGCAGCCAGCGGCGTAAATACATCGCCAGCAGGCCAAAGGCGCCGCCCAGAAAGAACGGAATGCGCCATCCGCCAGCGGCAATCGCCTGTGGCGAGAGCAGTGTATTGATGAGCATCGCCACCAGCGAACCCAGTAAAATACCAGCGGTCAGGCCAGCGGTTAGCGTACCGCAGGCGATGCCGATCCGTTTTTCAGGCACATGCTCCGCGACAAAGACCCAGGCGCCCGGCACCTCACCGCCAATGGCCGCGCCCTGAAGAATACGCAGCAGCAATAACAGCAACGGCGCCGTAATGCCGATCGCCTCGTAATCAGGCAGCGCGCCCATCGCCAGCGTCGGCAACGCCATCAACAGGATGCTCAGGCTGAACATTTTTTTGCGTCCAACCCGATCGCCAAAGTGCGCCATCACAATACCGCCCAGCGGACGTGCCAGATAACCGGCGGCGAAAATGCCGAAGGTTTGCAGCTGACGCAGCCAGTCAGGAATATCAGGCGGGAAGAAAAGTTCGCCAATCACCGCAGCGAAAAAAACGAAAATGATAAAATCGTAAAACTCCAGCGCGCCGCCGAGCGCAGCCAGCGATAACGTTTTGTAATCTTGCCGGTTAAGGCGACGATTTTGGGTTTGATTCATCATTAGCGTGGGATTCCAGAGGGAGAGAAAAGTACGACATATATTTGTGTAAAAGTGACGTTACTATAACGTCAACTTTTCTCTCCACTCCAGTGACGCTGGATCTTATTCCTGAGAAAGCGAATCTTCAGGAGTTTGTATCACGACGAGCGATTTTTGGACGAAAAGCTGCTACGACATCTGGGTTGGTTTCAATATAAGGCCCTTCCAGCAGTTGAATGCAGTAAGGTACGCTGGCGAAAATGCCATGTACCAGAACCTTGCCGCTTTCATCTTTCAGCCCTTCCAGCGTCTCTTTAATCGACTTTGGCTGGCCCGGCAGGTTAAGGATCAGCGACTGCTTGCGGATCACGCCAACCTGACGCGAAAGAATCGCCGTCGGCACAAATTGCAGGCTAATTTGCCGCATCTGCTCGCCAAAACCCGGCATAAGCCGATCGGCTACCGCCAGCGTCGCATCCGGCGTCACATCGCGCCGCGCCGGGCCGGTGCCGCCAGTGGTCAGCACCAGATGACAGAAACGTTCGTCCACCAGCTCACAAAGCGTCTCTTCAATCAGCGGCTGCTCATCCGGCACCAGCCGCGTTTCGATAACAAAGGGCGTCGTCAGTGCGGAAGCCAGCCAGCTTTCCAGCGCCGGAATGCCCTGATCCTGGTAAATGCCATTGGCGGCACGATCTGAAACAGAAATAAGTCCAATGCGTAACGTATTCATAATGGTTTTCATGACAGGTACTGTCGCCAGGCGAACAGTCAGGTTTGGGATGTCGGGAAGGATACTACAGGGCGGGAAAGGATGCCTAACCTGGACTGCCGCAGCCGGGTTTCCGGCTGCGGCAAAGAAGGATTACAGCAGATCCGCAATCATTTTTTCCAGCTTGCCCTGGTCAACCGCGAAGTTGCGGATGCCCTGCGCCAGTTTATCAACGGCCATCGGATCCTGGTTATGCTGCCACAGGAATTCCGCTTCGGTCATTTTCGCCGGACGCGCTTTAACTTCGCCGTTAAAGGAGAGTTTGCGTTCAACGGTGCCTTCGCTCTCTGCCAGTTCTTTCAGCAGCGCCGGAGAAATTGTCAGGCGATCGCAGCCTGCCAGCTCCAGGATTTCACCAACGTTACGGAAGCTGGCGCCCATCACCACGGTTTCGTAACCGTGCTGTTTGTAGTATTCGTAGATTTCGCTCACGGAAACTACGCCCGGATCTTCGTGCGGCGCGTACTCTTTCTTATCAGTATTCGCTTTATACCAGTCGAGGATACGGCCTACGAATGGAGAGATCAGATAAACGCCTGCTTCCGCACAGGCACGCGCCTGCGCAAAGGAGAACAGCAGCGTCAGGTTACAGTTGATGCCCTCTTTTTCCAGCTGTTCAGCGGCACGAATACCCTGCCAGGTTGAAGCCAGTTTGATCAGGATACGATCGTTGCTGATGCCGGCATCGTTATAGAGCTTAATCAGGCTACGCGCTTTGGCGATGCTCGCTTCGGTATCGTAAGAAAGACGCGCATCCACTTCGGTAGAGATACGGCCAGGGATCAGCTTCAGGATCTCCAGACCGATATTGACCGCCAGTTTGTCAGAAGCATACTGAATTTGTTCTTCTTTATTGCTGCTCTGCTGGCGCGCCCAGCCGATAGCTTCATCAATCAGCTTACGGTATTCCGGGATTTGTGCGGCGTTCAGGATCAGAGAAGGGTTAGTTGTAGCGTCCTGCGGCTGGTACAGCTTCATCGCGGCGATGTCGCCGGTATCAGCAACAACGGTGGTCAGCTGACGTAAAGAAGTAAGTTTGTCCGTCATGATGGGTTCTCTTGATATGTAACTTCAGGGGTAAAAGTCTGTTGCGATAATATCACGCGCGTTCGATCGCGCAATGCGTCGATGGTGCGAATCATTACGGTCAGGCCGATAGTAATGATTTGCCTGCGCAGCACGCTTTTTTGTTAAACTCGGCGGCTAAAATCGAGAAAAGAGAATTAAACCTGCGGGTTACGCTAAGGAAATACCTATGTTAATGGTCATCTCGCCGGCCAAAACGCTGGATTACACCACCCCACTGGCGACGCATCGCTATACGCAACCCGCACTGTTGGAAAAATCACAGCAGTTAATTAACATCGCGCGCGATCTTTCACCTGCGCAGATTGCCTCACTCATGAGCATCAGCGATAAGCTGGCGCTGCTTAATGCGCAACGGTTTAATGACTGGCAGCCTGCTTTCACACCGGAAAATGCGCGTCAGGCCATTCTTGCTTTTAAAGGCGATGTGTACACCGGCCTGGAAGCGGAGCGTTTTAGCGAAGCGGATTTTGATTTCGCTCAGCAGCATTTGCGTATGCTGTCCGGCCTGTACGGTGTGTTAAGGCCGCTGGATTTAATGCAGCCTTACCGCCTGGAAATGGGGATCAAACTGGCTAATCCGGCAGGAAAGGATCTGTATAGTTTCTGGGGCGAAACCCTTACCCAAACGCTGAATGAGGCGCTGGCGGCGCAGGGAGACGATGTGCTGATTAACCTGGCGTCAGACGAGTATTTTAAAGCGGTTCAGTCGAAAAAACTGAATGGGCAACTGATCAAACCGGTCTTTCTTGATGAGAAAAACGGCAAATTCAAAGTCATCAGTTTTTATGCCAAAAAAGCGCGTGGCCTGATGTGCCGCTACATTATCGAAAATCGTCTGCAAGCAGCGGAGCAGCTTAAAGCCTTTAATCTGGAAGGCTATTTCTTTGATGAAGAGAGCAGCCGCGGCAACGAGCTGGTCTTTAAGCGTCACGAACAGCGCTAAGCGCGATCGCGCCATTATTCAGTATTCAGCCCCCCAAGAAACATTAAAACGCAACGCCGCCCTTCCGTTGTCCGGGTATCGAGTTCCCGGTAACCGAAGGGCGGCGTTGTTGTTACTGGCTTAAAGCTGGGTTAAAAAACCGCGTAGCTCAGCGAAATCCGCTTTCATCTTATGCGACAGCAGCGGTAGATCGGCGCGTTCTGCCAGCTCGACCGGCAGCGGCAACGTCTGTTGCAGGATCTCTTCCACGCTTTCCTTAAATTTCGCTGGATGCGCAGTGCCGAGGAACAGGCCATATTCGCCCGGCTGCAGCTGGTCACGCAACATACGATACGCGATGGCAGCGTGCGGCTCGGAAATATATCCCAGGCCAGCCAGCTCGCGCATGGTGCTGCGCGTGGTTTCATCATCCACCGCGCCAAAACCGAGATCGTTCAAACGCCAGGTTTTACGGCGGAACAGCTCTTCCACGCGCGGCCAGTTATTCGGCTGGCTGACATCCATCGCGTTAGAAAGCGTGGCGACGGTAGCATTCGGCTGCCACGCGCCATTGCTCAGGAAACGCGGCACGGTATCGTTGCGGTTGGTAGCAGCGATAAAGCGTTTTACCGGCAGGCCGAGCGATTTTGCCAGCAGGCCCGCCGTCAGATCGCCGAAGTTACCGCTGGGCACGGAAATCACCAGCTGGTTGCGTTTTTCCTGCGGCAGCTGTGCCACCGCTTCGAAGTAGTAGCAAATCTGCGCCAGCAGACGGCTAATGTTGATGGAGTTGGCGGAGTTCAGGCCAATCGCTTTTTTCAGCGCTTCATCATCAAATGCCTGTTTCACCAGCGCCTGGCAGGCATCGAAATCGCCATCAATGGCGATGGTGTGAATATTGCCGCCCAGCGTACAGAACAGTTTCTCCTGTAACGGGCTGATTTTGCCTTGTGGATAAAGGATCACGACCCGAACATTTTCCATGCCGTAAAAAGCATGAGCCACCGCCGCGCCGGTATCGCCAGAGGTCGCCGTCAGAATAGTAATCTGCTCATCCGTACCGCTGATATAAGAGAGCATTTGCGCCATAAAGCGGCCGCCGAAATCTTTAAATGCCAGCGTCGGGCCGTGAAACAGCTCCAGACAGGCGATATCTTCGGTCACCTCAGCCACCGGGGCAGGAAACGCAAAAGCCGCCTTTACGCGTTCCGCCAGCTGATGCGCGGCGATTTCATCGCCGATGTAAGCGGAAAGGATTTTGCTGCTGCGCGAGACAAAATCCATCTCCAGCATGGCATCAATGTCAGTAGACTCGAATTCCGGCAGCTCCAGCGGAAAGAACAGGCCCTGCTGCTTGCCCAGGCCCTGCTTTACTGCCTGCGCAAAGCTTACCTGTTCGTTGTGATCCTTAAGATTGTAGAGTTTCATGCGTTATCCCAGTTTTCGTGCGCCCGCCGTGTCGATACGGCAAATATGGACGAAGCCTTCATCATTTTGCAGATAGTTTTGTTGCAGCCAGTCTGCCATGCGCTGCGCCGTTTCCTGATCGTTACAGACGGCGAACAGCGTCGGGCCAGAACCGGAAATACCACAGGCCAGCGCGCCAATATCCTGCGCCGCCTGACGCGCCTCGGCAAAGCCGGGCAGCAATTTCGTCCGATAGGGTTCGGCAATTACATCGCGCATCAGCTTCGCCGCCAGCCGCGGCTGCGCGGTATGGCAGGCGTGAATAAAGCCTGCCAGATAGCGTCCATGCTTAATGCAATCCTCTTTGCGATATTGCGCGGGCAGAATGGCGCGCGCCTCGGCGGTAGAAACTTTAATACCCGGGTAGGCCATCACCCACAGCCAGTCATCAAAACAGGGCACCGCCTGGCTGATAATGTTGTTTTCTTCCAGCATCAGCTGAAGGCCGCCTAAAAAACAGGGCGCCACATTATCGTAATGCACGCTGCCGGAAATACGACCTTCCAGTTCGCCCATTAGCGTCAGCAGCTGCGTATCGTCCAGTGGCTTGCCGCAAAATTCATTCATCGCCATCAGGCCCGCCACCACCGAACAGGCGCTGGAGCCGAGGCCGGAGCCGATAGGCATGTTTTTTTCCAGTGTCATGCGCACCGGCACGGTTTTACCTGTCGCTTCGCAAAAGCGTTTCCAACAGTGATAAGCGATATTTTCCTGCGGATCGGCCGGTAGCTTGCTGACAAAACGGCCCTGATTAATCAGACTGAACGTGTCGGCGGCTTCAACGGTTACGCAATCGCCTAACAGGGAGCCATCCACCGGCGACACCGCCGCGCCCAGCACATCGAAGCCGACGCTGACGTTGCCAATTGAGGCCGGTGCATAAATTTTTACCATGTTTAAACTCCTAACTTCCATGACAGGGTGCGCAACAGATCGGCAAAGACGCCAGCCGCGGTAACATCGTTACCTGCGCCGTAGCCGCGTAGCACCAGCGGAATCGGCTGGTAATAGCGGCTGTAAAATGCCAGCGCATTCTCGCCATTTTTCACTTTATACAGCGGATCGTTGCCGTCTACCGCGTCGATTTTCACACGGCAACGGCCGCCCTCTTCAATCGCGCCGACGAAACGCAATACTTTGCCTTCCTCACGCGCCTGAGCAACCCGGTCGGCAAATAGCGTATCCAGCTCAGGCAGACGCTGCATAAAGGTTTCTACGTCGGCAATCGCGGTAAATTCCTTTGGCAGCATCGCTTCAATTTCAATATCGCTCAGCTCCAGCTGGTAGCCTGCTTCACGCGCCAGAATCAACAGCTTGCGCGCGACATCCATACCGGAAAGATCGTCACGCGGATCCGGTTCGGTAAAGCCCATTTCACGTGCCAGCTTGGTCGCTTCAGAGAGCGACATCCCCTCATCCAGCTTGCCAAAGATGAACGAGAGCGACCCTGACAGGATGCCGGAGAAGCTGAGCAGCTCATCGCCCGCATTCAGTAAGTTTTGCAGGTTTTCAATAACCGGCAGGCCCGCGCCCACGTTGGTGTCATACAGAAATTTGCGGCGTGATTTCGCGGCCGCCGTGCGCAGCTGCTGGTAGTAATTCCAGGAGGAGGTGTTGGCCTTTTTGTTTGGCGTAACGACGTGGAAGCCATCAGCCAGGAACTCGGCGTACTGATCGGCAACGGCCTGGCTTGACGTACAGTCGACAATCACCGGATTCAATAGATGATATTCTTTGACCAAGGCGCAGCAGGCGATCCAGCTTAAATGGCTCATTTGCTTCATTGAGCGCGCTTTTCCAGTTGCTGAGATCGATACCATGCACATTGGTCAACAGCGCTTTAGAGTTCGCGATTCCGCATACGCGCAGATCGATATGTTTGTTCTTCAGCCACGCCTGTTGACGGTGTAACTGCTCCAGTAGCGCGCTGCCGACGCCGCCAACGCCAACCACAAAGACCTCAATAACCTGATCGGTATTGAACAACATTTGATGCACGACACGCACTGCGGTGGTGACTTCGTCATTGTTAACTACCACGGAAATAGAACGCTCAGACGACCCTTGGGCAATCGCCACAATATTGATATTGGCGCGTGCCAGCGCGGCAAAGAATTTCGCTGAGATGCCACGCTGCGTACGCATGTTATCGCCGACAACGGAAACTATCGCCAACTGCTCCATCACATCCAACGGTTCCAGCAGGCCATCTTTCAGCTCCAGATAGAACTCATCTTCCAGTATCCGTCGCGCGCGCGCCTGCTCGCTTTGCGGCACACAGAAGCTGATGCTGTACTCAGAAGAAGATTGGGTAATCAGTACTACCGAGATGCCGGCGCGCGACATGGCGGCGAATACCCGGGCCGCCATGCCGACCATACCTTTCATGCCGGGGCCGGAGACGTTGAACATCGCCATATTGTTCAGGTTGGTAATGCCTTTAACCGGATTGGCATCGTCGCTGGTATCGCCACCAATCAGCGTACCCGGTGCCTGAGGATTGGCGGTATTTTTAATCAGGCAGGGAATCTGGAACTGGGCGATAGGCGCAATCGTGCGGGGATGCAGTACTTTGGCACCGAAATAAGAAAGCTCCATCGCCTCCTGGTAGGACATTGATTTCAGCAGACGGGCGTCCGGCACCTGGCGCGGATCGCAGGTATAAACGCCGTCAACGTCGGTCCAGATTTCACAACAGTCAGCGCGCAGACAGGCAGCCAGCACCGCTGCGGAATAGTCGGAACCATTGCGGCCCAGCACCACCAGCTCGCCGCGCTCGTTACCGGCGGTAAAACCCGCCATCAAAATCATGCTGTCGGCAGGGATCTGGCTGGCGACGATACGACGCGTCGACTCGGCAATATCGACCGTCGATTCCAGGTAATTGCCATGCGCCAGCAGCATGCTGACCGGATCGATAATGCTGACGCGATGGCCGCGCGCCTCTAACAGCGCGTCCATAATCGCGATAGAGAGTTTTTCACCCCGGCAGATGATCGCAGCGTTTACGCTATCCGGGCATTGTCCCAACAGGCTAATGCCGTGCAACGTCTGTTTCAGCTGAGCGAATTCTTTATCCACCAGCGCCTGTAAACGTTCCCAGGCAAATCCAGGCTGTGCGTCCTGCAGTCCCTTTAACAGCGCAGCGAAAATCTGTTCTGCATCGCTGATATTCGGCAAAGCATCCTGACCGCTGATGGTTTTTTCAATCATCGCCACCAGATGGTTCGTGATTTTGGCCGGAGCAGAAAGCACAGTGGCGACTTGTCCCTGTTTCGCGTTGCTTTCAAGTATGTCGGCAACACGCAGAAAACGTTCCGCATTTGCCACTGAGGTTCCGCCGAATTTCAGCACTCGCATGGTTAAAAATCTCCTGAATTTAAGCCGAAAAAAAAGCCCGCACTTATCAGGTGCGGGCTTTTTCTCTTTTTTCCTGTATGCGTCAGCCCGCACCCTTACCTGTGGTAATGGTGGTAGTAATAATGGTGGTGTTCAGGCTGTTTGTACGCATGTTGATTTTTGTCTGTCTGTTTGTCCGTCTGCTTTTCAGAAGTAAAGCAATCTCCTGATGAAGTCAACGGATTTATCGGCGCTGATCATCGCCAGCAACCATAGCGGAACAGGTAAATTCCGTCATGTGGCGGAGAGATCTGTCAGCGGATTTGATAAGGCTGGCATCATTGACCAGATTTCAATATCGCGACCAAATTTTCCGCTACAGATTTTTTTCAATATCGTGCAGAAGCCGATGCAGCATGGCGCTGTCTCGCTGCTCCAGCAAACCAATACGCTGCTGGAGCCAGTCCGCCAGCTTCTCATCGTCATCCACGTTCAGTCGGGTAAGCAGCGTGGACAGACGCTGACGCAGAGCATCCAACTGCTGACCGTCCGCCGGCAAGGTTGGCGCTGCGGTAATCTGCCTGAGCGATGCCAGCTGATAGCAATAGACCATAACCGCCTGCCCCAAATTCAGAGACGGATAATCATTGGCCATAGGAATGCCGGTGAGTAAGTCAACCTGCGCCAACTCCTCATTAGTTAATCCGCTATCTTCGCGGCCAAATACCAGGGCCATGCTGCTTACCCACTGCTGTTTCTCGCGCAGAATAGTTTCCACCTGCTGCGGCGTGGCGTAATAACGGAATTTTGCCCGGCTGCGTGCTGTAGTGGCGACCGAAAAATCAATATCAGCCAGCGCAGCGGAAAGAGAAGAGTAATGTTGAATATTATCAACGATGTCCCCTGCCCCATGCGCCACGATGCGCGTGACCGGATCGCGCCAGGCTTCGCTTTGAACAATTCGCAGCTCGGAAAACCCCATAGTTTTCATAGCGCGGGCGGCCGCGCCGATATTTTCCGGGCGGGCGGGAGAAACAAGAATAAGCGGAAAACGCATATAAACCCTGAATATAAAAAAGAGGCGTAGCCATACTGTGACATGCCAGCATGTTAAATAACAGTATCAACTACATAACAAATAATTAACCCATGTTTTTTAGGCGGTAAAATTTTGTATTTAACGCATTTAAACTCTTTAACTCAGGAAAACATTAATAACAAAGAAATATCATAAATAAGGCCTTATAAATCAAAATTGTATTTTAATAATTAACTTAGTAAACTTTCTTCCACTATCAGGAGGCTGAGACCAGGGTTAAGCCCTGATTATTGTGAGCTAAGCTGGCATTCTGATGAGCATTTTTCACAAAAGTGTTAACGTGCTACACTTGATTTGATATAAGTCAACGAAGCGTTGTTTTAATGCTTATCGGTTGTACTCTGGGCTGTTATGTTGCTGTTAATACAGCTAGGATAGCGGCCATTTGGCACTGCCGGGGCATGCAGGATTCATCCTTATGGCTGAGCTGACAATGTTGTTGACGTTGATGGATGGTGCATCAAGAACATAATTCTGTACTTCAGTTATCCAGGCAAACCCTATTTGCGGCGTTAACGGCTGTACATCCTGTTTCCGATTTTGTTGGCAAATTTTAGGTAGCGAACTCATGCAGATCCCGCATATTCTTATCGTTGAAGATGAATTAGTTACACGTAATACTCTAAAGAGCATTTTTGAAGCCGAAGGCTACGAAGTGTTCGAAGCGACGGATGGCGCTGAGATGCATCAGGTATTGACCGATAACGATATTAACCTGGTAATTATGGATATTAATCTGCCGGGTAAAAATGGTCTGTTACTGGCGCGTGAACTCCGCGAGCAGGCAAACGTCGCGCTGATGTTTTTGACCGGCCGCGATAATGAAGTTGATAAAATTCTCGGCCTGGAAATCGGCGCCGATGATTACATCACCAAGCCTTTCAATCCGCGTGAATTAACGATTCGCGCCCGCAATCTGCTTTCACGTACCATGAATCTCTCCGCCACCAGCGAAGAACGTAAGCAGGTTGAAAGCTATAAATTCAACGGCTGGGAGTTGGATATTAACAGCCGCTCGCTGATCAGCCCGAATGGCGAGCAGTACAAGCTGCCGCGTAGCGAATTCCGCGCCATGCTGCACTTCTGCGAAAACCCAGGGAAAATTCAGACGCGTGCCGATCTGCTGAAGAAAATGACCGGCCGTGAATTGAAACCGCATGACCGCACGGTTGACGTTACCATTCGTCGCATCCGTAAGCATTTCGAATCAACGCCGGACACCCCGGAAATCATCGCGACCATTCATGGCGAAGGCTACCGTTTCTGCGGCGACCTTCAGGAATAAGCGGTTAACACGGCGAGCCTGGCTCGCCGTTTTTATTTAGCGTCCCCACGGCATAATCGGTACTGCGCTCAACGCATTTTTGGGCGACCCTTCCACGACCTTATCTGAATAAGAAAGATAGATGAGTGAATTACGCTTTTGATCGTAAAAGCGTACAACCTGTAATTTCTTAAACAGCAACGAAGTACGCTTACGAAAAACGGTCTCGCCCTGCGCTTTCCCCTGAGAAATACGATCGCTTAATGTCACCGGCCCTACCTGCTGACAGGAAATCGCGGCATCTGAAGTATCCTCTGCCAGACCCAATCCACCCTTAATACCACCCGTCTTGGCGCGGCTGATATAGCAGGTCACATTCTTCACATCGGGATCATCAAAGGCTTCGACCACGATTTTATGGTCGGGCCCAAACATTTTGAACACCGTATCAACCGAGCCGATCTCTTCAGCATAAGCGCTTGCGGAGCATAAAGTTACCATTGTAATTATTAACAATTTTTTTATTATCATCTCGTTACCATTGTTTATTATTAACTTTGTAAGCTACCCCATCCTGTTAAGGATAAGCATAGCTAATTCTATCGCTCTCTCATGAAACGGGCATAGCACAATCGACCAAGTTAAACCTTCAGCTTTTTCTGCGCATTTAGTGCTATGATCTCACGACTTTGCGTTACCTGCGCCAATCTAAGAACAAGAGGATGTTTTATGGGCCAAGCTGGTATCATTCGCGATTTGCTTGTCTGGCTGGAGAGCCATCTCGATCAGCCCCTGTCATTGGATAATGTGGCGGCTAAAGCAGGCTACTCCAAGTGGCATCTTCAAAGAATGTTCAAAGAGGTAACCAGTCATGCTATTGGTGCCTATATTCGCGCCCGTCGTTTATCAAAAGCGGCCGTAGCGCTGCGCCTCACCAGCCGCCCTATTCTGGATATTGCGCTTCAGTACCGCTTCGACTCGCAGCAAACCTTTACGCGCGCCTTTAAAAAACAGTTTAACCAAACCCCGGCTTATTATCGCCGCGCTTCGGAATGGCATGCTTACGGCCTGCGTCCGCCGATTCGACTGGACGATACCACCTTACCGGAAGCGCATTATGTGACGTTGCCGGAAACGGTGCTGGTCGGACAAACACAAAGCTACACCTGTACGCTGGAACAGATTTCTCACTATCGTGATGAAATGCGTACGCATTTTTGGCAGCAGTTCCTGTTGGAAACCGATACTGTGCCGCCGGTACTGTACGGGCTGCATCAGGTGCGTCCAAGCCAGGAAAAAGATGACGAGCAGGAGATCCTGTATACCACCGCCGTCCCATCCGATCAGCTGGCGAAAACCATGCAGTCAGCACAAACGGTGCTGCTGGAGGGAGGCGATTATGTGCAGTTCAATTATGAAGGGCCGCGCAGTCAGCTTCAGGAATTTATTCTGATGCTGTATGGCACCTGTATGCCAACGCTCCAGCTCACGCGGCGTGAAGGACAGGATATTGAACGCTTTTACACGCACGGCGGTAAGAAGCGCCCCGAACCGCCGACGGAAATCCGCTGCGAATATCTGATCCCTATTCGCCGAACAGAGCGCTGATATTTAACGGGCCCGCCAAGCGGGCCCGTTGTTTATCGCTGCAGTTCATCCAGCGCCGGCAAATCAAGATGTGAAACATCGCCTGCGGTTTCAACCACCCAGCCCGCAGCCAGCCAGGCGCTTTGTTGGTGATCAACCCGCGAAAGCGAGCAGTTACGCAGACGCAGGCGCCGCTCCGCATGGGCGGGCAAGCCAAGCAAGGTGCTAATCAGCACGCCTAACGCCATTCCGTGACTCACCAACAAGGGACAGCTTCCCGGCGGAAGCTCAAGGCAGGCATTTAGCGCCTGCTGCATACGCTCCGCCAGTTCGGCCATACTTTCGCCTTCAGGTATGCGGCCATTTACCGTTCCGTTAACGAGTGTACGCCGCCAGCCCTCTTCTTCTTCGCTCAGCGAATCAATGGGACGTTGTTCCAGCACCCCCATATTCAGCTCGCGCAGGCGCGGATCAAGCTTAACGCTGCAACCGCAGGCATCAGCGATAATTTCCGCCGTGCGGCGCGTGCGACCTAAATCGCTGCTGATGATATGGGTAATTCCCAGTGTCCTTGCCCGCTCGCCAACCTGACGAGCCTGCTGCTCTCCTTTTTCAGTCAGCGCACTATCGGACTGTCCCTGAATGCGTCTGGCTGCGTTCCAAACCGTTTCCCCGTGGCGAACAAGATAGACCTGTAACATGCTTTTTTCCGTTATACTGCGTCAAAATTGCGTAGAAGGTTCAAGTAATTATGTACCATGTTGTCGCTGCTACCACCAATCCGGCCAAAATTAGCGCCATTTCTAAGGCTTTCAACGATGTCTTCGGGGAAGGATCCTGCCATATTGAGGGCGTTGAGGTCGACAGCGGCGTTGCTGCTCAACCGTTAACGAATGCGGAAACGCGAACTGGCGCACGCCAGCGAGTAATGAACGCGCGTCAGGTTCGACCGGAAGCTGATTTTTGGGTGGCAATTGAAGCGGGCATTGAAGGCGACGATGCGTTCGCATGGATGGTGGTAGAAGACCACAAGCAGCGCGGCGAATCACGTTCAGCCAGCTTTACCTTACCCACGCCGGTCATGGCGGCAATCCATGCCGGTCATGAACTGGGCGAAGAGATGGCGCGTCTGACCGGTATTGATAACATCAAGCACAAAGGCGGCGCGATCGGCGTTTTTACCCAGGGCTTACTGACGCGCAGCAGCGTTTATTATCAGGCGCTGGTTCTGGCGCTCTGCCCGTTTCATAACGCGATTTATCAGCAGCAAGCGTAACCTGCTTATTTACCGATCGAAAGCCGGTCGTCGAGCCACGCTTTTAGTGCAGGTGGCGCGGCACGCAGGCTGTTTGAGCCGCGCGTAATGGTTGCAATGCCAACACCGAGATCGTTTTTCAATTCGCGCTGGCTCATTTCACCCCGCAGCAATTCTTCAATAATGCGCAGACGCGTACCAAAAGCTTCACGCTCGTCCGGGGTCATCATCAGCTGCAATAGCGGCAGCTGTAACCCTTGTTGAAAAGCTTCTTCCAGCAGGCTGACGAAACGCAGCCAGTTTTCATCCTGCTGCTGTTCAGTAATCGGGACAGGAGAGTGTGAGGTCATGAAATTCTTCCGTACTCATTGGCGAGTACGGAAGAGTAGCATATTCAGTAGCGCCGCTGCCATTCGGCATCAGACAGGATATTATCCGGCTGGTCGAGGAAATGACGATAATAAGCATCATAGGCCAGCACGTTTTTCACGTAACCGCGCGTTTCCGAGAAAGGAATCGTTTCGATAAAGGCGACGGCATCTAACTGCCCATTACTGACGCGCTGCCAGGTGCGCACCCTTCCCGGCCCGGCATTATAGGCTGCCGAGGCGAAGATGCGGTTCCGATCGAACTGCTGATAAACATATTCCAGATACTGCGTGCCGATCTGAATATTGGTTTGCGGTTCAAGCAGCTGGCCGCTGTTGACGTAGCCGGGAATGCTGTACATCTTCACCGTATGGCTGGCGGTGGCAGGCATAACCTGCATCAACCCGGACGCTCCCACTGGCGAACGCGCTTTCGGATTCCAGGCGCTCTCCTGACGGGCGATAGCCATCGCGTAGCTCGGCGGGATCGCCTTATCGCGCGTGTACTGAACAAACTGTTCCTGCCAGGCCAGCGGGAAGCGTTCAGCCAGGTTATTCCACAGCTTGCCGGTGATGGTGGCCTGTACGCTGAGATCCCACCAGCCGTGATTTAATGCGTAGCGCGCCAGCATCTGCTGCTGAGAAGCCGTTTTACTGGCGACCAGCCGGCTCCATTCAGTACGCGCCAGATTATCCATGCCCCAGTACATTAACTCGCGTACGCGGGCGATTTCCGGCCCGTCATCCAGGCTGCTGTCAGGGCGTGGCGCTTCATCCACCCGCAACGGATATTTCACGCCGAGGCGCTGCGCCGCCACCATCGGATAAAAGCCGCGCTCCTTCATCAGCGTGCGCAGGATCTCTTCTGCTTCCTCTTTGCGCCCGCGTTCCAGCAGCAGATCGGCCTGCCAGTATTGCCACTCATCTTTCGCTTTTGCATCAGGATCGAGGCGCGCAATCCAGGTATTTAAGCCACGTCGATCGTTATTGCTTAAGGCCAGACGAATGCGCCGCTCCAGCAGCGAGGTCGAACCGCTGTTCATCACAACGCCATCGCGCCAGCGCGCCTGTTCAGAAGTAACCTCTTTACCCATCAGCTGCCAGGCGACCGCTTCCTTCATTTCCTGTATTTCTTGCTCGCTCATCTGCTGCAAACGCGCCAGCGTAGGGATCATCGCGCGCGCGTTTTCCGCATCTGCACGCGCTACCCGCGCCAGCGCCAGCGAGGTTGCCTGGCGAGTAAAGTTAGTCGGCCCGACGCCACGCGCGAAAGCTTCGACCGTCGCCGGATCGTTTTGTAAGGCCATCACGGCATCGGCCATGGTTTGATAATCGGACGGCAGCTGTTTCGCGAGGAAATTCACCAGGCTGGTATTACCTGCAATCATCGCCAGACGAATACGCTCTAACGTCGTAATTGGCGTTTGTTCGCCAGCGGCCTGCCAGATGGAAAAGAGTTTATCGCAGCTGCTCGGTAATGAACTGCCGCGCAGCCAGATCGATTTTGCGCCGTCCCAGGCAACCTGCTGCTGGCCAGTAGCCCACTTAGCGTAATACCAGTTACAGCGGGCGGCGACCGGCTGCGGCTCCTGTGGGCTAAACACCAGCAGGCCGCGCCAGTCTTCACGGCGCGCCAGCTCGTTCACAAAGCGTGACGAAAGCGTGCGCACCGGCGGCAAGGTAGGATAGCGTTTAATAAAATCGTTAATCGCCAGACCGGTCTCCTGGTCAAGATGCTGCGATAGCTGGCGATATTCCAGATAGGGATAGAGCGGATAATCCTTCAGCGTGGGCATCAGCTGCGCCACAACGTCCATCTGATTATTGTCCCAGGCCTGCTTAATTTGCTGGTAGCGACTGCGCTGTTCATCCAGCGAATCAGCCAGTACGCTGCCGCTGATGGCAAGCAGACAACACCCCGCCAACCAGTAACGCCATTTCTCCTTCCTGTGAGTCACCACGCGCTCTCCTTTTTCATTTATCCGGTCCGGCTCAATGCCAGGCTCCCTTCATGCTAACCAGGCAGCTGGACTCGTGCCACGTTCTTCACAAAATTTACTTTTTATCGCTTTCCACTGGCAGGCGGACAACATCATTGTGCTGCGGCTGACGCTCTGGTTTTTTAGAGTTAACATAAGTGAAACAGGCAAACAGGGAAGCGATGATGGAAAACCGGCGCGACGAGCGGATCAATAAACTGGCGCAGGCGATAAAGCGCATCGATAAAATTCATCTGAAAGAGGCGGCGCGGCTGTTAGGCGTTTCAGAAATGACGATTCGACGCGATCTGAACGAGCAGCCTTCCTGCCTGGTGCTGCTCGGCGGCTATATCGTAAACGATCCGAAAAGCGTGCATGGCCACTATTTTGTTTCCGATCAGCAGTCGCATAACGTCAATAAAAAACAGCAGCTGGCGCGGCTGGCAGCCGAGCTGGTTAAGCCCGGCGATACCGTATTTTTTGATTGCGGCACCACAATGCCCTGGGTAATTGATGCGATTGACGAGAGCCTGCCCTTTACCGCCGTCTGCTGCGCCATTAATACCTTTCTGGCATTAAAAGTGAAAAGCGCCTGCCGCGTTATTCTCAGCGGCGGCGAGTTTCATCCCGATAATGCAGTCTTTTCTCCGCACGGCAGCCTGTCGATTCTGGATGAAATTTGCCCGACGTTGGCGTTTATCTCTGCGGCTGGCCTTGACGCACAACAGGGCGCGACCTGCTATAACGCCAATGAGCTGCCCATGAAGCTGCGGGCGATGGCGCGGGCGCAGCGCAAAATGCTGCTGGCTGACAGCAGCAAGTTCAATAAAATCCTGCCTGCGCGTATTGGCGAACTGGGACAGTTTGACGCGCTGATCAGCGACGCCGCGCCCCCGGAAGCGCTGGCCCAGCAACTCCGCCAACAGCAGGTCGCGCTACTGCTGCCCTAATCGTACTCCGGCCAGATAATCGCCCGTATGACGGCTGTGATTAAGCAGGGAAAACCGCTAAACTTGCAGTTCTGAACGGGCGATGATGCCCCGATTACCACACAGACCATAAGAGGCTCATTTCACGTGGCTCAATTCGTCTACAGCATGCATCGCGTCGGCAAAGTCGTTCCGCCGAAGCGTCACATTCTTAAGAACATCTCCCTTAGCTTTTTCCCCGGCGCCAAAATCGGCGTGCTGGGTTTAAACGGTGCAGGTAAATCCACGCTGCTGCGCATTATGGCCGGCATCGATAAAGATATTGAAGGCGAGGCGCGTCCGCAGCCAGGCATTAAGATCGGTTATCTGCCGCAGGAACCGCAGCTGAACCCGGAGCATACCGTACGTGAATCGGTAGAAGAAGCCGTAGCGGAAGTCGTTAGCGCCCTGAAGCGTCTGGACGAAGTCTACGCGCTGTATGCTGAGCCGGATGCCGATTTCGATAAACTGGCCGCCGAACAGGGCAAGCTGGAAGAGATTATTCAGGCGCATGACGGCCATAATCTCAACGTACAGCTGGAACGTGCTGCCGATGCGCTGCGCCTGCCGGACTGGGAGGCGAAAATCGCCAACCTCTCCGGTGGTGAGCGTCGCCGCGTCGCGCTGTGCCGTCTGCTGCTGGAAAAGCCAGACATGCTGCTGCTCGACGAACCGACCAACCACCTGGATGCCGAATCCGTCGCCTGGCTGGAACGCTTCCTGCACGATTTCGAAGGCACCGTGGTGGCGATTACCCACGACCGTTACTTCCTGGATAACGTGGCAGGCTGGATTCTGGAACTGGACCGTGGCGAAGGCATTCCGTGGGAAGGCAACTACTCTTCCTGGCTGGAACAGAAAGATCAGCGTCTGGCGCAGGAAGCATCTCAGGAAGCGGCCCGCCGTAAATCTATTGAGAAAGAGCTGGAATGGGTGCGTCAGGGCGCGAAAGGCCGTCAGTCGAAGGGCAAAGCCCGTCTGGCGCGCTTTGAAGAGCTGAACAGCACCGAATACCAGAAACGTAACGAAACCAACGAACTGTTTATTCCACCGGGTCCGCGTCTGGGCGATAAAGTGGTGGAAGTCAGCAACCTGCGTAAATCCTACGGCGATCGCGTACTGATTGACGATCTTTCTTTCTCAGTACCGAAAGGCGCGATTGTCGGCATCATCGGTCCGAACGGTGCGGGTAAATCGACGCTGTTTCGCATGATGTCCGGCCAGGAACAGCCGGACAGCGGCACCATTACGCTGGGCGAAACGGTAAAACTGGCGTCCGTTGACCAGTTCCGCGACAGCATGGATAACGCCAAAACCGTCTGGGAAGAAGTGTCTGGCGGACTGGATATTATGCGTATCGGCAACACTGAAATGCCAAGCCGCGCCTATGTGGGCCGCTTTAACTTTAAAGGCGTCGATCAGGGCAAACGCGTTGGCGAACTTTCAGGCGGTGAACGTGGTCGTCTGCATCTGGCGAAACTGCTGCAGGTTGGCGGCAACATGTTGCTGCTCGATGAACCGACCAACGACCTGGATATTGAAACCCTGCGCGCGCTGGAAAACGCCCTGCTGGAGTTCCCTGGCTGCGCAATGGTGATCTCGCATGACCGTTGGTTCCTCGACCGTATTGCGACGCATATTCTCGACTATCAGGACGAGGGTAAAGTGGAGTTCTTCGAAGGTAACTTTACCGAATACGAAGAGTACAAGAAGCGTACTCTTGGCGCAGAAGCGCTGGAGCCGAAACGCATCAAGTACAAGCGTATGGCGAAGTAACCCAAAAGCGGCCTGCGGGCCGCTTTTTTATTAGCGATAAAAATCCCGAAACACCGGACTCTGCAGCGCAAAATCGACAAAGCGCGCCAGTGCCGGCGAGTTTAACTTCCGTCCGGGGTAAACCAGCCACAGCTCATTGCCTTCCGTTTCCCACTCCGGCAACACCTGCACCAGCTCACCGCGACTTATCGGCTCCTGTGCAAGAAAACGCGGTAACAGAGTGATTCCCGCATGGCTTAAGGCGCATTCACGGGCGTAAATCAGATTGTCGGTCAGGTGCAGCGATGGCAGCAGCCAACGATAATCCTCTTCTCCCCGTCGCAGCAGCCATTCCGCCCAGGCGCGATGCGCAATACAACGATGCGTGGCCAGCTGCTGCGGATGCGTCATCGGTGGATGCTTCGCCAGATAATCAGGCGAAGCCACCAGTAACCGCGGGCACAAACCAACGCGGCGGCCTATTAATGACGAATCCTGCGGCTTGCCGGTACGCAAGGCGACATCAAACCCTTCCTGCACCAGATCGCGAATATCATCCGACACCGATACTTCCAGCGTGACATCGGGATAGCGTTGCTGGAACTCGACGTTGCAGCGCGCCAGCAACGTAGCGCCAATACCAGCCGGGCTGGTAATGCGCAGTCGGCCGCTTGGGTTATCGCGCAAGCGTTCCAGCGCCAGCTCAGCGCGCTCGCTGGCCTGCATCATTTCCTGGCAGTGAATAAGATAGCGTTCACCGGCAAAGGTCAGATTAAGCTGCCGCGTGGTGCGGTTAAGCAAACGTAGCCCTACCGCCTGCTCCAGCTGGCTAATGCGCTGGCTGACACTCGATTTAGGCAAACCTGCGCGCCGGGCCGCCGCTGTAAAGCTGCCGCTCTCCGCGACCAACGCAAACAGCGCCATATCCTGTAATCGTTTTAATGCCACTGTTCACCTCAGACGAACACTGTGTGAGTTATTGTCCATCTTATCACCGGCCTCCCAAACTTCTACACTTAGCCCATCAACTGAGGAGAATGAAATGAATATGCGTGCCATTGCGGTTAATCCAGAAAAGCCGGAACAGTTTATTGAGATTCAGTCGGAAAAGCCGACGCCTGGCGAATATGATTTGCTGGTTGAGGTTAAAGCCGTATCGGTTAACCCGGTCGATACTAAAGTGCATAAAGGCCTGCAAAAAAACGGTCTGGAACAGCCTCGTATTCTTGGCTGGGATGCCAGCGCTATTGTGGTAGCCGTCGGCAGTAAAGTTACCCAGTTTAAAACAGGCGATGAAGTTTATTACGCAGGCGACATTACCCGTCCAGGCAGCAACAGCACATATCATCTGGTTGATGCGCGTATTGCTGGCCATAAGCCGCAAAGCCTTGACTGGGGCGCGGCAGCGGCGATTCCGCTGACGGCGTTAACCGCCTGGGAAGGCCTGTTTGAACGCCTGCGTATCGAGGAAGCGACGGAAGCGCAAACGTTATTGATTATCGGCGGTGCGGGCGGCGTAGGTTCGCTGGCGATCCCTTTTACAAAGCTGCACAGCAAAGTCAAAGTAATCGCTACCGCTTCGCGCCCGGATTCTGCGCAATGGTGCCTGGATCGCGGCGCGGATCTGGTCATTAACTATAAGAATATGGCGGAAGAGCTGGCACAGCATGGGATCAGCCAGGTAGATTACATCTTCTGCCTCAATGATACAGACGGTCACTGGGAAAGCATCGGTAAGCTGATCGCGCCGCAGGGCCAGATTTGTACCATCGTAGAAAACGCGCGTCCGCTGGATATGGAACAGTTAAAACTGAAAAGCGCGGCGCTGCATTGGGAGTTTATGTTTACCCGCAGCATGTATGCCACATCAGATATGGCGCGCCAGGGCGAAATCCTGGATAAAGTCGCGCAACTGCTGGATGCGGGCAAATTAACCACGACGCTGAATGAAACATTACAGGAATTAAGCGTTGAAAGCGTAACGCAGGCGCATGCAAAAGTGCTGGAAGGCCATATGCGCGGCAAAGCGGTGATTGTTTACTAACAGAGCCAGGTAGCTTAACACGCTAATAAAAAACGCCCCTGCTACGGGGCGTTAATATTCTTTTTAAAACCGCACGATTATCTCTTCAAATAATATTCTCTGTTTTAATTAGCCTGCGCTGATACCGTGAATTTTACGCTTGTAACCGCGTTTACGATAAAGGCTTTCCATCTCTTCCTTGAGTTTATTTTTAGGAACGATGAGAATGTATTCCTTCAGGTTTTTCAGGGACTTTTCCATCTGCAATACAGGATGGTCCTTTTTAGCGATAAATACGCATTCACTATGTCCAATCGTTCTTACTTTTACTTCTGGACTCAGGTTTTTGTCCTCGCCAATATAGAGATTAATATCATCACTGCGCAATACACAGGTCGAGGCGTTATCGTAGTTAAAATTAAAGACGTGACTGGTGTTTTCCTGAATGCTCTTTTTCATCAGCTTATAGCTGAGTTTAGACATCAAAATATCGTTGGTAACGATGTTAAAAGAGCGCGGTAGTTCGCTGCCGTTCAGTTCAATATTTTAATGAAGCACCGTTTGGATATTATCCAGCAGTTCCCGGAACTGCGGCTTAAGACGTATCGCTAACGGCGTTAATTCCAGGCTCATACCGGAGCGTACCAATAACTGATCCTGAAAGGTGTCTCTGATTTTATTCAAAAATTTACTAATAGCAGGCGGGGTTACATTGAGTTTATCCGCAGTTTTACTCACGCTTTTTTCATTCAGTAACGTATCTAAGATGGGCAGCAGGTTCAAATCCATTCTTACCAAATGATTAATGTCTTTATGCATATTTTACACTTTCTTGATCCTTCCCGGTTATAGTCACACTGCAATATGAAAATTACAGGCCGATTATTCCCTGAAGATAATGTACATGATGCCGTCTTACATAAAATGAGTTCAGAAAAAATTCCGTGAAGCCGTTACTCCGTTAGCTATTCAGCTAAAAATAAGGAAATAATGAAACTTCTTTCCTGAACTTAGCGGTTGTTAATTCAAAGTTAATGATACATTTACTGCTAATTACTATTACGACAGCGATGAATTAAAAATATAAGTAACGATAATTAATGCAACAATGACAATATATAAGTTATGTCTCAAGTTAACTTTACTCTTTCCTTACCCCCCTTTTTAGAAAAATTTCACCTTTATCTAAAAAAAAGAAATAACAATAAAATAAACAAGGTATAACCAGTAAATTATGTGATTTTAACTCATTGAATTTAATGGATAACTCATATTCTAAATAAAGATAAACTATCAAAAAACGAAGCGTTTTTTTAAAAAAACTTTAAATATAAGGCGAAAAAAATCTATTTTTACTCTGGCTTAATTAAGCTGAAGTAGAAGAGAGTGGATGGCAATGAGAACATTTCAAATAAAAAAATAAAGCTGGCAACCTGCTAAAACTGCCAGCTCACAAACGCTATTATTTTCCGTTTTCCAACATATTTCTTACCAATTCAACACAGCGCAGAAAACGTTGGTCGTAACTGTCTTCTGTAACATGCTCATATTTTATCTGATTCTCGTTCAGCAACTTTATCAGCAGCTCCTGAAATTCACGACGGTCGACAGAACTTCCCAGACTGCGCAAGCCATCCGCCACCCAGGGCACGTTATTTTCCAGCAGAATCACTAAATCAAAACGGTACTCGTCAATAAGCGCCTGCACAAAAGGATGTTCCCGGCCTTCATATTTTTTACAGAATGCCTGCGTCGTCACAAAATCAGTATCGATAAAGGCGACTTTATTGGCATACTTCACCGCAAAATCGATGTATTGAGCCTGTCCTAACGCAATTTTGTCGTAATCAGAATATTGCAGGGCCATTTCATCGCCGCCAAGATGGGAGAAAACATAATCTCGCCCATATTCCCAGGCGCTGGAGGTATTAAATATATTAGCCAGCTTATTAACTAAAACTGATTTACCGCTGGATTCTCCGCCCAAAATAGCAACGGTACGCACAAAAAATGGTTTTACTTCGGTAGGAATGTATTCCCAATAGCGAAAAGGATTCTGTCGGATCTGCGCGCCGCTGATATTCATAAACGAGCGCTGAGGATCGATCACGATAGCCTCAATACCCAGCTGTTCCCGGTACTGCGGCGCATCCATCTCTTCGCTGGTATACACGCAGCCTGGCTCAATCCCCTTCTCAGCCATAAACGCTTTGATGCCTTTACTCCAGACATCCCAGCCGTGCGGATACGGTTCCATGCCTTCTTCATTAAACGCATGAATACGAATATTTTTCTGATATTTAAACGTCTGAAGCAGCCAGCGCAGGCGGTCGCTCACGGTTGGCTGCTGCGACATGGCACTGTTTTCAAACAGCTGGCGGTCACGCGGCTCATCGTGCCCCATGATAATGTGCAGCTCATCCACCTGACTGCAGGCGCGCTGAATCAGATAAATATGTCCGGTATGCAGAGGATAGAACTTACCAAAAACCACGCCTACGGTTTTCTCCCGGCGGGGAAAAGCCAGTCCCAGAAAGCGATGCAGCGCCTCCAGCTTTTGCGCGCTGGGGCTTTTGATTTTGGCATTGAGCAGCTGGCTCAGATAGCCTTTGGTCATTCCGCTGGCATCCGCAACCTGCTGCAAAGTGTGTCCCTGCTGACGAATGGCGGTTTTCAGATATTCAAACGATGACATAATGCCTCCTGCAAAAAGGGGTGGGCTCCGGCCCACCCCAGCGACAGGTTAACCTGCGGTAAAATTATAATTCATCCAGAATCGCCAGCGCATCAGCCAGCTTTTTCACCGGGTAGACTTTCATATTCTCCGGCATTTTTTTCGGGGCGTTAGCCGCAGGTACAATGGCGCGTCGGAAGCCGTGCTTAGCCGCTTCGGAAATACGTTCCTGCCCGCTTGGAACCGGACGGATTTCCCCTGCCAGCCCGACTTCACCGAACGTCACCAGGTCTTGCGGCAACGGACGATCGCGCAGGCTGGAGACTATCGCCAACATCAGCGCTAAATCGGCGCTGGTTTCCGTTACTTTCACCCCGCCGACCACATTGACGAAAACATCCTGATCGGCCATTTGCAGACCGCCGTGGCGATGCAGCACCGCCAGCAGAATTGCTAACCGGTTTTGTTCCAGTCCCACTGCAACGCGGCGTGGATTTGACATCATCGAATGATCGACCAATGCCTGAATCTCTACCAGCAGCGGGCGCGTGCCTTCCCATACCACCATTACCGAACTGCCGGATGTCACTTCATCGCCGCGCGACAGGAAAATCGCGGAAGGATTGCTGACCTCGCGCATGCCCTGCTCGGTCATGGCAAAGACGCCCAGCTCATTCACTGCACCAAAGCGGTTTTTATGGCTGCGTAAGGTACGGAAGCGGGAATCGGCATCGCCGTCCAGCAGCACCGAGCAGTCGATGCAATGCTCCAGCACCTTCGGGCCAGCCAGCGAACCATCCTTCGTTACATGGCCTACCATCACGATCGCCACATTGCGCGTTTTTGCAAAGCGCGTCAGATAAGCGGCAGTTTCACGCACCTGCGCCACGCTGCCGGGCGACGATTGAATATCCGCCATGTGCATAACCTGGATGGAGTCGATCACCATCAGTTTCGGCTGCTCCTGTTCGGCGATCAGGCAGATCTGCTCAATACTGGTTTCCGACAGCATGTTGAGATTATCCGTCGGCAATCCCAGACGATGCGCGCGCATTGCAACCTGTTGCAGCGACTCTTCGCCAGTGACGTAGAGCGTTTTCATATCAACGGACAACTTGCACAGCGTTTGCAGCAGCAGCGTACTTTTCCCGGCGCCGGGATTGCCGCCAATCAGAATAGCGCTGCCCGGCACCACGCCGCCGCCCAGCACGCGATCGAACTCTTTAAAACCGGTAGAGAAGCGCGGCAGCGCTTCCAGGCTAATTTCTGACAGTTTCTGGACGCGGCTGGCGCCGGCGGTGCCGGAATAGCCGGAGAGACGCTCATTGCGCGCCGCCGCAGGCGAGGCTGCCAGCCTCACTTCAGTAATGGTATTCCAGGCGTGACAGGCGCTGCATTGCCCCTGCCAGCGCGGATAGTCTGCGCCACATTCGTTGCAGACAAAGGCACGTTTTACCGCTTTGGCCAACTCAGTTCCTCAATTATCGGGTATCGTGATGCAGGCTGCCGCTGAGGATGCAAAATACGCCCATCAGATCGGCATGCCGGATTGTCACTTCAGTTTGTTCATTTACTTTCGGCTTGGCGTGATAGGCGATGCCCAGTCCCGCCGCCTTAATCATCGGCAAATCATTTGCGCCGTCGCCAATTGCCACCGTTTGTTCAGCGGGAATATCGAAGCGCTGTGCCAGCTTCGCCAGCGTATCCGCTTTATATTGCGCATCCACTACCGGACCAATCACTTCGCCGGTCAGCTTGCCGTCGCGGATTTCCAGCTCGTTGGCGGCAATAGCGGCCAGGTGCAGCCGGTCGCGCAGGTGTTCGGCGAAGAAGGTAAAGCCGCCGGAAGCGATCGCCACCTGCCAGCCGAGCGCCTGCAGTTTATGCACCAGCGTGCTTAAACCGGGCATCAGCGGCAGCGTATCGCGCACCTGCTTCAGAATATTGGCGTCGGCGCCTTTCAGCGTCGCGACGCGCTGGCGCAGGCTGGCGGTAAAATCCAGCTCGCCGCGCATCGCCCGTTCGGTCACTTCCGCTACCTGCTCGCCGCAGCCCGCCAGCCGCGCGATCTCATCGATACATTCGATCTCAATGGCGGTGGAATCCATATCCATCACCAACAGTCCCGGTGCTTTCAGATAAGGGATTTTCCCTAAAGGCGCCACGTCCAGCCCCAGCTCGTGCGCCAGGCGCGTCGCGCGCGGCGTCAGCGATCCGGCCAGACGGATAATCTGATAATCATCCACGCTCCAGGCGCTGACAATCACCATCGCGGCACCCAGCTGATGCTGATAGTCAGCCAGCGAATCTTTATTCAGCCGGTGCCCGTACAGCAGCCAGCCGGTACGCCCGGCGCGATAATCCAGCGGCATCACTTCGTCACCGCTCAGTGAAAGAGGCAGGCCTGGCCAGAGAGAAACATCGGAAGGCAGGTCGCACCAGGTCAAACGATTAGGCATTACAGCTCCTGTCGGGAAGATGATCGGCTGCCGCCATCAAAGGACGTTCTGTTCGACATCCGTGCCGGGCCACAGCCTGTAGAGAAAACCTCGCAAGAGGCTACCTTGTCAGCCGCGCTTCTGGCAACATAAAGTCGCAAAAACAGCCTCCCGCCTGTTGATTACGTTTTAAGGTTGCACATGGCTAAAGCCAAGCTCAAATTTCGTCTGCACCGCACGGTGATTGTGTTGATCTGTCTGACGCTGCTGGTCGTCCTGATGCAGGGTGCTTCATGGTTCAGTCTCGGTCATCAAATGGCGCGTTCCGAACAGGTTGAAGAGCTGGCGCGTACCCTGACGCGTCAGGTCGCCTTTACGCTCACGCCGCTGATGGATAATCAGGATGAAAATCGCACGCAGATCGCGGCGATGCTGAAACAGTTAACGGACAGCAGCCGTATCCTTGACGCCTCGGTTTACGACAGCGAAGGTACGCTGGTCGCCCGTAGCGGCGAAGGCATCAGCGTGCGCGATCGGCTGGCGCTGGATGGCAAACGCGCGGGCAGCTACTTTAATCATCAGCTGGTGCAGCCGCTGGAAAACAGCGACGGGCCGCAGGGATTTTTACGCGTGACGCTGGATACCCACGTGCTGGTGACGGAAGCCAAGCAGGTGGATAACACCACCAATATTTTGCGGCTGATGATGCTGTTGGCGCTGGCCATCGGCATTATTCTGACCCGTACATTACTGCGCGATCGTCGTACCCGTTGGCAGCAGTCGCCTTTTCTTCTTACCGCCAGCACGCCGGTAAAAGAAGATAATGAACAGGATGAGACGTCATCCAATAGTGAAAAAAGCTAAGGCGCTTTTGCCTGCGATGATGATGTAAACCAGCACCACGGCGGGCGGGTCGGTAAACAACTAAAGACGAGCAGGCAGAGAATACCGGATGAGGCGCAGCCCCATCCGGTATTTTTTTAGGCTTTGTCACCCAGCAGGACAGATTCCAGCGCGATTTTAACCATATCGCTAAAGGTAGTCTGACGCTCTGCCGCCGTGGTCTGCTCATGGGTACGGATATGGTCGGAAACGGTACAGATCGTCAGCGCTTTTGCACCGAACTCCGCCGCCACGCCATAAATACCCGCCGCTTCCATCTCTACGCCGAGAATGCCATATTTTTCCATCACGTCGAACATTTGCGGGTCCGGCGTATAGAACAGGTCAGCGGAGAAAATGTTGCCCACGCGCGCTTCGATGCCCAGCGCTTTCGCCGCGTCCGCCGCGTTACGCACCATGTCGAAATCCGCGATGGCGGCAAAATCGTGATCCTTAAAGCGCAGACGGTTCACTTTAGAATCGGTGCAGGCGCCCATGCCGATCACCACGTCACGCAGTTTCACGTCGGCACGCACCGCGCCGCAGGAACCCACGCGAATGATTTTTTTCACGCCAAATTCGGTAATTAGCTCTTTGGTATAGATGGAGCAGGACGGGATACCCATGCCGTGGCCCATTACGGAAATGCGGCGGCCTTTATACGTACCGGTGTAGCCCAGCATACCGCGCACGTTGTTCACTTCTACCGCGTCTTCCAGAAAGGTTTCCGCGATGTGTTTAGCGCGCAGCGGATCGCCCGGCATTAATACCACGTCCGCGAAATCACCCATCTCAGCATTAATATGAGGCGTAGCCATTGTCGTTATTCCTTGAAAAAATGAAACACGCCAGCGCACCGGCTGGCGTTAAAGTAAAGCCGCGTATTACAGCATGCTTTTGCCGTATTCCATATCGGAAAGGCCGAAGTATTTCGCTACCGTCTGGCCAATATCGGCGAAAGTATCGCGATAGCCCAGGAAGCCCGGTTTCACGTCCGGTCCGTAGATCAGCACCGGAATATGCTCGCGCGTATGATCGGTGCCATGCCAGGTCGGATCGCAGCCGTGATCGGCGGTAAGGATCAGAATATCGCCCTCTTTCACCAGCGCCATCAGCTCCGGCAAACGGCGATCAAACAGCTCCAGGCCGCCAGCATAGCCAGCCACGTCGCGACGATGTCCCCAGGCGGAGTCAAAATCAACGAAGTTGGTAAAGACGATGGAGTTATCCGGCGCCTGCGCCATCTCTTTCACGGTGGCGTCAAACAGCGCATCCAGGCCAGTCGCCTTCACTTTTTTGGTGATGCCGACGTGCGCATAGATATCGGCGATTTTACCTACCGAAATCACCTCGCCCTGCTTCTCATCCACCAGCTTTTTCAGGATGGTCGGCGACGGCGGTTCTACAGCCAGATCGTGACGGTTACCGGTACGCTCAAAGTTGCCAGCCTTATCGCCGACAAACGGACGAGCAATCACGCGACCAATGTTGTAATCACCTTTATCCAGTTCTTCACGGGCAATTTCACAGAGTTCGTACAGCCGATCCAGGCCAAACGTCTCTTCGTGACAGGCGATCTGGAATACCGAGTCAGCGGAGGTATAAAAAATCGGCTTACCGGTTTTCATATGCTCTTCGCCAAGCTTATCGAGGATCACCGTACCGGAGGAGTGGCAGTTGCCGAGATAGCCCGGCAGGTTAGCGCGCTCTACCAGTTTATCCAGCAGTTCCTGCGGGAAGCTGTTTTCCGTATCGCTGAAGTAGCCCCAGTCAAACAGCACTGGCACGCCGGCGATTTCCCAGTGGCCAGAGGGCGTATCTTTACCGGAAGAAAGCTCGCTGGCATACGCATACGCGCCAGTAATCTCCGCGTTCGGATCCAGGCCCGGCGGGAAAGTGCCGGTAGAGGCTTCCGCCGCTTTGCCCAGGCCTAACGCGGTCAGGTTCGGCAGATGCAGCGGCCCTTTGCGGCCTTTATCCGCCTCGCCGTTAAAGCAGGCCTGCGCGATATGTCCCAGCGTATCTGAACCTTTGTCGCCGAATTTTTCAGCGTCTTTACTGGCGCCGATCCCGAAGGAGTCCAGCACCATAATAAATACACGTTTCATGTCACTCTCCTGCGCTTACGCGCGATGAGAAAAATAAAAAAGCGATCAGAATAGTATGACGTTTATTGACTAATTCTGCGATAGATAACTGGCGTTGCCGCCGGTTGGCTGTCGCCGCAGGTAACGGCCGCTTTCACTGCCTGGGCGGCCTCCTGCCAGCTCTCTTCGCTGGCAGCATGAATAATGGCCAGCGGTCGCTCGGCATCGACGCGCTCACCCAACTGCACCATCTCGCTAAGGCCAACGCTGTAATCGATGGCATCACTGGCGCGACGGCGTCCGCCGCCCAGCGCGACAACCGCCATGCCCAGCGCGCGCGTATCCATCGCATTAACGATGCCCGGCTTATCGGCATAGACCGCTTTGCTCAGCATTGGCGCGGGCAGATAGCTGTCCATCTTCTCAATAAAATCGCTCGGCCCTTTTTGCGCGGCCACCATGCGGGCAAAGACTTCTGCCGCGCGGCCATTATCCAGCACGGTTTGCAGCTGCTGGCGCGCCGCCGTCTCATCCTGTGCCAGCCCGCCAGAAATCAGCATTTCGCTGCACAGCGCCAGCGTCACTTCCAGCAGGCGCGGATTGCGATAGCTGCCGGTGAGGAACTGTACCGCTTCGCGCACTTCCAGCGCGTTACCGGCGCTGGAGGCCAGTACCTGATTCATATCGGTCAGCAACGCCGTGGTTTTGCAGCCCGCGCCGTTGGCGACGCCCACGATCGCCTGTGCCAGCTGTTCCGACAGTTCAAAGGTCGGCATAAAGGCGCCGGATCCCACTTTCACATCCATCACCAGCGCATCCAACCCTTCGGCCAGCTTTTTCGCCAGAATCGAGGCGGTAATCAGCGGAATCGAATCCACCGTGGCGGTAATGTCGCGCGTGGCGTAAAAACGTTTATCCGCTGGCGCCAGAGAATTTGTCTGACCGATAATCGCCACGCCGGTCTGTTTAATGATTTCGCGGAAACGGGCATCGCTGGGGAAAATATCAAAGCCAGGGATCGCTTCCAGTTTATCCAGCGTACCGCCGGTATGGCCCAGGCCGCGCCCGGAGATCATCGGCACATAGCCACCGCAGGCGGCCACCATCGGCCCCAGCATCAGCGAGGTGACATCGCCCACGCCGCCGGTCGAGTGCTTATCCACCACCGGGCCATTAAGATTTAGCGACTTCCACTCCAGTACGCTGCCCGAATCGCGCATCGCCATCGTCAGGGCCACGCGCTCCGGCAGCGTCATATCGGAAAAGAAAATAGTCACCGCCAGCGCCGCGATTTGACCTTCCGATACGCTGTTATCGCGCACGCCGTTAATAAAGAAGCGGATCTCTTCTTCGCCCAGCGCGTGCCCGTCACGTTTTTTTCGAATAATTTCTTGCGGTAGAAACAAGGTAACCCCCTGTTTAACGGATCGTATTGGCCTGGTGTCCCGATCCAACGGTGCGGAATGGTTATAAGCGGACGGCGAGCGTCCGCTGTATGGAAAGGAAAATCAGTAGCTGCTGGTGCTGCGCGCGCTCTGATAGCCCGCCGCGTTCAGCAGGCTGGCCAGCAGGCTGGACGCACCGAAACGGAAATGACGCGCATCCGCCCAGTCGCTGCCCAGAATCTCATCGGCCAGCTGCAGGTAGAGCGCGGCATCTTCCGCCGTGCGTACGCCGCCGGCAGGTTTAAAGCCCACGCGATCTTTCACGCCTTTGTCGCGGATCACTTCCATCATGATCTTCGCAACGATAGGCGTCGCATTGACCGGCACTTTACCAGTGGAGGTTTTAATAAAGTCTGCGCCCGCATCGATAGCGATTTCAGAGGCCTGACGGATCAGCGTTTCCTCTTTCAACTCGCCGGTTTCGATAATCACTTTCAGCAGCACATTGGCCGCCGCGCAGACTTCTTTGCACGCTTTTACCAGCTTAAAGCCGGTTTCGCTGTCGCCAGCCATCAGCGTGCGATAAGGGAAGACCACGTCCACTTCATCAGCGCCATAGGCGATTGCCGCCCGGGTTTCCGCCAGCGCAATGTCAATATCGTCATTGCCGTGCGGGAAGTTGGTCACCGTCGCGATACGAATATCGGGCGTACCCTGCTCGCGCAGCGTTTTACGTGCAATGGGAATAAAACGGGGATAGATACAGATCGCAGCGGTATTGCCCGCCGGGGATTTTGCCTGCTGACACAGCGCAATCACTTTTGCATCAGTGTCGTCATTGTTCAGGGTGGTTAAATCCATGAGTTTCAGCGCACGCAGCGCGGCAGCGGTTACATCAGTCATAATGCTCTCCAGACAGGTTCAGTGAGCTTCCGCCAGTGGAAGACTCAACACGAGGTCTTGGTTCCTTGAAGAGGGTTGAGATCCATCTCACCTTGCCAGCGATGCTGATTCGCTTTGATGTTACGATTCTAACAGCGCCAGCAGACTCTTTGTTGTGCGTAAGCTCACAATTAATTAAGAAACGTTACCATCAAATTTACATTTAAAGTGACGCATATCACATCTAAAGCACCACAGCCGCAGCTGGTTCCGCTTTACCTCCCTATCATAGCGCAGAAGGGCAAATGTGAGAATTCTCACATTTGCCCTTCTATCATCCTGATTGCATCCAGTTGGGGTGCGTTTAACGCAGCTGAAAAAGGCGCTCACTGGTGGCCGCAATGGTTGCGGCAATCTCTTCCGGCGGCTCTTCTCGCAGTTCGCAGAGCGTGCGCCAGACGTTTGCCACCCGTTCCGGGCGATTAGGTTCGCCCTGAAATCCATTTAGCGGCATATCAGGCGCATCGGTTTCCAGCAACAGCGAGGTCAGCGGAAGCTGCGCGATGGTATTACGCGTTTTGCTGGCGCGCGGGTAAGTAATGGTGCCGCCCACGCCAATCGCGTAACCGGCAGCGATAAACGTCTGCGCCTGTTGCAAACTTCCGGCGAAACCATGCACCACGCCGCGACGCGGTACCTCAATACGTCGCAAATGCTGCGCCAGCTTATCGTGCGTGCGCCGCGAATGCAGGATCACCGGCAAATCGTAATCGCGTGCCAGCCGCAGCTGCGCATCAAGGAAATGTTGTTGCCGATCGAACTGCGGATTATCCATATAAAGATCGAGACCGATCTCGCCGATCGCTACCAGCTTAGCCGGACGCTGCTGCACCTGTTGTTTTAACTGTTCCAGCGCCGCATCGCTGTGCTGCTCAATGGCAATCGGATGCAGCCCAAGCGCGGCATAGAGCGGCGTATGCTGATGCGCCAGCGCTAAAACAGCGGCAAAGCGCGTGGCATCCACCGCGGGCACGATAATTTTTTCCACGCCCGCCTGTGCGGCTCGCTGCAGACAGGCCTCTTCATTGCCGGTAAACGGGGGAAAATCAAAGTGACAATGGGTATCTGTAAATTTCACGCCAGCGATCCTTTATCATAATCGGCGTCATTCTCAGCTATTTTGCCCGCAACGTCATCCAGACTGACTGGCGCTGACGCAGGCTCATTTGCCACCGGCGCTGGCGGCGTGATGATCTGATGGCCCGACAGCATATCGCTGTTATTGAGCCACTGCCCCAGCGTGGCGAGAAAATAGCGGCCGCAGCGCCGTCCCAGATGATAATCCTGATTAAGCGCGCTTAAGCGGCTGCCCAGGGCGCTGCTGGCTAACGGGCGCGGCGGATAAATTTCAATAATGCGCAGATCGCCAGGCGGATGCTCAATAAATTGCTGGATATCGTGATAGCTTTTTTCATGCTGCTGTAGCAGGTTCATCCAGGGGCTGCCGTGAAACCAGCGATCCATGCGTTTTATCCAGCGCGGCGTATAAAACATTTGCGAAGGCACGGTACGAATGACCACGATTGTCCTGGCGCCACGGCGTGCCGCCTCCCGCACCGGAATCGCATCGGTAATGCCGCCGTCAAGATACGGGTTCTCTTCCAGTAAAATACCAGCCCGATAAAAGCCGGGGATCGCGCTCGACGCCTTAATAAGCTCCAGCCAGTTGCTGCTGGTTGGCGCAAAATAGTGCGCGGTATAGTCATCGCTGCGGCAGGCGCACATATAAAACTCGCGCCCGCTGGCAAACAGCTTCTCCGCCTGCGTCATCGCCAGCGGCAGCTCCTGGCTGGTAATGCTGGTCAGCCAGTCGAGATCGATCAGGTGTCCTCCACGCACAAAGCGCAGCGGATCGAAAAAGAGTTTATTGGTGGTGTAGCGCGTAATCACGCGGCGAGCATAACCGGCCTGTCCGCAGACAAAAGCCGACAGATTTTGCGCACCGGCTGAAGTGCCCAGATAAAGCTGAAAGGGATTGAAATGGGCGCGCTGAAATTCATCAAGAACGCCAGCGGTGAAGATCCCGCGCTGCCCGCCGCCTTCACATACCAGCGCCATCTTGCCGGGCGAGAAAGGGCGTTGCGCTAAAGCTTCAATATTGCCAGGCGTGACCGGGATTCGGATTCCCACAGCGCGAATTAGCGTGGGCGTTTATCGGATACGGCATTGTCCTGCTCCCTGCCGTAGTCTTCTTGTAAAATACCGGAGAGCCAGTCATTGTTTCCTGTCATCCAGGCGTCATCGTTATCAAACCACTCCGCCCACATCAGCGCCATCTGGCCTTTCCATTGTTTCCATTTGCCTGCAACGATGTCGCTATTCATGACTGGCCTCCGCTAAATTCACTGAAACGTTGTGTTCAGTCCTGTACTGTCCTGCTAGGGTCGACGACGACCAGTGAACAGGCTGACCAGGAACAGAATAATACCGACCACGAAGACAATCTTAGCTGCCCATGCGGCTGTACCAGCCAGACCGCCGAAGCCTAACGCTGCCGCGATCAATGCGATTACCAGAAAGATAATACCCCAACGAAACATAAGCCTCTCCTTTACCATAGTGAAAATCGAACTGCTTAGCTCAGCGAATTCAGGGATGACAATCCCATGAACTTTCTTCTTTTATACGGGCTAACTACGGCGCAGCCCGTAAGCGGGCCGCGCCGCTTAAGCATTAAGATTTAACCGTCAGGTCGTTCTTAACGCTTTTCACGCCTTCAATGGCTTTGGCGATGCTTTCAGCACGTTCTGACTGTGCTTCATTTTCTACCGTACCGGAAAGCTGTACCACGCCGTTGGTGGTTTCAACTTTGATTTTACGAGACGGTACAATGTCATCTGCTAATAGCTTAGCTTTGATTTCGCTGGTTGTAGCGGCATCACCCGCATAACCACTAACTGACTGTTTTTCGCTGTCTTTAACGTGTAGTTTGTCGCTGACGGATTTAACGCCTTCCACTTTCTTCACCAGGGCTACCGCTTTTTCAGCCTGATCCTGTGAAGAAACGAAACCGCTCAGGGTAACCACACCCTTCTGGGTTTCTACGGAAATGTCCGTGCTTTTAATCGTTTCATCATCCACTAACGCCGCTTTTGCTTTAGCGGTAATGGCGCTGTCATCCATAAAGCCATCGACTTTTTTCATAGAACTATCGATTTTGGACCCTGCGCTATCCGCAGTATTCTGCGTTTTCTGTGAAAGAGATTCGTCTGCCAGTGCGGAGCCGCTCAGCAGCGCAGAACCTACCATCACAGCCATCAGAGTCTTAGCAATCTTAGTCTTGTTCATCGATATATTCCTTCTGTGCGTTATTCCACTCACAACTGTAAGCGTGGCGACAACAAACCGCGAAGCCGCCGAAAAGGACACCGGGGATTTTCACCGCCGCTTTCTGCGTCCGACAAACTAAGCATAGACAAGGATCGGCATTCGTCTCGCTTTTCTGGTTAAAAAACAGTTAAGAAGCGCTTTTTTTGGCTTTTTTAAGAGGAGTCTGTAAGGGAGAAAGGACAATATGCGGTGGTACTGAAAAGGCGCATCGTGAAGCAGAGATTGTTCCACGATGCCGAACAGCGCCCCGCTGACGGGGGCGCGTTGCTCATTAGTGTTCGCGCGTTTTGCGGAACACAACCTCAGGATAACGCTCCTGCGTCAGGTTGAGGTTAACCATTGTTGGTGCGATGTACGTCAGGTTATCGCCGCCGTCCAGCGCCAGGTTGATCTCATTCTTACGCTGGAACTCGTAGAATTTCTTCACATCGCTGCATTCTACCCAGCGTGCGGTCGAAACGTTAACCGATTCGTAAATCGCTTCCACGTTGTATTCGCTTTTCAGACGCGCCACAACCACATCAAACTGGAGGACACCGACAGCGCCGACGATCAGATCGTTATTGGATACCGGACGGAACACCTGTACTGCGCCCTCTTCCGAGAGCTGCACCAGCCCTTTTAACAGCTGCTTCTGCTTCAGCGGATCGCGCAGGCGAATGCGACGGAACAGTTCCGGCGCGAAGTTCGGGATACCGGTGAACTTCATATTCTCGCCCTGGGTAAAGGTATCACCGATCTGAATGGTGCCGTGGTTATGCAGGCCGATAATATCGCCGGGGAACGCTTCTTCCACATGCGCGCGGTCGCCAGCCATAAAGGTCAGCGCATCGGAAATCACCACATCTTTACCGGTGCGCACCTGGCGCAGCTTCATACCTTTCTCATACTTCCCGGACACCACGCGCATAAAGGCCACGCGGTCACGGTGTTTCGGATCCATATTGGCCTGGATCTTAAACACGAAGCCGGAGAATTTCTCTTCGCTGGCCTCGACGGTACGCGTATCGCTCTGACGCGGCATCGGCGCCGGCGCCCAGGAGACTAAGCCATCCAGCATATGATCGACGCCGAAGTTACCCAGCGCCGTACCAAAGAAGACCGGCGTTAGTTCGCCCTGCAGGAAAGCTTCCTGTTCGAACTCATGGGAAGCGCCCTGAACCAGCTCCAGTTCGTCACGCAGCTGCGCTGCCAGATCGTCGCCCACCGCGCTGTCCAGCTCCGGGTTATTCAACCCTTTAACGATGCGCACTTCCTGAATGGTATGGCCTTTACCGCTCTGATAGAGGTACGTTTCATCGTTATAGAGATGGTAAACGCCTTTGAACAGTTTGCCACAGCCGATCGGCCAGGTAATGGGCGCACAGGCGATTTTCAGCTCGTTTTCGACTTCGTCCAGCAGCTCCATCGGATCGCGAATATCGCGGTCCAGTTTGTTCATAAAGGTCAGGATCGGCGTATCGCGCAGACGGGTTACTTCCATCAGCTTACGGGTACGATCCTCAACGCCTTTCGCCGCATCGATCACCATCAGACAGCAGTCAACGGCAGTCAGGGTGCGATAGGTATCTTCGGAGAAGTCTTCGTGTCCGGGCGTATCCAGCAGGTTGACCAGACTATCGCGATACGGGAATTGCATTACCGAGGTGGTAATAGAGATCCCACGCTGTTTCTCCATTTCCATCCAGTCTGATTTGGCATGCTGGTTGGAGCCGCGGCCTTTTACCGTACCGGCAGTCTGAATCGCCTGTCCAAACAACAGGACTTTTTCAGTAATGGTCGTTTTACCGGCATCGGGGTGAGAAATGATGGCGAAGGTGCGACGACGCGACACTTCTTGCAAAAATGCAGTATTAGACATCGGAGTTCTTCTGTTAATGCCGTGACGCGGCGTTATTGCAGGCGTCACAGCCGTTAATTCATGGGGGCCTGCGACATTGCCAGGCCCGGTGCCAGAACCATGCAGCCAACCGGAAGCTTATGGAAGTTAAGCCAGGTAAATGCTGCGCAAAGACGTCATGGTCTACATTGGATCCGGCCCCGTGTAACAATGTTGAAAAGTCAGGCAATGAGGCCGCATAGCTTACCTTAAGTACATAAAAAAAGCAGGCCGAAATCGCACGTTTTCCGCAGCAATGCGCAAAGCTGTCCATTGCATTTTACCGGCCGTTAGCGAGGCCAAATTTATTCTGCCGCGTCAGCGTCCGGCTGCAAATTACTCAAGGTAATCAGCGTCACCCGACCATTGCTGATGCGTGCCGCCAGCGTTTTATCATCCAGCTGCCAGCTGAGCCAGCTTTCACCATGATGCTCATCCGCTTCGCCTGGGCCATACCTGCGTTCCAGTTCGTCTGGCGTCATGCCGACGCGCGCGCCGCGCTGCGTCGCCAGCGTTGGGTTAATCAGAGTGATTTGCCCCACATAGTTATCATCGGGGCTGTGCTGCAGGCTGACGTAATTTTCATTTGACGCCACCAGCGTCAACGCATCATAACTATGCCGATCGTAGCGATACGTAGAGGTGGGTTTTGCGAGATTGGACGATCGATCGCGCTCCGGCGGCATGCTCATCATCAGATCCTCATTCCATATCTGTCCCAGCGACAGAGTGATGCCGTTAACCTGTATGGAAAAATCTTCCGCCGTCAGCGCCGCCGCCGCTGGCTGTTCCGCCTTTTCCAGCGGATAGAAATCTTCCGGCTCAACGCCTGCATCGGTTTGCAGGCTGCCGTCAGTCTTACTGACTTTAAAGAAGAACAGGTGCGGCGCGGTTTCTGGATCGCCGCCGCAGGCTGGATGGTTACGATTTTCACGCACGTCGATCAGGTAGTTCTCCGGCTCATCGCTGTTATCAACAAAGCTCATGCTCAGGCATTCAGTGGAAAGCGGCGTAAGCTGACGCTGACGAATCGCCTGTAATACCGCCTTAATCGCCACCTCCTGCTTTTCTTCTTCATGATCGGATGAGAGAGCATTCGGCTGTGTACCGGAGACCGGCGAACTATGTGCGGGTTCAGATACCGACGGCTGCGCGCTGGTATCAGGCGAATCGCCTGCGGGTTCGGATACTGGCGCTGAAGTATAAGGCGCGCTAACGGAATCGGCCGCCGCCAGAGAATGTGCAGATGAAGCCGTCATCTCTGTTACCGGCGCGGCGGTTTGCGGCATCGCTTTCCCAGTAACGGTTTGATGCGTCGTTAAGCCCGACGCCGCGTTAGTTGAAGGCATAACGGAAAATTGTTCCGCCGGTGGCGTAAGCACTGCGCCGTTAATATCAGGCAGCTCGGCAGCCCCTGCGTAGGCACAGTTAGCGACAACGGTAGTTATTAACAGCCGCGTTAAAAAGGAAAAGGACATAGCTGGGCTCGTCAGAATAAGGCGCATTCTGCGCCGGATCGATGTTGTATTTGTTATCGGCCTGAATCAGGCCAGCTGGAATTAAACATCGGCTAACAGGCGGGAGTCAAAGCGGATCTTTTTATCAGGGCTTTCATCTTCTGACGGCCTCTCAAAGATGATCCCTATTTTCTGTCAGGAGAAGCAAACCGGTTTTACGTTAGCAGGTACTAACGCACAATTCCCGAAAATTCATTTTTGAAAAAATTCTAATGCTGTTAATCAGTTATCAGCGACAACCATTGTCCTCAGAGTCTGCGTCAACTACTCTGGTTCAGTCCACATACAACCAGGTAAAGCCCATGAACGATAAAAAGATGATTTCCATCGATCAGTTTAATGCTGATGAGCGCGTCGCTATAGATGAAACGTTCAAAGGGCTGGTGCAAAAGTACCGGCTTCGCACCGGTAAAGAACCTGATGCTAAAAAAGAGAAAGAATTTACTGCCGAAGCCCGGCAAATGATGATGGTTATAAAACAGAATAATGAGAAAGAAAAAGAGCGAGCCGCCAAAAAACCGGTACGTAAAAAGAAACCGTCCACGCTGAAAGCCAGTGAAGTGAGCGATTTTAACTGGTCGGCGTCGGTGCAACGCGGAAAACGATAAAGGAAATGGCGCAGGCAGGCCCGAATAGTTACGTTATTCCCGTAAGAAGCCCAGCGTTTCTTCCTGCTGCGGCTTTTTACCGCCTGCCGCGATGGGACTCGCCCGTCGAGGCCAACGCTGAAGCATCGTTCAAATCTGCTGCTGGCAGCTTTGTTACGGTCCAGGCACTGCCCTGGAACCGCAGGTTCTGCGGCACCGCCAGCCGGGCGCTGCCCTGCTCCTGCTGCGTTTCGCCCCAGGTGCTGAACATCCCCTTCCAGACGGTATTTCCCTCTGCGTCCGTCATGCGTTCCGGCAGGCCGTTCAGCGCCGTGTGATACCAGTAAACCTCGCTGCCCGCTGCGCTGCTGTCAATGCGCGCCAGCGGCTCCCGGCCGTCTTCGCCGTACACATACTGCGTGGTCTGCCCCGGCGTCAGGCTGTTCGCCTCGCCAGCCATCTGCAGCCCGTGCCAGTGAAAGGTGATGACTTCCGCCTCGCGGCTGTCGTGACGGTACAGCCGCTTGTGCGTGCGGCGTCCCAGAAGGTCATAGCGGTACTCCGCGCGGCTGAACGCAGGGTCGCCCTCCAGCCACACCTCCGTCAGACGGTTTTCATCGTCATAGCGAAAACGCTGCGTCACGCCCTGTCGCGTGTCGTGCCGCTCCGCCAGACGGCCGAAGCCGTCATACGCCAGCCGCACGCCGTTCAGGCGCCGCAGCAGGTTGTGCCACACCGTCTGCGCCGGAGCATCCGTGCGGTTACCCGCCGCGTCCCAGTAAAAGCGCTCCTCCTGATGCGGCGCCACCCGCCGCGTGACCTGGCCTGCCGCATCGTAGCCCCACAGCTGCTGGCGATATTTCTCGCCGCCCGCGCCGTCGGTCACACTCTCCTGAATAATCTGGTCGAGGCGATCCCAGCGCCAGCGCCGTTCAAAAACCACCCCGTGCGCGCCGCGACGGCTGCCGCGCAGCGTGATACGGCCCGCCGCGTCATAGCGTGTCTCCAGCGTCAGTGCCCCCTGGCTGCGGCTGATTTCACGGTGCAGGCTGTCCCGCTCAAAGCCCGCCAGTTCGGTACGGCGTCCCTGATGATGCAGATCCATCTGCAGCAGATGTCCGCTGCCGTAGCGCAGATGGTGCAGCGCACGCCCGTCCGGCGACGTGGTTACCGTCAGGTTGCCCAGTGCATCATACGCATGTTGCCAGCGGCCGCTGTGGTTTTCCTCCTCCGTCAGGTTGCCGGACGCGTCACGGCTGAAGCGCAGCGTTTCTTCCCACTGCGGCTCTTCACCGCCTGCCACGGCCTGCTGCCAGGCGCTCAGGGCTGCACGGCGGATTTTGACCTCACGCGTGCCGTAAAGATATTCCAGGCGGTCGCCTGCCGTCTCCTTCGACGCCAGGCGGCCCAGCGCGTCGTAGCCATAGCGATGGCGCTGCGGCTTATCGGCCGCTGACAGCGGCTCGCGGACAACTTCGGCAACCTGTCCCTGCAGGGTATAGCGGTAAGCGGTGCGGCGTCCTGCCCAGTCATACTGCGCCAGCAGGCGCTCGCCGGTATCATATTCAAAACGCCAGCGATCGCCGTTTGGGTTAATCAACGCCACCAGGCGGCCAAAGCGATCGTAACGGCTGTGCAGCTGATGGCCGGCCGGATCGGTCTCCGTTACCACCTGCCCGCGCGCATTGCGCGTGACGTGACGTTCGGAAAATCCGTCGATATTAATGCCCGCCGGCATACCGGCCCGATCGTAATCGTAACGGGTTTCGCGTCCGTCGGCGCGAATGTGGCAGGCAAGACGCCCCGCCGCCGTCCACCGCCAGCGTTCAGTACCGGCGCCGGGCAGGCTGTGACTGATTTGTCGGCCGCGTTCGTCATAAATGCGCTGTTGCTGATGGCCGAAGACATCACGCCAGAAAAACAGGCAGATGCTACGCGGAGGGATGACCGTTAATCAGATCCTTTCCGACAAGTGATTGCGTGAAGCAGTATTTGAGGTAGATCAGGCGCTAAAGATGAAGATTGTGGCGGGCTGCCTGTTCCTAAATACAGGCAGCTAAAAATAATAAAAAGGGATATATTCCAGGGATTGCTTTAGGAAGATTGTTAAATTCTCAACTCTACATACTCTTTAAAAAATTCATAAAAAGAGTCGTGTAAATTTTTAGCTATTTTTTTAGAGAAAATATCGTAACTCACAACGACACCATAGTTTTCATTAGATGTATCTATACACCAACAAATCTCATCATCTTTGAAGTAAATAACTATTAATTTATCAGGTAGTGAAAATTCTTCCCTACAATATTTAGTATCATAAAATATTGTACCCCCGAATTCGAGAGAAGCATTATTATCTTCTATTCCAGATATTTCTTGTTCAACTACTCCTCCTCCCCCTGTTATTTCTAAGAAAGCTTTTAGATCTCCGGGAAGAGTTACCGATAAACTATTTTCTAAATTTTTTATTTGGTCTTTATCTGCTGCACCTAACCAAAAAACCTCATGTTTTTTAGAGCCGGAAAGTTTATCAACTAACTTTTGGATATCGGACATTTTTATCCTCACATATAATCTAATGCGCGTAACGCCCAGTATTTATTTCTGAACGTATCGTACTGATAGTTTAGGCTTCCGTTATGTCTAAAGCTTCGCCCATCTTCTATCAAACCATGTAATTGTTTGTGATACTTTTTATGCGTCGAAGAAACTAATTCTGCCATAGGCCCAGGCTCCTGACCTAAAATATGGTGTAAATTCAATTGTTTATCATCTGGACCAATAGGTGCATATCCGCTTTTCATTAAATCTAAATTAGTCCATCCATCTGCTACTTTTTGGCGTATAGATCTATGGACGCTAGGATGAACAGTGCCAGGCAGTCCAGGATTAATATCAACCGTATTTTTATATACGGTACGTCCTAACACTGTTTCAGGTTTATATTTACCAGACGCAGAACATTTTGAGAGTCCCAACGGATCCACCCACACCATTGGATCCCCGACGTAGGCGTAGGTGTTCAGTCCGCCCGCCAGCCCTATCGGGTCCGGCTGGGTATAGCGTCCCGTCTGCGGGTCGTAATACCGGAACAGATTGTAGTGCAGCCCGCTCTCCCTATCCAGGTACTGGCCCTGGAACCGCAGGTTCTGCGGCACCGCCAGCCGGGCGCTGCCCTGCTCCTGCTGCGTTTCGCCCCAGGTGCTGAACGTCCCCTTCCAGACGGTATTTCCCTCTGCGTCCGTCATGCGTTCCGGCAGGCCGTTCAGCGCCGTGTGATACCAGTAAACCTCGCTGCCCGCTGCGCTGCTGTCGATGCGTGCCAGCGGCTCCCGGCCGCCTTCGCCGTACACATACTGCGTGGCCTGCCCCGGCGTCAGGCTGTTCGCCTCGCCAGCCATCTGCAGCCCGTTCCAGTGAAAGGTGATGACTTCCGCCTCGCGGCTGCCGTGGCGGTACAGCCGCTTGTGCGTGCGGCGCCCCAGCAGGTCATAGCGGTACTCCGCGCGGCTGAACGCAGGGTCGCCCTCCAGCCACACCTCCGTCAGACGGTTTTCATCGTCATAGCGAAAACGCTGCGTCACGCCCTGTCGCGTGTCGTGCCGCTCCGCCA
>NZ_CALNWY010000007.1 GCF_940807255.1 Mixta sp. Marseille-Q2659 | reverse complement strand
AAACATAAAACACCGAACTCCACCCAGACCAGACCTGCGCCGTACCTGAAGCCTGGTTGCCCTCACTGAACAGCCCCCGCCGCGCCGGCCCGGAGGGCCGGTACTGCAGTGGCTGATAAATGGGTGTTGTAACTAATTCATTAGTGTTGCTGTTAGTAGTGTCGCTGAAAGGTTCTTTTGTCTCCGACCGTCAGACTTCTGACTGGCTGACAGGCCGTTGCTTTAACGGCGTCTGGCAGGGCGTGGTTGGGTTTGTGCTATATATACGTTTGAGGGCGGCTGCGCCGCGCTACCGGCGCCATTTGACCGCAGATGATATGTAGCATTTGCTGGCGCCTTCATGCCGCTACGCGGCATACAGGGAGGCTACGCACTGCGCGCCTGCCTTAATGTCTATTCCGATATCCTGTCAGAACTGGCTGAACTACGATACCCCTTTAAGCCCATGGGCAGCATGCTCTGATGCTTGCAGGCTTTTTGACTAATACCTCTGAGGGTATATGAGCGAGAATGAATAAACAGAATTTAATCGGATGATGGCCATCGTGGTGAAAAATTCTGTGGTCTGATATCGCTAGCAAGATTTCAGCCGCATGAACGATGTCGCGCGCGGCGAACTGGAAAGCCTGTTCACTGAGGGGGACGAGTATGATCCGCTGGCCAGCATTCAGATAAGCCTGAGTGTGATGATGGGCTATGCTTGGCAGAACAAACGCCTGTACGGGATTGCTACCCTTGTGCTGCAGCTATCATGTGATATTAAAACGCTTGGTAAGCCTGCCGGCAAGGCCGCGCTGCGCCAGCTGCTAACGAAATCAGCGAACTGTTTAAAGAGCCTAAGTTTATGAAGCGGATGATCTTCATCTGAATCTTTCTTATTAAGCGGGACTGGATACTTTTTGCAGCACGATTTGCGGACCATTTTGTTTACTATGTAAACCGATTGTCGTTATACTACAGCGTATTATTTCCCTAACTGAATCCCCGGAGGTGCTTATGTTTAGCCATACACCACAGACGATCGCAAAACAGTACAGCCTTTTAGGCCAGTTCTGCGTGCCTGGCATTCAGGGTAAATTTGAAGTGCGTTCACATAATGGGCGCAAAACTCGTCCTCTGCTGATTGTCGTTCATGAGAGCTGGGAGAAGGCTTCCCGTCGTGAGCGCGTTGCGCCGGTGAGTGTTGTTGAGCTTGAAGCCAATGGCGAACAGCATCAACTGCAGCAGGATGAAGCCCTTCCAGGGGTGAATACTCAGCGGTTTGATTTCAGCCAGATGGCGCTAGAATTCTTCCATCATAACCATCCGGCCCAGTTTGCCTAATGTCGCCCAGCCTTCATCATCAAGAACACGACAAAATCCTCATCTGGCCTGATGAGATTGAAAATCCTGACCTTTATATAAACCTGCCCGACATCTTTGATAACTTGGGACAGGCTCATGAGGTGCTCCTTTATGATGAAGCGGGCATAGCCTCTGTCTATAGCCGCGTGCGTGGCACCGGCATAATCTCAGCCAATTTCGTACTGGAATTCGATCTGATCCCGCCCGAAGGTTTTCCACAACGCGTTCCGCAGATCACCTCGGCTTTTGTCAGTGATGACTTTCGTGGCCTGAAAATCGCGCAGATGGTATATCGTCTGCTGATGGCGCACTACGGTGCGATTATGAGTGATTCAGTACAGACGCAGGGCGGCATCCTTATCTGGCTGCTGATGGCGCAGGATGATCAAATCCTCCTCAATATTATGGAAACCGCAGGCAATAGACTCCGCTGCCGAGTTAAAAATGGTATGGCTGAAGAATATTGCGGGGAACCTGATGCGCTGGAAGCTGCTGCGCCGACTATCTGGGGCGGGGCTTCCGAAGCGCATGAACTTTTCGATCCCGAAGTACTGGGATTCAAGCCCGCTTACCGGGCTTTTGATAACATCATTCTGACTGCACGCCCTGTTTAATCAACTGGAAAAGAGCCTCTCCTGCATAATCAATCTGGTCTTACAGGTAGGGAGCCGCTTGGGAAGCGGAAAATATCTCACGTTAATACTGTTTTGCAAGAAAAGGCGGATTAACGGACTCCTTAGAGTCTGGGGTATACGTTACTCTCACGAGATGCAGGAAGAAGAGAAATGCCTTGCCGGTGAGTCGTTACGGTCAGAGGGAACGTTTGACTGTATTTTTGGGCTGTGGCCAGCATGGTGTGGCGAGGCATAAAAGATAATGCGGTTAAGTCAACACACTTACATTTAACATAAATAGCATTATACGAACTGGGTAGCGTTTTTTATGTTAAACTACTTTGGCTAATTTTGATTATTTTCAGCTTCTTAGTGGCAATCTTGCTTCAGCTCTTCCTCAGTTAGACCAGTCACGTTTATAACAGACTGAATGCCCATACCATTCTTTAACAGATTGCGGGCGATCCTGAGGCTCGCTTCCTGTACGCCCTCCCGTAAACCTTCTTCTCGCCCCTCCTGACGTCCCTCTAGTCGTCCCTCCAGACGACCTTCCTGTCGTCCTTCCAGGCGACCTTCCTGACGGCCTTTCTGCTCAAGCTGCTGTGCAATCGTCATCAGTTCATCCTTATGTTGTGGTACCCGCAGCGCCAGCTCACGGATAAAGGCGCCTGCATCGGCGGTTTCACCCGCCTGGAGCATATAGTTTACCAGCGCGTGTATCTGCTATCCGGTCATGAATTCCGCAGCCATTAGCAAAGCCAGCTGGTTAGGCGCCTCTTTTAAATCACTTAGTGACAGAGTGCTTCAGCTCTTCCTCAGTCAGACCAGTCATATTCATAACAGACTGAATGTCCATGCCATTCTTTAACAGATTGCGGGCGATCCTGAGGCTCGCTTCCTGTACGCCCTCCCGTAAACCTTCTTCTCGTCCCTCCTGCCGCCCTTCCTGACGTCCCTCCTGACGGCCTTTCTGCTCAAGCTGCTGTGCAATTGTCATCAGTTCATCCTCATGTTGTAGTACCCGCTGCGCCAGCTCGCGGATAAAGGCGCCTGCATCAGCAGTTTCACCCGCCTGAAGCATATAGTTTACCAGCGCATGCATCTGCTGTCCGGTCATGAATTCCGCAGCCATTAGCAGAGCCAGCTGGTTCAGCACCTCTTTCAAATCGCGCCGGCGAATATGCTTTTGTAGCAGGGTTAGTGCGGCCATACTCCGATGTTGCATAATTTCTTCATCAGGGATTGTCGTTAAATCTACTAACGGGAATCCGCTACTATAGAGCGTTGTTGCTACCTTCGATTCGCTGAAAAGTTGCAGCCAGTTCATACTATAAGGATAGGGGCTGCGCTTACCCTGATAAAACAACACGGGAATGACAAGCGGCAAAGCGTTATGCCCGGCATCAAGATGACGTTGCATCGCCGCCACGGCATAGCGCATCAGGCGGAACGCCATATGTCTGTCCGGCGAGCTTTGATGCTCAATCAGGACATGTACATACCCGTCACCTTTTTGGGTTTTTAGCGAATAAAGCACATCGCTATAGTAAGAACGCAGGTCATCTTCAACAAAACTACCAGACTCCAGCCTGAGAGTCGCAAGGTCGCAAATCGCGAGCAGCGCAGGCGGCAGATGTAGCGTCATAAAGTCCCGCGCGGTTTGCGGGTGGGAGAGAAATGTTTTGAAGACCGCATCATGCGATGTAGGCGTGCTGTTATTCTTCATTGCGTCACCTGAGCATTTTCCCTGAGCTTCTGTGATATTATTGAGGCCTCAATCAAAGCAGACGATGAAAAAATAAATTCAGCAGGCATGATTTACTTTTTCAGCCTGCCAGTCATTATTGAAATACATTAAACTGAATGTTGCCCATCGTTTGATAAGCTTGGTTTTTCGCAAAAATCATTAAGAGAAGTCATTAGTTAAAATAAATAGTTTTCCGGTATAAGGATGGAATTTCTTGGGTTTAGTTCATGTGGTTCTATAAAAGACTCCGGCGGTGAAGGAAATACTTCTGAAGTACCAGCTAATTGTTCAACTTTGAATTTATCTTCGAAGATATCTTGAGCAAAAGCATGGATGCTGGGAAAGAATTCAATGCCGGAATTAACTCTTTCAACAATTTCTTTAATTTCAATTACTTCATCACCTCTATTTATGATTTTGGCTTCACTGGCACTGGGTTTGTGAGATTCACTATGTAAATCACTATAGTTTTCTACCGGATCACCATCATACAATGATGACACAGTCTCTATTTTGCAACTTTTAAAAAGTGGGCTTAGCACTTCATTCCCATAGCTATTGGCGAAAGGGCCTACATTTAATCTTAGGTTTTTGTTTTTATTTGAAACACGTTTAATATTATGGGATATCGCAGCAACCTCGCCAGATCCGAAATAAAAAAACTTAATGCCCTGTTTATTTTTTGATTTAATGCTATTGACGGTTAAAATATCCCCTCTTGGTTAAAGCAATGATTTAATCATTTTCTCTCTTTTTCTTCTTTCAAAATTCAATCAAAGATTCGCATTTGCAGTCATTGTTACTATGATTAAAAATTAAATTTACCTAACGTTTCATAGGCTAAATGTCGGATTAATATCCGTCAGCATAGCCAGGGTTAATTACGGGGGAGATAAAGAATGAAAGATTTCAAAGGTAATAAACAGGCGCTGCCGGTGCGCTACTGCAAGCAGTGTCACAAGCCCATGACGTGGCGCAAAAAGTGGGAGAAAAACTGGGATGAGGTACAGTACTGCTCTGAACGCTGCCGCCGCGCCGCGAAAGCGGCACGGACAGCAGCAGAGTCATAAAAGATTAGTTTGCAGGCGCCGTTTCCTGGCGCTTGTCACCAAACCGTTCACGCATGTGCGCTTCGATCTGCTCCAGTGACTTGCCACGCGTTTTCGGCAGCACCAGCGCGACAAAAATCAGCGATCCGACATTGATAGCGGCAAAAATAAAGAAGGCGTTATTACCCACCAGCGACAGCAGAGGCGGAAAGGCAAAGGCCACTGCCGCATTGCAGATCCACTGAAAAGCCACCGCCGAACCGGTCAGTACGCCGCGTACCTGCATTGGAAAGAGTTCTGACATCAGCAGCCAGTAAACCGGTGAAATGCACATCTGCATAAAGAACAGAAATACCAGAATACAGGCGAGCGCCAGCAGGCTCTGCGTCATGCTGTTTGGCATAAACACCAGCACCGCGCCCAGCGCCAGCTGCATTGCAATAACAATACATAACCCGGTCATCAGCATTTTGCGTCGGCCAAAGTGGCTGATTGCCTTGATACCGGCAAACGTCGCCAGTACGGAAACCACACCGTTGCCAATGGTCGCAGCAATCGAGGCGCTGGTTCCCATGCCGGTACTCTTCAGGATAATCGGCGTGTAGTACATAAAGGCGTTGACGCCGGTAAACTGCAGTACAATACCCATGCCGCAGCCCATCAGCAGCAGACGAACAATCCACTTCTCTTTCAGCAGCTCACGCGCCGCCGGCCCCTGTCGTGCCATGCGGGCGTTTTCACGCATCTCTTTCATTTCAGCTTTAATTTCGCGCGGGTTTTCGCGCAGCTTACGCATGATGCGCATCGCTTCACTGAGGCGGCCTTCCGCTACCATCCAGTGCGGCGACGCGGGGACGAAGAAAGTGCCGATAAACAGCAGTACGCCCGGCACCATTGCCAGTGCCAGCATATAGCGCCACATTTTCGGATCATGCAGCAGAAGACTCATCGCCGCGCTGACGATATAAGCCAGCAGCTGGCCAGAAACAATCATCAGCTCATTGCGGCTTACCAGCGGCGCACGACGCTTAGGGCCGGCGATTTCAGCGATAAACACCGGCACGGTAGATGACCCGCCGCCTACGGCGATGCCGAGTATAAACCGCATCACCACCATGATTTCGATATCAGGTGCCACCGTGGTACCAAAAGCGCCGGCGACAAACAGCAGCGCCAGACTGCGCAGGGTGATGCGGCGACCAAAGCGATCGGAGACGTAACCGCTGAGAAACGCACCTACCGCGGATCCAAACGTCAGTGAGGATGTCACCAGCCCTTCGGTAAAGGGCGTAAGGTTAAGTCCGCCTTGTGCAGCAGGTAGTGTCATATATGGCAGTGCGCCGGAAATAATCCCGGTGTCATAGCCGTATGCGAGGGCTCCCATTGTGGCCACCAGCACCACAAAAAACAGTCGTTGCTGTACGGTAAAATTAAGCGCGCCGCCGTCGTCCGGCGAGCCCTGAGAAGAGTTTTGCATAGCTGCATCCCTGTTTAAATGGCACACACAGCACGCTGCTGTGTAAAGAAAGGTATGAGTATAGGAGCGATCTTCGGAATGGGATCTGAATCACATAATTCGTTAAAAGCAGCGGGTCCCCGGTACTAAACCAGTAAGGTATGCCGTCTGCCTCTGTAAGCCGGGCGCAATCATTCTGCTGTATCCGTTTCCGGAACGCCCGTGCCGGCCGATACCTTACTCCGCACTGCCTGAAAGGATGCTGCCTGATGCCCGTGAATTTTGATCTTAATGACCTCTATGCGTTCCGCGCGCTGGTGGAGTACGGCAACTTTCGCCTGGCAGCGGAGTCGATCTGTCTGTCGCAATCTGCGCTGAGCCGCCGGATTGAAAAACTGGAAGCGGCGCTCGGCACACGGCTTTTTGACCGCACAACGCGTCGCGTTACGCTGACGCTCTATGGCCAGAGCTTTGCTGAACGATCTGAACAGCTGCTGGCAAACGTGGAAGCGGTGCTGGCCGACATCAATCAGGTAAGCCAGGAGCGCACCGGTCTGGTGACGGTCGCGACAGTGCCTTCGGCTGCATATTACTTTATGCCTGAAGTGATCCGGCGCTTTCGCGCACGCTATCCGCGCGTGCGGGTCAAAATTATCGACAGTAGCGTGGGTAATGTTATTGAGGCGGTCAGCAGCGGCCAGGCAGATTTCGGGATCTGCTTTGCGAAAAGCCTGCCGCCGGCCATTGAATTTTTACCGCTGGAAGAAGATGTGTATGTTGCGGCCTGCCGGCACGATCACCCGCTGACGCGCCGATCATCACTGAGCTGGGAGGAGTATTTTCAGCAGGAGTATATCGGGCTGGATAAGGTATCCGGTAACCGCTCCCTGCTCGACCAGGCGCTGGCGCATATCATTCCGGCGCGACCCAGCATCTGTGAAACGCGCCACGTCACTACCCTGTTAGGCATGGTCGAGGCGGGCATTGGTATTGCGGCAGTGCCGGCGATGTCGATGCCCTCCTCAGGGCACTCATTACTGGCGCAGATACCGCTGACGCATCCGGTGGTGACCCGATCCGTGGGTCTGATTCGCCGTCGTGGCCGTATTCAGTCATACGTTGCCGCCGAGTTGGAGAAGCTCATTACTGAACAGTATCACCCTGCTTAGCGGTCGCGGTTACGCTGTGCATACCGGTTGCGGTCACGATTTTCTGCGCCTGCGGAGAGGCGAGGAAACTCAGCAGCGCTTTACCTTCATCGGGGTGCTGTGCGTTTACCGTTACCGCGCCGGCGAAGCGGGTAATGTACTGCACGTTTGCCGGCAGCTCACCGACAAAGCTGACACCCGGCACCGGCAGCAGCTCGCTGACCTGCTGGAAGCCAATAGCGTAACGTCCCTGCGCCACCTGTGAGGCGACCGGAATGCGCTCTACCATTTGCGCTTTTGTCTGCATCTCCCGATCGATCCCCAGCTTTTTAAACAGCTCATTACTGACATAGCGGCCGCTGGCGCTGTCTGAATAGGCGACAGACTTTGCGCTAAGCAGTGTTGTACGCAGCTCAGCCTCGGTTTTAATCGCCGGCAGCGGATCGCCCTGCTTTACCACGATACCAATCGGCGAGTCTGCCAGCTCCTGGCGGGTGCCGGCGGCAATGCGCTTATCCTGCTGCAGATGCGTCAGCGCATCACCGACCATAATCACCACATCAGCCTGTTCACCGCGTGCCAGGCGGTTAGGGATAGCCTGCGGCGTCTTCCCCATTGAGGGGCCGGGGATAACCACCAGATGGTTACCGCTCTGTTTTTCATAGACGGGTGCCAGTTTTTCCAGTGCAGCTTTAAAGCCGCCGGAGATCATCACGCTGACATCCTGCGCCAGCACGCTGGTGCTGAACGTAGCGAGCATGATTGCAGTAAGGCTCAGAATCGGTATATGCATTATTTCATTCCCTGTTAGCGTGCAGTTTGCAGCGTCAGTGCGCGACGACGATAGAGATAGAGCGTGGCGAGCAGCGCGCAAATCGCGGCAAAGCTCATCCAGTAGCCTGGCGACGCTTTATCACCGGTATACTCAATCAGCGCAGTGGAGATAACCGGCGTAAAGCCGCCAAAGACCGCGGTCGCCAGGCTATAAGCCAGTGAAAAGCCTGCCACGCGTACCTCGGCTGGCATGATCTCGGTCAGGACCGGGATCATCGCGCCGTTATAAAGCCCGTAAATAAAGGAGAGCCACAGCAGTACCGTCAGCATCATAGAGAAGCTCGGTGCCGCCGCCAGCATGGTCAGCGCCGGGTAAGCGGTTGCCAGCGCCAGCAGCGTCATCGCGACCAGCATCGGCTTACGGCCAAAGCGGTCAGACAGGGCACCGCCCACCGGCAGCCAGAGAAAGTTAGAAATGGCCACCAGCAGCGTGACCAGCAGACTATCTGATGCGCTGAGCATCAGCACCTTTTTGCCGAAGGTAGGCGCGTAAACCGTGATCAGATAGAACGCGGTAGTGGTCATCGCCACCATCAGCATACCCGCAATCACAACCGGCCAGTTGCTCAGCAGTGTTTTAAATACCTCACCCATCGCCAGATGTTTACGGCGCGCGGTAAACTCCTGCGTCTCTTCCAGTTTGCGACGCAGAATAAAGATAAACGGCACGATCAGGCAGCCAAACAGGAACGGGATACGCCAGCCCCAGCTGCTGATTTCACCCGGCTCCAGAGCGGCGTTCAGAGCAAAGCCCATTGCGGCTGCAACCATAATGGCAACCTGCTGACTGCCAGACTGCCAGCTGGTGTAAAACCCTTTGCGGCCCGGCGTGGCGATTTCAGCAAGATAGACCGAAACCCCTCCCAGCTCAGCGCCTGCTGAAAAGCCCTGTAGCAGACGGCCGGTCAGCACCAGCAGGGGTGCCCAGAGGCCGATACTCTGATAAGAGGGGATCAGTACAATCAGGAATGTGCCCGCCGCCATGATAGAGAGCGTGACGATAAGCCCTTTACGACGGCCCACTTTGTCGATGTACGCGCCAAGCACAATGGCGCCGATAGGACGCATCAGAAAACCGGCGCCAAAGACGGCAAAGGTCATCATCAGTGAGGCAAACTCACTGCTTGCCGGAAAAAAGGTATGGGCGATATAGGTGGCGTAGAAGCCGAAGAGAAAAAAATCGAACTGCTCCAGAAAGTTACCGGATGTTACGCGCAGTATGGCACTGATACGCGAACGGGTGGTCATGGGTGAGGTAGAGGAATGCATCAGAATCTCCAGTTGTCATGGGCGCTTTATCGTTGCGCCTGTCACGAAAGACTGGATCAGAAAAATAGAGTTAATAAGCGCAATAAACTCATGCACTGATGTGTTGTATGCATTAATGCGGGGCGGGTATCGAAAATTGGTTTATATATTATGTTGTTAAATATATGTAAGCATCATGTCAGGAAAATTCAGGCTGAAAGGTGATACATCAGCTTTGTGACCAGCATCAAGCCTAAAGTCCAAACTTTTATACTCAAAAGCTGATAATACTACCAACTCACTGATTTAGTGCATGATGGGGTTTTTTGAGTTGCTCCAGTGGCTTCTCTTTCCATCAGTTGTCCTTCCTATTCAGCTACTGAAGGTATGGTGCGTAACAGTATAAGCACTGCCGGATATCAGCGCTATCTCTGCCCTCACTGCTGTAAAACATCGCAGCTGCAGTTTACTTACACCGCCTCTCAGCCCGGTACACACCAGAAGATTATTGATATGGTCATGAATGGCGTCGGATGCCGGGCCTCAGCGCGCATTATGGGCGTGGACCTCAACTCCATTTTCCGCCATTTGAAAAACTCGGGCCGCAGTCAGTAACCTCACGTATACAATCGGGAGGTGACGTCATTGTCTACGCTGAAATGGATGAACATTAGGCTACGTCAGTGCGAAATCACGCCAGCTCTGGATGTTTTACGCGTATGACTGGATACGCAGGACAGTTGACCCATGTATTAGAAGAACGCTATGGCCATGCTGGAGCGGCTTCTGAACCTACTGTCGGCCTTTGACGTGGTGATATGGATGACGGACGGCTGGCCGCTGTATGAATCACGCCTTAAGGAAAAGCTGCACGTTATCAGCAAGCAATATACGCAGCGAATAGAGCGGCATAACTTGAATTTGAGGCAGCGTCTAGCAAGGCTGAGCAGGAAGTCACTGTCATTCTCAAAATCGGAGGAGCTGCATGGCAAAGTTATCGGGCATTATCTGAACATAAAACATTATCAGTAAGTTGGAGTCATTACCCATAAGTTATGGCATTGATAACTGTATACGTATGGCTGCGAAAAGGCAATATATTTATCTATCTTCTCATTAACGTCAGCTTCCTGAGCACTATTAACAAGGTAAACTTTCGTGCTGAATGGTTGTTTTGGCTTTTGCCTTTTTAATACTGTTTCAGTCAATAAGTCTGGCGAGAGCGCAGCAGCTACGTTCATGTCGTTAGCCGGAAAAAAACCTTGGCTTCAGGGATAATCCTGCATGAATAGTTCCTCATGACGAGGTCTCTTTTAAAGTGCCAACTAATTAAGCAAGATACCAACTCCTGTTCTTTATCGCTTTACACCAGAAATTCCTTCCTGCTGAAAACCATAAAAAGCCTCGCAAAGGACTTTACCTTCGGGTGCTGCTATGTGGAGTTTAACGTGAGCTTTTACTCTCTATAGCTTATATAAGCTATAGAGAGTGGCTATTCTGACATGATCATAAGCTATAAGGAGTAAACATAAGCTATAGAGAGTGATGTAAGTTTTAGTGTTTTAAAGCTGAGAAGCGGACAGGGGGTACAATTCACTAAAAATCAAAAGGATAAGTTCAGATAAGAAAAACCTTCACTTGTCAGTCATAAGCTATAGTGAGTAATCAGCTGCTCGCCATCACTGTATAAGCTATAGTGAGTGAAAAAAGCAATAATTTGCGTTTTTTGTAAAGTATAGTGAGTAACACCCACTCCTCAGCGCATAAATATAAGCTATAAGGAGTAAAACGCGTCTTTTTCGCCACAAACCTAAGCTGCAGTGAGTGGATTTTTTATAAAATTGATAAACTACAGCGAGTTAGTATAAGGCTATACTTACAGCTTCATTGATTTTATTCTCTCCAGAGAAGACAACAACTCATCATAGCTTATGTATTACTGAGACTTAAAAATCTTTTCCAGATCTTGAAGAGAAATACCGAGCTTATCGAGAAGTTCAATCTTTTCCTGCAGTTGCGGGTCGAGTAGCTCTTTTGTTTTCGTTGTTACCTTCGGTGATTCCAGCTGCTCCGTCTTGGGCGCTCTGAGCTTTGGATAGCGATTATGGACCTGGAAGTAGACGCTGCGTCCCTTCTGAACTTCGCTATAGTCCAGATAACCAATCTCTTTAAGCTGCTCCATCGCACGGCGTACTGTCTGGTTCTGCGAAAACACAGGAGAGCGCAGATTCAGCCTTTCGCGAAGACGCGCCAGGGAGATAGGAACCGGGTTCTTTGGAAGGCTTTCAATGTAGGTATAGAGCGCCTGAGCGGACTCACGGCGTTTAAGCGCGTTGATCGCCTTGAGCTGCAGTAACACCTTGTGATCAAACTCATAGAGCTCAAAAAGCTTTGGGTCAGCCTGCAGGATAACAATATCTTTTTTGGTATCGTAAAAAGCAGACTGGACCAAATGCGTGATGTATTCTTTTGCGTCGTCGCCGCTTTTTGAAGAGAAAGAGATGGTGGTGCTGGCAATACGCTTCAGAGACGGGCTGATACGTTCTCTGAGCTGCTTTGAGGAGCGGCTTGAGGGGATGCCGCAGAGCTTAGCAAACTCTACAAATGAGAGCTGTACCTTGTCGCCAATGACCTTGTCTTTGTGCTTTGCAAAGGAATGGATGATCCCAACCCAGGTCTTGAAATCGTTATCCATATCCAAGCGCGGACCGACTATCTCAACCTTTTCATAGCCTTCTGCTTTTGCAAGAGACAGACGCGTCAGTTCCTCGGTCGCATCGGTTATTGAAGATGTGTTTTTCTTACTGTTTTTTAAGGACTTAAGCGTAGGGACAAATACGCCTAGGCGCATCAGTGCCACAGGCTGCACAGTATTGTTGGCATTCGGCGTCAGAGTAACGATTTCACCGGATTTCGTGTCTTTTTCTTCAAAAAGCTTTGTTAAGTCAAGATTGTCGCTAGCCACAAGCGTTCCTGCAAACATTTCAGAGGATCGTTGAGCATAATCAACCGATCCGGATTGTGAATTATTAGATAACAACTCGCCAATGATCGAAGTAATCCTATGACAGGTAATCAGATTAGTTATCCACAATCAAAACGGGACAATGAGCAATAAACTCACTATAGCTTATGTATTTTCCTTATTACAGCTTATATTTTACTTTCTATAGCTTATCGTGATCTCTGTATAGCTTATATTTTACTTGCTATAGCTTATGCGTCCTCCTCTTGAGACCAGAACTGACGCGGCCTGCGGCGATCGGGGATCTCTTTGGGATCTATAAAGGATCTCATTGGGATCAATTTATTGGGATCTATCGCGTGGATAAGTGGATAACCCTAAGGGCTCTCAGCTCAATAGGTATGTCCATACCATCATCAATGGCCCATTTACAGCCGATCTCTGCTACAGATAAACCGTCGCTGTAGACCACTCTTAACCAGCTTACATTTATGCACTGATGAAAGCCTTTAGGTGCTACGGGGTATCACCCTCACACTATGAAAGGAAATGTTATGAAGGATCCCTCTGAAATTGTCTGAGAGATATTTTGTGCTCACTACGAGTTCGTCAGGCATTCCCTCTTAAGCGATTACTTAACAGTAATGTCACAGAAAGAAGATCTAAAATTATTCTCGCATATAAAGACCTTGATCGTTTAGGACTGCCAAAAAGTATGTAAAAAATGCGCCCATTTATCTTTTAAGAGATTGTTATTTAATAACATTTTTATTTTTCCAAACTTGCCAGTATGTTTTTTGCACAGACCTGTAATATGTTGAAAGTAACGTTATCAGCGCGGTCACCATAACAATAAGGAAAGATTTTTCCATCAAATTGTACGTGGAGACGCCACAGATATCTCTTCTCCTACCATTCAAGCCATAGTCAAAAAACAGCGATTACAGTTAACAGAACATATGGCATCTTGAGTAGTGTTGCGCCATCAAAATGGTCATTGTGGGTTTCCCTATCACTCAGGCATGTTGATCGATGATTCTCTATAAGCAGAACGTTGAGAATCCAAGAATTAGGCAGATGGAGCAGTTGAGTTGTCTGTGAACGCTAAGCCGTATAGAAACAGGATATTCAGGGATGGGAATTTCAGCTTGAAATTTTTCAAAACTGTTCAGATATAACAGCACATTAGAGAGTTTTCTTGGTGGGTATCCAATAAAAAAGGGAGATACTCACTGGAGTAACCCCTCTTGTTTTCACGCTGGATTGAAAATTATTTTGTGAGCATCTTTTCAATAACAGTTTTCACAGCATCATCCAGCTCTGCTTGCCAGGCCGCAGGAATACGCGAAAACTCATACGTCACAAGGCGCTTTTCGGTGTCTGTTTTTTTCCGCGCAAACTGCTTTTTATCGCCGAATTCCGCTATTTTCTCGGTCACGACTTTTTTCGCATCACGCGCTGACTTAGGTTCAGCACTGGCTGCACGGAAGTAACCAATAATCTTTGCCTTAACAGCCGGATCATCGTGCTCAGTGAGCGCATCATGCGCAATACGTTCACGCACGCCCTCTGCCAGTTCTTGGACACTGATTTGCCTGCTCGCCGCTTTCTCTGCAATATCCAGTAAGGTCTTATAGTCGTTAATAGAGAGCTCGCCGACGGACGGAAAGACCGCAATCATTTCATCAGGTACTGACGCCGCCTGGAAAGCACGCGTGACTTTTGCCGGCGACAGCCCTTCCGCTGCAGCAATGTCAGACTGATTCATATGCTCCGGGTACATTAGCTTAAGGCGATTACCCAGCTCACGCAGTGTGTGCTCTTTTGCTGTCTGAATGTCAATGGCCAGCTGCCGGGCGTCTGAAAGCGACAGCTCATCTTTCGTCACTAACACTTCAAATGGCATACCGCTGTAAATGCATGCAGCCCTGCGGCGTGAACCGTCCAGGACTTCAATACGCCCATCTACCTCACGACCAATAGCCGGAAAGAACTGCTGCAGTTTAATGGTGCGTGAAATGTCGCTGACGGATTCTTCAGTTAAAAAGGCTTGATCGCGGCCGTTAATCGTGGCATCCACGTAAGTCTGCGTCTCAATGTCATCATGCAGAATCTTGGTCAGCGTAAACCGCGCGGTGGCACTGGATTTAAGGGTAAAAGTACGGGTACTTTCCTTTTCGCTCAGCATTTTGCTGAAGCTGGAGTTACCAAGGGTACGTCCCATTTTCTTCAGTTCTTTCATTATTGCATCCCTCTAACGAACTCAATCCGTTTAAACACGGCCTGGGTAAAGCGTTCGGCTTCACGTTTGGCATTTTTGAGCGCTTCTGAACTACCCGGATATGACTGTGGATCGGCACTGACGATGGTGTCGAACGTTTCCCCGCAGCGCTCAAACCCATCCAGTCGGGGAAGCGTGGCGTCCAGGATGTAAGACGTAAACACGTCACGGGCCAGGCCATGCGTCATCTCATGATCACGTTTGGACGTCATCTTGGACATGAAGCCAATATTTCCTTTTATACGCGGTGTAATCCCCTCCTCTTCCAACTGCTCCAGCATATCGGGTAAGCGGGTGAGATATTTCAGGGTCGAGTGGAAATCCACCTGCGCAGGCGGTGTTGGCGTGAGAAGCAGATCGCTTGCCGCAATAGCATTAAGCATGAATGCGTCAAGATGAGGCCCGGTATCGACGAATATGAAATCATAGTCGCTTCCCACCCTATCGATAATGTTTCGGCGCAGGACTTCAGAAGGCAACCCGCCGGGCAGGTGTTCCTGAACCAAGCGATCCCACTGACTGGCCACAAACCCATCATCAATGGAAGCTGGAATAATATCCACTCCCGGAATGATGGTTGGCTTGATGATTTGTTCTCTGAGCTGTTGCGCATCAAGATCATTTAGCATGGCCTGAGCGGCGGTTTCGACAATTGACCCGATGCTGTTTGCCTGATTCAGGAACATGGTGCTGGATGCCTGCGGATCCAGGTCGATAACCAGATTACGCAAATCATACTGCAGTAGGTCAGGGTGAACGCGTAATCCATGAGCAAGCGTCACGGTACTGACCGTTTTGGATACCCCACCCTTAAGATTGACGACGAAGATCACAAATGGACCTTCGCCCTTATGGAGGTCGCGGTATTTTGGCACCTTCCGGTGAGCGTAGATATCAACAACGTTTTGAACAGTCAGCGCGTAATGTTTTGCATTCCCGGCATCCTTTTTGCCAAACACATGCCCTTTGGATTCCATTTCTTCAATGGCCTGCTCAACAGCACGGCGGCTAAGCTTAGGCAGGTTGGCCACGGCATTACGTGTAAACGTCTGATAAAACTGATCGAGACCGAATTCTTGGCGCTTATCGATTATGTCATCACTCATACTGCGTAACATAGCATTCGCTCTGCGCGCAGTTTCATCCACTCCACCGTAGTTACTTTTCATCATCCGCTCCGCTGACAATTAATTTAGCCAGTGTACATTTATTAATGCTTTGTGCAATATTTTCATGTATTCAATAAAAAGATGTACAAGTAAGGTTGTGTGAACTTATTGCCTCTTATTCTGCTTTATAAGGGATTAGTTAACAGGCAGCGGGTGAAATGCCGCAAGCTTCCTGCTTTTTCGCTGCCTTAAATGCGACGTCTCAGTTCCTGAAACAAGAATGAAATTCCCATGCAAATTTCATTTTTAAGTTACTGATTTGAAATATTTTAATGAATTTATTTCAATGTGAAATTCCCAATGGGATTACTGCTTAATTCCGCTTTAATGAGCAAGTTTATGCGATTATCAGGTAGGCGACTGCTCGCGGGCATAAGGCTATGATGAACAAGCATTACGGGAAGTAAAAAGTAGCCTAATGCTGATCAGGTCCTCCTCATCACGCTGGACTGTTTAATTGCAGCGACGATAACCTGCAAGTGTGTACTTCTCATGAACATGGCAAATGGTACAGGCCACACACGGATTTTCGCAAAGGCAACCGCCCCGACACTGTGGCCGCTGACTATATTGCAGCACCTGTGATCGGATTGGCTGTCAGCTTGTTACGCAGCTAGGGAGAGAGTGCTTGTCGTCAGGCTGCAGATGAACGCATGGGCACACCATCTTTTGAATTCATCTGTTCGCTTGCCAAATTTTTTCTAAAAGCTGGGCTTTGCCCTGCCCTCTTTTATACAGAGTAGGGAAAAGAAATACCGAACGTAAAATACCGACTCAGCATTCCACAAAAGGATACCGGACAGTTTTATAGCCTTTCAGGCAATGTGAAAGCTTTGCCCCAGAGAGTTGAAAAAACCGGCTGAGAATGGGTTAGTAAAAGTTAACAATCATTCACTATTACTGCATAAGGCCCCGTTATTTTGTCGCTATAATCTGCAGAGTGGTTCAGCCTTAATAGCGTGGAATACTCCCGCGTAAGTGCCTGTAATGCTGGCTTCCCAAAACATCTTCATGGTGAATACGTCATGAGCGCCAACCTGACAGGTGTGGAGGAAATCTGGCTGGCAGGTAAAACCACATACGTTAAGAGTGGGCAGGTGACTTTATATAATCCGGGAAAATTACACGCGTCGCATTTTGACAGTCAGTCCGTTGATTTTATCAGCGCGCACATGCCCCAGAGCGTCATGAAACCGCTGGCTGATGAGGGCAATATACGCAGCGACAGCCATGCGCCCGTTCTGCGCTAAGGCATTATTGAAAATAGACTACTGTTTAATGCGCCGTACCGGTTTGCGGCTTCTGCGCGAGAAAGTGAAGGGGCAAGTGAAAAGCAGTAGCTGATGTTGCTGTGTGGCGAACTGCTGGAGACCCCGGCATTTCTGCAGGACGATGACGAACGGAGGCTCAACGTTGTAATTGAATACCTGAGAGAAAATCTCAGCGTAAAACCCCAGCTGGATAGGCTTGCGCAGATGGTAGGGTGGAGTAAATATCATCTTGTGTGCTTCTTTACCCAGCATACGGTTATGCCGCCCTTGCAGTACCATATGCAGCTTCGCCTGCATTACGCTTGTGACTTACTTCACAGAAACTTTCGTCCGCTTGATACAGCAATAATGCTAGGTTTTTACGATCAGAGTCATTTCATTAATGCCTTTCGCAAAGTAATAGGGACGGCGCCTCATCACTATGTTTTGCTGGTCTGCTCCGGCCACCATAAATTCTCGATATCTTGACACAATGACATAGAGCGCATAATAACTGAAAATAAGGGCCGAGGCAGTGTAGGAATATTTAAGCAGTCGCTGACCAAGCATCCTGCCACCGAAGTTCCCGACAAGGCAAAGCACGCATGTCCAGAACATATCCGCTATAAAGAACCCATTCAGAAACCACGACGTGCCAGTCAGGCTATGATGACCCATCCGGAAAATTAACGCACCGCCCACGGTGGCGAACCATAAGATGGCTGTGAGCGAGGACATTGCTAGCACAATATCTGCCCGAACTCCCGCAGGAGCGGCGGAGCTTAGTGAGTTTCGCTGACATTAAGTTCTGCTGCCTTTCGGTATGCGGCCACCAGCATTTTACCGGCAAATCAAATTTTTCCCCGTCCGGATTTATTAATTTGATCCAGCACAGCCATGAGTTCATCTGCATTTGCACGCGGAAGCTGCCCGCTGAACATATCCAGTCACGCCACGCCTGACTAATAAAAATCACCCAGCATGATACCTGCCTTAGCGTAGCGATATCCCTGCCGCCAGATAGAATCGAGAGCCCGCGCATAGTGAAGTTTATAATGTCGCGTGTATTACTGGTTGGATATTCACTTATCAGTGAGGCTGTATTGGCATATTGAGGCTCATTACCGTAACGACCTGTAGCAATAAACAGACTGATATGCTGGCACCTGGATCCCTGCTCACGCAGTTTTTCTGCCGCCCTGATTTCATACATAACTACTGCATGCTAAATGTTTTCAAGCTCGGTTATACGTTGCCCAGATGATTTTGAGCAGACAATCTGTTGTTTAGCAGGAGGCACCTCTTCAAGCTCGATGCAGGACTCTCCGTTAAGCTCCCGGACCGTTAGTTCCAGAACGACGTTAAAATTCTTCCTGATCAGATTCGTATTACTGTTAGCCAGCTCCAGAACAGTATTGATACCCATAGCCTGCAGACGTTTCCTTATCCTGCCTCCAATGCCCCACACCTCGATGATATCATTCAGCGCCATCAGCTTTTGCTAACAAACTAGGCTCGACAGGTCTACCAGGCCATTTGTTGTGTCCACTTTTTCGCTGTATGGTTAGCCAGCATAGCCAGCATAGCCAGCGTCTTTGTTGGCCCAAAACCGACTCCAATTGTAAGACCCCTCTTCATCCTGACGCGATTTCTCATCTGATGGCCAAACTTCTCAAGGGGCATATAACTGGCAACATCGGTCATATCAAAGAAGCTCTCATCAATCGAATAAATCCCCTGATCAAGCACCATCTCGCCTAGGATAGACATCATTCTCTGACTCATGCCACCGTAAAGGACGTAATTAGAGCTGAAGACAATGACCCCACATTCGCGAAAATAGCGCTCATTTTTGAACAGGGGGATCACCCATTTTGATGCCCAGCGCTTTCGACTACGCGCTGTGGGCGATCACGCACCCGTCGTTGTTTGAGATTACGACGATAGGTTTCCCGCACAAATCGGGGCGAAATACGGTTTTGCAAGATGCGTAAAAATTGTCAGCGTCAGACAGCGCAAACATAGCAAATTTCTCTAATGTTTATTGTTTATCCATAAAGTATCAATAAGGCTTTGTAAATTATCAACTGGATGATTTAGTTATGATTTTATAACCAAATAAAACGAGCTTAGTTATCTTATTACAACTAAACACAACACCAAATAACTAAAATACTTTTTCTTTTCAGCTAAGTTTAGTCATATTAATCTCATCTCATCTCATCGGGATATGTTCTTTATTAACATGGAAAGGCAAATGCCGGAGCTTGAGTGGAAACGAAAAGCTGAAAAGCCGAAAAGCCGAAAAGCCGAAAAGCCGAAAAGCCGAAAAGCCGAAAAGCAAAACCCCTGAACCGTATCGAACAGCGATAAATCACACGTTAAAGGAGCTGCAAAAATGGCCTGACGTCAGGCACCTTGAGATCATGAAACTGACAGTTGACAAAGAGGAACGTTAAAAGCTCGTGATAGGCAACTACCGCGTGTTCTGAAAAGTAGTGAAAGGTCAGCCTGTAATTATCGAGATAGTGGAAGTGCTGAGACGAACAAGTAAAACATACAGCAAACGGTAAAAGGACGGCGGGGAAACCCGCTTGTCTGCCTCTCCAGCATTGCCCCGGACACTGAAACTTAATGTAAAGAGTGTAATCGTATGAGTGCAATACAATTTTTGACAGATGCCGAAGGGAACCGCATCAGCGCCGTTATCCCTATCGAGCTGTTTAACAGACTGGCGGCCGAAAGCGAACTGGATGAGTTTTTCGAGTCAGTACCCTTTGAGTCTGATGACAATGACGACGAGACAATTCCCGACGCTGTCGTTGATATACGTCATTACAAAAATGTGCCGCTACACGCGGCATGGCGCATCTTTCGCGGCTACTCGCAGGAGTATGTCGCTGAAGCGCTGGGCATTACTCAGGCGGGCGTATCTAACATGGAGAAAAGAGTTAAGCCTCAAAAGGCGACGCTTGAAAAGCTGGCCTGCATCTATGACTGCCGCGTGGCGCAACTGTATTAAAACTACCAATCAAGCCCGTGCGCAGCGAGCTTTTCGTGTTCTTCTTCACAGCAGCCTATTAAATTAGGTCATTAAACAATATGCACAAAAACTTCGATAAAACGTGGTATTACGTATCACGCTGATATTTACATAAACTCATATCGGCTTTCAGTAAGAGTGTCAGGGAAGATATATTAGCCCTTCCTGACGCTTTTATTTTATACGACCGCGCTGAAATAGCCCGCAGAGATGGGGCCAGGACAAAAGAGGTGTGACTCGCCTGGCATTCTGCCATTCTAAACTGCGCGGTTGATTTAAAAGCTGCAGAACAGCTGCGCCAGCGCGTTGAAGAACATCATTTACTGAAAGAGTCATTAAACGTTATTCCTGAACACTGGCATGAAGGCTGGAAAACAGGAGAAGTCCTGCGATATAGACCAGGAAATGATGCAGTAGGCACAGGATCCACGCGCATTTCAGTCGCGAATCGGGTGAAACGGAGCTGCCGCCGCAGCAGATGCAGGCCCTGGTATATACTGACCTGTCACGACAAATCACACGGCATATCCTGCGTACGGCACTAACGATGGGTTATGATGGTCTTACAGGCGCCTCGCCGGATTCAGAGTGTAATTTCCTTGCAGCATTTAATGAGCGTGCTATCAGAAAACATGCGTGACCCACGCTCTACGCTGCACAAAGGCCGGGACCGGCTGCTATCCGCAGCCGTTCGGGCAGGCCATTCACTTTGAGCGTACAGATATCAATTTTTCTGAGTAAACAACACTGTCACCTGGCATATCTTTATTAACGAATGACATCGCCCCGATCGTCACGTTATCACCGATTCGGATGTCACCGATAATACAGGTATGGTCGCCAATATCGCAGTTATCGCCAATATATACCTTGCCACCAGGGTTTTTAGAGTCTTTACGTCCGATAGTTGTGTTCTGCCGCAGATTGATATTTTTCCCGATGACGCTTTCAGCGCGAACAACAATCCCTACGTAATGATTTAGCTTCATACCCGGGCCGATAAAGGCAGCCACGCTGATATTTGTGCCTTACTTCCTGAGCAACCCGTAGTTGATACGGCGGGCCCATTTACGTTTACGCTCAGAAGGCTGAGTGTGCAGGTAGTTCGCCAGTTGCCACCAGAAATAGAAGTTCTTTTTGTAGCCAAACGCCACGCGGTGAAAGACCTCAAACCAAGAAAATTTCTTTATTTCCGGGGCATTATCCTGTTTGCCTGCCCGGCTATAATACGCGTGCAACCGGAATGTCAGCCCAGTGTGTGGTACAGGCTAGGCTGAGCATCTCTCGCTTCATGTTTTATTCGGTATTCACTCCCTATTCTGCAAATCACACGTTTCCCCGCTCGGACTGATTAATGCCGTCCAGCATTTTCATGAGCTGCACACTGTTCTTTCGTGACTGCCTGTCATCAAAGAAATTGAGCTGACTCACTCCGTCCGGGATAAAGTCATCGAGCATAATGCCCGCTTTTATGTACTGGCGACCTTCGAGCCAGATGTGATCGAGCAAGGCATGGCCATGCCAATAATGTCCCGCGTACCCTAGGTGGGCAGGGTGAGCTTTTCTCCGGCGCTGTTTCCGTAAATCACCTCGTTGACCGCATGCGGCGCGGTGCGAATAAACACGCTGACACGCCGGCAGAACTGCCATTCTCCCCGAAGCTTTTCGGCCGCTCTTGTCGCGTACAAGCACAGCGCCTGCTGCATGGAGACCTTTGAGGTGATGCGCTCACCTAAAGAGCGGAAGCAGCAAATTTGTTACTTAGCAGCGGGCAGTTCCTCAAGCGGAATACGGGATTCGCCGTTCAGTTCGCGTACGGCTCTCTCCAGAACCACGTTAAAGTTTTTCCGGATGAGGGTAGGGTGGGCGCGTGCCAGCTGTAGCGCATTATGGATACCCATCAAATTCAGACGTTTGCTGATGTGACATTCCACCCCCCAGATTTCTTCCACAGACTGATTTTCCAGAATAATAGCGGGGCGCTTTGGGTTGTCTGGCGTAAGCGCGAACTGCTAAGACATTTCTGAGATAACCTGCCACCCTCAGGCTACAGAAATCGCTGTGGAGGCTTATGCAGCAAATGGCCAGGTTATATCAATAATGAAACTCTTTGAACGTCTGCTTCTGGCATAAAGCGTACTAACACCAAGCTAATGTCCGCTAAGAGCGAGGAGCGGACGTTGGCGTTGTTTATAAAATTCCGGTTGGTGTCGTTTTGGATTAGTTTAGAGATGAAAAATATTGAGTTGGTGACTTCCCCAGCGCTTTTCTGAACATAGTGATAAACGCACTGACCGAATCATATCCCAGCGTTCCGGCTACGTGCTGCACGGATTGGCCTTCTGCCAGATGGCTCAGCGCAATCATTAAATGCAGTTGCTGACGCCAGCGACCAAAGCTCATTCCTGTCGCATTTTTTATCAGCCTGGCCAGAGATCGTTCGCTGGTAGCCAGATGCGCAGCCCACTGCTTTAGCGTTCTCCGGTCATCAGGATCATTAAAAAGTGCCTCAGCCATAATCCGGATTTTAGGATGGTCGGATACAGGCAGGTGGAGCGCTTTAACCGGCACATCCGGTATATGTTCCAGCAGCACCGCTGCCAGCCTCGCGGTTTTACTGTCAGGCGAATAAGCATGTTCCTGCTCTGCCAGAAAAAGAACCAGCTCGCGGACCAGAGGAGTAATAGCAAGGGTACAGCAGGTTTCCGGCATCGCTGCCGCGCCGGGCTCAATAAATAAAAAGCAGGTGTCTGCATTCTTCGTGACCCGACAACTGTGGGGGATTTTTCCCGGAACCCAGACAGCATGTCCCGGTGGAACAAGCCACAGCGCATCCTGAACCTTACAGCTCACTGCACCGCGCAAAGAGAGAATAAGTTGTCCCTTACGGTGAGCGTGCGGACTCTGACCTGCATACTCGCCTGACGATGATACATGCAGCGCGATAGCAGCCTGACTGAAAGCATCGGCATTAAACTCATCCGGTGAGGTCACCGGTTTTTTATTAACTGGCATGATTTAGTTATATGTTGTCAGGTTATCTATATTGTGTAACTCATGCGTCCTTTAAAGTCTTTCTTTTTACCAGAGAACGCAAAATTTATGTCCTACACTACGAACAGGTGGTCTTCTGTCATACTTGTGACCGGCATCCTTTTTATTGCCATTAACCTGCGAGTTCCATTTACCGCTATCGCACCCGTTTTAGAGTCCGTTCGCCATGATTTTGGGTTAAGTATCACTGCCGTTGGGTTGCTTAACTCACTGCCTTTACTGGCATTTGCCGCATTTTCTCCCCTGAGTGCATCAATTTCCCGGAAGTACGGTCTGGAGCGCACCCTTTTTGGTGCCCTGGCCGTGATTTCGGGGGGTATCCTGCTTCGCTCCACAGGCAGTGTCTGGGCGCTTTATGGCGGAACCATATTGATAGGTATCGGGATTGCTCTGGGCAATGTCCTGCTGCCTGGCCTTATAAAGCGTGACTTTTCTGGCAACGTGGCTTCCGTAACAGGGGCATATTCCATCACCATGGGCGCCGCTGGCGCCATTGGCTCTGCCATTGTCATTCCTCTGACGCAGAGCTGGGGCTGGAACATCGCGTTAGCCATGCTGGTTTTAGCACCGCTGCTTGCGTTGCTTTTATGGTTGCCCCAGTTAAAGAAGAAGCATCAGCTGCCAGTAGCGGGTGAGAAAAAAGCGGCGACCGTCGCGGTGTGGCGCTCGCCTCTGGCATGGCAGGTCACCTTGTTTATGGGCCTGAATGCGATGCCGTTTTATGTTGCTGTCGGCTGGCTGCCAGCCATTCTTACGGACAGTGGACTCTCTTCAGCTCAGGCTGGTGAGGTACATGGCATCCTTCAGCTTACCACCGCCATTCCCGGCCTGATTCTGGCAGCCACGCTGCGTCGTCTTAACGATCAGAAATTAGCTGCTGCTGGCGTCAGCCTGTTAACCGGGGTGTCATTTATCGGCATCCTGTATTTGCCGAATCTGGCGATGCTTTGGGCTGCGCTTCTCGGCTTTGGCTCAGGTGCCAGCATGATGCTGGGTCTGACCTTCATCGGGCTGCGTACTAAAAACGCCGGTGATGCTGCCGCGTTGTCAGGCATGGCGCAGAGTGTCGGTTATCTGATGGCGGCGATGGGTCCGCTGTTGCTGGGCAAAGTACAGGAGTTGTCCGGAGGCTGGACGGTGCCATTACTGATAACCGCAGCAATCGCAGTCGCAGGTGCCTGCACCGGAATGGCTGCCGGACGAAACGCTCACCTGGAACCTGTACAGCAGCCGGGGTGAATTAGCTGACACAGCAGGGGAAACGATCGGTTCCTCTGCTGAGGATGCTATTAATTGTCGCTCTGAAGCGTTTACCTGTTACCGGAGCCGTCTTTTACCGGGAAGACCGTTTCTCACCTGCTCCTTCGTTGAAAAGTCCGGCAACCCAGTCAGCAAAAGCACGCACGGCAGGAGAGAGAAAACGCTGATGCGGATAGAGCATCGTCACCGGCACGGAGGGTGGCTGCCAGTCCGCCAGAACTTCGATCAGTTTGCCTTGTTGCAGATTCTCCGAAATCACATTCTCAGCAAGCTGTGCCAGCCCAAAACCTTCAAGACACAGTCTGATGTAGAGTCCCGTTTCGTTAACGGCTGCATCCCCCTCAACCTGAACAGAGAAGGGCTCAGTGCCTCGTGTGAAACGCAGTTCATTAGTGCGCCTTACCGAACCGGAAAAGTAATGAATCGCCCGATGCTGCGACAACGCTTCCGGCGTCTCAGGGACACCATACTCCCTGAGATAGTCCGGAGAGGCGCAGGTTACCCAGCGAAACCGGCCAAGCGGACGGGCAACCAGTGTGGAGTCAGTTAATTCCCCGGTTCGGATGACGCAATCCACTCCTTCCTGAACAAGATCGACCTGCCGGTCGCTGACACCAATCATCAGGTAAATATCCGGATAATGCCGGTAAAAGTCTTTCAGATTGGGCATGACGATGAAATGGGCAATTCCACCAGGCATATCAACCCGCAGCCGCCCCTGAGGGCGTCTGATGGATTCAGTCAGGCTGGATTCACTATGTTCAATTAGCGACAGGATCTCCCGGCATTGCGCCAGATACTGCAGGCCTTCAGGAGTAAGGCTGACCCGCCTTGTCGTGCGGTTCAGCAGACGCACCTGCAGGTATTTCTCCAGGTTTTTAATCGTGCTGGTGACGGTGGAAGAAGGCAGCGACAGGGTTTCTGCCGCGCGTACAAAACTCCCGGCTTCAGCAACCCGCGTGAAAACCTGCATAGCCTGAATCCGATCCATCGTTCTGCTCCTGGGTAAAAGTGAGTCTGATTATTCGCCAATTATGAATTATGAAAACGCTTTAAGCATCTTTTTCAGGGTAATTACGTGGCGTATCGTTTCCCCATTAATCAGGAAAGAGGCAGGTTTAATGACCGACTACATCAGAAATATTGTTAACAATCAGAATGTCACTTTACAGGCTACGTTGATTCGTGGCGCGACGATACTGAGCATGGACGAGAACGTCGGTAACATTGAGCGTGGCGATATTCTCATCAACGGCTCAACGATTACCGCCGTTGGCCAGAACCTTGATGTACCGGGTGCGCATGTCATTGATGCCACTAACATGATCGCCATGCCGGGAATGGTCGATTCTCATCGTCACGCATGGGAAGGACAGCTGCGCCGCATTAACCCAAACGCTACCTGCCTGGACGACTACAGCAATGCCACACACTTCTCGTTCGCTAAATATTACCGTCCTGCCGATATCTATGTTGGCAACCTGCTGACGGCGCTTGGCGCTATTGACGCGGGCATCACCACGATGATCGATAACTCGCACAACAGCCGAACCGCAGCGCATTCCGATGCCGCCGTCGAGGCCCTGCTTGATACCGGCATTCGTGCCATTCATGCTTCCGGCGCACCGGTAGCTGGCGAATGGGATAAAGCGCACTGGCCGGGAAACTGGCAGCGTCTGCAGGACAAGTATTTCAACGACAACCCTGAAAGCCTGGTCTCTCTCGCCGTCATGGCGCAGCTGGAGCCGGAGTTGTGGGCCGAGGCCCGCAGACTGGGATTGTCGATTGTCACTGAGTTCTTTGGTGCGGAGATGGGAGCTGAACTTAAATCACTGCATCAGCAGAGGCTGCTGGGTCCGGACAATATTTTTAATCACTGCACGGCGCTGCCTGACGAGGGATGGAAAATTCTGCGCGAAGCCGGTGTCCGGGTGAACGTCTGCCCGCGCTCAGATTCGCACTATGGCATCGAAAGCGGAATGTTCGCCATTGAGGCCGCGCAGCGTCATGGCATCAATCCTGGCCTGAGCGTAGACAATGAAACGTCGTACAGCACCGACATGTTTATGGAGATGCGCGTCGCCTTTTACCTGCAGCGCGTGATGGGCATGCATCAGCAGCAGTGCTGCGATTCTGAACATACGCTGAAAACGCTTCCGGCGGTGCAGCTCCTTAAAGCCGCGACTCTTGATGGCGCGGCCTGTGCAGGGATGCAGGACAAAGTGGGCAGCCTGACGCCAGGCAAACAGGCTGACCTGGTGCTGATTAATACCAGTGATCTCAATCTTTACCCGTCCGGCAATGCCTTTGGTACGGTGGTTCATGCCGCCGAGCGCAGCAATATCGACACCGTCATGATCGGCGGACGCATCGTTAAGCAGAACGGTAAGGTGCTGGGCGTGGACAGCACGCGACTGCGGGCGGCGATTGACGAGTCACGTGAGCACCTGTTTGCCGCCTCTGGCTACCAGCCCGACAATTTTGCTGACACCTTCCTGCCGCTGGAGCAGGCAGACTGAAAGGAATGAAAAGCATGATCTATTACGTAATCGCTTTTGCCGCAGGTCTCGGATCACTCTGCAGACGACCCTGAACAGCCAGCTGGCAAAGGGACTGGGCGGCGACCCGGTCACTGCGGCGCTGTTTTCCTTTACGGCGGGCGCGGTTAGGCTGGGGGTTTACGCGCTGCTGAGGGGAGGATTGATGACATCGCTGGCGGCGATCCCGTCGCAACCCCTCTGGAGTCTGACGGGTGGAATGATAGGCGCATGTGCCCTGTTCAGCTATGTCGTGCTTGCGCCGAAAATCGGGTTTTCAGCTCTGCTCGGGCTGGCGATTGTCGGACAGTTACTTTCCTCGCAGATGATTGACCATTTTGGCTTGCTGGGGGCTGTGCGTCGGCCGGTTTCGTTACTCAGGCTGGGGGGGATGGTTGTCATGCTGATCGGACTTGCCGTCATGCTTTTCGGCGATCGGCTCTCTGCACGTTTTCTGCAGTAACTGCGTTATCCACTTTTGCCATCTTGCAGTTCGACCTTTTATATCCGGAGGATTAACATGTTTTCAATTGCAGCTGAAGTCAGGAATACGCTTGGAGAGTGCCCGCTTTGGTGTGAAAGAACCCGCAGACTCTACTGGACTGACATTGAAGCCAGTGAACTGCTCGCCATAGAAGAAGGCAATGATGCAGTGATGCGCTGGTCGCTGCCTGAACGCCTTGGCTCCTTTGCACTGACTGAACAAAGTCACATTCTGCTGATGGGATTCGCGTCAGGGCTGGCTTTCTATGATCTCAACAGCAGTTTAATTACCCCAGTGGCCGCTTCACCGGGAGACATCGGGACCCGCATAGGTGATGGACGATGTGACCGTGCCGGTAATTTTGTCTTCGGGACGATGGATGACGGTTATCCCGTTAAAGTCATCGGTAAGTTTCATCGACTCAACGCGGCAACGCTGACTGTTGAGACGCTTGCACTGCCCGATGTCGCTATACCGAACAGCATCTGTTTCAGCCCCGATGGTGGTACGCTCTATTACTGTGACTCGATGCAGGGTCGGATAATGTGCTGTGATTACCCCTTGATGCAGAACCAGCGCGTGTTCGCCGAAATCGAAGGCAGCGGCGCGCCTGACGGCTCCTGCGTGGATGAGATGGGCTATCTATGGAATGCTGAATGGGGAGGAAACCGTGTTGTCCGTTACCGCCCGGATGGGACCACAGACGCTATTCTGACGTCACCTGGAATCCAGAGCACCTGTCCGACATTCGGCGGTGAGGGTTTTACCCGTCTCTATTGCACCACGGCTACAGTGGGACTCACTGCGCTGTCTGAATATGACGGTGCATTGCTGAAAGCTGAATCTGATGTCAGCCCCGGCTTACCTGAAAATCGCTTTGCGGCACACACAGTTTAACGGTTTTGATACTGACAGAATTTTGCCAGTTCAGGCTCAAAGAAAATGTCCGCTTCTGGCACAAAGCTGACTATCATCGGGCTGATGTCCGCTATGAGCGAGGAGCGGACCTAAAGCCTCATTGATAACAGCGTAGAATTAAATTATTCCGAAGCAGTGCTGATAGTACGATTTAACATCAAATGATATGGTCATGTTACCCGGACTTTTATAAACAGGAGCGTATGTGAACATTTCAGAGAAGCAGGAGTGGCATAAGGATAACTATCTTGTAAGTACAGACAGGAAAAAACTGGATCTGCAGGCCATCCATCGCTATCTGACGAGGTCGACCTGGGCTAAAGAGATTGATCTGGCTACTGTCAATGTATCAATCGAAAACAGCCTTAATTTTGGCGTTTATCATGAGAAAACCCAGATAGGTTTCGCGCGTTTGATAACAGATTACGCTACGTTCGCTTACCTTTGTGATGTTTATATTCTGGAGAAATATCAGGGAGAGGGGCTGGGAAGATGGGTGATGCAGTGTATTCATCATCATCCTGTCTTTGAGCAGCTTCGTAGAATTATGTTGTTTACAACGACAGCTCCCTGGCTCTATGAAAAATTTGGCTACGAACCTGTTAATCGGAAAAACTACGCATGGAGCATTACCCGGCCTGATATTTATAACCACGAAAAAAAACCTGACTAACCTGCGCTCATACTCATCTCCAGGCTGGCGTATTAGCTCCTGAGTTTGCATAGTCCGCTTCTGGCACAAAGCGACCTTTGTCATGAATCCTGACTCACTGTCTGAGGCAGGAGCAGGCCCGCTGAATGCGGCTTTAGCGGCAGGAAGCGTTAGATAACGTTGAGCTGAACGGCGCCGTAAGCCCGGCTCCGCCGGTTATATTCTGATATATGGCGCTCCCCATTCCTGTCAGTGTATCGAATCTCACAGGTGAACCAGCCGCAGACTGCTTCCATAGGCTGCAGGTTAAAACGTTTGCTTACTTTCTGAATCATGAGGGCTTTTCTGGTGGCCCAATATCCGGTTAACGATAACTTTCAGAAAATGAACCCTGCCTCTCTGGGATGATTAGGATTAACTAATCATCTTATGGAATTGTAAAATCCCGTATGAAATTAAAAAATCTGTTCGGGATTGCCGTTTTATTAAGGCTGCACTGCAGTCAATTAAAGAGAGGGAGACTGAATATGCGTGTTCGCCTGACCACTGAAAACGATGCTATATCCCTGATTACTATCGACATTGTTGCCAAGAGCCAGCCAAAAGGTGCGGCGCAAATCCGCATCTGGTGTGCCTGGTCTGTCTGTTATATTGCCGAACAGCAGGGAATAGCGATGGGATATGGCGTGCTGAACTACCATTTCTTCGGCTACGGCTTTATTGAAATGCTGATGGTAGGGGAACACTACCGCCGCAGGGGTATCGGTCTGGCGTTGATTGCAGCATTGAAGTCCCGCTGCCAGCACCCGAAGCTGTTCACCTCCACCCATCGTTCTAACCTGCCAATGCAACGGCTGCTGTTGAACGCCGGATTTATCCCCAGCGGTCAGGTCGACAATCTCGATGACGGGGACCCGGAAGCGATATTTTTTATTCCAGCCTTAACGTAGCGCAGAGAGAAGGGTACACAGACACCCATATCCAGGGTGCCAGGCTCAGCGAGGCCAGGGTTTTAGCGACCTCTGTATCTAACGGGAAGTGCCTCTCTGAGAAGGTTCTGGCAGTGAATCAGGCAAAAACTGGCCGGGTGTAAGGTAAATCATCTTTCTGATAAATCGGGTCTTTACCTTCAGGCTGCGTCTGAGATTGCTGCCGATAATTGATAACTGTTTTACGCAAATATTCCCGCAACGCTACCGGCTGCTGCCGCTCGGCTTGATGCGGCATGATCCTGACCTTTTCCCGGCTGTCTTTGACCGTCATCCCCGGCCAGCATTCCTCAACGTATCCGATAAGAAACCTCCCGATTGCCTTGCTGTCGATTGCGTTATCAATCATGCCAGCTAAACTTAGTTGATACTTACCCGGTCGGGCAGCCACACCTTTCCGGCCGCAAGCAGGAGAAGATCATGAAAGCAGTTATTTACAACGGTCCCTATGATGTAAAAGTTAAAGACGTGCCGGATGCAAAAATTGTTCGCCCCACCGATGTGCTTGTCCGCATTACCACCACCAATATTTGTGGATCGGATTTGCACATGTACGAGGGTCGGACCAGCTTTGAGCAGGGACGTATTTTGGGGCACGAAAACCTGGGTGAGGTGGTTGAAATTGGCTCAGGAGTGGAGCGTGTTAAGGTCGGTGACTATGTCTGTCTGCCATTTAATGTCGGATGCGGTTTTTGCGAGAATTGTGAAAAAGGTCTGACCGGTTTTTGCCTCACCACCAATCCCGGTAATGTGGGCGCGGCCTATGGTTTTGCTGAAATGGGCTCCTGGGAGGGTGGTCAGGCGGAACTGCTTCGGGTCCCCTTTGCAGACTTTAACTGCCTGGTGCTTCCGCCTGACGCAGTAGAAAAAGAAGATGATTATGTGATGCTCTCTGACATTTTCCCTACCGGCTGGCATGCGACAGAACTCGCCGGATTAAAGCCTGGCGAAAGCGTAGCCATTTACGGCGCGGGGCCGGTGGGTCTGATGGCCGCACACTCAGCCATGATAAAAGGCGCTTCACAGGTATTTGTAGTGGATACACACCAGGACCGTTTAGCGCTGGCAGAGAAAATGGGGGCGACGGGCATCAATGCGACCGGCGATGAAGCCGTGCAACGAATTCTCGACTTAACTGACGGACGCGGCACTGACTGTGGCTGTGAATGCGTGGGCTATCAGTGCTGTAACAAACATGGCCATGAAGATAATTCGGTCACTATGAACAGCCTCGTTGCATCAACCAAAGCAACCGGGGGAATTGGTGTGGTTGGCGTGTTTATCCCGCAGGATCCAGGAGCTGCATCAGACCTTGCCAAAGAAGGTAAGATGCCGTTTGATTTCGGCAGTTTTTGGTTTAAAGGACAGTCAATCCGCACCGGCCAGGCGAACGTCAAAGCCTATAATCGTCAGCTGGCCCGTCTGATCCATCAGGGTAAAGCCAGCCCGGGCGGCATAATCTCACACCGTCTTTCACTTGCTGAGGCGCCTGAGGGATATAAGCACTTTGACGATCGCGATGAGGGATGGACGAAGGTTATCCTTAAGCCTTAACTGACGCTGATCGGTTATAAAAGTTAAATCAGAACAATTAAACCGGAACAATGTAGAAATATCGACGGGATACCATTGCGTATCCTGTCATAATATTTATCTTCTGCTGCCAGGCCCGCCCCTGTATCTATTGTGATGTTTAATGACGCATTATGAATATTATCAGGACCTGTGAATAGCGCCCGATCTTCTTCAGGCATAAACGAAATAAACGCTATTCATGTAATAACGATGAGAGTGGGTGAGAATGAAGTGCGATATTATAAGGATTCTAGGTAATGACTCCAACTTACTGATAGTGTTTTATGTTCAGATAATGCCCGATGACCTTGTCATGCAGCTCCACCGATTTTGAGAACGACAGTGACTTCCGTCCCAGCCTTGCCAGATGTTGTCTCAGATTCAGGTTATGCCGCTCAATTCGCTGAGTGTAACGCTTGCTGATTACGTGCAGCTTTCCCTTCAGGCGGGATTCATACAGCGGCCAGCCATCCGTCATCCATACCACGACCTCAAAGGCCGACAGCAGGCTCAGAAGACGCTCCAGTGTGGCCAGAGTGCGTTCACCGAAGACGTGCGCCACAACCGTCCTCCGTATCCTGTCATACGCGTAAAACAGCCAGCGCTGACGTGATTTAGCACCGACGTAGCCCCACTGTTCGTCCATTTCAGCGCAGACAATCACATCACTGCCCGGCTGTATGCGCGAGGTTACCGACTGCGGCCTGAGTTTTTTAAGTGACGTAAAATCGTGTTGAGGCCAACGCCCATAATGCGGGCGGTTGCCCGGCATCCAACACCATTCATGGCCATATCAATGATTTTCTGGTGCGTACCGGGTTGAGAAGCGGTGTAAGTGAACTGCAGTTGCCATGTTTTACGGCAGTGAGAGCAGAGATAGCGCTGATGTCCGGCAGTGCTTTTGCCGTTACGCACCACCCCGTCAGTAGCTGAACAGGAGGGACAGCTGATAGAAACAGAAGCCACGGGAGCACCTCAAAAACACCATCATACACTAAATCAGTAAGTTGGCAGCATCACCCACACCTTCATCCTTTTATTCCTCTAATCAACAGGCTCAACGTTTAATAAGCCTGGCACGGATTATATAATTCGCCTGAAACCGACGTTATAAAAGGAACATTCCGATACGCGTTATCGCAGCTGCTAGCTGCTGCTTCAATGCACATTATCTTCTGCACTGTACGATTCGATACCCGCAGCCGCATCGCTTTTTTCAGCAACGGTTATCTGCAGTTCACGACTGATGTTATCAATAGCGTACAGCGCTGCGCGCAGATGCTTTTCATCCGTGATGTTTTTCATCATCTTATGCAGCCGATCCAGCAGCGTGCGCCAGGATATAGCAGCACCGGTATCAAGCAGTTCTATCACGGCTTCGCCGATAATGATTTCTGCCAGTTTTTCTTCCTGGTCACTGTGCATTATGTGGTCCGGATTCAGGTCTATCGGCAAGTCGATCACAGGGCACTGAAGCGCGATCAGCCTCAGTCAGCCATCTCATTTTCATCAAGACGATAAAGATTGATATCGTTTCTTTCGCGGTAGCGGGGCGGGAATACCATAGCGCCGTTACCATCGCCAAGGTATTGCATACCAAGCGGCTCGATGATGGCATAAGGCTCTGCCAGTGCGCGGCGATAGCGCAATATTTCGCGCGCCATTTCAACGGCTTCCGGGGAGTTGTTATCAGGGTTGCCCGCTATATATTGCAGGCGTTCGTCGCTAAGCATCGCTGCCTCCTGTATTGATCTGACGCTTTACGGCTCCACCTACGTCATGACTGGGTGTCATCATAGCCAGAAGCGTCACGGAATCCAAAGCCTGCGTTACGTTGTCATGCACACAGCAGGAAGTTGCGGAGGGTGAAAGTGAGCATGTCCGGCAGGAAGAGCGCACAATTCTGCCTCGGCCTGAGGTTCATTGTTACGGCCTGACAAGCAGAAACGCACCGTAGTATGCAATACGTAAACGTTGTCACTGCTGAAGCATGATTGAACCAGGTGCCAGAGTTAAGCGTACAGGTGCAGGCCGATGCTGCCGGGAAGGAAAATAAACGATAATTAGCGGTTCTTACTACCGAAAACCAGACCGCAGCAGGGCTGCTGCGGTCCGGGGATAGATTATGCGCTCTGCCATTCGGCTTCGACATCATCCTTTGATTTGGAAAGGATGACTTTGTTGTCATCGACTTCTTTAACCCAGCTGAACGGGATGATGTGGTGCTGGCCGCCCGCTTCCGGATCACTTTTCGCCAGTTTGATTTTATCTTCGCCTTCAAAGTGATCGACAATGCCCACGTGCTCACCGTTGACGTCAACAACCTGTGCGTGATCCAGGATTTCTGATTTGCTTACCATATTGCCTCCGTTCTGTGAATATAAATGCAGCAGTTCTGCTGCCGGACTGCTTAAGTCTGGTTATTAATCTGCAGATTTCCAGTAATTTACAGAATGAAATATTTAGGCGAACCGTAATGCGACCAATTCTGCTGCGCCGACTATGATTTCCTGTAGCCGCTGGCGGCACACGCCGTCAGCCTCTTCTCTGTTCATAACAGGAATTAACAGCATGCAGATATCACTGGAGAAACAGGTTGCACTGGTCACTGGCGCCAGTTCAGGACTGGGCTATGCCTGCGCTGAAGCGCTGGCGGCGGCGGGTGCAGCGGTCGTGATCAACTATAACAGCCAGCAGGAGCCTGCCGAGGCGCTGGCAGACGCGATTCGGCAGCGTGGCGGTAAAGCAGTGGCAGTAGGGGGTGACGTTTCTGATGAAAAAGCGGTGGATGCGCTGTTTGCTGAAACAATTAAACATTTTGGACGGCTGGATATTCTGGTCGCGAACTCCGGACTGCAGCGCGATGCACCAGCCGGAGAAATGACGCTGGATGAGTGGAATAAGGTTATCCAGGTCAATCTTACCGGTCAGTTTCTCTGCGCCCGGGCGGCGCTGCGTCAGTTTCGCCAGCAGGAGAAACGTCCGGATGTGAGCCGCGCTACCGGCAAAATCATCCATATGAGCTCGGTGCATCAGCTCATCCCGTGGGCCGGGCATATTAACTATGCGGCCTCCAAAGGCGGTGTCGATCTGCTGATGCGCAGTCTGGCGCAGGAAGTGGGCGAAGAACATATTCGTATCAATGCCATTGCGCCGGGTGCGATCAGAACGCCAATCAATACCGAAGCGACCGAAGGTGAAGCTGAGAAAAAGCTGCTGCAGCTTATCCCCTATGGCCGGGTAGGCGATCCGGAAGATGTGGGTAACGCGGTGGTATGGCTGGCCAGCGATTTGTCCGACTACGTGCATGGCACCACGCTGTTTATTGATGGTGGCATGAGCCTGTATCCCGGCTTTCGTGATAACGGTTAAGGACTTAAGATTTGTGCTGCCGCAATCAGTCGGTTGCGACACTTTTCCCCGCTAATGAGTTGCGCCGCCAGGCCGATATAACTACTTCTCCATCTTCAACCGGAAGTTAATTATGTCGCTTAAAAAATCCTCACTGCTTGTGTTCCTCACTATGCTGGTGCTGTTCCTGGCCAGCGTGGCTATCAGCAGCTGGCTGCTGGTGCGCAGTAATGCTTCGCTGACCGCCGTCAACAAAGAGATCCGCGTAGTGCTCTCCGTAATCGATCCCATCAACCACAGCCGTACACTGCGCGTCCGGGTTATGGAGTATATGAAAGCGAGTGAGGGGAACGATAGCGCATCAGCCGCGTCACTTGAGAGCGTGAAAGCGGTGGCGGTTAAAGCAGATGCGGCCTTTCAGGCCTACATGGATGCACCGCGTCTGGCTGGTGAAACAGCAGAGGCTGAAGCCTACCGGCAGGCCTATCTCAGTTACCGCGATGAAGGGATCCGGCCGCTGGTGGCTGCCGCTGAAGCGCACGATCAGGCACGTTTTAAAGCGCAGATCCCGACAGTCGTCCGTCTCGATCGTCAGTATGAAATCATTCTTGATAAAGTCCTGGCGCAGCACGAAGCTTACGCACGCCAGCTCAATGATGATGCACAACGTCACTTTCACTCCGGCCTGATGCTGCTGGTGCTGTTTGGTGTGCTGTTTGTCGGCATTATTGTCGTGATTTCACTGCTGATGCACCGTTTTGTACTGGTGCCGCTCAGCGCGGCAAAGCAGCACTGCGATTTAATTGCTGCCGGCGAGCTTAATTGCGCTGTTCCGGCAAAAGGTGATTCACGCAGTGAAATTCAGAGCCTCATGGGATCGCTGGAAGCGATGCGTCTCGCTCTGACGCAGATCATTACGCAGGTACGTGATTCCGCGCATTCGGTTTCCACTGCCTCGGGCGAAATTGCGGCCGGGAACGTTGATCTGGCCTCGCGCACTGAGCAGCAGGCTGCGGCGCTGACAGAAACCGCGGCCAGCATGGAGCAGCTGGGCGCTACGGTGAAGCAGAACACTGATAACGTATTTGAAGCGTGCCGCCTGACTGGCGAGGCGGTAGAGAATGCGGAAACCGGCGAAAAAGTCTCGCGTGAAGTGATTGTGTCGATGGACCTGATTAACGCCAGCTCGAAAAAAATCGAAGAGATTATCTCGGTGATCAACGGCATTGCGTTTCAGACCAACATTCTTGCGCTGAATGCCGCTGTGGAAGCGGCACGCGCAGGTGAACAGGGCAGGGGGTTCGCCGTGGTGGCCGGAGAAGTGCGTAATCTGGCACAGCGCAGTGCGCTGGCGGCTAAAGAGATCGAGACGCTGATTGCAGAATCGGTGGCGATTATTCACACCGGCTCAGAGCAGGTCAGTCGCACCGGCGAGGCGATGAGCGCCATCATCGCCTCGGTCAGCCGCGTTAATCTTCTGATGGAACATATTTCAGTGGCGTCGGGCGAGCAGAGTCGCGGTATCGGGCAGATTGAAAAAGCGGTAACTGAAATGGACTCAGTAACGCAGCAGAACGCCGCGCTGGTACAGGAGTCAGCGGCTGCGTCAGCATCGCTTGAAGAGCAGGTACAGTATCTGACCCGTTCGGTTTCCACTTTCCGTCTGGCATAAGCGTCATTTGCCGGCTCTTTATTCAGGGCCGGCAATCTCTCAGACTGCAGAGCAAGGGCCTGCTGATTACTTCTGCGCGGCTAATGATTAAAAGATCACGCCTGAAACTGTTGCTTATAAAAATGCTTTATTTCATGAGCTTGCTCAGATACAGGGGATTTTTTCAGGCTTTTTTTCGCAAAGCGTAAATTTATCTTACGCTTTGCCGATATATCTTCCTGCCACCTTAGCGCAAACCGGTGTGTTTGCGCCTGTTTCACAGGTGTGCTGCGGGCAAGAGTGCGCCGCAGTTAATTCTTCTCAGGGAGCAGTAAATGAACCATCGTAAACCCCTGGTGGCGGCCGTCGTCGCCTCCTGCATCGTCCTTTCCGGCTGCAGCGCCATGACTACCGCCATCAAAAAGCGCAACCTTGAAGTTAAAACGCAGATGAGCCAGACGGTATGGCTTGAGCCTTCCACTCAGAAAACGGTCTATCTGCAGGTGCGTAATACCTCTGACAAAGATATGAGCGATCTGCAGTCGCTGCTGGCGCAGGACCTGCAGGCGAAAGGGTATACCGTCACATCCTCGCCTGATGCGGCTTACTACTGGATCCAGGCTAACGTGCTGAAAGCGGAAAAGATGGATCTGCGCCAGTCACAGGGCTTCCTGGCTACCGGTTATGAAGGTGCGGTTGCCGGTGCAGCGCTGGGTGCCGGCATTACGGCTTATAACGGTAACTCGGGTGGCGCGATGCTTGGTGTCGGCCTGGCGGCGGGTTTGGCGGGAATGGCAGCCGATGCGCTGATCGAAGATGTGAACTTCACCATGGTGACCGATCTGCAGATTTCCGAACGCAGCAAAAATGCCGTTACCACTGATAACATTGCGGCGCTGCGTCAGGGTACCTCTGGCATCAAGCTGCAGACCAGCAGCGAAGAGGGCAACCGCATGAAGTATCAGACGCGTGTGGTGTCCAACGCCAATAAGGTCAACCTCAAGTTTGAAGAGGCGAAGCCGGTGCTGGAAGCGCAGCTGGCGAAATCCGTGGCAGGCATTATGTAATCACGGTTGCCGCTGGCGCTTTCCGGCTGGCGGCAGATCGCAACTGAATGGCTAAAGATATACTCCCTAAATAGTTACAGCATCCCTTAACGTAAAACCCTAACAGGTGCCGGCCTGACACACATTGCCCCTCTCTGACCCTTTCAGCCTCAGGCGCAAATCTGAAACCGGGTTGCCCCTCCTGACTTGCCGCAGCGCCCGGCCCGAAGGGCCGGAATGAGTGGAACAGGTAAAAGGGTGCTGTAACTAATAAAACGTCTGACAGGAAAAGGATTGTCACATGTTCAGCCCGGCCATCAGCGTTACGTTTCTGATTACACCTGATATCAAAATTATTCCACTGACTGTTATCAGGAAGCATTCAGGAGCTTAGGGTTCAGGCTGAAAAACGCAAACCCTGTCATCAAGCCCCGCTTCCTTTTCTCGTTCTTTTTGCCGTTTTCATGAACGTTGGATATTTAAGCTTTTAATTTCAACAACTTATCTGAAAATCACATAACTGTCTGTTTCCAGATGACGATTTTGTGATCTACCTCGCCAGTAACATTCATTATATGTTGTTATATTCGTTATGCGTCATCTCATAATGAAAATCAGCAACACGCCATCTCACACTTTCTGCTTTAGATCGTGCGGTGACCTGCTGCCTTCATTCAGGCGTACTGAACCCTACAACTCCATTTAATAATTAAAAGGTAACGATATGGAAGGCCAGGAACTCCAACGCAAGCTCGGCTTTTGGGCCGTGCTGGCCATTTCCGTCGGAACGACCGTCGGTTCCGGTATTTTCGTTTCGGTTGGTGAAGTAGCAAAGGCAGCAGGCTCGCCGTGGCTCACGGTGCTGGCTTTCGTGATTGGCGGACTGATTGTTATTCCGCAGATGTGCGTCTATGCGGAGCTGTCTACCGCGTATCCCGAAAACGGCGCGGACTATGTGTATCTGAAAAACGCGGGCAGCCGTCCGCTGGCATTTCTCTCCGGCTGGGCCAGCTTCTGGGCAAATGACGCGCCGTCGCTCTCTATCATGGCGCTGGCGATTGTCGGTAATATGGCCTTTCTGATACCGATCGACCCGTTCACCGGGAAACTCATTGCCACCGGTCTGATTCTGGCGTTTATGCTGCTGCATCTGCGTTCGGTTGAAGGCGGCGCGACCTTTCAGACGCTGATCACCATCGCTAAAATCATTCCGTTTGCCATTGTCATCGGCATCGGCGTGTTCTGGTTAAAAGGGGATAATTTTAACGCACCGGCCACTGCAACCTCCGGTACGACGGCAGGAATAATGGCGCTGCTGGCCGGGATTTCCGCTACCAGCTGGTCCTATACCGGCATGGCCTCTATTTGCTATATGACCGGAGAGATCAAAAACCCCGGCAAAACCATGCCGCGTGCGCTGATCGGTTCCTGTTTACTGGTATTAGTGCTCTATTCGTTGCTGGCGCTGGTGATCACCGGGCTGATGCCATTCGATAAACTTGCCGTCTCGGCAACGCCAATTTCCGACGCACTCACGTATATTCCGGCGCTCGGCAGCGTGGCGGGAGTCTTTGTCGCCATTACTGCCATCATCGTGATCCTTGGCTCACTTTCCAGCTGTGTGATGTATCAGCCGCGTCTCGAATATGCGATGGCGAAAGATAACCTGTTTTTCAAAAGCTTCGGGCATGTACATCCAAAATACAACACGCCGGATATCTCTATTATCCTGCAGTGCGCCCTCGGCATCTTCTTTATTTTTGTCTCTGACCTGACCAGCCTGCTGGGCTATTTCACGCTGGTGATGTGCTTCAAAAACACCCTGACCTTCGGCTCGATTATCTGGTGTCGCAAACGTGAAGACTATAAACCACTGTGGCGCACACCGGCGTTCGGCCTGATGACCTTTGCCGCTATCGCCTCAAGCTTAATTCTTGTTGCCTCCACCTTTGTGTGGGCGCCAATTCCGGGGCTGATTTGCGCCCTGATTGTTATCGCCACCGGCCTGCCCGCTTACGCCTTCTGGGAAAAGCGCAACCGCCGTCTGGCTCACGTTTCTTAACCCTGTCTGGAGAGTTGTTGCATGCTGAATATTGATAAAAACACGGTGGATTTCCTGGTAACTGAAAACATGGTCAGCGAAGTGGAGAAGGTTCTTGAGAAAGACGTTCCCCGCGTGCATGCCCTTGTTGATGAAATGATCAAACGTGGCGTCGATCGCATCTACTTTGTCGCCTGCGGCTCCCCGCTGAATGCTGCGCAGACGGCAAAGCATCTGGCTGATCGTTTCTCCGGCCTTCAGGTTTATGCGCTTTCCGGCTGGGAATTTTGCGATAACACCCCCCACCGGCTGGATCAGCGCTGCGCGGTAATAGGCGTCTCTGATTACGGCAAAACCGAAGAGGTGATTAAGGCACTGGAGCTGGGTGCGGCTTGCGGCGCACTGACCGCTGCCTTTACCAAACGCCCGGACAGCCCTATCAATCAGGCTGCGCAGCATGTGGTGGCGTATGAAGCAGACTGCATCTGGGAAATTCATCTGCTGCTGTGTTACAGCGTGGTGCTGGAGATGATTACGCGCCTCGCGCCGCACACCGAAATCGGCAAAATTAAAAACGATCTGCATAAGCTTCCGCAGGCGCTCGGGCATCTGGTGCGTACCTGGGAAGAAAAAGGGCGTCAGCTTGGTGAGCAGGCCTCACAGTGGCCGATGATCTATACCGTTGCCGCCGGTCCGCTGCGTCCGCTGAGTTACAAAGAGGGGATTGTTACGCTGATGGAGTTTACCTGGACACATGGATCGGTGATTGAGAGCGGCGAGTTCCGCCATGGCCCGCTGGAAATCGTAGAGCCGGGCGTGCCCTTTCTGTTCCTGCTGGGCAATGACGAAAGCCGTCATACCACCGAGCGCGCTATCCGTTTCGTACGCGAGCGTACCGATAACGTTATCGTGATCGACTATGCCGAGATCGCTCAGGGACTGCACCCGTGGCTCGCCCCATTCCTGATGTTTGTCCCGATGGAGTGGCTCTGTTACTACCTCTCCATCTACAAAGACCATAACCCGGACGATCGCCGTTACTATGGCGGGATCGTCGAGTATTAATTTCCCCGCCCGGTCTCCATGCAGGCCGGGCATCACAGCAAGGACATACGAATGAAAACGGGTATGTTTACCTGCGGACATCAGCATTCATTGCTGGCGCGCGCGTGCGGCTGTCACAGGAGGGTCAATGAAACGGCTGGCAACGGTAGGTGATAATTGCGTGGATATTTATCCCGGGCTGGGTAAAGCGTTTTCTGGTGGCAACGCTGTTAACGTGGCGGTTTACAGCACGCGTTACGGGATGCAGCCCGCCTGCGTCAGTTGGGTGGGTGAAGATGATTATGGTGCCATGCTGCGCCGCGATCTTGCGCAACATGGCGTGGATATTTCCCGGCTGCGTGTGATGCCCGGTCTGACAGCGCAGACGCAGGTGGAACTGCGCGATAACGATCGCATTCTCGGTGACTATACCGAAGGCGTGATGGCAGATTTCAGCGTGGGTGAGCAGGAACTGGCGTGGCTAATGGAGTTTGACATTATTCACTCCGCCATTTGGGGTCATGCTGAGTCCGCTTTTCCCGCACTGAAGGCGGCGGGAAAAATCCTGTCGTTTGATTTTGCAGATAAATGGGAAAGCCCGTTATGGCACACGCTGCCGGAACATCTTGATTATGTTTTTGCCTCAGCAAATACTGATAATGCGTGGCTGCGCGACCGGCTACAAACCGTGGTGCAGTGTGGCGCAGGGGTGGCGATCGCCACGCTGGGTGAAAACGGTAGCCTGGCGTGGGACGGCATACAGTTCTGGAAGATGCCGCCGCAGCGCGTCAGCGTAGTAGATACCATGGGGGCAGGGGATTCATACATCGCCGGGTTCCTGTGCGCTATCGCTAACGACCTGCCGCTGTAGGGTGCGATGAAACAGGGTACCCGGTGCGCTGCGCGTACTATTGGCTATCATGGTGCCTGGTGAGGGTCAGCGCTGGCGTGACATTACCCATGCCAGCGCCTGTTACTCATCCGAAAAGGCCCATATAATCAACCCTACTCCTCTTACAACTTCAGGGTCGATTCATGTCAGCTACGGAGCGCTACTCACATCAACTCCTCTACGCCACCGTGCGCCAGCGCCTGCTTGATGATATTGCGCAGGGAGTTTACCAGGCTGGCCAGCAGATCCCGACTGAAAGCGAGTTATGCACGCTCTATAACGTTAGCCGCATCACTATCCGCAAAGCAATCAGCGATCTGGTCAATGACGGTGTGCTGCAGCGCTGGCAGGGCAAGGGCACTTTTGTGCAAAGTAAAAAGGTTGAAAATGCGCTGCTGACGGTAAGCGGCTTTACTGATTTTGGCGTTTCCCAGGGTAAGCCGACCCGGGAAGAGGTCATCGAACAGGAGTGCATGAACGCCGATCCATTTTGTGAAAGGCTGAATATTCCCGGTAGCAGCGACATTTTTCGCCTGATGCGGGTCATGTATCTTGATGATGAGCCGCTGTTTATCGATATTTCCTGGATCCCGCTCTCCCGTTACCCGGCATTTGACACCATTTATACCGCAGGCGCCTCTACTTATAAGCTGTTTCAGGAAAAATTCGACACTCGCGTGGTGAGTGATAAGAAGACCATAGATATTTTTATGGCCACTAAAGCCGAGGCCCAGAGGCTGAAATGTGAACTGGGCGAGCCGCTGTTTCGCATCAGTAAAATCGCTTTCGATCAAAACGCGAAACCAGTGCACTATTCGGAACTGTTTTGCCGCGCTAACCGCGTTAGCCTGACTATCGATAACCAGCGTCAGAAATAAAAAAGAGGGCCAGGGCCCTCTTAATGTTTCTCTGCCAGGCAAATTTTTAACGCGGGATACGCTTTGTGCACATTTGCCGATCGCGCCCGGTCAGCGCCGGATTACTGCATTCATCAATTCATTGCAGTAATCATGAGCGCTATGTTACGCCCGCCTGTCTAACGCAATGATCTGTTCTGCTATTGCCGGTAAATCGGGACCAGAAATATCAGGCTGTTCACCCAGCAACAGCGGTGCGTTACCGGGGCGGGTGATCAGCGCGCCTTTCCAGCCACAGGCCATGGCGCCGATAATATCCCAGGCGTGCGTGGCTATCATCCTGAGCGCAGCAGGTGGCCGATCCAGCGCCTCACTGACGCTCCGATAAGCGGCAGCGGCAGGTTTAAAACAGCCGCTCTGCTCAACGGAGAACTGCTGTGAAAAAAACGATGCCAGTCCGGATTGCGCCAGCACCTTTTTGCCGGCGTCTGCCGATGAGTTCGTAAACGTCACCATCTCAAAACCCGCAGCCTGCAGTTTTTTCAGCGCGGGCAGCGCATCAGGATGAGCAGGTAACACCGCCATTTCTTGCTGAAAACGCGTTATCTGTGATGAATCAAGCGCAATCCCGCGGATCGTCGCCACCATCTTTAATACGGCAACGGCCAGTTCACCAAACGGCACATAGCGACCGCTTAACGTGAGCGTCTGGGAATACAGGATCTGTTCCGCAAACCACTGACGCATCACCTGCGCATCGCCAAAGGTATCCAGAAAAAAAGTATCCAGATAGGTCAGATCGAGCAGCGTTTCGTTAACATCAAATACCAGCAGGGTAGCCTCTTTCATTATTATCTGTGCACCTTTTTTCATAAAACGTATTACTGCAGAGCATAACGCGCGGGCTGCCAGAGGCGCAGCCCGCGCGGGTATCACTCAATAACCCAGACGCTGACGCTGCCGCCGTTACAGGTGAACACCGCTTCACCCTGTTCGTTAGTGGTAATCGTCTCATCGCGATTGCCGAGAAAATCGCGCCAGTTTTTACCGGCGTAGTTTTCTCCCAGCGTCAGCGTTTTTTCTCCGCTGTCGCCGTTAGACATCACTACCACGCAGCCTGGCTCATCTTCAGTCCCGCTGCGGCTGAAAGCGATGCAGTTGGGATGATCAAACCACAGCGTCTGTACCCCGTGAGCAAAGCGCTGGCGCGCAATCATCAGCTGATCGAGCTTATCGATTACGGGCATTTCAACTTTATGCGTTTCACCATCGCTGCCGGTATCTTCATAGCTGGCACCATAAAGATCCGGGTAGAACACGCAAGGCACACCATTTTCACGCAGCAAAATCATCGCATAGGCGAGCGGCTTGAACCAGGCTTCCACCGGCGCTTCAAGTGCCTGCAGCGGCTGAGTATCATGGTTAGCAACAATAGTGACGGCGTGGAACGGATCGGCTTCTACCAGCGTACCGGAGAAGATCTGGCTCATGTCGTAGCTGCTGCCCTGCTTAGAGGCTTCGTGAAATTTCATGTGCAGTGGGGCATCAAACAGCAGCGTTTTACCCTCAACCTGATTGATATACTGCTGCAGTTTATCCAGCTCAAATGACCAGTACTCCGCCACGATAAACAGCGGCTTCTCAGAGACCTCCTGCACATGGTCAATCCACTCTTTGTAGAACCAGGCCGGGATATGTTTAACCGCATCCAGGCGGAATCCGTCACACTGGGTGGTTTCCAGCATCCAGCGCGCCCAGTACTTGATCTCTTCCGTCGCCGAGCGGTTGCGGAAATCGATATTGGAGCCCATCAGGTAATCAAAATTGCCCAGTTCATTATCAACCTGGTCGTTCCAGCCCTCGCCGGTGTAGTCATTCACAATCTTGAACACACCATCTTCATCAGGGTTTTCGATATGATCGACACCGCTGAAGCACTTATAGTCCCAGACAAACTTTGAATACTGTCCGGCACGGACCGGGAAGGTGTAGCGGGTCCAGGCTTCGCACTCCACTACCTCTTCATGAATCTGTGAACGATCCTGCTCGTCGACGCGGTTAACCAGAATGCGCTCTTTCTCATCCGCGCCCATTTTGTGATTAACCACCACATCCATCAGTACTGCAATCTGCTGCTGCTGCAGCGCGGAAATCGCCGTATGCAGCTGCGCTTTGTCACCATATTTCGTGGCAACAGTGCCTTTCTGATCAAATTCGCCCAGGTCAAACAGATCGTAAGTGTCATAGCCGACTGAACTGCCGCCGGAGGCGCCTTTATAGGCCGGTGGCAGCCAGATCATATTGATACCCGATTCGCTCATATGCGCTGCACGTTCGGCCAGCTCAGGCCAGAGCTGGCCACCTTCAGGGTAATACCAGTGAAATGCCTGTAACAGGGTTGGATTTTTCATCGCCGGGCTCCGTTTATAGTCAAAAGAATTATGGAGCGGGAATGGAAAAGCGCGCGACTATTCAGCGGTCACCGCACTTTTTGCTGTTGCGACAGCAGGACCGGCATGGGATGTGCATTACTCCTAAAAGCAGGTGTGCCACTTTGCAACCGCGTTTTTTTATTTATGCTGATTCTCCCTGATGCCTGCTACTGACTTACGCGGAGCGTACATGATCCGATACCTTTCCTCCTGCTCACTGATTCTTTTCAGCTCTTTTTGCCTGATGCAAAGTGCGCATGCGGATACGTCCCGAACGCCGCTGATTGCCGGCTACGGTAAACTCTATGACACGCCTGATGCGGCTTTTCAGCCTGACAGCACGCAGCGCTACAAACTGGTTTTCAAGGTGAGTGAGGCAGCGAGCAACGCCGCGGATATCAATCCCGGCCTGAATGAAGTGGCGCGCGTTATCAATCTTTATGGCCGTTCCGGCGTGCCGCTCAGTCAGATTGACGCCGTAGTAGCCGTTAATGGCGGCGCCACGCCCGCTATGCTGGATGAGCAGCACTACCACAAGCTATTCGGTGCGGCCAACCCGAATCTGCAGCTGATAAAAGCCCTGAATGATGCAGGCGTTAAAGTAACACTGTGCAGCCAGGCGCTGGCCTGGCATCATTACGATCCTCACTGGGTCGCGGCACCCGTTATCACTACCCCCTCAGCGCTGACCACGATGACCGTGCTGCAGAACCAGGGTTATGCGTTGCTGGATACGCAGGGAGGAAGACAGGATAAATAACATCTGCTGATTGATTGTTTTAGGTGAGCGATGCGCGGGAAGAGCAGACTGAATAACACGGCTATCGTGTGCCTTAAAAGCCGGCCTGAGGGGTCACGACCTCTACCCGCTCAAACTCTTCAGCCACCAGCTCCATACGCTCATCAAAAACGCCGCTGCTTTCAAAAAAGCGCTGGTGCTCCTGACGCCAGTAGCGGAGGCTCAGATCGCCTTCACCCTCTTTACGGGCAAACGCTTCGGTGACATCGCAGAAGCGTATCAGCTGCAGACTGACGATGCGAACCACGCAGACCGGTTGATTGTGGCCGTCCAGGACAATGCTGTAGCTGCCGACAGTCGGCGCTTCAGCATCGTTCTGAAAAGCAGCCAGCGAACCGCAGGTGGCGGTTTTCCTGCCCTCTGTAATCAGTTTCGCCAGGGTATCCGCCAGGGCAGGTGAATCACCAAACGCCCGGCTCAGCGCCTGCGGGTATTTCGCTTTAAGTGCATTTATCTCAGTCATATTGATTCCTTTCAGGTATCCGGAGTGACAGGCAGAGTGCGTTCTTTCCGTTACAAATTTTTATCATTGTGATCCCGCAAAAATACCGCCAGCACATCTTTCGGCGGCGTGACGCCGCACGCTGATAAAAGCCAGCCGACCGCACCGCGGTGGTAGGTGCCGTGAAACAGCATATGGTTGATCATCTCTTCAGCCTGCATTTCTCCGGCACCACCATCTACAAAACGAAAGCGGATCACTTTAGCGCGATCGGTTTCGTTTAGCGTAGCGACATGCTTCAGGTACCAGCGGGTGGTCTCCGACAGAGCATGCATCAGTTCTTCAACGGCAGGCGTTTCAGGGGTATTCAGTGCGGTGTAACCGTGCTGCTCACCGGTAAGGTTTGCTTTGAAGATAGCGTCCACAACATAGACGTGGTTCATCAGACGCAACGCCAGATGACGTTTTTCTGCAAACTGTGCGGCATCAATGTGGGAAATCGCCTGCAGGGTGGCGGCGTCTATCCACAATTTATAACGGAGAAGGGTGGTCAGGGTGCTGCTCATGGTTTCATCCTGAAAAAAGGCAGAGTCTCATCATAGCAGCAAAAAAAAACACCAGAGCAATAAAAAAGAGGAGCCAGGCTCCTCTTTTGTCATGCAGTCACGTTAACGCACGATGTGCAGGAAGTGCAGGTGCTTCTCATACTGGTCGAGAATATCGTTGATGATCTGCTCCTGATTCCAGCCCATTACGTCATAATCCTGGCCGCCCTCTTTAAGGTAGACGACTGCACGGTAATACTTCTGCTCCTCCGCTTTGTCACTTCCTGACATCCCTGCCAGCGCAAAGGCGGGCTGCAGGTAGGGACGCGCGCGGACTTCGTAAACGAAGTTAAGCTCCTGTCCCAGATCCACCTCAAACCGCACACGATCGTCTTCATCGGCACGGGTATGCGACGGGGTGTTTTGCTTTGCCAGCTCCTGCTCTACCATCTCCATCGCCGGATAGATGACTTCCGTCATAAAGCGCTTCACCTGCGAGCGTTTTGGAAAGTAGGCAATGTTACGTAAACGGCGCTGCCACGGAATCGGGTTGCGCGCAGCCGTGGGCGCGATAGTCGCAATCTGCTTACTGTCGCGCTTCCAGGCATCAATACGAAGCGCTTTAAGCAAGCCATACATCGACATTAACAGGATGATGGCAAACGGCAGGGCGCTGGCGATAGTCACAACCTGCAGCGCTTTCATGCCGCCGGCCAGCAGTAAAGTAATGGCCACGACCCCCATCAGCGCGGACCAGAAAATACGCTGCCAGACTGGCGTTTGATCCGTGCCCCCTGAAGCGAGCGTATCCACCACCATCGCTCCGGAGTCCGCTGACGTGACAAAGAACACCACTACCATGGCGACGGCAATACAGGAGAGAGCAAAGCTGAAGGGAAAATGCTCCAGAAAATTAAACAGCGCGAGCGTTTGATCGCTCATCACTGTCTGCGCCAGATCGGCGGCGCCCTGCTGCATGATCATCCAGATGGCGCTGTTGCCAAAGAAGGTCATCCAGAGCAGCGTAAAGCCCGCCGGCACAAACAGCACGCCGGTGACAAATTCACGGATGGTACGACCGCGCGATACGCGGGCAATGAACATGCCGACAAACGGTGACCACGCCAGCCACCAGCCCCAGTAGAACAGCGTCCAGCCGCCGAGCCACTTACTCGATTTGGGTTCATAGGCGTAGAGATTAAAGGTTTTGGTGACCAGCTCTGAGAGGTAGCCGCCGGTATTCTCCACAAAGGATTTCAACAGCAGCACCGTCGGACCCAGCGTACCGACCAGAATCAGCAGCAGCACCGCAAGGCCAAGATTAATTTCCGATAAAATCCGGATACCTTTATCCAGTCCGGAGACAACGGAAAGGGTTGCCAGTGCGGTGATGACCACTATCAGGATCACCTGCATCGTGGCGCTGACCGGCAGGCCAAACAAGTGATTAAGACCGGCGTTAACCTGCAGTACGCCGTAACCCAGCGAGGTGGCCACGCCCAGTACGGTACCAATCACCGCAAAAATATCCACGGCGTGGCCCATCCAGCCGTAGATACGGTCGCCAATAATCGGATAGAGCGCTGAGCGCAGCGTTAAAGGCAGTCCGTGACGATAGCTGAAAAAGGCCAGAATCAGCGCCACAATCGCATAAATCGACCAGGCGTGCAGCCCCCAGTGAAAGAACGTGATACGCAACGCTTCCCGCGCCGCGTTTACGGTTTCCGGCTCGCCTGATGGCGGCGCCATATAGTGCATCACGGGTTCTGCCACGCCGAAAAACATTAGCCCAATGCCCATGCCGGCGGAAAACAGCATGGCAAACCAGGAGTGATAACTGAAATCAGGTTCTGCGTGATCGGGCCCGAGTTTAATATCGCCGTAGCGCGACACCCCCAGGTAGATTACGGTCAGCAAAATCAGGGCAACAGCGAGAATATAAAACCAGCTGGCATTGGCAAACAGCGACGTCTGCAGTGCAGTAAGCTGGGTATCCGCCTGTTCAGGGAATAGCGCGGCGAAGGCTACCAGAATAAAAATAAGGGCAGCAGACGTGAAGAATACCGGTGGATTGATATGGCTTCGCTTCTTTTGGATATCCGTTTCTGATGTTGGCATAAGTATCCTGCATAACGTGAATGAAGACCAAATGTAACAATCAGTATGGAAGAGTAAAAGCGATACGCCAGCAGGTGTTTAAAAACCAGGCTAATCACGCGAAATTATTTCCGGGAGTGACCAGCGGGCTACCTGCTCCACGGCTACTTTGTCTGCTTTACAGGTCATCGCCGCGTTTGCGCGTGACAGGGCGAGCCTGGAATGGCGCTGAGCATCAGCGGCGTAACGGTGCGGTGCAATCTGTGCCAGCGCCTGAAGCGCCTTCTGCAGACGAATATGTACCTCAGCCAGTGCAGCACCATCGCGCCCTATAGCACTGAAAATATCATCAAACATATCGCTGATCCGGGCGGGCTCAATAAATATGCGCGGCCAGGTCACCTCATCAGAAGCCGCAGGGACAGGGTGACCAAACAATCTGACAGCACGGCCAATGATATCTATGGCCGTGCCCGGATCGTTGACGGCAGGCGAAAGTGCACGCGAGGCGATTTCTGCGAGCACACAGAGGCCAAAACGGGGATCCTGCTCATAAGAACGCTGTTCACCAACGGTAAATGCACGCTGCAGATGGTCCTGATCTTCTTCGGACATCGGTTGTGTGCACCACAGCAGGGGCGAGCGCGGATGCACAAAGCTGCCGGGCTGGGCAGCCAGATAAAGATGCACCTGCTGCGCGTCTGCCCAGTCGTTTAGCCGTTGCAAATCGATATGCTGCAGGTAACCAATCGCCTCGGGTAAAAGCGGGTGCGGTGTGGCCGCAGCGGGCAACTCACCCTGCCAGGCCGATCCGCCCATACAGGGATCCTGTAAGCGTTCAGTCAGCGCCGCGCGGGTTGCCTGCTCAACACGCTGAGACGTTTCGCCGAGGCTGCCAAAATTAGCGAGATGCTGGATCCAGCGAAGCAGGGTGATCACAATCATGGCGATCACCAGCAGCGTTACAAAGAACAGCACAACCCGCCCCTGTGTGCCGTATGCGCCCATCCCCAGCGCAATGATCCCTACCAGGCTGTAGAGAAACGAGCCAATGAACGTCGCCAGCACATTCTGCGTGGTGCGATCCTCCAGCAGCAGACTGGTGGCGCGGGGCGTTACGCTGCTGCTCGCAGAGTTATAGGCTGAGACCATAATATTCAGCGAAAACGTCGTAACGGCCAGCATACTGGAGGCGAGGATAGCCAGGATTTCATCCACGGCTTCACTGCCGATGAGACCGGATACGGAAGCAGGAATAAACGGTTTCACCGCGATAGCCACCAGCGCGGTGATCACCGCCAGTACGGCAAACAGCGAGCTGCGAAACCAGAGCTGTTTTGTCAGCCGGCGCAGTAACCATTGTGTTTTCGACATCGTCTTCCCTGTAATCAGACTGGTTAACTGCGGCTCAGCAGCAGGCGTATGCCGGCAAGCGAAAGTATATCCCCAGCACGGCGTCGGGCATGCGCTGAACGCGCTGATAAAGAGCAGCCATCATGGGCGCGGAGAACAGCAGCGCAAGGCTGCAGAACACCGCAACACAGATTGCTGCGCAGCCACCCATTATGTTGGGCAGCACCCCGGCATCAGCACCGGGCGTCAGCGTCACGGATATAATGGACACCCAGGTAAGAATAGCCCTGGGATTTAATATGTGCATGAGCACACCCTGCCGGAACCGTTTACCGTCGCGCACAACAGGCTGCGGATGTGTGTCCGCGCGCTTTTCTGCCGGCCGCTGCGCATTGCGGTACCCATAATCGCCATATTGCCGCGGCCCGGACTTGCTGTGGCCACGAAACAGGTGATAAAGACGAGTAACAGTTCGCTAACGTGAGGCATTCAGCGATCATCCATGCCTGAGTTGAGAGAAACGAGATATTGAGCTGCCGTGACGGTGGCCTGACGGCGCGTTTCAATAAACGTCGCCATCTGTGTCGTGGCCTGCGCTAACAGCTCAGCCGGTGCGGTACCCGGCGATCCACTGTTAAAGGGCGGTTGGGGGTCATACTCCATCTGCAGCTGAATCATCTGCGCCACCGCTTCACCCTGCAGGTCAGCTACCACTGTCAGCGCGAAGTCGATGCCTGAAGTCACGCCTGCGCCGGTGATGCGGTTCCGGTCGCGTACCACGCGCGCGCTGACCGGCTCAGCACCCAGCAGTGACAGCTGATCCAGCGATGCCCAGTGAGATGTGGCCCGGTAACCTTTGAGCAGACCCGCCGCCCCCAGCACCAGCGAGCCGGTACAAACTGACGTCACGAGTGAGGCCCGCTCGCTCTTTTCACGAATAAACGCCAGTACAGCGCTGTCCGTCATCAGGGCAATTTGTCCCGGACCGCCCGGCACACAGATCACATCCAGCGACGGACAGTCGTCGAAAGTGGTGGTGGGCAACATCGCTAATCCCCGATCTGAAATCACCGGATCCAGCGTTTTCCAGACAAGATGCACCCGGGTGTGTGGCGCGCGGGCAAAGACCTCAAAGGGTCCGGTGAGATCCAGCTGGGTGACGCCCGGAAACAGCAGTAATCCTACAGAAAGTTCAGACCCGTGCATGACAGCATCCTTTCAGGTGTGCGATAAAACACCATAGCGAATATACACGCAGCGTGTATAGCTCCCCGGCAGTCCAGAGAAGGAAATAACAGGCAATGAAAACCATTGGTATTCTGGGCGGAATGTCTGCTGCCTCAACGCAAACCTACTATCGTCAGCTATGCGAGCTGACGCGTCAGCGGCTGGGGGGACTGCATTCGCCGGAGCTGCTGATCCGCTCGCTCGACTTTGCACGCATTGAGCAGCTGCAGGCCAGCGGTCAGTGGGCGGCTGCCGGTGAGATCCTGAACAGAGAGGCGCATGCGCTGGCTCGTGGTGCAGATTTTATTGTGCTGGCCACGAATACCATGCATAAACTGGCTGAAACCATGATGAAAGACGTTGCTGTTCCGCTGCTGCATATCGCCGATGCGACTGCAGAGCGTATTGTGGCGTCGGGACTGCGCGCGCCGGGCCTGATCGCTACCGCATTCACCATGGAGCAGCAGTTCTACCGTCAGCGGCTGGAAACGGCCGGGCTACAGCCACTTATCCCGGCTAACGACGATCGTGCCAGGGTACACCAGATTATTTATGATGAGCTGTGCAAAGATATCACCACAGCAGCCAGCCGCGAGGCGTTTGTGCAGGTGGCAGAGCGGCTGGTAGCGCAGGGCGCGGACTGCATGATCCTTGGCTGCACTGAGGTCGGCATGTTGCTCAATCAGGGCAATGTCTCTGTGCCGGTGTTTGACACCACGCTGATCCACTGTGAAGCAGCGCTGGCGTTAGCGCTGACACCCTGACGTCGGCTGCAGCACCAGCCGGATAAACGCGGTGATATCCGTCATCGCCTGCTGATGTTTCTCTGCTGAAGGGCTGATACTCAGCACCTCAGCGTAACCATTGAGCATGGCGCTAAGCTGACGGGTAACCTGACCTGTATCGGCAGTGTGAAAGTGCTGCTGATCCACTCCCTGCTGAATCATCCCGCCAATCAGTGCGCTCCAGCTGGCTATGTTCTTTTCAGCGAGGGCGGCCCATGCGTCATTGTTCGCTGCCATCTGCCAGAGGGAATCATAAAGCTTCCACGTTGCATCCACACTATCCGGCAGGTAGATCCCGGCCAGCCGCCGCAGCTGCTGCTCTGGTGCCAGCCCTTCAGCCTCGCGCGTAAACTGTGCGATCTCCTGCGCCATAAAGCGCTCAAGCGCAGCCAGTGAGAGCGCCTGCCAGTTACTGAAGTAGTGATAGATATGGCTGCGCGACAGGCCAAGTTGCTCGGTAACGTCACGGGTCGTTACCCCGGCAATGCCTTTTTCGATAAACAGCGCCACAGCGGTATCAAGAATACGGTGCTTTAATTCGTCGGTATTTTTCTTCATCTGCGCTTTTGCATTCCGGTCACAACACAGGGCGCATGGTAGCAGATATACCGGTGATTGCCGCGTTTAACCATTGGTGTGGTCTATATCAGCAATTGCTGAAGATTGTTCCGGGCAGGCCGATAACCGTGGTCCGCTTCTGCACAGTTCAGCGTGCAGCGGCGGCAACGCACTGATGAGTTCTGATTGCGAACGGACCCTGCTTTTAGCCCTCTTTTAACCACACCAGGCTGCGCAGCTTTAATGCGCAATAGCTTACAGCAGGAAAAATAAGAATATGTCTTTAATGAAGACGATGTTTAGCCGCGCCCGTTTTACCGCACGATCTCAGCCTGCAGATGGTATCTATCATTGCCAGAATCTGCCTGCCTCGCCGGGCGATATTGGTCTTTCCTCGCGTGCGGCTGGCATTTTACTGACCTTTGTGCCGCCGGAGGCGGATTTTTATCGTGTCAGTCAGGCCTAGCAGCGTTTCAACTCGGCTGCGTTAACGGTCATTACGCTTTCATCCAACGGGGCGCTAAGCGCCAGCGGTAAACAAAGCACCTACTGTGACGGTAACGGGCAGGAAGGCAGCTGGCTCTGGCTGCCTGACTCACTGGTCGCGGAGCATGAAACCCATATCATCGATTTGCATCTGAAGGATACCCACAGCGTCACCGAGCGTATCAGTGCCATTCAACGCGATCTGGCCGCGCTCCAGCTGCGTATGCCGCTCTCTGCCGATCGCACGTTTGCGATGATCTACTGCGACGGCTTATCTGCGTCAGAAGGCTTTTTTATGCAGGCCTGGTATAACAGCGGTCGCTTTCCCTGCCTGGCCATTGGCGGCTCAGCAGGCGGGCGTACAAGCTTTGACGGTACGTGGATAGGGGCAGGCGGGCAGGTGCTGCAGGGCAAGACGGTGGTAGTGTTCTGCCGCATGGCGGCCGGTAAATCATTTGCGCCGTTCAAAAGCCAGAATTTTACGCCGCTGGAAAAGAGCTGGCTGATTGCGGAAGCCGATCCGCTGACGCGTACCGTGACCTCTGTCTTTACCGCTCAGGGCAAGCAGCAGCCGTTCACCGCCGCGCTGGCAGACCAGCTCGGCTGCAGTGAACAGCAGCTGAGTCAGCGTCTGCAAGGTCTGACGTTTGCCGTTAAAGCAGGAAACGAATATTTCATACGCTCGGTCGCAAAAATCGAGGCCGGGCGCGTACATTTTTTCTGCGACCTTGAATTTGGCGACCGCCTCTGGCTGATGCAGGAGCGCGACTTCAAAGCGGCGACGCTGCAGGACTGGGAAAAGTTTGTCTCACGCCACGGCAAGCCTGCTGCAGTCATGATGAATGACTGCATTCTGCGGCGTCAGGGAAACCTGAGTGCCCTGCAGAATGCACATTTCTTCAAAGGTATTCCGGCCGCCGGGTTTTCCAGCTTTGGTGAAATCCTTGGCGTGCCGATTAATCAGACGCTCTCGGCGCTGGTGTTTTTCAACCGCGACGTGAAAGCGATGGCGCAGTTTCCGGTAGAGTATGCGGGCTATGCGGCGCACTATGCCCAGCGCGCGCTGCGCCGCTGGGAAGCGCTTAACGGCATCCAGACCCGGGTACTGGGGCGCGTGGTGAGCTATCAGCAGGAGCTGACGCCTATTGTGCAGGCGCTGCCGGCGCTGGAAGCCGCCACACACAGCCAGAGTGAAACGCTGAACATGGCAGAGAACAGCATCCGTGCAATCAGCGCTATCGCCAGCGAAAGTCAGCAGGCACAAAGTCAGCTTGGTGAGGGTCTGGACGATCTGGAGCGGATCTCCGATGGCATCAATGTCATCACGCACGGTATCAGTAACATCGCGTTTCAGACTAATATCCTGGCGCTGAATGCCGCCGTTGAGGCCGCACGCGCGGGCGAAGCGGGACGCGGCTTTGCCGTGGTCGCAGGCGAGGTCCGCCGGCTGGCGCATTCGTCAAAAGAGCAGGCGGAAGCCACCGCCAGCAATATCAGCGACGCTGTCGGTACCATTTCCCGCATCCGCAGCGTGGCCAGCCATACGGTTCAGACTGCCAGCGACATGGCCGATCGCAGTCTGCACGCGGCGGATGCCATCGCGGCCATGAGCCAGCAGACGCGCAGTGAACGGGCTGACATTACACAGCAGCTACAAAACCTCCGTACGCTGACGGCCGGTATGGATGCCATGCAGGCTGCCGTTGATGAACTGAAAATACTGCAAAAGCTTTCGGCCGAACGTTAATCTCTTTACTCCGGGCGCACCCTCAGCTGCGCCCGTTTCCTGTTTCCGCTTTTCTGCAGATTGACTTTGAGCAGTTGCTCAAATAGACTCGCCTTGAGTTTGAGCAACCGCTCAAATATGCAATTACATCAGATGAACCTATGAAAATCCTTAGTGCAGCTTCCACTCAGCCGGCCCCGACAGGTGCAGCCGCCATGCTTAAAATGCTTGGCATGCGCCACAGCAAAAAACTCATCATCACGCTCGGCCTGGTGGTTGCGGAAAACGCGCTTTATCTGCTTTATCCCTTACTGGCGGGCTTTGCCGTCAACGCGATCCTGGCAGGCAATGCGCTGCACGCGGTGCTTTATGCCGTCATGGTTCTGGTAATGTGGCTGATTGGCGCGGCACGACGCAGCGTTGATACCCGCACTTTTGCCCGCATTTATGCTGAGATGGCCGTCCCGGTGATCCTCGCTCAGCGGCGTGAAAATAACCGCGCTTCAATGGTGGCTGCGCGAGTGACGCTGTCACGTGAATTTGTCGACTTTTTTGAGAAGCATCTGCCGGTGCTGATCACGTCAGTAGCATCCATTGCCGGCGCGGCAGGGATGCTGCTGCTGATTGAATTCTGGTCAGGCATGGCGTGTCTCGGCATTCTGCTGTTTTTTGCGCTGTTCCTGAAAGGGTTTACGCGTCAGAACGAGCAGCTGTTTCTGCGCCTGAACAACCGGCTGGAAAAAGAGGTTGATATGGTAAGCCACGCGCCCGCCTCACCGCTGGTACGGCACTATCGCGTACTGGCCCGGCTGCGGATCTGCCTCTCCGATCGGGAAGCCGTTGGCTATCTGGCCATCGGCAGCGTAGCCGCGCTGCTGTTTGGCAGCACCATTCTGGTCATGAGCCTGAGAGGCGGCGTGGAAGCGGGGCATGTGTACTCTGTCATGACCTATATGTGGATGTTTGCCATGAGCCTTGATGATGCGCCTCAGCTGCTGGAAAAATATTCCCAGCTCAGGGATATCGGGCGCCGGGTAAACAGCGGGAGCTGATCATTCTTCACTGACCAGGCTCAGCAGATGCAGCACGCTTCTGCTGGGGTGATTGCGCCGCCAGGCAAAGGCGATATCCGTAAACAGCGTATTGTTTTCAATTTCGCAAAACCGCAGCTGCGGGTTATTGATACAGCACAGTGAGGCAGGTACCAGCGCGACGCCGCAGCCGGCCGCGACCATGCCCAGCGAAGCGGCGATCTGCGGGGCCTGCTGAAAGCGATCGGCGCATAAGCCGGCGCGCAGGCAGGTACTGACGATCAGCTCATAAAGGCTGGGTACCACCTCGCGCGGAAACATAATCAGTGTCTCTTCCGCCAGCTGCGTCAGCGCCAGGCTTGCCTGCTGGCTCAGCGCATGCCCGGCCGGCAGCGCAATCATCATGCGTTCAGTCGCGATAACCCGCAGGTTAAACGCTTTGCTGCTTTCGCACGGCAGGCGGATAAACGCGGCATCCAGCAGTCCGTCACGCAGATCCTGCATCAGCAGCGCCATATTCTCTTCGCGGGTGATCAGCTCCATCGCCGGATAGCGCGCTCTGAAGCGACCAAGAAGCTCAAATACCGGCGAGCCAAAGGCTACGGAGCTGGCAAACCCCAGCGACATCTGACCGCTCATTCCCCGCGCCACGCCGCGCGCTTTTTCCAGCGCGTGATCCGCAAGCTGTACAACCTGCAGCGCATCAGGCAGGAAAGCGCGTCCCGCTTCTGTCAATTCAACGCCGCGCGTCAGGCGCTTCAGCAGTGGCGTCCCTATCTCATGCTCCAGACGCTGGATCTGCTGACTCAATGGCGGCTGAGAAATACCGAGCATCTCAGCCGCACGGGTAAAGTGCAGCGTCTCAGCGACGGCAACAAAATAACGCAGATGGCGCAGTTCCATATCAAAAACGTCTCAAAGCTGGCAGCTTTCGCTATTGGATTCTGTGAGCAGGCTGGCTCATCCTGATATTAACACGGCTTAACTATCAGTTTGCGAGGCAGTAAATGTATGATTTTGTATCGGGTTGTTCATGCGAAGAACAGCTAAAGACAACCGTTAATCAGCTGGCAGGGCAATCAGCAGAAAAAGTTATCTATCAGACCTCGCTGATGAGCGCACTGCTGCACGGCGTCTATGACGGTAAGACGACCGTTTCCCGGCTGCTGGAGAAGGGCGATTTTGGTCTCGGCACCTTTAATCAGCTTGATGGCGAGCTGGTCGCGTTTGATCGTCAGGTCTGGCAGCTGCGGGCTGACGGCAGTGCCCGTCCCGCCCGTCCGGAGCAGCAATCTCCCTTTGCCGTCATGACTTTTTTTACCCCGGAACATCAGCACCATTTCAGCGAAAAGAGCAGCCGTGAAGAGGTACACCGCGTTATCGACAGCGTGATTACTTCTGATAACCACTTCTGCGCGCTGCGTATCAGCGGTGACTTTGTCTCGGTGCAGACGCGCACCGTGCCCTGCCAGTGCCGTCCCTATCGGTCCATGCCTGACGTCCTGGGCAATCAGCCCACCTTTGATTTTCGTCAGCGCACAGGCGAACTGATTGGTTTCCGCACGCCGCAATATATGCAGGGCATCAATGTCGCGGGCTATCACGAACATTTTATTACCGATGACCGGCAGGGCGGCGGCCACATTCTCGATTATGTACTGGCGCAGGGCACGCTGACCTTTGGTGCAATCAGCAAGCTGGTGATCGACTTACCGCAGGATCGCGACTTCCTGCAGGCCAACCTGAACCCTGACAACCTGGATGAAGCTATCCGCTCCGTTGAGAGTTAATAACCGAGGTAATGATGAAAGAACATAAAACCCAAACGAGCTGGCGTAGCGGGGCAGATCTGGTGGTGGCGCAGCTGGAAACCCAGGGCGTAAAGCATGTGTTTGGCATTCCCGGTGCGAAAATCGATAAAGTATTCGATTCGCTGGTGGATTCGCGCATTGAACTGATCCCGGTGCGTCATGAGGCGAATGCCGCTTTTATGGCGGCAGCGGTTGGGCGGCTCACCGGTAACGCAGGCGTCGCACTGGTCACTTCCGGGCCAGGCTGTTCCAACCTGGTCACCGGCATGGCGACCGCCACCAGCGAGGGCGATCCGGTGGTAGCGATTGGCGGCGCGGTGAAACGATCGGACAGCGCAAAACAGGTTCACCAGAGCATGGATACGGTGTCGATGTTTCGGCCGGTCACTAAGTTTGCCGTCGAAGTCACCGACGCTTCCGCGCTGGCAGAATGTGTGTCTAACGCCTTCCGTCACGCGGAAAACGGGCGCGGCGGCGGCGCATTCCTCAGTCTGCCGCAGGATATCGTCGATCAGCCGGTGACCGGCAGCCTGCTGCAGCATAAGGCACGCGTCACGCTGGGCGCCGCGCCAGATACGCTGGTGGAGACGGTCAGCCGTGAAATAGCGCACGCAAAAAACCCGGTGATCCTGCTGGGACTGATGGCGAGCCAGCCGGAGAACAGTGCGGCCATCCATGAGCTGCTGAGCAGAAGTCATATTCCGGTGACCAGTACTTATCAGGCGGCGGGCGCGGTACGGCAGGAACATTTCCCGCGCTTTGCCGGCCGTATCGGTCTGTTTAATAACCAAGCGGGCGATCGTTTGCTGCAGCAGGCTGACCTGATCATCACTATCGGCTACAGCCCGGTGGAGTATGAGCCGGCGATGTGGAACCGCGGCAACGCAATCCTGGTGCATATCGATGTGCTGCCCGCCCAGACCGATAACCGCTATCTGCCCGATGCTGAGCTGGTGGGAGACATCGCGCAAACCGTGCGTAATATTGCGGCACGCATTGAGGCGCCGCTGCAGCTCAGCGCTGCGGCCGCGGCCATTCTTGATGACCGACAGCAGCAGCGGCAGCTGCTGACGCTGCAGGGTGCGAGCCTCGATCAGTTTGCGCTGCATCCGCTGCGGATCGTGCGTGCGATGCAGGACATTATCAATAGCGACGTCAGCCTGACGGTCGATATGGGCAGCTTTCATATCTGGATCGCCCGCTATCTCTACAGCTTCCGCGCGCGGCAAATCATGATCTCTAACGGGCAGCAGACCATGGGCGTTGCGCTGCCGTGGGCGATTGGGGCCTGGCTGGTTGACCCCTCCCGCAAAGTGGTATCGGTCTCCGGCGATGGCGGCTTTCTGCAATCCAGTATGGAGCTGGAGACGGCGGTGCGGCTCAACGCCAATATTCTGCATATCATCTGGGTGGATAATGCCTACAACATGGTAGCCATTCAGGAGGAGAAAAAATATCAGCGCGTCTCCGGGGTGAACTTTGGCCCGGTAGATTTCAAAGCTTATGCCGAAGCATTTGGCGCAGCCGGCTTCTCTGTTAACAGCGCAGCAGAGCTTGAAACGGTACTGCGCCGGGCAATGGACGTTAATGGTCCGGCGGTGGTCGCCATTCCGGTCGACTACAGCGATAACCCGCTGCTGATGGGTCAGCTGCACCTCAGCCAGCTGCTGTAATCACGCAATATGATGAACGCCAGAGTGGCATCCGTGACAGGCGCCGCTCAGGGCAGTAGCGGGGCGTATCTGCCCGATGCTGACTCCGATGATGTGGCCAGATTGCCATCACGGCAGAAGGCTACATCATCCGGACCCGGCAGCCTGGCCGCCGGGTTTCAATACAGGGAGCAGGGCTGTGCATCACTGTCTGGCAGATTCGGGAGTCAGTCCCCGACCCGGGAGAATTTGACACGCTGCCCCTGTAGACGGAGGCGCTGTTTCCGGGTATTTATCATCGGGCGTAACATATACCTGCGTTGTGGCTATATACCCGTCACTGAAGGTGGCTTCAATATAAGTAGCCTGCCATCCGCTGTCGGAGGTTGTCAGCTGAAAGCTGAGTCTCTCCCCGTCACCTTTCAGACTGACGGGTACCGAGCTGTATTTAACGCCGCAGGCATATCGAAAGTCTCTTGCTAACGGGTTTCTGGCTGTCCACTGCAAAACGCTTGCCGGCTTTTCTGAAAAACTGACCGTCAGATATTTTTTTCCGTCACCGCGACTCTCTGTTTTTTCCGTAATGTCAGGGAGCTTTTTCTTTTCCTGAAAACGGTTAACAAACGTAATCAGCGACTGCTCCGTAACGGACAGAATGCCACTGTGCGTGGTGTCAGGAACAATCCGTAAAGACCTGACGCCAGGTAACCTATCATAATAAAAATGACTGTTGTCCGGGGCGTAGAAATCATCACCGCTGGCATTAATAATATATTTGTCAATTTTCAGACGCTCACCTATATCAGTATTCAGATAAGTGAGGGGATCTTCCAGCGTCATCAGGCTTGCAAATTCATCCGTACCCAACAGCTGATCAATGCCCGATTTATAATACGGATAAAAAGCTACCGGCCAGTTTTTTCCATATGACCGATATATGTGTTCAAGCGACTTTTTAGTATTCAGCAGGTCCATGGCAAACGGAACGATGGCATCGACGTCCGGGTCAGACAGCGCTGTCAGCCACGCGGTCCAGCCGCGCTTGGAGGCTCCGGTGACAATAAATTTAGCTATATTTTGCTGCCCCAGTTCTTTCTTTGCCAGCCTGAAGGCCTGTGACACCGAGGCTGCCATAGGAATATGAAGGGATGCGTTCTGATATGTCTGAGTGTCTTTGATAAACAGTTTCCAGGAATAGGCCACACTGTTATCTTCACCCAAAGGGTCTGTGACTCCCTGATAACTCAGTCCCTGATTAGGAACATTACTTACTGATACTACAATGGTTTTTGTTGCAGTCGCAATGCGCGAGAGGGTGTGCTCACTGAAATCCGCAGGCGCGACAGGAGTGCCTGAGCCATCATCGTTGCTGCCATTATTGACAACAACAAGGGCGGTTTTTTCTCTGGCAGCGTCAGGAATATAGATATCCACTCCATTCTGCCAGCGTTCCGGGGAAACGACACCTTGCGGAGACCACACCTGTGAATTCAGGCTATACCTGTGAAGCATAACGCCAGGCAACTGTTTTTTTTCCACAAGAGAATAATCAAGTGGAAGTGATGCAAGTGATACTCTGTAATCAGAAATAAGGTGCGTCAGACGGGTGTTGTTCTTATATTCTCCGGCAGATAACGCCAGACAGACAGGCGAGATAAATAGCATCGCAAGATATAATGCTGTTATTTTCATCATGAATCTCCGTTCAAAGATAAATAAACTGATTAGCGCAGGTTACTGAGCATCATGATATTAAGGCTTATTGCTGCAGATTGACTTACAGCTTTGTCCCGAAAAAACGCCAGTTTGCTACGAAGAGCGAATCCACCTTTTTCCGGCTCGCACCCGTCACACCAGTTGCAGGCGCAGGCGCTGCCAGTGAGCTCACATCCGTCGCAAATCTTATCTATCCGATCGTTGAATCACTCACCTTTATGTTTTCATAGCTGACAGCACACGGGTAAGCATGCCCTTCCTGAATCTGCGGGCTTTAGATCCGTTTCTTAACAGAATAAGAAAGCGAATTTAATTAAAAAGGATTTTTTCCCTATGGTTGCTAATCACATCGATAACACGGTCAGCTTGAAGTTATTCGGGAAGAGACGGGAACAGAAAAGTGGCGCAGGCGTTTTAGTCCAGGCAATACACAACATATAGCTATCGAACCTGTTGTTCATCTTATGAAAGTTGTTGTATTGAACCCGCCAAATCATCTAGGAAATCTGACAGCAACTTATCCGGAGATCAATCGTGAAGATATACCGAGTATTTTCCCGGATTATGACAAGTTGCTGTCAATGAAACAGGCGATATAGGTACCAAAAAAGGATCTCTCTGAGATCCCTTTTTTGATGCGTGGCATTTTGTCATCGCATTGCTAAAACCCCTTAACGCGAGTTTTCGCTTACTCTTCAATCATGCGCGGCTCGCTCAGCGACACTGTTCACGCAGCTTCCACAACAGCCACGCATCCAGCTCTGTATCGGCCATGGGCCGGGCGTAAAAGTACCCCTGCGCCTGATCGCAGCCATACTCCATCAGAGTATCCACCGTTTCCGCATTCTCGACCCCTTCAGCCAGTACCACATAGTCCAGCTCCTTCAGCATGCTGATAATGCTGCGGGCGATGATACGCGATGCCATATCTGAAGAGAGATCGCTGATCAGAGAGCGATCAAGCTTAATGACATCCAGCGGCATACGCCGCAGATAGCTGATGTTACTGTAGCCGGTGCCAAAATCATCCAGCGAAATACCAAAGCCACGCTGTTTCAGCCGCAACAGGCCGGCCATTGCCATCGGGCTTTCAATAATACGTTCGGTTTCCAGACACTCAATGCCCAGCAGCGAGGTAGGCAACCGGTGCCGCTGCATCTGCTCCTCCAGCACGGCGGCAAACTCCTCACGCGCAAAATCGTTGAGGCTGACGTTAACCGTAACGGGCAGCTGCGTACAGTGATTGCGCAGCCGTGCCATGCGCGTAATCGTCCGGTCGATGACCCACGTGGTCATCGCCTGCAGCAGCTCAGTCTGCTCTGCCAGGGGGACAAATGCCACCGGGGAGAGCTCGCCATGTACCGGATGACGCCAGCGGATCAGCGCCTCCAGACCAATCGGTGCACCGGTTTGCAGGCAAATTTTTGGCTGATAAACCAGATAGAGCCCGCCTTCGCTGCGCAGCGCGGCCGCGAACTCATGCATCAGCGTATAGTCGCGGCTGTGCTGCACTTCAGTCGACGCGCTGTATGCCACAGAAGGCAGATTACGCCCGATAGCCTCATGCAGCGCGCTGACCGCACGGCGCAGAATCTCACTGCCGGTAAAGCAGCCGGCGGTGAAATCTGCCTGACCGGTATGCGTGGTCAGCGCGACAGAAAGGCCTTCTCCCAGATCAGCACTTATTCCTTCCATTCGCCCGGCAATCCACTCTGCGCTCAGGCGGCTGCTGGTGCGGGTGAGCAGCGCAAAACGTCCGGTTGCTACCGTATAAAGCAGTTCGCCCAGCGACGGGCGCAGACGCAGCGGCAGCAGCGTGGCGACATCTTTCAGCAGGCTTTCCACTGGTCCGATTCCCATTGAACGCGCCAGCTCCCAGGCGCGCGGCATATCGACACACTCAATCAACACCAGACGCCGGGGGGCAGCATCGCCAGACGTGGCAAGATGCTGCAGATCGCGGATCAGCCGCTGCCGGTTTGGCAGACCTGTGACCGGATCGGTGAAGCCGGCTGCGTGCCACGCCTCAAGAAAGGGATCACCGGTTCGCCAGCAGCCGCAGTGTTCCAGCTGCTCCGCGCCGAAAGGATGCGGCTCAGTATCAGTCACACAGAGGGTACCAAAGATAACACCTTCGCGATTTTTCAGTGGCACGCCGGCGTAAAAGCGGATCCACGGCGAACCGGTTACAAAGCGATGCGTAACAAACCGGGCATCAAGCCAGGTATCCGGTATGACCATCGGGCTGTCGTCATCAACCACGTAGCGGCAGAGCGACTCTTCGCGCGTGGTCTGTTTCAGCGTAAAATTGCGTGCCGCGCGGATATACTGATCGCGCTCATCCAGCACTGAAACAAAACATCCGGGGATCTTCAGTACCTGGCTGGCCAGCCGGGCAAATTTACCCAGTACGTTGTCACGACACTCGTCTGGCTCGCGCAGCGCCTGCAGGACACAGTGATAGTGGCTCTCTTCATCAGCAGAATCGATCAGCATGACGCCTCCGCGCTACCGGGCAGCAGCCGCTGAAAGGCGTCCGGACTCAGCGGTTCACCCAGCGCATGCCCCTGAATCGTATCGCATTCTGCCTGGTTCACCTGTATACGCTGCGCGCTGTTCTCCACGCCCTCAGCCAGCACCTTCAGCTGCAGGCTTTTTCCCAGCGCTGCAAGCGCGCGGAACATCATGCGAACCCGACCACTCTCTGTCAGCTGTGCCGTCAGCGACTTATCCAGCTTTAGTCCGGTTACAAATTCATGCTGCAGCAAACTGATGGCGCCCAGCGCGCGGCCATAATGATCAATAATAAAGCTGGCGCCGGTTTGCCTGATCGCGGTTAAGCGTGCCGGCAATTCCTGAACCAGCGTCGTCAGCATTGACTCATCCACCTCCAGGTCAACAAAACTGGCGTCGCTGTCGGTAAGCTCCCGCAGCAGTTTATCCAGCCGGATATCATCCAGCTGGCGGGGAAACAGATTGATGCTGACGCGCAGGCCCGGTTGCCGCTGTCGCCACAGGATGACCTGCTGCAGCGCACTGCGCAGCACCCATTCGCCCAGCGTGATGGAGAGCGAGCTTTTCATCAGCATGCCAATAAACGCCTCAGGCAGCAGCAAACCGCGCGTCGGATGCCGCCAGCGCAGCAGCGCTTCGCAGCCGGTCAGCGCGTGGCTGACCGCATCAAACTGTGGCTGGTAAAAAAGCACAAACTGATGCTGCCGCACCGCCACCTCCAGCTCGCGCTCAAAGCAACGTCGCTGCTGCTCAGCCTCAAGGAATGCAGGCAAAAACTGCACGCTGCAGCCTTTACCGGCTGCTTTCGCCTGGTAGAGAGCAAGATCGGCGGCATACATCATTGCCGGGGCATCGCGACCATGCTGTGGCCAGGAGGCGATACCCAGGCTGGCACCCACCACCACCGGCGTGTCCTGATAGCTGAAAGGTCTTTGCACCGCTTCCACCAGCTGTTGAGCGGTCTGCTGCGCAGCCTGGCTATCTCCGGGAAGCAGGATCACGAACTCATCTCCGCCAAGCCGGGCTGCCATAATTGCCTGCGTGCAGACCGTACGGATTTGTCCGGCAACATGGCACAGCAGCGCATCGCCAGCCGCGTGCCCCAGCATATCGTTGACCTCTTTAAATCCATCCAGATCGGCCATCAGCAGCGTGAAGGGAACGTCCGCCAGCGTCAGTTGCTCCAGCTGATCCATAAATGCACTGCGGCTGGCCAGCCGCGTGAGCATATCCAGGGAGGCGAGTTCGCACAGCCGTGCTTCACTCTCGTGACGATCGGTAACATCGCGAATAATCATGCCGACCAGGCGTTCCTGATCTTCCTGCCAGCCGGAAAAAGAGACTTCTGCCGGGAACGCCTGGCCATTGCGTCGCCGGGCCCAGATTTGCACCCGGCGCGGCTGTGAGATGGCTGACCGATCGGCCATCATGCGCGCCAGCTCTTGGCGGTAGGCCGTCTGCGAGCGCTCGGAAACCAGGTCGGCAACATATTCACCCAGCATCTCCTGCGCGCTATAGCCAAACAGGCGGGTCGCGGCCGGATTCCAGAATATGACGCCCTGCCGGATATCCGTGCAGATAATGGCGTCGGAAGAAGTTGAAGAGATCGCCTCCAGCCGCTGCTGACTGCTGTGACGCAGCAGCTCCAGACGATGCACCTCCATCTGGTCCATAACCAGTGACGCAATAGCGGCCAGATGCCGGCGATCGGTTGCGTTCAGCACGGCGCGCGGCTGTGTATCAATCAGGCAGACGGTGCCAATGCGGTGACCATTTGGGGTAGTGAGCGGTATGCCGGCATAGAAGCGGATATGGGGGTATCCCAGTACCAGCGGATTCTGGCTGAAACGCGCATCCAGACGGGTGTCCGGCACGCAGAGCACATCATCCTGTTCAAGGGTGAAACGGCAAAACGCGACGCTACGCGAGGTTTCGCAGATAGTCAGACCGTGACGCGATTTAAAAAACTGCCGGTCACTGTCAATCAGTGAGATAAACGCCACGGGCACGCGAAAGAGCCGCGCTGCCAGCATGGTAAGGCGATCCAGCGCCTCTGAAGGCGGGGTATTCATCAGCTGATACTGTGCCAGCGCCTCGAGACGCGCCGCTTCGGCGTCTGATGTGAGTTGCAATGTCGGTCCCCTGTAGTGAATGCTGTGACCAGCTTGACACAGCAGTGTGGGGACACGTTCAGTCAGACAGAGAGCCTGCCGCCGGAAGAAAGGTCCTGCACACCTGCCTGATTTAATTAACTCAGATAAGCGATTTTTGTCAGAATGCTGCCGATAGTAGCAGGCAGGAGAGTGTCTGATACCACTCTCCTGGTGCTACATTATCGGCATGTCAGACCAGAACTTCAGGCGGAATAAGTTTGCAAGCGTAAGTAACTATTTCTTAGCGCGGACAGCTGAGGTCGCCCTCTTCGCAGTTAAGCAGCGACTGCAGTTCTTTGGTCCGCTGCTCTGTTTTATTCTGCAGGCACTGCGATATCAGCATAGGATGAATCGATCCGCCACGCGTGGCGGACGTCATAAACTCGCAGTCGGCATCGCGCCAGGCTATCCAGCGCCGTTGCGCAGTCTGAAGCAGCGTTTTCTGCTCACCGCTCATCCACTTCAGCCCCTGCCGATAGCTGCTATTCAGTGCCTTATCCGCGACGTTGTAAGCACCCGCTGCACATTCATTCATTTCCATCTGCGTTTCAGCCTTGCTGCAGTCCGCTGCCATGGTGCTCGCGACAGGCAGTATTAACAGCGCACCCAGTATGAACTTTTTCATCACGTCTTCTCCATTTTACGTTGTGCTGATAGTAGCTCTGCGAGTGTAGTCAGTCATGGCGCTGGAAATCTTGTCGTGAAAAGTGATTATCCATAAAATTAACCATTGCGCCGTCGTGCGCATCGATGTGACGAATATAGCGCATAACCGTTTCCGGCTTTTTCCATGTTCCTTCCTGCATGATCTGTGCAGTACTGTATTTTTTCGCAGCCATATCAATAGCGGCGCCGACACGGGTGCTGTGGCCACTCCAGCCACGATAGCGATTTTTATTGGTGGCAGCGTCTTTGCCTGGCCCCGCCTGTTGCCAGGCGCGAACAAAGATATCTTCCAGCGCCCGGGTTGAGAGCGGCTTCATGGTCGCGACTGCGGCGCGGTTAGTACGATGAACCGGGCCAAAAAGATAAGCATCAGGCTCATTAATCAGGCCGGAGAGTTGCAGCCACGTCGTGAGCCGTTCTGAGGAGAGATCCCCCAGCGCTTTAATCAGACCGCCGGTCATCACAATGGTTTTGGTCCAGCCCACGTCGAGGATAATGCGTCCGTCAGCCGCGCGCGTGATATCTCTGACGCGCAACCGGCCTACTTCACTGATACGCAGCAGCGTGGCATAAGCAACATGCAAAAACGCCAGATCGCGTACCTGCTGAAGACGCTCTGATCCTGACCAGAGTCGGTCCAGCGTCAGCAGATCTGTGATGCGAAACGGCACCGCCTGACCTGCGCGTTCACCCTGGATCACCGCAGTGCGATTGATCTTTTTAATGGCACGAAACACCTGCGGAGCGCTGTTAGGCGGCATCAGGCCGGCGTTACGGTGTAACATAGAGATAAGCGCGGCGTGCGTGGCAACGGTGGAAGAAGCTCTGCCGCTGGCCTGCAGCCAGAGCAAATAATCCCGCAGGCAGGCAGGGGACATCGGTAAAAATGAGCGGCCATGCTCACTTGCCCAGCGGCGACAGCTGCGCATCACGCTCAGCAGCTGCCGCCATGTATTGTCAGAAAAAGCATCCTTATCGCTGACAAACTCTTTGAGTCGCTGCGTTATATCGTCATCAGCCGCGACCACGAGGTCTGCAACCGGGATTATTTCACTCATAAACACTCTTTCTGCTCACATTAACGGCAACGCTACGTGATTTCTGCAGGGGATTACCCCACATGAATGTACAGAATCGACGTAGCGACGCCTGAATTTTACACACATTCGCCCGACGACTTCGCGTTGTCAGGTTTCCTGCATGACACTCATCTTACCGTGAATGACGTAAATATCCTAACCTCATATAATGGGTATTATATGAATTTATAAGAACAGTCCGGTTACCTCTCTGTTGTACCGATATGAAGATTTAATTTGTCCGGGATCATGCATCAGGAAACCCAATCAAAAAGCGTGACGGTTATACGCTATATTTATCCTGTCGATGTTAACGCTAAGCTGTAATGTCCCCTTTAAACCATTCTAAAATGTCCCCTGGCGATTTTCTGGGGAATTTTTCATGATCAAAGAGACAGTTACTGTTTTTACTAAGGTTATTTTAGATATTCGAAGAGCCCTCTCTTCACACCAGTTGAACTGACAATGTCCGCTTCTGACACAAAGCGGATTGTGATCAGCGTTCTTACGACTATTTTTCTGAAGTCCATCGTGACTTGCCCTAAGCATGTTGTAGTGCGATAATTGTAACGACATTTGTAATTACAAGAGGTGTAAGACATGGGTAGCATAAACCTGCGTATTGACGATGAACTTAAAGCGCGTTCTTACGCCGCGCTTGAAAAAATGGGTGTTACTCCCTCTGAAGCGCTTCGTCTCATGCTTGAATATATCGCTGAAAATGAACGTTTGCCGTTTAAACAGACACTTCTTAGTGATGAAGACGCTGAACTCGTGGAGATAGTGAAAGAGCGTCTTCGCAATCCTAAGCCAGTACGCGTGACGCTGGATGAGCTCTGATGGCGTATTTACTGGATTTTGACGAGCGGGCACTAAAGGAATGGCGAAAGCTGGGCTCGACGGTACGTGAACAGTTGAAAAAGAAGTTGGCTGAAGTACTTGAGTCACCCCGGATTGAAGCGAACAAGCTCCGTGGTATGCCTGACTGTTACAAGATTAAGCTCCGGTCTTCAGGCTATCGCCTTGTATACCAGGTTATAGACGAGAAAGTTGTCGTCTTCGTGATTTCTGTTGGGAAAAGAGAACGCTCGGAAGTATATAGCGAGGCGGTCAAACGCATTCTCTGAATCAAAGCATGAAATCTCTGTTTCGCACCGGGTAATGACTCCAACTTACTGATAGTGTTTTATGTTCAGATAATGCCCGATGACCTTGTCATGCAGCTCCACCGATTTTGAGAACGACAGTGACTTCCGTCCCAGCCTTGCCAGATGTTGTCTCAGATTCAGGTTATGCCGCTCAATTCGCTGAGTGTAACGCTTGCTGATTACGTGCAGCTTTCCCTTCAGGCGGGATTCATACAGCGGCCAGCCATCCGTCATCCATACCACGACCTCAAAGGCCGACAGCAGGCTCAGAAGACGCTCCAGTGTGGCCAGAGTGCGTTCACCGAAGACGTGCGCCACAACCGTCCTCCGTATCCTGTCATACGCGTAAAACAGCCAGCGCTGACGTGATTTAGCACCGACGTAGCCCCACTGTTCGTCCATTTCAGCGCAGACAATCACATCACTGCCCGGCTGTATGCGCGAGGTTACCGACTGCGGCCTGAGTTTTTTAAGTGACGTAAAATCGTGTTGAGGCCAACGCCCATAATGCGGGCGGTTGCCCGGCATCCAACACCATTCATGGCCATATCAATGATTTTCTGGTGCGTACCGGGTTGAGAAGCGGTGTAAGTGAACTGCAGTTGCCATGTTTTACGGCAGTGAGAGCAGAGATAGCGCTGATGTCCGGCAGTGCTTTTGCCGTTACGCACCACCCCGTCAGTAGCTGAACAGGAGGGACAGCTGATAGAAACAGAAGCCACGGGAGCACCTCAAAAACACCATCATACACTAAATCAGTAAGTTGGCAGCATCACCCCATTTTTCGCCCGACGCTGCATTATGGGTAACAGCATATTATATGCCGGGATTTAATATTATTAAATAAAAAAGAATATAAGAAATGTGATTGCACTACGATTAAAGGACACATTTTCTGTATTTTACTGCTGGCCTGAGGTGGCGCAATGGATGGCGTGCAGCATGTTCTTAACTATATCACCGCTCCTGCGTCGGGCATGCTGTGTTAATTAAGCAAAATGCTGGCGTTAATTCCTATCCTGTTTACCTGAGCACATTGCGCTCCTTCATCTATACTCACTGCGTTAGATAACCGGTTGCTGGCTCTTAACCCGGCGGCGGCGCTATCTTTTTTGCAGGCTATTGTGCTTAACGTTGCGCACTGCCTGTGGGTTTACATGACGTCTTTCAACAGGGGATCTCCTGCTATGTTGCATTCTCAATCTTCACGGCTGGGCAGTATATTGCTGCTTATAGCAGCCGTTATTGGCTTTGGCGTGGCGCTCTGGGCCTGGCTGACGCCGCTGACCGGCGTAACCGGTACCATCGGTGCACTCGGTGTGGCTATTGCCAGCGTAGTACTGGCGCTGCTGACTCTGCTGTTGCGCGGCAGTACCGGCGGCACGCGCGTGCTCTGGATCGTTGTAACGCTGGTGGTGCTGTTTGGTATCGGCTTCTCCGCTGCGCTACTGCATCAATACATTATTACTGCAGCGATGGTGGTTGGCCTGGTTGGGCTTATCGCACTGAGTAAACAAACAGGGCGCCATGCCCAACGCGTCAGAGTCTGAGGAGCCACCTGTGCAAAACACTAACTATTCGCCGCTGATAAAAGTCAGTATGACGGCACTTGCGCTGCTGGTGAGCTCATTCTCACTGCACGCCGAAGATAAAGCCACCGAAGCGTCAATGGGCGCGCGGCAGAAACTGGACGTGGATGCTGCCGATCAGCAGGATGCGGGAACCACCAAAACCACTGACGATGCGTCCACCGGCAAGCTCGATGGAAAAAAAGTGGAATCCGCTGCTAACCCGGCTACACCGCTGGTGCCGGCAGGCGCAACCTGGGACAGCTTTCACGGTCAGCTGAACGCACAGAAATATAGCCCGCTGAAGCAGATCACCACTGAAAACGTCAGCAAACTGAAGAAAATCTGGGAGTTCCATACCGGTGATGTCTCAGACGGAAAAGGGGATACGCCTGCCACGGTCTGGTCCGCTACGCCAATTTTTGCCAATGAAACTATTTACGTTGGCACGCCGTTCGACCGGCTAATTGCGCTCGATCCGGGTACCGGTAAAGAGAAGTGGCATTACGACACCAAATCACCGCGTAAAGCGCTGACGCAGCCGGTCCTGAAAAACCGCGGCGTGTCATACTGGCAGGCTAAAAATCCGGTAGCAGGCGAAGCGTGTCAGAAGATTGTCTATATGGGCACCGTTGACGCTAAGCTTTGGGCGCTGGATGCCGACTCCGGCAAACCGTGTGAAAATTTTGCCAATAAAGGCGTGCTGGACATTAATCAGTGGAATACCGTTAACGCGAAGTATCCGCTCTCCATTCTGCAGCCGCCAACGGTTGTGGGCGACCATTTAATGATTGGCTGGGCCGGTAAAGACTGGGCGTATGCAGAAGCGCCTCCGGGCACGGTATTTACCGTAAACGCGCAGACCGGCAAGCTGGAGTGGACCTTTGAAGCGATTCCGGAGAGCGTTCGCGCTCGCACCGGTACCGCCAACGTCTGGACCCATATGTCAGCCGATGAGGCCAACGGTCTGGTCTATCTGCCTGTTTCATCTCCATCGCCTAACTACTGGGGCGGCAACCGTACGGAGTCTATTCCACTGGGCACCTCAACGACCGCGCTGGATATCAAAACCGGTAAAGTAGTCTGGTCGCGCCAGTGGGTGCATCACGACGTGTGGGATTACGATATTAACTCTGCGCCGACGCTGATGGACATTACCGTAAATGGTAAGCAGATCCCGGCGCTGGTTCAGGCAACCAAGCAGGGCTTCCTGTTTGTGGTCAATCGCCTGACCGGCGAAGATGTCTGGCCAATCGAAGAGCGTCCGGTGCCGCAGGGCGATGGTTCAGTACAGGGTGAAAAGCTGGCGCCTACGCAGCCTTTCCCGACCAAACCCGCTCCGCTGCTGGATCAGTCGAAAAAGCCGGCTATCTGGAAACTGGCTGACATTGTAGGGGCAGGTCAGTGTTCCCGCCTGTGGGACAAGCTGAGCTACGATGGCATGTATTCGCCGCCGACAACCAAAGGCGAAGGTGTGCTGACCTATCCTGACAGCGCCGGCGGCGTACAGTGGGGCGGCGTGGCGTTCGATCCGCAAAAGCAGATCGCTATCGTTAACACCTCGCACATTGTGCAGTATATAAAGCTCTACAGCCGTGAAGATTATGAGAAAGCGGATAACGGCTCGGGCAATGAAAGCGGTTTTGCACCACAGGAAGGCGCTCCGTACGGCCTGCGTCTGATGGTCGCAAACAACTGGCTGGGCATGCCGTGCTGGCAGCCGCCGTTTGGCGAAATCGTGGCGATCGATATGCATACCGGTGATGTGAAGTGGCGTCGTCCGGTTGGAGCTTCGCAGCAGTATGGCTTCTTTATGCCGGAAAGCTGGGGCTCACCGACTATTGGCGGCCCTGCTGTAACCGCAGGCGGCGTGGTCTTTATCGGTGCCTCAATGGATGCCAAAGTGCGCGCCTACTCCGTGGACACAGGTAAAGAGCTGTGGGCCGATCAGGTTGAAGCGCCAGCCGTTGCTAACCCGTCGGTCTATGAGTACAAAGGACGCCAGTATGTCGCCTTTGTAGCTGGTGGTAACACGATTCTGAAAGATCAGGTCGGCGATCAGGTCGTGGTCTACGCGCTGCCGGAAGAGTGATCCTCTATTAGCAGCAGTAAACAGAGCGGGGCCTGAGCGCCCTGCTTTTTATTATTCTATTTCTGGCCCGCCTGACGCATAGGCATGCTGTCTACCAGCGAAAGCAGGGCATCTGCACTGACTGGCGTGGTCTGCCGCAGCTTCATGCCCCCATCTTTACCCACCAGCACAATTTCAAATCCCGCGGGATTAAGCGCTTTACGCAGTACACCGTTATCCGCAGGGCGGGTATCACTTAATACGACCATATCGCGCTCACTCAGTGCCTGCTGATGCTGTTGCAGCAGCGTAAGCTGCCGGACGTAGTCTGCATCCTGTGCAGAGGGCGCAAAAATCACAACCGGTCGCTGTTTCCAGCGATAACTGTCAAGCGAGGTGCTTGCCGGCGACAGCGTCCGGAACAGGTCAGCATTATCCGCCTGCGCCAGACTGCTCATTGAAAGCGCCAGTAGCGTGCCTGCTACCGCAAAACTGCATCGTGCCGTTCTCATATCCCGCCTCCTCAGTTCACTACCTGTTAAGGATAGGTCGTCACAACTCAGCGGGCTCTGTTCTGACCCTTCTTTACATCCAGACTACGCAGTCACATTAAGCCGGTTCGCTGACGCGATTGCGCCCGCTGCGTTTGGCCTGATAAAGCGCGCGGTCAGCCTGCTGCTTGAGCGTGTCTGCTTCACTGACGTCACCCTGCGACACCAGCGCATAGTAACCGGCGCTTATCGTGATCACACCCTCTGGCAGCTCGCTGCTTTCATGAGCGATGCCCCGCTCCCGGACCGCTTTAACCGCCTGATCCGCGACGATGCGCGCCTCTGAAAAGTCGGTGTTAGGCAAAATGATCGCAAACTCCTCTCCGCCGTAGCGAGCCACGACGTCCCCGTGATAATGCACACAGCTTTTCAGCACCTGCGCCACATCCTGAAGACACTCATCGCCGGCAACATGCCCGTAGGTATCGTTGAAGTGTTTAAAATAGTCGATATCAATCATGATAAGCGCCACCGGATCGCCGGCTTTGTGCGATTTCATCAACGCCATCTCTAACAGCGCGTCAAACTGTCTCCGGTTTGCCAGTCCGGTCAGACCATCGACCAGCGCCAGCGACTGCAGCGTATGGTTAATGCTGGTCAGCTCATCCCGCACAAAGGTCAGCTCAATCTGGTTTCTGACATTGGTTCCGACCTGGCGAAGTACCAGCAGCCCCATACCGGCAATGGCAAGCAGAAGCGTCAGGTTAAGCAGCAGATTGATCAGATTCCCGGTAAGCCACGCTTTACGGATAGTGGCAATATCATACCCGGCAGTAACAATCAGCGGGTAACGCTCCAGACGCGCGTATCCATAAACGCGCACGATACCATCCAGCGAGGATTGCCAGATGGCGTTGCCGCTGGACGCAGATTTGAGTTCGGTTTTAAACAGCGGACTGGCAGAGAGCATCCTGCCAATATAAGTGTCCGGAAAAGGACGAATATAGAGGGCCGATGCATCTGCAAGAATAAGTCCCAGCGTATCTTTGTCACCCAGTGCGTAATAGCTGTAATACTGCCGGAAATAGTCCACGCGCACCGTGGCCAGCGCCACGCCGGCAAAGTTACCCTGACTGTCGTTCAGACGTACGGATACCGGAATCACCAGATCGCCGGTCGAGCGACTGCGTATGACGCGGCTAATCAGGAGATTGGTGTCGTTGTGGTTGCGGTGCCATAAAAAATAGGCGCGATCCGCATTGCTGGCATTGGTCGGCACAAAGTTGCCGGAGGAGGCGATCCAGTGTCCGTCAGTATCATAAACAAACAGGCCATGCAGCTGCGGCAGTTTACTCTGCTGCTCTTTAAGCTGATGCAAAAACGCCGGGGTTGCCGCGTAATCGTTGCCGCGCTGGCGTAACTGCCTGACCGCATCGGCTAACGTGATCTCAACCTGCAAAAACGAATCTTCTGCATGTTTGGCCAGCGACACAGACAGATTACGCGCATCATCTTTTTTCTCACTCATGATCTGCTGCCAGGAGTTCCACAGCGACCAGGCATTAATTGCCACCACAAACAGGCTAATTAATACCAGGAAAAGCATCATGCTTTTTCCCAGCGAGGTTTTTAGCAGTGAAGAGCCTGAAGCATAGAGTGAGTTTTTTCGCATAAAGTCGTGTTCTGAGCAGGCAGCAGAAATCAGGCAGGCATCATACATCAGCCACAATCTGTTCAGAAGCGGTTATCAATGCTGTCCGCTTTTTACTGCCTTTCAAACTGGCTCTGGCCGGCTGGCCATCACCGGACTGCTCAGCAGGATGCCTGACTTTCGCGCGTTATGACTTTTTCCCTCCTTTCCCCAGATTTTGCTCTACCAGCCACTCAATCACCTGACTGCGGTTAAGATTATGGCGGTTAGCGTAAAGCTGAATTTTACGCAATACCGAGAGCCGCAGAGAGAGTGAAACGGATTTTTTTGCCTCTTTATCAAGGATTACTGACGCAGAGAGATTCTGGCCTGCGCCAGCACTGTCATGCAGCGCAAGACTTTCGCGCATCATTTTAACGATTTTAGGCGTCAGCGATCCGGCGCCGGTCATCTGATAGTTGCCGGCGGATTTATTAAACCTGATTTCAGCCTGATAGCTGTTGCGGATTTCACGTAAATCGCGCACAAACGTCGGCTCAGAGCACGCCATCTGCTGCAGTAAGAGCGCCTTTTCGACGGGTTTACCCGTGCTCAGCAAGGCGACCAGCTGATACTGTCTGTACTGTTTTGCGCTCAGAGGCATAGCACACCGTTAAAAGAGTAAAGATAGCGATCACTGACGCTGGGCATAAACCGCGCCGGTATACGCGCTGACAATACCGCAGTGTGCAGACCGCTCCAGCATGGCAGCAGCCCAGTTGCGATGCGTGGCAGGTTCGCACATCGCGCCCTGCGATTTAAATACTGCCTGTTCTGAATTGATAATACGTAGCGCATCTTCATAGTCGCTCTGGTCGGCCATCAGACCGCGCTGAATAATCTCCAGCTGTGCCGGATGGATAGCCGTTTTCCCGACCAGTCCGTGCGCCACATCCAGCGCCAGTTCACGCTCCAGCAGCGCCACATCTTCGATGCGCTCACACACAGGGGCCGTTAGCGCAAACCCGCGTGAGGCAAAGGTAGCAACCAGCATTTTCACCACGTAGCCCAGCGGTCCCTCATAGAGCGTAAGGTGGCGCGAACGCCGCAGTCCGAGAACTGACATCAGGTCATTGCCGCCTATACGCAGCGCCAGGATACGCTCGCGGCACGGATGCTGTTCCAGCAGACTTGCCAGCTGCTGCATCGCGGTGCTGTCGAATACATCGCGCGTTTCCAGCGTCGGCATCAGCAATAACGAGGTCGGCGCCAGCAAACGCCACCAGGATAATACATTAGCCTGATTAAACTTCGGCAAAACAAACCCGTCGATCCCAGACAACTCGCTATCGTGCAGCAATCCGGCAGCCATGATTTCATCGCGCGGCCGGATAAATACCAGTGGCGGGGTGTGCGTGGGAGTTTGCTGCTGAAGCTGGCGCAGCAAAGCATGAAGGTTATCCAGCGCCAGCGTCAGCTCCCGCTCGCTGACGGCATCCTCAAGACAGATCACCAGCGAACGCAGCTGGGGGATCTTTCCATGCAGAATCACGTCAGCCAGGTCGCTGCGGGTAGCCGGCATATAGAGCGTGGCACCCAGCATCCAGGGTGAGAGTGGCGTGCGCATATCACGACACCTTCCTGATAATGGTCACGGCACGATACTGCCCCAGCGTATCGCCCATCTCTTTTACCTGAATATCTTTTTGCGCGGCCAGATGCATCAGCAGGGCGACATCCGGATCGGTTTTGCTGCGAACCAGCACATGATCGGGCACGCGGCGCAGCACCGCGCGCGTGGCTTCGGCAATACCCGGCTTAATACGGTTGCGGTTAAGAATATGATACTGCGCCGCCAGCTGGTTGATCACTGCCTGGCCGATCGCCTGCTGGTTGCGAAGGTGAGTTGCATAAGGCACCGCCGCAGCAATCTGTACGGTATCAAGTGATTGCCGGAACCGATCCACGGTGTCAACCATACGCCGACTGCAGTCGTACGCCAGCAGGTGATCGCACAATACACAGCCATGCAGGCCGGAGGCACTCCAGAGAGAACGCGACACCATGCCTGAAACCGGCGCGCCCATAATGCCAAACGGGATCAGCCAGTCGTCATCAGAGGCGGCGAGCCAGGCGCAGCCCGCCGGATCGGCCAGTACTGCCAGTCGCGGCAGCGCCGGGTAGCCGGGCCGATCGCGCAGGCTCTCAATCAGCTGGCCGGTGATAGCACCCTTACCGGTCCAGCCATCCACAAAAACAATGCCGTCTGTGCCGTGTTTCGCTTCAATCAGGCTCAGCGCAGTTTCATCAATGCCGCGATCGCGGATAATACTGATACCGTAGTGATGCGAGACAACGCCCATATCGCGCAGCGCACGCTGCAGCATTACACCCGGCGGCACGCCGGCGCGCACCAGGCTAACCAGAATCACGGGCTGTCCTTCAGCCTGAGCTATCAGACCTTTAGCCAGCGCCACGACGTCACGGGCCAGTCGTGCACTGCCCATCTCCAGTGCGCGATTAAATATCTCCAGATGCGCCGCAGAGGGGGCCGGCTCCTGGCTCAGCATCTCGGAATAGTGTTTCTGGCCGGACTGGATCAGGCGCTCTTTCTCATCGACCGGCGTCATCTCAAGCTGAACCGGATTAAGCAAAAACTGCACGTCTGAGGGCAGATAGGTGCCATGCAGCTGCTGCAATTCAGGGTTTCTCATGGGAATCGACCTTGTCAAAAATATGGTGACGGATAGCGTCAGTGAACTGGCTGCGGGCTGGCATACCAAACCAGTCACAGTGCTGCATAAAACTGAAGTCGCTGAGGCTATCGCCCAGTCCCATTACCGGGAAGGGGCCGCGTGTGTCGCGCAGCTGCTGCAGCAGCCATGCCACCGCATGCCCTTTCTGAATGCAGTCGGGGATCCAGGCAATATTGTTGCCATTGGCATGAATATAGAAGCTCCGCGTATCGAGCTGCTGCTGCATCTGCGCATTAAACGCATAGAGTTCGGCAATCTGCGTACTGTCGCGATGTTTCATCACAAAGTAGACCGGAACGCCGTCATACTCGTAGTTCATGCGACACCAGGCATTAAGGCCGGCGCGATCCAGCGCATCGCTCAGCTGCTGACGATAGCTAATCAGCTGTGACCGCATCGCTGACAGCTCGCTGACAATACGATCCTGCCAGGCGCGGTTAAGGCTGCCGTCAGGCGACGCGATAACCGCGCCGTGCGTCATGACTTTCCAGGACGTAAAAGGCAGCGCCACGCGCGCCGTCTCTTCCGTACCGCGCGCGGTCACCGGGATCAGTTCTGCACTCTGCAGCAGCCAGGAGACCAGCATCGCCTGCTCCTGTGACATAAAGCTGCGCGGCTGCAGTTCGCGGTCGTATGCGCCCACTTCAACCGGGGTCTGGAGGGTTTCAGTCAGCATTTTTCTTTTCGTCTGGAACAGCGTGTCATCCAGATCGCACAGTACAACAGGCTTATTCATAACTTATCACCTCAACGCAGGGGGCCGTCTGCTGTAATCCTGCCAGCAGAGCCGGACAAACAGCGTTTACAGGCGTTTCAACACAGACAATGACGCGGTCAAACTGCTGATGTGCCACGTTATAGACAAAATTTGGAATGCCCAGACCGTAGTTATCGCTGAAAGCGAGCGTTGAGGTAATCGCCAGACCTTCTGAGATCGGCGATCGCGTCAGCGAGCCAAAGCGTATGCACGCACCCTGCTGCTCCAGGCGCTCTGCCAGCAGAAAGGGGGGCCAGATAAATTCGCCCGAGCCCAGCACCAGAATGCGTTCGCCTGGTTCAGAGTGAATATCATCTGCAAAGCGGCAGTGACTCTCCGCCATGCCCAGCCGTCCCCAGTCCTGGCGGTCAGAGAGCGCCACCGCGCCCTGTGCCGTCACATTTACCGCCGGCATTACCGGCACCGGTGCCTCTGCGCGTGGGGTCCAGTGCCACCGGCCTGCGACCAGTGAAACTGACTCCACCGGCAACGGGCAGTGGTGACGCACGGCATCGTCGCTCCAGTCAGTGAGCGTAACGGTAACCACGCGCGCAACCGCCTGCAGACCCGCTTCGCGCAGCGCCTGCAGCAGATTCAGAAAGGTATTACCGGTGGTGGCTTCATCATCAATCAGTATCAGCGTACGCGCCTGCAGCGCACGACGGCGCAGCACGGCATCTGCCGGAAGATAGATAAGATGATCGGTGGCGTGACTGTGATCCTCTTTAAACTCACACAGCAATTCTCCCTCCACCGGATGTCGGGTACTGGTGAGAAACACCGGTTCAGTTATTTGCTCTCTGGCAGCGCGGAACACGCCAGCGGCAAGGCCCACGGCGGTTTCAGCCATGCCGATAAACAGCACCGGGCCGGCAAGGTCAGACGGGAGTTTTGCTGCCAGCGTTTCATAACTGGCGCGCATGACGGCCGGACTGACCGGAATATGGCGGCCCAGGACCTTGCTGACAAAAAGAAACGCCCGTTTAGGATTACGGCGTGCGGCAACATCAAACAGTGTTTCCAGTGGCGTCTCACTGTCAGTTTCCACTCGCAGCGTGCCGCCAGGTAATTCGCGCTGATAAATCTGTAATGCAGCGGTCATCAGCGGCACTCCTCTGATAAAACGGCAGCCCACGTGACAGGGTCACACTGTGGGAGCGGCTGAACGGCATTCGTCGGGATAACCTGTGCCGGAATAAAGGCGGCACGCTGTGCAATGGCGTCCGTTGCAGAAATCAGCTCCAGCTGGCGCAGCGCAAACAGACCAGGCAGGTTGATACCGCTGAAGGCGGTATAGCCGATTCCGCCAGAAGGACGCAGGTTGGCCTCCAGCAGCACCGGATGGCCTTCTGCGTCGTTGCGGGTCTGCACATTAATCAGACCATCCGCATGCAGTGTTTCCGCGCAGGCAACCGCCAGGCGCCAGGCGGGCGTATCCTGTTCAAACACTTGCACAGAGCCTTCTTTGCGCCTGGCGACGGCCGCAATGACACGGCCATTCTCCACCAGCATATCCACCGAGCGTTCCGGGCCAGCCAGCCAGGGCATCACAATCTGCAGCGGCAGCGACTCACCGGCCTGCTGCGCCCGGCGCAGGCTCTCCAGAAGCACATCAGGATGGATCTGGCGGCTGTCCGGGTGATTAAAAAAGCTCAGGGTGTGCGCGTCGCGCCGCAGCACCCAGAACCCCATACCATAAATGCCATGCACCGGTTTGATGCAGGGGCGATGGCCCTGCGCTTCTATCTGCGAGATTGCAGCCGCCACCTCCTCCGGCGTACGGACTTCAATCGAAGGGACGGCAGGCAGACCGTGCGCACTCATCTCTGCGCTAAAACGGGTTTTATTGTCAGCAAGAGTAAATGTGGCGCGCTCGCGGGCGCCTGTCACCAGCCTGACGCCCAGCGCTTCAATAGCCGTTCGCTGCTGCTCCAGCAACGCTCCGCGCTTGCCGGCGTGGATGGCACGCACCGTATGTTGCTGGCAGATGTACTGAATAAAAGCCAGCAGGGCACTGTCATCCTCGGGTTCCAGATAAGCGATATCAGCTTCCGCCAGGATCTCCGGGCGGGATGAACGGTGAGAGGCAATCAGCAGGAAATCATGCCGGCCCGCACGTCGCGCCTGCGCCACCAGCGCAAGCATATCTTTTTGGGAAGAAACCCCTTCCATAAACCAGATAGCATCCGGCTGACTCATCGTGTTGTATTCCTTATTTTTGCAGCGCAGGGCGTGCTGGCATCATTCGATTTGCGACTGAACATTCAGGCAATCATATTATGATTGGATAAACTAATAAAGAACCTCGCTTGATTTACAGATTAATGACAGCCTGCGCTTGACTGATAAAAATAGTAAATTCTTTATAAAACATTACAATTAACGGAGAAAGCAATCATATGATGATTGTTTTGTTGCGCGGGATAAAACTCATGTTATGATTGCTGAGCTGTTAAATTGCCCGGCATTTTTACTGCAGCAGTAAACCACTCATTAAGGAGAAGTGATGGTATCTTTAAGTAAGAATCAGACAATTTCGCTGGCGAAATCCAGCAGTGCGATTTCTCAAATTCAGTTCGGGCTCGGCTGGGATCCTGCCAAAAAGAAAGGACTCTTTGGCAAACTTCTTGGCGGGGGCGATAGCATTGATCTTGATGCCAGCTGCGTGCTGCTCGACGCTCACGGCGGCGTAGTGGACACCGTCTGGTTCCGCCAGCTTCGTTCAAATGATGGCTCAATTGTGCATAGCGGCGACAACCGCACCGGCGAAGGCGATGGTGATGACGAAGTGATCAAAGCCGATCTTTCACGTCTGCCGGCCAGCATTGAAAGTCTGGTGCTGACGGTAAACAGCTTTACCGGCCAGACGTTTAACGATGTCGCCAATGCCTTTTGTCGTGTCGTCGATCAGCAGGGCAAAGAGCTGGCGAAATTCACGCTGACTGAGCAGGGCTCACACACCGCGGTGGTGATCGCTTCCCTGCGCCGCAGCGGCGGCGAGTGGAACTTTACTGCGCACGGTAATGCTTCGCGTGCCCGCACCATTCAGGACATGATCCCCGACATTCAGGCGGTACTTTACTGATGAACCTGACGCCAGGGGGCAACGCCCCCGTACCCAATCAATCGCTGGTGGTGCGTGTCTCCTCTGGCGTACCGGTCGATATCTCTGCGTTTCGCCTTTACGACAACGGCAAAGTGCGCGGCGATACGGACATGGTTTTTTATGGTCAGCGTGAGAATGATGACAGCACGGTGCGTCTTTCAGCGTCCGGCAACGAAACCATGTTCACCGTTAATCTGGCACAGCTGAAAAGTGATGTGCAGAAAATTGCGTTCACCGCCACCTGTGATGCCGGCAAAACCGTAGCATCACTGACGCGCCTTGCCATTCAGGTAGAAGCTGGCGGGACAGTGCTGGTGCAATGTCATGTTGATACCACCGGGCGCAGTGAAGCCGCACTGATCCTGGGTGAGCTGTATCGCCGTAATGGCGAATGGAAGTTCCGCTTTGTCTCTCAGGGCTTTAACGGTGGTCTGCAGCCGCTGGCTGAACACTTTGGTATTGACGTGGATGAGAGCAGCGCGGCGCCAGCACCCGCACCCGCACCCGCACCCGCACCGCAGCCTGTTGTAAATCTCAGCAAAGTCAGTCTGACAAAAGAGAAGCCCTCCATCAGCCTGACGAAAAAGGATGACTATGGTCAGATCCGCGTCAATCTGAACTGGAATCAGCGCGCAGCCAGCAACAGCGGCGGTGGCTTTCTGAAGGGCATCTTCAACAATAACAAAGGTGTTGACCTGGACCTGGCCGCATTTGTGGAGCTGAAAGATGGTTATCGCACCATCGTACAGGCGCTGGGCAACAAATTTGGCAGCTTCCGCAGTGAACCCTTCGTGGAGCTGAAAGGCGACGACCGTACCGGTGCCGCCAGCGACGGTGAGTGGATCTACATTAACGGCAGCGAGTGGAAGCAGATCAAAGAAGTCCTGATCTTCACCTTTATCTATGAGGGCGTGCCGAGCTGGGAGAACACTGACGGCATAGTAACCCTTCAGGTTCCTGGACAGCCGCCGGTGGAAACAGCACTCACTGAAGGTAATAACCGGCAAAACATGTGCGCGATTGCCCGTCTCATTAATGACAACGGCGCCATCCGCGTGGAACGTATCAACCGCTATTTCAGCGGTCATCAGGAACTCGATCAGGCGTTTGGCTGGGGCTTTAACTGGCGCGCTGGTTCCAAGTAATCAGGAGCAATCATGAGCTTTTTTAACTCTCTTAAAGACAAATTCAATGCCGGCCGCGACGAGCTGACAAAACAGGCAGGTCGCTATAAAAACCGCGCCTTTCTTGAAGGCACTGTGGCCGTCTGCGCCCGCATTGCTGTCGCCAGCGATGGCGTCAGCAGCGAAGAGAAGCAGAAAATGATGGGGTTCCTGCGGGCGTCGCCGGAGCTGAGTATTTTCGACACCAATGAGGTGATCCAGTTTTTTGAAAAGCTGGTGACCTCATTCTCTTTCGATATGGAAGTGGGCAAGGGTGAAACAATGAAATATATCCTCGCCTTAAAAAATAAACCGGAACAGGCGCAGCTTGCGGTCCGGGTGGGTATTGCCGTGGCCAAAAGCGACGGTGACTTTGACGCCACTGAGCAGGCTAACGCCCGCGAAATTATTCAGGCGCTGGGCTTTCAGCCCGCTGAATTTGGCCTGTAACCGTTACTGACTTTTCTGGAGCTAATAGATGGAATCGACCCATATCGGGTTTCCGATTGAAACGGTAGCGGTGTTTTTACTGCTCTCTGTCGGAGCTATTTTTATCGACCTGTTCATGCACCGGCATGACAAACCTATTTCGCTGAAAAGCGCGGCGGGCTGGTCAGTATTCTGGATCCTGATGGCGCTGGCCTTTGCAGGCTTCCTGTATGTCCATCACGGCGCGGAAGTGGCCAGCCTGTTTGTGACCGGCTATGCGCTGGAAAAAGTCCTGTCGGTAGACAACCTGTTTGTCATGATGGCGATCTTCTCCTGGTTTGCCATTCCTAATAACTACCGTCACCGCGTGCTCTACTGGGGAATTATCGGTGCCATCGTATTCCGCGGCGTTTTTGTTGCCATCGGTACCGGCTTGCTGGCGCTCGGTCCGTGGGTGGAAGTGGTATTTGCCATTATTGTAGGCTGGACCGCGGTGATGATGCTGAAAAGCGGCGACGACGATGATGAGATCGAAGATTACTCTCAGCATTTCGCTTACCGCATGGTGAAACGTTTCTATCCGATCTGGCCAAAACTCAAAGGCAGCGCCTTTGTGCTGAGCCAGAAAGAGGTCGATGCTGAACTCGCTAAGCCGGAGAACGCGGATGTGCAGGTAGGTCGCGTAAGCAAAGCGGCCCGCTACGCTACGCCGATGCTGCTCTGTTTAGCTGTGGTTGAACTTTCAGATGTGATGTTTGCGTTCGACTCGGTGCCGGCCGTTATCGCCGTCAGCCGCGAGCCGCTGATTGTGTACAGCGCCATGATGTTCGCTATCCTTGGTCTGCGTACACTCTATTTCGTGCTGGAAGGACTGAAGCAGTATCTGGTGCATCTGGAAAAAGCGGTGATCGTGCTGCTGTTCTTTATCGCCTTCAAGCTGGGCCTGAACGCGACCGAGCACTTCTTCCATCACGGCTACGCTATCGGCGCAACCACCAGCCTCTATGTTGTATTGGGCGTGCTGGCACTGGGGATTATCGCGAGCCTGCTGTTCCCGGGTAAAAAAGAAGAGCAGGCAGAGTAAGTCAGGGCGCGGCCCGGCCGCGCTATTGAATACCGCATACAGCGTATGCACGACGTGAGGAAAATAACATGGCAGTGACTCTCTCTAAAGGCGGCAACGTCTCCCTGGCAAAAGTCGACCCTTCACTGAAAAATGTGAAAATTGGTCTGGGCTGGGATACCCGCTCCACTGACGGTCAGGATTTTGACCTTGACGCCTCCGCTTTTCTGCTCACCGATGCAGGCAAAGTGCGTGGCGATCACGACTTCATTTTTTACAACAATCTGAAATCAGCTGATGGTTCCGTGACCCATACCGGTGACAACCGTACCGGTGAAGGTGACGGGGATGACGAATCGCTGATCGTTGAACTGGACCGCGTACCGCAGGACGTGACCAAAATTGTTTTTGTGGTCACCATTCATGATGCCGCAACCCGCCGCCAGTCGTTTGGCCAGGTAGCTAACGCCTTTATCCGTCTGGTCAACAACGACAGCAACGTAGAAGCTGCACGTTACGATCTGTCTGAAGATGCCAGCACGGAAACCGCAATGCTGTTTGGTGAGCTTTATCGCCACGCAGGCGAGTGGAAGTTCCGCGCGGTGGGTCAGGGCTATGCAGGCGGCCTGGCCTCGGTCTGCGCACAGTATGGTATCAACGCGTCCTGATCCGCAGTCACATACCCATTATCTGCCCGGTCTGACCGGGCATCAGCCAAAAGCAAAGAGGATTTCACCATGGCAGTTAATCTGACAAAAGGCGGTAACGTAAACCTGTCCAAAGAAGCCCCAACCATGACCAAAGCGATTGCTGGTCTGGGCTGGGACTCGCGCGTCACCGATGGTCAGGCGTTTGACCTGGATGCATCAGTCTTTCTGGTCGGCGCGGACGGTAAAGTATTATCCGATCAGCACTTCGTATTCTTCAACAACGCCACCAGCCCGGACGGCTCTGTGGCGCACCAGGGCGACAACCGCACCGGTGAAGGCGAGGGTGACGATGAGCAGGTAAAAATTTCGCTGGCTACCGTGCCCGCTGACGTGCAGAAAGCAGTGTTTGCAGTGACTATTTACGATGCAGAAGCGCGTAAGCAGAACTTCGGTATGGTCTCTAACGCCTACATCCGCATTGTTAACGAAGACAACAACAGCGAAATCGCCCGTTACGATCTGTCAGAAGATGCCAGCACCGAAACGGCTATGGTTTTCGGTGAGCTCTATCGCCATAACGGCGAGTGGAAATTTAAAGCGGTGGGCCAGGGCTTTGCCGGCGGCCTGAAAGCGCTGGCAGCCCAGCACGGCGTATCCGTGTAACGGTCTGCTGCGAAAGAGCCTCTTCCCGGTGAAGGGGCTTTTTTTTGTCTGTTAACCCCCACAGGGAGTGAAATATGGAACTGACTACCGGACAAAATATTCCCCTTGATAACACCTGTCATGAACTCTGCCTGACCTGGAAAACCCGGCCGGGGTTCAGCAGCGACATCGATGCGTCAGCGTTTTTGCTCGGCGCAGATGAAAAGGTGCTCAATGATGCGGCGATGATTTTTTTCAACCAGCCACACAATGAAAACCGCAGTATTGTTATGCACAGCCATGCCGGAGAGGCGCGTTTTCAGATCCAGCTTCACGCGTTATCTGCCGCCGTCATGCGTATCGCTGTCACGCTGGTTATCGATGGCAGCGATACTGTAGATGGTTTGCAGCAGCTTACTCTGCAGTGTGGTGAACATCGCTACGCTATCGCACCGGGCGATCGACGCGAGAAAGCCCTGATTGTCTGTCATCTCTATCGTCACAATGGACAGTGGAAACTGCGCGCGGTCGGGCAGGGATTTGATGGCGGTCTTCATCCGCTGGCGCTGCATTTTGGCGTGGATGTAGCAGACCCTGTGCCCGCAGCAGTACCCGCGGTTAGCCTGGAGAAGAAGCTTGAACAAATGCCGCAACTGGTCAGCCTGGCAAAACCAATCCGCGTCAGTCTGGAAAAGCACCGGCTCTCTGCAGTAAAAGCACAGGTCGCCTTTGTTCTGGATGCGTCAGGTTCCATGACGGCACAATTTAAACGCGGTAATGTGCAGAAGGTGCTGGAGCGGGTAGCGGCACTGGCCGTGCAGTTTGATGATGACGGCAGTATGCCGGTCTGGGCGTTTGGCGAAAAATTTCGTCAGTACGAGGATGTGTCACTGGATAACCTCGAGGGATACATCGACCGCATTCGTAACGATGGCAAGCGGACTATGTGGGAAATCCTGCCGGGTCTGGGCGGCACCAATAATGAGCCGCCGGTACTGGAGGCAATCAACCAGACTTACCGCGACGCCACCCTGCCGGTATTTGTGGTCTTTATTACCGATGGCGGCATCAATAAAACACGCCTTATTAAAGAGAAGCTCAGAGAGTCCGCCACACTGCCAGTTTTTTATAAATTTTTAGGTCTGGGCGGTAATAATTACGGCGTGCTGGAACGCCTGGATACTTTTAACGATCGCCTGATCGACAATACACACTTTTTCCCGGTTGATGATGTCGGACACATCAGCGATGAGCAACTCTACGACTGGCTGCTGGTGGAATTTCGTGACTGGCTGGATGCGGCAAAGCAAAAACGTATTTTGCGATAGGGCACAGCGAGATGTTTTTCTGCCGCTGCGTTTTACGTGCAGAACGCTGCAGCTTTTATGCAAATCAATGTCAATATGGTATCAATTGCGGCCAATTAAGCGCACAATAGGGGTTCGTTGGCAGCGTTCTGAGCTGCTGACTCACACCCGATATCGGGGGACCTGATGAGTTTATATTCTATTGAGGCCATCTGCGGCCTTACCGGCATTCTGCCCGCCACCTTACGTAACTGGAAGCGCGCAGGCCTGATTACCCAGCCAGAACATAACGGTGAATACACCAGCGGACAGCTGACCCGTATTTATAGCGTGCTGGCCCTGACCGCTACCGGCAGTACACTGCCTGAAATTTATGCTTTTATGCACGGTGCCAAAACCCTGCCACAGAACCGCTGGGAATGCAGGCAGGAAGAGATGCATAATCAGTTGCGCGATAGCTCTGATTTAGCGCTGCAGGCGCGCATGCGTCAGATGGGCAGCGACTACAGCGGTGATGATTTTGTTAACGCCTATCTGAAGCCGCTGAACCTGCTGCTACGCAGTGATAACAGCGCGGGCGCTGCTGAACGTCAGACGCGCTTCCATGACGCCGTGGTCTTCCACGCCCGTTGTGTTATACGGGCCTCTCTGCGTCATAAAGCTGTTGCTGTTTTTCTTGAAGCTGTGAGCGTGACTGATGCAACTGAAATCTGGCTGGAAGCGATTCGTCTGACCGGGCAGGGCTGCCGGGTAGAGATTTCTGAAAATGTGACCGGGTTGCCGGCCACCTCAATCTATCGGCACGATCACCACATGATGTGGTGCGGAGCAGGGATTTCGCAGCTGATGCAGTGGAATTACCGTGAAAAGCTGCGTAATGATAAGCCTGTCATGCTGAGCGGTCCTGACCGTGCAGTGCTGGCGGCGGCCTGATTATCCTGAGTTTTACAGTCCGGCTGTCTGCCGGGCTGTCCCTGTCAGGCGCCGCGCAATTACCTTGCCGGCACCCTGCCTTTTAGCGCGTCTCAACTCCTTTCTTCACTCACAAAATCTGGCATCTTCTGCACACTTTCGCAAAATAATGACCTGAACCTCCCTAACTGTTTCCGTTTATGCATAATAATATGCTATAGCTAAACCGATTTAGCTGACAATCAGGAGAAGGAATAATGGCCAAGCGGGTATGGTGTCTGGGCGATGCAGTCGTGGATTTGCTGCCGGAATGTGATAACAGATTGATTCAGTGTCCCGGAGGCGCGCCCGCGAATGTGGCAGTGGGCATCGCCAGACTTCAGGGCAACAGCGGCTTCATCGGCAAAGTAGGTGGCGATCCCTTTGGTACCTTCCTGATTGATACCCTGAATGCCGAGCGGGTAGATACAGCATTTATGCAGCCGGACGACGCGCAGCGCACGTCGGTCGTGGTTGTGGCGCTGGACGCTGACGGCGAGCGAACGTTTACGTTTATGGTTCGCCCCTCTGCCGATCTGTTTATTGAAACCCATGAACTGCCCGTATTCCAGGCAGGCGAATGGCTGCACTGCTGCTCGATTGCATTGCTCAGAGATCCCTCCAGAAACACTACGCTGACAGCGATGCGGCAACTGCGCGAAGCAGGCGGCTTTGTGAGTTTTGACCCCAATATCCGGCACGATTTATGGGCAGATGACACGGCGCTGCGCGACGCGCTTTCCGGTGCGCTGGCGCTGGCTGACGTAGTGAAACTTTCAGAAGAAGAGCTGACCTTTATCTGTAATACTGATGACATCGCGGCAGGTATGCAGCAGCTGGCTGAACAGTATGCAATTAAGCTTGTTCTGGTGACTCAGGGCAGGCAGGGGGTACAGGCATGGTCGCGGGGCATGCTGCAACACTATCCGGCGCGCCCTGTGGTCAGTGTGGATACTACTGGTGCCGGGGACGCTTTTGTGGCCGGGCTGCTGTGGCATTTAGCCGGACAGGGCTTGCCGCAGGATGACGCGCAGCTTAAAGAGTGCCTGGAGCGTGCGCAGATCTGCGGCGGACTGGCGACCACGGCAAAAGGCGCAATGACCGCGCTGCCTTATCTTGATCAGCTGCAGCAGCAGCTTGCCTGATTGAAGGGGTTTGAGGTCATTGCACCGTACCGGGAGCAGAAATTGAAGATTACAGTGAGTAAAGGGTTACAGGGCTGATGTCAGGGAAACCGGGAGCAGCGTTGAATGCTTTGTTCACTGACTTTCTTCCTTATAGAAATCACTGTACAATAATAAGTACAATGATGGGAGGTTCATATGAAAGCAATAAGCTACAGTGAAGCAAGACAGAATCTGTCTGCAACAATGCTGCAAACGGTTGAGGACAGAGCCCCGGTGCTTATTACCCGTCAGAACGGTGAATCATGCGTATTGATGTCACTTGAGGAGTACAACTCACTTGAAGAAACTGCATACCTGCTTCGGTCTCCGAAAAATGCGCGCAGACTTATGGACTCCATTGAAAGCCTTAAAAGCGGTAACGGTATGGAGAGGGACGTCATTGAGTGAAACTGACATGGTCTGCTGAAGCATGGGAAGATTATCTTTACTGGCAGGATACGGATAAAAAAACGGTAAAAAAAATAAATGAGCTCATTAAGGATGCCAGCAGGACGCCATTTGAGGGGAAGGGAAAGCCCGAACCTCTAAAGCATCATCTTGCGGGGTTCTGGTCCCGGAGGATCACAGCTGAACATCGGCTTGTCTACGCCGTTAGCGATGATGCTCTGCTGATAGCATCCTGCCGCTATCACTACTAAACCTGCCTGTTCGTTACATCGAAACTTCCCTCCGTAAACGACACTATTCCGTGACCGGGCTGCTCTCGTTGCTGAGAGTCAGCCAGCGCACCTTTATTTATCCCACCTTAAAGCTGAAACGATTTAGGTGAATGCCGGATTTTCAGCTCAACTTTGCTCTCTGAACTGCCAAAAACGCCGTCTGAACATTATAAAACGTGATCTAAGCCAAATTTATCAAGATTGCTGACGGCATAACTGACCGAAGTGAAGCACCTCACGGTTTCTTTTTCCTCATGTTTGTACGCTTAGCTGACATTAGCTAAATCAATTCAGCAAAGGATGCATCATCATGAAATTAGCACTATTGGCCGGTATGGTTATGGCGGGAATCAGCGTTCAGGCAGCAGCACAGACATGGGTGCTGACGGATGCTGAAGCCGGTACAGATAAGGGAAACTGGCACATCGACAGTAAAGCGCTGAAGCTGGGCGGCCAGCCGTTCAGCATTGAGCAGAAAGTGCTGCATGGCGGCAAGCAGGAGGGCTCTAAAGTCATCACGATTACCAGCCCCGATGGCCTGACCATTGCGCTCAGCCCGACCCGCGGTATGGATCTGCTGCACGTCAGGGGACATGGCGTGCGTCTGGGCTGGGATTCACCTGTGGATGAAGTGGTTAACCCGGCTTACATCAATCTGGAGAGCCGCAACGGCCTCGGCTGGCTTGATGGCTTCAATGAAATGATGGTGCGCTGCGGTTATGAGTGGACCGGGCATCCGGTCACCAAAGATGGCCGCATTTATACGCTGCACGGTAAAGCGGGCAATACACCCGCTTCGCAGGTTGAAGTGACAGTCGATGACAAGGCCCCGCATGAAATCCGTATTCGCGGCCTGCTGAAAGAGCACACGTTTAAGAAATCGAACCTTGCCACCTGGACCGAGCTGCGTTACGTGCCGGGTGCAGACGCATTCACCCTGCATGATGTGTTAACCAACCACGGTGATTATCCGCAGGATTACCAGATTATTTATCACAGCAACTTCGGCACGCCGATTCTGGAGAAAGATGCGCGCTTTATCGCCCCGCTGAAATCTGTCTCTCCCTTCAACGATTATGCGCAGAAAGGGCTGAAACGCTGGAACGTTTACGATGCGCCTGCCAGAGATTTTGACGAGATGGTATTTAACCTGGTGCCGAAAGCAGACAGCAACGGGAAAACGCTGGCGGCTGTGGTTAACAGCAAAGGCGACAAAGGTGCATCGATCGAGTTTGACACCCGCCAGCTGCCAATGCTGACCATGTGGAAGAACACTGACACACTGAAACAGGGCTACGTTACCGGTATTGAACCCGGTACCAGCTATGCCTATCCGGTCACTATTGAAAAAGAGCAGGGCAGAGTAAAGCAGCTGCAGCCGGGTCAGAGCACAACATTTGAGCTGACTTACACGCTGCTGAAAGATGCTGACGCCGTCAGCAAGACGGAACAGCGTATACGGCAGATTCAGGGTGATGACAAAGTCACTGTTGATCAGCAGCCGATTGCCACGGAATAATCGTCGGGAGCAGAGTCTGACTCTGCTCCTTTTGCGCTTCGCTACTGTTGCTTTTTTTCCTCACGCGCTACCTGTCCGGCTCTTCCCCCCCTATTGACCAACGCTATTTTGCGAGATAGTTCACATCACTTAAAACGGTTTAGCAAAATCAGTTGCGTGCTGTAACAAAGCTCGTCAGGATTCGCTTACTAAACCGGTTTAGCAAAAAATAACATCTGATAATAGCTACCTCTCAGGGACGCCACACAATGAAAAAAAGCCTCCTCGCTCTCACCCTCAGTGCGTTATTAAGTCCAGGCGCGACATGGGCCGCTACCGATATGAGCGCCATTGAAGCCCGGCTTGCGGCAATGGAAAAACGTCTTGCAGCGGCCGAACAGCGCGCTGACGTTGCAGAAAATCGTGCAGAAGCGGCAGAAAAACAGGCACAAAAGCTGGCCGCCGCACAGCAGCAAAACCAGACGGCGATTGATCAGGTTGAGCAGCGTACCGCAAAAGCCGCGCCCGCGGCGAAGAACAGCGGGGATGAAGGATTTGAATTTCACGGCTACGCCCGCTCAGGCCTGCTGATGAACAGTTCAGCGGCCAAAACGCAGGGTGGACCGGCCGTCACGCCGGCCGGCGAGACCGGTGGCCATGTAGGCCGGCTGGGTAATGAGCCAGACACCTATGTTGAGCTGAATCTGGAGCATAAACAGACGCTGGCGAACGGCGCGACCACCCGTTTTAAAGCGATGCTGGCAGACGGGCAGCGTACTTATAATGACTGGACAGCTGCCAGCAGCGATCTCAATCTGCGTCAGGCCTTTGTTGAGCTGGGGCAGTTGCCTACCTTCTCCGGTGCATTCAAAGATTCTACCGTCTGGGCCGGTAAGCGCTTCGATCGCGACAACTTTGATATTCACTGGATTGATTCCGACGTGGTATTCCTCGCGGGTACCGGTGCCGGGATCTACGACATAAAGTGGGGCGAGACAGCGCGCAGTAACCTGTCACTCTACGGACGTACCTTTGGTGATATCGAAAACAACGAGAACACCGCGCAGAACTATATCCTTTCGCTGAATAACTTCGCCGGCCCGCTGCAGCTGATGCTCAGCGGCATGCGCGCTAAAGATAACGATCAGCGCACCGATATCGAAGGTAATCGCGTCAAAAGCAACGCGGCTAACACCGGTGTGCATGTGTTAGCGGGGCTACATAACGACAGTTTCTACGGCCTGCGTGGAGGCTCGGCTAAAACGGCGCTGCTTTACGGTCATGGTCTGGGTGCAGAAGTGAAAACGCTGGGATCAGACGGTGCGCTGCTGCCGGAAGCCGATACCTGGCGCCTCGCAAGCTACGGCATTACGCCGCTGGGCGGCGGCTGGCATATTGCGCCGGCACTGCTGGCTCAAAGCAGTAAAGATCGCTACGTCAAAGGAGACAGCTATGAATGGGCGACCGCTAACCTGCGTCTGATTCAGGAATTCACGCAGAACTTTGAGATGCAGTATGAAGGCTCATATCAGTACATGGATCTGCGTCCTGAAGGCTACAACAACCGCAATGCGGTCAGCGGCAACTTCTATAAGCTCACCGTGGCGCCGACGCTGAAAGCCAGCGACGTGGGCGATTTCCTGAAACGTCCTGAAATTCGTCTGTTTGCCAGCTGGATGGACTGGGATCACCGTCTCGATAATTACGCGGGCGATGATGCATTCGGCAGCAGCGGCTTTAAAGCCGGCGGCGAGTGGAACTTTGGCGTACAGATGGAAACCTGGTTCTGATAAGCCGGCCCCTGCGGGGGCCGCCTTCTGATTAATGGCACAACAACGAAAAACAGAGGTTACGATGGATGTTGTACAGATCTCCCGCGCGCTGCTGCCGCTGCTGGGTGGCCGGGAAAATATTGCCAGCGCGGCGCACTGCGCCACCCGTCTGCGTCTGGTACTGGTGGATGATGCCAAAGCAGATACCGCAGCGATCGGTAAACTCGATGGCGTAAAAGGGTGCTTCCGCAATGCCGGACAGCTGCAGGTTATTTTTGGTACCGGCGTGGTGAATAAGGTATATGCCGCTTTTATCCGCGAAGCTGGCATCAGCGAAACCAGTAAGTCAGAAGCGGCGGATATTGCCGCACGCAAACTCAATCCTTTTCAGCGTATTGCCCGTCTGCTGTCGAATATTTTTGTTCCGATCATCCCGGCCATCGTCGCCTCTGGTCTGCTGATGGGGTTACTCGGCATGGTGAAAACCTACGGCTGGGTCAATCCGGAAAATGCGCTCTATATCATGCTGGATATGTGCAGCTCGGCGGCATTTGTCATTCTGCCCATCCTGATCGGGTTCACTGCCGCACGTGAGTTTGGCGGCAATCCGTTTCTCGGAGCGACGCTGGGCGGGATCCTGACACACCCGGCACTGACCAACGCCTGGGGCGTGGCAGCCGGCTTCCACACCATGAACTTCTTTGGTATTGAAGTCGCGATGATTGGCTATCAGGGCACGGTGTTCCCGGTGCTGCTGGCAGTATGGTTCATGAGCGTGCTGGAAAAACAGCTGCGCCGCGTGATCCCGGACGCGCTGGATCTGATTCTGACGCCATTCCTGACGGTAATTATCTCCGGTTTTGTGGCCCTGCTGATTATCGGTCCGGCCGGACGTGCGCTGGGTGACGGGATCTCCTTTGTCCTGAGCACGCTGATTGCCCACGCCGGCTGGCTGGCGGGGTTACTGTTTGGCGGTCTCTACTCTGTCATTGTGATCACCGGTGTACACCACAGCTTTCATGCTATTGAAGCGGGACTGCTGGGCAATCCCGCCATTGGCGTGAATTTCCTGCTGCCGATCTGGGCGATGGCCAACGTTGCGCAGGGCGGGGCGTGCCTGGCCGTATGGTTAAAATCCAAAGATATTAAGATCAAAGCTATTGCGCTGCCCTCCGGCTTCTCGGCGCTGCTGGGTATCACCGAAGCAGCCATTTTTGGTATCAACCTGCGCTTTATGAAACCTTTTGTCGCCGGGCTGATTGGTGGCGCACTCGGGGGGGCATGGGTTGTCTCGGTGCATGTGTATATGACGGCAGTAGGCCTGACCGGTCTTCCGGGGATGGCGATTGTGCAGGCCAGCTCGCTGCTCAATTATGCTATCGGTATGGTGATCGCTTTCAGCGCCGCCTTTGTCATTTCGTACCTGCTTAAATACAAAACGGATGCAGACTAATGGTCTCCTCAACCTTATTGCCCGCTATCCTGCAGGCGGTGATGCGCGGTCAGCCGCGCGCGCTCAGCGATGCACACTATCCAGGCTGGCATCTGGCTCCGGTAACGGGTCTGCTGAACGATCCCAACGGCTTTATTCACATTAACGGGCGTTACCATCTCTTCTATCAGTGGAACGCGCTGAGCTGCCGGCACCAGCATAAGTGCTGGGGCCACTGGAGTTCAGCCGATCTGCTGCAGTGGCAGCATGAACCCATCGCGCTGATGCCGGACGAAGAATATGATCGCAGCGGCTGCTACTCCGGTAGCGCCGTGGACAACAATGGCGCACTTACGCTGGTCTATACCGGGAATGTGAAATTTGACGACGGCGGCCGTACCGCCTGGCAGTGTCTGGCGGTGCAGAATGAGGCGGGCGGTTTCGATAAGCTGGGGCCCGTTATTGCGCTGCCCGACGGGTATACCGGACACGTCCGCGATCCGAAAGTGTGGCGGCACGGTGAGCGCTGGTACATGGTTCTGGGCGCGCAGGATACGCAGCTGCAGGGCAAGGTTCTGCTGCTGTGCTCTGACGATCTGCATACGTGGCACAACCGCGGCGAGATTGCCGGCAGCGGCCTCAACGGACTGGGCGCGGCAGGATACATGTGGGAATGCCCCGATCTCTTCACGCTGGGCGACAGTACGTTTCTTATCTGCTGTCCGCAGGGGATTGCGCCTGAGGAACAGCGCTTTCTTAACGCACATCCCAGCGCATGGCTGGCCGGCGATCTGGACTATGATACTGCCCGCTTTACCCACGGCGGCTTTCATGAACTGGATGCCGGCTTTGAGTTCTACGCGCCGCAGACCACGCTGACCGCCGATGGCCGTCGTCTGCTGGTGGGATGGATGGGTGTGCCCGACGGTGAAGAGAGATATCAGCCGACTATCGCTCGCGGCTGGATCCATCAGATGACCTGCATCCGCGAGCTGGGCACGCGCGACGGTAAACTCTACCAGCGTCCGGTAGCTGAATTGCAGGCGCTGCGCGGCGAAGAGCACGCTTTTCAGGGGCGGGCTGCCGACGTGCCTGCTATCCCCGCCCGGCGGCTGGAGCTGGTGCTGACCGGTACGGGCGGTGTCACGCTGAACTTTGCTGATACGCTGCTGCTGGAGTGGCATGACGCCGGACTGCGTCTTGCGCGCCGCAGCCTGGAAAGCGGGGAGTGGCACTATCGCTACTGGTGCGGAGCGGTAACGCAGCTGCAGATTTTATGCGACCACTCCAGCGTAGAGATTTTTATCAACGAAGGCGAGGGCGTAATGAGCAGCCGCTATTTTCCGGCAGCAGCAGCACAGCTCAGGCTGATCGGGGACACAGAAGTTACTGCGCGCTACTGGCCGCTGCGACGCTGCGTGGTAGAATAAGTCATTGTTTCCCTAAATGATGCCCTGACGTGAGAAAAACCAAACGCGTAACCATCACTGATATTGCTGCCCTGGCTGGCGTCTCTAAAGCGACCGCCAGCCTGGTGCTGAATGGCCGGGGCAAAGAGCTGCGCGTCGCCAAAGAGACGCGCGAGCGCGTGCTGACCCTGGCCCGTGAGCATCATTATCAGGCCAGTATTCATGCGCGCCTGCTGCGCGATAACCGCAGCCATACGCTGGGTCTGGTGGTGCCGGAGATCACCAACCACGGGTTTGCCGTGTTCTCTGATGCGCTGGAAAACCTCTGCCGCGAAGCGGGACTGCAGCTGTTGATCTCCTGTACCGATGAAAATGCCGGGCAGGAACGGGTTGTCGTGGATAACCTGGTTGCCCGTCAGGTAGACGGGCTGATTGTTGCCTCCAGCATGTCCGGCGACAGCGACTATGTAAAACTCAGTGAGCAGCTACCGGTTGTGCTGTTTGACCGCTATATGAATGATACGCAGCTGCCGCTGGTCATCACGGATGCGGTGACACCCACCGCTGATTTAGTGGCGCAGCTGGCGAGCGCCCATCCGGAAGAGATCTATTTCCTTGGCGGGCAGGCGCGTCTCTCCCCGACACGCGACCGGCTGGCAGGCTTTCTGCAGGGGCTGGAGCAGGCGGGCGTCACGCCACGACCGGAATGGATTATTCATGGTAATTATCATCCGAGCAGTGGTTATGAGATGTTTGCTGCGCTTTGCGCCCGGCTTGGCCGCCCGCCACAGGCGATCTTCACTGCCGCCTGCGGATTGATGGAAGGGGTGCTGCGGTATATGAGCCAGCATAATCTGCTCAACAGTAACATCCGCATCGCCAGCTTTGATGACCACTATCTCTATGATTCGCTGTCGGTAGCGATTGATACCGTTGAGCAGGATGTGCCGCGTCTGGCGCAGGAGTGCTTTGCGCTGGTCAGCGCACTGATTGCGGGTGAAGAGCCCGCCTGTAACCGCAGAGTGCTGCCAGCCACGCTCAGACTGCGTCACGCTTAGCGGCCCCATGTGGTCAGAGCAGAGGCGCCTGCCTCAACTGCAACCAGCCTGCGTTCTATTGCGTTCCGGCTGAGCTTTATGACCAGATCCTTAATGCCCTGGACGATCAGGATCTGGTCAGGTTAGTGAATGAGCGCAGTCGTCAGCGGTTAGTTAATGTCAATCCGGACACGTTTTTGTGACGTATACGGTCACATTCAGGGAAACGGCATTCAAGGAGTGGCAAAAGCGGAATACGTCTCTTCAGCAGCAGTTTGCGAAAAACTGAAGAAGTATTGCGGGGATCCCCCTATCGGTTTTGCCAGACTGCGCGGGGTAAAGGACTACTATAAAATCTGACTGCGGCCGTCAGGTTTGGTTTCGGATGGTGAAAAACAGCCTATCCTGACACCTCGCTTACAGTATCGTTATTTCCACTACAAAAGTGGACGCTGCTATCAGCAGCCGGGGTTGAACTGATTACGAAAATCAACAAATCAATCGCAGCCATATTGGTACTGTGCAGGCTGGCATGGAAGGTGTCGTCTGCGAACCTGGCGGCAGGTACAGCACTATGTGCTGATGAGCGTATTGAGATAAATGAATAGCTTGATCGGGTACGGATCTCTCAGCCCGCCACTCTGGATATCTGCCAGCAGGATAAACAGGCAGTGAACAGGTACGCATGACAACGCAGAGTGCTGAGCGACTGACCACTGTAGATGGAAGATGATCGTTAGTGAAGCTTCAGAGCTTTATGTACTGACTGCCGGAAACGCTGATAAAGCAGCAACAGCAGGCAAATCAGTAAGGCAAACGCTCTCTTCAGCGGATCGTAAAAAAGCGACGCTACTGTCTATAGTGGATGTCTGGTGCAGGTAAACGTTAATGCAGATATAAAGCAATGTTGCTCAGGCCCAGGCGTTACGGCGGCCTGAATCCCGATGAAATGCAGCTGATTGCTGAAAGCGCATAATGCAACGGTGGAGCAGTGATGCTAAGCATTACGGCTCAGCGATACAGTCAGAAAGATGCGTAAAACAGTCAGTGCCGGATTTGTGCCAGATCCTCTTCCGTCAGGCCGGTCATTGTCATGACCGTACTGCGGTCGAAACCGTTCTGCAGCATGGTACGCGCAATGTCGAGTTTGACTTCGTTTCGGCCTTTTTCAATACCGCGCTGTTCACCAAGCTGGATACCCTTTTCGATACCCTTTTCGATACCTTTTTCGATTCCCTTTTGCTCAAGCTGCTGTGCAATGGTCATAAGTCCGTCTCCGTGTTGCGGCACACGCAGTGCCAGTTCGCGTACAAAGGCCTCAGCGTCTGATGTTTCGCCTGCCTGTATAATATAGTGTATCAATGATATCACCTGTGATGAAGAGAGATATCCGGCCAGCAAAATGGGGGCAAGCCTGTCAACCAGCTCCGCCAGATCGCGTTGATGAATATGCTTCTGCAGCAGAGTCAGGGCAACCATACTACGATGGTCTGCGATTTCATCATCCGGAATAACCGTAACATCGACCAGAGGAAAAGAGTTGCAGTAGAGATTTTCCGCTAATGCCGGGTCATCGAACTCATCAAGCCATCGCGTTGAGTATGGATAGGGGCTGCGCCGGCCGGTATAGAACAGCACCGGTATCACCAGTGGCAGTTGTTTATGGCCCGCCTCAAGGTGCCGCTGCATGGCGGCAACAGCATAGCGCATCAGCCTGAACGCCATATGCCTGTCAGGCGTGGACTGATGTTCAACCAGAACATGTATATATCCATCGCCTGCAGTGGTTTTCAGGCTGTAAAGCACGTCGTTGAAATATTGCCGCAGATCCTCTTCAACAAATGAACCGGACTCCAGTTTCAGCGTGCTGAGGTCGCAGATAGCACGAAGCTTTGCAGGCAGATGAAGCTCCATGAAATCGCGGGCAACATCCGGGTGAGTCAGAAACTGCCGGAACGTGGCATCGTGAGGAGTGGGTGTGCGATTTTTCTTCTTCATCATTTCCATCCCTGAAAATGACCGCTGTATATTACCACAGGCAGACAACTACCTTTATTGACAGGGGGCGGCTCTTCAACGTCAGCAGGTAACTATTTAACACTCGCTATCATTTAACATAAATTAAGTTAAGCGAACTTCACATGTAGGGGCAAAGTTGTAATGTCCGTATCTGGCAAAGTTCAAGTGTCCTACTTATACTAATTCCGTGGTGTGGCGAACTTTAATCAACCACGGGGAAATGTAATGAGGACTCTGCTGCATGACAGCTCAGAAATCAGGATATTTCACGTTGCAAGAAGCCAATCGCCTCAAAATCATTCAGGACGTCATTGATGGTCGCATGAAGACAAGCCGAGCCGCTGAGCATCTTGGCATTTCACCTCGTCAATGCAGGCGTCTGATAGCTCGTTATCGTGACGAAGGCCCACTTGGTGTGACCAATAGACGTACCGGTCAACCAAGTAATAATCAGCTGCCTGCTGGTATGGCTGAGTACGCGCTTTCTATCATACAAAAACATTACTCAGATTTTGGTCCAACGCTCGCATGTGAAAAGCTAAATGAAGTTCATGGAGTTTATCTGTCGAAGGAAACGGTGAGAAAGCTGATGATACAATCAAGCCTTTGGATCCCTAGGCGACAGAGAGCACCAAAAATTCAACAACCTCGTTATCGTCGCCCCTGCATCGGAGAGCTAATTCAAATCGATGGGTGTGAACACGACTGGTTTGAAGCCCGAGGGCCTAAATGTACAGCATTAGTTTACGTTGATGATGCGACCAGCCGACTGATGCAGCTTCGCTTTGTAAAATCGGAATCAACATTCACTTACTTTGAGGCTACGCGAGGTTATATTGAAAAACATGGGAAGCCTCTCTCTTTGTATAGTGATAAAGCCAGCGTTTTCAGGATCAATAACAAAAATGCTACTGGCGGTGATGGTTTTACACAATTTGGACGAGCCATGCATGAGTTAAATATTCGTACTATATGTGCTGAAACAAGCTCAGCTAAAGGGCGCGTTGAACGTGCGCACCTCACTCTTCAGGACCGACTAGTAAAGGAATTTAGGCTTAAAGGCATTTCTTCAATGAGTGAAGCCAACTCTTAGGGGTCGGTTCCGGCTGAGGGCGAAATGACACCCTAAGCGTTAGCTCTGTGTCGTTGCACGATGTCAGCGACGGTATTCTTGCTGATACCGAGCTCGCGTGCGATCCAGCGATAGCTGCGTCCCTCGGCCCTCATCGCAACCACCTTAGGCAAAAGTCGGTCTGATTTTGGTCGCACTCCGGCCTGACGACCAAGCCTCTTACCACGTGCCTTCGCAACAGCAAGGCCTGACTTGACCCGCTCGCTGATGAGATCCCGCTCAAACTCCGCAATGCCGGAAAGAAACGTCGCCAGCATTCGTCCATACGGCGACGAAAGATCGAACGCCATTCCATTCATGGCTATCACGGAAACCTTCCAGTTCTCCAGTTCACGTAGCGTATTGAGCAGATCGAGCGTCGAGCGCCCCCACCGGGAAAGCTCAGTGACCAGGATTGCATCAATTTGTCTGGACTGGGCAAGCGCCAGGACTTTCTTTCGCTCGGCCCGGTCGAGTTTAGTTCCTGAACCTGTTTCCTTAAATATTCCCACCACGTCGTAGCCGGCACGGCCGGCGAAGGCTCGCAGATCAAATTCCTGGCGTTCACAAGACTGATCCGCTGTTGAAACCCGGCAGTAAATGGCGGCACGATGTCCCAATTGAACCCTCCTGGATTTTTGTATCGGAACGCCCTGATTTATATGGGCTGGCTGTTGTCCAAAACAGACTATACTTCAAAAGGGACGAATTTGTATGTCACGACGCCATATTTTCACCGAACGGCAGCGAGCAGCGCTGTTCGATCTGCCCACGGACGAACTGTCGCTACTGAAGTTCTACACGCTGGGCGATGATGACCTGGAAAACATTAGGCAGCGCCGCAGACCGGAAAACAGGATTGGCTTTGCCCTGCAACTTTGTGCCTTACGATATCCGGGCCGTGCACTGGCTCCTGGTGAGATGATCCCGCGTGAAGTCCTTTCCTTCGTCGGTGCTCAGCTTGGAGTTCCGGCTGATGCGCTTCTCACTTATGCCACACGGCGCCAAACCCGTCAGCAGCACATGGACACGCTGCGCGAAATTTACGGCTACAAGACCTTCACGGGCCGTGGTGCCCGTGATCTGCGGGAGTGGACTTTCGGCCAGGCCGAAGATGCCAGATCAAACGAGGATCTTGCTCATCGTTTTATTGTGCGGTGTCGGGAAACTTCCACCATTCTGCCCGCAGTATCGACAATCGAGCGCTTGTGCGCGGATGCTCTGGTCGCCGCTGAGCGGCGGATTGAAACGCGGATTGCGGAAAATTTAACAGCGGATGTTCGCGATCACCTGGACAAACTTCTGAGTGAAATGCTCGCCGGCAATATCAGTCGTTTCATCTGGCTTCGCAACTTCGAGGTTGGTAACAACTCGGCTGCTGCTAACCGTTTGCTCGACAGGCTCGAATTTCTGCGTACCCTGAATATCAATCATAGTGCTTTGGCCAGCATACCTGCCCATCGCATTGCCCGGCTGCGTCGGCAGGGTGAACGCTACTTCACCGACGGTTTGCGTGACATCACTTCGGACCGCCGCTGGGCGATCCTTGCCGTCTGTGTTGTGGAGTGGGAAGCGGCGATTGCTGATGCCATAGTCGAAACCCATGACAGGATCGTAGGAAAAACCTGGCGGGAAGCGAAGCGCCAGCATGACGAAACAATTTCCGGCTCTAAAGCCACACTCACGGATACGATCCGTACCTTCACCGCGCTGGGAGCTTCGTTGCTTGAGGCCCGCAGTGACGGAACCCCGCTGGAGATGGCTGTCGCCAGTTCGGTTGCATGGGACCGGCTCGCTCAACTGGTAGCGACAGGGACTCAACTCAGCAACACGCTAGCCGATGAGCCTCTTGCATATGTCGGGCAGGGATACCATCGCTTTCGTCGTTATGCGCCCCGCATGTTGCGCTGTCTGAAGCTCGAAGCCGCGCCGGTCGCCGGACCATTGGTAGCAGCAGCTTTGTCGATCGGAGAGATGAAAGGTGTTGCATCGCCAGAAAGGCGTTTCCTGCGGCCCAGCTCCAAATGGAACCGTCATTTACGAGCTCAGGAAAAAGGAGATACCCGTCTTTGGGAAGTGGCGGTACTCTTTCACCTCCGGGATGCTTTTCGTTCCGGAGATGTCTGGCTCGCTCATTCGCGCCGCTATGGTGACCTCAAGCAGGTACTGGTGCCGATGATCGCGGCGCAGGAAAATGCAAAACTGGCCGTGCCTTCCAACCCACAGGATTGGCTGGCAGACAGAAAGGCGCGACTCACGATCGCTCTTAAGCGGCTGGCCCGGGCTGCCCGTAACGGCACTATTCCGCACGGTAGCATAGAAGATGGAACGTTGCGGATCGACAGGTTGACAGCAGACGTGCCGGATGGTGCCGAGGCACTCATACTGGATCTGTATCGCCGAATGCCGTCCGTTCGGATTACCGACATGCTGCTTGAAGTTGATGCAGCCCTTGGTTTCACAGATGCGTTTACCCATCTGAGAACCGGGGCTCCATGTCGCGACCGGATCGGTCTGCTCAACGTCCTGCTCGCTGAAGGGCTCAATCTGGGCCTGCGTAAGATGGCGGAAGCTACAAACACGCATGATTACTGGCAGCTCTCACGCCTTGCCCGCTGGCATGTTGAAAGCGAAGCCATGAACCAGGCATTGGCAATTGTGGTGGCCGCGCAGGGTAAACTGCCGATGTCACGCGTCTGGGGGATGGGCACGTCAGCATCGAGCGATGGTCAGTTTTTCCCGACAGCGCGGCATGGCGAAGCCATGAACATGGTCAATGCCAAATATGGTTCTGTTCCCGGCCTCAAAGCGTATACTCACGTAAGCGACCAGTTCGCGCCATTCGCTTGTCAGTCGATCCCGGCGACCGTGAGCGAGGCACCGTATATTCTCGATGGACTACTGATGAACGAGGTCGGTCGCCATGTTCGCGAACAGTATGCCGATACAGCAGGATTCACCGACCATTTGTTCGGAGCCAGTAGCCTGCTCGGCTACAATCTCGTTCTGCGAATCAGGGATCTGCCATCGAAGCGGTTGTACGTATTTAATCCCGATACGACCCCCAGGGAGTTACGCAAGTTGGTAGGTGGAAAAGCCCGGGAGGATCTTATCGTTGCGAACTGGCCTGATATTTTCCGTTGTGCCGCGACGATGACCGCTGGCAAAATCAGGCCCAGCCAACTCCTGCGCAAGCTCGCTTCTTACCCACGACAAAACAACCTTGCAGTTGCGCTTCGTGAAGTTGGTCGTATTGAACGGACCCTTTTCATTATTGAGTGGATCCTGGATACGGACATGCAGCGGCGTGCTCAGATCGGTCTTAACAAGGGAGAGGCCCACCATGCGCTCAAAAATGCGCTCCGTATCGGGAGGCAGGGGGAAATTCGCGATCGCACGACAGAGGGGCAGCACTACCGAATCGCTGGGCTCAATTTATTGACTGCGGTGATCATTTACTGGAATACCGTCCATCTTGGTCATGCCGTCACGGAGCGGCGGAACGAAGGGTTGGATGTTCCCCCTGAATTTCTTCCCCACATATCCCCATTGGGCTGGGCGCACATTCTACTGACTGGCGAATATCTTTGGCCCAAGGAACCGAAAGCTTAGGGTGTCATTTCGCCCTCAGCCGGAACCGACCCCAGTAATTATCGTAGCAGTGCGCCAAGACGAAATCGGTGGGCCGATCGAGCCCTGCATCTGCAAGGATGTCTTCGATGAGTACGCCCTCCCAGGCGGTATCCAGCTTGGACCAGGACGTGACGCAGTGAATGTCTCGGGTCATCTTGGTCTTCGGTAGGGCGTTGAACTCGCTCCAGTTCCACACTTTGACGGGCTTCGGACCGATCTTGACGGTGAATTTCCAATCGGAGGGCTCCACGCTCGGCGTTGGCCCGGCCGTCAGAACAGGGAAATTCTCCACGAGATGCTGACCCGGCGGTATCCGATCGGACTGGTCGCCGCCTGGACCGCGGCCTGTGAAACCTCTGGTGACCATAGCGAAACCCCCTTGCTTGTCACGACAGACCAGAACCTGATTCAGTTCAGAATTCTGTAAAAGATCTTTGCGCGCACAACCGCCGAACGAGCCAATTCACTGAAAATCAGAATACCGGATTCTCTATTAGCGTAGAGAAAAGTGTTGGACCATTTTGAGTCGTGGTTATGCGTGAAGACTATAGCGTCAGTCCAGTATGATTTCCCAATACCCTGTAGCTATAGTTTCGATAGCTTCGAATCGGCATTGCAGGCGTATCCCCGTCAGCGGATTTCGAGCGGACGCCGTCGCTTGCCAACGTTGGTGTGAGACCGGCGGGCGAGATCGCCCCTGCCAACGCGACCGCTGAGAGGTCGACTCCTCAACCGCTTGGGCGCTTATCGCCTCCATCCGGATGCTCACCCGCCGAACAGCAATAAACCGCTATTTTCGATAAACTTCTGAATCCGGCTCCGAGGTATGGAAACTATGTCGTACCGCTATTGGATATGTTGCGCGCATACCTTCATAGTCTGACACGCGAAATCTTTAAATCCTGAGTATATTTCGGAAGAAATTTCGATCTGATCGATAAGACTTCAGGATACAGCAAGCTGGAGACACCGATGAAAGCCGTTGGTTACAAGGTTCCGGGACCCATCGCCGAGGACGCCTCTCTGGTCGACATTGATCTGCCTCGGCCTGTCGCTGAAGGAGGCGATATCCTGGTTGAGGTGAAGGCTGTCTCGGTCAACCCGGTCGACTACAAAATCCGCAGCAGCACGCCGCCCGCTGATGGCGATTGGAAAGTGCTGGGATGGGATGCGGCCGGGATCGTGCAAGAGGTCGGCCCCGACGTGACGCAGTTCGCGGTAGGCGACGAGGTCTATTATGCCGGATCGCTCATAAGGCCTGGCACCAATGCGGAGTTCCATCTCGTCGACGCCCGGATCGTCGGTCGTAAACCCGCGTCGCTCGACTGGGCGGAAGCGGCGGCGCTGCCACTCACGACGTTGACGGCCTGGGAAGCCATGTTCGATCGCCTGGACGTGACGAAGCCCGTTCCCGGGGCGGCGGCGATCCTCATCATCGGTGGTGCGGGTGGGGTCGGGTCGATCGCCATCCAGATCGCTCGACAGCGCACGGATCTCATCGTCATCTCCACCGCCTCTCGGCCGGAAACCCAGGAGTGGGTTAAAGGGCTTGGGGCTCATCATGTCATCGACCACTCTCGGCCGCTCGCGCCACAGATTGCCGAGCTCAACATCGGCGCTCCCGCTTTCGTGTTCTCGACCACGCATACCGAGCAGCATGCATCCGACATCGCCGAACTGATCGCCCCGCAAGGACGGTTCGGATTCATCGACGATCCCAAGGCGCTCGACGTCATGCTGTTCAAGCGCAAGGCAGTGTCGATCCACCACGAGCTGATGTTCACACGGTCGCTCTACGGCACGCCCGACATGGATGAGCAGGGCAAGATCCTCAATTCGCTGGCGGTGCTGGTGGACGACGGCAAAATTCGCACGACGCTAACCGAAAAATTGTCGCCAATTAATGCCGCCAATCTGAAGACGGTGCACGCACTGATCGAAAGTGGCGCGGCAAGAGGCAAGATTGTCCTCGAAGGCTTCTGATGACTGCCACCGCCGAACGTCTTTTCTAACCTCAAGAACGCCGGACGGATTACGCCACGGCGAAGGAAATTTCATGACGAAATCCATTGCCACCGCCTCGATCAACCGCGAAACCGCCGTCGCCCTCATCGACGCGGCGATCGCCGCGGCACGTACAATCGGCATCCCGGCTGCGGTCGCCGTCGTCGACGCCACCGGTAACCTGCGCGCGTTCGAGCGCACTGATGACGCGCCGTTTCTCACCGTCGATGTTGCCATCGACAAGGCTTGGAGTTCCGCCTCGTTTGGGTACCCCACCCATGTCTGGAACGACTATGTTTCGAACGATCCAAAAGTGGCGCCGCTGGCCTATCGCCCCCGGATGGTCGCTGTCGGCGGAGGCTATCCGATCCTGGAAGACGGGAAGTTGATCGGCGGGATCGGCATCTCCGGAGGCAACTATCAGCAGGATCAGGATGCGTGCGTCGAGGCACTCACGAAAATCGGGTTCGAGCTGCCAGCCTGACGACTTTAAGGCCATCGCCAGCGGCGGTGGCCTGCAGATGCGACCTTATGAAAGACTTTAAGATGGAAGCGTTCGTCGTCTTCACCCGCGAAGAAACCACCGATCCGGAAGAACTCGCAACCTATTCTGCAGGCGTCGGCCCATCGTTCGATGGCCACGACGTAACCTTTCTCGCCGCTTATGGCGCGATGGAGCATTTGGAGGGGCCGCCCGTCGAAGGGGCCGTAATTTTGCGGTTCCCGACGATGCAGGCCGCCCGTGATTGGTATCATAGCCCCGCCTACCAAACCATCGCTGCGCACCGTTTTGCCGGTTCCCGCTATCGCGCCTTTGTCATTGAGGGGCGGCGGTGACACACCGACGGAAGAACGGCGGGGCTGGCCACGAGGTATCGGTCGGCGAACTCGCATCCTACAACCTGTAGGGGATCAAGGCGGTGAGGTTCGCGTGCCATCGCCACACGCGACCACTCATCGGACTTCTGCATCGGAATTGGAGGATCAGATGAGCGTCGACGAACGACAAGCCCCCGAGCTGCGGGTGCAGAGATGGATTGGCGCGGATGGAGAAAGCATCGCGCCGCTCAAGCTGTCGGATCTCGGCACCGGCCCGAAAGTCCTCTTCGCCTTCCAGCACTGGTGCCGTGGCTGCCATTTGCATGGATTTCCGACGCTACAAAGGTTGCATGGTGCATTGAGCGCCAAGGGCGTGGGCTTCGCGGTGATCCAGACCGTCTTCGAAGGAGCGGATGAGAACACCTTCGAGAAGCTGCGCGTGAACCAGCTCAAGTATGCGCTTCCTGTCGCGTTCGGTCAGGACGAGCCACCTGCCGGCGCGACGCTTCCCACCTTCATGGAGGACTACCGCACGCGGGGAACGCCCTGGTTCTCCGTGATGGACGCTGGCGGCCGCATCGTATTCTCGGACTTCCATCTCGACGCCGATCAGCTCGTGAAGGGACTGGAGCTGGTGTAACCGATGCGGCGCTGGGTCATCCTGATTGCCACCCATCTCGCGATGCTCGCCATGGGCTTCGCGGGCGGTGTCTACACGCTGCCGATCCTGACCGCCCCCCAGGCCCCGGACGCGGCGGCCTTGCGGACCATCTCAGCCGAGACGCTCTACGCAGGGCGTCTGGCCCGCGATCTCAAAGGCAGCGACCTGCTTCACTGGGGGGAAGGCGAGATCCGGGTCTCGCGCGACCGTATCGCCCATATCGGGCGCCTCGCCCCTGGTCCCGACTACAAGCTCTACCTCGCACCACGTTTCGTCGACACGAAGGAGGCCTTTCTCCTAATCAAGGACAGATCAGTCCGCGTGGGCGATGTGAAGACGTTCAACGGCTTCATCGTCGAGGTGCCTGCCGGCATCGATGTCCGTGACTACAACACGGTCGTCATCTGGTGCGAAGCATTCGACCAGTTCATCAGTGCGGCAGAGTATCAACCCTCAAGTCAGGCCCGAGAACGAGCCCGGCGATGGATACCATGAGGTCGGCGGGCAAGCGCGGCCTCGTTCTCGCGCCGGTGGCGGCGCTGCTGCTGAGCGTCGCCGCTCTGCTGCTGGGCAATGGCCTGCTGAGCACGCTCCTGATCGTGAGAGCCGGCCATAAGGGGTTCTCGACCGGCGCGATCAGCGCGATGATGTCCTTCTATTTCGCGGGTTTCACGATCGGCGCGCTCGTGTTGCCACCGATCATCGTCTCCGTGGGACATGTCAGAACCTTCGCCGGCTTCGCGGCCATTGCCTCGATGACCGCCCTTCTCCATGTGGCGTTCGTGGAGCCGATCGCCTGGATGCCGCTTCGCCTGATTACCGGCTTCGCCTACGCGGGCATGATCCTCGCAACGGAGAGTTGGCTCAACGCCCACGCATTGCCATCCACACGCGGGCAGCTCCTGTCGATATTCGGAGTTGTCTCTATGGGCTCATGGGCAATCGGGCAGGCGTTACTCAACATCGCACCGCCCGCCGACGTGACATTGTTCCTCATCGTGTCGCTGCTGATATCAGCGGCGGTGGTTCCGATCACCTTGCTGCCCAGTCATCCGCCGGCCCAGGTGGAACAGGAATGGGTCGCGTTCAGGGACCTCGTCCTCGTATCACCTCTCGCTGCGGCTGGCGCTTTCCTGGCCGGCCTGGCTATCGGTGGTTTCTGGGGCATGGGCGCGAACTTCGCCCAGAGCATCGGCCTCGATGTGGGCGGTATCTCCGCCTTCATGGCTGCGGTTCTTGGTGGAACGCTCGCCTTCCATTGGCCACTCGGTTGGCTTTCGGATCGAGTGCCCCGGAATCTTGTCATCGCCGGTGCGGCGCTGGCGTCCGCAGCGTCTGCCATCGGCGTAGCGTTGGCGGTGGAAGCGCCTCTGCCGCTGCTCCTTGCGGCAGGTGCGCTGTTCGGCGGCTTTGGCATCCCGATTTATTCGTTGTGTCTCGCCGTCGCAAACGACGATCTTCCGGCCGGTCGGCTACTCGGCACCGCGCGCGGGCTTCTGTTGCTCAACGGGATCGGGACAGCCGCTGGCCCCCTAATAGGAGCAGCTGCAATGAATATCGTCGGCCCTGGCGGCCTGTTCCTTTATGCGGCGGCGTTGCTCACGCTCCTGGCAGTGCTGGCCATCGCCCGCAGGCAGCCGAGGCGCGCCAACCAGGCCAAGGCGGCCCCCCGTTCTCCGAGCACGCCGATGATAACCGGATCTCTCGATACGATGATATGCATGGAGAAGCGGGCGCAGGGCGTGCGGGATTAGCGCGGCACGGCGCCTGCACGAACCGCGGGGTCAGGCGATGATAGCTGTTACGCGAATTTCGATACGCATGGTTGGAAGCCCCAGCGCTTCGATTCCCAACTGCGTCCAGATTGGAGCGCGGTCGGGCATGTAGTGGCGATACAGCTTGGCCATTGTTTCGTTGATCACGGGAGGGAATCCACCGACGTGATAGGAATTGACGTGGACCACATGCGGCCAGCGTGCTCCGGCGGTCGCGAGCGTCCGTTCCACGTTCTTGAACGCCTGCTCGATCTCTTCCTCAATCGACTCCGGAATGACGAGATCGTCGTTCCATCCGCCCTGTCCGGAGATCTCCACGCGGTCACCAATGCGCATTGCCTGAGAATAATGAAGCGCGTCATGCAGGCGCGTCCCGTATCCGGGGGTGATGAAGAATGAAGGTGTTGTCATGAGTTTGCCTTTGATGAGCCAGGTCAACGCGGCTGCAAGTGACCGTATGCATGCAGAAAGAGATGCAGGGCGTTCGGCACTAGCGCGCCGGCTGCGGTGGAGGGCTTTATTCCACGTCTTCTACGGTGAGGTCCCGGCCGTTGAACTGCACGGTCTCCCCGGCTCGGGCACCCTCGATCGCTTCGAAGATCGGCGCCATCGTGGAAATGCCCATGAGCTCACGCCCCTGACAGGTAAACTTGCTCGTTGACACCGCGATCACAAAGTGGCGGCCGGACAGCTTGACGACAGCGCCTTCGTTGACGGCCAACTTGGGGCCGAAATCGATCGTCCTGAGCTTTTCGAGTTTATTGGCGTAGTCATGGAGCGTGTCATCGAGCGCTTCAGCGAAGTCGCTCGCGACCTCGGCCTGAGCTAGTTCGTCGTTTTCGATCGGTTCGCTCCGATCGAGCCGAGCGGTAGAGACATAGTCCAGGTAGTTTTCGCGAGCGCTGTGCAACGCTGCTGTCTCCAGCAAGAGCATAGTTTCTCGTATGTGGTCCTTGTTCCAGTCCATAATCACCTCCTAATTTTCGATGTTCTTAAAGTTCAGCCTGCAGATGTGTGGGCCAGGAAGGCCAGCCTTTCCGGCTAAGCGACACCGCTATTCGTCGCTGATGACGTCTTCGCCCTGGTATGGAACCCTGATCAGCCGAGGATCTCGAATGATGCTCGTGACGAGCCAGACATATTCCTGCTCGGCGGTATCGAAGCCGAGGATGCTGAAGGATTGGCCGAAAGGGCATGGCGGGAAGTCTGGAAAGCCCTCGCGCAGAACGTAACGCTCGGGATCGCTGTGAAACTCGCTCTTGTAGACTTTCCGTAGTCCGTGCTTGCTCGGCGCGTCCTGGTCACCTGCCGGTGCTGTTTCCCGATGCGCCACAAGGCGCTCGGACAAGTCGCGGGGGCAGATTTCGTGGAACACGTCGAAGGCGTCGATCAACAGGCCTTTATGCTCTGTCGCCGGATCGGTGATCGCGTAGATGTTGGAGGCATCTTCGCCGTCGTCCCCGCTCTCGAGGCGCAACGCCGCATCGACGCGAATGCTGCATGCATCGAGGGTTGACCCTAGTTCGAGATCGACGAGATTGCCGTCCTTGACGCGGTATTCGCGGTCATAGCCTTTGGCGATGAATGACTGGACTGCTTCTAGAACGTCGGTCACCTGGGAGGTCATGGAAGCACCTTCATCTTGAACTGGATTGGACACGCTCGCGCACAAAGCGCGCTGTGACTCGGCGGACGGAGAAGCTCGCGAAGTGCGTTACTCATAGCCACTTGGCCTTCTTGAAGCGCATGAATAGGAGAAGGCAGAACACCGCTATCACTCCGAGCACGACGAAGTAGCCATATGGCGTGTCCAGTTCCGGCATGTGCTTGAAGTTCATGCCATATATTCCGGCGATCGCCGTCGGGACCGCCAAGATCGCCGCCCAGGCCGCGAGCTGGCGAGTGACCACACCGATCCTTTGCGCTTCCAGAAGGCTGCTGGCCTCGAAGACCGTGGACAGGACAAGCAGGAGGCCGTCGACCATGGACTGCACGCGGTGGACATGGTCCGCGACGTCGTGGAAATATGGTGTCATTTCGGCGCTGATGCAGGGAAAGTGGCCGCGAACGAGCTTTCGCACCAGCTCGGCCATAGCCCCGAGCGTGCGCTGGAACCGCGTGAGTTCGGACCTTAGTTCGAAGATTCGCGCCACCTCTTCTGGCTCGAGGAAATCGTGCAGCGACCGTCGCTCCATCGCCAGGACGTCGTCCTCGATCATTTCGAAGATGGGCAGATACTGGTCGACCACTCGGTGCAAGATCGCGTGCAGCACATAGTCGACACCCTTGCCGAACTGCGTCGGCGATGCCTCGAGTTGCTCCCGAAGTTTGCCCAGCGCTCCGGCATTGCCGTGCCGCACGGTGATAAGGTGATTGTGACCGGTGAAGATCGCCATCTTGCCGTAGCTGATCCGGTCGCCGACCAGCTCGGCGGTCTGGGCGACGACGTACAACTCATCGTTGTAGACCTCGAGCTTGGGCGGGCACAGCGGGTGCATGGCGTTGTCGATCGCCAAAGGATGGAGGTTATACGTCGTCTGGATCGCGCTGAGTTCGTCTGCGGTGGGCTCGCTAAGCGCGATCCAGCAGAAGCCCGAGCGATTCTCGTTTAGTTCGACGTGCTCATCGAGCCTGATTTCACGGACTCGCTTACCTTCGTTGTAATAATATGCGGCGATAATGGTCATGCAGGGGTCGTCTCAGAAAACGGAAAATAAAGCACGCTAAGCGTGCGTGGAGGCTGGCACCCAGCGGTACAGCGTCGGAATGGACACGCCGAGGTTCTTGGCCACGTCCTTGGGCGGCACCCCGCTGGCCAGCAGCTTCTTGGCCGACTCGATCTTGCTGTCGGTCATCTTCGGCTTGCGGCCGCCTTTGCGGCCGAGCTGCTTGGCGACTTCCAGCCCGGCGCGGGTGCGCTCGACGGTCAGCTCGCGCTCCATTTCGGCAAGGCTCGCCATGACGTGGAAGAAGAACCGCCCGGATGGTGTGCCGGTGTCGATGGAGTCGGTGAGGCTCCTGAACTGGACACCGTGCTTGTGCAGATCGCCGACCAGATCGACCAGTTGCTTGACCGACCGGCCCAGCCGGTCGAGCTTCCAGACGACCAAAGTATCGCCTTCGCGCAGCATTTCGAGCGTCTTGGCCAAGCCAGGCCGGTCTGCCCGCGTGCCACTCACCTTGTCCTCGAAGACCTTTTTACATCCGGCCTTGCTCAAGGCTTCGCGTTGCAGCTCCAGGTTCTGATCCTGCGTCGAGACGCGCGCATAGCCAATCAACATGGCTTGTCTCGCGCCCGGTCGATGCGTTCCTGCATCGCCTGCATCACTTCTTCGTGGGTGTACGATCTGGCGTTGGCGTCGGTGGCTTGCCGCAGGGCTTCCTCAACCTCGCGCGTCATCCGCTCGTAATCCTCCGGCCACAGCGCTTGCTCCATGCGCAGCGACGCCTGACCCAGCAGGTGCAGCAGGCTGAACAGCCGCATGTCGTTGGTGGCGACGATGCGCTCCCGAATCTGCTCCTGAATAGCTTCGCTAGCCCGATGCGCTTGTGGTGTGGCAGTCCCCTCGTAGTCAGCGGGGAATTCCGCTTCCTCGGCAATCCTTGCCCAGGCGCTGGCCAGCGCCTCGATGGTTGACGTGCTCATTTCCGCCGCTCCTGTGCTCTTTGGCGAATCAACCGGCCAAGGGGCCTCGACGCGAAAACCAGCAGCATCACGCCTATCGGATACCAGGTCGAGAAGACCACCAAGGCATCGAAGGCTGGCCGTCCGGTGTTGGTAGGCAGTACGGCGGTCACAGCCATCAACCCGCCGACCGTCCAGATGATGCGCCACACGTAGGGCATCACGCGGGGCACGTAGCCGTCATCGAAAGCGGTCTGGTAGTAGCGGCGCAGGCCGCGCTCGGCAAGCGCCTGGCGCTGCCGCTCCGACAGCGCATCCGTCCGGCCATACCAGCGCCGGAATGGTGGACAGCGCAGCAGCAAAGGGGTGAAGAGGATCATCACCGCCACGATCGCGACACCCCACGCCATGACGGCGCCGGCATCGGGCCGCTTGGCGTTCTCGATCACGGGCGCGAAGACGCCCGGAGCACCGATCATCCAGAACAGCGCAATGTGCTGATGGAAGGAGAGCTTCATTTGCTCATCCACTTGCGCAGCAGGCGCTTTTTCAGGGAGGCGCGTTCTTGCGGGTTGCGTCCCTTGTGATTGGCGATGCGATCCGCCGTGGCGGCCTGGCGCTTGACGGGCCAGTAGGAGCGGCCATCCTTGCCCATCGACCAGACGCTGCTGGCCTGGTTTTCCAGCAGGGGCAGATGGGCGCTCAGGGCTTCGGGCGACGCGCTGGTCAGCGCCGTGCGCTCACGGGTGCGCCAGCGCTGATGCCAGAGCTTCTTGTCCTCGCGCTCGCTGCCGCAGGTCGTGTGCCCGACGATGGGTGTTTTGCGGCGGCTGCGGCTCATAACGTAGTGGTCTCCAAGAACATTCAGGACTGATCCCAGGCGTCGATGGTCAAGACCTGATCGGCAGGACAGGCGGCTACGCGGTCGGGAACTGGATGGTGTTCAGTCTCATGCCGACCCCATTCGATTGATCGCGTCGCTTGCGGCACGCTGCGACGCAAGGAGGTTTGCGACCTGGTTTAGCAGCCGTGTCCGCTGCATGTCTGTTACCTATCTCCCCGACCGCTCATTGGACCAACTCCAGAGATTGGGCTCTATCGCTCAGCCAATACGAAACCGGCATTGGCTGATGCCACAACCGAGACTAACACAAATGGCTCGGTACCTGTATTTCGCGCCCCGTGCACTTGGCCCGGTCTTGCCACGGCTATCTCACCTTCCCTGAGGGCACGAACAATCCCATTGCCCTGAAAGTAATCAGCCATTCCCGACAAAACAGTCCACGTGTCTTGGCCGTGAGGATGAATGTGAGCCGCAATTTCCTGCCCGGGATGGACATGCCAAACCACGATAATTGAGTCTCGGGTTTCAAGCACAACGGAACGAATAGGCTCGCCTTCGGACGGCTGAACATACTCGGCTACAGAAAATATTCTCGATTCAACAGTCATCGGAGATCCCTCTTTCACAGTTGTCGTTACGGTCTTCATCGTCGGCATCCTGACGCACGGCGGGCAATTGCTGGAGCAACGCCGGCAGCCATTCCTGTACCGTCTCCCACACCACATCGAGGTTGATGTCGAAATAGCCGTGAGCCATGCGATTACGCATATTGCGCATGCTGCGCCACGGCACGTCGGCATGCGCCTGGGTGAACTCGACGTAGCCATCCATCACCTTTGTGGCCGCCTCGCCGATGACGATCAGGCTCATGATGACGGCCTGCTGGGTGCGCTTGTCGGCCAAGAAGTCGTCCTTGGCCATCCCTTCCACGAAGCTGCGCGCATCGGTTGCGGCCTGCTGAATGTGGTCGAGGTAATCGGGCAGGCGGTTCTCGCTCATATCGGTTGCGCCTCCGCGAGCACCTTGGCCCGGAACTTCGGCGGCAGGTCGCCGGGAGTCAGCAGATCGACGTCAACGCCGAGCAGCGATTTCAGTTCTTCTTCCAAATCGCCCAAGTCCAACAACGTGGCACCGGGCAGCGCATCGACCAACAGGTCGAGGTCGCTGCCATCCCGGTCGGTGCCATGCAGCACCGAGCCGAAGACGCGCGGGTTCGCGGCGCGAAAGCGGCCTACCGCTTCACGCACTGCGCTTCGCTTCATGTCAAGCACAACAGACGGTCGCATGCGCATCCTTTCTTATCGAAACTCGTTGAGATGATATGCAATCAAGAATAGAATTTCAAGAACTATTTTCGAGAATCGCAATGCCTTGATTCCCGTGCCGCGCTGTCGTTTTCAGAAGACGGCTGCACTGAACGTCAGAAGCCGACTGCACTATAGCAGCGGAGGGGTTGGATCCATCAGGCAACGACGGGCTGCTGCCGGCCATCAGCGGACGCAGGGAGGACTTTCCGCAACCGGCCGTTCGATGCGGCACCGATGGCCTTCGCGCAGGGGTAGTGAATCCGCCAGGATTGACTTGCGCTGCCCTACCTCTCACTAGTGAGGGGCGGCAGCGCATCAAGCGGTGAGCGCACTCCGGCACCGCCAACTTTCAGCACATGCGTGTAAATCATCGTCGTAGAGACGTCGGAATGGCCGAGCAGATCCTGCACGGTTCGAATGTCGTAACCGCTGCGGAGCAAGGCCGTCGCGAACGAGTGGCGGAGGGTGTGCGGTGTGGCGGGCTTCGTGATGCCTGCTTGTTCTACGGCACGTTTGAAGGCGCGCTGAAAGGTCTGGTCATACATGTGATGGCGACGCACGACACCGCTCCGTGGATCGGTCGAATGCGTGTGCTGCGCAAAAACCCAGAACCACGGCCAGGAATGCCCGGCGCGCGGATACTTCCGCTCAAGGGCGTCGGGAAGCGCAACGCCGCTGCGGCCCTCGGCCTGGTCCTTCAGCCACCATGCCCGTGCACGCGACAGCTGCTCGCGCAGGCTGGGTGCCAAGCTCTCGGGTAACATCAAGGCCCGATCCTTGGAGCCCTTGCCCTCCCGCACGATGATCGTGCCGTGATCGAAATCCAGATCCTTGACCCGCAGTTGCAAACCCTCACTGATCCGCATGCCCGTTCCATACAGAAGCTGGGCGAACAAACGATGCTCGCCTTCCAGAAAACCGAGGATGCGAACCACTTCATCCGGGGTCAGCACCACCGGCAAGCGCCGCGACGGCCGAGGTCTTCCGATCTCCTGAAGCCAGGGCAGATCCGTGCACAGCACCTTGCCGTAGAAGAACAGCAAGGCCGCCAATGCCTGACGATGCGTGGAGACCGAAACCTTGCGCTCGTTCGCCAGCCAGGACAGAAATGCCTCGACTTCGCTGCTGCCCAAGGTTGCCGGGTGACGCACACCGTGGAAACGGATGAAGGCACGAACCCAGTGGACATAAGCCTGTTCGGTTCGTAAACTGTAATGCAAGTAGCGTATGCGCTCACGCAACTGGTCCAGAACCTTGACCGAACGCAGCGGTGGTAACGGCGCAGTGGCGGTTTTCATGGCTTGTTATGACTGTTTTTTTGTACAGTCTATGCCTCGGGCATCCAAGCAGCAAGCGCGTTACGCCGTGGGTCGATGTTTGATGTTATGGAGCAGCAACGATGTTACGCAGCAGGGCAGTCGCCCTAAAACAAAGTTAGACATCATGAGGGTAGCGGTGACCATCGAAATTTCGAACCAACTATCAGAGGTGCTAAGCGTCATTGAGCGCCATCTGGAATCAACGTTGCTGGCCGTGCATTTGTACGGCTCCGCAGTGGATGGCGGCCTGAAGCCATACAGCGATATTGATTTGTTGGTTACTGTGGCCGTAAAGCTTGATGAAACGACGCGGCGAGCATTGCTCAATGACCTTATGGAGGCTTCGGCTTTCCCTGGCGAGAGCGAGACGCTCCGCGCTATAGAAGTCACCCTTGTCGTGCATGACGACATCATCCCGTGGCGTTATCCGGCTAAGCGCGAGCTGCAATTTGGAGAATGGCAGCGCAATGACATTCTTGCGGGTATCTTCGAGCCAGCCATGATCGACATTGATCTAGCTATCCTGCTTACAAAAGCAAGAGAACATAGCGTTGCCTTGGTAGGTCCGGCAGCGGAGGAATTCTTTGACCCGGTTCCTGAACAGGATCTATTCGAGGCGCTGAGGGAAACCTTGAAGCTATGGAACTCGCAGCCCGACTGGGCCGGCGATGAGCGAAATGTAGTGCTTACGTTGTCCCGCATTTGGTACAGCGCAATAACCGGCAAAATCGCGCCGAAGGATGTCGCTGCCGACTGGGCAATAAAACGCCTACCTGCCCAGTATCAGCCCGTCTTACTTGAAGCTAAGCAAGCTTATCTGGGACAAAAAGAAGATCACTTGGCCTCACGCGCAGATCACTTGGAAGAATTTATTCGCTTTGTGAAAGGCGAGATCATCAAGTCAGTTGGTAAATGATGTCTAACAATTCGTTCAAGCCGACCGCGCTACGCGCGGCGGCTTAACTCCGGCGTTAGATGCACTAAGCACATAATTGCTCACAGCCAAACTATCAGGTCAAGTCTGCTTTTATTATTTTTAAGCGTGCATAATAAGCCCTACACAAATTGGGAGATATATCATGAAAGGCTGGCTTTTTCTTGTTATCGCAATAGTTGGCGAAGTAATCGCAACATCCGCATTAAAATCTAGCGAGGGCTTTACTAAGCTTGCCCCTTCCGCCGTTGTCATAATCGGTTATGGCATCGCATTTTATTTTCTTTCTCTGGTTCTGAAATCCATCCCTGTCGGTGTTGCTTATGCAGTCTGGTCGGGACTCGGCGTCGTCATAATTACAGCCATTGCCTGGTTGCTTCATGGGCAAAAGCTTGATGCGTGGGGCTTTGTAGGTATGGGGCTCATAATTGCTGCCTTTTTGCTCGCCCGATCCCCATCGTGGAAGTCGCTGCGGAGGCCGACGCCATGGTGACGGTGTTCGGCATTCTGAATCTCACCGAGGACTCCTTCTTCGATGAGAGCCGGCGGCTAGACCCCGCCGGCGCTGTCACCGCGGCGATCGAAATGCTGCGAGTCGGATCAGACGTCGTGGATGTCGGACCGGCCGCCAGCCATCCGGACGCGAGGCCTGTATCGCCGGCCGATGAGATCAGACGTATTGCGCCGCTCTTAGACGCCCTGTCCGATCAGATGCACCGTGTTTCAATCGACAGCTTCCAACCGGAAACCCAGCGCTATGCGCTCAAGCGCGGCGTGGGCTACCTGAACGATATCCAAGGATTTCCTGACCCTGCGCTCTATCCCGATATTGCTGAGGCGGACTGCAGGCTGGTGGTTATGCACTCAGCGCAGCGGGATGGCATCGCCACCCGCACCGGTCACCTTCGACCCGAAGACGCGCTCGACGAGATTGTGCGGTTCTTCGAGGCGCGGGTTTCCGCCTTGCGACGGAGCGGGGTCGCTGCCGACCGGCTCATCCTCGATCCGGGGATGGGATTTTTCTTGAGCCCCGCACCGGAAACATCGCTGCACGTGCTGTCGAACCTTCAAAAGCTGAAGTCGGCGTTGGGGCTTCCGCTATTGGTCTCGGTGTCGCGGAAATCCTTCTTGGGCGCCACCGTTGGCCTTCCTGTAAAGGATCTGGGTCCAGCGAGCCTTGCGGCGGAACTTCACGCGATCGGCAATGGCGCTGACTACGTCCGCACCCACGCGCCTGGAGATCTGCGAAGCGCAATCACCTTCTCGGAAACCCTCGCGAAATTTCGCAGTCGCGACGCCAGAGACCGAGGGTTAGATCATGCCTAGCATTCACCTTCCGGCCGCCCGCTAGCGGACCCTGGTCAGGTTCCGCGAAGGTGGGCGCAGACATGCTGGGCTCGTCAGGATCAAACTGCACTATGAGGCGGCGGTTCATACCGCGCCAGGGGAGCGAATGGACAGCGAGGAGCCTCCGAACGTTCGGGTCGCCTGCTCGGGTGATATCGACGAGGTTGTGCGGCTGATGCACGACGCTGCGGCGTGGATGTCCGCCAAGGGAACGCCCGCCTGGGACGTCGCGCGGATCGACCGGACATTCGCGGAGACCTTCGTCCTGAGATCCGAGCTCCTAGTCGCGAGTTGCAGCGACGGCATCGTCGGCTGTTGCACCTTGTCGGCCGAGGATCCCGAGTTCTGGCCCGACGCCCTCAAGGGGGAGGCCGCATATCTGCACAAGCTCGCGGTGCGACGGACACATGCGGGCCGGGGTGTCAGCTCCGCGCTGATCGAGGCTTGCCGCCATGCCGCGCGAACGCAGGGGTGCGCCAAGCTGCGGCTCGACTGCCACCCGAACCTGCGTGGCCTATACGAGCGGCTCGGATTCACCCACGTCGACACTTTCAATCCCGGCTGGGATCCAACCTTCATCGCAGAACGCCTAGAACTCGAAATCTAACGTCCGTTCGGGCATCGAGGTCCATGTCGGGGTGGGACGGGCCCGTGGCTTCAAGATCACTTGCAGTCCGACCGCGATGTCTTGGTTGCGCGAGAGGTTGTCGATATCCTCCACTTCCATCATCAACCCTGGATAATGCCGCCGCCGTCATCGCCGCCGACGCCCGTGCCGGGCTTTTCGGGCCTGTCAGGCTTGCTCGGCCTTCAGCCTGCCTGGGCGAGATCTCCGGCGGACGGATTAACGGCGGAGCTTCGCCGCCTTTCGTGCGTGTGAAGGCCGAAGATAGTTCTCTCAAAAACATCCGTTTATGAGAGATACCAAATGTCATTTTCAGAAGACGACTGCACCAGTTGATTGGGCGTAATGGCTGTTGTGCAGCCAGCTCCTGACAGTTCAATATCAGAAGTGATCTGCACCAATCTCGACTATGCTCAATACTCGTGTGGGCTCTGTTGCAAAAATCGTGAAGCTTGAGCATGCTTGGCGGAGATTGGACGGACGGAACGATGACGGATTTCAAGTGGCGCCATTTCCAGGGTGATGTGATCCTGTGGGCGGTGCGCTGGTATTGTCGCTATCCGATCAGCTATCGCGACCTTGAGGAAATGCTGGCGGAACGCGGCATTTCGGTCGACCATACGACGATCTATCGCTGGGTCCAGTGCTACGCCCCGGAGATGGAGAAGCGGCTGCGCTGGTTCTGGCGGCGTGGCTTTGATCCGAGCTGGCGCCTGGATGAAACCTACGTCAAGGTGCGGGGCAAGTGGACCTACCTGTACCGGGCAGTCGACAAGCGGGGCGACACGATCGATTTCTACCTGTCGCCGACCCGCAGCGCCAAGGCAGCGAAGCGGTTCCTGGGCAAGGCCCTGCGAGGCCTGAAGCACTGGGAAAAGCCTGCCACGCTCAATACCGACAAAGCGCCGAGCTATGGTGCAGCGATCACCGAATTGAAGCGCGAAGGAAAGCTGGACCGGGAGACGGCCCACCGGCAGGTGAAGTATCTCAATAACGTGATCGAGGCCGATCACGGAAAGCTCAAGATACTGATCAAGCCGGTGCGCGGTTTCAAATCGATCCCCACGGCCTATGCCACGATCAAGGGATTCGAAGTCATGCGAGCCCTGCGCAAAGGACAGGCTCGCCCCTGGTGCCTGCAGCCCGGCATCAGGGGCGAGGTGCGCCTTGTGGAGAGAGCTTTTGGCATTGGGCCCTCGGCGCTGACGGAGGCCATGGGCATGCTCAACCACCATTTCGCAGCAGCCGCCTGATCGGCGCAGAGCGACAGCCTACCTCTGACTGCCGCCAATCTTTGCAACAGAGCCTCCGTCGCCATGCTCACCTCGCTTTGGTGCACACGAGTATTGAGCATAGTCGAGATTGGTGCAGATCACTTCTGATATTGAACTGTCAGGAGCTGGCTGCACAACAGCCATTACGCCCAATCAACTGGTGCAGTCGTCTTCTGAAAATGACACGCGCCGGTTGCCTTGGCGGGCTTGTCACAAACCTACGTTTTCAAGAAGAAGGAAACCGCATGCCCCGCCGTTCGATCCTCTCCGCCGCCGAGCGCGAAAGCCTGCTGGCGTTGCCGGACACCAAGGATGAGTTGATCCGTCACTACACGTTCAGCGAAAGCGACCTCTCCATCATCCGGCAGCGGCGCGGCCCGGCCAATCGGCTGGGCTTCGCGGTGCAGCTCTGCTACCTGCGCTTTCCCGGCGTCATCCTTGGCGCTGATGAGCCACCGTTCCCGCCATTGCTGAGACTGGTCGCCAACCAGCTCAAGGTCGGCATCGAAAGCTGGGACGAGTACGGGCAGCGTGAGCAGACCCGACGCGAGCACCTGGTCGAGCTGCAAACGGTGTTCGGCTTCCAGCCGTTCACGATTGGCCACTACCGGCAGGCTGTCCAGTTGCTGACCGAGCTGGCCATGCAAACCGACAAGGGCATCGTGCTGGCCAGAGCCTTGATCGAGCACCTGCGGCGGCAGTCGGTCATTGTGCCCGCCCTCAACGCCGTCGAGCGGGCGAGCGCCGAAGCGATTACCCGCGCCAACCGGCGTCTCTACGACGCCTTGGCTGAGCCGCTGACGGACGTGCATCGCCGTCGCCTCGACGATCTGCTCAAGCGCCGCGACAACGGCAAGACGACGTGGCTGGCCTGGCTGCGGCAATCCCCGGTCAAACCGAACTCGCGGCACATGCTGGAACACATCGAACGCCTCAAGGCGTGGCAGGCGCTCGACCTGCCCTCCGGCATCGAGCGGCTGGTTCACCAGAACCGGCTGCTCAAGATCGCCCGCGAGGGCGGCCAGATGACGCCCGCCGACCTGGCGAAGTTCGAGCCGCAGCGGCGTTACGCGACCCTGGTGGCGCTCGCCATCGAGGGCATGGCCACCGTCACCGACGAAATCATCGACCTGCATGACCGCATCCTGGGCAAGCTGTTCAATGCCGCCAAGAACAAGCATCAGCAGCAGTTCCAGGCATCCGGCAAGGCGATCAATGCCAAGGTGCGGCTGTTCGGGCGCATCGGCCAGGCGCTGATCGAGGCCAAGCAAGCGGGCCGCGATCCGTTCGCCGCCATCGAGGCCGTCATGTCCTGGGATGCTTTCGCCGAGAGCGTCACCGAAGCGCAGCGGCTCGCGCAACCCGAGGACTTCGATTTCCTGCACCGCATCGGCGAGAGCTACGCCACGCTGCGCCGCTACGCGCCGGAATTTCTCGACGTGCTCAAGTTGCGGGCCGCGCCCGCCGCCAAGGACGTACTCGACGCCATCGAGGTGCTGCGCAGCATGAACAGCGACAACGCCCGCAAGGTGCCCACCGACGCGCCGACCGAGTTCATCAAGCCGCGCTGGCAGAAGCTGGTGATGACCGACACCGGCATCGACCGGCGCTACTACGAACTGTGCGCGCTGTCGGAGCTGAAGAACGCGCTGCGCTCCGGCGACATCTGGGTGCAAGGCTCGCGCCAGTTCAAGGACTTCGAGGACTACCTGGTGCCGCTCGCGAAATTCGCCAGCCTCAAGCAGGCCAGCGAATTGCCGCTGGCCGTGGCCACCGATTGCGACCAGTACCTGCATGACCGGCTGACGCTGCTGGAAACGCAGCTCGCCACCGTCAACCGCATGGCGCTGGCCAACGAGCTGCCGGACGCCATCATCACGGAGTCGGGCCTGAAGATCACGCCGCTCGATGCGGCGGTGCCCGATACCGCACAGGCCCTGATCGACCAGACGGCGATGATCCTACCGCACGTCAAGATCACCGAATTGCTGCTGGAGGTAGACGAATGGACGGGCTTCACCCGGCACTTCGCCCACCTGAAGTCAGGCGACCTGGCCAAGGACAAAAACCTGTTGCTGACCACGATCCTCGCCGACGCGATCAACCTGGGCCTGACCAAGATGGCGGAATCGTGCCCCGGCACGACCTACGCCAAGCTGGCCTGGCTGCAAGCCTGGCACATCCGCGACGAAACCTACGGGGCGGCACTGGCCGAGCTGGTCAACGCGCAGTTCCGACATCCCTTCGCCGGGCATTGGGGCGACGGCACCACGTCATCGTCGGACGGCCAGAACTTCCGCACCGGCAGCAAGGCCGAGAGCACCGGCCACATCAATCCGAAATACGGCAGCAGCCCAGGGCGGACGTTCTACACCCATATCTCCGACCAGTACGCGCCGTTCCACACCAAGGTCGTGAACGTCGGCGTGCGCGACTCGACCTACGTGCTCGACGGCCTGCTGTATCACGAATCCGACCTGCGGATCGAGGAGCACTACACCGACACGGCAGGGTTCACGGACCACGTCTTCGCGTTGATGCACCTGCTGGGCTTCCGCTTCGCCCCGCGCATTCGTGACCTGGGCGACACCAAGCTCTACATCCCGAAGGGCGATGCCACCTACGAGGCGTTGAAACCGATGATCGGCGGCACGCTCAACATCAAGCACGTCCGCGCCCATTGGGATGAAATCCTGCGGATGGCCACCTCGATCAAGCAGGGCACGGCGACGGCCTCGCTGATGCTCAGGAAGCTTGGCAGCTACCCGCGCCAGAACGGCCTGGCCGTCGCCCTGCGTGAGCTGGGACGCATCGAGCGCACACTGTTCATCCTGGACTGGCTGCAAAGCGTCGAGCTGCGCCGCCGCGTGCATGCCGGGCTGAACAAAGGCGAGGCGCGCAACGCGCTGGCCCGCGCCGTGTTCTTCAACCGCCTGGGGGAAATCCGCGACCGCAGCTTCGAGCAGCAGCGCTACCGGGCCAGCGGCCTCAACCTGGTGACGGCGGCCATCGTGCTATGGAACACGGTCTATCTGGAGCGGGCCGCGAACGCCTTGCGTGGCCACGGTCAAGCCGTCGATGACGGCCTGTTGCAGTACCTGTCGCCGCTCGGCTGGGAGCACATCAACCTGACCGGCGATTACCTCTGGCGCAGCAGCGCCAAGATCGGCGCGGGCAAGTTCAGGCCGCTACGGCCGCTGCAACCGGCTTAGCGTGCTTTATTTAATGAGATGGTCACTCCCTCCTTCCCGGTACTATGCTGAGGACAGGCTTTCATTCGGAGAACTATCATGGAAAACATTGCGCTCATTGGTATCGATCTGGGTAAAAACTCTTTCCATATTCATTGCCAGGATCGTCGCGGGAAGGCTGTTTACCGTAAAAAATTTACCCGGCCAAAGTTGATCGAATTTTTGGCGACATGCCCCGCTACAACCATCGCAATGGAAGCCTGTGGCGGTTCTCACTTTATGGCACGCAAGTTGGAAGAGTTGGGGCATTCCCCAAAGCTGATATCACCACAATTTGTCCGCCCGTTCGTTAAAAGCAATAAAAACGACTTTGTCGACGCCGAAGCTATTTGTGAAGCTGCATCGCGTCCGTCTATGCGTTTTGTGCAGCCCAGAACGGAATCTCAGCAGGCAATGCGGGCTCTGCATCGTGTCCGTGAATCCCTGGTTCAGGATAAGGTAAAAACAACCAATCAAATGCATGCTTTTCTGCTGGAATTTGGCATTAGCGTTCCCCGAGGAGCTGCCGTTATTAGCCGACTGAGTACCATTCTTGAGGACAATAGTTTGCCTCTTTACCTCAGCCAGTTATTGCTGAAATTACAACAGCATTATCACTATCTTGTTGAGCAGATTAAAGATTTGGAATCCCAGTTGAAACGAAAGTTGGACGAAGATGAGGTTGGACAGCGCTTGCTGAGCATTCCCTGCGTCGGAACACTGACAGCGAGTACTATTTCAACTGAGATTGGCGACGGGAAGCAGTACGCCAGCAGCCGTGACTTTGCGGCGGCAACAGGGCTTGTACCTCGGCAGTACAGCACGGGAGGTAGGACGACATTGCTGGGAATTAGTAAGCGAGGTAATAAAAAGATCCGAACTTTGTTGGTTCAATGTGCCAGGGTATTCATACAAAAACTGGAACACCAGTCTGGCAAATTGGCCGATTGGGTCAGGGATTTACTGTGCCGGAAAAGCAACTTTGTCGTCACTTGTGCTCTGGCAAACAAGCTGGCCAGAATAGCCTGGGCCCTAACGGCACGACAGCAAACTTATGTAGCATAACGGCAGAAATACACCGGTTTAAAGAATTACTGATCTGGTTTTGCGAATACTGATATTGATGATACTAACGGCCCACCGGCCTGTTGAGGAACCTGTAAAACGGAAAGGCTCATTGAAGCCGTATATTTTCTGGAGGTTCATCAGGCGCGGAACTCATCAAGGCGCGGGAATAAAATCCCATTCAGACGCCGGATAGATTCAAGCAAGCCAACTTGTCGTCAAAATCGGTGTTGCAAAAACGGGAGTGACCATAGATTCCGTTTTCTGAGACGACCCCATGCAGGCCTCGCAGGAATTCGCAGGCCACGCTGTACAGCCGGTCGCGCCAGCCCGCGTTCGAGCCATGCCTGCACGTTCGAATAGCTGCTTAGGCCGAGGATGTCGCCCGCTGCGTAGAATTCGACCAGCGCATTCACCCAGCCAAACGTCGCAATGTCCGCGATCGAGTAATCATCGACAATCCATTCGCGGCCCTCCAGCCGGTGATCCAGGACCCCGAGAAGACGCCTGGATTCATCAACAAAGCGCTGCCGAGGTCGCTTGTCCTCATAGTCCTTGCCGGCAAATCGCAGGAAAAAGCCTAGCTGTCCGAAGGTCGGCCCAACGCCCGACACCTGAAAGAACACCCAGGCCAGAGTCTCGTACCGCTGGGCGGGTGTTGTTGAGATGAGCTGCCCCGTCTTGTCGGCCAGATAGATGAGGATCGCACCGGTTTCCCATATGCCAATGGGCTGGCCGTCAGGGCCAGCCGGATCGATGATCGCGGGTATGCGGCCGTTGGGATTCAACGACACGAACGCTGGATCCTTCGACTCGTTGTTCGAGATGTCGACGAAGTGGGGCTCATACGGCAGGCCAGTCTCCTCCAGCATCATCGAGACCTTGACGCCGTTGGGCGTGGGGGCCGCGTATAGTTGCAAGCGATCCGGATAAGATGCTGGCCAGCGCTGCGTGATGGGAAAGGAGGAGAGGTCTGTCATATCTGGATCCTGGCACTGCGACGGCGGCTGAATGGAATGATCTGCTTCAAGGCCGGGTTCGACGACCGCGTCGATTGACGCGGTCGTCGGAGGTTGCGAACCGGATCGGCGCGGCACTAACGGCAGCGAAGCCTATTCCGCTGCAGCCCCGGCCGCAGGGCTCACATCGCCGGCCTCATGCCGCTTTGGAAGAACCCAGTCGGGACGGACGAAGTGGCAGGTGTAGCCGCCCGGCCGCTTCTCCAGATAATCCTGGTGATCGGGCTCGGCCTCCCAGAACTCGCCGACCGGCTGGACCTCGGTCACCACTTTGCCATCCCACAGCCCCGAGGCATCCACATCGGCGATCGTATCCTCGGCGACGCGCTTCTGCTCCTCGTCGACATAATAGATGCCCGACCGGTAGGAGAGCCCACGATCATTGCCCTGGCGGTTCAGCGTCGTCGGATCGTGGATCTGGAAGAAGAATTCCAGGATGTGCCGGTAGCTCGTCACTGTCGGGTCGAAGACAATCTCGATCCCCTCGGCATGCGTGCCGTGATTACGATACGTGGCGTTCGGAATATCGCCGCCCGTGTAACCCACACGGGTCGAGATGATGCCGGGCCGCTTGCGGATCAGATCCTGCATGCCCCAGAAACATCCTCCTGCGAGAACAGCGCGCTGATGCATGTTAAGCCTCCTCTACTTGATCGAGATATTCACCGTATCCCTCGGACTCCATCTCGTCGCGCGGGATGAAGCGAAGGGACGCAGAGTTGATGCAGTAGCGCAGACCGCCGCGGTCGGAAGGACCGTCCGGGAAAACGTGGCCCAGATGGCTGTCGGCGTGTACCGACCTGACCTCCGTCCGGACCATGCCGTGTGCACTGTCCCGCACCTCGTTCACGTTTGCCGGAACGATCGGCTTGGTGAAGCTGGGCCAGCCAGTACCCGAATCGAACTTGTCCGTTGAAGCGAACAGCGGCTCTCCCGACACTATGTCGACGTAGATGCCAGGCTCCTTGTTGTCGTTGTGCTCACCCGTGAAGGGCCTTTCGGTCCCCGAATCCTGGGTAATCCGGCGTTGCTCGGGGGTCAGGCGGTCAACTGCTGCCTGTGACTTCTCAAACTTCATGATAGTCTCCAATAATTAATCTAAATAGATGCGCGGAATAGTAGATCACTGAAAGGGAACTCAGCCCGGATTGTGCGATCTGATCAATCGCCAAACCAACCAAAACCACCAACCGGACTGAGCGATGCCGATCATAGCACCAATACCCCGTGGCGAACGACGCCTGATGCAGAAAGCTATTCATAAAACGCGCGATAAAAATCATGCCCGCAGACTCACGGCCATGCTGATGCTTCATCGGGGTGAACGGGTCAGCGATGTTGCCAGAACTCTCTGTTGTGCTCGTTCATCCGTTGGTCGCTGGATTAACTGGTTTACGCACTCAGGTATTGAAGGCCTGAAATCCTTACCCGCAGGGCGCTCCCGACGCTGGCCTTTTGAACATATCTGCACCCTGTTACGTGAGCTGATAAAGCATTCTCCCGGCGATTTTGGTTATCAACGTTCACGCTGGAGCACCGAATTACTGGCATTAAAAATCAATGAGATAACCGGTTGCCAGTTACATGCAGGAACCGTTCGCCGCTGGTTGCCATCTGCGGGGCTTGTATGGCGCAGGGCCGCGCCAACTCTGCGTATCCGTGACCCACATAAAGATGAAAAGATGGCGGTAATCCACAAAGCGCTGGATGAATGCAGCGCAGAGCATCCGGTATTTTATGAAGATGAAGTGGATATCCACCTTAATCCTAAAATCGGTGCGGACTGGCAGTTGCGCGGACAGCAGAAACGGGTAGTGACGCCGGGGCAGAACGAAAAATACTATCTGGCCGGCGCACTGCACAGTGGCACGGGTAAAGTCAGCTACGTGGGCGGCAACAGCAAAAGTTCAGCGCTGTTTATCGCTCTGCTGAAGCACCTGAAAGCCACTTACCGGCGGGCGAAAACAATCACGCTGATCGTTGATAACTACATTATCCATAAAAGCCGCGAAACACAGCGCTGGTTGAAAGCAAATCCCAAGTTCAGGGTAATTTACCAGCCGGTTTACTCGCCGTGGGTGAATCATGTGGAACGGCTATGGCAGGCACTTCATGACACGATAACCCGTAATCATCAGTGCCGCTCAATGTGGCAGTTACTGAAAAAGGTCCGCCATTTTATGGAAACCGCCAGCCCATTCCCCGGAGGAAAACATGGTCAGGCAAAAGTGTAGCGGTATTAGGCGCAGCTATTTAGAGAGCTCGACACACTGTCATTTATCTTTGCAGTCATTGCGCCGACTATCGCAGTGCGCCCCAGATTTATCCAATACGCTGCGCGTATAGTTTCCATAGCGCCGAAGCTCTTCACGTCGTGATTCAGTTCCACTCATACCGGGCTGCCAGCTGCGCGATGTTCCGTATCTCGACCGTTGCCGTGGAGCCGGATACTGTCGCGATCACGACTTCGCGCTCCAAGACAAATCCGTCGATCGGCCGAGTGACGAGGCCTTGCACGGTCGGCGATCGTTCCGGAAGAATGCATATGGCGTGGCCGTCAGCGACGACCCGTTGCACCCAGTCCTCGCGATCTGATCGAAAGCGAGGTCGCATGAGCAAGTCCCGTCGCGCGAAGTGATCGAGGATCCGATCGCGAAACTCGCATTTCAGGCGATCGACGAAAGGAAACTCGAGCAGGTCTTCGCCGCGCACGATCTCGTTGGCAGCCAAGGGATGGTTTGCAGAACAGCCGAGCACGAAGCGCTCCCGAAATAGAGGATGCACATCCAGCTTGCGTTCCGGTCTTGTTTCACGCGGCATGATGCACGCGTGGTATTTTCCTGAAAGCACCTCCGATGTGTCCTCGTTCGACTGGAGCGAGTGCAGCTTGATTTCGATGGATGGCATCTCCGCCAATGCGCTCTCGAAGAATGCCGTAAATTCCTTTGGTCCGACGGTGGGCGCGACGGCGACATCCAGCACGCGGTGCCCCCCCATCGCCCAGTGCTCCGAGTGATTGCGAACGCTCTTCATCGCGACCACCATGCGCCGGAATTCTGCCTCGACGTCATGGCCAAGGCCAGTCAGGCGGCTGTTCTTCCCGTCGCGATAGATCAGCGGCCCGCCAAGCTCATCTTCCAAGCGGCGGATCGCGCGGGTCAGACTTGGCTGTGACACACCGCTCAAGCGAGCGGCCGCTGTGAAATTCAGCGTCTCGGCCAAGTTGATGAAATAGCTGACTTGATTGAGTTCCATAGTCCTTTGGCCCACGCGCCTGACTGATACCTCTTCCGTGAGACCGCCTTTGGAAAGCAGGTCGCAGAAGTATGCTTGGCGCATATAATCATGGTATAGGGGCTTGTCTATATGCGCCAGACATATAAATGATAGCCTGAGATGACGATTACCGGTTGGCGGTGCGCTCCGCTCAGCTCCGTCGAAGGTTCTGAGAGCGCAACCGCCAAGCCGCGTGCTGGAGGTTTGATGGACATGGCAGGAAGATCATTTACGTTTGTCAGTGGGGCTGGCTCTCCGCTGTCCGGGCACCTCGAACCGCCGGAAGGGACGCCGCGGGGCTGGGCGATCTTCGCCCACTGCTTCACGTGCGGGAAAGACAGTCGCGCCGCTGTTCACATCTCGCGCGCGCTGTCGCGTGCGGGCATCGGGGTCTTGAGGTTCGATTTCGCCGGGACCGGGATCGGCGGTGGGACGGGAGAACCTGTGAACTTCGCGTCGGACGTCGAGGACCTTCGGGCCGCCGCAAATGCGATGGCGGCGGCGGGCATGTCACCGTCCCTCCTCGTCGGGCACAGCCTGGGTGGCACCGCTGCGATCGTAGCCGCCGCCGACATGCCTGATATTGCGGCGGTAGCGACGATTGGTGCGCCGGCCGACCTTCAGCATATCTTGCGCCTCTTCGGACCGAATGATCTGGACACCATCGCGAGCGAGGGCGAGGCCTCGGTGGAGATTGCCGGTAGGCCCTTCCTCATTCGCCGAGGGTTCCTTGAGGCGGTTGAGGGGATCGACGTCGAGAAGGCCATTGCCTCCCTGCGACGGCCGGTGCTGGTCATGCACTCTCCGCTGGATCAGGTGGTCGGCATCGACCACGCGTCGCGCATCTTCGTCGCGTCCAGGCACCCTAAAAGCTTCATCTCGCTCGACAACGCGGATCACCTTCTCACCGACGTCGCGGACGCGAACTACGCCGCGGCCATGGTGGCGGTTTGGGCGAGCCGCTTTCTCCCACCACTCAGCGCGGATCTTCCGCAGGTCGAGGTTGCGGAGGGCGTCGTCTCCACCGAAACTCTTGCAGGGACGTTCCAGCTCAAGGTCCGCAGCGGCGAGCACACTCTGTTCGCCGACGAGCCAGCATCGGTCGGTGGCCTCGGGACCGGACTATCTCCCTACGAACTCGTATCTGCCGGCCTCGCAGCCTGCACGGTGATGACGATGCGTCTCTATGCGAACCGCAAGGGCTTTCCGCTCGAACGGGCGAGCACGACCGTGCAGCACGAGAAGGTGCCGGACATGATGCCACCCGACCGGTTCACCCGCACCATTGTCCTCGATGGGCCGCTGAGTGATGATCAGCGCGCTCGGATCCTCGCGATCGCTGATCGGTGTCCCGTCGATCTGAGTCTCATCCGGGGTTCGGACGTGCAGACCGAGCTCTTGAGCGCCAGTCAGGCTGCGGATCCCGCGAGGCTGGCTTGACCGTGGCGCACACGGAGGAGGGCGAACGGACTGTGAGCCAATCGCCTACCGGCAATAGGGCGGCCGCGACAGAGCGAGCAATTCTCGCAGGCGGCTGCTTCTGGGGCATGGAGGATTTGCTGCGCCGAGCCAGGGGAGTCATTTCGACGCGTGTCGGTTACACAGGCGGAGAAATGCCTGATCCGACCTACGCGAGACATTACGGCCATGCGGAAGCAGTGGAAGTGACCTTCGACCCTTCCGTTCTCGCCTATCGCTCGCTCTTGGAACTCTTCTTCCAGATACATGACCCCACGACCTACGAGCAACAAGGCAGCGATGTCGGTCCGAGCTATCGATCGGCGATTTTCTACACCACCGAAGTGCAGAAGGAAGTCGCCCTCACAACCATCGCGGAAATCGAGGCATCAGGAAGCTGGCCAGGCCCGGTCGTGTCGGAGATCAACCCAGAAGAACCCTTTTGGGAGGCGGAGCCAGAGCACCAAGAATACCTGGTGCGCTATCCTGGGGGCTATAGCTGCCACTTCGTGCGCCCGACCTGGCGGTTGGACCGCTCAGACGAACGCCCAGCTGTAATACTTGACAGAAAGAGTTGATGATGACCGAAACCGTGACTAATCAGGCCGCCTGGCAGAAAGCGCCGGGGCAGCCACTGAGGATCGGTGTCACCGCTCTGCCGCATCTGGCGGCGAACGAGATATTGATCCGCAACGCGGCCATCGCGATCAACCCACTCGACTGGATTCTGCAGGACGTCGCGCTTTTGCCATGGCTCGACTATCCCGCGATTCTCGGCAGCGACGTCTCCGGTGAGGTCGCGGCGGTCGGTGGCGCGGTCGAGCGGTTCAAGGTCGGCGATCGAGTCATCGGACAGGCGGTCGGGACAACCGTAAATCAACCTGCGCAGGGTGCGTTCCAGCACCACACGATCGTGCTGGACCACATGGCGGCGCCGATCCCCAACAACATTGCCTTCGCTGATGCGGCAGTCCTCCCGCTTGGCCTTGGCACCGCCGCAAGCGGGCTCTACGGACGGACACAGTTGGCTCTCGCGCCACCGTTACACTCGCCGACCGCGCGTCCAGAGGTCGTTCTGGTCTGGGGTGGATCGTCGAGCGTTGGCTGCAACGCCATCCAGCTCGCGGTGGCGTCGGGCTACAGGTGCGTCGCCACCGCTTCGGCGCGCAACGTCGGCCTGTTGAAGGAGCTGGGTGCAAGCGAGGTTCTTGACCACTCGAGTCCAGCCATCGTGGAAGACGTGATTGAGGCAATGCGCGGGCGCAGTCTCGCTGGAACGCTTCACGCGACCGGTCACATGAAAGACTGTTTTGCCGTAGTTGCGAGATGCGAGGGCTCGCGCCGGGTGGCAGCGACGCTGGCCCCGCCCGACGAGCGTTCATTTGGAGTCGAGGCGACGCACATCTCCGGGACGAGCCTCAAGGATGACGAGGTTGGTCCAATGATCTACCGCGAATTCCTGCCGCAGGCTCTCGCGGCGCGCACGTTCGTCCCCGCCCCTCCGGCGAAGATCGTGGGCCAGGGCCTTGAAATGCTCCAGGCTGCCTTGGAAGCCCTGAAGGCGGGTGTATCCGCAGCGAAAATCGTCGTTACCCTGCCTTGAGTGACCAGCCAGGCGGTTTTTCGCGTTCGCAGTCTGAGGTGGCCCGCACTTTGCCGATTGGGAAGCTCTACCGGGAAAACGCGTTTGGGACGCGCGCTGCGCTCCTGCCGGAGCATGCGTTCCCGAAACCTGTTCCCGACTGCTTTTCCCCGAAACTACCTATCGGACATAGAGAAATGGGAATGCAGCGAGTGGTTTGAACGGCCGCTTCCGAAACCGCGTTCCGATCAATTGAGCGGCTAAAAGTGGGGCGATCACCGACATATTAGAATGAGACCGCCATGCCCGATCGGCCGGCTTGACGCGTAGCCAAAAGAATGCGGCTGATGGTAGGCTCGCTGACATTATGAAGCCCCGCCATCTGAGCAGCGTTGAGCTGCCGCAATTGCGAGTCTCCTACGCGTCGTCGTTCTTCTCGCGGTCCACACCTCGCTCATGCAATTCGGCATCGACGGGGCAGTTCGTGCAGCCCTCGTAGCAGCACAAGCGGCAGATGCGGTATGACTGCTCGAGGTTTTCCAAGCGATTTCGGAGAACGCGTTCAGCGATGTCCGATAAGGTTTTCAGTTCGTCTGGATTAAGGATCGATAGCCCTTCGGCAATCACTTGATCGCGCGAGGCCAGGACCTCGTCGCTCGCGACCTTGCCAGTTGGAGTAAGATAGAGGGATCGCGCGCGCCCGTCTGTCGAATGCTCCCTACGCTCGATCAATCCCTCGCTTACCAATCTATCCACCAGGCGAACAGTTCCAGCATGTGAAAGGCCCACCCCGATCGCAAGCATACGGATCGAGAGCCCGGGCTTGTGCGCGAGCAACGCCAGCGCTGAGGCGGCGGGTCCAGCTTCCGGCGCCCGCGATGAACTAGCGCGAACGATGTCGTCGCTGATCATGAGTGCGAACGCCCCGAAAATGTTTCGATCTCGAGGTCCATCCATTGCCACATCTATATGTGCGCGGAGCATAGACAGCAAGCCATACCGTGGTCCTCTTCCTCCGCGCGGCTTGTGGAAAATGTCCTGTTTTAGAAGGGTTTCGGAGGATTTCGACTGATCGAGCGCGCCGAAAAAAACGGGTCCGGCTCGTTAAGGCCGCGGAACCGTTGATACCTGGCGGCTATAGGGCAAGCCTTTTCGCTCGGAATCGCCGTAGGTCGCGCCCGAGAATCACTCCGCGTCAGCGCTGTCATCCAGGCCGCGCAGGTGCAGATCAGCGAGACCTAGCTTGCCCCCGGCGTCGCACTTCCATCGTGTCACCGCGCGCGATCACGATTGTATCAATCCCATTGAGGAACAGTCCGTGCTCCACGACGTCGGGGATTGCGGCGAAACGGGCGAAGACCGCGTCGCCATGCAGCTGAGCGCCTCCGGGCTCGATATCGCGACGGAGCATCCATGCCCCGCGGAGGTTCTGCAGGATTTGCACGCCCGCCGTCACGAGAGGACCACAGTCACGAGAGCACAAGCGCCCCTCTGTGGCGGACCGAAGCACGCAGCAGCACGAGGGACGCCGCTAGCAGAACTGCGTCCTTCAGTAGAAACTGCCCTGGTGCAGCCGAAATCGCAGGAAAGCCGCCGGCAGTCTGCTCCGCGACACCTGGAGTGGTGATGAAAAAGGTCAGCGTGATCAGATAGGTCGCTGCTGACATTAGTGCGCCTAGCGCAGAGAAGAGTGGACGAAATGCACCAAGGATCAGAACGAGACCGGTCGATAACTCGATAACGCCGATGAAATAGCTTTGCCCCTGCGTCCCGAACATGCCGAGCCAATTCATGATCGGGCTGTGTTCGATAAACGGGGCGATACCATAGGCCTCGTACGCTGTGAACTTCATCGCGCCGAACCACAGAAATACGATCACGAGAGCCCATCTAAGCAGGCCAAGATCCCTCCGACCGTGCTCGGGGACAAGAAATTCATAACGGTCGAAAATGCTCATCTAAAATTCCTCAACAGTGGTCCCGTGGGAACGTCACGAACGTCGTCTACGTGCTTCGGGCAGGCGTTGCAGTATATGCGCGACGCATATACCATATACTAATAAGCGAGATATGTCGAGCGGCTGGCTCGCGCTTCGCTGCCTCACGAAGCCATCCTCATCGGCGATGCCTTTACCCAGCAAACGCGCGACCTTTGCGGGATTTTGACTTGATGGGGCTGGCGCTCCGGGTGGGCCTATAGCCCGTTGGCAAACGTCCAGCCTGTACGGATGGACGCGGCCCTGGACGAGATAACCATGCCCACCGAAATCGTAGCAGCGATCGGCGAAGGCGCGCTCGCTTATCGAGAGAGCGGCATTCTCTCACTGGCAGATGGCAGAGTATTCTCCGCGTGCCGGCAGTATCGCTATCGCTTGAGCGAGGACAGTGTTGTCGTCGAGTTCGCAGACGGACCTCATATCGGGACGCAGTTCCTCAGCTTGAGTTTCTCGCGGACGGATACCGGGTTGGAAGCGAGTGGCGTCTATGCCTGCGGAGACGACACCTACCATGCAACCTACAGGATTCTGGGGCCGGCGGCCTTTGAAGTGGTCATCATGGTCCAAGGGCCTGCAAAGGCATACGAGCTAGTCAGCCGATATTCCCGGTCGGGATAAATGCTCATGTCAGGAGGGCAAGTCCTCTGTTGCCCTTATCATGGCCGTGAAAGGCAGCGCCGGAATAACTTACCACGCGCTGCAAATCCGAAGACGATTGTCGTCGTCATCAGAAGGTAGGCGACTATCCCACCAGGTGAAAGAGTCGGAACCGCTGCGAGGATCAACCCATCATTCCCGCCGGGTATGAGCGCGATGCCGATACCCATCAATGTGCCGCCGACGACAGATCGCAGAATGCCATTGGCTGTCGGCAGTTGGAGACGCAGATTGCCTTGGCGAAAGGAGGCGGTTAGGGCGCCTGCGATCGAAGAGATCACCGCAGTGAGCGCGACCTCGCCGGCCGGGGACATTCTGAGAGGAAGGGCGCGTTGAATCACGTCTGCGAAGGTCCAGGCCGGCGAGAGTGCATATAGAAGTCCGCCAGTGATACCGAGTCCAATCATCGAAGCGCCGAACGACCAACCCGGCTTTGTTCGCAGAACGCTCTTCGTGGAAACGAAAACGAGTGCCAGCACGAGCACAACTAGGAAGGCTAGGAGAGTAACGAGGCCTGTTGCGCTCGGTTTGGAGATTAAGCTTGGCCATGTTGAATCGTAGCCGAACCTGCCATGGTCGGCAGCCAAGATACCAATCGTTAATCCCAAGGGTAGAGCTAGAAGTCGCATCTCCCCATCCCCAAGCCGCGCCAGCGATCCGAGCAGGCATGTGTCATTAATGAGTGCGCCGAGGCCGAAGGCGATGGCGCCGATGAGCAGGAGGAAATTGATGCTGGTCGAGGGTGCGAGTGTTGCGCCCAGTGTTCCCGTCCAGACTATCGGGACCGCAACCAGGCCTGCCGCTGCCGACGCTGCGAGAAATCCGACGAACATTTTCGGCGGCTGTCTTCTGTGTAACTCATGAGCGGCCACCACTAAACAGGTTCCGCCTTGGTTCGCCGCATATCCGAACCCGAAGGCAAGTACGCATAGAAGAAGTTCGAGCGCAAACGATCCCATTATTTCAAGCCTGCCTGATCATATCGTCAGCCTTCTGATGCGACGTTCCAGCGTGGCGAGCGCCCCGGCTTAGCTTTACCACGGGAAGGCGCGATCCTGCTGTAGCCGCACAGATGGCAAAGGCTGACCGAGCCATCTTTGTCGAAGCCGTTTGCCACAAGGAGCCGCTCCGACAGCATGCCTAGAATGTCGAGGTCATTGGGCGACAGGGGCGAAATACATTCGGAGATCACCTGCTCCCGTGCCTTGAGCAAGGCGTCCGTTATCTTCTTCCCCGAATTGGTGAGGTGAATGAAGCGCGCCCGCCTGTCGGTGATTTGTCTTCGTCGTTCCACCAACTGTTCGCGCTCGAGCCTATCGATCAATCGCACCGTCCCGGCATGAGAAAGCCCGATCGAGGTAGCCAAAACGCTGATCGGCAGTCCGGGCTCCATGCTGAGTAACACCATCACGGCGGTCCCCGGGCCGCTTGGTGAAAACGAGGCCGAGACACTGGCGATGCTGTCTGCAACGGCCAACGCGAGTGCACCTAAATGGTACTTGGCGACCTCAGGCTCCATACCGCAAGAATATATGCTTCGCGCATAGACTTCAAGCGTGTGAAAATGTATGACCGCCGCATGCATCTATGACAGATTCGGACATGGTCATGCTCATTGAGGGGCTCAGCTCGGATTCCACATCTGAGATCAACGGACGTGCTCGTTCCCCAGGCGCTAGCGGGGGTGGGCTCGATGAAAGTGGACGTGCATGGGTGCCGCTCACCGGGCGCAGGCGGTTCGCCGATGAGACCGCCGGTATGATCGGACGGGTCTCATGCCCGACCTGACTCTTGATCTCCGATACCTGAAGTACGCCGTTCAGGTCGCCGAGGCCGGCAGCTTCCGCCGAGCGGCGGAGCGCCTATCGATATCGCAATCCACCGTCAGCCGACGTGTGCAGCTGTTTGAGCGCCAACTTGGCTTTTCTCTCTTCAAGCGTACGCGAGCGGGGGCAGGGCTGACTCCAGAAGGTGAGCGCTTCCTTCAACAAGCGGTGGTGGGAGCGCGCTACCTTCGTAACGCCGCAACGGAGATCCGCTCCGCGCGGAAACTCAAGACCGGGCTCGTGAGGTTTGGAATGCTTGAAGCGTTCCCGGCGTGCCCGATCATCAACATTCTCTCGGCATTCAGAAATAGACATCCGACGATCGAGGTAAAGCTTGAGGAAGGCACTTCAGAAGAAAACACTTTGGGGGTGAAGCGCGGATTACTGGACGCAGCAATCAGCCTGAGTGCGAGCAAGAGCCCTCAGTTCCAAGTTCGACGTCTCTGCGAACCAGATCTGTTCGTGGCATTGTCCCCGCTTCACGAGTTGGCAGCACGGCCACAGCTGTCGTGGGAGGACGTTTGTGACGAAGTCTTCCTCGTTCGCTCGGATGGCGCTGGGCGTGAGCTCGCTGGCATACTCCGGCGCATGGTGGGCGCCGGAGACGGAGCGGTTCAACTCTCGATCCAACAAGTCAGCCGAGAAACCCTGCTGACGATGGTCGAACAGGGCTTCGGCTTGACCATCACCAGCGTGATCTACCGGCCGGATATCGCGTTGATCCCGCTCCCATCGGCGCGGGCGCCGACGGCCGCTATAATTTCTTCCAGTGACAACGACAACCCGACTCTGCCGCTGCTGCTGAAGTGTTTCGACACCCCCTCTAGAGCGGGGACCACGGATTAATCGGCGCTCCCCGGCGTCAACGTTCGCCTGGCTTTGGCGAAGCCACGGTCTGTCGCGATGAACCGTTGTAACATCGGGACGATTAACCGAGCTGGGTCAACAGCGGACTGACCTTGCTCTCGGCCCAATAGGTGGGCGTAGTCAACAAGGTCCTGGTGGAGAGCTGCAGGTAGCTCGACCTGTACCTTAAGCGGCTTGTCGTCCGCGATGGGGCCTAGCTTAAGCTTCGACATCATCACCCTCCATATGGCTCCAGTACCAAGTCTCGCGTCACGAGAACGCGCACGGGAAATCCGGGCCGAATAGTGATCGTGGGCGCGACGTTGAGCTGACGCCTCACAATCTGCTGCCCTGCGTCGTTGATGGTGTCCTGCCCACCGTTCCGGATCGCCTGAACGAGCTGATCGTCGTTGTCGACCGCGAGTTCGGCGCCGACGCTCAGCAGTGTCGACAATCCCGCAGCCTTGGCCAGATCCCACCAATGGTAATCGACGCCATCCTGCAGCCCGGCGAACCCTTCAGCGTCAGCACCAGGCTGGCGCTCGAGAACGATCGAGCGCCCGTTCGGGAAGACGAGCCGAGTCCAGACGAGCAGGACTCGGCTCGTCTTCCCGAACTGCACGTTGTTGTCGTACTGCCCGACCACACGAGTGCCTTGCGGCACAAGCAAGATACGGCCGGTTGGGCTGTCGTAGATGTTTTCGGTGACCTGCGCGGTGATCTGGCCGGGTAGATCGGATCGGATGCCGGTGATCAGCGCCGCGGATATCACTGCTCCCGCCTGAAGGACGTTCGGCGATACTGGCGCAGCGACGCGATCGGGCGCAACCGTCCTGCGATCGGCCGCGGCGTTCAGAAACGCGTTCTGCCGGTCCTGCGCCGAGGGCGTGGCGGGCGGCGGAGCGAGGCCAATGCTCGCCAAATCCGGCACCGGCGCGAGCGCTGGGGCAGCTCCCGCAGCAGCGGGTGTGCCCCGGCTTTCCGATCCGGAGAAGAGACGGCTGGTGCGCGCGGTCTCGATTTCCTGAAGGCGGCGCTGCTCTTCCGGGCTGATGCCGGGATTGGGCGTGGCCGTCCCGGGTGTGGGCACCGGCTGTCCGCGATCCTGGGTACTAAGGATCGGCCGGCCGAGGTCACCGGGAAGAGGGGGACCGAGCTGTGGCACGCCACTGTAATCTCGCGGCAGGCCGGCCAGTCCGTCAGCGGTCGAGCGGTTCTCGGTCGAATAGAGTTCGTCGTTCGGCCGACCGGCGTCGCGGGTCTGAAGCGCGTAGATCAGCGCACCTCCGAGCCCGACGCTGGCGACAAGACCGAGGCCGGCGAGAACCTTCCGCGACAACCGGGTGACGCGGGGCGGTTCGGCCCGCAGCCGCATCGGCGCAGGCCCGACCGGCTCGCCGGTCAGGGGCTGCGCATCGTCGTCCGGCACTTCCTCAATCCGGGGCGGGTTCTCGCTCACGAGGTCGGCCTCCCGTCTGTGCGGACGATCCTGACGCGCTTCTGCTCGCGGCCGGAGCCGAAGCGAAGTTCGGCAGCCGCGAACAGACGATCAACGATCATGTGGTGGCCGCGAACGCGATAGTTCACGAGCTCAGAGGTGTTGCCCTCGGGGCCGACGACGAAGAGTGGCGGCATCTCGCCCTGACCGATGCCGCGCGGAAACTCGATAAAGACCTGGCGTCCGTCGTCGAAGGCGCGCAGCGGCCGCCACGGCGCACGGTCGCCCTCGATCGCATAGCGGAAGTTGACGTTCGCGAGATCGACGCCGCTCGCCACCGGCTGGGCCGCCTGCGCCTCGGCGTTCTGACGGCGCAGCGCAATGAGCTGGTCTTGCGGATACTGCCATGAGACCGACGCCATATAGGTGCGCTCTGTCGAGCGCAGCTCCATGTGATAGGTGCGCATGTTGGTGTTGATGACGAGGTTTGTCATCAGGTCGGCGCGGGTGGGCTTTACTAGGATGTGGATCTGGCGCGTTGCCCCCGATCCGCTCTCGGTGTCGCCGATGATCCAGCGCACTGTGTCGCCGGCGGCCACCGGGCCTGCGCCGACAAGCTGCTCCCCGGGTTGGAGCGCGATGTCGGTGATCTGCCCGACGGCGGTATAGACTTGATAAAGCGCCCCTTGAGTCCACGGGTAGACCTGCATCGAGTTAATGAAGCCGTCGCGCACCGGCTGGACTCGTGCCGCCTCGTTTGCCTGGTTGACGCGAGCGGTCGGATTAGAAGGCTCCGGGGCACGCCGCGTCTCCTCCACACGCTGCAATTGGCCAGGCAGCGGCAGCGGCCGGGGCAGCTCGACCACGGTGACCGGCGCGGGTGGATCGACGGTCTGCACCGCCGGAGCCGCATTGTCGTAGGAAATCTCCGGCGGCGGATTGGTGGTCGCGCAGCCCGCGAGCGCGGTCGCCGCTAGCAGAACGACCGGGAATGCGGCTCTACGGAGAGCCGGGAGTACGTGTGTGTGTGAAGCCGGGTTTCCGGCTTTACGGAAATACGGCTTCATTGCCCAAGCTCCCGTGACCAGTTGATGGCGTTGACGTAGATGCCGAGCGGGTTCGCCCTGAGCCGGTCGGCGTTTCGGGGGATCTGCACGACGATCGTCAGGATCGCGGTCCAGCGCGTGGTCTCGGCGAGCTGGCCATTTTCGTATCGGCGCTCGACCCAGGCGACGCGGAAGCTGTCCGGGGACGCGCGGATGACGCTGGAGACGTCGACAGCGACCTGCTGCCGGCCGACCCGTGTAAAGGGGTCGTTGGAGCGGGCGTAGTCATTGAGCGCCATGGCGCCGCGGTCAGTCGTGAAGTCGTAGGCGCGCAGCCAGGGGTCGTCTCAGAAAACGGAATCTATGGTCACTCCCGTTTTTGCAACACCGATTTTGACGACAAGTTGGCTTGCTTGAATCTATCCGGCGTCTGAATGGGATTTTATTCCCGCGCCTTGATGAGTTCCGCGCCTGATGAACCTCCAGAAAATATACGGCTTCAATGAGCCTTTCCGTTTTACAGGTTCCTCAACAGGCCGGTGGGCCGTTAGTATCATCAATATCAGTATTCGCAAAACCAGATCAGTAATTCTTTAAACCGGTGTATTTCTGCCGTTATGCTACATAAGTTTGCTGTCGTGCCGTTAGGGCCCAGGCTATTCTGGCCAGCTTGTTTGCCAGAGCACAAGTGACGACAAAGTTGCTTTTCCGGCACAGTAAATCCCTGACCCAATCGGCCAATTTGCCAGACTGGTGTTCCAGTTTTTGTATGAATACCCTGGCACATTGAACCAACAAAGTTCGGATCTTTTTATTACCTCGCTTACTAATTCCCAGCAATGTCGTCCTACCTCCCGTGCTGTACTGCCGAGGTACAAGCCCTGTTGCCGCCGCAAAGTCACGGCTGCTGGCGTACTGCTTCCCGTCGCCAATCTCAGTTGAAATAGTACTCGCTGTCAGTGTTCCGACGCAGGGAATGCTCAGCAAGCGCTGTCCAACCTCATCTTCGTCCAACTTTCGTTTCAACTGGGATTCCAAATCTTTAATCTGCTCAACAAGATAGTGATAATGCTGTTGTAATTTCAGCAATAACTGGCTGAGGTAAAGAGGCAAACTATTGTCCTCAAGAATGGTACTCAGTCGGCTAATAACGGCAGCTCCTCGGGGAACGCTAATGCCAAATTCCAGCAGAAAAGCATGCATTTGATTGGTTGTTTTTACCTTATCCTGAACCAGGGATTCACGGACACGATGCAGAGCCCGCATTGCCTGCTGAGATTCCGTTCTGGGCTGCACAAAACGCATAGACGGACGCGATGCAGCTTCACAAATAGCTTCGGCGTCGACAAAGTCGTTTTTATTGCTTTTAACGAACGGGCGGACAAATTGTGGTGATATCAGCTTTGGGGAATGCCCCAACTCTTCCAACTTGCGTGCCATAAAGTGAGAACCGCCACAGGCTTCCATTGCGATGGTTGTAGCGGGGCATGTCGCCAAAAATTCGATCAACTTTGGCCGGGTAAATTTTTTACGGTAAACAGCCTTCCCGCGACGATCCTGGCAATGAATATGGAAAGAGTTTTTACCCAGATCGATACCAATGAGCGCAATGTTTTCCATGATAGTTCTCCGAATGAAAGCCTGTCCTCAGCATAGTACCGGGAAGGAGGGAGTGACCATCTCATTAAATAAAGCACGCTAAGGCGTAGTTCCCTCGGGCTACACCGCGTCCGCACTGCGCGGTTCTTTCTTCCCTTGCAGTGACGCAATCAGCGGGCAGGAAACGTTCCCCTTCCGCGCATGGCAGGCGCACACCAAATCAGACAGCACGGCCTCCATGCGCGCCAGGTCAGCCATCCTCTCGCGCACGTCCTTGAGCTTGTGCTCGGCCAGGCTGCTGGCTTCCTCGCAATGGGTGCCATCCTCCAGCCGCAGCAGCTCGGCGATCTCATCCAGGCTGAAACCCAACCGCTGGGCTGATTTCACGAAGCGCACCCGCGTTACATCCGTCTCGCCATAGCGGCGAATGCTGCCGTAAGGCTTGTCCGGTTCCGGGAGCAAGCCCTTGCGCTGATAGAACCGGATGGTCTCCACATTGACCCCGGCCGTCCTGGCGAAAACGCCAATGGTCAGGTTCTCCAAATTGTTTTCCATATCGCTTGACTCCGTACATAACTACGGAAGTAAGCTTAAGCTATCCAATTCAGATTCGAAAGGACAAACGTATGTCTGAACCTCAAAACGGGCGCGGCGCGCTCTTCACTGGCGGGCTGGCCGCCATCCTCGCCTCGGCTTGCTGCCTCGGGCCGCTGGTTCTGATCGCCTTGGGGTTCAGCGGCGCTTGGATCGGCAACTTGACGGTGTTGGAACCCTATCGCCCCATCTTTATCGGCGTGGCGCTGGTGGCGTTGTTCTTCGCCTGGCGGCGCATCTACCGGCCGTCAGCCGCCTGCAAACCGGGTGAGGTTTGCGCGATTCCCCAAGTGCGAGCTACTTACAAGCTCATTTTCTGGGGCGTGGCCGTGCTGGTTTTGGTCGCGCTCGGATTTCCCTACGTCGTGCCATTTTTCTATTGATCACAGGAGTTCACCATGAAAAAGCTGCTTTCCGCCCTTGCCCTCGCTGCCGTTGTTGCCCCCGTGTGGGCCGCCACCCAGACCGTTACGCTGTCCGTACCGGGCATGACCTGCTCGGCCTGTCCGATCACTGTCAAGAAGGCGATTTCCAAGGTCGATGGCGTCAGTAAAGTTGACGTGACCTTCGAGACGCGCGAAGCGGTGGTCACCTTCGATGATGCCAAGACCAGCGTGCAGAAACTGACCAAGGCTACCGAGGATGCGGGCTACCCATCATCAGTCAAGAACTGATCATGAAAGACCCGAAGACACTGCTGCGGGTCAGCATCATTGGCACAACCCTCGTGGCGCTGTGTTGCTTCACCCCTGTTCTGGTCATTTTGCTCGGTGTGGTCGGCTTGTCCGCGCTGACCGGCTATCTGGACTATGTGCTGCTGCCTGCGCTGGCGATTTTCATCGGCTTGACCATCTACGCCATCCAACGAAAACGCCAAGCCGATGCCTGCTGCACCCCGAAATTCAATGGAGTAAAAAAATGACCGAAATCACCGTGAATGGCATGACCTGCACATCCTGCGCCACCCATGTCAAAGATGCTTTGGAAAAGATTCCCGGCGTGAATGCCGCTGTGGTGTCCTATCCAGAAAGCCGCGCGCAAGTCATGGCAGACACCGCCGTGAGCCACAACCAACTGCTGGCCGCCATCGCCGCATTGGGTTATCAAGGCTCGATCCGGGTTGGTGATTTCAAAGATGAACCAAAAATCCGTGATGCACTTGAGGGCGCCGGTTTGCATATCGCCATCATTGGCAGCGGCGGGGCCGCGATGGCGGCGGCGCTGAAGGCCGTCGAGCAAGGCGCGACGGTCACGCTGATCGAACGCGGCACCATCGGCGGCACCTGCGTCAATATCGGCTGTGTGCCGTCCAAGATCATGATCCGCGCTGCCCATATTGCCCATCTGCGCCGGGAAAGTCCGTTCGACGGCGGTATTGCGGCAACTGTGCCTGCGATTGACCGCAGCAAACTGCTGGCCCAGCAGCAGGCCCGTGTCGATGAACTGCGGCACGCCAAATACGAAGGCATCCTGGACGGCAATCCAGCCATCACCGTTTTGCACGGTGAAGCGCGTTTCAAGGACGACCAGAGCCTGGTCGTCCGTTTGAACGAGGGTGGCGAGCGCGAGGTAACGTTCGACCGCTGCCTGGTCGCCACCGGTGCCAGTCCGGCCGTGCCACCGATTCCGGGCCTGAAAGAGTCACCCTACTGGACTTCCACCGAAGCGCTTGTCAGCGACACCATTCCCGCACGCCTGGCCGTGATCGGTTCGTCGGTGGTGGCGTTGGAACTGGCGCAAGCCTTTGCCCGGCTCGGCAGCCAGGTCACGATCCTGGCACGCAGCACCTTGTTCTTCCGGGAAGACCCGGCCATCGGCGAGGCCGTGACAGCCGCTTTCCGCGCCGAGGGCATCGAGGTGCTGGAGCACACGCAAGCCAGCCAGGTCGCCCATGTGAACGGCGAATTCGTGCTGACCACCGGACACGGTGAATTACGCGCTGACAAGTTGCTGGTTGCCACCGGTCGGGCACCGAATACGCGCAGCCTCGCGCTGGACGCGGCGGGGGTCACTGTCAATGCGCAAGGGGCCATCGTTATCGACCAAGGCATGCGCACGAGCAACCCGAACATCTACGCGGCCGGCGACTGCACCGACCAGCCGCAGTTCGTCTACGTGGCAGCGGCCGCCGGCACCCGTGCCGCGATCAACATGACCGGCGGCGACGCAGCCCTCAATCTGACCGCGATGCCGGCAGTGGTGTTCACCGACCCGCAAGTCGCCACCGTGGGCTACAGCGAGGCGGAAGCGCACCACGATGGCATCGAGACCGACAGTCGCACGCTGACACTCGACAACGTTCCGCGAGCGCTTGCCAACTTCGACACACGCGGCTTCATCAAGCTGGTCATCGAGGAAGGTAGCGGACGGCTCATCGGCGTGCAGGCGGTGGCCCCGGAAGCGGGCGAACTGATCCAGACGGCGGTGCTCGCCATCCGCAACCGCATGACGGTGCAGGAACTGGCCGACCAGTTGTTCCCCTACCTGACAATGGTCGAGGGGTTGAAGCTTGCGGCGCAGACCTTCAACAAGGACGTGAAGCAGCTTTCCTGCTGCGCTGGATAAAAAAAGGAGGTTTTCAATGAGCGCCTACACCGTGTCCCGGCTGGCCCTTGATGCCGGGGTGAGCGTGCATATCGTGCGCGACTACCTGCTGCGCGGATTGCTGCGTCCGGTGGCGTGCACCCCGGGCGGCTATGGCCTGTTCGATGATGCCGCCTTGCAACGGCTGTGCTTCGTGCGGGCGGCCTTCGAGGCGGGCATCGGCCTGGACGCGCTGGCGCGGCTGTGCCGGGCGCTGGATGCTGCGGACGGCGATGAAGCGGCCGCGCAGCTTGCCGTTCTGCGCCAGTTCGTCGAGCGTCGGCGCGAAGCGTTGGCCGATCTGGAGGTGCAGTTGGCCACCATGCCGACCGAGCCGGCACAGCACGCGGAGAGTCTGCCATGAACAGCCCCGAGCGCTTGCCGTCCGAGACGCACAAACCGATCACCGGCTACCTGTGGGGCGCGCTGGCCGTGCTCACCTGTCCCTGCCATTTGCCGATTCTCGCCATTGTGCTGGCCGGCACGACGGCCGGCGCGTTCATCGGAGAGTACTGGGGTATCGCAGCCCTCACGCTGACCGGTTTGTTCGTCCTGTCTGTGACACGACTGCTGCGGGCCTTCAAAGATCGATCATGAGCGCTTCCCATTGAGACAAACCACGCTGTCGCTACGTTGCCTCATGCCGGCATCAAATTCGGCTGAGTAGCTTCTCGCCATCTGGACGTAGCTCACCCTTGGGTGAAACATGCCGATACAGGGTCTGCCGCGTGACGCCAAGTTCCTGGCACAGGTCGCCGACCTTGGTCTCTGGCTGACCCATTGCCGCCATCGCCAGCCGCAGCTTGGCGGCGGTCATCTTGAACGGCCGGCCGCCTTTCCGCCCGCGCGCGCGGGCCGAGGCTAGGCCGGCAATCGTGCGCTCCGCGATCAACTCGCGCTCGAACTCGGCCAGGGCGGCGAAGATGCCAAAGACCAGCTTGCCGGCGGCGGTCGTGGTGTCGATGGCCGCGCCGTGCCCGGTTAATACCTTCAAGCCGATGCCGCGCCCAGTCAGGTCGTGCACGGTGTTGATGAGATGTCGCAGGTCGCGTCCGAGCCGATCCAGTTTCCACACGACCAGTGTGTCGCCAGTTCGCAACGCCTTCAGGCAGCTCGTCAAGCCGGGCCGATCCTCGCGCATGCCGGATGCCTGGTCCTCGTAAAGATGTACTGGATCGACCCCGGCGGCAATCAGCGCGTCGCGCTGCAAATCGGTAGCCTGGGAGCCGTCCGCCTTCGATACCCGCATGTAGCCTATCAGCATGTCGTACCTGTCACATATACGTTCGATTATGTGACAGTGTGCACCGGAAAGTTCTGGTCGTCAAAATTTGTCACTTAACCCGTCATTCTGTCTAAGACATGCAAAGGGTCCATCAGGCACGTAATGTGACAGGAATTCCGGGGGGATGCCTTCCTTTGCGAAGGTGGCGCGCAACTGTTCCAGGGAAGCGGGGTCGCGCCGACCATAGGAAGCCAACGCGAACAGCGAGCGTGCCGTCTCGGGGTCGTGCCGCGCTTCAATGATGGCCTCATCGATGGCCTGGACTGCCCGTTGCCAGTGATCGACGGGTTCGGGCTTCGGCGTTTTCGCCGACAGGCCACTGGTGAAACCGGTTTGGGGTTCGGACCAGAACAGCTTTGCATGCTCGCCCGGCGGGCTTATATCCCTCATCTCAATCAAGCTGATTGCCGTTGCCGCCGCCTCCAGCATCTGCAACCGTACTGCCGGGTTCAGGGTTTCATACGGTCGCCACAGACTTTGCCCAGCACGCAGCGGATGCCCGCAGCCTTCCCAGACTTGGCGGAGATACCCCGCGCAGGTTCCGCACGTCGAAAGCGGGGTGTTCAGCTCATCGAGCAGCGTGCGTAGTAGCCGAAACCACAATCCAGCGTGGATGCGTCGGCGCGGCAGCTCCACATGGCCGGTCGTCAGTGCCTGCCAGGTGCGCCGGTCCATCACCGCAATCGCGTCGCTGGCGGTGCGCGGCGCAGTGTCGGCGTTCTCCCAGCCGAGAAACCGCCCAGGCACGCCCCAATAGGATTCCAGCCAGCAGCCATGCAGCGGGCAGCTCAGCATCAGGGGCAGCTTCCATGCAAGCAGTACGGCTTGGTTTGCCGGGTCGTTCAGACAGAGCGGGCAGGCGCGATGTATCGGCTGGCTGGGCAGCCAGGCACGCCAGCTCGTGATGGATCGCGTCCTACGGCGGAGTTTCGGCAGCAGCACCGAGAGCTGGAACGCATAGGTTTCCAATGCGTCTGGAATCTGATCATCAAGGCTGTCCAGTAGCCAAGGCACCCAGCCGGCGAAACTCATGCAACGCAGCCGGTCCGGCTCGATGCCGCTCCGCTGGGAGAGCATCGCCAGCAGCGCCAGTGGTGGCGCGGTGTCCAGGTCATCAACCTGGCCGTGACCAAGATCGTGCTCCAGCAGCTCGGACACCTCCATGTGATAGCAAAGGGCCACGCGGTTGAGCCACGAAGACAAGGCTTCGCCTTCCCTGGGAGCCGGATGCAGTGGCCAGTGTGGCGCTGGCTTCACATCAGTTCCCGCTCGAATTGCCGCCGCCGCTCGCTGGGACCGGTGTAATCGGCCATGCTGAGCGTGCGATGGTTGATCGCTTCCTCACCGCTCTCCACGGCAGCGACGGCCGCCGCCATCAACAGGTGCGCCAGCTCGCCGATGGTGCCCTCGCTGCGCGTGAGCAGGTAGCGGGCCATATCCAGCGTGGCAATCGACGAGGGTCGCCGCAGCGGGAGCGAAGCCGCGAAGCTGGCCAGCAGTGAGCAGCAATCGTCGTTGGCCTCCCACACCGGCAGCATCATCGGCTCGAAGCGGTTTTCCAACTGGTCGTCCGAGCGGATCGCCAAGTAGGCATCGCGTGTGCCGACCCCGACCAGCGGGATGCGCAGCTCGTTGCCGAGGAAACGCAGCAGGTTGAGGAATTCCCGGCGGTTGACGCTGTTGCCGGCCAGGACGTTGTGCAATTCGTCGATCACCAGCATGCGCACGCCGACCTTGCGTAGCAGTGCCAGCGCCAATTGCTCCATTTCCGGCAGCCGTGGGCGCGGGCGCAATGGCGCGCCCATCGCGGCAAGTAGCGCGACGTAGAAGCGGATTACCGACGGTTCGGATGGCATCTGCACGACCAGTACCGGAATGTGCTCCTGGTCGGCGTCGGAGCTGGCCGGGTGGGTGCGGCGGAATTTCTCGACGATCATCGACTTGCCGTTGTTGGTTGGACCGACCAACAGCAGGTTGGGCATGCGTTGTTTGTTCGGCCACGCATACAGGGCTTCCAGCCGATTCAGCGCCTCGACTGCTCGCGGATAGCCGATCCAGCGGTCAGCGCGAAGGCGATGGATGCGTTCGTCCGCCGGAAGACGGGCCAAGCCCTGGGCCACCGGCATCAGGTGGGACAAGTCGATGATGGGATATTCTTCCACGGCTACCACTCCTCAATCTGGTCGAACGGTTTGGCAGGTGGCTGGTTGTCTGCCTGCGGGTCAGCCATGTCCGCGTCCGGTGGTGGCGTGGTTTTGAAAAGAACTGCCGTTGCCTTGAGATGCTGGCGTCGATCCGCGTCGCGCCGCGCCTTGCGCGTAGCTTTCTGCGCGGTGGACACGATTTCGCGCATCTGGCCGATCATGCGAAACAGCGCCGACTCATCCACCTGTTCGCGCCCTTGCTGCCGCAATTTCGCCAGCGCCTGTCGTTGTTCCCAGAGGGTGACAGCCGGGTGCGACAAGGTGCGGTATGGAATTTCCAGATAGTGCTGCCCCTCCGGCTCCAGCACCCAAATGCGGCTGATGTCGCGCGGGTCGCGCCGGATCAGGAACGCAGGCAAGCGGTCGCGCCGAGCTATCCACGGCTTGAGCGCATCGGCGTAGTAATGGATGTGGTCGATGACGAAGCCGGTGCGGGTCAGCGTGCGGCGGATGATGGGCAGAAAATCGACCAGAAAAGCCGTGGTGCGAGTGATGACGGTTGGCACGCCGGTCCGCGCGATAGCTTCGGCCCAGCGCGCTGCCGGCGGCTGGAGCAGGCCGTTGTGCACGGAGCCGTGGTAGGTGCCGACCGCCAATGTGAGCCAGCGCTCCAGCTCACGCAGCGTCAGGGCGGCCTTGTTTTCGGAATCGTAGTCGCCGCGCTGGTCAGGGTTGGAGAAGGTCGTCCCTGGCAATTCGTCGTGGATCATCTGCATCGCCGTGCCGATGATCCGTTCCACGATGCCGCCGTAGTGCGGCTGCCCGAGCGGGCGATAGTCAAGCCGGATGCCATGCTGCTCGCAGCCTCGGCGTAGCGCTTCGCTCTTGAACTCGGCCGCGTTGTCCAGGTAGAGCAGCCTGGGCTTGCCGCTCATCGGCCACTCCATTTCTATGTTCAGACCCTCCAGCCAGGGACGCTTGTCGCAGGCGACATGCACAAGGCACAGGCCGACCGAAACAGATGACGGCGCTTCCAGCGTGACGACCATGCCGAGCACGCAGCGGGTAAACACGTCGATGGCGATGGTCAGATACGGACGGCCAATCGGTTGCCGGTCGCGCTCGTCCACCACGATCAGGTCGATGACCGTGTGATCAATCTGCACTTGTTCCAGTGGCGCGGTCACGGCGGGAGGCTCACCACCGACACCTTGCAGGCTGCGGGACGCATCCTGACCTTCCCGGCGGCGAGTGGCCTTGAGCGGATCGAGGCCGGCGATCCGCAGAGCCACGGTGTTGCGCGCCGGCGCCCGCAGCTTTTGCGCTTTGCAAGCCTGCGCGACCTCGCGGTGGAACGCTGCCAGGCTACGCTTCTGCTTGGTCAGGAAGCGCTTTTGCAGCAACTCGCGGATGATGCGCTCAACTGATTCCGGCAAGCGTCCCTTGCCTTTTCCGCCGCCGGATCGGCTGCGAGCCAGGTCCGTCACAAGCCCAGCACCTTGCCGGGCACGGCGGATTAGGACATACACCTGCCGCCTGGACAGGCCAAGCGCGTGAGCAGCGGCATCGGCGGCTTCATGCCCGACCACATCAAGCGCTGCCAGCGGCCCGATGATTTCCGCCCGTTGCCGGGCCTGCGCCCAAGCCGCATCGGGCAGGGTGGCCACGCCTTGCTCGGCAATCAATGATGTGTCTGACGCCATGCTCACACCTCGCTTTGGTGCACACGAGTATTGAGCATAGTCGAGATTGGTGCAGATGACTTCTGATATTGCGTTGTCAGGAGTCGCCTGCACATCTGGCGTTACGCCCCGTCAATTGGTGCAGTCGTCTTCTGAAAATGACAAAGTCAGGACTTTTCAAGACTGTCACAAAAACCATCGTTTAAGTGACAACAGTTTGACAACGCATTCAGTATCTAATAATTTATAATCTAAATATTTATATTAGAGGTGGCTATGCCGACGAAGCACATTGATAATGCAACTTGGGACACAATAGAGAGCCTAACGGTCAAAGCAGTTGGACTGACCGGCAAGCTGATTAAAGAGACCGATGTAATTCGATTACTGGTCGAAACGGGGGCAAGGTATGTTACAGAACAAGATCTGAAAAACATTAACGGCTTCAAACCAAAATACGGTGTTGTAAGCTGGAGTACAGACGGCACTATCCGGGATTTAGGTACTATATCACCCGAAGATTACGCAGCACTTCTTACAACAAACCAGCCCTTATTTACTGGTGTATACGGTCAGACGGGGGTAGGTAAGACAAATTTCAAGGACAGGCTATTAACCTGTCTACCCGTTGAGTTTGCCGAAAGCATACAAGTTCGGGACGCAGATGATGGACTCATAACAGAAGATGAAAGGCTATCGCTTTTCAAATCCTTCTTTGAAAAAAGCAAAAGTATAATTATTGTGGAACACGCATATGATTGCAGCAGTATGATTACTAAATTTGTCAGAGCGATGGCTAATAGTAATGTAAATTTTATATTTTCTGGTGAGGTTGGTGCAAGCCGGAAATCAACGTTTGAAGCAGTCTCACGCATTATGAGAAATAAACCGGAGTTTACTTATATTGGTGAGCCACGGAAATCTAATGATGATGAAGTGTAAAGGATATAAGTTAAATAAGGCCGCTATGGCCTTATTTAATGATTCCCTTTTCTATTAGATCTACCAATGCTTGGACGCTGACTATCTTAAGACTTGAAGGGCTTTGTTGAATAAATAAGATTTCTTGCGAACGACCCTGTAGCTGGCTGGATTTTCAGGCAATACGCACGCTTTCTGGCATCCCAGCCTTTGTCATCCTGTTCAACGCACGCACCATGACCATAGCTTCCGCTACCTGACCATCGTAGTCACGCAGCGTCAGTGAATCTCCCAACAACTGCTTCATTCTGTACATTGCCGTTTCCGCTATCGAGCGACGGTTATATTCCGTTGTCCATTTCCACCGTGCATTGCTTCCGCTCAGCCGCTGATTAGCAACGGCACGGTTGCGGTCTGCGTACTCACCGGGCCAGTAACCTGCTCCTTTTCGGGGAGGAATAAGCGCGCTGATTTTTTTGCGGCGCAGTTCATCGTGACAGAGCCGGGTATCGTAAGCCCCGTCTGCCGCGGCTGCCCTGATTTTTCTGTGAGTCTGCCGGATAAGGCCCGGGAAGGCTTCTGAGTCCGTGACGTTATTCAGCGACAGGTCTGCACAGACAACTTCATGTGTGTTGCTGTCAACAGCAAGATGCAACTTTCGCCAGATACGACGGCGCTCTTTGCCGTGCTTTCTGACTTTCCATTCGCCTTCACCAAAGACCTTCAGCCCGGTGGAATCAATCACCAGGTGTGCGATTTCACCCCGGGTGGACGTTTTGAAACTGACATTAACCGACTTTGCCCGCTTACTGACACTGGTGTAATCCGGGCAGCGCAACGGAACGTTCATCAGGGCAAAAATGGAATCAATAAAACCCTGCGCAGCCCGCAGGGTCAGCCGGAATACGCGTTTAATCACCAGAACGGTGGTGATGGCGAGATCAGAATAGCGCTGGGGCCTTCCTCGTGATGAAGGCGTTGCCGACTCATACCAGGCCTGAATCGCCTCATCATCCAGCCAGAAAGTGAGGGAGCCACGGTTGATGAGAGCTTCGTTGTAGGTGGACCAGTTGGTGATTCTGAACTTTTGCTTTGCCACGGAATGGTCTGTGTTGTCGGGAGGATGCGTGATCTGATCCTTCAACTCAGCAAAAGTTCGATTTATTCAACAAAGCCTTCCACACGCAGAAAATAGGTTACAGAGGGATGTCTGACGCAATATTCATGCAGGTTCAGATCCTGCTTTTCATATCCAGCAGCAGGAGATAGAAAACCTGCAGGAATGCGTTCTGTATAGATCGGCCGGCCCAGCAGCAGCGTGTCGGGGCTCAATGATAGTAAGCATGTCATACACCCTCCTTTCCACTGTACATACAAGGGTCTTCCCCGATCATGGTGGGAGACTCATATATATACATTTTTAAGCGAGATAAAAAACGATAAAGTTCATTCCTGCAGTATCAGAAGCCAGCATAGTAAAAATGCCTTTGTTCACAGAGCGATGCCCTGCGGGTTTTCCGTCACCGGCTGCGGACTACACTGAGTCTGAACTGGATCTGAATGAGTACTGCATTCACCGGCGCCACTCCACCTATTTTGTCAGGGCGATTGGCAACTCAATGACTGATATTGGCCTCTAATCCGGCGATCTGATGGTCGTGGATAAAGCAGAGCAGCCGCGGCACGGGGATATTGTTATCACGGAAATTGAGGGTGAATTCACCGTAAAACGCCTGCTTCTGACGCCGCGGTCAGCCCTGCAGGCGATAAACCCGGACTTCCCCCCCCTGTATCCGGATCCGGAAACGCTGCAAATTTTCGGCGTGGTGACAGCCTTCATTCATAAAACCCGGAGGGCAGACTGATGTTCGCCCAGGCAGACGTCAACTCCTTCTACGCAAGTTGCGAGAAGGTTTTCAGGCCGGATTTGCGCGGCAAACCTGTCGTCGTTCTCAGTAACAACGATGGCTGCGTTATTGCCCGGAGTGTTGAAGCCAAACGGCTGGGTATAAAGATGGGACTCCCCTGGTTCCAGCTCAAAGAGGCGCAGTCTCCTGAAAAATTGTACGTTTTTTCCAGCAACTACGAGCTCTACGCGAGCCTGATTAACCGCGTGGTTGCCCTCCTGGAAGAGCTGTCACCCCGCGTCGAACAGTACTCAATTGACGAATGTTTCCTGGATGCCCGGGGAATTGGCCACTGTATGGATCAGGAGGATCTTGGCAGGCAGCTGCGTGGGCACGTTCTCAGTGGAACCGGACTGACGATCGGTGTCGGCTTCGGCGCCACAAAAACACTGGCTAAATCCGCGCAGTGGGCGTCAAAGGAATGGCCACAATTCAGGGGGGTGCTGGCGCTTTCGCCCGATAATGCACGCAGGACGGCAAAATTACTCAGCCTGGAGCCGGTGGAAGAAATCTGGGGCCTGGGGAACCGGATATCGAAAAAGCTGCACGTAATGGGGATCACCACCGCCCTGCAGCTGTCGCTGACGAACCCCACATTTATCCGGAAAAACTTCAATGTAGTGCTTGAGCGCACGGTACGTGAGCTGAACGGCGAGAGTTGCATTTCACTGGAGGAAGTGCCGCGGCCGAAACAGCAGATTGTCTGCAGTCGCAGCTTCGGGCAGCGGATCACCACCTACGAAGAAATGCGCCAGGCCGTCTGCTAGTATGCCGAGCGCGCGGCGGAAAAGTTGCGCGGTGAGCGACAAAACTGCCGGCATATCAGCACCTTCATCAAGAACTCCCCTTTTGCGGTTAATGAGCCGAATTACGGTAACGTGGCCACGGAAAAACTGCCCCCCTACCCGTGACACCCGGGACATTATCGCGGCAGCGGTCAGGTCTCTGGACAGGATCTGGCTCGATGGCCACCGCTACGCAAAAGCGGGGATAATGCTCAATGATTTCAGTCCGAACGGCATCGTGCAGCTGAATCTGTTCGATGACGTGCAGCCACGGCCGCACAGCGATGCACTGATGAATGTGCTCGACGGCATTAATCATTCCGGACTCGGGAAAGTCTGGTTTGCCGGACGGGGTATTGCGCCGGATTGGCAGATGAAACGGGAGATGCTGTCACCGGCATATACCACCCGCTGGAAGGAGCTGTCGGTTGCCCGTTTCTGACCGTCGAAATGACAGACGGGACTTGCCGCCAGAGGTTACTTTACCGAGCATACAGATGACTTGTCTCAGGGGGGAACCATGACAAATATCATTCTGTGTGATGTGACTGCCAGCGTCAGCAAATTTAAAAACGATCCTGTGACGACCAGGTGGGACCACGGTCCCAGGCAGATAGCCTGACCGGCGATACAGGTGGGACCGTGGTCCCAGGCAGATATGCTGACCGACAATGCAGGTGGGACCGCGGTCCCAGGCAGATAACCTGACCGACGATACAGGTGGGACCGTGGTGCCAGGCAGATAATCTGACCGACGATGCAGGTGGGACCGCGGTCCCAGGCAGATAATCTGACCGACGAGACAGGTGGGGCCACGGTCCCAGGCAGATAATCTGACCGACGATACAGGTGGGACCACGGTCCCAGGCAGATAGCCTGACCGGCGATACAGGTGGGACCGTGGTCCCAGGCAGATATGCTGACCGACAATGCAGGTGGGACCGTGGTGCCAGAGAGAATCTTCAGGCCAGTAGGGTTTTCTGGCCTGTGAAAAAGGAAATGAAGTAAAGGGAGATAATCGTAGACTAAAGCGTGACCGCTTCATACTCCCGGTTTTTCAAGCTCCTTAAGAATGGCTTCTATTTTCTCTATACACTCCGCAGGAATGCGGGACCTATCCAGGTTAAGCACCATTTTATCGCCCTTGTACAATGCTGTTGCCCCTGGAGCAAACTGATGACGTGAGCTCAGATTAACTCTTGATGCGGGAGATTGTTTCAGTACGGATGTTAAAAGACTAATGACCTCTTCAGCTTCGAAGATTAGTCCCGCTTTCTTCTGATCGTGGAGAGTCTCAGCCTGCTGCTTCAGTAATTCTTCTTTATCTGCAAAAGCCTTCTGAAGGGCTTCACCTGACCGGGCAGACAGTTCTCCAGGATGTGCAAACAGGGCAACAACGGATTTAGGCAGTTTGGCCGTATTAATACAGCGGGTAATGATCTTACGAGAGATGTTTTCCGCATCGGCAAGCGCAGAAATATTTCCAGCAAACTCATTCTGCAGTCTGCTTGTATAACGCAGACCACGTTCATAAGCACTCGTCGGCCGATAATCGTTACCCAGTCGGGACAATGCTGCCATCTGCTCATCGTCCAGTTCACCAACCAGAATGCGATAATCACTTTCCGTCAGGATTGCGGCTTTACGGCGACGGCTGCCGTCTGCAATTTCTATGACATCAGAAACACGCCGGCCAAAAGCTGGAGTCTGCTGACCGGTCAGTAAAAAAGATGGGATAAGATCATCCAGAGAATCTTCGGTAAGCAGTTCCTGATCGCGCTCATTTCCTGACCATACGCGTGAAGTGCTCTCAACAGTGTCTCCCCGGAGCACTTCAAGGGTAAATTTTACTTCACGGCCACATACCGGAAGAGAGATGGCATTACCGCGAGCCATGGCACCTACGCGCGCAATTAATGAATCCACCATCGGCGCGGCCGGCGCCGGTGATGAAGTATCTTCAGTCGATTGAGTATGTGTGGTATGTCTTGGAATGACAGGAGCACGCTTCATTATCTAATCTCCCAGCGTGGTTTAATCAGACGATCAAAAATCTCATTGCAAACAGGCTCCCAGATAGAGAGAGCATTACGCCAGGCACCGGTTGAAGAACGTTGATCAATAGCCTGTTCAAAAACGGTTCTCATACGGATCTGACCTTTACCGACTTCATCTGTTTCGCGCACAACATTTTTAAGGACCATGCTTCCCCAGGCATCCCGAATTTGTTCTTCCATCCACGGGGACTGCGAGCCGTTATTATTACTGTATTTGGTAAGCAGAATACGGACATCTGGCTCGAAGCCTTTAAGATCCACGTTCTTAAGCAGGTCACGAAGCATATCGAAAAACTGCAGTGCGGAGGTGTAGTCGAACAGCTCTGCCGGAGTAGGGACAATCAGTACATCAGCAGCGCATACAACATTTATCGTACCGATACCAAGGTTGGGTGCGCTGTCGATAACTATCACGTCATAATCATGAGCGACAGTTTCAATGGCCAGACGGAGCATCAGGTGCGGGTCAGCAGGTAATTTGCCTTCGTCAAATTTCCCCATCAGCTCGGTTTCAATGCGGTGCAGTGCCAGACAGGACGGGATGATATCAAGGCCAGGCCAGCAGGTGGGCTTTATAGCGTAGCTGGCGTCATCCTTTTCCCCAAGATAAAAGGGCAGGAGAGTGTCCTCAGCATGAATATGAAGATCGGGCACCCATCCGTGATACATAGAAGCAGTTCCCTGTGGGTCATTGCCTTCAACAAGCAGAACACGGAGTCCTTTCAGAGCAAGATCCTGAGCCAGGTGAACGGATACTGAGGTTTTGTAAACACCACCTTTGTGAGCTGCAACGCCAATCACCGGCGGAAATGCATCTTCAGCACGGCGCAGCCGTGTACCAAATATATCCCGCATGTGATTGATTTGCTCAATGGTATAACCAACGCGTTGCTCAACTCTCCCACGGGTTTCCATATCAGGGTGAGGCAGCCGGCCAGCTTTCTCGGCGTCCCTGATAGCCTGAGATGACACGCCAACTAAATCTGCTGCTTCACCAATCCTCCAGCGCCGGGTTATCTTCCGGGCTTCCGGACTGTCATCATTAAACTGCGCAATGGCGATTGCTTTCGTCATTTCATGACCAGCACTTATGCACTGGTTGAGTGTATCCATGAGTCCCATACTGAATATCCTTTAATCATCACTTTGCATTATTTTATTAAATCTTGGAATTTATTGCAAAGCAACAATAAAATCGCAAAGTGCACGAAAAAGTGCAAAGTGAACCGCATAGGGTAATGCTAAGAACACCGGGGATTACAAAAGAGTACATACCGCAGTCAATATTAATCACTGCCGCTCGCCGCAGTAAGCGATCTCACGCAGTGAGAAAGCGGCGAGGAAGCGGAAAATCACAGAATTCACAGATTGCACGTACGTCGGGTTGCTTAAGATGGCTCGGGATCAGCCAGTTATAATGAAATTGACTACGATATGTAATATATTGACTGTGGCATGATACTTACTGGATCTGTATCGAGAAACAGGAAAGACGACTCAGCATACCGCAGTCAATGTTTCATGTTGTACCTGTAGATCTCAATCTTCCAGCGAGTATTCAGGAAAATCAGGCCAGGGTTCTGGATATCTGGTGTGGCGCTTCCGGCCTTGTATCTGGGTTATTCATGGTCTCGATCCAATAATTGATCCCAAGGAGATCATAGTGAGATCCAAAAGAGATCCCCGGATCGCTCCAGCATGCGCTGTAACTGGCTTTAACGTCTGTCTGGATCGACTGCGGAATGTAAAATGTTGACTGTTATATGCATAATCTAATACTGTGATATGCAACGGTATTTACTGAGGTATGTATATCCGTTGACTGCGATACGTATTACTACATCCTTTTGTGGATAACCGTTGAGGATCAAGATGACGAGCGAAAATAACAGCTTACTTCTGAACCTTCAGGAAGTTGATAAGACAACCGGCGAAGTTGTTAAGCTGGATGTCAACAGCACCAGTACCGTGCAGCCAGTAGCGCTCATGAGACTTGGTCTCTTCGTCCCAACTCTGAAATCAACAGGGAAGAGCAAGGCGAACCGGAAAAACGTTACAGACGCGACTGAGGAGCTTGTACAGCTGTCCATTGCCAAAAGCGAAGGGTACACTGACGTTAAGATCACCGGTTCGCGTCTTGATATGGACACGGATTTTAAAGTCTGGCTGGGGATAATTCGCTCCATGTCGGAGTATGGGGTAAAAAGTGACACCCTGGAACTGTCGTTCGTCGAATTCGTTAAGATGTGCGGATTTGACTCCCGTCGTTCAAACAAAAAAATGCGCGATCGCATCAGTAATTCCCTGTTTAAACTCGCCTCGGTTACGCTGAAGTTCCAGAGCGAGACCAAAGGATGGACCACCCATCTGGTGCAGTCAGCCTATTATGACATCAACGAGGATATCGTTGAGATCAAGGCTGAACCTAAGCTGTTTGAGCTTTACCACATGGACAGAAGGGTACTGCTGCGGCTGAAAGCAATTGACGCCCTGCAGCGCAAGGAATCAGCCCAGGCGCTTTATACCTACATCGAAAGTCTTCCCCAGAATCCTGCACCTATTTCCATGAAACGGATGCGTGACCGGCTGAATCTCACCTCAAATGTCTATACGCAGAACCACACGGTGCGTAAGGCGATGGAGCAGCTGCGGGATATTGGTTATCTGGATTACACCGAGTTTAAACGTGGCCGAGCCACCTATTTCAGCGTGCATTATCGCAACCCCAAACTCATCAGTGGCCCTGTGAAGGTTCCGCGCAATGAGGAAGAAGAGAAGGCGCCAGAGCAAAATTATGACGAAGTCATTAAGGCGCTGGAGGCTGCGGGCATCGATCCTCTTAAACTGGCTGAAGCCCTCTCAGCGATGAAGCCAGAAAATTGACTGCGATATGCATATCATGACTGCCGTATGCCGCTAAGGACATTCCATTGACTGTGATATGCATCACGCATACCGCAGTCAATATTTATTCTCTATCATGTCTGCCCGGATCGAACAATATTGACTGTAATATGTGATTTCGGGTCTTGATACGCAGATATTGACTACGGCATGCGGGTTTAACGGGGTATTCCCTGGTCTGTTCACTATTTCATGGGTGATAACATGCCACAGTCAATTTTTCAGTAAAGCTCTATACGGGGTCGGTTTGGGAAACGGAAATTATTGTACGTTAAGAACATAATTTAACCGTTTCTGATTGGTAACTGATTGATTTATTGTCACTGACTATCGCATTTAAGTTATTGCGCTCACGCTGTCGCATTTAGGTTGTCTCATTACCCAAACATACAGGCTAAATGCCGTATAGTGCAGGAGTACACCCTATTGCGATAGCGCGATCTGTTCAAAAAACAGGCTTAACGTACAATAATTTCCGATCTCCAAACTCACCCCTATACCCCTTACGAAAATCTCAATCGGATGCTGAGACGGTCATGTTACCTGATGGTATCCGTTCCCCTGTGTACTGCAGATTTAGCCCGGCAGGATGAGACTGCAGCTGTTTGTATAACCCGGCGCCAGCTTCACACTGCTAAATGCGATCAGGAAACGGGAGCCGGATGGCAGAAAAATGTGGGCCACAGATGGTCAATGACTGTCGCAGTTAACGGGATGATTCGCTGAGCTTTCAGGAAATAACGCACCGTGGGATGCACGGCCAGAATGCCTGCATTGTGCCCTGTCTTGTCTGCGGTATGTTGATGCCTGCAGGATTGCAGGTCACCGGGTAAGACCACGGCGGTTCAGTCATCAGCATGATGGACTGGTGTGCTGGAGCAGGGAGGGGGCTGAATGCGCTCTGCTCCTGTATTTCGTATTAGCGGAATACAGGACGTCATGCCAGGGCCGTCAATCTCAGCCGGCCGGGGGCAGGGAGCGAAGGATCTCCGCGGCATCTCGCCCATCACCGGTAAAGGGAACGGCCAGGGTGGCAGCCATGTCCAGCGCAAATACCCGGGTATAGACTTCCATCGAGCGCGGATCCTTATGCCCGGCCAGTGCCTGGATGACCTTCCTGGGCTGCCGGTGATAAAGCATGTGCATAATATAGCTGTGACGGAAAGTATGCGGCGTCACGGGGATCGAAAAATGCACGCCGTCAGCTTCAGCCCGCTTCACCGCCTGTTTCAGCCAGTTGCGCATTGTCTCATCCGTGACCGGCCATAACGGCTCACGCCGGCGGGGGCGGGTGGTGACCATCCAGCTTTCCATCTGACGCACAAAACTGGCATCCGTCAGCGGTACCAGACGCACTTCATCTTTTGGCGGCCGGCCACGACGTGCCCGCACTTTTTCCGACAGCACCCGAACAAAAGGGCGCAGACCATCCAGGTCGAACGATTCCGGGGTGAGCGTCCGGGCTTCACCGATACGGATCCCGGTATTCCACATGGTGGCGAACAACATGTGGTGACGCTGGTCAGGCATATACCAGAGGAGGGCGCTCACTTCCGGCGCCAGGAGGTAAGCCGGCGTGGCACCTGTTGAGGTGGCCATCCGCCGGAGTGCCACCGCGGTCGCAAAATCAACGCCCGGGGCGATCGGCAGCAGGGAGACGCGTTCTGGTGAATTCTGCAGGGGAATGATGCTGTTCATGAGTTATTTTTCACGTAGCGCACGCACTGTTTATGGATACAGGTATTTTGCACCTGACGGGCCGATCCTGCCATGACAATAAATCGCAGCGCGCGGATCCTTTTGTTGTCTTATTCCGCATTATTGCGGGTAAAACCAAATACGTAAAGGATCCTTTTTCTGCTCAGATCCTCCATGAAGCCAGTAATGACGCGGGTTGATGGCTGTTTTACGGTTTTTGGGAGAATTGGAGTAATGCCAGGATGTACATGTTAGGCAGGAAAAAGAAGAGAAGAGAGCGCTACGCGATTTCCGGCCTGGTACACCCCTGTAACCTTGCGGGGGCTTTGTTGAATAAATCGAACTTTTGCTGAGTTGAAGGATCAGATCACGCATCCTCCCGACAACACAGACCATTCCGTGGCAAAGCAAAAGTTCAGAATCACCAACTGGTCCACCTACAACAAAGCTCTCATCAACCGTGGCTCCCTCACTTTCTGGCTGGATGATGAGGCGATTCAGGCCTGGTATGAGTCGGCAACGCCTTCATCACGAGGAAGGCCCCAGCGCTATTCTGATCTCGCCATCACCACCGTTCTGGTGATTAAACGCGTATTCCGGCTGACCCTGCGGGCTGCGCAGGGTTTTATTGATTCCATTTTTGCCCTGATGAACGTTCCGTTGCGCTGCCCGGATTACACCAGTGTCAGTAAGCGGGCAAAGTCGGTTAATGTCAGTTTCAAAACGTCCACCCGGGGTGAAATCGCACACCTGGTGATTGATTCCACCGGGCTGAAGGTCTTTGGTGAAGGCGAATGGAAAGTCAGAAAGCACGGCAAAGAGCGCCGTCGTATCTGGCGAAAGTTGCATCTTGCTGTTGACAGCAACACACATGAAGTTGTCTGTGCAGACCTGTCGCTGAATAACGTCACGGACTCAGAAGCCTTCCCGGGCCTTATCCGGCAGACTCACAGAAAAATCAGGGCAGCCGCGGCAGACGGGGCTTACGATACCCGGCTCTGTCACGATGAACTGCGCCGCAAAAAAATCAGCGCGCTTATTCCTCCCCGAAAAGGAGCAGGTTACTGGCCCGGTGAGTACGCAGACCGCAACCGTGCCGTTGCTAATCAGCGGCTGAGCGGAAGCAATGCACGGTGGAAATGGACAACGGAATATAACCGTCGCTCGATAGCGGAAACGGCAATGTACAGAATGAAGCAGTTGTTGGGAGATTCACTGACGCTGCGTGACTACGATGGTCAGGTAGCGGAAGCTATGGTCATGGTGCGTGCGTTGAACAGGATGACAAAGGCTGGGATGCCAGAAAGCGTGCGTATTGCCTGAAAATCCAGCCAGCTACAGGGTCGTTCGCAAGAAATCTTATTTATTCAACAAAGCCGTTCTTACATTTAAACTGAACAATCGCTGAAGTACATGTTTAGAAAATTTTAGCGTTCAATAAACAAAGCAGAAAATTCTGAAGCTGGGGTTCAGTCATGATCATGGTGTTTTATCATGTAACTAGTTGAAATTTAAGTTATTTATACAAAGTATTACGATACGAAAGAAGTCAATTGTATCATCCCAAAAATGAGACAAAGTATTCTGATTTTCACTATTGTTGTTGCAGAGGTATAGCATTAGCCTAAAAACTCTCTAAATATGGTGAAGAAAAATGAGTAAAGATGATAAAGAAAGTGCAGGGAAGCCTAAGGGCAAGGCGCTTTTGATTTTTCCTTTGGCAGTTTTTATCTGTATAGGCGTATACGCAGCATTTGTCTATATGGGGAAAAACGATGTAACAACTGAAGATGCATACGTTGAAGGAAACATTGTTCCAGTATCTTCTCAAATCAGTGGAACAGTAGTAAAAATCAATGCTGATAACACTGATTATGTCAAGCAAGGAGATGTCTTGGTTGGGATCAATCAGACAGACTCGCGAATTGCATTAGACAAAGCAAGCGCACAGCTCGCATCCTCAATACGTTCTGTACGCAATCAGTTTGCCACTGTTGAAGAACTAAAGGCTGCAATAGCAGTTAAGCAGTCTGACTATAACCAGGCGCTAGGTGATTTCAAACGCCGCTCCGGGCTCAGTCGGAAATATGTTATTTCTGAAGAAGATATGAGCCATTCAAGCGATGCTGTTAACTCAGCAAAAGCTGCATTACAGGTTGCACAACGTCAGTATCAGGCAGAGCTTACTCTTACTGATAATACAACTCCTGATACCCATCCCGATGTACTTACCGCTAAAGCAGCATTGCGTTCTGCTTATATTGATTATCACCGCACGAAAGTTGTCGCACCAGTGAGTGGCTTCATTGCTCAGCGAACCGTTCAGGTGGGGCAGCATTTGAGTGCAGGTTCGTCTTTGATGTCTGTAATCCCATTAGATGATGTTTGGGTTACTGCTAACTTCAAAGAAACGCAGATGGGTCAATTACGCACTGACCAGCCAGTAACATTAGTTTCTGATGCCTACGGCGGAAAAATCACTTATCACGGAAAAGTAATGGGCGTTGAACCCGGTACGGGTAGTGCTTTTTCCCTGCTACCAGCCTCAAATGCAACAGGAAACTGGATAAAAGTAGTACAGCGCGTTCCAGTTCGCATTGAACTCGATAAAAAAGAGGTAGAAAAATATCCTTTGCGGCCTGGACTTTCTATGAAAGTAAGCGTGAATGTAACCAATGCAGGAGATGAGAGTCTGCATACGCTTAAGGATAAACCTCGTCAAAGTTGGCATACGCCTGTCTACGATGACGAAGAACAAGCAGCTGATAATCTCATCAAGGAGATTGTGGCCCAAAATGAATGAGAAAAGTTGGTTCGTAACTACTTCCGGGAAGCAGCGGATGCTGCTTCTGACTATTTTTTTGCTAACCTTAATTGAATTTCTTCAGGCAGGCATGATTGCATTTTCAGCTAGCCCAATAATGGGGGAAACTGGCACGTCTCCTGAAGAGTACGGCTTCATAACAGCAGCATATGCATGCGTAGCCATAATCATGATATCTAAACAGCGATGGATTGTTGAACGGACAGGATGGCGAAGATATATCTGGTGTTCAATTCTCGTGTTTATAACAGGTGCAGCAATCTGTGCCAAAAGTGATTCTTATCATGAATTGTTGATGGGCCGCGTTATCATGGGCATTGGTGGTGCATCTTTCATGACAGGCGCACGAGTTCTAGTAAATCTTATCCCGCCGAGTCCAAAACGTTTCGCTGGGATAAAAGTTTTTGCAACAGGGCTTGCAGTAGGGACTGCTTCAGCACCATTTCTTGCATCTCTGTCCGTGAGTGAAGATACTTGGTCGTCAATATTTTACATTCTGATCGGCATTGCTTGCTTGGCCTTCATCACTTCATATTTTTGCCTTCCAGATAACACACCTCCTGAAAAATTAAAAAGCGACACTCATCCTTTTTTATTGATGTTGCTGGCAGGCTCAGCATTCGCATTGCTGTGGGCACTTCAGAGATCAAATTATGATTTTTACAGTGATTTTATTATATTGACCATAATTGCGCTAATGGCGATAAGCGTTTTAATTTATTTTTTTAGAAGCCTGGCAAAGTACAACGGGGTGCCGCTTCTGATGGTAAGCACGCTTCTTTCTAATAAAAGATATGTCGCTGGGGTAGGCTTATTCTCTTTTTGTTATCTTGTTTTGGGCTTGAACAATTATCTTATCCCCCAGCTACTTGAAAGCGCTATGGGGTTCAGCTGGAGTACGACAGGGATTTGGCATGCAGTGGGGTTATCTTCAGCAGTTATTGCATGGATCATTATGGGTAAAATCATGCCCAAAAGGCCAGGTTCAAAAAAATTCTTTCTGGCTGGGTTTCTTTCTTTAGCTATATATGGCTACATGATGACTCGTTTGCCTCCCTCAGCAAACATAATAACAGATGTTTTGCCGGCGCTTTTATTTAATGGTGTTTTTATAATGTTGGTTATGGCAACTACAGCTGTACAGACTTTTAGAGAGGTACAACATAACGAAACTGTCTTTTCTCATGCCCAGCAAGTTAAAAATATGGCTGCGCAACTTTTTATGGCTATTGGTATTACTACAGCGACAGTAGGCCTTCAATGGAGAACCACAGTTCATTATGCTGTATTGAATACGCGCGTGAATGTTGCGGACCCACGTTATCAAAATGTGTTGGAAAGCGTTTCGTCAATATATGAAAAACATACCTCATCTTCACGTGCAGACAGTATGGCATTGGCATGGATAGCACAAGTAGTAAAACAGCAGGCAACGTTCTTAGGAATAATGGATTTTTATTGGTGGATATTCATTGCAGGTATTATTGGTGCGGTTGTAATGTCAGTTCAAAAATTAATGAAATAAGGTTGTGGCATGAGTATTTTGGAATTAATATGTAGATGGTTCGTGATCGGTATTTTTACTATGGGGTTTGTAGCTAATACTTTTGGTTTACCTTCAGTAAAAGAAGAGTTTAGGCAATGGAAAATTCCACAGTGGATTCGGGTATTGACTGGCATAGCAGAAGGTTGTGTCGCAATAATGTTAATTTTTCAAGTATATCCAGCTATTGCCAGTTTCGTTGCATCAATAATTATGGCCGCAGCATTGATTATTATCTGCTACAATGGTGAAATGAAGAAAGCTCCTTTACCCTTATTGGTGTTAATTTCATCCCTGATTACTTTGTATTTTAGTCTGCCGTAAATAATTAAATTTAAATTGAGGTTTCTACCTTATGTTGGATAGGAACCCCATTTCACCATTTATATATCTGGTGATTGTATTTGTCAACTCAGCCTCAGTTGGCATACAGATTGAATTGTTTCTTGCGCACATTTCATGATTTTTTGATATTTTTATAAGTATGCAATGTGAATATTTTTCAATTTTGACATTCAAATTGTTTTTTTCATTGCTGTGTATAATCACAGACTGTGGGCCTGAAATTTTTTGTAGGTTGGAGCCGTTCTCTAAAGTAAGGTGACCTTCTATTTGAAACAAAACATATGATGCCTCGGGTATTATTTGAAAGCGCTCATCCTGGTATAAATGCAGTTCTAATATTTCCAAGGGGAGAGGATCTGGTAGGTTTTTTTTGCTTTCTTCATCGATAATAATTTTCATTTTATTAGATCCTTTTCTGATAATTTTATTTAAGTTTTTGGGTATGAAGTAAGTTTCAGGTGGGCTGCGATGTTTAGATGTGGATGTTCTGAATAAAAGTTGGATCCCTTCAATATTGAGCGAGCTATCAAACAGTGTTTCGTCATAAACAATGCCGCTATTAGTACATTTCAGGATGAAATCGCCTGGTTTGAGAACATAGTCATTTCCTTGAGAGTCTCTGCTAAGCAAAGAGCCGGGTGAGCGTTCAAATAATAATGTCGCTATTGAGACACCTGCGCACGGGTAAGGATAGAAAGTATTGCCGCGCATGATATAATATGTCAGTTCTAAAAGAGAAGACAATGTGTTGCCTTTTTGATTTGGAATCAATCTTGTTGAAGAGTAGTGACCCGAGTGCAGCTTAAGGTCCATTGGAATAACTGATGAAATGTACATAATATTTCCATTCTTTAAATAATTTCATATTTATTTTAGCTTTATTTAGCTATATTAAAATATTAAAGAGTGTGACACAGAATCTCAGATTCAGGACAAGCTATGGATTTCAATGACTTATATTACTTTTACCTTGTGGCTGAAAATTCAGGTTATACAGCCGCAGAAAAAAATTCTGGCATAACAAAATCTCTCCTTAGCAGACGTGTTGTACAACTGGAGGAGCGTCTCAAAGTCCGGCTTGTACAAAGAAACAGCCGAAGCTTTGCACTTACTACTGCAGGTAACATCCTTCTTGAACATGCTAAAGAAATGGTCAGAGAAGGAATAAATGCTTATGATTCAGTGTCTGAGCTTGTTGCAGAGCCTTCTGGAGTTGTAAGATTAAGCTCTCCAACGGTATTAGCTCAGTATCATCTCGCACCGATTATTCCCGGATTCATGGCTCGTTACCCTAATGTTAGATTATGCATCGATGCTACCGATCGGCATGTACAGGTTATTGAAGAAAGAATCGATTTATCTTTAAGAGCCAGAAAAAATATAAATCAAGAACCAGGATTAGTCGCCCGAATACTGGCTGTCAGTAACATGATACTGGTAGCGAGCCCCGTATTACTAGAGCATTATGGCGTACCAGACTCGCCTGAAGAACTTGAAAGTTTACCTACAATAAGCTCAGTTCTTGACCGAAATGAAAATGAACAACGTTGGGATTTAACCAATAAAGATGGAGCTAATTTTCAGTTCAAGCATAGAGCTATTATGTATTGTACAAACCCAAGGGTTCAATTTGAAGCTGTGATACATGGGATAGGCGTAGGTTTGTTACCAGATACTATCGTTTATTCAGCCATACGAGAGCGTAAGTTGATTAAAATTTTAGAAGCCTGGAAGGCTGATAGTCACGTAATACATGCAGTATTCCCAAGTCGAAAACATATGAACCCTGCGGTTCGTGCTTTTCTTGATTATTTGATTCTTCATTTGCCGGGAACTATACATGACTGATTCCAGGTTTCATTGTCAGGTATATTTGCTTAGCGTGACCTCAACTCTGAAATTAAAATATCGCAATAGTAGATGTCGAACTCATAGTAAATTTAAATTTTCTATCATTTAAGTTGGAAGATGCCATGAGCTACTACCAGAATGAAAAGGGAGAACATGGAAGCATTCCCTTGGTTAAAAGTATACTTAAAGCTTTTTCTATAATCAGATATTTGCAAGAAAGAAAAGGATAAACGCTTTCTCAGATTGGAGATGACCTGATTATACCTAAAGCAACCGTACATAGAATTATCAGGACATTAATTTTTGAAAAGAAAGTTTATCATGATAAAAATAAGTATGTTGCGGCGGATTCGATACCCGTTTCACCTTCCTTTGTTAAAAAGAAAATTGAATTTCTAGCAGATTCATTGGGGGTGATTACTGGACTAAACGTAATAGTTGAGAAGAGTTATGGTTTATATTTGAAGCCAGTTTATTATTGTAATTTAGACGGTGCATTAAGCGAAGCAGTATCCTGTAATTACTCCAGATACATTTGTGATACTTCATCTGGCATTCAGCTTTTATCGATGGATTCCACATTTCTTTTTAATCATGCTGAGCTTGTTGATCTTGTGAATAAATCATATCGTTACGCTAATGTTTCCGATTTTTTGAGGGATATAGGCAGGGCAAAAGCTAACGGTGTTACTGGCGGTTATGGTGAATGGGGTGGTGATTATAATACTCTCTCTTCAGCCGTGATTATTGAGGAGGATGTGTATATAGTCTCTCTTGCATATTCTTCTAAAATAGATCTCGATTCAGACGTAGATTTTTACAAGCAATGCCTTAAGAGAGTGACGGTTTTCAATAAAATATTGCCTTTATAAAATACATCCCCTAAAAAAAAGGCGCAATCACTTGCGCCAAATCGGACTGCTAAAATTTATAGTTGTGTAATGGAGAAATGAAATTATAGTGATTTTCCATCATTTATGCTTGTTCATAAAATGCCTTTTTGGTTTCTTAAAAGTAAGGATGTAATAATCATTCTAATAACAGGATGAAGCGTTCTAAAAAACAGCGTTGAAAAACCAATGTGCAATTTTACAAGATCACCTTTTTTGATTGTATTGGATTTTTGACAATGTGCGACAGGCCTATTTGTAATGTCAACATTTCGTCTTTGGTTGAGTTACAATCCCTTTTACTCAAAATCAAATTTTAGGATGGATTACACTGATGAGATTACAGTTAGCTGCCTTGTCACTTGGTGCTTTCGCAATAGGCGTGACGGAATTTTCCCCAATGGGTTTGCTTTCTTCAATTGCAAACGGGTTAAGTGTTTCTATACCTGCAGCTGGCATGCTCATAAGTGCATATGCTATTGGTGTAATGATAGGAGCACCCTTGATTACACTCTTGCTGAGTTCCATACCTCGAAAAACGGCCTTGGTCGGTCTGTTGGCATTATTCTCTTTCGGTAACTTTATGTCCGCTGTTGCACCAAATTATTATGTACTACTGGTATCCCGAATGGTGACAAGCCTGTCTCACGGAGCTTTTTTTGGACTAGGGGCTATGGTAGCTTCCAGCCTTGTCCCCAGGGACCGCCAGGCTTCGGCAGTGTCAATAATGTTTATGGGTCTGACTATAGCAAATATCGGGGGAGTACCTGTAGCAACCTGGTTAGGAAACTTACTGGGATGGAGGATGTCTTTTGCAGCAACAGGGATACTTGGCATTTTATCAGCGCTTACATTATTGACTACGCTGCCTCAAAGTGAAAAGTTCCCCCGTCCTAAAATTCGAAAGGAGATGGCTGTATTAACAAGGCCAGCAGTTTTAAGCGCATTGCTGACGACTGCTTTTGGTGCAGGTGCGATGTTTACTCTTTACACATATATTGCAGCTGTGCTTGACTATATCACGCATGCATCTGTTGAATTTATCGCAGTAATGCTGATGACAATTGGCATTGGCTTTAGTATTGGGAATATAATTAGCGGCAGGTTAGCTGATCGCTCTGTCAATAAAACCCTAATATTATTTCTCGCGATACTTACCTTTATTAGTTTCGCTTTTCCTCTTTTGGCAACTACAAAAACAGGTGCAGCCATTTGCTTATTTATTTGGGGTGCTGCAACTTTTGGTGTTGCCGTTCCGGCACAGATACGTGTTATGGAAGTTGCGCATGATGCCCCGGCACTGGCTTCATCTGTTAACATTGGAGCGGCTTTGTTGAATAAATAAGATTTCTTGCGAACGACCCTGTAGCTGGCTGGATTTTCAGGCAATACGCACGCTTTCTGGCATCCCAGCCTTTGTCATCC
>NZ_CALNWY010000006.1 GCF_940807255.1 Mixta sp. Marseille-Q2659 | reverse complement strand
ACAACGGCCTGAGCTGGCAGGATGTTCCGGTGCCCGACAGCACCGGCTGCGATAGAGCGCCAGCAGCGTGCCATCCTTCAGGAGCGTAATATTCATATGTACGCAGCCGGTGCTGTCGGGCACCGGAACATCCTGCCAGCTCAGGCCGTTGTCGCGTGACACCTTTACCGCGCTGATATCATTATTGCCGACCCATTTTTCACCGGGCTGTGTCTGGCAATAGAACACCGGCAGCAGCCACTCGCCGCTCGGCAGCACCACGATGGGCTGGCGGATAAAGGTGCCGGGTTTATCTAACAGCGTCTTAATCTCGCCCCAGCTTTCGCCCATATCATGTGACTGGCGATAGCGCACAATCGCCGTATCCTGATTGTCTGATTTCTGCGCCGTCCACAGCAGCCACAGTACATTATCCGGCGCCAGAAACAGCACCGGGTTTTGCTCGGAGCGGCTGGGATCGTCGGAAAGTTTTTGAGCTGCCGACCATTGACGGCTGCCGTTACTCAGTCGCGAGCAGTAGACAGAAATATCGGCAATACCTTCCTGCGTGCCGCCAAACCAGACGCAGAGCAGATCGCCGTTCGGCAGCGGCAGCAGATTAGCGGCATGATTCTGCGGGCAGGGAGATGGCAGCATTGCCGTCTCGATCTCGTCGTTTAAAGAAAGGGTTAGGGTTGTTTGCGTCATCTCAGGCTCCACTTTTCTGCATATTGGTTTTTGTCACTGGCCGTTTTTGTGGGATCAAATGATCCAGCGCCATAATCACCGCTGGCGTAATCAGGGCGATATACATATTGTTGATGCCGAACGGATCGCCCAGCAGATACCAAATCGAGGTCACGACGCAGGCACCGATCAGTCCGGCATTAGCGCCGCGCGCGCTTTTGAAAAAGGGCAGATAGAAAGCCATCATCGCAACCACGGAAATCGAAAGGCGAATGGCGCGGGTAAAGAATGAGAGCTTCAGGACTTCCGGCACGAACAGCACGAAAATCAGCGGCAGGAAGCCGATCGCCAGCGACAGCCAGCGCGTCATTTTAAATTCGCGCTCCGGAGTCGGATTTCGCATCGGCACATAGAAATCTTTTACAATCAGCGAGGCGATAGCCAACGCAACGGTACTGACGCTGACAAAGATCGAGGCGACCAGCGATGTCGTGACCAGACCCGCCAGCCATGGGCTCATATCCTGCAGAAAAACCGGCAGCGCGTAGAGGCTGTTGATATTGGGATGCAGGAACTTCGCCGCGACGCCGATAATCGCGATGGCGATAGCAATCGGCAGGCAGAACAGAAAAGCGACCCAGGTGGCGCGTTTCGCCGAGGCGGCGTCTTTGGTGGAGGAGATCGCCTGAATCACAAACTGGGTGCAGAAGATAGAACCGATGGTACCGATCAGCCAGGCGACAATGGTACTGGCGCCGATGTGTCCGTCCCAGGTCCAGTAAAAGTCCGGCATCTGCTGCACCATTGGCGAAATGCCACCGCTCATATGCAGCGCCACGCCCAGAATCACCAGAATGCCGAAATATTTCATGCCGCTGTGCAGCAGCGTCACCCAGGCCATGCCTTTCATGCCGCCAAAAGCGAAATAGAAGGTGCTGACGATGGCGGTAATAAAGGCGGCGACTGGCAGATTGACCTTCAGCACGGTAGAAATGGCCGCCGCGCCGCTGACATAGTTGCCCACGTTTACCAGCAGCAGCGCGTAAATCATAATAATGGAGATAATATTTTTAGTTGAATTGCCGTACTTCTCGGCAATGGCGCCGGAAATGGTGATTTTGCCGGTGTTATAAATGCGCTTCACCAGCAGCAGGCCGAACAGCGGAAAGCCGATCGCCGCGCCAATCACCGACCATGAGGCGGCGAAGCCATCCTCAAAGGCGGCCTGCGCGGTGCCGATAGTGGATTTCGCGCCGATATATTCCGACATCAGCATTACGCCGACGATAAAGGCCGGCATCGCGCGCGAGCCTTCCATAAAATCGCCGGAGCTTTTGCTTCGCAGCCGCCAGGTCATCCAGGTAGTAAACAGGATATAGGCGACCACGATTCCAATAATGATCAGCGTATCTACAGCAGTAAATTCTTTCATTATGGCCTCTCTCAGACGTAATAATCCCTGGGGCCGTATGGCCCCTTTTTTTAACGTAATCAGGCAGAAATAGTGTTTTAGTTATTGCAGGTATTGATTCACGATCTGGCGGATGCGCTGCTCGTCGTCGGCGCTGAAGCGCACCGCGTAGCGGCTTTCGCCCACATCGTGACCCATCAGCGCCAGCGCCTTTTTCACCGTGGCGGGCGAGAAAGCGACGCTGTAAAGATCGGTTCGTAGCCCGGTGACGTTTTCCTGCGCCAGTCGCGATGCCTCAATATCGCGTAGCTGGTAAGCGCGCCAGATAGCGTTAATTTCCTGCGGCGCGACATTCGCCAACCCGGAAATACACGCCGTACAGCCGTCAACGAAGCCCTGATGAATCAACGAGTCCGGCCCGTTCAGCACGGCGAAGTTGTCCATGTCCCGCGTTGCCTGCAGAAAACCGCTCAGGCTGTCATAGCTGCCCGCGCTGTCTTTAATGCCGATAATATTGGGATGCGCCGCCAGCGTGCGCACCGTCTCCGGCTGGAGCGTATTGCCGGTGCGCGCCGGAATGTTGTAGAGAAACAACGGAACCTCCAGCGCATCCGCCACCGTGCGGTAATGCCAGATCAGCTCCTCCTGTTTAAGCGGCACAAACCAGGGCGTAATTACCGAGACCGCGTCCACGCCAAGTTGCGCCACCTGCTTGCCCAGCCGGATAGTTTCCCGGGTGGAGATCTCGCCGATATGCGCCACTACCGGCGCGCGGTCTGCCGTTTCATCGAGGCAGGTTTCAATCACCGCCAGCTTTTCCTGCTCGTTCAGTACAAAAAACTCGCCGTTGGTGCCGCCGCAAAAAATACCGTTGCCCGCCTGGAGCTGACGGCGCACCTGCTGACGCTGGGCCGTCGGGTTAAATGCGCCCTGAGTGTCAAAAGTGGTGACAATCGCGGTAAGTACGCCTTCAATTTTCTGCTTCATAACTACCTCGTAATAGGTTCCGATCAGGCCGGAAAGAGCGTTTGATAAATATCCCGGACCATGTCGGCGTTAACCTTAGTGGGCACGTTTTTAATCAGGCGCTGAACGTCCAGCGCCGATTCCACCAACTGCGGCAACTGATCGGCGGCAATGCCCAGCTCATTCAGGCTGGCGGGCAATTTCAGGCGCTGTACCAGCGCGGCGAAATAGTCCACCAGCGCGTGAGATTTTTCTTCTTCGCTTAAGGCAGGGTTGGTGTCGGGCAGCAGGTCATAGGCCTGGGCAAATTTGCTGACTGCCGCCGGACGTATCGCACGCATACAGGGCGCCAACAGAATGGCGTTAGCTACCCCGTGCGGCAGGTGATATTTGCCACCCAGCGGATAGGAAAGGGCATGAACCAAATGGGTTCCGGCATGGGCGATGGCCGCGCCGCCGTAATAAGAGGCCCACAGCATATCGAGGCGCGCACAGAGGTTTTGCGGTTCGGCGACGCTGGTTTCCAGACTGGCGAACAGCTTTTTCAGGCCAATCAGCGCATAGTTATCGCTGACCGGATTGGCCACCGTCGCGGTAAAACATTCAATCAGGTGACACAGCGTGTCAATGCCGGTTGACGAGGCGATATGCGACGGCATGCTGGTGGTTAGTTCCGGTATCAGCGCCACGTAATCCGGCAGCATCGCCGGCGAGATAATGCCGACCTTGGTCTCCTTTTCCGGGATCGCCAGAATCGCGTTTGGCGTTGCCTCGAACCGGTTCCGGCCGTTGTCGGGATTAGCAGGGAGGGCAGGCGCGCCGTGGGTTTTTCCCCGGCCAGCAGCGCATCAAGCGTCGGCGCCGCAGCGCGACACAGTACCGACAGCAGTTTCGCCACATCCAGCACGCTGCCTCCGCCGATGCCAATCACCATCTCTATCTGGCGTCCACCCGGCTTTCCAGTTGAGTCATGACGTCGTGCTGGCTCGGCTCCGGCGGCACATCGTCCAGCACGATCAGCGTTTCAGCCTGTGTACGCAGTTGGTCAACCAGCGCCGTGACGGCGGGAATGGCGATAACATTCTTATCGGTTACCAGCAGCAGGCTGCGCCGGTTCTGAATGACATAACCAATGTCATTGAGCGCCTGAAAGCCGCTGAGAAGGGTGCTGTTGATATTCATAAGGTTTGCCTTTTCCCCTTGTTACGCCGGAAAAGCGGAAGCAGTTGATTGAACTTGATCATTTTCTCAGTGCGGTCACCTTCTCGCCGCCCCCGTTTTATAGGACATATCGCTTTTGATTAATTTGAGGTTGCTCATATTTAATCAATTGTGATTGAATATAATCAATCGACGTAAAACGGAGGGGACGTGATGAGAATCAAACAGGAATAGAAAAAATACCTGGCGGCATGATGGTGCTGCCGCTGGCGCTGGGCGCGACGCTGAATACCTTCTTTCCGCAGGCGCTACAGATAGGCGGCTTTACCTCCGCGCTGTTTAAAGATGGCGCGGCGGCGTTGATCGGCGCGTTTCTGCTCTGCATGGGCGCCGGCATCAGCGTGAAGGCGGCGCCGCGCGCGCTGTTGCAGGGCGGCGCCATTACCCTGACCAAGCTGCTGGTGGCCGTGGCGCTGGGGCTGGGCGTTCAGCTTCTGTGCGGCCCTGACGGCATCTGGGGATTAAGCGGCTTGGCGATTATTTCCGCCATGAGTAACTCTAACGGCGGGCTGTATGCCGCGCTGGCCGGCGAGTTCGGCGATGAGCGCGACGTAGGCGCCATCTCTGTCCTGTCGCTGAATGACGGCCCGTTTTTCACCATGATCGCCCTGGGCGCCGCCGGCATGGCGAACATTCCGCTGATGGCGCTGGTCGCCATCCTGATCCCGCTGATAGTCGGCATGTTGCTGGGCAATCTGGACAGCGAAATGCGCGCTTTCCTGACCCGTGGCGGCCCGTTGCTGATCCCTTTCTTCGCCTTTGCGCTGGGCGCCGGCATCCATCTGGAGATGCTGTTACAGGGCGGCGTGGCGGGCATCGGTCTGGGCGTTATCACCACGCTGATTGGCGGTTTCTTTACTATTCGCGTCGATAGGCTGGTCGGCGGCACGGGCATTGCCGGCGCCGCCGCCGCCAGTACCGCCGGCAATGCGGTAGCGACGCCGCTCGCTATCGCGCAGGCCGATCCGTCACTGGCCGGGGTGGCTTCAGCCGCCGCGCCGCTTATCGCCGCGTCGGTGATCACCACGGCGATCCTCACCCCGCTGTTAACTTCCTGGGTTGCAAAGCGCAACGCAGCGAATTAAGGAGACGTTATGAAAATGGTTGTCATCGCCGATGACTTTACCGGCGCCAACGATACCGGCGTTCAGTTGGCGAAAAAAGGCGCGCACACCGAAGTGATGCTTTCAGCGCAGCAGCCGCCGTCGCGCCGCGCCGATGTGCTGGTGATCAACACCGAAAGCCGCGCGCTTGATGCGGCGGCGGCGGCGCAGGCGGTACAGGAGGCGCTGGCGCCGTGGCGTCAGAAAGATTTGCTGATCTACAAGAAAATCGACTCCACCTTTCGCGGCAATATCGGCGCGGAAATCGAGGCGGCGCTGCTGGCCAGCGGCAGAGATCTGGCGCTGGTCGCCGCCGCCATTCCCGGCGCGGGCCGCACCACCTTACACGGCGAATGCCTGGTGGATCAGACGCCGCTGGCGCAAACCGAATACGCCAGCGATCCGCGCACGCCGATTGTCGCGTCGCGTATTCAACAGATTGTGGCGCAGCAGAGCCGGCTGCCGGTAACCGAAATCCCGCTGGCGACGGTGCGCGGCGGCGCGTTGTCCGCGCAGTTGCGCCGCTGCCGGCAGCAGACGCCCGTTATTGTGGTGATCGACGCGCTTACCGAAGGGGATCTGGCCGTGATTGCCGAAGCGGCGCTGGCGCTGGAGGCGCCTCCGCTACTGGTCGGCGCCGCCGGGCTCGCTGCCGCGCTGCCTGCCAGCGCCTGCGTTGCCGCGCGGCAGAGCCTGCCGGTGCTGACCATCGCCGGCTCAATGAGCGAGGCGACGCGGCGTCAGGTTGAGCTGGCGCTGCGCAACCGGCGCGCGCAGGCGGTGGAGGCGGATGCGGCGCAGTTGCTGCGCGACGAGGCATCTGTCGACCTGCTGGCAAAGCAGGCGAGCGCGCTGCTCGCCGACGGGCGTCACTGCATTGTACGCACCAGCCGCAGCATGGACGATCGCCGCCAGGTCGATGCGCTGTGTCAGCAATTTCAGTGCAGCCGCGCGGAACTGGGCGAACGGCTGAGCCGGCGCCTCGGCGAACTGACGCTGGCGATTACCGAACGCGCGCGTATCGGCGGGCTGTTTCTTACCGGCGGCGATACCGCTATCGCGGTGGCGCAGGCGCTGGGCGCGCAGGGCTACCGCATTCAGCAGGAGGCGGCGCCCTGTATTCCCTGCGGCTGCTTTATCAACAGCGATCTTGATGATTTGCCGGTGATTACCAAAGCCGGCGGTTTTGGTTCTGAGAACGCGCTTTGCGACGCGCTTTCGTTTATTGAGGAGATGTACTGTGACCACTAAGACCATTGCCGTAACCATGGGCGATCCGGCGGGAATTGGCCCGGAGATCATTATTAAAGCGCTGACGGAAGGGGAGTTAAACGGCGCGCCGGCAATTGTGGTGGGGTGTCTTGAGACCTTCAGGCGCATTATGGCGCAGAGCCAGTTGCCAGCGGTTGCGCTGCGCAGCATTGAGACGGCGTCCCAGGCGCGCTTTGCGCCGGGAACCATTAACGTGCTGGATGAGCCGCTGGCCGATCCGCAGGCACTAGTACCGGGCAAAGTGCAGGCACAGGCGGGCGATCTCGCTTATCGCTGCGTGAAGCGCGCTGCCGAACTGGCGCTGGCGGGTGAGGTTCATGCCATTGCCACCGCGCCGCTGAATAAAGAGGCGCTGCACGCTGCGGGCCATCTCTATCCGGGTCATACCGAGCTGCTGGCACAGCTGACCAACAGTAAAGATTACGCCATGGTGTTGTTTACCGACCGGCTGAAAGTGATCCACGTGACGACGCATATCGCGCTGCGTAAATTTCTCGATACCCTGAATCAGCCGCGCGTAGAAACGGTGATCGGCATGGCGGATACCTTCCTGCGGCGCGTTGGCAATACGCATCCGCGTATTGCGGTGGCTGGCGTTAATCCACACGCTGGCGAGAATGGCCTGTTCGGCGATGAAGAAATTACTATCGTTGGTCCGGCGATCAAAGCGATGCAGGCGAAAGGTATCGACGCTTACGGCCCTTGTCCGCCCGATACCGTTTATCTGCAATGTTATGAAGGCCAGTACGATATGGTGGTCGCGATGTATCACGATCAGGGCCATATTCCACTTAAGCTGCTGGGCTTTTATGACGGGGTCAATATTACGGCGGGCCTGCCGTTTATTCGCACTTCGGCAGACCACGGCACCGCCTTTGATATTGCCTGGACAGGTAAAGCGAAGTCTGAGAGCATGGCCGTCTCGATTCAACTTGCGATGCAACTTGCATAGGGAAAGATGAAAGGACAAAGTCGCCTCGACCAGATTATGGATTACCTGAAGGGCCATAATCTGGTTACTGTTGATCAACTGGTGACGGCCATCTCCGCCTCGCCCGCCACTATCCGCCGCGATCTGATCAAGCTGGATCGTGAAGGGGTAATCAGCCGGACGCATGGCGGCGTAACGTTAAACCGTTTTATTCCTGAACAGCCCACGACTTCAGAAAAGATCCAGCGCAACCTGGTAGAGAAGCAGGCAATCGCCCGTGAAGCCGCTGCGTTGGTTAAAGCTGGTGATGCGGTGGTGCTGGATGCGGGCACTACCATGCTGGAGCTGGCGCGTCAGCTTACCCATCTGCCGCTGCGGGTGATCACCGCCGATCTGCATATTGCGCTGTTTCTTTCCGGCTTTCGGCAAATTGAAGTGACGATTATCGGCGGGCGTATTGATGATTCCAGCCAGTCGTGCATTGGTGAACATGGTCGTCGCCTGTTGCGCACGATTCATCCTGATATCGCTTTTGTCAGCTGTAACTCCTGGAGCCTGGAAAAGGGGATTACGACGCCAACGGAAGAGAAAGCGGGGCTGAAGCAGGATCTGCTGATTAATGCGCGTCGGCGCGTATTGCTGGCTGATAGCAGCAAATATGGTTCCTGGTCGCTCTTTTGCGTGACGCCTTTACAGGCGCTGACGGAGGTCATTACCGATGGCAGGCTTAGTGAAGAAGCGCAGGCGCAGCTAAGAGAACAGCATTTTCAACTGATGCTGGCCAACCCCTGAACGAAACGGGGCGGTAAATCCGCCCCGGCAAAGCAACGCTTTACTGCGTTTTCAGGCCAATTCCAGGAATATTGCGGCCATAGTAGATTTCACGCATTTCCTTCCACAACAGATCGGTAATCCGCTTATGTTCCTGCGGACTCAGATCTTCCGGTCGGGTGTTAAACAGGTAATGTTTGAGATCGAACTCTTTCAGCAACATCTTGGTATGAAAGATGTTTTCCTGATAAACGTTCACATCGACCATGTCATACATCGCCTTCATATCTTCCGACATAAAGTTTTGTATTGAGTTGATCTCATGATCGATAAAGTGCTTCACGCCGTTTACATCACGGGTAAAACCGCGCACGCGATAATCGACGGTAACGATGTCAGATTCCAGCTGATGGATTAGATAGTTAAGCGCCTTCAGCGGTGAAATAACGCCGCAGGTGGAGACTTCAATATCGGCGCGGAAGGTGCAGAGCCCGCCTTCGGGATGACTTTCCGGGTAGGTATGGACGCAAATATGACTTTTATCGAGGTGGGCGACCACCGAACCCGGCAGCGGGCCTGGATGCTCCGAATTATCGATATCTTTCGGATCGATCGGCTCTTCGCTGACCAGAATGGTGACGCTGGCGCCCTGCGGTTCATAATCCTGACGCGCAATATTCAGCACGTTGGCACCGATAATCGAGCAGGTCTCGGTCAGGATTTCAGTCAGGCGGTTGGCATTATATTGCTCATCGATATAGGCAATATAGCCGTCGCGCTCGGCCTCACTGTTCGCATAGCAAATGTCGTAGATACAAAAACTCAGGCTTTTCGTCAGGTTGTTGAAGCCATGTAGTTTCAGCTTTTGCAATTTAGTTCACCCCCTTATAAATGCCCGGTTGACAGCGCATTCATCAGATATTGCGGCAGAGCGAAGCTGCCCGTATGGATTGCCGGATTGTAGTAACGGCAGTTAAGGCCTGCGGACGCAAAACGCGCCTGCAATGTCGCGACGTCAAGCTGACGCAGCGCCGGATTATCACTGGCCCAGGCAAAAGTCATAATGCCGCCGTAATAGGTCGGAATCGCCGCCTGATAAAAACTGACATCGCTAAAATAATGGCCCAGCTTGCGATGACTGGTGACCGCTTCGTCCTGTTGCAGGAAGCAGACGCCATTCTGTGCCACAAAGATGCCATTTTCATTAAGGCAGCGTTTACAGCCTGCGTAGAACTCGGAGGTAAACAGGCTTTCGCCCGGTCCCACCGGATCGGTGCAGTCGGAAATGATCACATCGAACTTTTCGCTGGTCTGCGTGACGAAATTAACGCCATCGTCAATTACCAGACGGAAGCGCGGATCGTCATAGGCGCCAGCGCTGTGGTTCGGCAGATACTGACGGCAAAATTCGACCACGCCTGCGTCGATTTCTACCATTGTGATCTGCTCAAGCCCGGCGTGACGGCTCACTTCACGCAGCATGCCGCCGTCGCCGCCACCGATGATTAACACCTTTTTGGCGTTGCCGTGGGCGAGCAGCGGAACATGGGTCAGCATTTCGTGATAGATGAACTCATCGCGCTCGGTGGTTTGCACCACGCCATCCAGCGCCATGACGCGACCGAAGGCCGCATTTTCGAAGATAATCAGATCCTGATGCTCGGTTTTTTCCCGGTAGAGAACCTTATCTACCGTAAAATATTGTCCGAAGCCGGCATGAAGCGTTTCATACCAAATTTCATTTTGGGCCATGGTGGGGCTCTCCTCAGAATAGCCATGAAAATTGGGCGGCACATCATAGCTAACTCTGCCGGGGGTTGCACGGTCAAATTAGCAGCAGGAGAGCGCAGGGCGGGAGATTATTTTACGTAAGCCAGCAGGCTGAGTGAATCACGCGCCAGCGACTTACATTTTTTATCGTTCGAAACAGCAATTCCGCTTAGATCACGATAGCTCTCTTCACCTAATACTTTCATGTTGTAGCTGGCGTAGTTGCTTAAATCCCAACGGTTTTGCTGGGCGAAAAACACCAACGCCTTGCGAATCTGGGCATCAGGCAGATCCTGATAGCCGCAATCATTTTTCAGATAGACAAATACCGCGGTTAAATCCGCCAGGTCTTCCGCTTCCGACTCGCTAAGCGCGAAGCTGGTGGAGGAGAAGCCAAGAAGCCCCGACAGCAGCAGGACTTTGATGCCTTTCTTCATAATCATTCTCTAAAAATTGCAATCATCTGACGTTAGCACAGTTATCAATGGGCTTCAGGCCATTTTTACGCTTTGTTGCCGTTTGTGCTAAAAACCGGTTGATTCTGTGGTGCGCGCTCAGGCACATGACTTGACTTTGCCGTTGGGGCAGGGTTTAGGATAACGCCCCCATTGCGATAAAGGATGCCGTTATGCAGCGCCGTGACTTTCTTAAATTGACCGCCGCGTTAAGCGCGGCGGGACTGTTGCCCTTCTGGAATAGCCGGGCGCTGGCGGCCGGTCGTCCGGCGCTGCCGATCCCCGATTTGTTGACGCCAGATATTCATGGCGCGGTGCGTTTGATTGCTCAGCCGGGCGTTAGCCACTGGAACGGCAAGGCGGTAAACAGTTGGGGATATAACGGTGCGCTGCTCGGTCCGGCGATTGAGATGACGCGCGGGAAAACGCTACGCGTACAGATTGATAATCGTCTGCCGCAGGCGACCACGGTTCACTGGCACGGTCTGGAAGTGCCGGGCGAGGTGGACGGCGGCCCGCAGGCGGAGATCGCGCCTGGTGCCCGGCGCACCGTCGGCATTACGCCCGATCAGCCTGCGGCGACCTGCTGGTTCCATCCACATCAGCATGGTAAAACCGGCTATCAGGTGGCGCAGGGGCTGGCTGGCCTGGTGATCTTGCGCGACGAGGCGTCAGAGAAGCTGCTGCTGCCGAAGCAGTGGGGCGTAGATGATATTCCGGTCATTTTGCAGGATAAGCAGCTGACGCCGGACGGCAGCAAAATTGATTATCAACTGGACGTTATGCGCGCCGCAGTAGGCTGGTTTGGCGATTTAATGCTGACCAACGGCGTGCCTTATCCGCAGCAGGCGGTGCCGCGCGGTTGGCTGCGTTTGCGGCTGTTAAATGGCTGCAATGCGCGTTCACTGAATCTGGCCGCCAGCGATGGCCGACCGCTGTATGTGATCGCCAGCGATGGCGGCCTGCTGTCCGAGCCGGTAAAAGTCGAGACGCTGCTGATGCTGCCTGGCGAACGTTTTGAGGTGTTGGTGAATACTGGCGACGGCAAAGCGTTTGATCTGTTAACGCTGCCGGTAAATCAGATGGGCATGACGCTGGCACCGTTTGATGCGCCGTTGCCGCTGCTGCATATTTTGCCGCTGCGGGTGATGGCCAGCGGCACGCTGCCGGATAAGCTGGTGGATCTACCGCCGCTGCCCGCCAGTGACAATCTGCCGACGCGCTGGCTTCAACTGATGATGGATCCAGAGCTGGATCGGTTAGGAATGCTGGCGCTGCAACAGCGTTATGGCAAACAGGCGATGGCCGGACATGCCATGCCGCAGGGCACAGGCGGGCATGCGCAACATTTGGATACAGCACAAGATCACGCGATGGCGGAGATGCCACATCAGAACCATGCAGGCGCAACGATGTCGCCGCAGGCTGCTGCCGGTTACGATTTCCATAAAGGAAATAAAATCAACGGCATGGCGTTTGATATGAATAAGCCGATGTTTGCGGTGAAGCAGGGGCAGCTGGAGAAGTGGACAATTTCCGGCGAAGGCGATGCGATGCTGCATCCATTCCATATTCACGGTACACAGTTTCGCATTCTTTCTGAAAACGGTAAGCCGCCAGCGCCGCATCGGCAGGGCTGGAAGGATACGGTTCATGTAGAAGGCTGGCGCAGCGAAGTACTGGTGCGCTTTAACCATAAAGCCAGTGCGCAGCAAGCGTATATGGCGCACTGTCATCTGCTGGAACATGAAGATACCGGGATGATGTTGGGCTTTACCGTCGAATAGCGGCTACCGGTTTGCTGACGCTTGCTCGCTATATAAGGCCCGCTTAGTAAAGAGAAAATAAGCGGGCTGCAATAGCTAAAGCGGTAAAACCCTTTTTTCAGTTGTCGTTATAAGTTATTGATTTATCGATATGGAAAAGAGGGCCGGTAAAAAAGGGTTTTGAAGCATAGTTCAGGTAAAAGGTTTTACGTCCAATAAGTTAGCCTTTATTATCTACAGTTCACTGCCGTACAGGCAGCTTAGAAACCTGGAGTTCTGGAGGCTATAGCCATAATCTTAGTTCACTGCCGTACAGGCAGCTTAGAAAGGATTCGTTTTTGTGGGCATAGAGCCAGGCTAGTTCACTGCCGTACAGGCAGCTTAGAAAGATCACGCGCACTTGATCATGGAACTGATCGCGGTTTACTGCCGCACTGGCAGGTAAAGACAACCTAATCTGTATAGCCTGGGCGATAAGTCAGTTAAATTTTAATAAGACGTGTTATCAATATAATCAAACAAATTAATTATGGATTTATCTAACATAAAATATTATTTATTATTCTGCCAATCTAATTTTTTGCTTTTAAGATTCTCTTAATTATAACTGTTCATTTAACGGCGTGGCTATATTTATCGTAAAGCTAAAAATGCTGTGTTTTGAAGGCTTATATTAGCGAATCCACTATTTTTATAAAGTCACTTTGCTGGTGATAACAATAGAATGAATTGCGCTCAATAATAATGGCGAGTAGTATTGCTGCGGGTGCTTGAGGCTTTCTGCCTTAAGCATAACAAAGGCAGAAAGAGAAAAGCCCCAAGTGACTATAAAACAACTTGAGGCCCATCTTTATGCTTCGACAACATAAAGGTAGCCTCTTACGTGCCGAAAGGCAAGGAGAAGCAACCATGAAGCAGCAAAAGGCGATCCTGATCGCCGCCATCATTTTTAAAAGCCTTTGCATTACCGACAGCAATATTCATAACGGAATGACTATCATGGCGCCTTCAATAACGGTATAAATAAAACTTGCGCTAATTAAACCGTCTGGTTACCTCTGTAATGAAATCATAATTAAAGAAGTGATTTTAATGAGCAGAAAAAAAGGAATGCCTTTTTAATCTCTTATCTGTTGTCTTACTATATTGTTTTGCACAACTCTCTCCACCTTGCGGCGCCCTGCCAGCGAGGCATTGATATTTTCTCAGCATTATTAATCTTCTTTGGCGTAAAAAAAGCCTGTTATTTATTAGTAGATTTTTACCATTGGTATAAAGGTAATAATGAAAATATTAAAGGGGGAATAAATTAAAAAATATAATTTATGAATCAGTGATTTTATCAGGTAATAGCAAGGGCTACGTCTGAAACGTAGCCCTTTAATCGTTAAAAAATTGTTTATAGCCTGAAAGATTCATTTCTGCATTTCTGCATTTCTGCATTTCTGCATTTCTGCATTTCTGCATTTCTGCATTTCTGCATTTCTGCATTTCTGCATTTCTGCATTTCTGCGCTTATGCTTTTTCCAGCGCCAGCCGTAAATCCTCAATCAGATCATCGCTGTTCTCAATACCGATCGATAAACGGATTGTCGCTTCGCCAATACCGATTCGTTGTCGCACTTCCGCAGGCACGCCGGAATGCGTTGTGCTGGCCGGATGGCTGGCAAGCGATTCGGTTCCACCCAGGCTTACCGCCAGCTTAAATAGCTGGAGCATATTCAGGAAACGGAACGCTGCTTCCTGTCCGCCGCGAATATCAAACGAAAAAGTGGAGCCAGCGCCGCTGCTCTGCGCCTGAAAGGTTTTACCGGCGGCGGAAGCAGTATCAAGAAACGACAAATAGTGCAGCTTCTCAAGCTTCGGATGATCACGTAAAAAAGTCGCGACCGCTTCGGCGTTACTGTTGGCCTTTTCCATACGCAGCGACAGCGTCTCCAGCGAACGGCCCAGCATCCAGCTGGAATGCGGATCGAGCTGCGTGCCAATCGCGCTACGCAGGGCGCGCACCTGGTTCATTAATGCCTTGCTGCCCATTGCCGCGCCGGCAATCAGATCAGAATGTCCGCCTACATATTTCGTCAGGGAGTAAAGCGAAATATCGGCGCCGTGTTCCAGCGGGCGTTGAAACAGCGGGCCGAGCAGCGTGTTATCGCAGGCAATAATCGGGCGATGCCCTTGCTGTTCGCCAATTTGCTCCGCCACGCGGCGGATCAGCGCAATGTCTACCAGGCTGTTGGTCGGATTGGCGGGCGTTTCAATTAAAATCAGCGCCACACGTCCGCTCGCCGCTGCGCGGCTGGCCGCTTCCTGCACCTTCGCTTCATCAAGCCCGTCGCTAAAGCCAATCGCCGTTACGTCAAGGTTATGAAAGGTTTTGCTCAGCAGCGTTTCTGTGCCGCCGTATAGCGGCTGCGAATGTAAAATCACGTCGCCCGGACGCACAAAGGTCAGCAGCGTAGTTGAAATCGCCGACATCCCGGAGGAGAACAGCACGCTGCTTTCCGCGCGCTCATAGACGGCCAGCCGATCCTCAACGATTTCACTGTTGGGATGATTAAAGCGGGAATAGACCAGCCCGCCGGCGCGACCTTCTGGCGGCTCGCGCCGACCAGAAACATAATCAAAAAAGTCGCGACCATCTTCGGCGCTGTTAAATACAAAGGTGGAGGTTAAAAATACCGGCGGCTTAACGGCGCCTTCTGATAACGCGGGATCGTAACCGTAGTTAAGCATCTGCGTTTCCGGCTGCAGCGCGCGATTGCCGACATGGGTTTTTTTACTTGAAGTAGCGCTCATTATTTCTCCTGGCGAAAAGCCATCTGGCACTAATGAATTGAGCTTACGCTACCATAGTGATCCAGACGCTGATAAATGACTTAACGTTCTAACTTTAAAACTAAATGCATGATTAAATACGGAATAATGGACGTTTAGCAGTCCATATGTCTGGTTGGTGCATAACGCGGCGGCAGTGATGCCAGGATATTTAGCGGGCAAAATGTGGTAGACTTCGCTGCTTTCGACAGATGACGAAGCCTGAAGCTATGAAACACACCGTAGAAGTTATGATCTCCGAAGTGGAGATTCGCAATCGTATCGCCGAACTGGGTCAGCAAATCACCGAGCATTACCGCGACAGCGGTAGCGATATGGTGTTGGTCGGCCTGCTGCGCGGCTCTTTTATGTTTATGGCCGATCTGTGCCGTACCATTAACGTCTCCCACGAAGTCGATTTTATGACCGCTTCCAGCTATGGCAGCGGCATGTCCAGCACGCGCGATGTAAAAATCCTGAAAGATCTTGATGAAGACATTCGCGGTAAAGATGTGCTGATCGTGGAAGATATTATCGACTCCGGTAATACGCTGAGCAAAGTGCGGGAAATTCTGCGCCTGCGCGAGCCGAAATCGCTGGCGATCTGTACGCTGCTGGATAAGCCGTCACGCCGCGAAGTACAGGTGAATGTGGAATATGTCGGTTTCTCTATTCCTGATGAGTTCGTTGTCGGCTACGGCATTGACTATGCACAGCGCTATCGTCATCTGCCTTACATCGGCAAAGTGGTAATGCTGGAAGAGTAATTTGCGCGATTGTGCTGCCTGCGACAGCACAATCGATTAAAGATCGCCGTTACGGGAAAGGCTATGATGCCGCCGCTGATTAGCGATGGCCTTCAGGGTGATTAAGCAGGTTAGCAATACCGTGACGGTAACGCTGTTCAAGCAGCTCACGGTTGGTAGCGGTGACTTCCAGGTCGCGCAGGCAGCCATCATGGATGCCGTAAACCCAGCCGTGAATCATGACTTTCTGTCCGCGTTTCCATGCTGATTGCAGAATGGTCGAGTGGCCCAGGTTATAGACCTGCTCCATAACGTTGATTTCACAAAGCTTATCAAAGCGTTTCTCCGGCGGCAGTTCGCCGAGTAACGAGCTATGCTTGTACCACAAATCACGGATATGCAGCAGCCAGTTGTTGATCAGGCCCAGTTCCGGGTTTTCCACCGCCGCCTGTACGCCGCCGCATCCGTAGTGTCCACAAATGATGATATGTTCCACCTCCAGCACTTCTACCGCGTATTGCACCACGGAAAGGCAGTTGAGGTCGGTATGGATCACCAGGTTCGCTACGTTACGGTGAACAAACAGTTCGCCAGGCTCAAGGCCGGTCAGACGCTCAGCCGGAACGCGGCTGTCGGAGCAGCCAATCCACAGGAAGCGCGGTTTTTGCGCCAGTGCAAGGCGCTCAAAAAAGCCGGGATCTTCTTTAACCAGCAGTTTGGACCATTCACGGTTGTTGCTGATGAGTCTTTCGATTTCTTTCATAATGGTTATCAGTCTGTAACAAGCAGGAATTCGTTGCCGTACTATAGGATAAGATCTGGCAATTTTAAACGGTAAAAAATAACAGCTAACAAAACAGGGTAAGCAACTTCGCTATGACGTATGCACTGGAACTTGAAAAGCTCACCAAGACCTATCCCGGCGGCGTGCAAGCGCTAAAAGGGATCGATCTATCGGTAGAGGCGGGCGATTTTTACGCTTTGCTGGGGCCGAACGGCGCAGGCAAATCAACCACCATCGGCATTATCAGTTCGCTGGTTAACAAAAGCGACGGCCGGGTTCGCGTCTTTGGTTATGACCTGCAAAAAGATGTGGTCAACGCCAAGCGCCAGCTGGGGCTGGTACCGCAGGAATTTAACTTTAACCCCTTTGAAACCGTATTACAGATTGTGGTTAATCAGGCAGGCTATTACGGCGTTGAACGGCGCGAGGCGATGCAGCGCGCGGAAAAATATCTTACCCAGCTCGACTTGTGGAACAAGCGCAACGAGCGGGCGCGCATGCTCTCCGGCGGTATGAAGCGCCGTCTGATGATTGCACGTGCGCTGATGCACGAACCGAAGCTGCTGATCCTTGATGAGCCGACCGCAGGCGTCGATATTGAACTGCGTCGCTCCATGTGGACCTTCCTGAAAGAGCTGAATGCGCAGGGCACCACCATCATTCTTACCACGCACTATCTGGAAGAAGCGGAGATGCTCTGCCGCAATATCGGCATTATTCAAAGCGGCGAGCTGGTGGAAAACACCTCGATGAAAGGGTTGTTGTCAAAGCTGAAGTCGGAAACCTTTATTCTCGATCTGGCGGCGAAAAGTCCGCTGCCGAAGCTGGAAGGTTTTCAGTACCGGCTGCTGGATACCTCGACGCTGGAAGTTGAGGTGATGCGCGAGCAGGGGCTGAACAGCGTCTTTAGCCAACTCAGCGCGCAGGGCGTGCAGGTTCTCAGTATGCGTAATAAGGCGAATCGCCTGGAAGAGCTGTTTGTTAGTCTGGTGCAGGGAAAAACGGGAGGTCGCGCATGACGCATTTATACTGGGTTGCGCTAAAAAGCATTTGGGCCAAAGAGATTAACCGTTTCGCCCGCATCTGGATCCAGACGCTGGTGCCGCCGGTAATCACCATGACGCTCTATTTTATTATTTTCGGCAACCTGATCGGCTCGCGCATCGGCGACATGCATGGCTTCAGCTATATGCAATTTATCGTGCCGGGCCTGATTATGATGGCGGTGATCACCAACGCCTATGCCAATGTCGCTTCCTCTTTCTTTAGCGCCAAATTCCAGCGCAATATTGAAGAGCTGCTGGTGGCGCCGGTGCCGACCCATATCGTTATCGCTGGCTACGTCGGTGGTGGCGTGGCGCGCGGGATTTGCGTAGGGATTCTGGTTACGGCGGTCTCGCTGTGTTTTGTGCCGTTCCATGTGCATTCCTGGCTGATGGTGGCGGTAACGCTGCTGCTGACGGCGATTATGTTTTCACTGGCGGGCCTGCTGAACGCGGTTTTCGCGCGTACTTTTGACGACATCAGCCTGATTCCAACCTTTGTGCTGACGCCGTTAACCTATCTCGGCGGCGTCTTTTATTCGCTGACGCTGCTGCCGCCGTTCTGGCAGGCGGTATCGAAGCTGAATCCGGTGGTCTATATGATCAGCGGCTTCCGCTACGGCTTCCTCGGCATTAACGACGTGCCGCTGGTGTTTACGCTCTCGGTGCTTATCGCCTTTATCGTGGTGTTTTATATTCTTGCCTGGATGCTGATCCAGCGTGGGCGCGGCTTGCGCACCTGATTAACCTCAGGCTGTCAGCCCCTTATCGCCTCTATCCCGTTAACGCGCTCTCTGGAGCGCGTTTTTTTTTGCCTCTTCTTCAGCAGAAAGCTGCAATAAGCCTCGCAATTTGAAATAGTACATTTGTACAATTTCACCCTTTATGCCAGGCTGTCAGCAATGAAAAATAAAGGCGAACACATGGCAGAGAGAAGCTGGCGTCAGGATCCGCTGCGGCGCGAACGCATCGCGGAAGCCGCCCTGGAAGTGATTGTAAAATATGGTGTTGCCGGCACCACCTATCGCAAAGTCGCGGCGCAAGCTGCCGTGCCGCTTGGCGCGGTCAGTTACTATTTCACCAGCCTGGACGCGCTGCTTTTTGCCGCGTTTAACCAGCTTTCACTGCACATTTCCGATCGCTTTTCGGCGCTTATTGCGCAGGCCGACACGCAGCAGGAAGCGATCGACGCGGTGGTGGCGATTATTTTCGGCAATGCCACCTCATCGTCGCGCACTTTATTGCTGAGCTATGAGCTTTACGCATTCGCCAGCCGTCATCCGCCGTTGCAACCGGTGATGCTGGAATGGATGACGCGCAGCCGCAGCGCGCTGGAGCGCCATTTTTCTCCGGCGGCGGCGGTAGCCATCGATGCGTTTATTGAAGGCATGATGATCCATCGTTCAGTGATGCCGGTGGCGCCTGAACAGGTAGCGAATGCCATCCGACAGCTGGCCAGTCTGTAATACCCGCCTGGCTGGCCTCGCAATCTGGTGAAATGGAGGGAAGATGACGGAAGCAGAAAAAGCGTTGGCAGGGCTGCTCTACGATGCCAATTACGATCCGGCGCTTATCGCCGAGCGCGGCGAAGTGAAATATCGGCTGCAAATCTATAACAACACCGATCCGCGCGAGTTAGCGCAGCGGGAGACGCAAATCAAAGCGCTGCTGGGGAAAACCGGCAAACAAATTTTGATTGAACAGCCGTTCTACTGCGACTACGGGCGCAACATTGAAGTTGGCGAAAACTTTTACGCCAACGTCAATCTGGTGATCCTCGACTGCGGTAAGGTCACGATCGGCGATAACGTGTTTATCGCGCCCTGCGTTGGCATCCATACTGCCGGGCATCCGCTGGACGTGAAGCAACGTAATCAGGGGCTGGAATATGCGCGTCCGGTCACTATCGGCAATAACGTCTGGATTGGCGCGGGCGTGCAAATATTGCCTGGCGTCTCCATCGGCGACAACAGCGTCATCGGCGCCGGCAGCGTGGTAACAAAAAGCGTGCCGGAGAATGTGGTGGCGGCGGGTAATCCGTGCCGGATATTAAAGACGCTTTAACCACTCTTATCAAAGAGGTGCGCTATGTCGCCGTTTCACTGGATTAACCCGCCCGCCATCTGGCGCGAAGCAAATCAACAGCTCTCCGTGGTCACTGACCAGGGCACCGATTTCTGGCGCGAAACCTGGTACGGCTTTACCCGCTTCAGCGGTCACTTTTATGGCCGCGAGACAGAAGGGGACTTTACCTTTCAGGCGCGTATTCGCGCCAATTTCCATACGCTGTACGATCAGGCGGGCATCATGCTGCTGGCCGATGAACAGCACTGGCTCAAGGCGGGGATTGAATATAACGACGGTCAGCCCGCTATCGGCAGCGTACTGACGCAGGGCGGCTCCGACTGGGCCACCGGCCCGTTTAACGGCGACGCGCGCGATTTCTGGATGCGCCTGACCCGACGCGGCGATGCGCTGCGGCTGCAATACTCGGCCGACGGCGAGACCTGGCCGCTGCTGCGCCTGTGCCGCTTCGTCGCGGCGCAACCCTGTCGGGTCGGCGTCATGTGCTGCACGCCAGAGCGCGCCGGACTGGAGGTTAACTTCAGCGAAATAAGCCTGACGCCGCCGAATGGCAAGGCGCTGCATGATTTAAGTTAACGGCGCAAAGCGAAGGGAAAGCGTATCAAGCGACAAGGGAACCGCGGCGGGCCTGGAGCAAAAAGCGGCGGGACAAGGCTGTCCCGCCAGAAAATCAGGCTACCTGTACCGGTACGGCTTTTGCCAGGCGTTTCATCTGATTATCACCTTCGAAATAGGCGACTTTTGGCTGCCACTGTCGCGCTTCTTCATCCGGCATCTGCACATAGGAACAGATAATCAAAATATCGCCTTCGCAGGCGCAGCGGGCGGCTGCGCCGTTGACGGAGATAATTTTCGAACCGCGTTCAGCCGCAATGGCGTAGGTCGAAAAACGCTGACCGTTGGTGACGTTATAAATATCGATCGCCTCGTACTGAAGAATGCCGGAAGCGTCGAGGAAGTCCTGGTCGATGGCGCAGGAACCTTCGTAATGCAAGTCAGCCTGAGTAACCTTCACCCGATGCAGCTTGCCTTGCAGCATAGTGCGTACCATATCTTTGTTACCTTGTTCTGCAACGACTCAAAAGATGAGCGACAGTATTCATGGATCGCTGACGCTTGTCTACTGGGTCAAATCAACCGTCTGATTATCGATCAGGCGGGCTTTTCCCAGCCAGGCGGCCATCAAAATAACTGCTTGTTTACTTTCCACATTTAGCGGCAGCAACGTTTCGGCATCGCAAATAGCCAGGCCGTCGGGCGTTAATCCTTTATCGCGCAGCTCCGCTTCGGCGCTTTCGATAATCTCTTCCACGTGACGCTCGCCGTTGGCCAGCTTATCGGCCATTACTTTCATTACCTGGCTCAGCCCTGGCGCCAGTTTGCGCTCCTCGGCGGTCAGATAGCCGTTGCGCGAGCTGAGCGCCAGGCCATCTTTCGCGCGCACCGTCGGCACGCCGACAATATCGATGTCGTAACCCATATCGGCGACCATCTTGCGGATCAGCGCTAACTGCTGATAATCCTTTTCGCCAAAGCAGGCGAGATCGGGCTGCACCAGGTTAAACAGTTTGCTGACGATGGTGGAGACGCCGCGGAAATGGCCGGGACGGCTGGCGCCTTCCAGCAGCGACGAGAGACCGGGCACTTCCACAAAGGTCTGCGTATCCAGACCTTGCGGATAAACGTCGGCAGGCGCTGGCGCAAAGACCAAATCGACGCTGCGGCGATTCAGTTTCTCGCAATCTTCCTGTAGCGTGCGTGGATAGCGCGCCAGATCGTCGGCGCGGTCGAACTGCATCGGGTTAACGAAGATGCTGACCACCACAATATCGGCGCGCTCGCGGGCTTCATCCACCAGCGTCATATGACCTTCATGCAGGTTGCCCATGGTCGGCACCAGCGCGATACGTTTACCTTCCTGACGCCAGCGCCGGATTTCACGGCGCAGCATCGGCAGCGTTTCGATAATCAACACGGACTTTCTCCTGTTCACTGGAAACTATGCTCGGCGGCGGGGTAGCTTGCCTCTTCCACTTCCTGAATATACTGGCGCACGGCGGCACGAATATCACCGGTTTCGGCAAGGAAATTTTTGGCAAATTTAGGAATATGGCCGCCGGTAATGCCAAAGGCGTCGTGCATTACCAGAATCTGACCGTCGGTGACGTTGCCCGCGCCGATGCCGATAACCGGAATGTTCAGCGCTTCGGTAACGCGCTGTGCCAGTGCGACCGGCACGCACTCCAAAACCATCAACTGCGCGCCGGCGGCTTCCAGCGCCAGCGCGTCGGCAAGCAGGCGCTCGGCGCTGTCGCTGTCGCGCCCTTGTACTTTATAGCCGCCAAAAATATTAACCGACTGCGGCGTTAAGCCCAGATGGCCGCAAACCGGCACGGCGCGCTCGGTCAGCATGCGCACGGTTTCCACCAGCCAGGCGCCGCCTTCCAGCTTCACCATATTGGCGCCCGCGCGCATCAGCTGGCCCGCACTATCGAACGTCTGCTGCGGCGTGGCGTAACTCATAAACGGCAGATCGGCGAGCAGCAGGGAATGCGGCGCGCCGCGGCGAACCGCTGCGGTGTGGTAAGCGATATCCTCTACCGTGACCGGCAGCGTAGATTCATGGCCCTGAACCGTCATACCCAGCGAATCGCCCACCAGCATCACCTGAATGCCTTCGTCGGCAAACAGACGGGCAAAGCTAAAGTCATAGGCGGTAATCGAGGCGAATTTTTTCCCTGCCTGCTTCAACTGACGCAGGTGCGAAATGGTAGTAGGCTTCATGGCGTTCTCAACGTCTGATTTCTGGTTGGCGCAGTGTAAATGATCGGGACGTTCAGAGAAATGGCTTATCGCAGCGGCAGCATTCTGAGAAGAACGCCGCCGGATTTACCAGGGAAGAATAGCGCTGCAGTCAAGCTGGCGGGCAATATCAGCGAGATAGCGGCCATCGGGCAACCGGGCCTGTGGCGCGAGTTCCAGCAGTGGCACCAGCATAAAGGCGCGGTTCAGCATATCGTAATGGGGCACCGTCAGGCGTGCGGTGTTCAGCACCTGTTCGCCGAACAGCATAATATCCAGATCCAGCGTGCGCGGTCCCCAGCGTTCCGCTTTGCGCACGCGCCCCTGTTCCAGCTCAATACGTTGGGTATGATCGAGCAGCGCCTCCGGCGTCAGCTGCGTATCCAGCGCGACGGCGGCGTTAAGATAATCGGGCTGATCGGGCGGGCCGTAAGGCGGCGTACGATAAAAAGAGGAAACCGCCACCCGCTGCGTTTGCGGAATGGCGTTAAGCGCATCAAGCGCATTACGCACCTGATGCAGCGGATCGGCCAGATTACTACCTAAGGCAAGGTAAACGCGGTTCATGCGTTGCTGCTGTTCTCACGACGCGGCGCGGCCGGGCGCTTGCGCGGACGACGCTGACGGCGCCGCGGCGCCGGATCGTCGCCAAGATTTCTCAGCATATGATTCTGCTGCGGCGGCGCGGCGGCCTGGAATTCGCCCCACCAGTTCGCCAGACGCTGCAGCTCTGGGTTGTTTTCCACTTCGGCGCGCAGCGCCAGCAGATCGTAAGCGGCGCGGAATTTTGGATGCTCCATCAGCTTAAGCGCCCGCTTGCCGTGACGACGCGACATGCGCAACTGTAGCTGCCAGATATCGCGCACCAGCGTGGTGATGCGTTTCGGAATCGCCAGCGAACGGCAGGCTTCATCCAGTACGTCATTCATCGCCAGCGCGAATGCGTCGTAGTAGGCGAGGCCGCTTTCCTGCGCGATACGCTGCGCATTCTCCAGTTGCGGATACCAGAACATCGCAGCGAACAGGAAGGCCGGATTGACCCGCATCTGATTATGAATGCGGGTATCGGTATTTTTCAGCACTTGCGCCAGCATCCGTTCCATCTGGCTGTCGCTGTGTTCGGTAAAGCCACGACTCAGGATCGGGAACAGCGGCTGGAACAGCTGGTATTCGCGCAGTAACAAATAGGTTTTGTAACCGTAGCCCGCCTGCAGCAGCTTCAGCGCTTCCTCAAACAGGCGCGCCGGGGGAATATCGTTTAACAACGTGGCGAGGCGCGGGATCGGCTCTGCGGTGGTTTCCGCAATGGTCATATCCAGCTTGGCGGCAAAGCGCACCACACGCAGCATCCTGACCGGATCTTCGCGATAGCGCGTTTCAGGATCGCCGATCAGGCGGATAATGCCCTGCTGCAAATCCTGCAGGCCGCCGACGTAATCGCGTACGGTAAAATCGGCGACGCTGTAATAGAGGCTGTTGATGGTGAGATCGCGGCGCTGGGCGTCATCTTCGATGGTGCCGAAAATGTTGTCGCGCAGCAGCATGCCGTTCTGGCCGCGCTGGGCGTTAGCATCTTCTTCTGCCTGATGGTGCCCACGAAACGTGGCGACTTCGATCACTTCCGGGCCGAACATCACATGAGCCAGACGGAAACGACGGCCAACCAGACGGCAGTTGCGGAACAACTTACGCATCTGTTCCGGCGTTGCGTTGGTGGTCACATCAAAATCTTTCGGCGCTTTACCCAGCAGCAGGTCACGGACACCACCGCCCACCAGATAAGCCTCATAGCCTGCTTTATTCAGGCGATAAAGGACTTTAAGGGCGTTTTCGCTAATGTCTTTGCGCGAGATGTTGTGACTTTCACGAGGGATGACGGTCATCTGCACGTCGTCTTCCTCAACCTCTGCCGGCACCGCGTCTTCACGACTCAGAACTTTACGGCAAAAATTAGCTACTCGGGTAAAAATAGGACACCTCGATAATGACGATAATTCGGTGGTAAAATCAGCGGCTAATCATAGCCTGTTGCGAACCATTTGAGAATGGTGTTGTCGTTTCAATGGCTGCCAGCGCGTTATCGCGCGGCATTTTTGCCAAATCCCACTCGGCAACGGCCTGCGCTAACAGCTCTGTTGTAGTGATATCCTGCCAGTTTTCCGGCGTGCTTTGCCCCAGAAAACGCAGCGCCTGTATCAGCACTGGACGCGGATCGCCGTTCGGCAGCGCGGGCGCATGATTCTGCTTTGAGAGCTTATTGCCGTCGTGGTTAAGCACCAGCGGCAGATGCAGGTAGGCGGGTTCTTGCCAGCCCAGCTGGCGCCAGAGCGCGATTTGGCGCACCGTCGGCGCGATCAAATCCGCGCCGCGCACAATTTCCGTTACGCCCTGAAAGTGATCGTCAACCACCACCGCCAGGTTATAGGCAAACAGCCCGTCGCGGCGATGGATAATAAAATCCTCTTCCGCCAGCGCTTTATCAACGCGCACGTCGCCGCGCAAAAGATCGTGAAACTGATACACCGGTTCGCGCTGACGCAGACGCAGCGCCGCCTGCTGCGGCCCCAGATGCAAATCGCGACAGTGGCCATCATAAAAACCGCCAAGCTGCTGGATTCGGCTGCGGGTACAGGTGCAGTAATAGCTTTGCCGATGCTCGCGCAGCCAGGCCAGCGCTTCGCGGTAGGCTTCATGACGCTGCGACTGCCACAGCACATCGCCGTCCCAATAGAGGCCGTAATGTTCCAGCTGAGACAGAATGGTATTGGCAGCGCCGGGAACTTCACGCGGCGGATCGATATCTTCGATGCGCACCAGCCAGCGGCCGCCCTGCGCGCGGGCATGCAGCCAGCTGCCAAGCGCGGCAATTAGCGAGCCGAAGTGAAGTTCACCAGAAGGGGAGGGAGCAAAACGTCCGATACAGGGAGACATAACCGCTTTCACGCAATAACAGCGGGACGGGAAGAACCCGCGCCCGCTGCATGTCACGTGCCGTTAGCCGGCCATCTGTTTTTCGCGGATTTCCGCCAGCGTTTTACAATCGATGCAAAGATCGGCGGTTGGACGCGCTTCAAGGCGACGGATACCGATTTCAACGCCACAGGATTCACAGTAGCCGAAATCGTCGTCTTCTACCTTTTTCAGGGTCTTCTCGATCTTTTTGATCAGTTTACGCTCGCGATCGCGGTTACGCAGTTCAAGGCTGAACTCTTCTTCCTGGGCGGCACGGTCGACCGGATCCGGGAAGTTCGCTGCTTCGTCCTGCATATGAGATACCGTACGATCTACTTCATCCCTGAGTTGATTACGCCACGCTTCGAGAATCTTCCTGAAGTGCGACAGCTGGGCTTCGTTCATATACTCTTCGCCCGGCTTCTCCTGGTACGGCTCCACCCCAGCGATGGCGAGAATACTCAGGGACGATGTTTTACGGTTTTGCCCTTCTTGCATGTTGTTTCTCCTGGATAACACGCACTATCGATCCCCAGTGGGGAAAAAAACAGGCCGCTATAAATAACAGAAGCAGTCAAGGTTGGCAATTATTCCTGAACATGCCTTGACAAGCCTGTGAGGAACAGCGTATTTAGCGCGACGCTACTTTCTATCACAGCAAATCGCACTAAATATTACAACGCCAGGTTTATCTGCTGATTCAGCCACATGCCTGCCGGTGATAACTGCGCCTTATAACAGAGGATTTCCACCCCGCTCTGTTGTGCCTGTGCCAGTTGTTCTGCGTAACGTGCGTCGATATGACGCGCGGGGGAAACGTCCTCAATCCCCGAGTGCAAAACAGTAAATAACATAACCGCGCGTTCGCCCCGTTGAGCGATGCTGGCCAGTTCGCGCAGGTGCTTTTGGCCGCGCACGGTCACCGCATCCGGAAAGTACCCTTTACCCTGCTGTAACAGCGTTACGGATTTCACTTCAATATAGCACTCAGGCCTGTTATGCGCCTGAAGCAGAAAATCGATACGGCTACGTTCTGCACCGTATTTCACTTCAGCACGCAGATTCTCGTAACCAGATAATTCCGTAATCGCATTGACCGCCAGCGCCTCGCGCACCAGCTGGTTCGCGCGCAGGGTATTAACGCAGATGATATGACCATCCTGCGTCTCGGTGAGTTCCCAGCTGTGGGGATATTTGCGCGTCAGGCTGGCGGAAGTGGAGTACCAGACGGTATCACCAGGCGTAGCGCAACCGGTCATCGCGCCGGTATTGGCGCAGTGCAGGGTAAAGGTCTCGCCATCCGGCGTTACCACATCGGCCAGAAAGCGTTTGTAGCGGCTTATCAGGCGCGCCGGACGCAGCGCTGGTTCAAATTTCATTCATTCTCCTGTAGCGGCCAGCTTTGCAGCGCGCGATAGCGGGTTCGTCCCTGCGTAAATACCGACTGATATAAAGAAAAATGGTCGACGGTAAATTGCCAGTGAAAATTGCGCGGCGGCAGGGCAACCGGACGGGTGGCGTTACGCAGCAGCGTGATATGCGGATGGAACGGCTGCGGGCTTTGATAACAGCCGCTGCGCGCTGCCTGAGATCGCAGCATCTCCGCCAGCTGCAGCAGACCGCGCGGTGCCTGACGACAGCCGAGCCAGACCACGCCGGGACGCGGCCAGTGGCCTGCGTCGTCCAGGTCGAGCGTGAACGGGCGCTGACGAATACGTCCGGCCAGCCGCTGTAGCCCCTGCGCCTTCTCATCGCTGATTTCGCCCAGGAATGCCAGCGTAATATGCAGGCTGGCGGCGACAACCGGACGGCCAGCATCTTCAGGAAACTGTTCGGCGCGCCAGCGGACCAGCTGCTGTTGTAAGGACGCCGGGAGTCCGATGCCGAAAAAAAGACGGCCTGCGCTCATAAATTGCCTCCGGTAAACCGTGTCCGGTACAGATAAGGAGCGGTCAAAACGCGCTCCGGTAAACAACATCGGGGAATGCTACAATGCGCACCATTATAAAACCAATGCTGGACGGAGTTTCGTTTGAGTGAGTTACCGGTAAGCGCCGTGCTGCCTGAAGTGCTGGCGGCGTTAAAACAGGCGCCGCAGGTCTTACTGGCCGCCCCGACAGGAGCAGGGAAATCGACCTGGCTGCCGCTGCAATTGTTACGTCAGGGCGCTATTGTCGGACGCATCATTATGCTGGAGCCACGCCGCCTGGCGGCGCGCAACGTCGCGCAACGTCTGGCTGAGCAGCTCGGCGAAGAGCCGGGCGCGACGGTCGGCTATCGTATGCGCGGCGAGAGCCGCGTCGGGCCGACAACCCGGCTGGAAGTGGTGACCGAAGGGATTTTGACGCGCATGCTGCAGCAGGATCCAATGCTGGACGGCGTCGGGCTGGTGATCCTCGATGAATTTCACGAGCGTAGCTTACAGGCGGATCTGGCGCTGGCGCTGCTGCTGGATGTGCAGCAGGGGCTGCGTGACGATCTGCGCCTGCTGATCATGTCCGCCACGCTGGACAATGCGCGCTTAAGCGCGCGTCTGCCCAACGCGCCGCTGATTGTCTCGGAAGGGCGCAGTTTTCCGGTCGAGCGCCGTTACGCCAGCCTGCCAGCCCAGCTTCGCTTTGATGAGGCGGTAGCGCGGGAAGTGGCGCAGCTGCTGCGCGACGAGAGCGGATCGCTGCTGCTGTTTCTGCCCGGCGTGGCTGAAATTGAGCGGGTAAAAAATCAGCTGGCACAGCGCGTCGGTGACGATGTTGAACTCTGTCCCTTGTACGGCGCTCTGCCGCTGGCGGCGCAGCGGCGTGCCATTTTGCCGGCGCCGGCGGGCAAGCGGAAAGTGGTGCTGGCGACCAATATTGCCGAAACCAGTTTAACCATCGACGGCATCCGTCTGGTGGTGGATAGCGCGCTGGAACGTTCGGCGCGTTTCGATGCGCGCAGCGGCATTACGCGGCTGCAAACCCAGCGCATCAGCCAGGCGTCGATGACGCAGCGCGCCGGACGCGCCGGTCGTTTGTCGCCCGGCATCTGCCTGCATTTAATCAGTCGTGAACAGGCGGAACGCGCCGCCGCTCAGGGCGAACCGGAAATTTTGCAAAGCGATCTGAGCGCGCTGTGGCTCGAGCTGCTGCAGTGGGGCTGCCAGGATGCGGCGCAGCTGACGTGGATCGACGCGCCGCCCGCGCCCGCGCTGCTGGCGGCGCAAAAGCTGCTGCGCACATTAGGCGCGATTGGCGAAAACGGCCAGCTGACCAGTAAAGGACGCATGATGGCGAAACTGGGCAGCGAGCCGCGCCTGGCCGCGCTGCTCACCGCCGCCGAAGATGCGCAGGCGCAGGCAACCGCCGCCCGGCTGGTGGCCATGCTGGAGGAACCGCCGCGGCAGGGCAGCCGTAACCTGCTCGATCATCTGTTTACGGCGCATGCCGGCTGGCAACAGCGCTCGCGTCAGCTGCTAAAGCGCCTGAACAGCCAGGGCGGACAGCCCGACGGTGCGCTGGCACCGATGCTGTTAGCGCAGGCTTTTCCCGATCGTCTGGCGCGGCGGCGCGGCGAAAGCGGGCGCTACCAGCTGGCTGGCGGCCCCGGCGCGATGCTCGATCACGATGATGGCCTGACGCGTCATGAGTGGCTGATCGCGCCGCTGCTGTTACAGGGCGATGCGCAGGCTGAAGCGCGTATTTTGCTGGCGCTGCCGGTAGAGATTATGGCGCTGCAGCGCGATTGTCCGGCGCTGGTACGCAGCGAAACCGATATTGAATGGGATGAGGTGAAAGGCACGCTGCGCGCCTGGCAGCGCGATAAAATCGGCGTGCTGGCGCTGAAATCGCAGCCGCTGGCGAAGCCGGATACTGAAGTGCTGCATCCGGCAATGCTGCGCTGGATCCGGGAAAAAGGGCTGGCGGTGCTAAACTGGACGCCGGAGGCGCAGCAGCTGCGTCTGCGTCTTCAGTGCGCCGCGCAGTGGCTGCCGGAAGAAAAATGGCCGGTGATGGATGATGACGCGCTGCTTGCCACGCTGGAGAGCTGGCTGTTGCCGGAAATGAATGGCGTGCGCGATATGAGAGGGCTGCGTCAAATCAGCCTTGTCAGCGCATTATTACATTTGCTGACATGGTCACAGCGTCAGCGGCTGGATAGTGCGTTACCAACTCACTACACTGTGCCGACCGGCAGCCGACTGCCGATTCGTTACGATAGTGAAAAGCCGCCCGCGCTGGCGGTACGTCTGCAAGAGATGTTCGGCGAGGCGCAAAACCCAGCCATTGCGGAAGGGCGCGTGGCGCTGGTGCTGGAGCTGTTATCGCCCGCGCAGCGACCGTTGCAGATTACGCGCGATCTGGCGGCGTTTTGGCAGGGTGCATATCCGCAAGTGCAAAAAGAGATGAAAGGGCGTTATCCAAAACATGCCTGGCCTGATGACCCGGCCAACGCCTTACCGACGCGCCGTACCAAAAAGTATGCGCCGCCGCAGTAAGCAACGCTGCTTTCAGAGGGTTCTGCTTTTCGAATTGATGCAGTAAGAACAGAGTAACCGGCCTTGTGAACGGGCCATCCCTGGAGAAATGAAACGAATGTCTGGGAACGATCGCGAACCTATCGGGCGCAAAGGGAAACAGCCTAAACCGCCACGTCAAACCGGTGGACAGGGACGCCGCAGGGAAGAATATAACGACGAACAGAATGATGATTACTAGGAGGAAAGACCGGTGCCACGTAAAGGAAAAGGGCGGCCGCCGCGCAGCAAAAAAAGAAAATGGCTGGGATGGCTAATTAAGCTATTTATTGTCGGCGTGGTGGTAATGGCCGCCTACGGCGTTTACCTCGATTCAGAAATCCGCAGCCGCATCGACGGCAAAGTCTGGCAGCTGCCCGCGGCGGTTTATGGTCGTATGGTCAACCTTGAGCCGGGCATGGCCTATAACAAAAAAGAGATGATCGCGCTGCTGGAAGGCACGCAGTACCGCCAGGTTACGCGCATGACGCGTCCGGGCGAGTTTACCGTGCAGGCGAACAGCATCGAAATGATCCGGCGTCCGTTTGATTTTCCCGACAGTAAAGAAGGGCAGATTCGCGCACGTCTGACTTTTAGTGACGGCACGCTGAATGAAATCAAAAACCTCGATAACGGACGTGATTTCGGCTTCTTCCGTCTCGATCCGCGTCTGATCACTATGCTGCAGTCGCCTAACGGCGAGCAGCGCCTGTTTGTGCCGCGCGCCGGTTTCCCCGATCTGCTGGTTGATACACTGATCGCCACCGAAGACCGCCATTTTTACGAGCATGATGGCATCAGTTTTTACTCCATTGGCCGCGCTTTCCTGGCGAACCTGACCGCCGGTCGTGCGGTGCAGGGCGGCAGTACGCTGACGCAACAGCTGGTGAAAAACCTGTTCCTCACCAACAAGCGCTCACTGTGGCGTAAAGCTAATGAAGCCTATATGGCGCTGATTATGGATGCGCGCTACAGCAAAGATCGCATCCTGGAGCTTTATCTGAACGAGGTTTACCTCGGTCAGGCGGGCAACGATCAGATCCGTGGCTTCCCGCTGGCGAGTCTCTATTACTTTGGTCGTCCGGTGGAAGAGCTGAGCCTCGATCAGCAGGCGCTGCTGGTCGGCATGGTAAAAGGCGCGTCGCTCTATAACCCGTGGCGTAATCCGAAGCTGGCACTGGAGCGCCGCAACCTGGTATTGCGCCTGTTGCAGCAGCAAAAAGTTATCGATCAGGAGCTGTATGACATGCTGAGCGCCCGACCGCTCGGCGTGCAGCCGAAAGGCGGCGTCATTACGCCGCAGCCAGCCTTTATGCAGATGGTGCGTGGCGAGCTGCAGGCGAAGATGGGCGATAAAATCAAAGATCTTTCCGGCGTGAAGATCTTCACCACGCTCGATCCGGTTTCGCAGGACGCGGCGGAAAAGGCGGTGGAAGAGGGTATTCCAACGCTGAAAAAACAGCGTGGCCTGAAAGATCTGGAAACCGCGATGGTGATTGTCGACCGCTTCAGCGGTGAAGTACGTGCCATGGTCGGCGGTGCCGATCCGCAGTTTGCCGGTTACAACCGCGCAATGCAGGCGCGCCGCTCTATCGGCTCGCTGGCCAAGCCCGCCACTTACCTGACGGCGCTGTCGCAGCCGGATACCTATCGCCTGAATACCTGGATTGCCGATGAGCCGATTGCGCTTAAGCAGCCGAACGGCCAGGTCTGGAAACCGCAGAACGACGATCATCGCTTTAGCGGAAAAGTGATGCTGGTGGATGCGCTGACCAACTCAATGAACGTGCCAACGGTAAACCTGGGCATGACGCTGGGGCTGGATAACGTGGTAAACACCTGGGTTAAGCTGGGCCTGCCGAAAGATCAGCTGCATCCGGTGCCTGCGATGCTGCTGGGCGCGCTGAACCTGACGCCGATTGAAGTGGCGCAGGCGTTCCAGTCGATCGCCAGCGGCGGTAACCGCGCACCGCTTTCCGCCGTGCGTTCGGTGATTGCGGAAGATGGCAGCGTGCTGTATCAGAGCTTCCCGCAGGCGGAACGTGTCGAGCCGGCGCAGGCGGCCTACCTGACGCTCTATACCATGCAGCAGGTGGCGGCGCGCGGTACGGCGCGGGCGCTGGGCGCGAAATATCCTAATGCGCATCTGGCGGGTAAGACCGGTACCACCAACAATCAGGTCGATAGCTGGTTTGCCGGTGTGGATGGCAAAGAGGTCGCCATTACCTGGGTTGGCCGCGATAACAACCAGCCGACGAAGCTGTACGGTTCATCCGGCGCGATGCAGCTCTATCGCCGCTATCTGGAGAACCAGTCGCCGATGCCGCTGATGCTGACGCCGCCGGAAGATATTGCCTCGATGGCGGTTGATTCAGCCGGTAACTTTGTTTGCGACGGCAGCAGCGGCTGGCGTACGCTGCCGGTCTGGACCACCGATGCCAACGCGCTGTGCCAGCAGCAGATGCAACAGCAGCAAATGCAGCAACAGCAGATGCAGCAGCAGATGGAGCAACAGCAACAGCAGCAGGCTCCCCAGCAGCAACAGCAACAGAAGCAGGAAAGCGACGGCGTTGCCGGTTGGATCAAAGATATGTTCGGTGGTAATTAAGGAAATTACCGAACGGCAGACAAAAACGGGCGCATCTGGATGCGCCCGTTTTTTGATCTGACTCATAGCACGCTTCTTCCCGCTCTAAAGCTCGCCCGCGCTCTGCGTCCAGGCCCTGATTACCGCTTGCAGATCTCAGTTTGTTTCGCATATTATCCACCCACAACAATAAGCATACGAATAATTATCGTTTGCATTTCATTTTCATCGTCTTTCCCGTTTTCCACTCAGAGAAAAATCATGGCTAATGCGCGTAGTAAAATTCTTGCTGGGTCTGCTTCGGCGGGCTTATTAAAACGACCTATGGCAGTGCTGGTGGCCTTAACGCTGGCAGGCGGCGGTTCTGCCTTTGCCGCCGAGCAAACGCTGGTGGTGGATGGCACCGTTGATGCTCCGCAGGAAAGCGCCTGGGGCCCGGCGCCGACGATTGCCGCTAAGCACAGCGCAACCGGCACTAAAACCGATACGCCTCTCGAAAAGAACCCGCAGTCCGTTTCCGTGGTGACGCGCCAGGAGATGGATATTCATCAGCCGGCATCGGTAAAAGAAGCGCTGGGCTATACGCCGGGCGTGACAGTTTCCAGCCGCGGGGCGTCCAACACCTATGATTTCGTTATTATTCGCGGCTTCTCAGGCGTGGGTCTGAACCAGAACAACTATCTGGACGGCCTGAAGATGCAGGGCGACTTCTATAATGACGCGGTCATCGATCCCTATATGCTGGAGCGCGTTGAGCTGATGCGCGGCCCGACGTCGGTGCTGTACGGTAAGAGCAACCCCGGCGGGATCATTTCGATGGTCAGCAAACGTCCAACCACCGAAACGCTGCGTGAAGTCCAGTTTAAAATGGGCACCGACAGCCTGTTCCAGACCGGCTTTGACTTTAGCGATGCGCTGGATGACAACGGTGAATTTTCTTATCGTCTGACCGGTATTGCACGCTCGGGCAATGAACAGCAGACCAACGCGGAACAGCAACGCTACGCCATCGCGCCTTCTTTCAGCTGGCGTCCTGATGATAAAACGAATTTTACCTTCCTCTCTTATTTCCAGAACGAACCGGAAACCGGTTATTACGGCTGGCTGCCGAAAGAGGGAACGGTGCAGCCGCTGCCAAACGGCGGTCATCTGCCAACCAGCTTTAACGAAGGCGCCAGCAACAATACCTATTCGCGCAACCAGAAAATGGTCGGTTATAGCTTTGAGCATGGCTTTAACGACACCTTTACCGTGCGTCAGAACCTGCGTTTCTCTGAAATGAAAACCGCGCAGAAAAGCGCTTACGGTACCGGGCTGTGTAACAACAGCATGAATGGTTTCAACGTCTACTGTCAGTCGCTTTCTGCTGCCGAACGGAGCCATTATCTGGGACGCGGCACAATTGTCGATCACGAGCGTTTGCAGAACTTCAGCGTTGATACGCAACTGCAAAGTAAATTTGCGACCGGCGACGTGAACCACACGCTGTTAACCGGCGTGGACTTTATGCGTATGCGCAACGACATCAGCGCGTTGTACGGTAATGCGCCATCGCTCGATCTGAATAATCTGCCATCCATGACCGACGTTGATTTCGGTGAAGCCGTGCCTTACCAGATGAATGAGAGTCGGCAGACTGGTATTTACGTTCAGGATCAGGCGGAATGGGATAAGTGGGTCTTTACCTTCGGTGGACGCTACGACTGGTCTAAGCAGGCGACCACCGTACGCAGCGACAACGGCTACATTGCACGTAACGACCATCAGTTCACCTGGCGCGGCGGCATAAACTATCTGTTTGATAACGGCATCAGCCCGTACTTCAGCTACAGCCAGTCTTTCGAACCGAACGCTTTCAGCCTCTACAGCACGCCGCGTGTAGCCTATGCGCCTTCGAAAGGCGAGCAGTATGAAGCGGGCGTGAAATATGTGCCGAAAGATATGCCGGTGGTGCTTACCGGTGCGGTGTATCAGTTAACCAAAACGCATAACCTGATGGCCGACCCAAATAACGCGCTTAATCAGGTTCCGGCCGGGGAAATTCGCTCCCGCGGTGTCGAGCTGGAAGCGAAAGCCGCGGTGAATGCCAACATTAACCTGACCGCCTCTTACACTTATACCGATGCGGAGTACACCAAAGACACCACCATGAAAGGCAACACGCCTGTGCAGGTGCCAAAACATATGGCTTCCCTGTGGGGCGACTACACCTTTAACGACGGCCCGTTAAGCGGCCTGACGCTGGGCACCGGCGGCCGCTTTATCGGTTCCAGCTACGGCGATCCGGCCAATACCTTTAAGGTCGGCAGCGCGGCCGTTATGGACGCAGTAGTAAAATACGATCTGACGCGCTTTAATATGCCGGGTTCCAGCATTGCGGTTAATGTGAATAACCTGCTGGATCGCGAATATGTTGCCAGCTGTTTTGAAACCTACGGCTGTTTCTGGGGCGCTGAACGTCAGGTGGTTGCTACCGCGACATTCCGCTTCTAAATCCATCCGGGCGCGGCTTCGGCTGCGCCCGCCACCGTTGAAGATACTCATGTCACATCAGCTGTCACAGGAAACCACCTTCACGCTTGATCAAGTCAGTTTTCACGTGCCCGGACGTACCCTGCTGCATCCTCTTTCTCTGACGTTCCCCGCTGGAAAGGTCACCGGCCTCATCGGCCATAACGGCTCCGGCAAATCCACACTGCTGAAAATGTTAGGTCGCCATCAGCCAGCCAGCGCAGGCCGCGTGCTGCTGAACGATAAACCAATCGGGGAATGGAACAGCAAAGCCTTTGCGCGCCAGGTGGCCTATCTGCCGCAGCAATTACCGGCGGCGGAAGGCATGACGGTGCGCGAGCTGGTGGCGGTAGGACGCTATCCCTGGCACGGCGCGCTGGGCCGCTATGGCGAAGAAGATCGCGCACGCGTTGAAGAGGCGATCGCGCTGGTCGGGCTGAAACCTTTTGCTCAGCGGCTGGTGGACAGCCTGTCCGGCGGCGAGCGTCAGCGCGCCTGGCTGGCGATGCTGGTGGCGCAAAACAGCCGCTGTCTGCTGCTGGATGAGCCGACCTCGGCGCTGGATATCGCCCATCAGGTCGACGTGCTGGCGCTGATCCAGCGTCTCAGTCAACAGCGCGGACTGACGGTGATTGCCGTGCTGCACGATATCAATATGGCGGCGCGCTATTGTGATTCGCTGGTGGCGCTGCGCGCAGGTGAAATGATCGCCCAGGGCTCGCCCGCAGAAATTATGCGCAGCGACGTGCTGGAGCGCATATATAACATTCCCATGGGCATTCTGCCGCATCCGCAGGGCGGCGCGCCGGTCAGCTTTGTTTACTAAGACAAGGATGTGATGATGTTGCCGATTACACGTCGCCGCCTGCTTGCTGCCATGGCGCTCTCTCCGCTGCTCTGGCAGCAAAGCCTGCGCGCCGGGACGCTGGATGCACAGCGTATTGTCGCGCTGGAATGGCTGCCGATTGAATTAATGATGGCGCTGGACGTGGTGCCGATGGGCGCCGCCGAGCTGTTTAACTACCGTGACTGGGTCGGCAAGCCGGAATTGCCCGCCAGCGTCATTGATGTCGGACTGCGTACCGAACCCAACCTTGAGCTGTTAACGCAGCTGAAACCCTCTCTGATTCTTTACTCCAGCGGTTACGGCCCGTCGCCAACGGTTTTGTCGCGCATTGCGCCCAGCCAGGGCTTCGCTTTTAACAACGGCGACGGCAAACCGCTGACGGCGGCAGGCGTATCGCTGATGCAGCTGGCGCAGCGCATCGGCAAAGTGCCGCAGGCGCAGGCGCACCTTCAGATGTTTGATGATTTTATCGCTGATATGCGCGCCCGCTTAGCGCCGCGCGCCGCGCGGCCGCTGCTGGTGATGTCGCTGATCGATAACCGGCACGCCATTGTGTTCGGCAAAGGCAGTCTGTTTCTGGAAGTGATGGAGCGTCTCGGCCTGCAAAATGCCTGGCAGGGCGAAACGAATTTCTGGGGCAGTGCGGTGATCGGTATTGAGCGGCTGGCGACCATTCACCATGCGGATGCTATCTGCCTGAGTCACGGCGACGAGACGCTGATGCAGCAGATCGCCGCGACCGAACTCTGGCAATCGCTGCCTTTTGTGCGCGCCCGGCGTTTTACCCGCGTGCCGACCGTCTGGTTTTATGGCGCGACACTGTCGGCCATGGAATTTTGCCGCATTCTCGCCAGCGTACAGGAGGCATGATGCACAGGCGTATCGCTTTTCCGGTTACGCTTATCAGCGCGCTGTTGCTCTGCGCGCTGGCGCTAACCGGCCTCAATTTTTCCCATCATCTGCCGCAGGCGCAATGGCTGAACGCCCTGTGGCAGCCGGATCGCAATAATATCGATCAGATGGTGTTTCACTTTAGCCTGCTGCCGCGCCTGACGGTGGCGCTGCTGGCTGGCGCCGGACTCGGTCTGGTTGGTGTGCTGTTCCAGCAGGTGTTGCGTAATCCGCTGGCGGAGCCGACCACGCTGGGCGTGGCGAGCGGCGCTCAACTCGGTATTACGGTGGCGACGCTCTGGGCGCTACCGGGCGGTTTACTGACACAGCAGATCGCCGCGATGACGGGCGCGGTCTTGATTGGCCTGCTGGTTTTCGGCATCGCCTGGGGTAAACGCCTTTCGCCGGTCACGCTGATCCTCGCCGGACTGGTGATGAGCCTCTACTGCGGTGCGGTTAACCAGATCTTCGCTATCTTCAATCACGATCAGTTACAGAACCTGTTTTTGTGGAGTACCGGCTCGCTGAGTCAGCAGGACTGGAGCAACGTCACCTTTTTGCTGCCGCGTCTGCTTTTGGGATTCGTGCTGGCGCTGCTGTTGCGCAGGCCGTTGACTGTGCTGGGGCTGGATGACGGCGTGGCGAAAAACCTCGGTATGGCGCTGTCGCTGGTGCGGCTGGCGGCGCTGGGGCTGGCTATCATTCTGAGCGGGATGCTGGTTAACGCGGTCGGCATTGTCGCCTTTATCGCGCTTTTCTCGCCGCTGATGGCGAAGCTGCTTGGCGCGCGCCGTCTGGTAAGCCGAATGCTGCTGGCGCCGTTGCTGGGCGCGCTGCTGCTCTGGCTGGCGGATCAGTGCGTCATCTGGCTGACCGACTACTGGCGCGAAGTCTCTACCGGCACCTTAACTGCGCTGGTCGGCGCGCCGATTCTGCTGTGGCTGCTGCCACGGCTGCGTACCGGCGCGGTGCCGCCGCCGCTCAGCCAGGGCGACCACGTTCCCGCTGAGCGCCAGCATGTGCTGCTGTGGGTGCTGGCGGCGCTGGGCGTGCTGTTGCTGTTGGCGGTCACCGCGCTCTCTTTAGGGCGCGATGCGCACGGCTGGCTGTGGGCGAGCGGCGATCTCTGGCACCAGCTACAGCCCTGGCGCGCGCCGCGCATGACGGCGGCGCTGGCGGCGGGCGTCATGCTTGGCGTAGCGGGCAGTTTAATCCAGCGCTTAACCGGCAACCCGATGGCCAGCCCCGAAGTGCTGGGCATCAGCTCCGGCGCGGCCTGTGGCGTGGTCCTGATGCTGTTTCTGGTGCCGGGCGATGCCTTTGTCTGGCTGCTGCCTGCTGGCAGCCTGGGCGCGGCGGTGACGCTGCTGCTGATTATGCTGGTCTCCGGGCGCGGCGGCTTCTCGCCGGAACGGATGCTGTTGGCGGGTATGGCGTTCAGCACCGCGTTCACCACCTTACTGGCGATGCTGCTGGCCAGCGGCGATCCGCGCATGGCGCAGCTGCTGAGCTGGGTATCCGGCTCGACCTACGGTGTTGATGCGCCGCAGGCGCTGCGTACCGCGCTGGTCGCCGTGGTGTTGGTGGCTATCGCGCCGCTGGCCAGCCGCTGGCTAACCATTTTGCCGCTGGGCGGCGCCACGGCGCGCTCCATCGGCCTGGCGCTGACGCCGGTCCGCCTCACTCTGCTACTACTGGCCGCCGCGCTGACCGCCGCCGCGACGTTGACGATAGGGCCGCTGAGCTTTATTGGCCTGATGGCGCCGCATATGGCGCGTATGCTGGGATTCCGGCGCGCGCTGCCGCAGCTGGCGGTCTCGGCGCTGCTGGGCGGCGGTCTGATGATTGTCGCCGACTGGTGCGGCAGAATGGCGGCGTTTCCGAACCAGATCCCGGCAGGGCTGCTGGCAACCTTTATCGGCGCGCCTTACTTCGTCTGGCTGCTGCGCAGGGTGAAATAAAAACGGGCGCCTCAGGGCGCCCGTTCATTAGGTTAACGACGCTGATTACAGGCGCGCAAAGCAGCGGCGCGCCGCATCGACGGTGCGTTGAATATCTTCCGCACTGTGCGCCAGCGACATAAAGCCCGCCTCAAACGCCGACGGCGCCAGGTAAACGCCTTCTTCCAGCATCAGATGGAAGAAGTGCTTAAAGCGCTCGGTATCGCAGCGCGTCACGTCGTCATAACAGGTGACTTCCGCCGCATCGGTAAAGAACAGGCCAAACATCCCGCCGACGTGGTTGACCACCAACGGAATATTTTCCGCCTGCGCCGCGGCGCGTAAACCCTGCGCCAGCTGCGTGGTCAGTTCGGTCAGCATGGCATGGGTGCCCGGCTGGGCGATTTGCGTCAGGCAGGCGTAACCGGCCGCCATCGCGATCGGGTTGCCGGAAAGCGTGCCCGCCTGATAGACCGGGCCGGTTGGCGCCAGCGCTTCCATCACATCGCGACGGCCGCCAAAGGCACCGACCGGCATGCCGCCGCCGATGATTTTGCCCAGGCAGGTGAGATCCGGCGTTACGCCGTAATGCGCCTGCGCGCCGCCCAGCGCCACGCGGAAGCCGGTCATTACCTCATCGATAATTAGCAGTGCGTTGAACTCGTCGCACAACGCGCGCAGGCCCGGCAGGAAGTCCGGCTGCGGCGGAATGCAGTTCATATTGCCCGCGACCGGTTCAACGATAATGCAGGCGATTTCATGAGGATATTGTTCGAACGCGGCGCGCACTGACGCCAGATCGTTATAGGTGCAGGTCAGCGTGTGCTTCGCGAAGTCCGCCGGAACGCCGGGCGAGTTCGGCTGTCCCAGCGTCAGCGCGCCGGAGCCCGCTTTCACCAACAGGCAGTCGGCGTGTCCGTGGTAGCAGCCTTCAAACTTGATGATTTTGTCGCGACCGGTGAATCCGCGCGCCAGACGAATGGCGCTCATGGTCGCTTCGGTGCCGGAGTTCACCATGCGCACCATTTCCATCGACGGCACCAGATCGCAGACCAGCTCCGCCATTTTCACTTCCATTTCGGTCGGCGCGCCGAAGCTCAGGCCGCGCTCCGCCGCCTCGATTACCGCGCTGCGGATCGCCGGATGGTTGTGGCCCAGCACCATCGGCCCCCAGGAACCGACATAATCGATATAGGCTTTGCCGTCAGCATCGTACAGCCAGGCGCCATCGGCCCGCTCAATAAACAAGGGGACGCCGCCGACGCCGGTAAAAGCGCGTACCGGCGAGTTCACGCCGCCGGGAATGGAACGCTGCGCCTGGTGATACAGGTTTTCGGACTTACTCATGAATCGGCTCCTGAATTGGGGAAAAACCTCTGCATTCTACGGGAACTTAGGGGCGCGTTGAAAGGCGCGCACGATGATAGTTACGCCGTACGGCAATTTTTGCCCCTGCGTGCGGTGCGGCGTATCATACGCAACTTCATTAACTTTCCGATGTGAGCGTTATGAACCAATCTCCCACTTCCACAGAGCAACTGCATGTGGTGCCTCTGCGTCGTACCGATTTTCTACGAATGCTGCTGCGACGCGATAAAACGCCGGTAGCGATTTTGATTGTTGCCGGGATTGTCGGCACGCTGGCCGGACTGGTTGGCGTCGCCTTTGAAAAAGCGGTTACGGCGGTACAGGCCTGGCGCGTAGGCGTGGTCGCCAGCACCGGCGATCACCTGTGGCTGGCGTTTCCGCTGGCTTTTTTACTGTCCACCGCGCTGGCGACCGTTGGCTACTGGCTGGTACGCCGCTTCGCGCCGGAGGCGGGCGGTTCCGGTATTCCTGAAATTGAAGGGGCACTGGAAGAGCTGCGTCCGGTGCGCTGGTGGCGTGTCATTCCGGTGAAATTTTTTGGCGGCATGGGCACGCTCGGCGCAGGCATGGTGCTGGGCAGGGAAGGGCCGACCGTCCAGCTGGGCGGCAACGTCGGGCGCATGGTGCTGGATCTGTTTCGCATGCGCAGCGCCGAAGCGCGCCACTCGCTGCTGGCGACCGGCGCTGCCGCTGGCCTCTCCGCCGCCTTTAACGCGCCGCTGGCCGGCATCCTGTTTATTATCGAAGAGATGCGCTTGCAGTTTCGCTACAGCCTGATTTCGATAAAGGCGGTATTTATCGGCGTGATTATGTCGAGCGTGGTGTTCCGGTATTTTAACGGGGAACATGCGGTGATCGCCGTGGGCAAGCTTGCCGGGGCGCCGATAAATACGCTGTGGCTCTATCTGCTGTTGGGGATGTTGTTTGGCGTGGTGGGCGTGCTGTTTAATCGCCTGATTTTTATCACTCAGGACTTTTTTCAGCGGCTGCACGGCGGCGTGATGAAAAAAGCGCTGATTATCGGCGCGCTGCTCGGCGGGCTGTGCGGCATTCTGGCGGTAATCGAACCGGAGGCGGCGGGCGGCGGGTTTAGCCTGATTCCTGTCGCCGCAGCGGGACATTACACCGTCGGCATGCTGCTGTTTATTTTTATCGCGCGCGTAATAACTACGCTGCTGTGCTTTGGCTCAGGCGCGCCGGGCGGCATCTTTGCTCCGATGCTGGCGCTCGGCACGCTGTTAGGCACCGCTTTCGGCATGGCCAGCGCTGCGCTGCTGCCTTCGCTAACTCTCGAGCCCGGCACGTTCGCCATCGCCGGAATGGGCGCGCTGTTTGCCGCCTCGGTGCGCGCGCCGTTAACCGGCATCGTATTGGTGCTGGAGATGACCGATAACTATCAGCTGATTTTGCCGATGATTATTACCTGTCTCGGCGCCACGCTGTTGGCGCAGTTCCTCGGCGGTAAGCCGCTCTACTCCTCGCTGCTGGCGCGCACGCTGGCGAAACAGCAGGCGCAGGATGAGACGCAAAAGGCACAGAGTGCGAGGGCGAATACTTGATTGCTGTACCAGGCTATTAGATAATATTGACAAGCGCGGCTATTTCTGGCCACACCTGTTTAATTGCGGAGTGTTTCAATGAGTGATGATGTAGCAGCACTGCCGCTGCAATTTACCGAGGCGGCAGCCAGTAAGGTGAAAACCCTGATCGCTGATGAGGATAATCCCGATCTGAAACTGCGGGTTTATATTACCGGCGGCGGTTGCAGTGGTTTCCAGTACGGTTTCACCTTCGATGATAAAATCAACGACGGCGATATGACCATTGAAAAATCAGGCGTTTCGCTGGTGGTCGATCCGATGAGCCTGCAATATCTGGTCGGCGGCGCGGTAGATTATACCGAAGGGCTGGAAGGCTCACGTTTTATCGTCACTAACCCGAACGCAAAAACCACCTGCGGCTGCGGCTCCTCTTTCAGCATCTGATAGTTGAACGTGCTTTACGTCCGGTAAAGCACGTTAATTTCACCTACCATTCCACCGTGATCAAACGCGTTTCCTGTTTGAGCGTCGCCTCTTGCTCCAGTGTCGATAACGTTACTTTCGGTTCTGTAGAAGGCTGCTGTGCGCAGCTAATAGCGGGCGAGCTGTGCGACGTTACGGATTCTCCGTCAACCTGGCATTGCTTATAAATAGTCAGCCTGACGTCTATGCTGCCGGAGATCGTGGCGGCGCAGGTCGTTCCCGCCATTAATAGCCCGCAGGCTAAAATAATGGCTTTCATGATCTTTCCCGGTGTAAAAAGCGCAAAGCGCGCTAAAAAATGACAAAGCGATTGTCGGTCGTACAATAAATCATCGGCAGAAGCGCGTGGATCTTTACTCAGCGTGCGAAGAATTAAGCGCCCGGCACAGTTTTTCCGCCGCCAGAATGCTGCGCGGGCCGGGGCGGCTCAGCCAGTCTTCTGGAATAGCGATCACTGTCGCCTTTAACTGCGGCTGCCAAAAATGCACAACCTGTGCGGCGGATTTGCTGTCGCCAGGCACCACAATCACTTCTGGATGGCGTGCCAGCACCTGCTCGCGGCTGACCTGCGGCCAGGGCGCGGCGCTGTTCGCAAAAATATTGTCGCCGCCGCACAGCGTCAGCAGCTGATTTTGTAAGGTTGCGCGCGAGGCGGTAAACAATGGCTGAAGGCCAAATTGCAGAAAGACGTTGTGACGGGGTTTGCCGGCATATTGCTTTCGCAGCGCGTCAAAGCGCGCCGCCAGCGCATCTGCCGCATGATGCGCCCGCTGGGGATCGGGGCTCCACTGCGCCAGCTGATGCAGCGAGGCAATGATGTTTTCAATCGACGCGGGATCCAGCCAGAGAACCTGAATGCCCAACGCCTGTAGCTGATCGACCTGCCGCTGCGGCGAGCCGCCACGCCACGCCAGCACCAAATCAGGTTTGAGCGCCAGAATGCGCTCCACCTTCATTCCCTGCCAGTTCGCCACCTGCTCCAGCTGTTTTGCTTCAGGCGGGTAATCTGACCAGGCGCTGACCGCCACCGGCGTAATGCCGGCGGCGAAAGCGAGTTCGGTTAAATGGGGGGCCAGCGTAATAACACGCGGTGCGGCTGCCGCCAGTGTCAGGCTGGAAAACAGCCACAGCGCCAGCAGCACCGACCAACGTTTAGCCATGCGCCAGCTGGCCGAGCAGGGTTTCCACCAACAGTGAGGACTGCTTAGCCGCAACGCTGAGGAACTCGTCAAAGCTCAGGTGCGATTCCTGATCCGCTACGTCGGAAATCGCGCGAATCACTACAAATGGCGTGGCGAACTGATGACAAACGTGACCGATAGCGGTGGCTTCCATTTCTACAGCAATCGCCTGTGGGAAGGTGGTGCGAATACGCGCCAGCGGCTCGGCGCCGTTGATAAAGGCGTCGCCGCTGACCACCAGGCCGCGCACCGCATGCAGGTTCAGCTGACTAATGCAGCGCTCGGCGGCGGTAATCAGTTTGTCGTCAGCCGGGAACGCAGCCGGGCAGCCTGCCATCTGGCCTGGCTCATAGCCAAACGCGGTAACGTCGGCATCGTGGTAGCGCACTTCGTCGGAGACCACAATATCGCCCACTTTCAGTGAAGCCGCGAGGCCACCTGCCGAACCGGTGTTAATAATAAAATCGGGGCGGCAGCGTTCCAGCAGCAGCGCGGTGCCCATCGCAGCAGAAACTTTACCGATGCCCGATTTCAGCAACGCGACTTCGACGCCATTCAGGGTGCCGGTATAAATTTCGCAGCCTGCAATAGAAAGGGTCTGACGGTTTTCGATTTTATCGCGCAGCAGTGTGACTTCCTGCTCCATTGCGCCAATAATGCCTGCTTTCATAGAGTTGCTCGCTAAGTAATTAAAGTGGAATTCCGCGTTTAAAGTGTTGCATAGTCTATCACAAGCCCGCAGCGAGGTGTTTTCAGGCAGAAACAAGGGGAAACGATGGAGAAGATTAATTTTCGGCAGCGAATCAGCTTTCAGCGGCCGTGGAACAGTCGGGAAGCACCGCAGGGCGAATATGCCATCACCCGCCATTTTGAAAGCGATCGCGGACGGATTATTAATTCCGCCGCCATTCGTCGTCTGCAACAGAAAACCCAGGTTTTTCCGCTGGAGCGCAACGCCGCCGTGCGCTCACGCCTGACCCATTCGCTGGAAGTGCAGCAAACCGGACGTTATATCGCGAAAGAGATCCTGGAAACGCTGAAAACCCGCGGCGGTCTGGAACAGTATGGTTTACAAGAGCTGTCCGGCGCCTTTGAAAGCCTGGTTGAGATGGCCTGCCTGCTTCACGATGTGGGGAATCCGCCTTTCGGTCACTTTGGCGAAGCCGCCATTAATGACTGGTTTGATGACTGTTTGCCCGCCGAGCTGGTGGACCCACTGGTTGCCGGCGTAGAGGGCGATGCGCAGCGCGCTGATTTCTATCGACTGAATGCGATGATCCGCCAGGACCTTTGCCATTTTGAGGGCAACGCGCAGGCGATTCGTCTGGTACACACGCTGCTGCAATTAAATCTGACCTATTGTCAGGTCGCCTGTATCCTGAAATATACCGCGCCCGCCTGGTGGCAGGGCGAAAAGCCCACGCAGTTCACCACATTAATGAAAAAACCGGGCTTTTATCTCTCTGAGCAACAATATATTGCCGATCTGCGGGCGGCTACGCAGCTGCAGGAGCATCACCGTTTTCCGTTAACCTGGATCATGGAAGCGGCAGATGACATTTCTTACTGTATCGCCGACCTTGATGACGCCGTGGAAAAGGCGATTTTTAACGTTGATACGCTCTATGGCTATCTGGAGAAGCTGTGGGGGCCGGTGCGCCCCGGCGACGCCTTTAGCCGCACCATCGGCTACGCCTGGCGCGAGGCGAACGGTAAAAAGATTCGCGGCCGAAGCGATCAGTTTTTTATGTCGCTGCGTGTCAGCGTCCAAAATGTGCTGGTCAGCCACGCCGTTAATCGTTTTATTGATAATCTCAGCGCGATATTTAACGGCGACTTTAATCATGCCTTGCTGGAGGATGAAGGCGAAGAGGGAAGGTTGCTGGCATTATTTAAAACCGTAGCGCGTCGCCATGTATTTAATCATTCGGAAGTTGAACAGCTGGAATTACAGGGTTATCGGGTAATAAAAGGGCTGCTGGATATTTATCAGCCGCTGCTAGAGCTTAATTATGAAGCCTTTACCACACTGATGACCGAAGATTATCTCGCCGGACATCCTATCGAAACCCGCTTATTTCATAAGCTTTCCGGCAAGCATCGACGTGCTTATCAGCAGCATATGCGTACGGTTAAAATCGAGCATAAATACCAGCGGCTGTTATGGGAGCGTTATTATCGTGCCCGTTTGATTCAGGACTATATTAGTGGAATGACCGATCTTTATGCGTGGGATGAATACCGGCGTTTAATGGCGGTTGAATAATGAGGATATAAAAGAAGTTTTGTAAAGATGAAGAATATTTTTTTACTTTTGCCAAAAAGTTACTGATGAACTTTGCGGTAAAAATTTAATCTCATCCAACACGGCCATAGTGAATGGTCAGCTTCATTGATCCAATACGAGTACAGACGAATGAAAAAAACAGCTCTTGTATTAAGCGCGTTGGCCCTTAGCCTGGGAATGGCAATGAGCCCAACGTACGTTATGGCGGCTGAAACAGCCTCCTCTTCTACTCAGCAATTACCCAGCCTGGCGCCGATGCTGGAAAAAGTGATGCCTTCGGTGGTCAGCATTAATGTTGAAGGCAGCACCACGGCAAAAACGCCGCGCCTGCCGCCGCAATTCCAACAGTTCTTTGGCGATAATTCACCGTTCTGTCAGGATGGATCACCTTTCCAGAATTCGCCAATGTGTCAGGGCGCCGCCCCTAATGGCGCTGCGCCACAGCAGAAATTCCGCGCGTTGGGTTCCGGCGTGGTGATCAATGCGGAAAAAGGTTATGTCGTTACCAATAACCATGTGGTTGATAACGCCACCAAAATCCAAGTACAGCTTAGCGATGGCCGTCGTTATGACGCCAAAGTTATTGGTAAAGATCCGCGCTCTGATATTGCGCTGATTCAGTTACAGGATTTTAAAAACCTGACCGCCATTAAAATTGCCGATTCCGACAGTTTGCGCGTTGGTGATTATACCGTCGCCATCGGCAACCCGTATGGTCTGGGCGAAACCGTGACCTCCGGCATCGTTTCCGCGCTGGGCCGCAGCGGGCTGAACGTGGAAAACTACGAAAACTTTATTCAGACTGACGCAGCGATTAACCGTGGTAACTCTGGCGGCGCGCTGGTGAACCTGAACGGCGAGCTGATCGGGATTAATACCGCGATCCTGGCACCGGATGGCGGCAATATCGGCATCGGCTTTGCAATCCCCAGCAATATGGTGAAAAACCTGACCGCGCAGATGGTGGAATATGGCCAGGTGAAACGTGGCGAGCTGGGCATTATGGGCACCGAGCTGAATTCCGAACTGGCGAAAGCGATGAAGGTGGACGCGCAGCGCGGCGCGTTTGTCAGCCAGGTAATGCCAAAATCGTCCGCCGCTAAAGCGGGCATCAAGGCGGGCGACGTAATCACCTCACTGAATAAGAAACAAATTTCCAGCTTTGCCGCCCTGCGTGCTGAAGTCGGATCGCTACCGGTCGGCACCAAGCTGGAGCTGGGCCTGCTGCGCGACGGCAAACCGATGACGGTAACGGTGGAGTTACAGCAAAGCTCTCAGGATAAGGTTGATTCTTCTACCATCTATACCGGTATTGAAGGCGCCGGATTGAGCAATGCGGTCGTTAACGGTCAGAAAGGCGTGCGCGTGGATAGCGTGAAGCCTGGCAGCGCCGCGGCACGTATCGGCCTGAAAAAAGACGATTTGATTCTGGGCGTTAACCAGCAGCCGGTTACTAACCTGGGCGAGCTGCGTAAAATCCTGGATACTAAACCTTCCGTACTGGCGCTGAATATTAAGCGCGGCGACAGCAGCATTTATCTGCTAATGCAGTAAAGCGTTACGCATAAAACGATGTAAGTTTAGCGGCCCGGCAGCCATGTTGCCGGGCCGTTTTTTTATGAGCTTTGATGATGGAAGCCGATGAGCAACGATCGCGTCGCGCTCCAGGGAAATTGCTATCCGCTGTTTGCTTATTCATCTTGTTGCTGAGTTGCTTTGTGATTCCTGCCGCAAATTTACCAGACGAGACGGTGCTTTGTGCAATTGCACAATGCTTCGTTTAGGGGACCGACGTATGCTGCTTTATCGTGCCGGAACAGGAGTAAATCATGGCTAACTATCACCTTGATGCGCGTTTGGCTCAGGATATCGTGGCGCGTACCATGAAAATTATCGACAGCAATGTCAATGTGATGGATGCGCGTGGCCGGATTATCGGCAGCGGCGATCGCGAACGCATTGGTGAACTGCACGAAGGTGCGCTGTTGGCGCTATCGCAGGCGCGCGTAGTGGATATTGACGAAGCCGTGGCGCGTCATCTGCACGGCGTCCGGCCAGGTATAAATTTACCGCTGCGTATTGCCGGTGACATTGTTGGCGTTATCGGGCTTACCGGCGATCCCGTTTCACTGCGGCAGTATGGCGAGCTGGTCTGCATGACGGCGGAAATGATGCTGGAGCAGGCGCGGCTGTTGCATATGCTGGCACAGGATAGCCGTCTGCGTGAAGAGCTGGTGCTGAACCTGATTCGCAGCGAGACCTTGTCGCCAGCGCTAATGGAATGGGCGCAGCGGTTAGGCATCGATCTGAATCAGCCGCGCGTGGTGGCGGTGGTTGAAGTGGACAGCGGGCAGCTGGGCGTCGACAGTGCGATGGCCGAGCTTCAGCAGCTACAGACGCTGTTAACCACGCCGGAGCGCGATAATCTGATCGCTATCGTCTCGCTGACGGAAATGGTGGTGCTGAAGCCAGCGCTCAATGCGCATGGTCGTTACGATCAGGATGAGCATCGTCGGCGCGTTGAACTGCTGTTAGGACGAATGAAAGAGAGCGGGCATCTGCGTATTCGCATTGCGCTGGGGAATTATTTTACCGGTGCGGGTAGTATTGCGCGTTCTTACCGTACGGCGCGTACCACCATGAGCGTAGGCAAACAGCGGATGCCGGATCAGCGCAGCTTTTTTTATCAGGATCTGGTACTGCCCGTGCTGTTGGATAGTCTGCGCGGCGGCTGGCAGGCTAATGAGCTGTCGCGTCCGCTGGCGAAGCTCAAGGCGATGGATAATAACGGGCTGCTGCGGCGTACGCTGATTGCCTGGTTCAGTAATAATGTGCAGCCTTCGGCAACGGCGCGGGCGCTGTTTATTCATCGGAATACGCTGGAGTACCGACTGAATCGTATTTCTGAGCTAACGGGGCTTAATCTGAGTCATTTTGACGATCGGCTGCTGCTGTATGTAGCGCTGCAGCTGGATGAGCAGCCTTAAGAGAATACGCCGCATCGCGGCGTATTTAAGGGGAATAAAACGTTCCGGCGCGTTGTCCGCTTATGAGCGGCTGTTGCGCGTCAGCTTATCCAGATCGGATTCAATTTCAGCGATTTTGTTGGAAACCACGCTTTCCAGATGACGCAGGTCGTCAAGGATTTTGCGTTTCAAATCGATCTCGACCTGATCGCGCTTGCAGATCTGATCCAGTTCATCAATTACATAGCGCAGGTTCGGGCTGATCTCCTGCACTTCCTTATAGCCCTGGCCAAGGCTGTCGGCCACCACGGTTTTACGCTGACGCGGATATTTGAACTTGACGCTTTTGGCAAAAAACTCGCCTTTGTCTTTACGGAAGTAAATTTTCAGAATGTCATTATTCGCTTCCTGACGCAGACTGTAGCGATCGATCTCTTCCGGGTTGGAAATGCCCAGGCTTTTTAAATTGTCATACATGGCGATGTTTCCTGTGAACGAGAAATTAGGGCGCTGCAACACCTTATTTCGACCCTGACGCTGTATGGGCATCCTGCTGAAACAGCAGAAAGGGCCTGTCATCACTGTAGACATAAACGACGACTTTCGGGACATTGCGCCGCAGAAATGGCTGACGGGAATTATCGCCTGCATAAAAAATAAACGCACCATTAATTTGCGCAGGCGCTAAAACCGGCAAATCATGGAAAAGCAGAAGCAGAAGCAGAAGCAGAAGCAGAAGCAGAAGCAGAAGCAGAAGCAGAAGCAGAAGCAGAAGCAGAAGCAGAAGCAGAAGCAGGTTTTGCCCTGCCGGAATGGCAGGGCAGGGCGTCAGGCATTATTCATCAATGGTGCGCAGCAGCTCATTGATGCCAACCTTGCCGCGGGTTTTCGCATCAACTTTCTTCACGATAACCGCGCAGTAGAGGCTGTAAGCGCCATCTTTTGACGGCAGGTTACCGGAAACCACGACAGAACCCGCCGGAACGCGACCGTAATGAATTTCGCCGGTTTCACGGTCGTAAATCTTGGTGCTTTGACCAATATAAACGCCCATGGAAATTACCGAACCTTCTTCCACAATCACGCCTTCCACGATTTCAGAACGCGCACCGATAAAGCAGTTGTCTTCGATGATAGTTGGGTTCGCCTGGAGCGGCTCCAGTACGCCGCCGATGCCAACGCCGCCGGACAGGTGGACGTTTTTACCGATTTGGGCGCAGGAACCGACGGTTGCCCAGGTATCGACCATCGAACCTTCATCAACCCAGGCGCCGATATTCACATAAGAAGGCATCAGAACGGTATTGCGGGCGATAAACGCACCCTGACGAACTGCCGCTGGCGGCACCACGCGGAAACCCTCTTTCTTAAAGCGCGCTTCATCATAAGCGGCAAATTTCATCGGCACTTTGTCGTAAAAACGGCTTTCTGCGCCTTCGATTACCTGATTGTCATTGATACGAAAAGAGAGCAGAACCGCTTTTTTCAGCCACTGGTGCGTAACCCACTGACCATCAATCTTTTCGGCTACGCGCAGGGCGCCGCTGTCCAGCAGAGAAATAACCTGCTCAACCGCTTCGCGAGTGGCGGCATCAACGCTGGCAGGCGTAATATCGGCACGGCGCTCAAACGCGCTCTCAATGACACTCTGTAACTGTTGCATTTGCATTTTCATCCTGGTTTATCGTCTTCACCGTCGGGCAACGTCGCTGCTGTCCCGATACGCTGGTGAACGACGGTGTTAAAAAAATCGGAGTCACACTTTATCGTTTGGATCCAGGGCCTCTGTCAACCGTTGTTGCAGCTTCTGCCGCAATTTGGCATTCAGCGCCCGGCGCTCGTCATCCGCAAGGATGAACAGATCTTCGACCCGTTCGCCGATGGTGCTGATGCGCGCGCCGTGTAACGAAATGCCCAAATCGGCAAAGACTTCACCTACCTGCGCCAGCAGACCGGGACGGTCGAGCGCAATCAGCTCCAGCCAGGTACGCCGCTCATTAAAAGAGGGCAGAAAGCGCACTTCCGTATCGACGTTAAAGTGTTTGAGTTTGGCTGACTGACGGCGCGTGCGCGGCGGCGTCCAGCTGGTTTGCGTAATCGCCTGGTTCAGCGCCTGAATAATCATCTGATGCCGATCCGGCGACAGCGGACTGCCGTCCGGCTCCAGCACGATAAAGGTATCCATCGCCATGCCGTCACGGCTGGTAAAGATCTGCGCGTCATGAACGCTAAGATTACGACGATCCAGCTCGCCCGCCACGGCGGCAAACAGATAAGGCCGATCAGGGCTCCAGATAAAAATCTCCGTGCCGCCGCGCGTGGCCTGCGGGCTGACCAGCACCAGCGGCTGGGTCAGATCGTGGTTCATCAGATGACGGGCGTGCCAGGCGAGCTGATTGGGCGTATGACGCAGAAAATAGTCGGCGCGGCAACGGCTCCAGATCTGATGCAGCGCCTCTTCATTAATATTATCCATCCGCAACAGCGCCAGCGCCTGCAGGCGATGATGGCGTACGCGTTCGCGCAGGTCAGGGGAGTTCTCCATTCCGCGCCGCAGCTGTTTCTCTGTGGCGAAGAAAAGCTCGCGTAACAGACTCTGTTTCCAGCTGTTCCATAAGGTTTCGTTGGTGGCGCAAATATCTGCCACCGTCAGGCAAACCAGATAACGCAGACGGTTTTCATTCTGCATCACCTCGGCAAACTGCTGGATTACGGTGGGATCCTGGATATCGCGACGCTGAGCGGTCACCGACATCAGCAGGTGGTAGCGCACCAGCCAGGCGACCAGCTGCGCCTCGCGCGAGTTCAGACCGTGCAGCTCGGCAAAGTCCAGCACATCCTGCGCGCCCAGAATCGAGTGGTCGCCGCCGCGCCCTTTGGCGATATCATGAAACAGCGCCGCCAGCAGCAGCAGCTCCGGGTGAGGCAGGCGCGGCCACAGCTCTACGCAGAGCGGATGACGCGGGCGCGTCTCCTCACTGGCGAAGCTCTCCAGCTTTTGTAAAACGCGAATCGTATGTTCATCCACCGTATAGGCATGAAACAGATCGAACTGCATCTGGCCGACAATTTTGCTCCACTGCGGCATATAAGCGGACAGCACGCTGTGGCGATGCATCGGCACCAGCGCCCGGCTAACGGCGCCCGGATGGCGCAAAATAGCGCGAAAATAGCGTCTCGCTTCCGGCAGGGTGCAGAGCGGCTGCTTTAATGTCCGGCGTGCGTGACGTAGCTGGCGCAGCGTGGAGGAGTAAATACCTTTGATGTTTTCATTACGCACCATGACCCAAAACATGCGCATAATCGCTTCTGGCTGGCGGCTAAATAGCGCATCATCACGTAAGTCGATCAGGCTGCCGCGCAGCTGGAAATCGTCATCAAGCGGCTGCGGTCTTTCGGTAACGTCCAGCGCCAGGATCGCGTCGTCAAACAGCTGGAGCAGCATCTGGTTGAGTTCGCCGATGCGCCGGGTAACGCGGAAGAAGTCTTTCATCATCTGCTCGACCGGTTCGTTACCTTCACCCTGATAATTCAGGCGTTGCGCGACCGTTAGCTGTCGATCGAACAGCAGACGATTATCGTAGCGCGGTAAAGTAAGATGCAGGGCGAAACGGATGCGCCAGAGAAATTCCTGACATTCGTTAAGTTCATTGCGTTCCGCCTCGGTGAGAAAGCCGAAGCCCACCATTTCATCCAGCGAGGTGGCGCCAAAGTGGCGGCGCGCCACCCACAGCAGCGTATGAATATCGCGCAGGCCGCCGGGGCTGCTTTTAATATCGGGCTCCAGATTATAGCTGGTGCCGTGATAGCGCTGATGGCGCTCCTGCTGTTCGCTGATTTTGGCCGCGTAAAAACGCGCGGAGGGCCAGAAGCCATCGCTGAAAATATGTTTTTGCAGTTCAAGGAACAGCGCGACGTCGCCAACCAGCATACGCGATTCAATCAGGTTGGTGGCAACAGTCAAATCGGAAAGCCCTTCCAGCAGGCACTCTTCCAGCGTGCGCACGCTGTGGCCGACCTCCAGCTTAAGATCCCAAAGTAGCGTCAGCAGTTCGCTGGCCTGCTGTGCGGCCCGATCGTCCAGCGGTTTGCGGCTAAGGATAAGCAGATCAATATCGGAAAGCGGATGCAGCTCGCCGCGCCCGTAGCCGCCGACCGCCACCAGCGCGATCTCGCTATGCGCTTCAAAACCGTAAAAGCGCCACAGACGCCGCAGCAAACCGTCAATAAACAGCGTGCGGGCATCGATCAGCGCTTCGACATCTTCTCCGGCGTCAAAGGCCGCGGCAAGGCATTGCTGGAAACGATCGAGACGCTGCTTTAACGGCTCTCGCGTCAGCTCGGTATCGTCCCAGCCTGCCGCTGAATCGACTAGGCCATTAATTACTTCATCGGTCACGCCATTGCTCATTGAGAAGTTGCTCCGCTTTCGCCATAAAAAAAGCCGACGGCGAGTCGGCTTTCGTTACATTTCGTCAGGCAGGAAGTAGCCCTCAGGCTTCGTTTACCAGCACTGCCGGAATGGTGTCATCTTTACGCAAGGTGAGAATTTCACAGCCGTTGTCGGTCACCACAATAGTATGCTCATACTGCGCGGACAAGCTGCGATCTTTGGTTTTTACCGTCCAGCCATCTTTCATGCTGCGGATGTGATAATCACCAGCGTTTACCATCGGTTCAATGGTAAAGGTCATGCCTGCCTGCAGCACCACGCCGCCGTCGTCCGCATCATAATGCAGCACCTGCGGCTCTTCATGGAAGCCTTTGCCGATGCCGTGTCCGCAATATTCACGTACCACGGAGAAGTCCTGCGCTTCGACAAACTTCTGAATTTCGCGGCCCAGAGTACGCAGGCGGATGCCCGGCTTCACCAGGCGCAGCGCCAGATAAAGGCTTTCCTGTGTAATGCGGCACAGGCGCTCGCCCTGAATGGTCGGTTTGCCGACGATGTACATTTTCGACGTGTCACCGTGATACTCATCTTTAATGACCGTGACGTCGATATTGACGATGTCGCCATCTTTTAGCAGTTTGTCGTCGCTGGGAATGCCGTGACACACCACATCATTGACCGAAATGCAGACCGATTTCGGAAAACCGTGGTAGCCGAGGCTGGCGGAGACGGCGTGCTGTGTATTAACGATATAGTCGTTGCAAATGCGATCGAGTTCGCCGGTGGAGACGCCCGGCTTCACATAAGGTTCGATCATCTCCAGCACCTCGGCGGCCAGACGTCCCGCCACGCGCATTTTTTCGATTTCTTCAGGGGTTTTAATTGAAATTGCCATGAATTTTATCCGCAGTTGTCGTCATTTTCGACAATAATAGAGCAAGTGGTGCCATGTTAGCAGGTCAGCCAGTGGGCTGCCACTGAGCGTTAACCAACGGCTGGCGGTTATTGTAATCATTACGGAAAGTGAGCAGCGGCATTAAATGCGCTGAGAAACGACGCGAACTATTATTGGCGTCAAATAGTGCTTTATGGTATAAAGCGCGCCGACGATTCCATGTAAGGCCGAAAGCCCTGCTGGAATCGCATAAATCTCCCGTGTAAATAACACACACATATCGGCACATGCGCCGGGGTGCCTTTCGAGGTCGGTCGCATGGGATATGTGGAGGCCCAACCCCAACTTTATCTACAGAGGTAATCATGGCAACTGTTTCCATGCGCGACATGCTCAAGGCTGGTGTTCACTTCGGTCACCAGACCCGTTACTGGAACCCGAAAATGAAGCCGTTCATCTTCGGTGCGCGTAACAAAGTTCACATCATCAACCTTGAGAAAACGGTACCGATGTTCAACGACGCTCTGGCGGAACTGAACAAAATCGCTTCCCGTAAAGGTAAGATCCTGTTTGTCGGTACTAAGCGCGCTGCCAGCGAAGCAATCAAAGAGTCTGCTCTGAGCTGCGACCAGTTCTTCGTAAACCACCGCTGGCTGGGTGGTATGCTGACTAACTGGAAAACTGTTCGTCAGTCCATCAAGCGTCTGAAAGATCTGGAAACTCAGTCTCAGGACGGCACTTTCGACAAACTGACCAAGAAAGAGGCGCTGATGCGCACTCGTGAACTGGCTAAGCTGGAAAACAGCCTGGGCGGTATCAAAGACATGGGCGGTCTGCCGGATGCACTGTTTGTGATCGATGCTGACCACGAACACATCGCAATCAAAGAAGCAAACAACCTGGGTATCCCGGTATTTGCTATCGTTGATACCAACTCCGATCCGGATGGCGTTGATTTCGTTATCCCGGGTAACGACGATGCGATCCGTGCTGTAAGCCTGTACCTGACTGCTGTAGCGACCACCATCCGTGAAGGCCGTTCTCAGGATCTGGCTGAGCAGGCAGAAGAAGCTTCTTTAGAGAACGCTTAATAAGGTTTGCTCTGTACAGAGCCCTTATCATTCAGATGTGATCTGTAAGGGGCCGCTTGTGGCCCCTTTATTTTTTTAACCGCAGCCGGTCAGGCGGTGCCGAATCTGGCTGCGAAGCACTCCTGCGAACAGGGCTGTGGGTCCGCTGAAGGTTAAGCGGGCAAGCAGGCTGGTCGCCCTGGCAAAGCCGTGGCGGCTGTTTCCCGCACCAGCGGGAGAACCGCAGGCAACAGACAACTGAGGAAGAGAGAATGGCTGATATTACCGCTGCTCTGGTAAAAGAACTGCGCGAGCGTACTGGCGCTGGCATGATGGAATGTAAAAAAGCGCTGGTTGAAGCGAATGGCGACATCGAGCTGGCGATTGACAACATGCGTAAGTCTGGTCAGGCGAAAGCAGCGAAGAAATCTGGTCGCGTTGCTGCTGAAGGTGTGATCCTGGCTGAAGTTGCTGGCAACACCGGCGTGATCGTTGAGCTGAACTGCGAAACTGACTTCGTTGCTAAAGATGCTGGCTTCCTGGCATTTGGTAAAGAAGTTATCGCTGCCGCGACCGCTGAGCGTATCGCTGACATCGACGTGCTGAAAGCGAAATTCGAAGATCAGCGTACTGCGCTGGTGGCGAAAATCGGTGAAAACATCAACATCCGTCGTGTTGCTATCCTGGAAGGCGACGTGATTGGTTCTTACCTGCACGGCGCACGTATCGGCGTTCTGGTTTCTGCTACCGGCGCTGACGAAGAGCTGGTTAAGCACGTTGCGATGCACGTTGCGGCGAGCAAGCCTGAATACGTGAAACCGGAAGACGTACCGGCTGACGTGGTTGAGCGCGAGCATCAGATCCAGCTGGACATCGCTATGCAGTCTGGCAAACCGCGCGAAATCGCGGAGAAAATGGTTCAGGGTCGTATGAACAAGTTCACCGGTGAAGTTTCTCTGACCGGTCAGCAGTTCGTGATGGATCCGAGCAAAACCGTTGGTCAGCTGCTGAAAGAGAAAAACGCTGACGTGGTTAACTTCATCCGCTTCGAAGTGGGCGAAGGCATTGAGAAAGTTGAAAGCGACTTCGCTGCAGAAGTTGCGGCCATGTCCAAGCAGTCTTAATGGTCCCAAAAGAACCGCCAATCGGCGGTTCTTTTTTGTCTGAGATCTTCAGCATTTTTCAGTCTCATCCCAATAGCAATCCTTACCCGCTAAGCGGATGATAGATCGGATTTAACTCCTCATTTTCATGATAGCTTCCAGGAAAAAATGACCATGGCTACCAATGCAAAACCTGTTTATCAACGTATCCTGCTAAAACTCAGTGGCGAAGCGCTGCAGGGCGCCGAAGGTTTCGGCATCGACGCAAGCGTACTCGATCGCATGGCTCAGGAAATTAAAGAGCTGGTAGAGCTGGGTATTCAGGTTGGCGTCGTTATTGGTGGGGGTAACCTGTTCCGCGGCGCCGGTCTGGCCCAGGCGGGCATGAACCGCGTTGTCGGCGACCATATGGGCATGCTGGCGACCGTCATGAACGGCCTGGCGATGCGTGATGCGCTGCACCGCGCCTATGTGAACGCGCGTTTGATGTCTGCTATCCCGCTTAACGGTGTGTGCGACAACTACAGCTGGGCGGAAGCCATCAGCCTGCTGCGCAATAATCGCGTGGTTATTTTCTCCGCCGGTACCGGCAATCCATTCTTTACCACGGACTCCGCCGCCTGCCTGCGCGGTATCGACATTGAAGCTGACGTGGTGCTGAAAGCGACCAAAGTTGACGGCGTTTATTCTGCCGATCCGGTGAAAACGCCAGATGCCACGCTGTACGATCAGCTATCCTATCAGGAAGTGCTGGAGCGTGAGCTGAAAGTGATGGATTTGGCGGCCTTTACCCTGGCGCGCGATCATCAGCTGCCGATTCGTGTTTTCAATATGAATAAGCCGGGCGCGCTGCGTCGTGTCGTGATGGGTGAAAAAGAAGGCACCCTGATTACGCATTAATATCCGTCACGGCGTAAAATAAGGTATATTCTGTTGGCGCGGCGTAAACAGGCGGCGCGCACCGTTCAGGATTATCGACGAATTTTACCGTTTCCTGACACGCTCGCTGTGGCAGGTCAAACAGAATCCAAGGGTTACAACGTGATTAACGACATCAAAAAAGATGCCGACACGCGCATGGAAAAATGCGTTGAGGCGTTCAAAAATAACATCGGCAAAGTACGCACTGGCCGCGCATCACCAGCGCTTCTCGACGGTATCGTAGTAGAATATTACGGTACGCCGACTCCGCTGCGCCAGCTGGCCAACGTTACCGTCGAAGACTCACGCACGCTGAAGATCAACGTTTTTGACCGCTCCCTGAGTCAGGCCGTTGAAAAAGCGATTATGTCATCCGATCTCGGCCTCAACCCGAGTTCAGCTGGCACAGATATTCGCGTGCCGCTGCCTGCGCTGACGGAAGAACGTCGTAAAGACCTGATCAAGGTTGTGCGCGGCGAAGCCGAGCAGGGTCGCGTTTCCGTGCGTAACGTGCGTCGCGACGCCAACGACAAAATCAAAGCGCTGCTGAAAGATAAAGCGATCGGCGAAGATGAAGAGCGCCGCGCGCAGGATGAAATCCAGAAAATGACCGACGCGTATATCAAGAAAGTTGATGCCGCGCTGGCTGAAAAAGAAACGGAGCTGATGGACTTCTGATTCCATCCGGCCTCTGTAAAACGCCGTCCGCAGCGTAGTGTTACGCTGTTTGACGGCGTTTTGCTTTGTCACACATTGTTGGCGCACTGGCGCATTCTCTGTAGCGCCGTGTCCAAATTCCCACACAGAGCGGCCTCATGAAGCAATTAACCATTCTCGGCTCCACCGGTTCGATTGGCACTAATACGCTGGCGGTGGTGCAGGCAAATCCCCATCTGTACGCGGTAAAAGCACTGGTTGCAGGCTTTAACGTCGAGTTAATGGCCGAGCAGTGTCTGCGTTTCCGTCCGGCGTTTGCCGCCATGGCGGATGATGTCAGTGCTGGCCTGCTGCGCCAGCGTTTAAGCGCGCTGGGCGTTAATACCGAGGTCATGGCCGGAGAAGAGGCTGCCTGTCAGCTGGCCGCGCTGGATGACGTTGATCAGGTTATGGCGGCGATAGTCGGCGCGGCGGGCCTGTTGCCGACGCTTTCAGCCATTCGCGCCGGTAAAACGGTACTGCTGGCAAATAAAGAATCGCTTGTCACGTGCGGCCGTTTATTTATGGAGGCGGTAAGCGCCAGCGGCGCGCGATTGCTGCCCGTCGATAGCGAGCATAATGCGATTTTTCAGAGTTTGCCTGCTTCCATCCAGCAACAGTTAGGATACGCTAACCTGCAGGAAAACGGCATTGAGTCGATTATCCTTACGGGATCAGGTGGACCGTTTCGTGACACGCCGCTCTCTGCCCTGGCAACGGTTACGCCGGAGCAGGCCTGCGCGCATCCGAACTGGTCGATGGGGCGAAAAATCTCCGTTGACTCCGCCACTATGATGAATAAAGGCCTGGAATACATTGAAGCCCGCTGGCTGTTTAATGCGACCGATGCGCAGATGGAAGTGATTTTGCATCCGCAGTCGGTTATTCACTCTATGGTGCGTTACCGCGATGGCAGCGTACTGGCACAGCTGGGTTCCCCCGATATGCGGACGCCGATCGCGCATACGATGGCCTGGCCGCAGCGTGTAGAAGCTGGCGTAACGCCGCTCGATTTCACCCGCATGAAGGCGTTAACCTTCGCCGAACCCGATTTTAATCGTTATCCCTGCCTGAAGCTGGCAATGGAAGCGTGTGAACAGGGGCAGGCGGCAACCACCGCGCTTAATGCGGCAAATGAAATTGCGGTTGCAGCGTTTTTGAACGCGCAGATTCGCTTTACCGATATTGCCGCGCTTAATGCCGCAGTATTGGCATCGCTTCATCATGCCGAACCAGAGAGCGTGGAAGCGGTACTGGCCATTGATAGCGAGTCGCGACGTGCCGCGCAGGCGCTGTTGCCGCGTTTCGCCAAAGCCGGTTAATTCACGGATTTGCGTGGTCGCTATTTGTGAGCCTGGGATGAAACTGGTATAGTCCCCGGCTCCCGTTTCGCATTTACACACAGCCAAAGCGGTGAACAGAGCCGTGGTCGTCACGGCTTTTTTACAGCCGCACGGGAAATGTATTCAGAAGCCGCTGTATTTCTGATGAAAGGAAATGAATACGCGTTATGTCGTCCGAAACTCAAATAACAACCGATGACCAGCAGCGGACAGGCCCGCGCCATGTGGCCATCATCATGGATGGCAACGGCCGCTGGGCGAAAAATCAGGGTAAACTCCGTGTTTCTGGTCATAAAGCGGGAGTGAAATCGGTGCGTCGCGCCGTAAGCTTTGCCGTTAGTCATAAACTGGAAGCACTCACGCTTTATGCCTTTAGTAGCGAGAACTGGTCCCGTCCGGCGCAGGAAGTGGTGGCGCTGATGGAGCTGTTTGTCTGGGCGCTGGATAGCGAAGTAAAAAGCCTGCACAAACACAATGTTCGGTTAAGAATTATTGGCGATATTAGCCGTTTTAATTCACGCTTACAGGAGCGCATTCGTCGCGCTGAGGAACTTACTCAACAAAATAATGGATTAACTCTCAACATTGCCGCGAATTATGGCGGCCGTTGGGATATTATTCACGGCGTAAAAAAGATAGCCGAGCAGGTGCAGGAAGGATTGCTCCGTCCTGACCAGATCGAAGAAACTACGCTGTCCGGATTTCTCTGTATGCACGATTTGGCACCGGTGGATCTGGTAATAAGGACCGGGGGAGAGCATCGCATCAGTAACTTCCTGCTGTGGCAAATCGCCTATGCGGAATTTTATTTTACCGATGTTCTCTGGCCTGATTTTGACGAACAAGTTTTTGAAGGTGCAATGAATGCTTTCTCACATCGTGAGCGTCGATTTGGCGGCGCAGCACCTGGCGGCGCCTGAGCGCCCTGGGGGTAACCTTTGCTGAAGTCACGTCTGATTACAGCGTTCATTTTGATCCCTCTGGTGATCGCTGCGCTTTTCTGGTTACCGCCATCTGGATTCGCGATTACCACGCTGGTGGTATGTATGCTGGCCGCCTGGGAATGGGGTCAGTTCGCTGGCTTTACCTCCCGTCTTCAACGCATCTGGCTGGCCGTGTTTTGCGGCCTGCTGCTTGCCGTTATGCTGTTTACGCTTCCGCCTTATCAACATGCCATTCAGTTACCGCAAATCGGCGGATCGCTTTGGGCTGCACTGACATGGTGGATCGTCGCCTTGCTGCTGGTGCTGTTCTATCCGGGCTCTGCTGGCTTCTGGCGCCATTCGCGCGTGCTGCGGTTATTCTTCGGCGTATTAACTATCGTGCCTTTTTTCTGCGGCATGGTTGCGCTGCGCCAGTATCACTATGAGAGCGATCACTTCGCCGGCGCCTGGTGGCTGCTGTATGTGATGATTCTGGTCTGGGGCGCGGATTCCGGCGCCTATATGTTTGGTCGCCTGTTCGGCAAACATAAGCTGGCGCCGAAGGTTTCTCCGGGTAAAACCTGGGAAGGTTTTTTCGGCGGTTTGCTTACTTCAGCTATCATCGCCTGGCTGTTCGGCCTGTGGGCACCGCTGAGCGTAACGCCGAGCGTACTGCTGGTTTGCTCGGTAAGCTGCGCTCGCTTCCGTACTCGGCGATCTTACTGAAAGCATGTTCAAACGTGAAGCCGGAATTAAAGACAGCGGAAACCTGATCCCCGGCCACGGCGGCATTCTCGATCGTATCGATAGCCTGACTGCTGCGGTACCGGTTTTCGCCTGTCTGCTGCTGCTGGTGTTCAGGACGCTGTAAGGACAAGACGTTATGCTGAGCTTTATCTGGAGTCTTGCTGCCTTTATCGTTGCGCTGGGCGTACTGATTACTGTTCATGAGTTTGGTCATTTTTGGGTAGCGCGTCGCTGCGGCATTAAAGTAGAGCGTTTTTCCGTGGGATTTGGTAAAGCGCTCTGGCGCCGTCGCGATCGGCTTGGCACCGAATATGTTATCGCGCTTATTCCGCTTGGCGGCTACGTCAAAATGCTGGATGAACGCGTTGAAAGCGTGCCGCCGGAGCTGCGTCATCAATCCTTCAACAACAAAACGGTATGGCAACGCGCCGCGGTGATTGCCGCCGGTCCGATTGCTAATTTCCTGTTTGCTATCTTTGCTTACTGGCTGGTCTTTATTCACGGCGTCCCTGGCGTGCGTCCGGTGACGGGCGAAATCCTGAACGGCTCGGTGGCTGCAGAGGCGCAAATTTTGCCCGGTATGGAACTTAAAGCCGTTGACGGTATCGAAACGCCTGACTGGGATGCTGTGCGTATGGCGCTGGTGGGGAAAATCGGCGATGCCGAAGTGACCTTAAGTCTGGCGCCGTTTGGCTCATCGCAGCGGGTGGAAAAACGGGTCGATCTGCGTAACTGGCATTTCGAACCGGATAAGCAAGATCCGGTTGTCGCATTAGGTATTGAACCGCGTGGCCCTGAGATTGAAACGGTTCTGGCGCAGGTGCAGGCAAATTCGCCCGCCAGCGCGGCAGGTTTGCAAGCAGGTGACAGGATCGTTAAAGTCGATGGTCAGCCGCTGGCAGACTGGCGAGGTTTTGTTAACCTTGTGCGGGAAAGTCCGAATAAGGCGATTGCCGTGGATGTTGAACGCCAGGGTGAGACCGTCAGCCTGACGCTGACGCCAGCCGCAAAAGGGACTGAAGGATTTGCCGGCGTCGTACCGCGCGTGCTGCCGCTGCCGGAAGAGTATAAAACGGTACGCCAGTATGGTCCGTTCGCTGCAATTGGCGAGGCCGGGGAGAAAACCTGGCAGTTAATGAAGCTGACGGTTGGCATGCTTGGCAAACTGGTCACCGGCGATGTTAAGCTGAACAATCTGAGCGGGCCGATTTCTATCGCGCAAGGCGCCGGGATGTCAGCGGAATACGGGATGATTTATTATCTGATGTTTCTCGCACTTATTAGCGTAAACCTCGGTATTATTAATCTCTTCCCGTTACCGGTATTAGATGGTGGGCATCTGCTTTTCCTGGCGATTGAAAAAATCAAAGGGAAACCGGTGTCTGAGCGAGTTCAGGACTTCAGTTATCGCATCGGCTCAATTTTGCTGGTGCTGTTAATGGGGCTTGCACTATTCAATGATTTCTCTCGCCTGTGATGACCGGAACGTTGTCCAGGCTGGGACGTGTTAGGAAGAACGCATAACAACGATGGCGATGAAAAAGTTGCTCATAGCGTCGCTGCTGTTTAGCAGCGCCACCGTTTACGGTGCAGACGGGTTCGTAGTGAAGGACATCCATTTCGAAGGACTTCAGCGAGTTGCTGTCGGTGCGGCTCTGCTCAGCATGCCGGTACGTGTCGGTGATATGGTAGATGATGAAGATATCAGTAATACCATTCGCGCCCTGTTTGCTACCGGAAACTTCGAAGATGTTCAGATTCTGCGCGACGGCACCACGCTGATCGTTCAGGTGAAAGAGCGTCCCACCATTGCCAGCATCACTTTCTCCGGTAATAAAGCGGTGAAAGATGACATGCTTAAACAGAATCTTGAAGCCTCCGGCGTGCGCGTCGGCGAAGCGCTGGATCGCACCACCATCTCCAGCATCGAAAAAGGGCTGGAAGATTTCTACTACAGCGTCGGTAAATATAGCGCCAGCGTTAAAGCTGTAGTTACGCCGTTGCCGCGCAACCGCGTCGATCTGAAGCTGGTCTTCACCGAAGGCGTTTCTGCCAAGATTCAGCAGATCAACGTAGTAGGTAACAAAGCCTTTAGCTCCGATGAGCTGATCTCGCGCTTCCAGCTGCGTGATGAAGTGCCGTGGTGGAACCTGGTCGGCGATCGCAAATATCAGAAACAGAAACTGGCGGGCGATTTGGAAACGCTGCGCAGCTTCTATCTCGATCGCGGCTACGCGCGTTTCAATATCGATTCCACCCAGGTCAGCCTGACGCCGGATAAAAAAGGTATCTATATCACCATCAACATTAACGAAGGCGAGCAATATAAGCTTTCTGGCGTGGTGGTGAATGGCAGCATGGCCGGGCATTCCGCTGAGATTGAAAGTCTGGCGAAGGTTGAACCGGGCGAGCTGTATAACGGCACTAAAGTCACCAAAATGGAAGACAACATCAAACAGCTGTTGGGCCGTTATGGTTACGCTTATCCGCGCGTGGTAACGCAGCCGGAAATCAACGATGCCGATAAGACGGTTAAACTGCATGTGAATGTCGATGCCGGTAACCGTTACTACGTACGTAAAGTCCGTTTTGAAGGTAACGATACTTCAAAAGATTCCGTCCTGCGCCGTGAAATGCGTCAGATGGAAGGCGCCTGGCTGGGCAGCAATCTGGTTGAGCAGGGTAAAGAGCGTCTGAACCGTACCGGCTATTTCGAGACGGTAGATGTCGATACGCAACGCGTACCAGGCACGCCGGATCAGGTAGATGTCGTTTATAAGGTGAAAGAGCGTAATACCGGTACCTTTAACTTTGGTATTGGTTACGGCACCGAGAGCGGCGTAAGTTTCCAGGTCGGCGTAACCCAAGATAACTGGCTGGGTACCGGTAATACCGTTGGCATCAGCGGCACCAAAAACGACTATCAGACCTACGCGGAATTCTCGCTGACCGATCCGTACTTCACCGTTGACGGCGTCAGCCTCGGTGGTCGTATTTTCTATAACGACTTTAAAGCAGATGACGCTGACCTTTCTGACTATACCAACAAGAGTTATGGTCTGGACGGCACGCTGGGCTTCCCGGTTAATGAAAATAACACGCTGCGCGTCGGCCTTGGCTATGTGCATAACGACCTGTCGAATATGCAGCCGCAGGTGGCCATGTGGCGTTATCTGGAGTCGGTTGGTCAGCATCCGGATATTTCAGGTAAAAGTGAATATTCTGCGGATGATTTCACCTTCAACTATGGCTGGACGTATAACAACCTGGACCGTGGTTTCTTCCCCACTGCCGGTAACCGTACCAATCTGAACGGTAAAGTGACTATTCCGGGCTCAGACAATAGCTTCTATAAAGTCACGCTGGATACCCAGCAGTATATGCCGATTAACGACGATCATACCTGGGTTCTGTTAGGTCGTGGTCGCGTAGGTTATGGCGATGGTCTGAGTGGCAAAGAGCTGCCGTTCTATGAGAACTTCTATGCCGGCGGCTCCAGTACGGTACGCGGCTTCCGCTCCAATAACATTGGTCCGAAAGCGGCTTACCTGAATGACGATTCTTCTACCTGTTCCGGTAGCCAGAATCTGTGTAAATCGGATGATGCGGTGGGCGGTAACGCCATGGCCGTGGCCAGCCTTGAGCTGATCACCCCAACGCCGTTTATCAGCGAGAAATATTCCAACTCGGTGCGCACCTCGCTGTTTGTCGATGCCGGTACCGTTTGGGATACCAATTGGGAAAATACGGCAGACTCGCGCGCTGCAGGCATTCCTGACTACAGCGATCCGGGCAACATTCGTATTTCCAGCGGTATTGCGCTGCAGTGGATGTCGCCTCTGGGTCCGCTGGTCTTCTCGTATGCCCAGCCGGTTAAGAAATATGATGGAGATAAAGCGGAGCAGTTCCAGTTTAATATTGGTAAAACCTGGTAATGTCCGCTTCAGGGAAGCATAGCTGTTAAGTATCGCACTGTTCGTTGGCCCGTAAGCTTCGCCTGCGGGCCGATGTTGCAGGCAAAACTGTGTCTTTGACACAAACGTTGATGGTAAGGAGTTAATAGTGAAAAAGTTGTTGTGTGCCGCAGGTCTGGGTCTCGCTTTAGCGGTTTCCGCAGGCGCTCAGGCTGCTGATAAAATTGCCGTGGTAAACGTGTCCAGCATTTTCCAACAGTTACCGCAACGTGCCTCTGTTGCGAAGCAGCTGGAAAATGAATTTAAAGGCCGCGCTACCGAGTTGCAGAGCCAGGAACGCGATCTGCAGGCAAAAATGCAGCGCCTGCAACGTGATGGCTCGACCATGAAGGCCAGCGAACGTAGCCGCATGGAAAAAGACATCATGTCTCAGCGCGAAGCGTTCTCTTCAAAAGCGCAGGCTTTTGAGCAGGACAACCGCCGTCGCCAGATGGAAGAACGTAATAAACTGCTGAGCCGTATCCAGGACGCAGTGAAAAAAGTTGCTGATAACGATGGCTACGATGTGGTTATCGATGCTAACGCGGTAGCTTACGCTTCTAATGCGAAAGACATCACGGCTGACGTTCTGAAACAGGTTAAATAATCAATGTCCTCAATTCGACTGGCTGATTTAGCCCAGCAGTTGGATGCAGAATTGCACGGAGATGGCGATATCGCCATCTCCGGCATTGCTTCTATGCAATCCGCCCAAAATGGTCAAATCACTTTTCTTGCCAACAGCCGCTACCGTGAGCAGCTCGCCGAATGCCAGGCATCTGCCGTGGTGCTGACGGAAGCCGATCTGTCGTGGTGCCATAGCGCCGCGCTGGTGGTGAAAAACCCTTACCTGACCTACGCGCGTATGGCGCAGCTGCTTGATACCACGCCGCAACCCGCGCAAAACATCGCGCCGAGCGCGGTCATTGATGCCAGCGCTACGCTGGGCAGCAACGTTTCTGTTGGCGCGAATGCCGTTATTGAGTCGGGCGTGGTGCTTGGCGATAATGTCGTGATCGGCGCTGGCTGCTTCGTAGGTAAAAACACGCACATCGGTGCCGGAACGCGCCTGTGGGCCAACGTAACGGTTTACCATGAAATTCGTATTGGTCAGCAGTGTCTGATTCAGTCCGGCACGGTCATCGGCGCTGATGGTTTTGGTTATGCCAACGATCGTGGCAACTGGGTGAAAATTCCCCAGCTTGGCTCGGTGATTATTGGCGATCGCGTTGAAATCGGCGCCTGTACCACCATCGATCGCGGTGCGCTGGATAACACTCAGATTGGTAATGGTGTTATCATTGATAACCAGTGCCAGATTGCACATAACGTAGTGATTGGCGACAATACGGCCGTTGCTGGCGGTGTGATCATGGCGGGTAGCCTGAAAATCGGTCGTTACTGTATGATCGGTGGCGCCAGCGTTATTAACGGACACATGGAAATCTGTGACAAAGTGACCGTTACCGGAATGGGAATGGTGATGCGTCCCATCACGGAACCTGGGGTATACTCTTCGGGCATTCCGTTGCAACCAAATAAAACCTGGCGTAAAACCGCAGCGCTGGTGATGAATATCGATGAAATGAGCAAGCGCTTAAAAGCCATCGAGCGTAAAGTCGGCAAAGACGACTAAACGCGCATCCCATCTCTGTCCGGCTTTCATAAATAAAACATGCTAAGCAGGGAAGCCAGGCGCCACATAAACGAATTTGCGGCCTGCCGACGATCGTCCGATCGGTGCAGGCCGTGTTATTGATGCCATCAGAATTTTTAGGACAGGAAGAGTATTTTGACTACTGAAACTCATACTCTGAATATTGAAGAGATTTTAGAACTGCTGCCGCACCGTTATCCGTTTTTACTGGTCGATCGTGTCCTGGAGTTCGAAGAACACAAATATCTGCGAGCGGTAAAAAACGTCTCGGTTAACGAACCGTTTTTCCAGGGACATTTCCCTGGTAAACCGATTTTCCCGGGCGTACTGATTCTGGAAGCGATGGCGCAGGCCACGGGTATTCTGGCGTTTAAAAGCGTGGGCAAACTTGAGCCGGGCGAGCTTTACTATTTTGCCGGGATTGATGAAGCGCGCTTCAAGCGTCCGGTTGTACCGGGCGACCAGATGATTATGGAAGTAACCTTCGAGAAAACGCGTCGTGGTTTGACGCGCTTTAAGGGCGTTGCTACCGTAGACGGCAAGATTGTCTGTGAAGCGACCATGATGTGTGCCCGTAGCCGGGAGGCATAATACGTGATTGATGCAACCGCCGTAATTCATCCTAGTTCCATCGTCGAAGAGGGCGCCATCATTGGTGCCCGTGTCAACATCGGCCCATTCTGTTACATCGGCGCGAATGTTGAAATCGGTGAAGGTACCGTTCTGAAATCCCATGTGGTAGTGAACGGTCATACCCGCATCGGTAAAGACAACATTATTACCCAGTTTGCCTCGATCGGTGAGGTAAACCAGGACCTGAAATATGCTGGTGAGCCGACCCGCGTTGAGATTGGCGATCGTAACAGCATCCGCGAAAGCGTGACTATTCACCGTGGTACGGTGCAGGGCGGCGGCGTAACCCGCATCGGCAGCGATAACCTGCTGATGGTTAACGCGCATATCGCCCATGACTGTATTATTGGCAATCGCTGTATTTTTGCTAATAACGCGACGCTGGGCGGCCATGTCACGGTGGATGATTTTGCCATTATCGGCGGCATGACGGCGGTTCATCAGTTTTGCATCATCGGCGCGCACGTGATGGTGGGCGGCTGTTCCGGCGTGGCGCAGGATGTGCCGCCTTACGTTATCGCGCAGGGTAACCACGCGACGCCGTTCGGCATCAATATCGAAGGCCTGAAACGTCGCGGCTTCAGTAAAGAAGCGCTACACGCGATCCGTAATGCCTACAAACTGTTATACCGCAGTGGCAAAACGCTGGATGAAGTGAAGCCGGAAATCGAAGCGCTGGCGCAGCAGCATGCTGAAGTTAAGCCGTTTTATGATTTCTTTGCCCGCTCAACGCGAGGTCTGATTCGTTAACTCATGGCTGCTCGTCCCTTAACGATTGCCCTTGTCGCCGGAGAAACCTCCGGCGATATTCTTGGTGCCGGTTTAATTCGTGCGCTCAAAGCCAAACACCCTGACGCCCGCTTCGTCGGCGTGGCGGGCCCGCGTATGCTGGCGGAAGGTTGCGAAAGCTGGTACGACATGGAAGAGCTGGCGGTGATGGGCATCGTTGAGGTGCTGGAGCGCCTGCCGCGCCTGTTAAAAATCCGTCGCGATTTAACCCGCCGTTTCACTGAACTTAAGCCCGATGTCTTTGTTGGCATTGATGCGCCCGATTTTAATATCACTTTGGAAGGCCGTCTGAAGCAGAGCGGGATCCGCACTATTCATTACGTCAGTCCGTCGGTCTGGGCGTGGCGACAAAAGCGCGTATTTAAAATTGGCCGCGCGACCGATCTGGTGCTGGCCTTCCTGCCGTTTGAAAAAGCTTTTTACGATCGCTTTGATGTTCCCTGTCGTTTTATTGGACATACTATGGCGGACGCCATGCCGCTCCAGCCTGATAAGGCGGCGGCGCGGCGTGAACTTGGCATCGCTGAAGAGGCGCTGTGCCTTGCGCTGTTGCCCGGTTCGCGTTCGGCCGAAGTGGAAATGCTTAGTGCTGATTTTCTGAAAACGGCCCAGCGACTGCGCGAGAAATGGCCGCAGCTGGAAATTGTCGTACCGCTGGTTAACGCTAAACGGCGCGAACAGTTTGAACAGATCAAAGCGGCGACGGCGCCGGAGCTGCCGGTACATCTGCTGGATGGCAAAGGGCGCGAGGCGATGATCGCCAGCGATGCGGCGTTGCTTGCCTCCGGCACGGCGGCGCTGGAATGTATGCTGGCGAAATGTCCGATGGTGGTCGGCTATCGCATGAAGCCCTTTACCTTCTGGCTGGCGCAGCGGCTGGTCAAAACCCAATACGTGTCGCTGCCCAATTTACTGGCCGGACGTGAACTGGTGCCTGAACTGTTACAGGACGACTGCCAGCCCGATCGGCTGGCTGCCGCGCTGGAACCGTTGCTGGCACAGGGCGCAACGCGCGAACGTCTGCTGGCAACCTTTACTGAATTACACCAGCAAATTCGCTGGAATGCCGATGAACAAGCGGCGCAGGCCGTACTGGAGTTGGCGAATGGCTGAATTTATTTATCCCAACGCGCGTTTAATCGCGGGCGTTGATGAAGTCGGACGCGGGCCGCTGGTCGGCGCGGTGGTGACGGCGGCGGTGATCCTCGATCCTGCGCGTCCCATCGTAGGTCTGGCGGATTCTAAAAAGCTGAGCGAAAAACGTCGGCTGGCCTTGTTTGATGAAATCCGCGAGAAAGCGCTGGCCTGGAGTCTGGGGCGCGCCGAGCCGGAAGAGATAGATCAACTGAATATTCTGCACGCCACTATGCTGGCGATGCAACGCGCGGTGGCAGGCCTGGCCATTGCGCCTGATTATGTGCTGATTGACGGCAACCGTTGCCCGGCGCTGCCAATGCCGTCGATGGCGGTCGTAAAAGGCGACAGCCTGGTCGCGGAAATCAGCGCCGCGTCGATTATCGCGAAAGTCACGCGTGACCGCGAAATGGCGGAGCTGGATGCGGTTTTTCCGCAATACGGCTTTGCGCAGCATAAAGGTTATCCCACCGCGCAACATCTGGCGATGTTGACAGAGCATGGCGCCACGCCGCACCATCGTCGTAGTTTTGCGCCGGTGCGCAATGCGCTACTGGACCTCGAAGTCAGTCTCACCACTGAACGCGCGCGCTAAGCGCGTTTTCAGCTGCTAACCGGAAAGAAAGATGGCCGAACCACGTTTTATTCATCTGCGTATCCACAGCGATTATTCAATGATCGATGGACTGGCGAAGACCGGCCCGCTGGTGAAAAAAGCGGCGGCGCTTGGGATGCCCGCCATGGCGATTACCGACTTTACTAACCTGTGCGGGTTGGTGAAGTTTTACGGTACGGCGCATGGCGCAGGCATTAAGCCGATTATTGGCGCCGATTTTTTGGTCGCCAGCGAGCTGATGGGCGATGAGCTGACACAGATCACCGTGCTGGCGATGAATAACACCGGTTACCAGAATCTGACGCTGCTTATTTCCCGCGCCTATCAGCGCGGTTACGGCCCGGAAGGCCCGACTATCGATCGCGACTGGCTGGCTGACCTGCAGGAAGGGCTGATTCTGCTCTCCGGCGGACGGCGCGGCGACGTGGGACGCAGCCTGCTGCGCGGTAATCAGGCGCTGGTCGCCCAGTGTCTTGCCTTTTATCAGCAGCACTTCCCCGATCGCTACTATCTGGAGCTGATTCGCACCGGTCGCCCGGACGAAGAGAGCTATCTGCATGCCGCCGTCGAACTGGCGATTGCCGAAGGCATTCCTGTGGTCGCCACTAACGAAGTCTGCTTTATTAATGAGGACGACTTCGACGCCCATGAAATCCGCGTCGCCATTCATGACGGCTACACGCTGGACGATCCTAAACGCCCGCGCAACTACAGCCCGCAGCAGTATATGCGCAGCGCTGAAGAGATGTGCGAACTGTTTTCCGATATCCCGGAAGCGCTGGAAAACAGCGTAGAGATCGCCCGTCGCTGTAACGTTACCGTGCGCCTTGGCGAATATTTCCTGCCGCAGTTCCCGACCGGCACGATGACCACCGAAGACTTCCTGGTGAAACGCTCGCGCGAAGGTCTGGAAGAACGCCTTGAGTTTCTCTTTCCCGATCCTGAGGTTCGGGCGCAGAAGCGACCAGAATATGATGAACGTCTGGAAATTGAGCTTAACGTTATCAACCAGATGGGTTTTCCCGGCTACTTTCTGATCGTAATGGAATTTATCCAGTGGTCGAAGGACAACGGCATTCCGGTTGGTCCGGGCCGTGGTTCAGGGGCCGGTTCGCTGGTGGCCTACGCGCTAAAAATCACCGATCTCGATCCGCTGGAATTTGACCTGCTGTTTGAACGCTTTCTGAACCCGGAACGTGTTTCCATGCCCGACTTCGACGTCGATTTCTGTATGGAAAAGCGCGACCAGGTGATTGAACACGTTGCCGATATGTACGGACGTGATGCGGTTTCTCAGATCATCACTTTCGGCACCATGGCGGCGAAAGCGGTTATCCGCGATGTAGGCCGCGTGCTGGGCCATCCGTACGGTTTCGTCGATCGTATCTCCAAGCTGGTGCCGCCCGATCCGGGCATGACGCTGGAAAAAGCCTTTGCCGCCGAGCCGCAGCTGCCGGAAATCTATGAGGCGGATGAAGAGGTCAGGGCGCTGATTGATATGGCGCGCAAGCTGGAAGGCGTCACGCGTAACGCTGGCAAGCACGCCGGTGGGGTGGTGATCGCGCCGACGAAAATTACCGATTTCGCTCCGCTTTACTGTGATGAACACGGTAATCATCCAGTCACCCAATTTGATAAAAACGACGTGGAATATGCCGGGCTGGTGAAGTTTGACTTCCTCGGCCTGCGTACGCTGACAATTATCAACTGGGCGCTGGAGATGATTAACGCGCGCCGGGCGAAACAGGGCGAACCACCAATCGATATTGCCGCGATCCCGCTGGAAGATAAAAAAAGTTTTGATATGCTGCAGCGCGCGGAAACCACGGCGGTGTTCCAGCTTGAATCGCGCGGTATGAAAGATCTGATCAAGCGTCTGAAGCCGGACTGCTTTGAAGATATGATCGCGCTGGTAGCGCTGTTCCGTCCTGGTCCGCTGCAGTCGGGCATGGTGGATAACTTTATCGACCGTAAGCACGGTCGTGAAGCGATCTCCTATCCTGATATTCAGTGGCAGCATGAGTCGCTGAAGCCGGTACTGGAGCCGACCTACGGCATTATCCTGTATCAGGAACAGGTGATGCAGATTGCCCAGGTGCTGGCGGGCTATACGCTCGGCGGCGCAGATATGCTGCGTCGCGCCATGGGTAAGAAAAAGCCGGAAGAGATGGCCAAGCAGCGCTCGGTGTTTAAAGAGGGCGCGGAAAGCATGGGCATCGACGGCGAGCTGTCGATGAAAATCTTCGACCTGGTGGAAAAATTCGCCGGTTACGGCTTCAATAAATCACACTCCGCCGCTTATGCGCTGGTTTCTTACCAGACGCTGTGGCTGAAAGCGCACTATCCGGCCGAGTTTATGGCGGCGGTAATGACCGCCGATATGGACAACACCGAGAAAGTGGTCGGCCTGGTGGATGAGTGCTGGCGCATGGGGCTGAAAGTGCTGCCGCCGGATATTAACTCCGGCCTCTATCAGTTCCACGTTAACGACGACGGTGAGATCGTTTATGGCATCGGTGCGATCAAAGGCGTCGGCGAAGGCCCGATCGAAGCGATCATTGAAGCGCGTAATAAAGATGGCTATTTCCGCGAGTTGTTCGATCTTTGCGCGCGCACCGATCCGAAAAAGATCAACCGTCGGGTGATGGAAAAACTGATTATGTCCGGCGCGTTCGATCGCCTTGGGCCGCACCGCGCCGCGCTGATGAATGCGCTGGGCGATGCCCTGAAGGCGGCGGATCAGCATGCGAAAGCGGAAGCGATTGGCCAGGCGGATATGTTTGGCGTGCTGGCGGAAGAGCCGGAGCAGGTAGAGCAGTCCTACGCCAGTATTACGCCGTGGCCGGAGCAGGTCCAGCTGGATGGCGAGCGTGAAACGCTGGGGCTCTATCTGACCGGCCATCCGATTAATCAGTATCTGAAAGAAATTGAACGCTACGTCGGCGGCGTGCGCCTGAAAGACATGCACCCGACCGAGCGCGGTAAAATTACGACCGCAGCCGGTTTGGTGGTGGCGGCCCGCGTAATGGTCACTAAACGCGGTAACCGTATTGGCATCTGCACCCTGGACGATCGTTCCGGTCGTCTGGAAGTGATGTTGTTCACAGATGCGCTTGATAAATACCAGCATTTGCTGGAAAAAGACCGTATCCTGATCGTCAGCGGACAGGTCAGCTTTGATGACTTTAGCGGCGGCCTTAAAATGACCACTCGCGAAATTATGGATATTGACGAAGCGCGTGAAAAATACGCGCGCGGACTTGCTATCTCGCTGACGGACAGGCAAATTGATGACCAGCTTTTAAACCGTCTCCGTCAGTCTCTGGAACCCCATCGTTCGGGGACAATTCCGGTACATCTCTACTATCAGAGAGCGGATGCGCGGGCTAAGTTGCGTTTCGGCGCAGCCTGGCGCGTATCTCCCTGCGATCGTTTGCTGAATGACCTGCGATCGCTGATAGGATCGGAGCAGGTGGAACTGGAGTTTGACTAAAACAGGAACATTATGAGTCTTAATTACCTGGATTTTGAACAGCCAATTGCAGAACTGGAGGCGAAAATCGACTCCCTTAAGTCGGTTGGCCGTCAGGATGAAAAACACGATATTAATCTGGATGAAGAAATTCAGCGCCTGCGCGAAAAAAGCGTGGAGCTGACCCGTAAAATCTTCTCGGATTTGGGCGCATGGCAGATTGCGCAGCTGGCGCGTCATCCGCTGCGTCCTTACACGCTGGACTATGTCCGTAACGTGTTTACTGACTTTGATGAACTGGCTGGCGACCGCGCCTATGCGGACGATAAAGCGATTGTCGGTGGTATTGCGCGTCTGGACGGGCGCCCGGTTATGATCATCGGCCATCAGAAAGGCCGTGAAACCAAAGAGAAAATTCGCCGTAACTTCGGGATGCCGGCACCGGAAGGTTATCGCAAAGCGCTGCGCCTGATGGAGATGGCCGAGCGTTTCAAAATGCCGATTATTACCTTTATCGATACGCCGGGTGCTTATCCGGGCGTGGGCGCGGAAGAGCGCGGTCAGTCTGAGGCTATTGCACGCAACCTGCGTGAAATGTCCGGCCTGAAAGTCCCGGTCATCTGCACCGTTATCGGTGAAGGCGGATCCGGCGGCGCGCTGGCGATCGGCGTCGGCGATAAGGTCAATATGCTGCAGTACAGCACCTATTCGGTGATTTCACCGGAAGGCTGCGCCTCTATTCTGTGGAAAAGCGCAGACAAAGCGCCGCTGGCGGCGGAAGCGATGGGCATTATTGCACCGCGTCTGAAAGAGCTTGAGCTGATTGATTCTATCGTACCGGAACCGCTGGGCGGCGCGCATCGCGATCCGCAGGCCATCGCTGCTTCGCTGAAAGCGCAGCTGCTGGCTGACCTGGCCGATCTGGACGTGCTGAATACGGAAGAGTTGCTCAATCGTCGTTATCAACGTCTGATGAGCTACGGCTACGCCTGATTCTTTTCGGGCGATAAGAAGGCGGCCTCTGGCCGCCTTTTTTACGTTTGCGACAAGACGATTTTTCGCAATAATCAGCGAGATGTACGCCAGCAAGCAGGGCGCGGAAAGAGGCCTCGCCTCCGGCGTACTAATGCGCCAACCGAAACCGTTCACGATCGCAGTTAAGTTTCACTGTACCTGTCCAGACCTGCTATCCGGCGGGTCTGTTCCAACCCCGCCGACGCTATCCGCTATGCTTATTCTTTATCGCTCATCACCAGGAGGTGCGAATTGAATATTATTGCGATAATGGGACCGCATAACGCTTTTTATAAAGACGAACCGATCCGTCAGCTGCATCAGGCATTAATCAGTCAGGGCTTTGACCTGATCTATCCAAAAGACGCCAACGACTTAGTTAAGCTTATTGAGCATAATCCGCGTATTTGCGGGGTGATTTTTGACTGGGATGAATACAGTCTCGATTTATGCAGCGAAATCAATCAGCTTAATGAATACTTGCCGCTCTACGCCTTTATTAACACCCATTCAACCATGGACATCAGCATCAATGAGATGCGCATGGCGCTGTGGTTCTTTGAGTATGCGCTTGGCGTAGAAGAAGATATTGCGCAGCGTATCCGGCAATACACTGATGAATATATCGACAACATCACGCCGCCATTAACCAGAGCGCTGTTTACCTATGTGAAGGAAGGAAAATATACCTTCTGCACGCCCGGCCATATGGCGGGCACGGCTTTCCAGAAAAGCCCGGTTGGCACGCTGTTTTATGATTTTTATGGGCCAAACACCCTTAAGGCCGACACCTCGATTTCGGTAACGGAACTCGGTTCGCTGCTTGACCATACCGGCCCGCACCTGGAGGCAGAGGAGTATATTGCCCGAACTTTTGGCGCTGAGCAGAGCTATATGGTGACCAACGGCACCTCAACTTCCAATAAAATCGTCGGTATGTACGCCGCAGCGGCGGGCAGTACGGTACTTATCGACCGCAACTGCCATAAATCGCTGACGCATCTGTTGATGATGAGCGATATCGTGCCGATCTGGTTAAAGCCGACGCGCAATGCGCTGGGCATTCTCGGCGGCATTCCCAAGCGTGAGTTTACCCGCGAAAGCATTGCGCTAAAGGTGGCGCAAACGGAACACGCTGGCTGGCCGGTCCATGCGGTGATCACCAACTCAACCTATGATGGCCTGCTATATAACACCCGCTATATCAAAGAAACGCTGGATGTCCCTTCGATTCATTTTGATTCCGCGTGGGTGCCCTATACCAATTTTCATCCCATCTATGCCGGTAAAAGCGGTATGAGCGGTGAGCGCACGCCCGGCAAAGTTATTTATGAAACGCAGTCAACGCATAAACTGCTGGCAGCCTTCTCACAGGCTTCGCTGATTCACATTAAAGGCGACTACGACGAACAGACCTTTAATGAAGCCTATATGATGCACACCACCACGTCGCCCAACTATTCTATTGTCGCTTCGATCGAGACGGCGGCGGCGATGCTACGCGGCAATCCTGGACGACGGCTGATTAACCGTTCCGTTGAGCGCGCGCTGCATTTCCGTCGGGAAATACAGCGTCTGCGCGAAGAGTCCGATAGCTGGTTTTTCGATATCTGGCAGCCGGACGGCATTGATGAAGCGGAATGCTGGCCGATTCAGCCGGGCGAAGAGGACTGGCACGGCTTTATCGATGCGGATCGCGATCATATGTATCTCGATCCGATCAAGGTCACCATCTTAACGCCGGGCATGAGCGAGCAGGGCGAAATGGCGGAAGAAGGGATCCCGGCGGCGCTGGTGGCGAAGTTTCTCGATGAGCGCGGGATTGTGGTCGAGAAAACCGGGCCCTATAACCTGCTGTTCCTGTTCAGTATCGGCATTGATAAAACCCGTGCGATGGGGCTGCTGCGCGGCCTGCTGGATTTCAAACGCGCTTACGATCTTAATCTGCGCGTTAAAAATATCCTGCCGGATCTCTACGCTGAAGATCCCGATTTCTATCGCAACATGCGTATCCAGACGCTGGCGCAGGGCATCCATCAGCTGATCCGCCAGCACGATCTGCCGCGCCTGATGCTGAAAGCGTTTGATGTTCTGCCGGAAATGAAAATGACGCCGCATCGGGCATTTCAGCTGCAGGTAAAAGGGCAGGTGGAAACGGTCGAGATTGATCAGATGATCGGACGCGTGTCGGCCAATATGATTCTGCCTTATCCGCCGGGTGTGCCGTTGGTGATGCCGGGTGAGATGATTACCGAGTCCAGCCGACCTGTTCTCGATTTCCTGCTGATGCTGTGTGCGATTGGCCGACATTATCCCGGTTTCGAAACTGATATTCATGGCGCCAAACTCACCGAGGATGGACGTTATCTGGTGCGTGTCCTCAAACAGGAAGAGCCCGTTTCCGAGCGGTAAATTACAGATTTTACCGTCTTGCCTCAGCAGCCTCGAATGCGTAGGGTGCTGCGGTAAGTGTTAACAGGGAGAAATTATGCTGGGTATTAAACAGGTTCATCATATTGCGATTATCGCCAGCGATTACGAGCGGAGTAAGACGTTTTACTGCGATATTCTCGGCTTTACGCTGCAGCAGGAAATTTATCGACAAGAACGTGACTCCTGGAAAGGGGATCTGGCGTTAAACGGACAGTATCTGATTGAACTGTTCTCTTTTCCAACGCCGCCGGCTCGCGTCAGCCATCCGGAAGCGTGCGGTTTGCGTCACCTGGCGTTTTCAGTGGATGACATCGATCGCGCCTGCGAGTTTCTGCGCGAAAAGGGCGTAACCTGCGAGCCGGTGCGCATTGATTCGCTGACGGGCAAGCGTTTCACCTTCTTCAACGATCCTGATAATCTGCCGCTTGAACTGTACCAGGCGTAAATTTGCCGCCTGCAGGTTATCGGGAGTAACATAGCCGTTTTGCGAATCCTGTTCTTATTTCCTGAAACGGCTTTTTTCATGACGCAGCTTGCACAACTTGAACAGCAGCTGGCCGGTGAACAGCGCCTGCTGGTGGCATTCAGCGGCGGGCTGGATTCTACGGTACTTCTGCATCAGCTGACGCTTTTGCGTCAGCAACATCCTCAGCTACAGCTGCGCGCTATACATATTCATCATGGACTCAGTCCACATGCCGATCGTTGGGCGGAACACTGCCGTGCCCTTTGCGACGCGTGGCGGGTGGCGCTGGAGATTGTAGCCATCAAGGTCGATGGCCGTGACGAGGGGATTGAAGGTGCGGCGCGCGCCGGACGTTATCAGGCGTTTCGGCAACATCTGCAGCCTGGCGAGGCGTTGGTGACGGCGCAGCATCTTGACGACCAGAGCGAAACCTTGCTGCTGGCATTAAAACGCGGCAGCGGGCCCGCCGGGCTGGCCGCCATGCCGACCAGCCTGATGCTGGGCGAACATCGCCTGTTGCGGCCGCTGCTCTCCTGCCGTCGCGCGGCGCTGGAACGCTGGGCGAGGGAACATCAGCTGCGCTGGATTGAGGATGAGAGCAATCAGGATATTCGCTATGACCGCAACTTTCTGCGTCAACGGGTATTGCCGCTGCTGAACGATCGCTGGCCGCACTTTGCCGATGCCGTCGCCCGTAGTGCGGCGCTGTGCGGTGAACAGGAGCAACTGCTGGATGAACTGCTGGCGGAATCACTCTCGCTGTTGATGCAGCCAGACGGCGCCTTGCGTATCGACAGCTTTCCCGGCATGAGCGAAGCCCGGCGCGCGGCGCTGCTGCGGCGCTGGATTGCGGCCTGCGGTGGAAAAATGCCATCGCGCGATGCGCTTAATCGTCTGTGGCAGGAAGTTATTTGCGCCAGAGAAGATGCCGCGCCGCGGTTACAGCTGGGGGATCATGAAGTGCGCCGTTATCGTCAGGCGCTTTACTGGCTGCCGCTGAGGCCATCGGTTCGTGAACAGGTGCTGGACTGGCCCGATCCCGCTCAGATACTTTATCTGCCGCACGGATTAGGACGGCTGGTACGGGCGCAGAGCGGGACGGAAATACGTCCGCCTCATGCAGATGAGCGCGTAACGGTGCGCTTTCAGGCGCACGGCAGCGTGGCCATCGTCGGACGCAACGGGCATCGGCCTGTTAAAAAACTCTGGCAGGAATTTGGCGTACCGCCCTGGCGTCGTGAAAGCACGCCGATGATTTTTTATAATGAAACGCTGGTAGCGGCGCTGGAGACTTTTGTCTGTCGTGAAGGTTGCGCCGCCGCGGGAAATGCCTGGCGTATCGCCTGGCATCGTGAAAGGGAGAAGTAAAATGAAAGTCCTGTTGATGCTAATGCTGGCATCTTTTATGACGCCTGCGCTGGCAGCGGGCAATGCCGAAGCGGGCCAGCAAAAAGCCGCCGCCTGTAACGCCTGCCACGGCGCGACGGGCAAAGCCTCCGTAACGCTTTATCCTAACCTTGCCGGGCAAAATGCTGATTATCTGCAGCATGCGCTTCAGGCTTATAAAAAAGGCGAGCGCAGCGGCGGACAGGCTGAGGTAATGAAAGCGTTTGTTAGCGGCTTAAGCGATGAGGATATGGCGGATTTGGCAGCGTATTATCAGGGGCTAAAGCCCTGACGGCAAAGGGCGGGCAAGCCCGCCCGGCAGGTTAATCTGATTCGCTAACGACAACGGTACCCAGTTCCGGGTGGCTAAAGCTGGCGATATGGTCAAGACGCAGCTCGCGGACATCGCCCGCCAGGTCAACAACCAAATACTCTACGTTTTTACGTGTAATCATATCCTGGGCTTTCGCCTTAAGCTGCTCGCCGTTTTTCAGTTCAAGAACCAGCGACCACTTTTTTTGGCAGGCGAGTTCCAGACTATCGTAATCGTCGCAATTGATCGGTTTATAGGCTTCATTCGTCAACATAGTCGCTCACCAATAAGTTTGCAGCAGCATAAGCCGCCTGTTCCCTGACGGAAGAGTCTAGCGCCGGGTTAGCCGCTATCTCGTTCAGTGTTTTTAACGCGCAACCTATGGCGTCGGGCACGTATCCCAGTTCGCCGCCGCCGATTTCGGCGTACTTCTGACGAACTAAATCACAATATTTCTGCACATGCACCTCCTTCCAGAGCATAAATCTCTGACTCCAGCGACTATAACATAGCCCTTTGCGGGAAATCAGCCGTCGACAGCGTTTTATCCGAAGACAATAATGGGTGACCAGGCCACACTCTACGCTATTGGCAATGGCAGACAGGCAACCCATATCAATGAATGCCCCGGAGATGGGTGATTAACGGTAAACTTTTATGATTGTACTTTCACGTAACGTAACCATCAGCGATGCGGAGCTGGAGATCAGTGCCATCCGTGCGCAGGGCGCTGGCGGCCAGCACGTTAACAAAAGCTCGACGGCGATTCATCTACGCTTCGATATTCGCGCGTCGTCGCTGCCCGATTTCTATAAAGAGCGGCTGCTGAGCGCCAGCCATCATCTGATCACTGCGGATGGTATGGTGATTATCAAGTCGCAGGAATATCGTAGTCAGGAGATGAATCGCGAGGCAGCGCTAAAGCGGCTGGAGAACCTGATCCGGGAATTAACAGTGGTGGAAAAACCCCGCCGCGCTACGCGTCCTACGCTGGCGTCAAAACGGCGCAGACTGGAAGGAAAAGCACAGCGCAGCACCACCAAAGCGCTACGAGGCAAAGTATTGTAGCCAATAAAAAAGCCACCCTACGGGTGGCTTTATCAGTTTTGCAACGGCTTAGCCCTGAATTGCGTCGACCAGGAAATCCACAATCTGATCGCGTTTGATCATCTGCTTCTCACCGGCACGACGCGCTTTATATTCGATTTCGTCGTTGTCCAGGTTGCGATCGCCCAGCACGATGGTATGAGGAATACCGATCAGTTCCATATCGGCAAACATCACGCCCGGACGCTCTTTACGGTCATCCAGCAGCACTTCAATGCCTTTAGCGCGCAGCGTAGCGTACAGCTCTTCCGCCAGCTCTTTCACGCGGAAAGATTTGTGCATATTCATCGGCAGGATTGCGACCTGGAACGGGGCCAGCGCCGCAGGCCAGACGATTCCGCGCTCGTCATGGTTCTGTTCAATAGCGGCCGCCACAACGCGCGTAATGCCGATACCGTAACAGCCCATGGTTAATGTCTGGTTACGGCCATCTTCGCCCTGAACCGCGGCTTTCATCGCTTCAGAATATTTGGTGCCCAGCTGGAAAATATGACCGACCTCGATACCACGCTTAATCAGCAGCGTACCTTTGCCATCCGGGCTCGGATCGCCTTCTACTACATTACGCAGGTCGGCAACCTGCAACGGCTCAGCCAGATCGCGGCCCCAGTTAATGCCGGTAAAGTGTTTACCGTCAATATTGGCGCCAGCGCTGAAGTCGCTCATTTTCGCCACGGTACGATCGGCAATCACTGGCAGCGGCAAACCAACCGGACCCAGTGAACCTGGACCTGCACCTACGGCGGCGCGAATCTCTTCTTCCGTAGCGAAGACCAGCGGCGCCGCGACAATATCAACTTTTTCCGCTTTGATTTCGTTCAGCTCATGATCGCCGCGCACCAGCAGCGCAACCAGCTGGTGGCCGCTCTCTTCGCTCGCTTTCACAATCAGCGTTTTAACGGTTTTATCAACCGGTAGATTAAACTGGCTCACCAGCTCGGCGATGGTTTTGGCGTTCGGCGTATCGATCTGCACTAGCGGCTGCGAAGGAGCAGGGCGCTCACCAGCCGGCGCAACGGCCTCCGCCAGCTCGATATTGGCGGCGTAATCGGATTCGGTAGAGAAAACGATGTCATCTTCGCCGCTCTGCGCCAGTACCTGGAACTCATGGGAGGCGCTGCCGCCGATAGAACCGGTATCCGCCTGTACCGGACGGAAATCGAGGCCCATGCGGCTAAAGCTTTGGCTGTAGGCGCGATACATCGCTTCGTAGGTTTCCTGTAAGGATTCCTGTGAAGTATGGAAAGAGTAAGCATCTTTCATAATAAATTCGCGTGAACGCATCACGCCGAAACGCGGGCGTACTTCATCACGGAATTTAGTCTGGATCTGGAACAGATTCAGCGGTAACTGTTTATAAGAACTCAGCTCATTGCGCACCAGATCGGTGATCACCTCTTCATGCGTTGGGCCCAGCACGAAAGGACGATCGCCACGGTCAACCAGACGCAGCAGTTCCGGGCCATACTGCTCCCAGCGACCGCTCTCCTGCCACAGATCGGCGGGCTGCACGACCGGCATAGAGATTTCAATCGCGCCGGCGTTAGTCATCTCTTCACGTACGATGTTTTCAACTTTTTTGAGTACGCGTAAGCCCGTCGGCAGCCAGGTATAAAGACCTGAAGCCAGTTTACGAATCATCCCGGCACGCAGCATCAGCTGGTGGCTGATGACTTCGGCATCGGAGGGCGTCTCCTTAAGCGTGGAGAGCAGATATTGAGTAGTACGCATCTGTAAGATTCCAGTTTGGACGGAAAATAGTCAAAGGATGACCTGAAAATACTGGCGGCTAGTGTACCAGCGTGTGATGCACCTCAAAAGAGAGGGGAGAACAAATTAGCGCGGATCGAGCGCCAGCACTTCGGTGCCTTCAGCGGTAACGCGCCAGCGCACGTTAAAATCCAGTAGCCAGACGGCGTATTCGCGCTCCGGCTCCTCGCCTTTGCGGTAGGCCGGACGCGGATCCTGCGCCAGCACCTGGCTGATAAATCGCGCCAGCTGCGGATAACGCTGCTGATGGCGTGCCAGCTGTTGCTGCGCCAGTTCAGAAAAGCGTACCGGCATCTCGGCCGCCGGCGCGTTTTGCGCAAAACCGGCGCGCGCCTGCGGGATCGCTTCGGCAAACGGCAAGTAGGGCTTAATATCCACGATCGGCGTGCCGTCAACCAGATCAAGGCTGCCCAGATCCAGAATCACCTGGCCTTTTTCACAGCGAATGGTTTTCAGCTCAACCAGCGACATGCCGATGGGATTCGGGCGAAAAGTCGAGCGGGTCGCGAAAACGCCCATACGCGCATTGCCGCCGAGCCGTGGCGGACGCACGGTGGGACGCCAGCCGCCATCCATGGTTTGATGAAACACAAACAGCAGCCAGAGATGGCTGAAGGCATCCAGACCACGTACCGCTTCCTGCTGATTATAAGGAGGAAGCAAATGTAGCTCGCCGCCGCCATCCTCAATCAGACCGGGCTGGCGTGGCACGGCAAACTTCTCTTTCCAGGGGGATTTGATGACGCCAATCTGTGCGAAGGAAAAGTGATTCATTTACCGGATACTTTTAACGCGGTGCCCTGGCAGATAGCCTGGCGATAGCAACCTTTGCTTTCATTAACGATTTCACATTTATGCAGCAGTACCGCGTTGGCTTTCATATAAGAAGCGCGGATCTGCATACGTTTACGGGCCGTGTTGATATTCGGCGGGGAATCCTGTCGATTGGTCTGGCAATCTTCGCCGGATACTTCGCCTAAATCGCGGAAAGGATTACTCAACAGCTCAGTCGTATCGGTGTAGAGCTTAACCGGCGTTGGGCGTACGGCGGGACGAGGGTGCGATTCGGTATTGGTCGGCCTGGTTTCGGGCGCGGTAATCGGCTTATAAGGTTTATGCAGTAAAGAGCATCCTGTCAGCGAAAGCGCCAACAAACAAAGCGGTAACGCGCGCATTAAACTATCCTCGTTTGTCAAAAGTGGCGTTATTGAAGCAAGCAATCCGTGAAATGACAAGTTGTGATAACTTTTGCTGAACAATAAAAGGCGGCCCGACTGGCTGTCCGGTAAGCAAGAGTTGCTTATTGCCGGTGAGCCAGCGGGCCGCCCTGGAGTGATGCATTACTACATTTCCACAGCGGCTGAATTAGCCGTGCCGGGATTACCAGCCTTTAACCGCACCGCCGTTAAAGATTTTATTCGCGGCTTCCGCAACTTCATCAGACTGATAAGCCTGAACGAATTTCTTCACATTTTCCGCATCTTTATTGTCTTCGCGTGCCACGATAATGTTGACGTAAGGCGAGTCTTTATCTTCGACAAAGATGCCGTCTTTCGCTGGCGTCATGCCAATCTGGCTGGCATAGGTCGTATTGATTACCGCCAGTGCGATCTGATCGTCATCCAGAGAACGCGGAAGCTGCGGCGCTTCCAGTTCAACAATTTTCAGTTTCTTCGGGTTATCGATAATATCCAGCGAGGTCGGCAGCAGACCAACGCCATCTTTCAGTTTGATAAGACCCACTTTTTGCAGCAGCAGCAGCGAGCGACCGAGATTAGTCGGATCGTTAGGAATAGCGACCTGAGCGCCTTCCTGCAGTTCGTCCAGCGATTTGATCTTTTTCGAATAACCGGCAATCGGGTAAACGAAAGTATTGCCGACGGCAACCAGCTTATAGCCGCGATCTTTAACCTGTCCGTCCAGGTAAGGCTGATGCTGGAAGGCGTTAACGTCGATATCGCCCTTACTTAACGCTTCGTTAGGCAGCACGTAATCGTTAAAGGTGACCAGTTCAACGTCGAGGCCATATTTATCTTTCGCGACTTTCTGCGCCACTTCAGCAACCTGCTGCTCAGCGCCGACAATCACACCGACTTTGATATGGTTCGGATCTTTCTCTTCCTGACCACATCCTGCCAGCGCCATAGCGCCCAGCAGCGCTCCCACAGCGGCAATCTTTTTAAACGTAAAAGACATATCCCTTCCTTAATCGAGAGTATTGATGTTGCTTATTTATGTGTGACAGCTCGAACGATGCGGTCACCACAGAACTGAATGAGATAGACCAGCACAACCAGCAGAACCAGAACGGTGTTCATTACCGTGGCGTTATAGCCAATGTAACCGTACTGATAGCCAATTTGTCCCAGACCGCCAGCGCCAACGGCACCGCCCATGGCGGAATAGCCAACCAGCGTAATCAACGTAATAGTGGCCGCATTTACTAAACCGGGCAAGGCTTCCGGCAGCAGAACCTTACGGATGATCTGCATTGGCGTGGCGCCCATCGCGCGGGAGGCTTCAATCAGTCCGCCAGGCAGCTCCAGCAGGGCGTTTTCCACCATACGCGCAATAAAAGGCGCCGCGCCAACGGTTAACGGCACGATGGCCGCCTGCAAACCGATTGAGGTACCTACAATGGCGCGAGTAAACGGGATCATCCAGACCAGCAGAATAATAAAGGGAATCGAGCGGAAAATATTAACCAGCGCCGACAGTACCCGATAAAGCGTGCTATTCGCTATGATCTGGCCGGGACGCGTAATATAAAGCAGCACGCCGACCGGCAGGCCCAGCACAAAACCGAAAAAGCCAGAGACAAAGGTCATTATCAGCGTTTCCCAAATGCCGCGGCCAAGTAACCACATCATTGCTTCAGACATAACCTAATACCTCTACTTTTACATGGTGCTGCTGCAAATACTCAATTGCGTTTTTGGTTTCTTGATTGTCGCCGTGCATTTCCGCCAGCATAATGCCGAACTTAACGCCGCCAGCGTAATCCATCTGGGCGCTGATAATATTATTGTTGACGTTGAAGCGACGTGCCGTTTCGGACAGCAGCGGGGCATCAACAGACTGACCGGTAAATTCCAGCCGTAACAGCGGAACGCTGTTGGCTGTCGGCTGCGCCGATAAACGCTGCTGGTAATCGTCAGGAATATCCAAATGCAGCGTGGACTGAATAAACTGCTGCGCCAGAGGCGTTTTAGGATGAGAAAAGACTTCGCTGACGCTGTCTTTTTCAATCAGCTGGCCATTGCTGATCACCGCAACCTGATCGCAAATGCGCTTCACCACGTCCATTTCATGCGTAATCAGCAGAATGGTAATGCCCAGGCGGCGGTTAATATCTTTCAGCAGTTCCAGAATGGCACGCGTCGTGGCAGGATCGAGCGCGCTGGTGGCTTCGTCGCACAGCAGCACTTTCGGGTTGCTGGCCAGTGCGCGGGCAATGGCGACGCGCTGCTTTTGTCCGCCGGAAAGGTTGGCGGGCCAGGCATCATGTTTATCACCTAAACCGACTAAATCGAGCAGCTCGCTCACGCGCGCTTTAATCGCGGCGCGCGGCATATTGTCCAGCTCAAGCGGTAAGGCAACGTTGCCAAAAACGGTGCGGGAGTTAAGCAGATTAAAATGCTGAAAAATCATGCCGATTTGACGACGTGCCAGCGTCAGCTGACCTGCTGACAGCGCCGTCAGCTCTTGCCCGTCAACCAGCACGCTGCCGGAGGTCGGGCGCTCCAGCAGGTTGACGCAACGAATCAACGTACTTTTACCGGCGCCTGAAGCACCGATTACGCCATAAATTTGCCCGGCAGGTACGTGCAGGCTTACGTCAGACAACGCGGTAATGGTACGCGCTCCCTGCTTAAAGACTTTTGTAATATTGGAAAGTTTTATCATTGATTTATTAGTTATCTGTTGCGATGAAATTGTCCGTGGTGTGTATCTCTTTTACCTGTACAAGCCGGCAAAATTTGAAATGGATGTTAAGGCATCCAGACGTCTAAATCAATCGGAGAGATTCAATCTGCCATTCTCTCTTTTATTACAATCATGCGATACTGCCCGACAAATATGGCAGCAGGAGTAACTACGTGACGGCTAAGGTTCCGGCGATTTTTCTCGATCGCGATGGTACGGTGAATGTGGATCATGGCTATGTCCATGAGATTGATGATTTTCAGTTTATTGACGGCGTCATTGAGGCGATGCAGGAACTGAAAAAAATGGGCTATGCGCTGGTGCTGGTAACGAATCAGTCCGGTATTGCGCGCGGCATGTTTAGCGAAGATCAGTTTATGCAACTCACCGAGTGGATGGACTGGTCGCTGGCTGACAGAGAAGTGGATCTGGATGGCATCTATTATTGCCCGCATCATCCAGAGGCGGCGGTAGAAGCGTATCGCCAGACGTGCGAATGCCGGAAGCCGCAGCCGGGTATGCTGCTCAGCGCGATGAAACACCTGAATATCGATATGGCTGCTTCTTATATGGTTGGCGATAAGATTGATGATGTGCTGGCGGGTAAAGCGGCAGGCGTCGGTACGACAGTCCTGGTTCGTAGCGGTAAAGCGGTAACGGAAGAAGGCGAAAAAGCAGCTGATTGGGTGCTGGATAGCCTCGCAGAGCTGCCGAAACGGATAAAACAGCGTTAAAAACAGGCGTTCTGCGCGAAATTTCGACGAACAGCAAAAAAGTTGAAATTAGCACTTGTCAGGCCGGAAGAACTCCCTATAATGCGCCTCCATCGACACGGCACAACGGCTTACGCCACGCGGTGTTGAGCGGTTCAGCGAAGTCTGAATCGCCGGAGAAAAACTTCTGAAAAAAGAGGTTGACTCTGAAAGAGGAAAGCGTAATATACGCCACCTCGCGACAACGGCACGAAGCGCCGGTCGCACCGCTCTTTAACAATTTATCAGACAATCTGTGTGGGCACTCACGGACGGGATACGCAAAAAAATCTTGCAGTATCAAGTCTTGAAGAGTGAACACGTAATTCATTACGACGTTTTTCTTTTAGCATCAGACTTTTAATTGAAGAGTTTGATCATGGCTCAGATTGAACGCTGGCGGCAGGCCTAACACATGCAAGTCGAACGGTAACAGGAGGCAGCTTGCTGCTTCGCTGACGAGTGGCGGACGGGTGAGTAATGTCTGGGGATCTGCCCGATGGAGGGGGATAACCACTGGAAACGGTGGCTAATACCGCATAACGTCGCAAGACCAAAGTGGGGGACCTTCGGGCCTCACACCATCGGATGAACCCAGATGGGATTAGCTAGTAGGTGGGGTAACGGCTCACCTAGGCGACGATCCCTAGCTGGTCTGAGAGGATGACCAGCCACACTGGAACTGAGACACGGTCCAGACTCCTACGGGAGGCAGCAGTGGGGAATATTGCACAATGGGCGCAAGCCTGATGCAGCCATGCCGCGTGTATGAAGAAGGCCTTCGGGTTGTAAAGTACTTTCAGCGGGGAGGAAGGGATGGAGCTTAATACGCTCTGTCATTGACGTTACCCGCAGAAGAAGCACCGGCTAACTCCGTGCCAGCAGCCGCGGTAATACGGAGGGTGCAAGCGTTAATCGGAATTACTGGGCGTAAAGCGCACGCAGGCGGTCTGTCAAGTCGGATGTGAAATCCCCGGGCTCAACCCGGGAACTGCATCCGAAACTGGCAGGCTTGAGTCTCGTAGAGGGGGGTAGAATTCCAGGTGTAGCGGTGAAATGCGTAGAGATCTGGAGGAATACCGGTGGCGAAGGCGGCCCCCTGGACGAAGACTGACGCTCAGGTGCGAAAGCGTGGGGAGCAAACAGGATTAGATACCCTGGTAGTCCACGCCGTAAACGATGTCGACTTGGAGGCTGTGAGCTTGACTCGTGGCTTCCGGAGCTAACGCGTTAAGTCGACCGCCTGGGGAGTACGGCCGCAAGGTTAAAACTCAAATGAATTGACGGGGGCCCGCACAAGCGGTGGAGCATGTGGTTTAATTCGATGCAACGCGAAGAACCTTACCTGGTCTTGACATCCACAGAACTTGCCAGAGATGGCTTGGTGCCTTCGGGAACTGTGAGACAGGTGCTGCATGGCTGTCGTCAGCTCGTGTTGTGAAATGTTGGGTTAAGTCCCGCAACGAGCGCAACCCTTATCCTTTGTTGCCAGCGGTCCGGCCGGGAACTCAAAGGAGACTGCCGGTGATAAACCGGAGGAAGGTGGGGATGACGTCAAGTCATCATGGCCCTTACGACCAGGGCTACACACGTGCTACAATGGCGCATACAAAGAGAAGCGACCTCGCGAGAGCAAGCGGACCTCATAAAGTGCGTCGTAGTCCGGATTGGAGTCTGCAACTCGACTCCATGAAGTCGGAATCGCTAGTAATCGTGGATCAGAATGCCACGGTGAATACGTTCCCGGGCCTTGTACACACCGCCCGTCACACCATGGGAGTGGGTTGCAAAAGAAGTAGGTAGCTTAACCTTCGGGAGGGCGCTTACCACTTTGTGATTCATGACTGGGGTGAAGTCGTAACAAGGTAACCGTAGGGGAACCTGCGGTTGGATCACCTCCTTACCATGCACTATCCCGCCGTGCAGTGTTCACACAGATTGTCTGATAGAAGTATTGAGCAGTAAAACCCCGGCAGGCTTGTAGCTCAGGTGGTTAGAGCGCACCCCTGATAAGGGTGAGGTCGGTGGTTCAAGTCCACTCAGGCCTACCAAATTCTTTCTCATGCTGCGTTACACGCACGGTCGTTTATCACGATAAACGTCCCGCACGTACGCCTTGCCTGAAAAAGAATTACGGTTCTTCGCGGGTTTTACGAACACATCTGGGGCTATAGCTCAGCTGGGAGAGCGCCTGCCTTGCACGCAGGAGGTCAGCGGTTCGATCCCGCTTAGCTCCACCATCAACTTCGGTTGATGAACACTCCAGAGTGCATTTGCGAATGTACTGTGAAGTTTTGCTCTTTAACAATCCGGAAACAAGCTGAAAATTGAAAACGGAACAGCTTTCGTAATGAAACTGTTCACGATTCTCTCAATACTCACGCACGCAAGCGTTGCAAGACGCCTGTGGGTTGTGAGGTTAAGCGAATAAGCGTACACGGTGGATGCCCTGGCAGTCAGAGGCGATGAAGGGCGTGCTAATCTGCGAAAAGCGCCGGTGAGGTGATATGAACCGCTATCAACCGGCGATACCCGAATGGGGAAACCCAGTGCAATCCGTTGCACTATCGTTAACTGAATACATAGGTTAACGAGGCGAACCGGGGGAACTGAAACATCTAAGTACCCCGAGGAAAAGAAATCAACCGAGATTCCCTGAGTAGCGGCGAGCGAACGGGGAACAGCCCAGAGCCTGCATCAGCAGGTGCGTCAGTGGAAGCGTCTGGAAAGGCGCACGGTACAGGGTGACAGTCCCGTACACGAAGACGTACCTGTTGTGAGCTCGATGAGTAGGGCGGGACACGTGGTATCCTGTCTGAATATGGGGGGACCATCCTCCAAGGCTAAATACTCCTGACTGACCGATAGTGAACCAGTACCGTGAGGGAAAGGCGAAAAGAACCCCGGCGAGGGGAGTGAAAAAGAACCTGAAACCGTGTACGTACAAGCAGTGGGAGCCTCTTTATGGGGTGACTGCGTACCTTTTGTATAATGGGTCAGCGACTTATATTCTGTAGCAAGGTTAACCGTATAGGGGAGCCGAAGGGAAACCGAGTCTTAACCGGGCGCTAAGTTGCAGGGTATAGACCCGAAACCCGGTGATCTAGCCATGGGCAGGTTGAAGGTTGGGTAACACTAACTGGAGGACCGAACCGACTAATGTTGAAAAATTAGCGGATGACCTGTGGCTGGGGGTGAAAGGCCAATCAAACCGGGAGATAGCTGGTTCTCCCCGAAAGCTATTTAGGTAGCGCCTCGTGAATTCATCTCCGGGGGTAGAGCACTGTTTCGGCTAGGGGGCCATCCCGGCTTACCAACCCGATGCAAACTGCGAATACCGGAGAATGTTATCACGGGAGACACACGGCGGGTGCTAACGTCCGTCGTGAAGAGGGAAACAACCCAGACCGCCAGCTAAGGTCCCAAAGTCATGGTTAAGTGGGAAACGATGTGGGAAGGCCCAGACAGCCAGGATGTTGGCTTAGAAGCAGCCATCATTTAAAGAAAGCGTAATAGCTCACTGGTCGAGTCGGCCTGCGCGGAAGATGTAACGGGGCTAAACCATGCACCGAAGCTGCGGCAGCAACACTGTGTGTTGTTGGGTAGGGGAGCGTTCTGTAAGCCGTTGAAGGTGTGCTGTGAGGCATGCTGGAGGTATCAGAAGTGCGAATGCTGACATAAGTAACGATAAAGCGGGTGAAAAGCCCGCTCGCCGGAAGACCAAGGGTTCCTGTCCAACGTTAATCGGGGCAGGGTGAGTCGACCCCTAAGGCGAGGCCGAAAGGCGTAGTCGATGGGAAACGGGTTAATATTCCCGTACTCGGTGTTACTGCGAAGGGGGGACGGAGAAGGCTATGTTGGCCGGGCGACGGTTGTCCCGGTTTAAGCGTGTAGGCTGACTTTCCAGGCAAATCCGGAAAGTTAAGGCTGAGGCGTGATGACGAGGCACCACGGTGCTGAAGCAACAAATGCCCTGCTTCCAGGAAAAGCCTCTAAGCTCCAGGTAACAACGAATCGTACCCCAAACCGACACAGGTGGTCAGGTAGAGAATACCAAGGCGCTTGAGAGAACTCGGGTGAAGGAACTAGGCAAAATGGTGCCGTAACTTCGGGAGAAGGCACGCTGGCACGTAGGTGGAGGGACTTGCTCCCCGAGCCGAAGCCAGTCGAAGATACCAGCTGGCTGCAACTGTTTATTAAAAACACAGCACTGTGCAAACACGAAAGTGGACGTATACGGTGTGACGCCTGCCCGGTGCCGGAAGGTTAATTGATGGGGTTATCGCAAGAGAAGCTCCTGATCGAAGCCCCGGTAAACGGCGGCCGTAACTATAACGGTCCTAAGGTAGCGAAATTCCTTGTCGGGTAAGTTCCGACCTGCACGAATGGCGTAATGATGGCCAGGCTGTCTCCACCCGAGACTCAGTGAAATTGAACTCGCTGTGAAGATGCAGTGTACCCGCGGCAAGACGGAAAGACCCCGTGAACCTTTACTACAGCTTGACACTGAACATTGAGCCTTGATGTGCAGGATAGGTGGGAGGCTGAGAAGTGTGGACGCCAGTTCGCACGGAGCCATCCTTGAAATACCACCCTTTAATGTTTGATGTTCTAACCTGGCGCCGTGAACCGGCGTGGGGACAGTGTCTGGTGGGTAGTTTGACTGGGGCGGTCTCCTCCCAAAGCGTAACGGAGGAGTACGAAGGTCAGCTAATCACGGTCGGACATCGTGAGGTTAGTGCAATGGCATAAGCTGGCTTGACTGCGAGAGTGACGGTTCGAGCAGGTGCGAAAGCAGGTCATAGTGATCCGGTGGTTCTGAATGGAAGGGCCATCGCTCAACGGATAAAAGGTACTCCGGGGATAACAGGCTGATACCGCCCAAGAGTTCATATCGACGGCGGTGTTTGGCACCTCGATGTCGGCTCATCACATCCTGGGGCTGAAGTAGGTCCCAAGGGTATGGCTGTTCGCCATTTAAAGTGGTACGCGAGCTGGGTTTAGAACGTCGTGAGACAGTTCGGTCCCTATCTGCCGTGGGCGCTGGAAGACTGAGAGGGGTTGCTCCTAGTACGAGAGGACCGGAGTGAACGCACCGCTGGTGTTCGGGTTGTCATGCCAATGGCACTGCCCGGTAGCTACGTGCGGAAGAGATAAGTGCTGAAAGCATCTAAGCACGAAACTTGCCTCGAGATGAGTCTTCCCTGAGACCCTGAGTCTCCTGAAGGGACGTTGAAGACGACGACGTTGATAGGCCGGGTGTGTAAGCGCAGCGATGCGTTGAGCTAACCGGTACTAATGACCCGTGAGGCTTAACCTTACAACGCCACAGGCGTTTTGGGACTGAGAGCTTCAGCTTGTTGACGGATGTATCCCGCGCGGCCGGAAGGCGGCGGGGGAAAACAGAATTTGCCTGGCGGCGAGAGCGCGGTGGTCCCACCTGACCCCATGCCGAACTCAGAAGTGAAACGCCGCAGCGCCGATGGTAGTGTGGGGCCTCCCCATGCGAGAGTAGGGAACTGCCAGGCATCAAATTAAGGTCATACCTGAAAAGGTAGCGCCGGTTATCAGCGAGACCCCGCTGGTAATGCAGTATTCGGTGGTGCGGTAGTTCAGTCGGTTAGAATACCGGCCTGTCACGCCGGGGGTCGCGGGTTCGAGTCCCGTCCGCACCGCCACTCTATTTAGGGGCGTAGTTCAATTGGTAGAGCACCGGTCTCCAAAACCGGGTGTTGGGGGTTCGAGTCCCTCCGCCCCTGCCAGATAAAAAAATCCTTTGCTAATGCAAAGGATTTTTTTTGCCTTAAATTTTCTTCTTATCCTCTGTGATACAGGATGAGTGGAGAAGCGCCTCTCATCCTTCCTGCTTACTCTTCCATTTTTTAAAAGCACGTTACGCTTGAACCAGCACTGGAAATTTTAGCAGCTGACGGATATGTGTTTGCTGATCGCTATTCTGTAACCAAACGGCATATAAAGGCCTGACGGCTACGGGCGTATCGGGAATAACGGTCAGATCGGGATAAAGTTGCATCCAGCTGTCGGGTAAAAATGCGCAAGCGCCGGTTGTATGCAGTAACTGTCTGGTTAAATGGGCTGACGTGGTCGTAAGGACTGGCACATCGTCCGCTCCAGCCAGATAGCTCTCATGCTGATGAAAATCGGCGCCCCATTCCAGTTTGATATAGTCATATTTTTCTCTTTTCTCACTTTTTCGCGAGCGAAACAGCGTTAACGAAATATGTCCAATTTGCTGGCTGGTTAATTCATCCATTTTTGGCGCTTCCGTGGTGATCAATAAATCAAGCTGCCGCTCATGTAGTTGTTTAACCAACAGGTGACGTTGAGCGACGCGTGCCTCCAGATGCAGGCTTTCACGGTTTTCATACAGAGTTTGCAGCCAAGGTGTTAAATAGGCTTCCCAAAGAGAAGCGCTGGCACCAATCGACAACTCATGATGCTGTTGGGTATGGGCTACCTCTTTTTTAGCCATCATCCAGGTACTCATCAGGCTTTCAGCATAAGGAAGCAAGCGCTCGCCTGCAGCGGTAAGCCGAATATTATTACGATGACGAGTAAACAGATTAACGCCCAGCTGATTTTCCAGCTGTCTGATGCGGAAACTAACTGCCGATTGCGTAAGGTAGAGGGCTTCTGCCGCACGTCCAAAATGACGCGTTCTGCTCACTTCAAGAAAAGTCTTTAGTAATTCCGTATCCACAGCCCACTCCCAAAAAATATTTGTCGTAATGATTTAAATGTTTTGTTTTACACTCTGTCAAGCCTAACTAATACTCCGCGCCATAAATCGCACGGCCATAGAAGAGTTAGGAGCGTGTAAAATGGCGGATAGCTTCGCAACAAATAATCGTTTTTTTGATAACAAACACTACCCGCGTGGGTTTTCGCGTCATGGTGACTTCACCATTAAAGAAGCACAGCTTCTTGAAAGGCACGGTTACGCGTTTAATGAGCTTGATCTGTCCAGACGTGAGCCTGTGACAGAAGAAGAGCGTCAGTTTATAGAAGTATGTCGTGGTTTACGTGAACCACAAACTGAAGCCGAGCGCGTATGGAGTAAATACATGACGCGTATTAAGCGTCCGAAGCGCTTCCATACCCTTTCTGGTGGTAAACCACAGATGGAAGGCGTTGAAGACTATAGTGATTCAGAAGATTAAGCAAAAAACTTCTCAGGGCATTATATTCATCCGGTTTTAAAATGGGGCTACGGCCCCATTTTTACTCCAGACTTTTATGCAAATGCGCCATCATACGATCCATCCCCCGATAGCTTAATGCTTCCAATAAATGAGAACGTTTAAGCACTTCCTCCTCAGCCAGATCGGCGATAGTACGAGAAACCTTAAGCAGACGTTGCCACGCTCTGACTGATAGCCCCAGCGTAACCAATATAGACTCCAGCCACTCAGCATCCTCTTTTTGCAACTCACACCATTTCTGCACCTCGGCGTTCGTCATTTGTGCATTCACTTTGCCTTGGCGGGCCAGCTGATATTTACGCGCTTTTAATACGCGCTCACGAACTTGCTCGCTGCTTTCAGTCTCTCGCTGAGGCTGACTTAGCATACCTGTCGGCAGCAGAGGGATTTCTAAGGAGAGATCGAAACGATCGAGGAATGGACCAGAAAGACGACTGAGATAGCGCAGCGTTTGCTGTGGCGAACTACGATTGTGTTTACCCTGATAATGGCCTGTTGGGCTGGGATTCATGGCTGCTACCAGCTGAAATCTTGCAGGCCACGTGACCTTGGCGCGCGCGCGGGAAATTGTGATTTCGCCGCTTTCTAACGGCTCGCGCAATGAATCCAGCGTTTTCCTGCTAAATTCTGGCAGCTCATCCAAAAACAGTACGCCATTATGCGCTAATGTGATTTCGCCTGGCTGAGGAATCGCGCCGCCGCCAATAAGCGCATATAGCGTTGAGCTGTGATGAGGAAGACGGAATGGACGCTTACGCCACTGCTTATGAACACCGCCGCTATTGATGATACTGGCAATGGTAGCGCACTCCAGCGCTTCGCTATCAGTAAGAGGAGGTAACAGACCGGTAAGGCGCATCGCCAGCATAGTTTTTCCTGTTCCCGGTGGGCCAATAAGCAGCAGATTATGTCCGCCGGCAGCGGCAACTTCCAATGCGCGCTTTCCCTGCTGTTGACCAATAATATCGCTAAGATCTTCGGCTATTTCTTCTTTATCTCTCTCTTCTGCTCGCCCTGGTGAAAGCGTGTGTTGCTGTAAAAGAAAAGCACATATCTCCGTCAGGCTATCTGCAACCAGTGATTCTTTCTGGTCGACTAACCCAACATCTGTCGCGTTCTCAGCAGGTAAAATTAACCGCCTTCCTGCTTCCTTTGCAGCTATGGCAGCCGGTATGGCTCCCTGTATGCCTCTCAATGCTCCGCTTAGCGCCAACTCCCCTAAGAATTCATATTGGGCCATCTGTACGTCAGGCAACTGTTCTGAAGCGGCAAGAATGGCAATCGCAATAGGTAAGTCAAATCGTCCGCCCTCTTTAGGCAAATCAGCAGGGGCTAAATTAACCGTTACTCGCTTTGCTGGGAAAGTGAAACCACTGTTAATGATGGCGCTACGAACTCTGTCGCGCGCTTCTTTTACTGTCTTTTCAGGTAATCCAACCAGCGAAAGACCGGGCAAACCACTGCTTATATGGACTTCGACCATAACCAATGGCGCTTTAACACCAAGAGCGGCGCGCGTGGCAATACGGGATAAAGACATGCTCCCTCCTTGTACGATGTCGAAAGGAGTATGCGTAACCCTTAACGTCGATGCGATCCTCTTTAAAAAACGTTGAGCGTCATCCCGAAAAAATTCAAATTTTTTGCATTACCGTTACAAGCTGTACGGAAGCGCGATCGATTTAATACGGCCGTTATTCATTGCGACACGTTCGTAATGAATAACTTTCAATAAACTTTATATTTTGAAAAATAAGCCTTTTTATATAAGTGAATATTCCGCTCATAAAATTAAGTGATGAAAAAGGTTGTCGGGCAGTATCTATCTGTGATACCTCTTTAGGCATTACTTCGAATAAGTGAAATTCTGAACAGCATATGAAAGCCCTTCTACGAGTGATTAGCCTAGTCGTGATTAGCGTGGTGGTGATTATTATCACACCGTGCGGGGCTGCGCTCGGAGGAAGAAAGGCTTAAAAATCAAGCCTGAAACCAAAAGAACCCCCGCACCGAAAGGTCCGGGGGTTTTTTTATGGTCAGGCATCGGGATAGTCAATAAGAGAGGAACAAACAATGCACAGTAGCATAAAATGCTGTTGTTCCCCGGAAAACACAGGGGAATAACGATGACAGGGGCTCAGTGGGTGGTTCAGGCGTTACATGCGCAAGGGGTTGAAACCGTATTCGGTTATCCAGGCGGCGCGATTATGCCAGTTTATGATGCGCTGTATGACGGAGGCGTCGAACATCTACTGTGTCGTCATGAGCAAGGTGCTGCCATGGCCGCGATTGGATATGCTCGCGCCACTGGTAAGGTTGGCGTCTGTATTGCCACCTCCGGGCCCGGTGCAACCAATCTGATCACCGGTTTGGCAGATGCATTGATGGATTCTGTTCCGGTTGTCGCTATTACCGGACAGGTTGCTTCCCCGCTTATTGGCACCGATGCATTTCAGGAAATTGATGTACTGGGACTGTCTCTGGCCTGTACGAAACACAGTTTTTTGGTTGAGTCGCTGGAAACGCTGCCGGAAATTATGGCTGAAGCTTTTGCTATCGCCCAATCTGGCCGCCCTGGTCCGGTACTGGTTGATATTCCTAAAAATATTCAGGTCGCCAGCGGTGATCTGACGCCGCATTTACTGCCGGTAGCCGAAATTGCTGAACATCCTCATCAAGAGCTGCAGCAGGCGCGCGCGCTGATAGCCCAGGCGAAAAAGCCCATTTTATACGTAGGCGGTGGCGTAGGGATTGCGCAAGCTGTTCCAGCGCTACGTGACTTTATCCAACAAACCGGTATTCCAGCCGTCGCGACATTAAAAGGTTTGGGTGCGCCGAACGCCAGCGATCCCTGTTACCTGGGCATGTTAGGCATGCATGGAACAAAGGCTGCTAACCTGGCGGTGCAGCAGTGCGATTTACTGATTGCCGTTGGCGCCCGCTTTGATGACCGCGTAACCGGTAAGCTGGATACATTTGCACCTCATGCCAGCGTTATCCATATGGATATTGATCCTGCCGAACTGAACAAACTACGCCGCGCACATGTTGGCTTACAAGGTGATTTCAATGTGCTGTTACCTGAGCTGGCACAGGCTTGTCAGATCGCCGAGTGGCGTGCCGAAGTTATGGATCTGAAAGCGACGCATAGCTGGCGTTACGATCACCCGGGCGACGCTATTTACGCGCCTCTGTTTTTACGTCAGTTGTCAGAGCGCAAAGCGGCCTCCGCCGTCGTCACGACCGATGTTGGGCAACATCAGATGTGGACCGCCCAGCATATGACATTCAGCGCGCCGGAAAATTTCATTACTTCAAGCGGATTGGGAACCATGGGTTTTGGCCTGCCGGCAGCGGTTGGCGCGCAGGTTGCCCGTCCTGAAGACACCGTAATCTGCGTTTCCGGCGATGGCTCTTTCATGATGAATGTTCAGGAGCTGGGCACCATTAAACGCAAACGGCTGCCGATCAAAATCGTTCTGATGGATAACCAGCGCCTGGGCATGGTACGTCAGTGGCAGCAGCTCTTTTTTTCCGAACGCTACAGTGAAACCAACCTGTCCGATAACCCCGATTTCCTGACGCTGGCCAGCGCTTTTGATATTCCTGGCCAACGTATCACCCGTAAAGATCAGGTCGACGCCGCATTAGATGCTCTGCTGAACAGTGAAGGTCCTTATTTGCTGCATGTGGCTATTGATGAGCATGAAAACGTCTGGCCTCTGGTGCCGCCCGGTGCCAGTAACGCAAATATGATGGAGAAAACCGTATGAATCAGCACCAGTTATCTATCGAAGCGCGCTTTCGGCCTGAAGTTCTGGAGCGCATCCTGCGCGTCGTTCGTCATCGTGGTTTTCAGGTTTGCGCCATGAATATGGCCAGCGTTGCCAACGCCGGAAACATTAATATTGAAATGACCGTTGCCAGCCAGCGCTCAGTCGATTTACTGTCAACACAGCTGAGCAAACTGATGGATGTCGCTTGCGTCCAGATCCAACAACAGACAACACAACAAATCCGCGCATAGTCGCGAAAGGAAATAAGAATGAGTACGAAGAAAGCAGACTTTATCTGGTTCAACGGCGAGATGGTGAAATGGGAAGAGGCAAAAGTCAGCGTGATGTCTCATGCCCTGCATTACGGCACGTCAGTTTTCGAAGGCGTCCGCTGCTACGACTCGCATAAAGGACCCGTTGTCTTCCGTCATCGTGAACATATGCAGCGCCTGCACGACTCTGCCAAAATTTATCGTTTCCCGCTGAAACATAGCGTGGATGAGCTGATGGCAGCCTGCCGTGAAGTGCTGCGCGTGAACAAGCTGCAAAGCGCTTATATTCGTCCTCTGGCTTTTGTTGGCGATGTCGGCCTGGGCGTCAACCCGCCGGAAGGCTACAGTACTGACGTCATTATTGCCGCTTTCCCGTGGGGAGCTTACCTGGGCGCGGAAGCGCTGGAGCAGGGCATTGATGCGATGGTTTCTTCGTGGAATCGCGTGGCGCCGAACACCATTCCTACCGCCGCGAAAGCGGGCGGCAACTACCTTTCCTCACTGCTGGTCGGCAGCGAAGCGCGCCGTCATGGCTATCAGGAAGGCATTGCGCTGGATACCAACGGTTATATCTCCGAAGGCGCCGGTGAAAACCTGTTTGAAGTGAAAGACGGCATTCTGTTTACGCCGCCGTTTACCTCTTCCGCACTGCCGGGCATTACTCGCGATGCCATTATCAAGCTGGCCAAAGATGCCGGAATCGAAGTGCGCGAGCAGGTGCTGTCACGTGAGTCGCTCTATCTGGCCGATGAGGTCTTTATGTCTGGTACCGCGGCTGAAATCACACCGGTACGCAGCGTAGACGGTATCAAAGTGGGCGAAGGCAAATGCGGCCCGGTAACCAAGCGTATCCAGCAGGCATTCTTTGGCCTGTTCACCGGCGAAACTGAAGATAAATGGGGCTGGCTGGATCCGGTAAACCCATAAACAACTTATTTTGCGGGTCTTAAACAGGCCCGCTTATTTACCAGACTGGAGTAAACAGAGCATGCCTAAGTACCGTTCCGCCACTACCACTCACGGCCGCAATATGGCCGGCGCCCGCGCACTCTGGCGCGCCACGGGAATGACCGACGCCGATTTCGGCAAACCGATTATCGCCGTCGTTAACTCCTTCACTCAGTTCGTGCCGGGCCACGTTCATCTGCGCGACCTTGGCAAACTGGTCGCCGAGCAGATCGAAGCGGCAGGCGGTGTGGCGAAAGAGTTCAATACCATCGCGGTAGACGACGGTATTGCGATGGGCCACGGCGGCATGCTCTATTCACTGCCGTCGCGTGAGCTGATCGCCGACTCGGTAGAATATATGGTTAATGCCCACTGCGCTGATGCAATGGTGTGCATTTCCAACTGCGATAAGATCACGCCGGGAATGATGATGGCCGCGCTGCGCCTGAATATTCCGGCGATTTTTGTTTCCGGCGGGCCGATGGAAGCGGGTAAAACCAAACTGTCCGATAAAATTATCAAGCTCGATCTGGTTGATGCCATGATTCAGGGCGCTAACCCCAACGTTAGCGATGCAGAGAGCGATCAAATCGAACGTTCTGCCTGTCCAACCTGCGGCTCCTGTTCCGGGATGTTTACCGCTAACTCTATGAACTGCCTGACCGAAGCGCTGGGACTGTCTCAACCGGGGAACGGTTCGTTGCTGGCTACCCACGCCGATCGCAAAGAATTATTCGTTAACGCTGGCAAACGTATCGTCAGCCTGGCGAAGCGTTATTACGAGCAGGATGATGAAACTGCGCTGCCGCGTAATATCGCCAACAAAGCCGCCTTTGAAAATGCGATGACGCTCGATATTGCGATGGGCGGCTCCACCAATACCGTTCTGCACCTGCTGGCAGCAGCGCAGGAAGGCGAAGTTGATTTCAATATTTCTGACATTGATCGCCTGTCACGTAAGGTGCCGCATTTATGCAAAGTGGCGCCCAGCACGCAGAAATATCACATGGAAGATGTTCACCGCGCAGGCGGCGTAATCGGCATCCTTGGCGAGCTGGATCGTGCCGGATTGCTTAATACCAACGTGCATAACGTACTGGGCACCACGCTGCGCGATACGCTGGATAACTACGACATCATGCTGACGCAGGATGAGGCGGTGAAGAAGATGTTCCGCGCCGGCCCGGCGGGCATTCGTACTACCCAGGCTTTCTCGCAAGAATGCCGTTGGGATACGCTGGATGACGATCGTCAGGAAGGCTGTATCCGCTCACGCGAATACGCTTACAGTCAGGACGGCGGGCTGGCAGTACTTTACGGCAACATGGCGGAAGATGGCTGCATCGTCAAAACGGCTGGCGTAGATAAAGAGATCCTGACCTTCCGCGGCCCGGCGAAAGTTTATGAAAGCCAGGATGATGCGGTCGAGGCGATTCTTGGCGGCAAAGTTGTGGCGGGCGACGTGGTGGTAATTCGCTACGAAGGGCCGAAAGGCGGGCCGGGCATGCAGGAAATGCTCTATCCAACCACGTATCTGAAATCGATGGGGCTGGGTAAAAGCTGTGCGTTGATTACCGACGGTCGTTTCTCCGGAGGCACCTCTGGCCTGTCCATCGGACACGTATCACCCGAAGCGGCCAGTGGCGGAACCATCGCACTGGTGCGCGATGGCGATATGATTGAAATTGATATTCCGAGCCGTGGGATCAAGCTGGCAGTGCCGGACAATGAACTGCATGCGCGTCGTGAACAGGAAGAAGCGCGCGGCGAAGCGGCCTGGACGCCGCATTCGCGCCAGCGTCTGGTTTCACTTGCCCTGCGCGCCTATGCATCACTGGCAACCAGCGCGGATAAAGGCGCGGTACGTGATAAATCGAAGCTGGGAGGCTAAGGATGGCTGAGTCTCAACCGTTACCGGACGCACCCTGCGGCGCTGAATATCTGCGCGCCGTGCTGCGTGCGCCCGTTTATGAAGTGGCGCAGGTAACGCCGTTACAAAAGATGGAGAAGCTCTCTGCGCGCCTCGGTAATACCATTCTGGTTAAGCGTGAAGATCGTCAACCGGTCCACAGTTTTAAACTGCGCGGCGCTTACGCGATGATTGCTGGGTTAGATGAAGAGCAAAAGGCGCGCGGCGTGGTCACTGCCTCGGCGGGAAACCATGCGCAGGGCGTGGCGCTTTCTGCCAGTAAACTGGGCATTAAGTCGCTGATTGTCATGCCGGTGACGACGGCAGAGATTAAAGTTGAAGCGGTGCGTGCGTTCGGCGGTGAGGCTTATCTGTACGGCGCCAATTTTGACGAGGCGAAAGCGAAAGCGATCGAGCTATCAGAGCAGCAGGGCTATACCTTTGTGCCGCCATTCGATCATCCGGCGGTGATTGCCGGTCAGGGAACGTTGGGCATGGAGCTGCTCCAGCAGGATGCGCATCTCGATCGTATTTTTGTGCCAGTGGGTGGCGGCGGTCTGGCGGCGGGCGTCGCGGTTTTGATTAAGCAGCTGATGCCGCAGATTAAGGTCATTGCGGTAGAAGCCGCTGAATCGGCCTGTTTAAAAGCGGCGCTGGATGCCGGAGAACCGGTAGATCTGCCGCGCGTTGGGCTGTTTGCCGAAGGCGTAGCAGTAAGGCGCATCGGCAGCGAGACTTTTCGCCTGTGCCAGGAGTGGCTTGACGATATTGTCACCGTTGACAGCGATGCTATCTGTGCAGCAATGAAAGATCTGTTTGAGGATGTGCGCGCCGTTGCTGAACCATCAGGCGCATTAGCGCTGGCTGGCATGAAAAAATATATCCAGCAGCATAATCTTCAGGGCGAAAGGCTGGCGCATATTCTCTCCGGCGCCAACGTTAACTTTCACGGGCTGCGCTACGTTTCAGAGCGTTGTGAGCTGGGCGAACAGCGTGAGGCATTGTTGGCCGTGACGATTCCTGAACAGCAGGGCAGCTTCCTGAAATTCTGCCAGACGCTGGGCGGCCGGGCGGTAACGGAATTTAACTATCGTTACGCCGATGCCAGCGACGCCTGCATTTTTGTCGGCGTGCGTCTGACACGCGGTCGTGAAGAGCGCCGGGAAATCATCGATGAGTTACTTTCCGGCGGCTATCAGGTCGTTGATTTATCCGATGATGAAATGGCGAAACTCCATGTGCGTTACATGGTCGGCGGTCGTCCCTCTAAGCCGCTGCGCGAACGTCTGTTTAGTTTTGAATTCCCGGAGGCGCCCGGTGCGCTGCTGAAGTTTTTGCAAACGCTGGGCACGCACTGGAATATTTCACTATTTCACTATCGCAGCCACGGCACCGACTACGGTCGGGTGCTGGCGGCCTTTGAGCTGAGCGAAAACGAGCCGCGCTTTGAAGAACATCTCACGGCTTTGGGTTATGACTTTCACGATGAAAGCCAGAACCCGGCGTTTCGTTTTTTCCTGGCGGGTTAATTACAACAGCTGCCAGAAGGCTTTAATCAGCGGCTCGCCGAGCCGCTTTTTCTGAACGCAAACGCCCAGTTCAAACGGGGCGACAGAATCAATATCGTCCAGCACCAGTACCCGATTACGCACCGGTTCCGGGCTGTTTTCCAGCACCACGTCAGGCAACAGGGCGATGCCACAGCCCAGCGCTACCATCGAAACAATAGCTTCATGGCCGGAAACGGTCGCATAAATCAGCGGATTGGCGATACGCAGGCGGCGAAACCAAAGATCGATGCGGCGTCGTGCCGGGCCTTGTTCCGGCAGGATAAACGGAATCTGCGTCCAGTCTGGATCGGCCTGTGTTGCCTGATGGCGTACCGGGCAAGGTAAAGCTGGCGCGATTAACACCAGCGGAATGTGACCCAGCGGCGTGAAATCGATGCTGGCGGGCAGCGTTTCAGGACGGCCGGAAATTGCCAGATCGGCCTCGCCGGTTTGTACTTTTTCAACGGCGTCGGCGGCATCGCCGGTAGTCAGCTTAATTTCTACCTGCGGATGTTCGGCGCGAAAGCGATCCAGTATCGGCGGCAAATGGCTGTAGGCGGCCGTAACGGAACAGAACAGTTTCAGCTCTCCGCTGAGCGAAGGGCCATGCTGGTCAATGGCGTGACGCAGCTGCTGATATTGCAGCAGCGTCTGCTGTGCGAACTGACGTAGCTGTTCACCTGCTTCGGTGAGCGTCACAGTACGATTGTCGCGTAGGAACAGGCTTTGACCGAGATCCTCTTCAAGCCGCTGAATCTGGCGAGAAAGTGTCGAAGGCGAAACGTGCATGGCGCGGGCCGTACGGCCAAAATGACGGCTCTCCGTCAGATGTAAAAACAGCTTCAGGTCTCGTAAATCCATGCGATTCAGGCCTCATTTTTACGTTGCAGTTATTGCAATGCGATGTTGTTAATATATCAATTTAAGCAACGGATTTCCTGTCATATGATGGGGCTATAGAAAGCGAGGCAAAGCGTACTCGCGCAAAAAATAACGGCAAACACAACCTCAAAACGGAGTACCCATGGCTAACTATTTCAACACTTTGAACCTGCGTCAGCAGCTGGCGCAATTAGGTAAATGTCGCTTCATGGCGCGTGATGAATTTGCTGATGAAGCAAGCTACCTGAAAGGGAAAAAAGTCGTCATCGTTGGCTGTGGCGCCCAGGGTCTGAACCAGGGTCTTAACATGCGTGATTCTGGTCTTGATGTTTCCTACGCGCTGCGTGCGGAAGCCATTGCTGAAAAGCGCGCTTCCTGGCGCAAGGCGACTGAGAACGGCTTTAAAGTCGGTACCTATGAAGAACTGATCCCGCAGGCCGATCTGGTGGTTAACCTGACGCCGGACAAACAGCACTCGGCGGTGGTTCAGGCGGTTCAGCCGTTAATGAAAGATGGCGCTGCGCTGGGTTATTCTCACGGCTTTAACATCGTTGAGGTCGGCGAGCAGATCCGTAAAGACATTACCGTTGTGATGGTTGCGCCGAAATGTCCGGGTACTGAAGTTCGTGAAGAGTATAAACGTGGTTTTGGCGTGCCGACGCTGATTGCCGTTCACCCGGAAAACGATCCGAAAGGCGAAGGTATGGCTATTGCTAAAGCCTGGGCCGCGGCAACCGGCGGTCATCGCGCGGGCGTGCTGGAATCTTCTTTCGTTGCCGAAGTGAAATCTGACCTGATGGGCGAGCAGACCATTCTCTGCGGTATGTTGCAGGCGGGTTCACTGCTTTGCTACGACAAGCTGGTGGCTGACGGCACCGATCCCGCTTACGCAGGTAAACTGCTGCAATATGGCTGGGAAACCATTACCGAATCGCTGAAGCATGGCGGCATTACGCTGATGATGGATCGTCTGTCCAATCCGGCGAAGCTTCGTGCCTTCGCACTCGCTGAACAGCTGAAAACCATTATGGCGCCGCTGTTCCAGAAACATATGGATGACATCATTTCCGGCGAATTCTCTTCCGGCATGATGGCTGACTGGGCAAACGACGATAAAAAACTGCTGACCTGGCGCGAAGAGACCGGTGCGACCGCATTTGAAAACTCGCCGCAGTATGAAGGCAAAATTTCCGAGCAGGAATATTACGATCGTGGTGTGCTGATGGTCGCGATGGTTAAAGCGGGCGTTGAGCTGGCATTCGAAACCATGGTTGATTCCGGCATTATTGAAGAGTCCGCCTATTACGAGTCGCTGCATGAGCTGCCGCTGATCGCTAACACTATTGCTCGTAAGCGTCTGTATGAAATGAACGTTGTTATTTCTGATACCGCTGAGTATGGCAACTACCTGTTTGCTAATGCTGCCGTACCGTTGCTGAAAAAGTTTATGACCACCCTGCAGGCAGGCGATTTAGGCAAAGAAGCGGCACCAGCAGCCGTGGATAACGCCCAGCTGCGCGATGTGAATGAAGCGGTGCGTAATCATCCGATCGAAGCTGTTGGACGTAAACTGCGTGGCTATATGACTGATATGAAAGGGATTAGCGTCGCGGGCTGATTTCCGGCCTCTTTCGGCTTGCCAATGCGTTAACTGCGCCCCAGCTACATAGCTACTGATGTTGCTGGGGTCGCAAGCATTTGCCACATTCGACAAGTCGAAAACGACTGCGAAATTCTTTACTAAGCAGAATTGCCAGGCGAAACGCCAGCAGAAAAAAACCGGTGTTGAAGACACCGGTTTTTTTATTAATTGCGGTATAGCACCTTGATAATGTGATAGCCAAACTGGGTATGCAAAGGCCCGTAAGGCGTTAGCAGCGGGCAGGAGAAGACCACTTTATCAAAAGCAGGCACCATCGCCCCTTTTTTAAACTCGCCTAAGTGTCCGCCTTTGCGCCCGCTCGGACAGGTTGAATGTTTCTTCGCCAGTTTTTCAAAGTCGGCGCCTTTCTCCAGCTGTGCCAGAAGCTCCTGAGCCAGTTTCTCTTCTTTTACAAGGATATGCATTGCCGCTGCGGTTTTTGCCATGATCGTGCCTTGAGTCGTATGGATGCAGCTGGATATACTACCACGCTGTTAGTTAACCCTCCTTCTTTTCACTGAGTACTTCTATGCGTCTGAATCCCAGCCAACAACAAGCCGTCGAATTTGTCACCGGCCCTTGCCTGGTGCTGGCGGGCGCGGGTTCCGGCAAGACGCGCGTCATTACCAATAAAATTGCCCATCTGATTCGTGAATGTGGGTATCAGGCGCGTCATATCGCTGCTGTTACCTTTACCAACAAAGCCTCGCGTGAAATGAAAGAGCGCGTGGCGCAAACGCTGGGGCGCAAAGAGGCGCGCGGCCTGATGATCTCCACCTTTCACACGCTGGGGCTGGAAATTATTAAGCGCGAATATGCCGCGCTGGGCATGAAGTCCAACTTTTCCCTGTTTGACGATCAGGATCAGCTGGCGCTGCTGAAAGATTTAACCGAGCAGTGGCTCGAAAATGATAAAAACCTGCTGCAACAGCTTATCTCGACGATCTCTAACTGGAAAAACGATCTGGTCGATCCGGCCCATGCTCAGGAGCGGGCACAGTCGGAGCGCGATCGTATTTTTGCTCACTGTTACGCGCTGTACGATCGGCATCTGAAGTCCTGCAATGTGCTGGATTTTGATGATTTGATTCTGTTGCCTACGCTGCTGTTGCAGCGCAATCAGGAAGTGCGCGAACGCTGGCAGCAGCGTATCCGCTATTTGCTGGTAGATGAGTATCAGGACACCAACACCAGCCAGTATGAGCTGGTAAAGCTGCTGGTGGGCGCACGGGCGCGTTTCACTGTGGTAGGTGATGACGATCAGTCTATCTATTCCTGGCGTGGCGCAAGGCCGCAAAACCTGGTGCTGTTGAAAGAGGATTTTCCCGCGCTGCAGGTGATTAAGCTGGAGCAGAACTATCGTTCTACCGAGCGGATTCTGAAAGCGGCGAATATCCTCATTGCCAACAATCCGCACGTGTTCGAGAAACGCCTGTTTTCCCAGCTAGGCTATGGGGCAGAGCTAAAGGTGCTGACGGCGAATCATGAGGATCATGAGGCGGAACGCGTTACCGGCGAGCTGATCGCCCATCACTTTATTAATAAAACGCAGTATAAAGATTACGCCATTCTCTATCGCGGCAATCATCAATCGCGCGTGTTTGAAAAAATGCTGATGCAGAACCGGATTCCATACCGTATTTCAGGCGGAACCTCGTTCTTTTCGCGTCCCGAAATTAAGGATCTGCTGGCTTATCTGCGGGTATTAACCAATGCGGACGACGACAGCGCCTTTTTGCGTATCATTAATACGCCGCGCCGTGAGATCGGTCCGGCAACGCTGCAAAAGCTGGGTGAATGGGCGAACCAGCGTAATAAAAGTCTCTTTAGCGCCAGCTTCGATTTAGGACTGGGCCAGACGCTCACCGGCCGCAGCCTGGAAAACTTACAGCGTTTTACCGGCTGGCTGCAGGAGATTGCCCAGCTGGCAGAGCGCGAGCCGATTAATGCGGTGCGCGATCTGATTCGCGGCATTGATTATGAAAGCTGGCTGTTTGAAACCTCTGCCAGTCCGAAAGCAGCTGAAATGCGCATGAAAAACGTCAATACGCTGTTTCAGTGGATGACGGAAATGCTCGAAGGCAGCGATATTGACGAGCCGATGACCTTAACGCAAGTGGTTACGCGCTTTACGCTGCGCGACATGATGGAGCGCGGCGAAAGTGATGAAGAGTTGGATCAGGTTCAGCTAATGACGCTGCATGCCTCGAAAGGGCTGGAGTTCCCTTATGTTTATCTGGTCGGCATGGAAGAGGGGCTGTTGCCGCATCAAAGCAGCATCGATGAAGATAATATTGAGGAAGAACGCCGTCTGGCTTACGTCGGTATTACCCGCGCGCAAAAAGAACTCACCTTTACGCTGTGCCGTGAACGTCGGCAATATGGCGAGACAGTACGTCCGCAACCAAGCCGCTTTTTGCTGGAGCTGCCGCAGGACGATTTACAATGGGAAACCGAGCGTAAAGTGGTTAGCGCCGAAGAGCGCATGAAAACCGGGCAGAGCAGGGTTGCTGGCCTGCGTGCCATGCTGGATAAAGCAAAGAAAGGGGCCTGAGAAGGCTGGGCTGCGTCGATAACGATGCAGCCCCACAAACTAAACGACCGAAAGCGGCCAGTGAACATAGGATTGCCAGCGGCTTTCCTGTTCCAGCATCTCTGCACGCAGCGGGTGCGCCTGCAACCAGCCCGGCGGCAGCACAACCTGTAGCGCTTCATCATCGCTATGCAGACGTACCGCGGGTAACGTATCGTCGCGGCGTCGGCTGGCGAAAATAACCGCCAGGCGCAGCAATCGACACATCCGCTCCGCCATTCGCGGTTGTACCGCGTTTTGCTGATTCAATAGCGCTAAATCGATGCCGTTACTCTGGTTTTGCAGCAGCGTCGCCAGCAGCTTTTTCTGGGCGGGCGTAAAGCCAGGCAGATCCAGATGACGTACCAGATAGGCGGCATGCTGAGAGGCAAGCCGGAAATCGACGCTCAGGCCGATTTCATGGATCAGACAGGCGCTTTCCAGCAGTTCGCGGCAGTAGTTATCGAGTTTCCAGTGCGGACTCACCTGGCGGGCAAAGCTGGCCGCCAGCTGGCGTACGCGCTCTGCCTGCTCGACATCAATAATAAAACGACGCTGGATATTATGGATGGTTCGGCTGCGAATATCGCGGTCGACCGGATAGTGCAGCATGCCGTAAAGCAGGCCTTCGCGTAGGGCGCCGCCTGCCAGCGTCATGCTGTCGATATTCAGTTCTTCAAAGATAGCGATCAGAATCGATAGCCCGCTGGGGAAAACCAGCGCACGCTCCAGCGTCAGGCCTTCAATCTCCAGTTCTTCCAGCTTGCCGCACTGAATGGCGCGCTGTTTTAACTGCTGAAGTTTGCTGAGCGTAATACGCTCGTCCATGCCCTGCGCCACCATGATTTCCTGCAGCGCCTGCACGGTGCCTGAAGCGCCTACGCAAATCTGCCAGCCCTCGGCACGCAGCCGTTCGGCGACAGGCTGGATAATGGTTCGGGCTGCCTGTTCCGCTCGATCAAAGTTCGCCTTACCTAAATGCCGATCGCCAAAATAGCGCTCCAGCCAGGTCACGCAGCCCATCGACAGGCTAAATAATGCGGTCGCCTGGGCGCCGTCACCGGTCACCAGCTCGGTGCTGCCGCCGCCGATGTCCACCACCAGACGCTTATCTGAACCGCCAGTAGTATGCGCCACGCCCTGATAAATCAGGCGCGCTTCCTCTTCGCCGCTAATCACATTGACCGGACAGCCCAGCACCTTTTCTGCCTGACTAAGGAAGCGGTCGGCGTTGACGGCCAGCCGCAGCGTGGCGGTCGCCACTACGCGGATTTGATCGGTGGGAATATCCTGTAGCTGCTCTGAAAAAAGCTTAAGACACGCTAAACCGCGTTCCATCGCTTCGTCAGAAAGTTCGCCAGCGCTGTTGAGGCCAGCGGCGAGCCGCACTTTACGCTTGATGCGCGCGACAGTCTGGATATTCCCAGCCACCTCGCGCACCACTAACATATGAAAGCTGTTAGAACCTAAATCAATTGCAGCATAAAGCGACGACGCGCTGAACATGGTGTGATTAACCCGAACGTTTACGATTATTATTACGCGGCGCGCCGCTGCGACGATTATTGCCTGCTGCACGACGAGGGCCGCTGCCTGGACGATTACGCGTCAGGCGTTTCGGCGGCGGCAGGTCTGTCATCAGCGCGTCGCTGTTGTACTTGCTCACCGGAATGCCATGTCCGATATACTCTTCGATAGCGGGCAGGTTCAGCGCATACTCTTCACAGGCCAGGCTGATGGAGTGGCCGCTGGCGCCAGCGCGTCCGGTACGACCAATCCGGTGTACGTAATCTTCGCAGTCGTCAGGCAGATCGTAGTTAAAGACGTGGGTAACCGCTGGGATATGCAGACCGCGCGCTGCGACATCGGTCGCAACCAGAATGTCCACGTCGCCGCGGGTAAAATCTTCCAGAATACGCAGGCGTTTTTTCTGCGCTACGTCGCCGGTCAACAAGCCGACACGATGGCCGTCCGCCGCCAGATGGCCCCAGATGTCTTCACAGCGATGCTTGGTATTGGCGAAAATGATGGCGCGATCCGGCCACTCTTCTTCAATCAGCGTTTGCAGCAGGCGCATCTTTTCTTCATTAGAAGGGTAGAACAGCTCCTCCTTAATGCGGTGGCCCGTTTTCTGATCCGGCTCGATTTCAATATGCTCGACGTTGTTCATATGCTCAAACGCCAACTCGCGGACGCGATAAGAAAGCGTAGCGGAGAACAGCATGCTTAAACGCTGATTAGCGGCAGGCATCCGGCGGAACAGCCAACGAATATCTTTAATAAAGCCGAGATCGAACATGCGATCGGCTTCATCCAGCACCACGACCTGAATAGCGCCGAGATTAATATGGTTTTGTTTGGCGTAATCGATCAGACGGCCGGTAGTACCCACCAGAATGTCGACGCCTTTTTCCAGCACTTTTAGCTGTTTATCGTAACCGTCGCCGCCGTAAGCCAGGCCAATCTTCAGCCCGGTCGTTTCAGCCAGCGGTTCGGCGTCAGCATGAATTTGTACGGCCAGTTCACGGGTCGGTGCCATAATCAGCGCGCGCGGCTGATTAATCTGGCGGCCTTCGGCTGCCGGGTGAGAAAGCAAATAATGGAACGTTGACGTCAGAAACGCCATCGTTTTGCCGGTTCCGGTTTGCGCCTGACCTGCGACATCGCGCCCTTCTAATGTAAGGGGTAATGCTAACGCCTGGATCGGCGTACAATTATGGAAGCCTTTCTTTTCAAGGGCTTCGATAACCTGTGGGTGCAGGGCGAAGTCGGAAAACTTCTGTTCGGTTAAGTGTGTTTTGCTCATAGTGTGGTAGAATATCAGCTTACTATTGCTTTACGAAAGCGTATCCGGTGAAATAAAGTCAACCTACGTTGGCAGATTTTACGCCAACCAGCCAGGCATAATCTTGTGGAGTAAGACATGAGCAGCGATAAAATCGTTCATCTAACCGACAAAAGCTTTGAAACCGACGTGCTGAATGCCGAAGGTTTGACGCTGGTGGACTTCTGGGCAGAATGGTGTGGTCCGTGCAAAATGATCGCCCCGATCCTCGACGAAGTAGCAGAAGAGTATGACGGTAAGCTGACCATTGCCAAACTGAATATCGATGAGAACCCGGAAACGGCGCCGAAATACGGTATTCGCGGCATCCCAACGCTGCTGCTGTTTAAGAATGGTGAAGTCGCAGCCACTAAAGTTGGTGCGCTGTCTAAAGGCCAGCTCAAAGAGTTCCTGAACGCGAACCTGGGCTGATTCATTGCGGGCTCTGGCGGTCGAGTAATTTTTTCCAGACCGCTAGACGCCCAGCATGAAGCATGCTAAGTTAAATCTACTGCATTACGAACTTACCTGTAGTTTGTTTCCCTTGTTGAACGCTGGCTTTTTCTTCACAGTGCATCAACAATCTGACGGTTAGCATCAATTTCCGGTATCTGTTTTCAACCGTCTCCTCGTTTTCAGATCGGCATTCACGCATAAGATCATCGAGCAGACACGAAAACGGCGCCATTAACGGGCATGGACCTTCTTTGCCATACCATTCACGACAACCTTTTCGAGATATACCCCGAGTTTAAGAACCCACCATTATGAATCTTACCGAACTAAAAAATACGCCGGTTTCAGAGCTGATTACTCTCGGCGAGAACATGGGGCTGGAAAACCTGGCGCGCATGCGCAAACAGGACATCATTTTCGCTATCCTCAAACAACACGCGAAAAGCGGAGAGGATATTTTCGGTGATGGCGTACTGGAGATATTGCAGGACGGATTTGGTTTCCTCCGCTCCGCAGACAGCTCCTACCTCGCCGGTCCCGACGACATCTATGTTTCTCCCAGCCAAATCCGCCGTTTTAACCTTCGCACTGGTGACCCCATTTCAGGCAAAATTCGTCCGCCGAAAGAGGGCGAGCGTTACTTTGCGCTGTTGAAGGTTAATGAGGTCAACTACGACAAACCGGAAAATGCGCGCAGTAAGATTCTGTTTGAAAACCTGACGCCGCTGCATGCCAACTCTCGTCTGCGCATGGAGCGCGGTAACGGCTCCACAGAAGATCTGACTGCTCGCGTACTGGATCTGGCTTCGCCGATCGGTCGCGGCCAGCGCGGTCTGATTGTTGCGCCGCCGAAAGCCGGTAAAACCATGCTACTGCAAAACATTGCGCAGAGCATCGCTTACAACCATCCTGACTGCGTGCTGATGGTGCTGCTGATTGACGAACGTCCGGAAGAAGTAACCGAGATGCAGCGTCTGGTGAAGGGCGAAGTGGTCGCTTCTACCTTTGACGAACCGGCTTCCCGTCACGTTCAGGTTGCTGAAATGGTGATCGAAAAGGCCAAGCGTCTGGTTGAGCATAAAAAGGATGTCATCATTCTGCTCGACTCCATCACCCGTCTGGCGCGCGCCTACAACACCGTAGTACCGGCTTCCGGTAAAGTTCTGACCGGTGGTGTGGATGCCAACGCCCTGCATCGTCCGAAGCGTTTCTTCGGTGCGGCGCGTAACGTGGAAGAGGGCGGCAGCCTGACCATCATCGCGACCGCGCTGGTTGATACCGGTTCGAAAATGGACGAAGTGATTTACGAAGAGTTTAAAGGCACCGGTAACATGGAGCTGCATCTCGCACGTAAAATCGCGGAAAAACGTGTCTTCCCGGCGATCGACTACAACCGCTCCGGTACGCGTAAAGAAGAGCTGCTCACTTCTCAGGAAGAGCTGCAAAAAATGTGGATCCTGCGCAAAATCATTCATCCAATGGGTGAAATCGATGCAATGGAATTCCTCATTAACAAGTTGGCAATGACCAAGACCAACGATGAATTCTTCGACATGATGAAACGTTCGTAACTTTCTTTACCGTTGAGCAACAATGAAAGTTAAATGCTCATTACAACGGTAAGAAAACTCGGGTAACGCCACGCTCAGACGTGGCGTTTTTCATTTTGGGGCTATAGGATAAGGCGACTGTCAGGCGTCATCAGCCGCAAAGCACGTTAAAAGCGGGCATTTTTGCTTAAAGAACAAGCGGTCGAGCGGCGAAATTGTGTTATCACGACGTCAGTCAGGCTGGCAGGCATAATAATTGCTTATAGTTACCCGGTGTCTTAGCTGAGAGCTGTTAATGTGAATTTACTCACCATGAGTACCGAGCTTGGTCTAATTTTTCTGTTTTCACTGGCGTTCATTTTTTTTGCTCGTAAAGCAGCTAAAAAAGTCGGCCTGGTCGATCGACCTAACTATCGTAAACGTCATCAGGGGCTGATCCCGCTGGTCGGGGGCATTTCCGTCTATGCCGGTATCTGCTTCACGTTCGCGATTACCAATTATTATTTGCCGCATGCGACGCTTTATCTGATCTGTGCGGGCGTGCTGGTGTTAATTGGCGCGCTGGATGACCGTTTTGACATTAGTGTCAAAATTCGCGCCGTCGTACAGGCGGCGATCGCCATTGTCATGATGGTGGTCGGCAAGCTTTACCTGCTTAGCCTCGGCTATATTATTGGGCCGATGGAATTGGTCGTCGGCCCGTTTGGCTATGTGCTGACGCTGTTCGCCGTATGGGCCGCGATCAACGCCTTTAATATGGTGGACGGGATCGACGGACTGCTGGGCGGTCTCTCCTGCGTTAGCTTTGGCGCGATGGGCATCATTCTCTACTTTGACGGGCAGCACAGCCTGTCGATGTGGTGTTTCGCCATGATTGCCGCCACGCTTCCCTACATCCTGCTTAACCTTGGCGTTTTCGGTAAGCGCTACAAAGTCTTTATGGGCGATGCCGGCAGCACCTTAATCGGCTTCACCATTATCTGGATCCTGCTGGAAACCACGCAGGGCGTAACGCATCCCATTACGCCGGTGACGGCGCTGTGGCTGATCGCGATTCCGCTGATGGATATGGTCGCCATTATGTATCGCCGTCTGCGTAAAGGGATGAGTCCCTTCTCCGCCGATCGCCAGCATATTCATCATTTGATCATGCGCGCCGGTTTTACTTCACGACAGGCATTTGTGCTAATCACGCTTGCCGCTGCGCTGCTGGCTGGCGTGGGCGTGCTGGGCGAATACTTAGCCTTCATCCCTGAATGGGTAATGCTGCTGCTGTTTCTGTTCGCTTTTATCCTCTATGGCTACTGCATCAAACGCGCCTGGCGCGTAGCCCGTATGATCAAACGCTTCAAGCGTCGCCTGCGTCGCGCCAATAAGAATAAGCTTCCGGGCTAATGCCCTTTGGAAAAGGATACCCTACCTATGACCTCTGACTTCGTGGATAACGAACTGGATATTCGCGGCCTGTTTTGTACGCTGTGGCGCGGTAAACGCTGGATTATTGCTCTGGCGCTGCTGGGCATGCTGCTGGCCTGGGTGTGGTCGCTGCTGGTTAAGCAGGAGTGGAGTACGACGGCGGTAACCGATCGTCCTACCGTGAATATGATTGGTAGCTATTACTCGCAGCAGCAGTTCTTACGCAACCTTGACGTGCGCAACGGCGGCGCGGCGCTGGCGGTGCCGCAGCCTTCGGTGATGGACGATGCTTATCAAGAATTTATTATGCAGCTATCTTCATGGGATACGCGTCGCGAATTCTGGCTGCAAACTGACTACTACAAACATCGTAAAAGCGGCAACGTGCGCAAAGACGCGGCCTTGCTGGACGAAATGGTCAGCAATATTCAGTTTACCCCAGCGGATAATGCCAAGAACCAGAGCGACAGCGTCAGGCTGGTCGCGGAAACCGCAGCGGATGCCAATAACCTACTGCGGCAGTACGTGGCTTTCGCCAGCGAACGCGCGGCCCGCCATTTAAACCAGGAGCTGACCGCTGCCTGGGCGGCGCGCACCGTTCAGATGAAGGCACAGGTTAAGCGGCAGGAAACCGTCGCCAATGCGGTTTATCAGCGCCAGCGGCACAGCGTCGAACAGGCGCTGAAGATTGCGCAACAGCAGGGCATCGACCAGGTGAAAACCAGCACGCCGTCGGAACAGCTGCCTGACTCTGAGCTGTTCCTGCTTGGCCGGCCGATGCTGCAGGCCCGGCTGGAAAACCTGGAAGCCAATGGGCCGACTTACGATCTGGACTATGATCAAAATCGGGCCATGCTGGATACGTTAAATGTCGGTCCCACGCTTGATCAGAAGTTCCAGACCTATCGCTATTTGCGTACCCCGGAAGAGCCGGTCAAGCGCGATAGTCCGCGCCGGACGTTTGTGATGATTATGTGGGGCGCCATTGGCGCGCTGGTTGGCGCAGGCGTCGCGCTCATTCGCCGTCCTCGTGCCTGATACGCGCGTTGCAGGTGTCGCTGTGACTGACACGGCTAACGAACGAAGAGAAAAACAGTGAAAGTACTTACCGTTTTTGGCACGAGGCCGGAAGCTATCAAAATGGCGCCGCTGGTTCATGCGCTGGCGAACGACGCCGCATTTGATGTCCGCCTGTGTGTGACGGCCCAGCATCGCGAGATGCTCGATCAGGTTCTGCGTCTGTTTACGCTGCAGCCTGATTACGACCTGAATATCATGCGCCCGGAGCAGGGGCTGACGGAGATTACCAGCCGTATTCTGGAAGGGCTGAAAGGCGTATTTGCCGATTTTCGTCCCGATGTGGTTTTGGTGCATGGTGATACCACGACTACGCTGGCGACCAGTCTGGCCGCTTTTTATCATCGTATTCCGGTAGGCCACGTTGAAGCGGGATTACGTACCGGCGATCTCTATTCGCCCTGGCCGGAAGAGGCGAACCGTAAGCTGACCGGCCATTTGGCCACCTGGCATTTCACGCCCACCGAAAATTCCCGGCAAAACCTGCTGCGCGAAAATCTGCCGGACGGCCAGATATTCGTGACTGGCAATACGGTTATCGACGCGCTGTATTGGGTGCGCGACCGCATCCTTTCCGATCGCCAGCACTATGACAGCCTGGCGGCGCGCTATCCGTTTCTTGATGAGACGAAAAAGCTGATCCTGGTCACGGGACACCGTCGTGAAAGCTTTGGCGATGGCTTCGAGCGTATTTGTAGCGCGCTGGCAACGCTGGCGCGCCAGCATCCTGATATACAAATCGTTTATCCGGTTCACCTGAATCCTAACGTGAGCGAGCCGGTGAACCGTATTTTGAGCGGCATCGACAATATTATTCTGATTGAGCCGCAGGAATATCTGCCCTTTGTCTGGCTGATGCACCGGGCGTGGCTGATTCTTACCGACTCCGGCGGCATCCAGGAAGAAGCGCCTTCGCTCGGCAAACCGGTACTGGTGATGCGCGAAACCACTGAGCGACCAGAAGCGGTTGCAGCCGGAACGGTACGTTTAGTGGGAACCGATGAACAGAAAATCGTGGCGGAAGTCACCCATCTGCTAACTAATGAAGAAGCCTGGCAGGCGATGAGCCGCGCGCATAATCCGTATGGCGATGGCCATGCCTGCGCGCGCATTCTGCAGGCGCTAAAAAATCACAGAGTAACCCTATGAGCTTTAACACTATTTCGGTTATCGGCCTGGGCTATATTGGCCTGCCTACCGCGGCGGCATTTGCTTCACGCAGGCAAAACGTCGTTGGCATTGATATTAACGCGCGCGCGGTAGAGGCCATCAACCGCGGCGAAATTCATATCGTTGAGCCGGACCTGGACACGGTCGTCAAGCAGGCGGTTCAGGACGGTTTTCTGCGCGCCGCCACACAGCCGGTCGCAGCCGATGCCTTTCTGATTGCGGTGCCGACGCCGTTTAAAGGCGATCACCAGCCCGATATGAGCTATGTGCAGGCGGCCGCGCTGTCGTTGGCGCCGGTGCTGAAAAAGGGCGACCTGGTAATTCTGGAATCCACCTCGCCGGTGGGCGCCACAGAGCAGATGGCGCAGTGGCTGGCTGAAGCACGTCCCGATCTCGCGTTTCCGCCGCAGGCGGAGAATCCCGACATTCATATCGCCTATTGTCCTGAGCGCGTATTGCCAGGTCAGGTGATGGTAGAGTTGATAAAAAACGATCGCGTAATTGGCGGCATGACGCCAGCCTGTTCCGAACGTGCCTGCGAGCTGTATCGCATCTTCCTTGAAGGCGAATGCGTAGTAACAAACGCCCGCACCGCTGAAATGTGCAAGCTCACCGAAAACAGCTTCCGTGACGTCAATATCGCGTTTGCTAATGAACTCTCGCTAATCTGCGCTGAACAGGGCATTAACGTGTGGGAACTGATTACGCTGGCCAACCGTCATCCGCGCGTCAATATTCTCCAGCCGGGCCCGGGCGTTGGCGGTCACTGCATTGCGGTCGATCCCTGGTTTATTGTGGCGCAGAATCCTGAACTGGCGCGCCTGATCCGCACCGCGCGCGAAGTGAATGACGCCAAGCCGCACTGGGTACTGGAACAGGTAAAAGCGGCGGTTGCCGACTGTTTGACCGCGACCGGCAAGCGCGCCAGCGAGTTGACTATCGCCTGTTTTGGTCTGGCGTTTAAGCCCAATATTGACGACCTGAGAGAAAGTCCGGCAATGGAAGTGGCGCATCTGGTGGCGGGCTGGCACGCTGGCACGACCTGGGTGGTTGAGCCAAACGTAGACGCCATTCCGGCAAAGCTGGCGCATGAAGCTACGCTGGTTTCACAGGAGCAGGCGCTACAGCAGGCTGATGTGCTGGTGATGCTGGTTGATCATCATGCGTTCAAAGCCGTAAGCGGCGATCGGGTCGCGCAGCGCTGGGTTGTAGATACCAAAGGAGTATGGCGATGAAGCAATTTCTGGTTACCGGCGGCGCGGGCTTTATCGGTTCGGCGGTGGTACGTCACCTTATTCAACAGACGGAACATCGGGTTGTTGTGGTCGATAAGCTGACCTACGCCGGTAATCTTTCCTCGCTGGCGCCGGTTGCCGACAGCGATCGCTTTGCTTTTGAACAGGTTGATATTTGCGATCGCGCCGCGCTGGATCGGCTGATGGCGCAGTACCAGCCGGACTGCATTATGCACCTGGCGGCGGAAAGCCATGTTGACCGCTCCATCGACAGCTCCTGGCCATTTATCGAAACCAATATTGTCGGCACCTGGCAGATGCTGGAAGCGGCACGACATTACTGGCGCAGCCTGCCAGTCGAGCGTCAGTCAGCGTTTATTTTCCACCATATTTCTACTGATGAAGTGTTTGGCGATCTGCATGGCAGCGACGATTTCTTCACCGAAACCACGCCTTACGCCCCCAGCAGTCCTTATTCCGCCAGCAAAGCCAGCAGCGACCATCTGGTACGTGCCTGGATGCGCACCTACGGACTGCCGGTTATCGTTACCAACTGCTCCAATAACTACGGTCCGTACCATTTCCCGGAAAAACTTATTCCGCTGATGATCATCAACGCGCTGGCGGGCAAACCGCTGCCGGTATATGGCAACGGCGGACAGATCCGCGACTGGCTCTATGTTGAAGATCATGCGCGCGCGCTGGTTACCGTCGTTACCGAAGGCAAAGCCGGAGAAACCTATAACATCGGCGGCCATAACGAGCAGCGCAATATCGATGTCGTGGAAACCCTTTGCGATCTGCTGGACGAACTGGTGGCGGCGAAACCTGAAGGCGTTACGCGTTTTCGCGACCTGATTACCTTTGTCACCGATCGTCCCGGCCACGATATGCGTTACGCCATCGACGCCGGTAAAATCGAGCGAGAGCTGGGCTGGCGTCCGCAGGAAACCTTCGAAAGCGGCCTGCGAAAAACGGTGCAGTGGTATTTAGAGAATGAGAGTTGGTGGCGCAGCATTCTCGACGGCAGCTATCAGGGCGAGCGGCTTGGGCTTTCCTCACACTGAGGCAGATAACGATGAAAGGTATTATCCTGGCCGGTGGATCCGGCACGCGGCTGCACCCTATTACGCGGGGCATATCGAAGCAGCTGTTGCCCATCTATGATAAGCCAATGATTTACTATCCCCTGTCGGTATTAATGCTGGCAGGCATCCGCGAAATCCTGATTATTACCACGCCGGATGATATGCCGCATTTCCAACGGCTGCTAGGCAACGGCAGTGAGTTCGGCATTACGCTGGAATACGCTGCCCAGCCCAGCCCGGATGGACTGGCGCAGGCCTTTATTATTGGTGAAACCTTTCTGAATGGCGAACCAAGCTGCCTGGCGCTGGGTGATAATATCTGGTTCGGCCAGGGCTTTAGTCCAAAGCTCAGGAAAGTTGCGGCACGTCAACAGGGCGCAACGGTATTCGGTTATCAGGTTATGGACCCGGAGCGCTTTGGCGTGGTGGAGTTCGATGACGATTTCCGGGCGATTTCGCTGGAAGAAAAACCGACCAAGCCAAAATCCAACTGGGCAATAACCGGCCTCTACTTTTATGACAGCCAGGTGGTGGAGTTTGCTCGTCAGGTGAAGCCTTCGGCGCGCGGCGAACTGGAGATTACTTCTATTAACCAGCGTTACCTGGAACAGGGCGAACTCAATGTCGAGCTGCTGGGCCGCGGTTTTGCCTGGCTTGATACCGGCACTCATGACAGCCTGATCGAGGCCAGCACCTTTGTGCAGACGGTCGAAAAACGGCAGGGTTTTAAAATTGCCTGTCTGGAAGAGATCGCCTGGCGCAACGGCTGGCTCGACGATGACGGCCTGCGGCGCGCGGCGCAGGCGCTGCAAAAAACCGGCTACGGCCAATATCTTTTGGATATTCTTCATGCGCGTCCACGCCAGTATTAAACCCCTCGACTGGGAAAATGATTTTTTTCAAAAAAATAGCGCCCAGCTGGTATGGGATGATGCGGCTGCGCTCGATGTAGCGCGGCTCGACGATTTCGACCTGGTGCAGGCGAAAGTCGATAGCCAGCAGGCAGCACAGCTGGATGCGCTACAGCAAATCGGCTTTCGTCTGGTAGAAGGCGAAGCGGATCTGCAGCTGGCGGTTGCCACAGGCGAGCGGCAGTCGGGCATTCGCATTGCGCGCCCGGAGCATATTCCGGCGCTGCGGTCCGCTGCAGGCGCCGCTTTTGCTTACAGCCGATTCCGCGCGCCCTGGTATCAGTCGCACGACAGCGCGCGTTTTTACGCGCAGTGGATCGAAAATGCGGTACTGGGCGCTTTCGATAATCAATGTCTGATTGCTCATGATGAGCAGGGCAAGCTACAGGGCTTTGTCTCTCTGCGCGAACTGGGTGTGGGCGAAGCGCGTATCGGCCTGCTCGCTACGCTACCGACGGCGCAGGGCCAGGGTATCGGCACGCGGCTGATGCTGGCGGCGCAGGACTGGTGTCGCGCGCGACGACTGAGCCAGCTACGCGTGGCCACTCAGCTCAGCAACCTGGCCGCGATGCGGCTCTATCTTCGTTGCGGTGCCACCATCAACAGCACCGCCTACTGGCTATACAGGTAACGTCATGATTCCATTTAATGCGCCACCGGTGGTGGGAACCGAAGTTGAATATATGCAGTCGGCGATGAACAGCGGCAAGCTGTGCGGCGACGGCGGTTTTACGCGTCGCTGCCAGCAGTGGATGGAGCAGCGTTTCGGCAGCAAAAAGGTCCTGCTGACGCCTTCCTGCACCGCCTCGCTGGAGATGGCGGCGTTGCTGATCGATATTCAGCCCGGCGATGAAGTGATTATGCCGAGCTATACCTTTGTTTCTACCGCTAATGCGTTTGTACTGCGCGGCGCAAAAATTGTCTTTGTTGATGTGCGTCCCGATACGCTGAACATTGATGAAACCCGTATCGAAGCGGCGATCACTGAAAAAACGCGCGCTATCGTGCCGGTTCATTATGCGGGCGTGGCCTGCGAAATGGATGTGATTATGGCGCTGGCGGAAAAGTATAAGCTCTATGTCGTTGAAGATGCAGCGCAGGGCGTAATGTCCACCTATAAAGGCCGCGCGCTGGGCAGTATTGGACATATTGGCTGCTTCAGCTTTCATGAAACCAAAAACTACACCGCTGGCGGCGAGGGCGGCGCGACGCTGATTAATGATGGCGCGCTGGTGGAACGTGCGGAGATCATTCGCGAAAAAGGCACTAACCGCAGCCAGTTTTTCCGCGGCCAGGTGGATAAATATACCTGGCGCGATATTGGCTCCAGCTACCTGATGTCCGATTTGCAGGCGGCCTATTTATGGGCACAGTTGGAGGCGGCGACACGCATTAACCAGCAGCGCCTGCATCTGTGGCAGCGTTATTACGATGCCTTACAGCCGATTGCCGCCAGCGGTCGCATTGCGCTGCCATCCGTTCCGCCGCACTGTCAGCACAATGCGCACATGTTTTATATCAAGCTGCGCGACCAGGACGATCGGGCTGCGCTGATCAACTGGCTGAAAGAGGCCGAAATTCTGGCGGTTTTCCATTACATTCCGCTGCACAGCTCACCGGCAGGCGAGCAGTTTGGCCGTTTTGATGGCGAAGATCGTTATACCACCATCGAAAGTGAGCGCCTGCTGCGCCTGCCGCTGTTCTATAACCTGTCAGAGAATAACCAAAGCACCGTTATCAACTCTCTGCTGAGCTTCTTCTCCTGATATGTCATTAGCTAAAGCTTCGGTGTGGACGGCGGCGTCTACGCTGGTAAAAATTGTGGCCGGTTTATTGGTGGTCAAGCTGCTGGCCGTCAGCTTTGGCCCGGAAGGCGTTGGACAGGCCGGCAACTTTCGTCAGCTGATTACCGTACTGGGCGTGCTGGCGGGCGCCGGCATTTTTAACGGCGTGACCAAATATATCGCGCAGTATCAACAGCAGCCTGCGCAGTTAGCCGCTGTGACCGGTACCGCCTCCGCTATGGTGCTGGGCTTCTCCACGCTGATGGCAATCGTTTTTCTGTTGGCGGCAGCGCCCATCAGCCAGGCGTTATTTGGTCACGATCGCTATCAGCAGGTTATTCGCATCGTTGCCTTTTTACAGATGGGCATTGCCTGGGCCAATCTGGCGTTGGCGATCATGAAAGGTTTTCGCGATGCGATGGGCAATGCGCTGTCGTTGATGGTGGGCAGCGTAATCGGCGTCATCGGCTATGTTATCTGTTACTGGCTGGGCGGCTACAGCGGGGCGCTGGTTGGGCTGGCGCTGGTTCCGGCGCTGATTGCCATCCCGGCACTGCTGTTGCTGATAAAGCGCGATCATTTACCGCTGCGCGCACTGTTGCCGCGCTGGCAGGGCGAGCTGGCCCGCCAACTGGCGAAGTTTACTCTGATGGCGTTAATCACCTCCGCGACCTTGCCTGTCGCCTGGATGATGATGCGTAACCTGCTGGCGGCACGCTACAGCTGGGAAGAAGTTGGGCTGTGGCAGGGCGTGACGACCATTTCCGACGCCTGGCTACAGTTTATTACAGCCACCTTTAGCGTCTGGCTGTTGCCGACGCTGTCGCGCCTGAATTCAAAAACGGAAATCTCACGTGAAATCTTCCGCACGCTGCGCTTTGTTTTGCCTGCGGTGGCTGCGGTGGGCTTTTGCGTCTGGTTGCTGCGCGATGTGGCGATCTGGCTGCTGTTTTCCAGCCGCTTCGAGGGTATGCGCGATCTGTTTATCTGGCAGCTGGTGGGTGACGTGCTGAAAGTAGGCGCCTACGTTTTCGGTTATTTGGTGATTGCGAAAGCTTCACTGCGTTTTTATATTGCCGCCGAGCTTAGCCAGTTTATATTGCTCACCGCTTTCTCCCGCTGGTTAATTCCGCTTTCAGGCGCCACCGGCGCGGCGCAGGCGTATATGGCTACCTATATTGTCTATTTTGCGCTCTGTTTATGCGCCTTTTTGATCTATCGCCGAAGAGTATGACGACATTGATTCATGTACTGGGTTCGGATATTCCGCATCATAACCAGACGGTTCTGCGCTTTTTTAATGACGTGATGAGCGTCGTGCAGCCGAGCCATACGCCGCGTACCTTTATGGTCGTCAGTCAGGATGAGACGCTCCCGGCAGCCTGGCCTGCTTTGCAGGTGCAACGCTTCGCCAGCAAAAAAGCGCTGGCGCAGGCCGTGCTGGCGCACGCGCGCGATCGGCAAACCCGTTTCTTCCTGCATGGGCAGTTTAACCCCTGGCTGTGGCTGGCGTTGCTGAATGGCGGCCTGCGGCGCACGCAGGTTTACTGGCACGTCTGGGGCGCCGACCTGTATGAAGAGTCGCGCAGCCTGAAGTTCCGCCTGTTTTATCAGTTGCGTCGCCTGGCGCAGGGACGAGTAGCGCATCTTTTCGCCACCCGCGGCGATATTAGCCATTATCAACAGCGGCATCGGAATGTGCCTGCTTCGCTGCTCTATTTTCCGACGCGTATGCAGCAGTCGATGCCGGAACGCCAGCGGCAGGATAAAACCTTTACGCTGCTGTTGGGCAACTCCGGCGATCCCAGCAACCGCCACCTTCCTGCGCTGCAGGCTATCCGCCAGCAGTTTGGTGAAAATATCAAAATCATGGTGCCGCTCGGCTACCCGGAAAATAATCAGGCTTACGTCAGCCAGGTGAGTGCTGCGGCGCAAAGCCTGTTTCCCAACGGCCAGGCCGTACTGCTGACTGATAAAATGGCGTTTGATGATTATCTGCAACTGCTCGCCGACTGCGATTTAGGCTATTTTGTTTTTGAGCGTCAGCAGGGTATCGGCACGCTTTGCCTGTTGATGCAGGCTAATGTCCCGGTGGTGCTAAACCGGAAGAATCCGTTCTGGCAGGATATGGCGGAGCAGCAGTTGCCGGTGCTGTTTGATAATGATGCGATGAGCCTGGAGATAGTGGACCGGGCGCGTCGGCAGCTGACCAGCATGGATAAAAGCCGTATCGCCTTTTTTGATCCCGCTTTTGTCAGCGGCTGGCAACAGGCGTTAACGCTGGCTGAAGGAGAATCGCTATGAGCCTTGCACAGTTTGGCGGCCTGCTGCTGGTCTGGCTGGTGTCGCTGGGCTTTATTCTGACGCTGACGTGGCGCGAGTTCCGCCGGGTGCGCTTTAACTTCAACGTCTTTTTCTCGCTGCTATTTTTACTGACCTTCTATTTCGGCTTCCCGTTGACCTGCCTGCTGGTTTTCCGCTTTGATGTCGCCGTGGTGCCGCCAGAATACCTGCTGGAAGCGCTGCTCGCCGCCAGCAGCTTTTACGCTATCTATTATGTGAGCTATAAAACGCGTCTGCGGGCGCGTCGACCAGATAACGAACGCGGCCTGTTTACGGTGAACAGGGTTGAGGCGCATCTGATCTGGGGCATTCTGGCGCTGCTGGCGCTGGTTACCGTGGCGATCTTCTTTCTCCATAACGGCTTCCTGCTGTTCCGCCTGCATGCCTATCGGGATATTTTTTCCAGCGAGGTATCCGGCGTAGCGCTTAAACGCTTCTTCTACTTCTTTATTCCGGCGATGTTGGTGGTCTATTTCCTGAAACCAGGACGACGTGCCTGGCTTTTTTTCCTTGCCAGCACCGTAGGCTTTGGCTTGCTGACCTACGCTATCGTCGGCGGCACGCGCGCCAATATTATTATCGCCTTTGCCCTGTTTCTGTTTATCGGCATTATTCGCGGCTGGATCACGCTGTGGATGCTGGCGGCGGCCGGTGCGTTTGGGATCGTCGGGATGTTCTGGCTGGCGCTACGGCGCTATAACCTGGACGTCAGCGGCGCAGAGGCGATTTACACCTTTCTTTATCTGACGCGCGATACTTTTTCGCCCTGGGAAAATCTGGCGTTGCTGCTGCAAAACTACGACAACATTCACTTCCAGGGACTGGCACCGATTGTCCGGGATTTTTATGTTTTCATTCCCAGCTGGCTGTGGCCCGGTCGCCCTTCGCTGGTGTTGAATAGCGCGAACTACTTCACCTGGGAAGTGCTGGATAATCATTCAGGGCTGGCGATTTCGCCTACCTTACTGGGATCGCTGGTGGTAATGGGTGGCGCAGCCTTTATACCGCTTGGTGCGGTAGCGGTTGGGCTGATTATTAAATGGTTTGACTGGATCTATGAACGCGGCAAACAGCATTCGAACCGCTATAAGTCCGCCATTTTACAAAGCTTCTGTTTTGGCGCGGTGTTCAACATGATTGTGCTGGCGCGTGAAGGGCTGGATGCATTTGTCAGCCGCGTGGTTTTTTTCTGTTTAATTTTCGGCGCCTGCGTACTGCTCGCTAAGCTGCTGTTCTGGCTGCTGGACAGCGCCGGTTTAATTCGGGCGCGTCGGGGCAGGGCCTTAACGTCGGCAACGCCGGAAAGATGTGAGGATTATTAATATGGATGTGCCCCAGTACCGGATTCGCGGCATCGATCTGCACGCTTTTTCCGGGATGTCGGAATGTCTCGACTACCTCTGCCCGAACGGCCGCGCGCGTAGCGGTACGCTGGTCGCAATTAATGCGGAAAAAGTGCTGGCTTATGAGGAGAATCCGGCGCTGCATCAGCTGATTGATGCGGCAGAAATTAAATATCCTGACGGCATCAGCATTGTTCGCGCTATCCGTAAAAAGTATCCCAACGCGCAGGTCACGCGTATCGCCGGCGCCGATCTCTGGGAAGCGCTGATGGCGCGCGCGGGTCAGATGAACATCCCGGTATTTTTAATCGGCGGCAAACCGCAGGTCATGGAAGAAACGGTAGCGAAGCTGCGTCAACAGTGGCAGGTCAATATCGTCGGTACGCAGCATGGCTACTTTAACGCTGATGAGAGCGAAGCGCTGTTTCAGCGCGTGGCAGCCAGCGGAGCGCAGATTGTGACGGTGGCGATGGGATCGCCGAAGCAGGAGTTATTGATGCAGGCGTGCAAACAGGTCTGTCCGCAGGCGCTCTATATGGGCGTCGGCGGCACTTACGATGTGTTTACCGGACATGTAAAGCGTGCGCCGCTTATCTGGCAGCGCCTGGGGCTGGAATGGCTTTATCGCTTGTTAAGCCAGCCCAGCCGTCTGCGCCGACAGCTACGGCTGATAAAATTTTTGGGCTATTACTATCGCGGCCAGCTGTAAAGCCGATATCGGCGCTTGTAATTTCGCGGTCGACTGCAAAAGCTGACCGCGATGTATCACTGTTGTAGCTTGCTCATCAGCTACATTTTTCTGAGTAAAGCGCTAAACGGATGGTTTTTATCCGCTTGTCGGGCGAAAATGGCGTTTGTTTAGACGGAATGCACAAAGCGTAATCAAACGCGTTTTTTTCTTAAAAAAGCACTGGACAGCTACGGTGCAAATCCGTAGTATCCCCATCCGCAACGGCGCTACGCGCCCGTAGCTCAGCTGGATAGAGCGCTGCCCTCCGGAGGCAGAGGTCTCAGGTTCGAATCCTGTCGGGCGCGCCATTAATTGGACGCAAGAGCTGCGGTGGTAACATTTACCGCGTTAGTAGTAAGAAGTAATGGTGGCTATAGCTCAGTTGGTAGAGCCCTGGATTGTGATTCCAGTTGTCGTGGGTTCGAGTCCCATTAGCCACCCCAACTTTTGCTGGAACATGCGAAGGTGGCGGAATTGGTAGACGCGCTAGCTTCAGGTGTTAGTGTCTTAACGGACGTGAGGGTTCAAGTCCCTCTCTTCGCACCAGGAAAAAGAAAGAGTAAGTAAGATAAGAGCATTATGTCGGCGAGTAGCGCAGCTTGGTAGCGCAACTGGTTTGGGACCAGTGGGTCGGAGGTTCGAATCCTCTCTCGCCGACCATCTTATTAACCTGCGTATGCAGGTTTTTTTGTATCTGTTATTCTGCTTCTGCTTCTGCTTCTGCTTCTGCTTCTGCTTCTGCTTCTGCTTCTGCTTCTGCTTCTGCTTCTGCTTCTGCTTCTGCTTCTGCTTCTGCTTCTGCTTCTTCCTCATATCCTTCGGTCGCCAAAACGTTTTTTGCTGCTGTTCTCTCAATGTTTGCTGTAGTTATCCATTGGCTTCTGTATCTCGTTTCATTATTTCTGCCATATTCTGTGTAAAGTCAGATTAACTCTCCATGGTTCTTGCGCTTCGCTTAGAGTTTGTCTCAAGCTGGAGACATTTATATCAATGATAAATATAGGATTTCCGCCAGGGGGTTTAGCCTGTCTCAAGTTAGCGACAAAGAGAATCAGTATTGTTGCCGGGCAGCGACAAGCGCTAACACGACGAAATGGTGCTGCGGGTGATTATCTATTAAATCCAATAAGATAAAAAATTAATTTCAGAATAAGCGCAGCCTGGCACAGCTTGTGCAATAATATACGCGTAGATGCTCATTCCACCTCTTATGTTCGCTTCGGCCTCATAAACTCAGGAATGATGCAGAGCCAAATTAGGGTACCTGTTGTCCAGCCAGCCAATATCGTTCGCTTTATTGGAGTTTAAGGGCACTACGTTGAGTCGGGTACCAATCCGGTTGTCTTACCGACCTGATCTTTGCACCTGCCCACTTTAGGCAGGTGTTTTTTTATCTGCGCCTGGTAAAAATGAGCTGTTGCACGGGATCTGAGCCATATTAGCCAGCAAACTTCCAGGCAAAAACAGCGATCAATGTTGAAAGCGACGATCCCAGATATCAAAATTTTACAGCCCACAGCCCACAGCCCACAGCCCACAGCCCACAGCCCACAGCCCACAGCCCACAGCCCACAGCCCACAGTTTTATAATCTCAAACTTAACTGCTGAATCTTGTTAAATGACAGGCACAAAAAAGCCGGGTCGCCCCGGCTTCTTGCATTGCTTGTATTAGCGATTATTTTTGAGCGTCAGCAATAAGCCTTCCCGACGCATCTGCGCAGCCTCTTCAGGATGATGCAGACGATCCAGCGCATCCGCCAGCCAGGCATAATCAAAGCCGTCTGGCCGCTGTTTCAGCGCTTCCCGGAAAGCATCGCAAGCCTGTTGCCATTCGCCATGCTTCATCAACAGTTGCCCCAGCGTGCTGTAAAGCAGAGGCGTCGCGCCATGCTGCTTAATCTGCTGACGCAGCGCTTTTTCCAGTTGCTCTGGATTACCGGTTTTCAGGCGCGGCATCAGCAGAATCAGGCGTTCATCATATTGACGTTTCAGGCCATCCAGCACGATCTCCTGCGCGGTATCATGATCGTCACAGGCAATCAAATGATCTGCCATTGCGACCTGAAGCGCAGTCTCATGACGGGTTTTACGGTTAAGGCTTTGCCACCAGCGTTTCAGACCTTCGCTACCTTGCTCCGCCATCGCCTGGTTCATCAGGCCCAACCACGCCTGCTGACGCAACGCTTTAATCTGCTCTTCATTAGCAACCTGCGCTTTTTCCATCGCGGGCAGAATATCGAGCAGGGCACCCCAGCCTCCGGTACGAACATAAGCCTGTTCCGCCAGGCGCAGCACTTCTGGATGGCGCGGCGCAACTTCCAGCAGACGGTCAATACCGTGCCGGGCGGCGTGATCTTCATTACGCGCCAGCTGAATACGCACGCGGGTAATTTCTACCGGAATGGGATCGTTATGGGCCAGCTCTGAGGCGCGTTCCAGATGCTGATTAGCGCGCATTTCATCGCCGCGTTGCTGCGCCGCTTCTGCCGCCAGCAGATAATTGACCACCGGCTGTTCAGCATGGTCGGCATTGCGCGACAGCAGCTTTTCCACCTGACGATAATCGCCCTCCGCCAGCTTCACCAGTGCCTGATGCGTTTGACGGCGGGCGCGATTACGTTTACGCCCAGTAAACCAGCCGCGCGTTTTGGCGCCGGTACGGAACAGACGGCGCAGCAGCCACTCAACGGCAAGAATAACCAGCAACGATATGATCAGGATAATGGCCAGACCGGTGACGCTGGTCTCGATATTCCAGTTATCGGTCTGGATCAGCACATAACCCTGATGGCCCGCAATCATCGGGCCAATCACGATACCAGCGATAAGTAACAGGAACAGTACAAAGACTTTTAGCATTGTTACTCTCCCTGCTGCGGCTGTGCCGGTTCAGCGGGCTGCGCCAGCAGGTTACGCACCCGCGTTTGCATCAGCTTATCGAGCAGCGGCTGGCTTTCCAGCGCCTCCGGGATCTCCATTGAAACATTTTGCTGGCTCAGATCGTCAAGCTGCGCCAGGAATGATTTGGTGCTGGCATCGCTGGTATCAAACCAGGCACGAACCCAGGTCGAGACGGTATCTACCGACTGACGATAGATCTCGTCCTGATGGCGCGGCACCGCCTGTGCGGCGATCAGCAGGCGTGAACGAATATTCTCGCGCAGGTAGACATCTTGATTCGGTGCCAGCAGTGGCTCGGCGGTATTGTCGCGGCGGCGGATGGTAATAAAGTCATCCATAAAGTTATGCCAGCTTTTGACCAGGTTCTGACGCCATTCGCGCAGCGAAGAGGTAAGTTCATTACTGTCGGCGTCCATCGGCGCATTATCGCTATCGTTGTCTGCCAGACGCAGATTATCGACACCATTAGAGAGCTGATTTAGCTTCAGGATAATACCGTCATAGTCAACCTGGCTAATCGCCGCCAGATTGCTGATATCCTGGGTAATCGCCCGACGCACCGGCACCAGGCTGGGATCGTTCATGTCCGCCAGGCTGGCGTCGGCGCTTTTCAGCAGCGCTGCCGCCGTGGTGACATCCTGATCGCTCCACAGCTTGCGTCCCGCCAGTTTTACCAGATAATCCGCCTGCGCCAGCAGCCAGGTACGCGCATCGTTGCCCGAAATGGTGGCCACTTTTTCATTTAACTGATTCAGCTGGTTGCTCAGCGCCGCCTGCTGTTCGCGCACGGTTTGCAGTTCGCTGCTCTGCGTAGCGATCTGCTGTTTTAGTTGCTCTTTTTCGCGCTCGCTTTGCTGCTGTAGCGCGTTGAGCTGTTCACTTAGCGTCTGGCTGACCTGAGCCTGTTGCTGCGCCTGATGATGCGCATTTACCCACAGCCCGGCGCCAATCGCTAGCGCAATCACAATCGCCAGCGCGCTCAGCGCAGTGCCGGCCTGGCCTGATTTACGTGCAGGCTTTTTTGTCGGCGGCGTCCTGGTTTCTACCGCAGGCGTAGTCTCTTCAACCATGGCGGAGGAATCTTTTTGTTCCGTCATTGTGGCACATCCCATTTTCAAGTTTATTGTAACGCGCGCAGCAGCGCGTCGTTATCAGCACCATCAGCTACCGTAATACGTTTCCAGCCAAGTTCCCTGGCCAGGGTAGCCAAACGTTCGCTGACGACAATAAGTCGACAGCCCAGCAGCCAATCCTCACGATCGATCGCAGGAAAAAGCTGATGAAGTTGTTGCAGCATCTCGCCGCTGGTGATCACCAGCGTATCAATGCCGCGGTCGCGCCAGCGTTTTCCTTCGCTGGGGCCATGATAAAATTTTTCACAACGCTGGTAGCATTCAAGGAAACGCACTTCGGCTCCGCGCTTCGTCAGCGTGACGCCCAGCAGCTCGCGGCCGCCGTTGCCGCGCAGGATAAGCGCTTTTTTTCCTTTCAACCGACGTAGCGCGGGCAATTGCAGCAGCATTTCACTGGTTTCGCCCTCTTGCGGCCAGGCGACATTCAGCCCGCTCGCGCGATGCAAAGCGAGAGCGGTGGTACGCCCTATAGCATAATAGTCCAGCGTAGCGGGCCAGGGTAAACTCGCCTGGCGCATAAGCGGCTGCGCGTATTCAACAGCGTGCTGGGAAAGGGCGAAAACCAGATCGCCTGGGGCCAGTGCCGCCAGTGCCTGAGGCAGTTGCGCCAGCTCGCGGCCAGGCGTGAATTCTATTAAAGGAAAGCTCCAGGCGGTGTGGCCCAGCGCACACAGGCGCGTCACCAGCTCATCGCCTGCGGGAGAAGGGCGGGTGACGAGGATGCTCATACGGGAGGGTTCCCCTGATAAACGTCGCGCAGAATTTCGCGGGCGCCGTTATTCAATAATTCATCGGCCAGTGAAATGCCCAGCTGTTCCGCCTGGCTGCGTGGGCCGCGACGCTCACCGCGAACCATCGTTTTGCCATCAGGGGAACCGACCAGGCCGCGCAGCCAAATATTATCGCCTTCAAGCAGCGCATAGCTGCCGATAGGCACCTGACAGCCGCCTTCCAGCCGCGTATTCATCGCGCGCTCCGCTTTTACCCGCGTGGCGGTATCGTCATCATTTAACGCCGCCAGCAGCATAATGGTTTGTTCATCGTCGAGACGGCATTCAATCCCCACGGCACCCTGGCCAACGGCCGGTAAGGAAACCTCAGCGGGAATGGCATAGCGGATGCGATCCTGCAAGCCCAGGCGCTTAAGCCCGGCCGCGGCGAGAATAATGGCGTCATATTCGCCGGCATCCAGTTTCGACAGGCGCGTACCAACATTGCCGCGCAGCGAGCGAATCTCCAGATCGGGGCGCAGCTCGGCCAGCTGACACTGACGACGCAGGCTGGATGTGCCGACGACAGCGCCCTGCGGTAAGGCATCCAGCGTAGCGTAGTGATTAGAGACGAAGGCATCCAGCGGATCGTCACGTTCGCAAATGGTCACCAGCCCCAGACCCTCCGGGAAAGCAACCGGCACATCTTTCATCGAATGCACTGCGATGTCGGCACGGTTTTCAAGCATCGCCAGCTCAAGTTCTTTGACGAATAACCCTTTACCGCCCACTTTCGCCAGCGGCGTATCGAGGATAATATCGCCGCGCGTCACCATCGGCACCAGTTCTACCCGCAGCCCTGGATGACAGGCCATCAGGCGCTGCTGAACATATTGTGCCTGCCATAACGCCAGCGGGCTCTGCCGGGTGGCAATTCTTAAAATTTTATCTAACATGCTTGATACCGTTTTGATCGTTCACTGATTATCCTATCATTGATACAGGAAGGCTGTCAGTTTCCACGATTTTTGAACGGGAAAGGAAAGCGCAAAAGGGACAGGACAGATCGATCGGTGGATAAAGCGTGCTAAACTGTTAAGTAGCGCAACTTTCTTTACGGTCAATCTGCCAGGTGTTAGATTGATCACGTTTCCAGCAGTAATCTGCCCGAAAATTTCTTAAATGAAGCGGCAGATCCCGGAAACAGGGTTATTTATAAGCACTGGGACAATCAGGCGAAACGTCTTGTACCTCTACATTGAGACACTGAAACAGAGACTGGATGCCATTAACCAGTTGCGTGTCGATCGCGCACTGGCTGCAATGGGCCCTGCTTTCCAGCAGGTATACGGTCTGCTGCCAACCCTATTACATCATCATCATCCTTTGATGCCGGGCTACCTTGAAGGTAACGTTCCATTCGGCGTCAGCTTTTACACGTCTGATGAAAATCAACAGCGCTACCTGAATGATATCGAACGTAAATCAGGCCAGCCAATTGCCCTACCGCCCAAAGGGGAGATGCCGATCACCGGCCTCTATTCTATGGGCAGTACCTCTTCCGTTGGGCAGAACAGCACCTCCGATTTAGATATTTGGGTTTGCCACCAGTCATGGCTGGATAGCGACGAACGTCTGGCGCTCCAGAAAAAATGCCAGCTGCTGCAGAAATGGTGCGCGGCGATGGGCGTTGAGGTGAGCTTCTTCCTGATTGATGAAAACCGCTTTCGCCATAATGAAAGCGGCAGCCTCGGCGGCGAAGACTGCGGCTCAACGCAGCATATCCTGCTGCTGGATGAGTTTTACCGTACCGCTGTGCGCATGGCGGGCAAGCGTATTCTGTGGAATATGGTGCCGGGCGAAGAAGAAGAGCATTACGATGATTATGTGATGTCGCTCTATGCGCAGGGCGTGCTGACGCCGAATGAATGGCTCGATTTGGGCGGGCTGAGTACGCTCTCCGCCGAAGAGTATTTTGGCGCCAGCCTGTGGCAGCTCTATAAAAGTATCGATTCGCCCTACAAGGCGGTATTGAAAACGCTGCTGCTGGAAGCCTATTCCTGGGAATATCCGCAAACGCGCCTGCTGGCGATGGATAGTAAACAGCGTCTGCATGATGGCGAAATCGTTTCCTTCGGCCTTGATCCCTACTGCATGATGCTGGAGCGCGTAACGCATTATCTTACCAGCATCGACGATCACGCCCGGCTCGATCTGGTGCGCCGCTGCTTCTATCTGAAAGTCTGTGAAAAACTGTCGCAGGAAAGTAGTCCGCATCGTTCCGGCTGGCGCCGCGAAATTCTGGCGCAGCTGGTCAGCGAGTGGGGCTGGGATGAAGCGCGTCTTGCCATTCTCGACAGCCGTGCCGACTGGAAAATCGAGCGCGTGCGCGAAGCGCACAATGAACTGCTGGATGCGATGATGCAGAGCTATCGCAACCTGATCCGTTTCGCGCGCCGCAACAACTTAAGCGTCAGCGCCAGTCCGCAAGATATTGGCGTGCTGACGCGCAAACTGTATGCCGCCTTTGAAGCGCTGCCTGGCAAGGTGACGCTGGTTAACCCGCAGATTTCCCCGGATCTCTCCGAAACGCATCTGACCTTTATTCACGTGCCCGCCGGGCGCGCGAACCGGTCAGGCTGGTATCTTTATAACCAGGCGCCGGATATGAACTCCATCATCAGCCATCAGCCGCTGGAATATAACCGCTATCTGAACAAGCTGGTGGCCTGGGCCTGGTTCAACGGGTTGCTGACGGATAAAACCCGGCTGCATATTAAAGGCAACGAGACCTGCGATCTGGCGCGCCTGCAGGAACTGGTCGCGGACGTTTCGCACCATTTCCCGCTGCGGCTGCCAGCGCCGACGGCGAAAGCGCTCTATAGTCCGTGCGAAATCCGGCATCTGGCGCTGATCGTGAACCTGGAATATGACCCAACGGCGGCGTTCCGCAATCAGGTGGTTCATTTCGATTTCCGTAAGCTGGATGTCTTCAGTTTCGGCCAGCAACAGCAATGTCTGATCGGCAGTATCGATCTGCTCTATCGCAACTCATGGAATGAAGTACGTACGCTGCACTTCAACGGCGAACCGGCGATGCTGGAAGCGTTAAAAACCATTCTCGGCAAAATGCACCAGGACGCCGCGCCGCCCGATGCGGTTGAAGTGTTCTGTTACAGCCAGCATCTGCGTGGCCTGATCCGCACGCGCGTTCAGCAGCTGGTCTCCGAGTGCATTGAGCTGCGGCTTTCCAGCACGCGCCAGGATCCGGGCCGCTTTAAGGCGCTGCGGGTTGCCGGACAAACCTGGGGCCTGTTCTTTGAGCGTCTGGGCGTTTCGGTACAGAAGCTGGAAAACGCGGTGGAATTTTACGGCGCCATCTCCAACAACAAGCTGCACGGGCTCTCTATCAAAGTGGAGACTGAACAGGTGCAGCTGCCGCCGGTGGTCAATGGCTATGCCAGCGAAGGGATTATTCAGTTCTTCTTTGAAGACACGAATAACGACAGCGGCTTTAACATCTATATTCTGGATGAAACCAACCGCATTGAGGTTTATCACCATTGCGAAGGCAGCAAAGAGGAGCTGGTGCGCGATGTCAGCCGTTTCTACTCCTCGTCGCACGACCGTTTTACCTACGGTTCCAGCTTCGTTAACTTTAACCTGCCGCAGTTCTACCAGATTGTAAAAGTAGACGATCGCACGCAGGTCATTCCGTTTCGTAGTCAGACGCTGACCCAGCTGTGCGCCAATCTGCCGGACAGCAACAGCAACGATTATCCGCAGCGCTTTCAGATGTACTAAGCCTGCGGGATCCGCCGTCTTTACCTTTCTTTTCCATGAAACTGCTTCGGCGTCGGTTTTTAACCGGCCCACCTGTATTTCATCTGTCTTTCGAGACAGGTCTTACGCGCACTGATACGCGCCTGCTTTATTTTGCCTGAGGCGGCGGACGCTTTTCCGCCATAGCAATCAGCAGGGGCGGCAATGAGCAAACGGGAAGAGATTATTGATCCCTGGGCATCGGGGAAAAAAGACCGCGGCCTGATTTATTCAGAAGTGTTGGGCTGGATAGATTTAGGCCATGCGCGCGGGGATGATATAACAAATTGTCTTGAACAAATGCAAAGAGGCGAGGTCAGCGGGCAGCCTTACTATCTGGTTGAGTATCAACAAACTATGCAAAAGTTGCGGTTTAGTACCGGTCGCTGCTCGCGTTGGAATATCAAACGAGGGCGTTCATTATCGGAAAGACACAGCATTACGCTGGCGCTGATGATGGAAACGGCGATTGCGTTTGAAAACTGGCAGTCGATGCCCTTTTTTAGCTGGTACACTGACAGCGGCTTTAGCGCTGAGGATCTGGTTTCCGATCTGCTGGGGTTTTATAAAGTTGTGCGACCGCAAAACTACTGGCCGTGGCTGAAAATAGTCAGCAAAGAGGCGGCGCTCAGGCGCTGGGATTACTATGGCGCGCTGGGCAGTTTTAAAAACAGGGGTTTTATTCCGCTGCTGTTCCCGGACCCGGCTGATAAACACATTCCTCATGTTCCTTATAAAGGCAGGTTGCCGAATTTTATGATGTCGATTGATCCGTTTACCCGGTTTGATTCTGATATTGTCCGGCGTATCGATGCCGGAGTGCAGGTGACAGCTAAATGGGAGTAGACATCGAATGAAATGGATCTGGCGAATATTGGGGCTGCTATTTTTTATCGTTGCCGTCGTTTTTTTTATTGAAGAAAAATGGATAAACGACGCAGAGCGGATGTCCGGTTTCAAACAAAGCGAGTGGGGCCCCTATCACTTTTTCGTCGATGAAGATATTAAAAATGCGCCGCGTATTTCGGCTGATTACTACTTTCGTTTTCGCAGGCTGGACGGCCCTTCGCCTGAAATCAGCGGTATTGTGTATCTTGACGCAACGGAAACGGCCGCGCTGGAGAGCTATCTGACTACTCTGGGTTACCATTATGTCACCACCGATGAGTACGGAGACCGCTGGGAAAAAGAAGACTGGCCGATTCCTGAGTTTTATCTCTGGCAGGATAAAGAAAGACGTATGATCTTTTTAACAAAATATACTTTATAGGGCAAAGCTCTACAGCCGATTTATTGTCCGTCGTATTGATGTCGGAGCGCAGATTATTGTCGGATGTGAAAGTTAACGAAAAAATGAAATGATTCATGCGGACGCTGGGGATAACAGTGGTGATGTTTATCGCCCTGGTTTTAGCCGATTGTAAAATGATGGGCATAGCAGAAAAAAGCGCCGGTTTTAAACAGAGCGACTGGTGGCTTTATTACTCTTTCGTTGATAAAGAGATCAAAAATGCGCCGCGTACTTCGGATGATTATTACTTTCTCTTTGGGATGATGGATGGTCCTTCTCCAGAAATGAGCGCTATTGTCTTTAATAGCGCAACGGAAACAGCCGCGTTAGAAAACTATCTGACGGCTTTAGGATATCATTATGTCTCTGATGGTGAGTGGGGCGGGCATTGGGAAAGAGAGGATACGCTGAAAACTAAATTTTATATACGGCAAAGCAAAGAGCAGCAGGCCATTCAGTTAACGAAATATACTTTCCAGAATAAAGCCCCATAGGGGCTTTGCATGCAGCCTGGCTTTTGGCAAACATCAGCCTGACACTCAACTAAATGCCGGACAGCAACAGCAACGATTATCCGCAGCGCTTTCAGATGTACTAAGCCTGCGGGCTCTGCTTTTATCCCTCTTCTCCATAAACCTACTGCGATCTTTAAGCGATCTCTGTGCCTTTCGGAACAGATCGCTTTACTCCCGTTTTCTGGTGTCCCCACCATGGGGTATTAGGCTTTTTTTGCGTCAACGATTGAGTAATAAGCAAAAAAGCAGAATATCCATGCAGAACATATGGATGAAAAGGACGTCTGATGCTCAGGCTCTACACGCTGTGGGAACTGGAACGGGAGCTGTCTCCCGAAGATTTCCAGTACATACTGACACCGGAAGCTGCTCTGGAAAAAGCGACTGTAAGTTATGACCTGGACTACAGAAACTACATATACCCGCCGTTAGGTGAAGTTCCCAGAAAACTGAGCATTCCGAAAGACAAGCCTTACACAAGGGCAGACCGTACAGTCTACGATCCGGTTTATGACGATCTGGAAATGAACCTGATGGAAGGCTGGATAATTGGCCTGGACACAGACGAATACTGGGATGACACCGTAAACCCTTTTCATATCGATGCTGACAGCAAGCTCATTTTTGATAACGTGGATCCCTTTTGTTGGGTTGTCAGTGATTTCCAAAGAGCATTTCAGAGAGCAATCAATAACCAGAACGGCAGAAAACCCGCGCCAACCGAGAGATTTCGCCCTTCCGGTGAGCCAGTACAGCACGCTCAGGCAGCCAAAACGATTAACAGTAAAGCTGCCGGGAGACTGCTGGCGGCAGGCGGTATTTACAACGGCAACATTGAGGGATTCCGTCAGACCGCACAGCAGCTGGGCGGCGATGCGCCAGCGGGCTACGATCAGGTTATGGATAACAAGGGATTGCTGATTACCGCCGCATCAGTAGCCGCCGGGCTGACGATGGGAAGAGTTAACGTTACTGGAGAACTGAAAGAATTATCGTCATTAAGCAAAATCCCAACCTTTGAATCTCCTGCTTTAAAGGGGTTTACCTCAGCGTCAGGGACATTACTCAATGCCGAACACGCCGTGGTGGATTACAGAAAACTATCCACTTACTCTTTAGATGCTACCCACCCAATCGGAGGGCATAAGGCCAGAGTATTCCAGTCGGCGCTGGGTTATAGCCCGACAAATATAGACGTGTTAGCGGGTAGAGTCCAAAAGGGCATATTAACCGCCCCAGCTAAAGTTTTGGACGCAAACCAACACGGACAGCGAATGGCCGTCGACATGCCGCTATTAGGCGCTAACGGTAAGACCGTGATAGTGCGCAGCGGTTGGATATATGAACCTGATGCCGTCGTTCCACGTATGACGACGATTTTTGTTAAGTGAGATACAGACCATGAGAAGAGAAGAGTTTGAAGTGGTTGTGTTAGCGGAAGATTTGCCGGATGAAGGGTTAACTAAAGGCATGGTGGGTGCCATCGTATTCATACATGAAAAACCCAATCTGGCCTATATGGTTGAATTTGTTGATGATAAAGGGCGAACTGTTGCGATGCCTGATCTTTTACCTGAGCAAATAACGGATTATATCCCGCCAGAATAATTGCGGGAGATGCGATTTACCATCACGCCGTTATAGCGCAAAGCCCCACAGGCGCTTTGCGTTTCACTCGCTTCAGGAAAAGCGCGGTTTGACAGTTAACGAAACGCCATCTTTTCACCCGACTGCGCGCTACAGGCATCCGCCAGCAGCTGCCAAAACTCGGCGCCGCTGCGATTGCAGATCCACTGGCCGTTTTGGTAATCGAAATGGTAACCACCGCCTTTGGTCGCCAGCCAAATCTGATGCAGCGGCTCCTGACGATTGATAATAATTTTGCTGCCGTTTTCAAAACTCAGCGTCATGATCCCGGCCTGGGTTTCATAATCGATATCGCTGTCGCCATCGTAGGCGTCGAGTTGCTCTTCCAGCCTTAACATCAGGCTGTCAGCCAACTGGTGAAATTCACTGTCTTTCATAGGATGTCCTTTATGTTTTGGCTGAGTATAACGCGAAGGAAGCCTTTGCAACATCCTCCGATAAGAGTGAGATCCCGCACACCAGGTTACCTTTTCCTGTTGCTTTTCCAGGATCAACTGCGATGATAAGCAACCAGGAAAACGCATCAATCATAAGCAGGAATACTATGAATAAAACCCTTTGTCGGCTGGCAATCATGCTGGCGCTGACCAGCCTGGCGGGTTGCGGACTAAAAGGACCGCTCTATTTTCCGCCGCAGGATAAGCCGAAACAGAGTTCGCCGCAGGAGACTACGCCTGCTTCCACGGCAACCCAGCCGGAAGGTCAACAAGACAGCATTCTGGCCAGCCCGGATGCGGACAGTCACGTGACGCAATAATTATGATGGCCCAGCCGGCGGAGCAGAAAATGCAGTTCTCTAAAATGCACGGTCTCGGCAATGACTTTATGGTTGTTGATGCCGTTACGCAAAACGTCTATTTCTCGCCGGAGCTGATCCGCCGCCTGGCGGATCGTCATCTGGGCGTAGGTTTCGATCAGCTGTTGATCGTCGAGCCGCCTTACGATCCCGATCTCGATTTTCATTATCGTATCTTTAACGCTGACGGCAGCGAAGTGGCGCAGTGCGGCAACGGCGCGCGCTGCTTTGCCCGCTTTGTGCGCCTGAAAGGTCTGACCAACAAAAGCGATATTCGCGTCAGCACGCAGACCGGACGTATGGTGTTAAGCGTCACCAGCGATGAGCAGGTGCGCGTGAATATGGGCGAACCTAATTTTGAACCGCAGCAGGTGCCGTTTCGCGCCAACAAGGCGGAAAACCTCTATCTGCTGCGCGTTGCCGAGCAAACCCTGATGTTTGGCGTGGTCTCTATGGGCAACCCTCACTGCGTTATTCAGGTAGCGAATATCAAAACCGCCGCGGTTGAAACCCTGGGCCCGCTGCTGGAGAGCCATGAGCGTTTCCCGGAGCGGGTTAACGTCGGCTTTATGGAAGTGGTGAATCCGGAACATATTCGCCTGCGCGTTTATGAGCGCGGGGCCGGAGAAACACAGGCATGCGGTAGCGGCGCCTGCGCGGCGGTCGCCAGCGGTATCCAGCAGGGTTTGCTGGCGGAAAAAGTTCGCGTCGATTTACCAGGTGGCGCGCTGCATATCGCCTGGAAAGGGCCGGGACATCCGCTCTTTATGACCGGCCCGGCTACGCACGTTTATGATGGATTTATTCATTTATGAAAAATGTCGGAGAGACAGCCAGCGCGCTGATGCTGGACGACGAAGCAGTATGTGATTATCTGCGGCACAACCCAGATTTTTTTATTCGTAACGCCCGCCAGGTAGAACAGATGGCGGTGCCGCATCCGGTACGCGGCACGGTATCGCTGGTGGAATGGCATATGGCGCGCCAGCGCAACCATATCCAGCAGCTGGAAGATGAAATTACCCAACTGATGGAGCAGGCGTCCGCTAATCATCAACTATTTGATCGCCTGCTGAATCTTCAGGGCCATCTCGCCTCTGCGCCGTCGCTCCAGGAGATGCTTAATCGTCTGCAGCGCTGGGCGCGCGATTTAGGTCTGGCCGGTGCCGATGTACGGCTGTTCAGCGATCGCTGGCAGCTCGGCGCGCCGTCCAGCTTTACCCAACTGGCGCTGTCGCGTCAGGCTTTTGAGCCGGTACGCATTCAGCGGCTGGGCAAAGAGCAACACTATCTCGGCAGCCTTAACGGCCCGGAACTGTTGCTTCTGTTGCCGCAGGCGCGGTCGGTCGGGTCGGTGGCGATGTCGCTGTTCGGTGAGCGCGGCGAACTGGGCATACTGATGTTCAGCAGCCGCGATACGCATCACTATCAGCCCGGACAGGGTACGCTGCTGCTGCATTATCTGGCGCTGATGCTGCCGGAACTGCTAAACCGTTGGGTGGCGCGCGCATGAGTGACATCATGCCGCTACAGGCCGCCGTCGAGGGCTTTCTGCGTTATCTGAAAGTCGAGCGTCAGCTTAGCCCGTTAACGCATGAAAACTATGGGCGTCAGCTGGCGGTGCTGATGGAGCAGGCCAGCGAGATGAAAATCAGCGACTGGGCGCAGCTGGAGCCGGCGCATGTGCGTTCGCTGGCGGCCAAAGGCCGCCGCGCCGGTTTGCAGCCCGCCAGCCTGGCGCTGCGGCTCTCGGCACTGCGCAGTTTTTTAGACTGGCTGGTCAGCCAGGGCGCGCTGAAGGCGAATCCGGCGAAAGGTATCGCCACGCCGCGCGCGCCGCGTCACCTGCCGAAAAATATCGATGTCGATGAGGTTAACCAGCTGCTGGCAATCGACGAGCGCGATCCGCTGGCGGTGCGCGACCGCACGATGATGGAAGTGATGTACGGCGCCGGGCTGCGTCTTTCCGAACTGGTCGGTATCGATTTGCGCCACCTCGATTTAGAAGCGGGCGAAGTCTGGGTAACCGGCAAAGGCAGTAAAGAGCGCCGTCTGCCCATCGGTCGCACGGCGGTTGAGTGGATCGAGAAGTGGCTGGCGCTGCGCGAACTTTATGCGCCAGAGAGCGACGCGCTGTTTATCTCGAAAGAGGGCAAGCGTATTTCAGTGCGCAATGTGCAAAAACGCTTTGCCGAATGGGGCGTTAAGCAGGGCGTTAGCAGCCACGTTCATCCCCATAAACTGCGCCACTCTTTTGCCACCCATATGCTGGAATCGAGCGGCGATCTGCGCGCGGTGCAGGAGCTGCTGGGCCATGCCAGTCTTTCGACCACGCAAATCTATACCCACCTCGACTTCCAGCACCTGGCATCGGTGTATGATGGGGCGCATCCGCGCGCCAAACGAGGAAAATCCTGATGTATTTTTATCGTCGGCTGAAGCCGATCAAAGCGATCACCTTCGATCTGGATGACACGCTGTATGACAACCATCCGGTGATCCGCAAAACCACGGCGGAATCTCATCGTTTTTTACAGTCTTATCATCCCGATCTGCACGATTTCTCGGTAGAAGCTTACCAGCAGTTGCGCGACCGCCTGCTGGCGCAGGAACCGGACATTTACCACGACGTGACCGAATGGCGCCGCCGCACCGTAGAGCAGGCGATGCTGGAAGTTGGCCTTTCGCCTGCTGAAGCACAGGAAGGAGCGGAGAAGGTGATGGCCGTATTCGCCCACTGGCGCAGCCAGGTGACCGTAGCGCCGGAAACGCATGTGGCGCTGGCGGCGCTGGCGGAGCGGGTGCCGCTGGTGGCGATCACCAACGGCAACGCCGAACCGCATCTGTTCGGCCTCGACAGCTATTTCCAGTTTGTGCTGCGTGCGGGCCCGCACGGACGCGCAAAGCCGTACCAGGATATGTATCATCTGGCGGCACAGCGGTTAGATCTGCCGCTGGAAAATATTCTGCATGTAGGCGACGATCTGACGACCGACGTGGCTGGCGCGCTACGCTGCGGCATGCAGGCCTGCTGGATTAACCTGCGTGAGGGTAACCTGATGCAGATTGACGATGCGCGGCTGCTGCCGCACGTGGAAATTACGCAGTTGGCATCGCTGACTGCGCTGATATAATCTTCTGTACAAATATCCAGTAACCTTACTGGATAGTTTCTCCTGAATGACGGTGCTTATGGACGTTTCTGACCTGCTTGACAGCCTGAATGATAAACAGCGCGAGGCCGTAGCGGCTCCCCGCAATAACCTGCTGGTGTTGGCGGGCGCGGGCAGCGGTAAGACGCGCGTGCTGGTGCATCGCATCGCCTGGCTGCTGACGGTAGAGAACTGCTCGCCTTATTCGATTATGGCGGTCACCTTTACCAACAAAGCGGCGGCGGAGATGCGCCATCGTATTGAACAGCTGATCGGCACCAGTCAGGGCGGCATGTGGATTGGCACCTTCCACGGGCTGGCGCATCGCCTGTTGCGCGCCCATCACCTGGATGCGCGCCTGCCGCAGGACTTTCAGATTCTCGACAGCGAAGATCAGCTGCGTCTGCTGAAGCGCCTGATCAAGGCGATGAATCTCGATGAGAAGCAGTGGCCGCCGCGTCAGGCGATGTGGTACATCAACGGCAAAAAAGATGAAGGTCTGCGACCGCAGCACATTGAAAGCTACGGCAATCCGGTTGAGCAAACCTGGCTGCGTATATATCAAGCCTATCAGGAGTCCTGCGACCGCGCCGGACTGGTCGATTTTGCCGAGCTGCTGCTACGCGCCCATGAGCTGTGGCTGAATAAACCGCACATTCTTAACCATTATCGCGAACGCTTCACCAACATCATGGTGGATGAGTTCCAGGACACCAACAATATTCAGTACGCCTGGATTCGGCTGCTGGCTGGCGACAGCAGCCGGGTAATGATCGTGGGTGACGATGACCAGTCGATTTACGGCTGGCGCGGCGCGCAGGTGGAAAATATCCAGCGCTTCCTGAACGATTTTCGCGGCGCGGAAACTATTCGTCTGGAGCAAAACTATCGCTCCACCAATAACATTCTGAAGGCGGCCAACGCCCTGATCGCCAATAACAACGGGCGTCTGGGGAAAGAGCTGTGGACCGATGGCAGCGACGGCGAGCCGATTTCTCTCTACTGCGCCTTTAACGAGCTGGATGAAGCGCGCTTTGTCGTCAACCGTATTAAGGTCTGGCAGGAGAACGGCGGCGCACTTAGCGACTGCGCCATTCTCTATCGCAGCAACGCCCAGTCGCGCGTGCTGGAAGAGGCGCTGCTGCAGGCCAGCATGCCATATCGTATTTATGGCGGCATGCGCTTCTTCGAGCGTCAGGAAATCAAAGATGCGCTGGCCTATCTGCGCCTGATCGCCAACCGCAATGATGACGCCGCCTTTGAGCGCGTGGTAAATACGCCAACGCGCGGCATCGGCGATCGCACGCTGGATGTGGTGCGTCAGGCCTCGCGCGATCGTCAGCTGACGCTGTGGCAGGCCAGCCGTGAGTTGTTGCAGGAGCGGGCGCTGGCCGGACGCGCCGCTGCGGCGCTGCAACGCTTTACCGAACTGGTGGATTCGCTGGCGCAGGAAACCGCAGAGCTGCCGCTGCATATCCAAACCGACCGGGTGATCAAAGATTCCGGCCTCTGGCTGATGTACGAACAGGAAAAAGGCGAGAAAGGCCAGGCGCGTATCGAAAACTTAGAAGAGCTGGTGAACGCCACGCGTCAGTACAGCTATCAGGACGAAGACGAAGATCTGATGCCGTTGCAGGCGTTCCTTTCGCATGCGGCGCTGGAGGCGGGCGAAGGTCAGGCCGATAAATGGCAGGATGCCGCCCAGCTGATGACCATGCACGCCGCCAAAGGTCTGGAGTTCAGCCAGGTCTTTATCGTCGGCATGGAAGAGGGGATGTTCCCCAGCCAGATGGCGCTGGATGAAGGCGGCAGGCTGGAAGAGGAGCGCCGTCTCGCCTATGTCGGCGTCACGCGTGCGATGAAAAAGCTGACATTGACCTATGCGGAAACGCGCCGTCTGTACGGAAAAGAGGTTTACCATCGGCCGTCGCGCTTTATCGGCGAACTGCCGGAGGAGTGCGTGGATGAAGTGCGCCTGCGCGCCAGCATCAGCCGTCCGGTCAGCCATCAGCGGATGGGCACGCCGGTAGCGCAAAACGACAGCGGTTTTACGCTGGGCCAGCGTGTACGCCACGCCAAATTTGGCGAGGGCACCATTATCAATTTGGAAGGCAGCGGCGATCACAGCCGTCTACAGGTGGCATTCCAGGGGCAGGGAATTAAGTGGCTGGTCGCCGCCTATGCGCGGCTGGAAGCGGTCTGAGTGGTACCCTAAAAGTCATGTTGTCTCGCCCGGACCGCAGCAGGCCGGGCGGGGTTTTATCCTCTTTTTAGTTACCGTTCTCATCGATAAAAAGCGCGACAGCGACAGCGTCCTGCTTCGCTTGACGCCTTTTTCGTCTCAGCGTAACATGCGCGCACCATCACCCTAAGAGGACTTTCGCCTTGGACGCTCCCAGTCGATGCTGGCTCATCCACCTTATCAACAGGTACAACCCCTAAGGCCATCCTCTTATGCTGATAGCCTTTGTGGTTGTCAGCGACCGCATTTCCCGTCGCATGAGTTAGCGTTTACTACTGACTGAAATTTAAGTCTCCGTGTTCCGGCGTATTGTCCCGTTTGAATGACTCATTGGGAGTACTGCTATGCTGAGCGCTTTTAAACTGGATCACAGCCGCCTTACACGTCTGGAGCTGGAAGATACGCCGGAAGATTTGGTCTCTTCAGTTTGGGTCGATTTAATCGAACCTGAAGAAGCAGAACGCAATCGCGTGCAAAACGAACTGGGCCAAAGCCTGGCGACGCGTCCAGAGCTGGAGGATATCGAGGCGTCCGCGCGTTTCTTTGAAGACGAAGATGGCCTGCATATCCACTCCTTCTTTTTCTATGAAGATGCCAAAGACCACGCCGGTAACGCCACCGTTGCGTTTACCATACGCGAAGGCCGCCTTTACACGCTGCGCGAGCGCGAGCTGCCGGCGTTTCGTCTTTACCGTATGCGCGCGCGCAGCCAGACGCTGATTGACGGCAACGCTTATGAGCTGCTGCTGGATCTGTTCGAAACCAAAATCGAACAGCTGGCAGATGAAATCGAAAACATCTACAGCGATCTGGAAAAGCTGAGCCGGGTCATTATGGAAGGGAAGCAGGGCGATGAGTTCGATCAGGCGCTCTCTACGCTGGCGGAGCTGGAGGATATTGGCTGGAAAGTGCGTTTGTGCCTGATGGATACTCAGCGTGCGCTCAATTTCCTGGTGCGTAAGGCGCGCCTGCCGAACAACCAGCTGGAGCAGGCGCGGGAAATCCTGCGCGATATTGAATCCCTGCTGCCGCACAATGAATCGCTGTTCCAGAAGGTTAACTTCCTGATGCAGGCGGCGATGGGCTTTATCAATATCGAGCAGAACCGCATCATTAAAATTTTCTCGGTGGTATCGGTGGTGTTCCTGCCGCCCACGCTGGTGGCGTCCAGCTACGGGATGAACTTTGAATTTATGCCGGAGCTGAAATGGAGCTTTGGTTATCCTGCCGCCATCGGCCTGATGATCCTGGCCGGACTGGCGCCCTACCTCTACTTCAAGCGCAAAAACTGGCTGTAACGCACGCGGGCCGGAATGAGATTCCGGCTTCCCGCCGCTGGCATTCGCGGCGGGTTGTGCGTAACCTTATATTTTTCAAATCTAATCCTCACCCTCTATGGAAAAACGCTCGCGTACGCAGCAGTGGGCCATACTTCTCGGCGTCTCGCTGCTGTTGGGTTTTGTTCTGCAATATTTTCACGTGCCGGCTGCCCTGCTGCTGGGGCCGATGATTGTCGGCGTGGTGATGGGCCTGATGGGCGCCACGTTACGCATTGATAAGCGACTGTTTATCCTCTGCCAGGCGGTGCTGGGCTGCATGATTGCGCAAAGCCTCTCGCCCTCGGTTATCGATCCGCTAATTGCCGACTGGCCAATTGTGCTGGCGGTGCTGCTGATGACGATGGCGGCCAGCGGCCTGTCCGGCTTTCTGCTGGTGCGCTACAGCGATCTGCCGGGGCCGACCGGCGCGTGGGGATCGTCGCCCGGCGGCGCGTCGGCAATGGTGGCGATGGCTGCCGATTACGGCGCCGATGCGCGGCTGGTGGCCTTTATGCAATATCTGCGCGTGCTGTTTGTGGCGACTGCCGCGGCGATGGTGGCGCGCATTGGCTTAGGCGATGAGGCGCAAAGCGCAGCGCCGCAGGTGTGGTTTCCGGCGCTCGATATGCGTTTTGTCATTACGCTGGGGATTATGTTGCTGGGCGCCTGGCTTGGACAGCGCTTTCGCATTCCCGCTGGCGCATTGCTGATTCCGGCGCTGGCTGGTGCGGTCCTGCAAAGCAGCGGAACGGTGGAGCTACAGGTGCCGGAGTGGCTGCTTGCCGCCGCCTACGCCTTAATCGGCTGGACGGTCGGATTACGCTTTACGCGGCCGATATTCCGGCTGGCGTTGCGCACCTTGCCGCAGATGCTGGCGTCAATTATTGGGCTGATGCTGCTGTGCGGGGGCATGGCGTGGATACTGACCAAACTGCTGGATGTTGATCTGCTGACGGCCTACCTGGCAACCAGCCCTGGCGGGCTGGATACCGTGGCAATTATCGCGGCGGGGAGCCGCGTCGACATTGCGTTTGTGATGGCGCTGCAAACGCTGCGCCTGTTTACTATTTTGCTAACCGGCCCGGCGATGGCGCGCTTTATCTCACGCTTTGCGCGCGCCTGAGCGGCGCAGCGTATAAAGGGCGTCAACGATAAACAACGCCAGCGCCAGCCAGATAAAGCCGAAGGTGATCGCTTTATCGGGCGTCATCGTCTCGCCATAAAACAGCACCGCCAGCAGGAACATCAGCGTTGGCCCCAGATACTGGAAAAAACCCAGCGTTGAAAGGCGCAGGCGCGTCGCCGCTGCGGTGAACAGCATCAGTGGAATGGTGGTAACAATTCCGGCGGCGATCAGCAGCAGGTTGAGCGAAGTTGCATTATTGCTGAGATGGCTGGTCGCGCTGTCGGCGATGCCAAACAGATAAATCGACGCCAGCGGAAACAGCCACAGTGTTTCAATCAACATGCCGCTCTGCGCATCTACTGCGATTTTCTTCCGCGTCAGCCCATACAGCGAGAAGCTCAGCGCCAGGCCCAGCGCGATAATCGGCAGCGAACCAAATTTCCACAGCTGCACCAGCACGCCGCAGGCCGCCAGCGCGACCGCCAGCCATTGCATGCGTCGAAAGCGCTCGCCAAGAAACAGCATACCTATAACGACGTTAAGCAGCGGGTTAATAAAGTAACCCAGGCTCGCTTCCAGCATATGATGGTTATTCACCGCCCAGATAAACAGCAGCCAGTTGCCGCCGACCAGCGTGGCGGAGACCGCCAGCAGCAGTACCTTTTTCGGCTGATGGATTACCGTTTTGACCCGCTGCCAGCTACGGCTGACGGAGATTAGAATCAACATAAACAGCGCAGACCAAATCACGCGGTGCGTCATAATCTCGCCCGGCGCGACCTGCTGAATCAGTTTGAAATAGGCCGGCGCGATGCCCCAGATAAAATAGGCGCCCAGCGCGCAGAAAATGCCCTGGCGCGTTTGTTGTGTATCCATCACCGTATTCCCAATTAAAAGGCGGCAGTGTAAAGGAAAATCAGCCGCAAGGGTAAAATTAACCCACCAGATAGGTTGCGGTAGCGCTGGCGATATGCACGCCCGCATCGTTGTGTAACTCCACGCGCGCAACGGAAATTTTATTCCCGGCGCGCAGCAGGCTGCTGGACGCAATAAAATGCTCGCCGCGTCCGGGCCGCAGATAATCCACTCGTAAATCAATGGTTCCCATCCGCGACAGGCGCTGCCGCAACTCCTGCTCGGTAATATGTTCCTGCCGCGTCAGCGAACTGCTGACGCAAACCAGGCCAGCTGCCACGTCCAGCACCGACGCGATTACGCCGCCGTGCAAAATCTGCTGCGCCGCATTGCCGACCAACATGGTTTTATTGGTAAAGCGCAGCTCGGCATAGTCGCCCTCCAGCCGTTTTAGCTCCAGGCCTAATGCCTGATTAAAAGGCATGTGATAAACAAATATCTCGCCGATCAGCTCGCGCGCCGCCGCCGGATTTAACTGAGTCACTGACATAAAAGGATTTTCCTGAGCCTGAATCACACGGGCAGGCATGTTAACAAATTGTGTATTTTATGCTGGCAGGAATGTGCTTTCCACTTTCAGAAAACAGCGCTGATTTCATCTGGTAATTGTGTGTAGAATGGCCTGTTTTTTTATTTAATGGCCTTTTGAATGGCACTCAGCGCTTCACCGGAGAATACTATGCGTATGCTAAGAGGATTAGTTGCAGCGGCTCTGTTATTGCCCGCTTTTGCGCAGGCTAACGAAGCCACTATCAGGGATGTTCATGATGCGCCAGCGGTACGCGGCAGTATCATCGCTAACTTACTGGAAAAGCACGATAACCCGTTCGTCCTTTATCCCTATGAAAGCAACTATCTGCTTTATACGCTGACCAGCGATCTCAATAAAGAAGCGATCGAATCTTATAACTGGTCTGATAATGCGAAAAAGGATGAGGTAAAATTCCAGATTAGCCTGGCGTTTCCTTTATGGCGCGGCATTGCCGGTGATAACTCAGTGCTGGGCGTGTCTTATACGCAGCGTTCCTGGTGGCAGCTTTCTAACCGTGGCGAATCGTCGCCGTTCCGTGAAACCAACTACGAACCACAAATTTTTCTCGGATGGGCTACGGATTACTCCTTTGCTGGTTGGACGCTGCGTGATGTGGAACTGGGCTTAAATCACCAGTCGAATGGCCGCTCCGATCCGACCTCGCGCAGCTGGAACCGCGTTTATGCGCGTTTAATGGCGCAAAACGGCAACTTTATGGCGGAAATCAAGCCCTGGTTCCGTTTGTCGGAAAGCGAAAGCAGCGACGATAACCCTGACATTACGAAATACATGGGTTACTATCGCGCAAAATTAGGTTACCAGGCGGGCAACAGCATTTTCAGCATTCAGGGCAACTATAACTGGAATACCGGTTACGGCGGCGCGGAGCTGGGCTGGAGCTATCCGATTACCGAACATGTACGCTTTTATACCCAGGTATTTAGCGGCTACGGTGAATCGTTAATCGACTATAACCATCGCCAGACGCGCGTTGGCGTGGGCGTAACCTTAAACGATCTGTTCTGACTCAGGCCCGTTGGGGCTTGCCACACAGCAACACTCTCTTCGGGCGGTTCGCCGCCCGTCAAAATAGCTTAATGCAGTGCAATACGGGGAAGACGTGTCTACGGCGGCAGTAATCAATCACGAAACGCTGGCTGAACAGGTATTACGCGATACCTTCGGCTACCAGCAGTTTCGCCCCGGTCAGCAAACCATCATTCAGGCGTCGCTGAGCGGCCGGGATTGTCTGGTGGTGATGCCCACCGGCGGCGGAAAATCGCTCTGTTATCAAATTCCGGCGCTGGTGCGCGACGGCCTGACGCTCGTCGTCTCGCCGCTGATCTCGCTGATGAAGGATCAGGTTGATCAGCTGCTGGCGAACGGCGTGGCGGCGGCGTGCCTTAACTCCTCGCAAACGCGTGAAGAGCAGCAGGCCGTGATGGCGGGATGCCGCAGCGGTGAGGTGCGTTTGCTCTATATCGCACCGGAACGCCTGATGATGGATAACTTCCTCGACAGCCTGACGCACTGGAACCCGGCGATGCTGGCGGTGGATGAGGCGCACTGTATTTCGCAGTGGGGTCACGACTTCCGGCCGGAATATGGCGCACTGGGCCAGCTGCGCCAGCGTTTCCCGACATTGCCGGTGATGGCGTTAACCGCTACCGCCGATGAAACCACGCGTAACGATATTGTTCGCCTGCTCCAGCTTGACGATCCGCTGATTCAGATCAGCAGCTTTGACCGGCCTAATATCCGCTACATGCTGGTGGAAAAGTTTAAGCCGACCGAACAGCTGCTGCGTTATGTCCAGGATCAGCGCGGCAAAAGCGGCATTATTTACTGCAACAGCCGCGCCAAGGTGGAAGACACCGCTGCGCGCCTGCAAAGCCGCGGCCTGAGCGTCGGCGCCTATCATGCCGGCATGGATAACGCGCATCGCGCGCAGGTGCAGGAAGCCTTCCAGCGCGACGATCTGCAAATCGTGGTCGCTACCGTCGCCTTTGGTATGGGTATCAACAAACCCAACGTGCGCTTTGTGGTGCATTTCGATATTCCACGCAATATTGAATCCTATTACCAGGAAACAGGCCGCGCCGGGCGCGACGGTCTTCCTGCCGAAGCGATGCTGCTTTACGATCCGGCAGATATGGCCTGGCTGCGGCGTTGCCTGGAAGAGAAAGCGCCCGGCCCGCTGCAGGATATTGAACGTCACAAGCTCAATGCGATGGGCGCTTTTGCCGAAGCGCAAACCTGTCGTCGTCTGGTTCTGCTGAACTATTTCGGCGAAGGCCGCCAGCAGCCGTGCGGCAACTGCGATATTTGCCTCGATCCGCCCCGGCGCTACGATGGTCTGGTTGAGGCGCAAAAAGCATTATCAACCATTTATCGCGTTGGCCAACGCTTTGGCATGGGCTACGTGGTGGAAGTGCTGCGCGGCGCCAGCAACCAGCGCATCCGCGATCAGGGTCATGACAAACTGCCGGTTTACGGCATTGGTCGTGAGCAAAGCCATGAGCATTGGGTCAGCGTGCTGCGCCAGTTGATTCATCTGGGGCTGGTGACGCAAAACATTACGCTGCACTCGGCGCTGCAGCTGACCGAAGCGGCAAGGCCGATTCTGCGCGGCGAAGCGCCGTTGATGCTCGCCGTACCGCGTTTGATTACCGCCAAACCGAAATATAACAACCAGAAAAGCTACGGCGGCAACTACGATCGTAAACTGTTCGCGAAACTGCGTAAGCTGCGCAAAGCCATTGCCGACGAAGAGAATATTCCACCTTACGTGGTGTTTAACGATGCCACGCTGATTGAAATGGCAGAGCAAATGCCGCTCACTGCCTCGGACATGCTCAGCGTCAACGGCGTCGGTCATCGTAAGCTGGAGCGTTTTGGCAAGCCTTTTCTGGTAATGATTCGCGAGCATGTGGACGGCGAAGAGTAACGCGCAGAGGCGTCTTTGCAACATGAAATAATCGCCACAGATAACAGGTGAACCGAAAAGAATTTAGCGCAATAATCATCTTTTCTGCGGGATAGCCGAAAAGGCCGTCCCGTTTACTTTTTCGGCAAGGATATTGTTATGCTCGCGCTTTTTCTCACCGTTGCTGTGGTGCATTTAGTTGCGCTGATGAGCCCCGGCCCCGACTTCTTTTTTGTTTCGCAAACGGCTGCCAGCCGCTCCCGTAAAGAGGCGATGCTGGGCGTACTGGGTATTACGCTGGGCGTCATGGTGTGGGCTGGCGTCGCGCTGATGGGATTGCATCTGATTCTGCAAAAGATGGCCTGGCTACATGAAGTGATTATGGTTTGCGGCGGGCTCTATCTCACCTGGCTGGGTTGGCAGCTCATGCGATCTGCGCGTCAGCAGCATCGTCAACCAGCCGGAGAAAATGCCGAAGCGAATGTCGAGCTGGCAAAAAAAGGACACAGCTTCCTGAAAGGCCTGTTAACCAATCTTTCCAATCCTAAAGCAGTCATCTATTTCGGCAGCGTCTTTTCACTGTTTGTCGGCGATGACGTATCCGCCGGCGCGCGCTGGGGTCTGTTCGTACTGATCCTCTGCGAAACTTTTGCCTGGTTTACGCTGGTGGCTGCTGTGTTTGCGCTGCCATGGGTGCGCCGTAAGTATCAGCGCATGGCGAAATGGATCGACGGCATGGCGGGGGTGCTGTTCGCCGGCTTCGGCATCCATCTGATCCTCTCCCGTTGAGTGCGGCCTGATTTACTTGCCATTTGCTGACCGGGCAGTACTCGCTTCCTCACGTATTATATACGCCCAGGCGCTGCGCGCTGGCCGTGAGCGAACAGGTACGGCCTGGTTTACTTGCCATTATGCTGAACGGAAGCAGACCACCAAACTATCTGCCGCTGAGCGGAAGTAGATCGCTGAACCCTCTGCCGCTGACCGGAACCAAACCACCAAACGCCCGGCCGCCACAAAATCTTCCTACGCCATCCGCCTTGCCGAAGCCAACAGCGCGCCAACGGCAACAAACAGCCCGCCAAACACACGATTCAACAGCTTCATCTGATGCGGGCCTTTAATCCAGACGCCTATCCGCCGCGCCAGCATGGCATAACCAATCATTACGATGATATCGACCACCACCGTTGTCACGCCCAGCACCAGATACTGCACAGCCTGGGGATGATGCGGAATAATAAATTGCGGAAACAGCGCGGCGAGAAAAACAATGCTCTTGGGATTGGTCAAATTCACCAGCAGGGCGCGCTGAAACAAATGCCGACGCGGCATAGCGCGCGACACCGCATCCAGATTAATCGCGCCGGCTGCGCGCCACTGCTGAATACCCAGCCAAACCAAATAGGCCGCGCCCGCCCACTTTAAAACCTCAAATGCCAACAGCGAACGGGAAAACAACGCGCCCAGTCCAATGCCGACCAAAACAATATGCGTACTCAATCCCACCTGTAGGCCGACGATCGACGCTGCGGCGCCCCGATAACCGTGGCTAATACTGGTACTCATAGTATTTATCGCCCCGGAACCGGGCGACAGGCTAAGGATCACGGTGGTTAACAGATAAGTCAGCCACCATTCGATAGTCATGGGTAACGCTCCCTGATTGCGCAGAATTGTGCCACAATACGCCATTGCCAGCGGTTGCGCTATGGTCGTATTTTGCCGGGCGTATAAAGGGAGTCGAGCCATGACCAGTCATAAAAAAAACTGGCCAACACGCGAACAGGCATTTGCTGCTTTCGCCACCGGGCCGCTACTTGATTTCTGGCGACAGCGCGAAGAACAAGAATTTATCGGCGTGGAAAACGTGCCGATCCGCTATGTGCGCTTCACATCCCCGCAACACGACAAAGGCATATTGATCGTACCGGGACGCATTGAAAGCTACGTTAAATATCCCGAACTGGCTTACGATCTCTGGCACTGCGGCTATGACATCATCATTGTCGATCATCGCGGACAAGGGCGTTCCGGGCGGCTGCTAAAAGATGCCCATCGCGGCCACGTTGTCCACTTCGATCACTATGTCGATGATTTAGAAACGCTCTGCCTGAAGGAACTGATTGCCGGTCATTATCAAAAGCGCTATGCGCTGGCACACTCCATGGGCGGCGCCATTCTGACGCTACTGCTGGCGCGCAATCCTGCCGCGTTTAACGCTGCCGTACTGGCTTCGCCGATGTTCGGCATCTATCTGCCGATGCCCGCCTGGATGGCGCATCGCATTCTCGACTGGGCGGAAAAACGTCCGGCGATACGCGATGGTTATGCGTTGGGAACCGGCAAATGGCGGGCACGTCCGTTCAGCCTGAATGAACTAACGCACAGCCGCGAACGCTATAAGCGTAACCTGCGTTTTTATGCTGACGATCCGGCGATACGGGTTGGCGGGCCGACCTATCATTGGGTGCGAGAAGGTATTCAGGCTGGCCAAAATATAGTGGGCAAGGCGGCGGACATCACCACGCCGCTGCTGCTGCTACAGGCCGGTGACGACAAAGTGGTGGATAACCGCGCGCAGGATCTTTTCTGTGCTGCGATGCAGGCCGCGGGTCATCCATGTGATGGCGGCAAGCCCCGAATAATTACAGGCGCGCGTCACGAGATCCTGTTTGAAAAAGACGCCATGCGCGCCGAAGCGTTACATGCCATCGTCGATTTTTATGCGCGGCATGAATAAATTGCACTACTCAGAACCTTACAACTCTCTTCGAAACCAGAGGTTTTCATGTATCACGTTGTTGCTTCCGATCTGGATGGCACCCTGCTTTCCCCGGATCATCGTTTAACGCCTTATACTAAAGAAACGCTTCGACTGCTGACCGCGCGCGGCGTACATTTTGTTTTCGCCACCGGTCGTCATCATGTTGATGTGTCGCAGATGCGTGATAGCCTGGAAATCGAAGCTTATATGATCACCTCTAACGGCGCGCGCGTGCATAACACCTCCGGCGAGCTGATCTTCAGCCATAACCTTGATGAAGATATTGCCCACGATCTCTACGCGTTAAAGTATGACGATGCCGACATCCTCACGCACGTCTATCGCGATGATGAATGGTTTCTGAACCGCCATCGCCCGGAAGAAGAACGCTATTTCCGGGAATCTGTCTTTACTTACCAGGTTTATGAGCCGGGCCTGCTGCCTACCGACGGCATCAGCAAAGTCTTTTTTACCTGCGACGAGTCGGAAAAACTGGTGCCGCTGGAAGAAGCGATCCTGGCGCGCTGGGGCGATCGGGTTAACGTGTGTTTCTCTTTGCCCACCTGCCTGGAAGTGATGGCGGGCGGCGTCTCTAAAGGCCATGCGCTGGAAGAGGTTTCGAAACTGCTCGGCTACTCGCTGGAAACCTCTATTGCCTTTGGCGACGGCATGAATGATGTGGAAATGCTGACGCTGGCCGGGAAAGGCTACATTATGCAAAATGCGCATCAGCGCCTGAAAGATCTGCTGCCGGAACTGGACGTGATTGGTTCAAACGCGGAAGATGCGGTCTCCCGCAAGCTACGCGAGCTGTTCCTTGCCTAAGCGCTAACGCAGGCGGCTCCTCAGCCGCCCGCTTCTCTTCTCCAGCCCGCCTTTTTAGGCCTGCCCTGTGGTTCAATTAATTCTTCTGCAACTTTATTTTTCCTGTGAGAAAACGCGCATTTTTCACCAAATCAAGATTGTTACGCTGTATAAAAAATAGTTAATATCGAGCCGCTTGTACGGGACGTACAGCTTTTATCGATGCGTTAAATGACAGGGAACGTCATGAAAATCTTTTCTTTTTTGCCGCGGTCAGGGCGGCAATGGCTGCCAATGGCAGTAATCTTTAGCGCTTTTCCAACGGCAGCGGCCCTGTCGGACCAGCAGTTTATCCACCAGCAGCAGCGCCAGCAGGTGCTGGAAGAGCAACTTACTCCGCCTGTTCCCGATATACGTTTATCTCCTCCGGTGGCAACTAACGGGCAGATTACTTTTCCGACCGAAAGCCCCTGCTTCACCATTCACGACGTGACGCTGAAAGGACAGGACGCGCTGCCGCACTGGTTGCCTTTGCAAAAACTGGCGAATCAGGCAGCAGGGCAATGCCTCGGTAGCCGGGGAATTAACCTGCTAATGAGTACCCTGCAAAACCGAATCATCTCCCACGGCTGGACTACCACCCGCGTCCTGGCGCCCGCGCAGGATTTAAAAAGTGGCCATCTGCGGCTGACCGTTCTGCCTGGTAAAATTCGCCACGTGGTGATGACGCCAGACAGCAGCCGCTGGTTTTGGTCGTATAGCGCATTTCCCGCCCACGACGGCAATCTGCTTGATTTACGTGATATTGAGCAGGGACTGGAAAATCTGCAACGCCTGCCGACCGTGCAGGCGGAGATGGAAATCGTCCCGGCTGAGCAGCCGGGCGAGAGCGATATTATTATTTCCCGCCAACAGCGAAAATTCTGGCGGCTTGGCCTGTCACTGGATGATTCCGGCACCGCCGCCACCGGACGCTACCAGGGTGGGTTGACGCTCTCCCTGGATAATCCGCTGGCGCTAAGCGATCTGTTCTGGTTTTCGATAACCCACGATTTACAACCTGGGCGAGAGAAGAGCAACCAGAACCTCAGCGCCTCCTGGTCCGTGCCGGTTGGCTGGTGGTCACTCTCGTTGACCGGCAGCGATTATCACTATCATCAGACGGTAGCGGGCCTGACGGAAGATTACCGCTATAGCGGTAAAAGCCAGAATCTGAGCGCCCAGCTCAGCCGGGTGCTGCACCGCAGCAGCGCGCAAAAAACCACGCTGACGTATGACGTGCAAACCCGTATAACCCGCAACTATATCAACGATACCGAAGTTGAAGTGCAGCGTCGCCATGTCTCCTCATGGAAGGCGGGCCTTCAGCATCGCCACTATATCGGCCCGGCGACGCTGGATGCGGGGATCAGCTATCAGCGCGGTACCCGCTGGTTTGGCGCGCAGCCCGCGCCGGAAGAGCCATTTGATGAAGGTACGGCTCTGAGCCGCATTCTGCGTACTGATGCCCGCCTGAGCCTGCCGTTTGCTCTGGCTGGGGAAAATTTCCGCTATGACGTGGCCTGGCAACGCCAGACCAGTACGACACCGTTATCCGTCAGTGGAAACGGGCGCATCCGTTAAGCGTAGCTATTCCGCAATGCTAATCCTTGTGCGTTTTGTAATATCCGGCTGATTAAAAAAAGAAAAGATAAAAGGAATTTATCTATGAACAGGCTTCTGTACCGCATTGTATTTAATAAAGCTCGTGGCATGTTGATAGTGGTGGCCGATATCGCGCGAGCCTGTTCTGGCGGCTCTGCCTCTTCCGGCATCGGACATAACCATCGTCGCCTGATCTGCCGTCTCAGCACAATTAGCCTTAGCTTCTGGCTGGCAAGCGGAGCGGTTCAGACGGCGCAGGCCACCATTGTGGCCGATAAATCCGCACCGGGTAAGCAGCAACCCACAGTGATCGCCAGCGCCAACGGTACACCGCAGGTCAATATCCAGACCCCATCCGCTGGCGGAGTCTCACGCAATACCTACAGCCGCTTTGACGTCGATAAGAAGGGCGTCATCCTCAATAACTCCCGTAAGAACACCGCTACCCAGTTGGGTGGGATGGTCAGCGCCAACCCGTGGTTAGCGAAGGGCGAGGCCAAAATCATTCTTAACGAGGTGAACGCCCGCGATCCAAGTCGCCTGAATGGTTATATCGAAGTTGCCGGGCAGAAGGCGCAGGTGGTTATCGCCAGCCCGTCCGGCATTACCTGTAACGGCTGCGGCTTTATTAACGCCGGTCGCGCAACGCTGACCACCGGGACGGCGCAGATGCAGAACGGCAATCTGACCGGCTATCGCCTCGACGGCGACGGCGGATAAAAACAAACTCAATACCGGCACGCTGGGCTGGAGCGATATCCGTAACGAGGCGGAATATCAGGCTGAACACCAGGGCGTGGGCGTCAGCAGCGGGGGCAGCATCGGCAGCCAGTTCGCGGGGAACATGGCGAACGGCCTGCTGGCGGGCGTTAACCGTTCGGACAGCGCCAGCTCGACGACACATGCGGCGGTGAGTGAGGGTACGCTCATCGTGCGTGATAAAGAGAACCAGACGCAGGACGTGGCGGGTCTGAGCCGGGACGCGGAGAATGCGAACCAGACGCTGAGTCCGATATTTGATAAGGAGAAGGAGCAGCAGCGGCTGAGGGAGGCGCAGCTGATAGCGGAAATCGGTTCGCAGGCGATGGATATTGCGTCGACACAGGGGAAAATCATAGCGGCGCAAAAGGCACAGGAGAAGTTGTCCGGAGCGACGCAGGATGACCGTGATAAGGCGCTGGCGGCGCTGAAGGCGAAAGACCCGACAAAAAATTACAGTGACGATGACATCACAAATGAGGTTTACAGTAACTTCTATAACCAGGCGTACCGGGAAAGCGGTTTTGGTACGGGGGGCAAGGTACAGCAGGCCATCCAGGCGGCGACGGTGGCGGTGCAGGGTCTGGCGGGTGGAAACCTGGCGCAGGCGGTGAGCGGTGCGGCAGCGCCGTATCTGGCAGAGCAGATACATAAGCTGACGGAAGGCAACGCGGAAGCAAAAGCGATGGCGCATGCGGTGGTGGGTGCGGTCACTTCATACGCAGCCGGAAACAGCGCGCTGGCGGGAGCGGCGGGCGCGGTAAGCGGTGAGCTGATGGCCGGGCTGATAATGAATCAGCTGTATCCGGGTAAGGAAGTCAGCGAGCTGACGGAACCGGAGAAACAGACGATAAGCGCGCTGGGCACGCTGGCGGCGGGGCTGGCAGGGGGCCTGGCAGGGGACAGCACCGGTAATGCCGTGGCAGGTGCGCAGGCAGGAAAGAACGCGGTTGAGAATAACTATCTGAGCGTGTCTGAGAAGACGGAGCTTGAGCTGGCGAAGCAGAAACTCCAGAACAGCAAAGATCCGGCAGAGCGAGAGAAAGCGCAGCAGAAAATCAATGAACTGCATGAAAAGGATATCACCAGCGATAAGGAAGTGATCGATGCATGTGGCAATGGCAATGCTGGAAGTGCGGCTTGTGCGAGTGCAAGACTGAAGGTTATCGCGGCGAAAGGCGAATACGAAAACACCGGTAACTACAACTCAAAAGCCAGCCAGCAGTACGCAGATGCTTACGGACAGATAGTGAACCTGCTGAATATCACCAGCGTTGATGCGCAGAATCAGCAGCAAATCCAGGATGCAATGATCAACTTCTTTATGGTAACGAAAGGTGTTGACTATGCTACAGCGAAAGGTTACGCCGAGCTGAAGCAGGGGGCAGATATTATTGTTGCTTCGGTAACACCAGTGTTAGGTTCGGCAGCAGCAAAACAGCTTAGTAAAGTTGTCGATGCTAATCTTAAGGTCGTGGCAAAAGGTAATGTTGACGGGACTAAATTTACTGATACAAATCAGGGAGCAAGACCTTCGAACTTGGCAGATGTAAATAAACCAACACTGATTGACGGACGTATCCAGGCTAAAATAGATAAGCAAAATAAGCCTCTTCCCAATGGAAATATGGCTACAGCTCATGCGGAGGTCGGGGTTATCCAGCAAGCTTTTGAAAAGGGTATGTCTCAAGGGCGTGAGATGACTATGAGTGTATCTAAAGAACCTGTTTGTGGTTATTGTCGTGGTGATATAGCCGCTATGGCCGATAAAGCGGGACTGAAATCTTTAACAATTTATGAAGAAGCTACAGGCTCTGTTCTTTACTGGCAGCCTGGAATGAAATCTCTCAAGATTAGGGATTAAATGAATTTTAAAATGAGTTGGACGTTAGATGGAAATGGCGGGAATAAACAGATCTCAAGCTGGAATGATGTGTTAAATCAGTTGGAACGGCTTCAGGGAAAAGAAGGATCTCTTACGCTTGATATGTTGACCAATGTGGACACTGGTGCGGAAATGCTACAAGTCAGAACGGAAAAAGGTTATTACCTAATAACATTAGGTGAAATCTGTGAAGATGAATATCAAGTAAGAACATACTGGAATTCTTTTATCTCTGATGCCGAAATAATGTTACTTGGTGATCGTTGGTCTGAACGGCAGCTTACAAAAAACTTTGATCTTGTCGTCAGGATCTTTAAAGAATTTTTCGATACCGGCAACGTCTCAACGGATCTGCTAAATTAATATATGAATCCTAACCCTTTCTTGTTAGGATTTTACTTTATACACAGTCAGTTACCGTTCTGTCTCTGAGGCTTACTTATCGTCTCGATCAAATCAGTGACTTGGCGCTGCTTGCGGGCGGAAAAAGCGCGTCGGGACCAAAAAACCGTGGCGCTGAACGGCACCGGGAAAAATCGGCTGTAACTGACGGAAATCGCAAGGAAAAAACGGTTCCGGCGGCTGGCTTCACAACTGAAGAAGTTGTTGTTGAGAATAATGCGCTGGGTGCAATGGCTGGTTCAGATCTTGGGTTCTGGCTGGGTAAAACACCGGATGCGACGACAGAAGATAAAGCGAAACTGGCTGGTGATATAGCAAAGGGTAATGCAATTGTCTCAGCAGAACTCGCCGGAACCGTGGGGCCGGGAGTATTACCGAAAGGTGCGCAAATTACAGCGGTAATAGGTGGTGGCGCTAATACTATTATTCAGTATGTGGTAAATGGTGAAGTAAATTATACCGATGCGCTGATAGCCAGTTGGGTTGGCGCGGCCACATCGAATACCGGACTGTTAGGAACAGTCGGCTGGAATGCAGCTGGAGGCGCAACTTCAAACTATATTAAAGGGGATGATCCTTTATCTGGGGCAATCATAAGTGGTGGCTCTGCTGGCATAGGATATGGCTTAGGCCAGGTAGCAAAAGGGCCTCTTAACAAAGTAATGAACCCTAATTGGAAAAAGTGGGAGTGGGTTGATATGGGGATGGGGATGAGTAAACCAATGCCTTTAGACCCGCGCCCTGCCGTGATAGGAAATATTATCTCCTCTGGTTCAACGGAAGGTATTGGTCAGGAAGGACCTAAAGCTGTTAGCTCTCCAAAAGAAGGGGAGAAATAATGCGCAACCTTCTCAGATTAATTACCACCATATTGTTTGTCATAATAATCGTCACCGTTGGTATTTTTATTAGTCGAGTTTTATTCAAGCTTATTGAAATCAGGAGCTTTAACATACCTTTCATTGACATATTAAAGGTCAGTCTTAAAGCAGGTGTGGCAGGAGGATTAGTAGGTGGGGTAGGCGTTTATCTTATTCCTTATTTTGCTAAAAAAATGCCCAAGCGATAATATAGAAATAGTTTAATCCCGGCCTTCGCGCCGGTATTGTAGTTGAGAATAACTTCCTGCACGCTGAACAGATTGACGATTTTGCGGCGAAGGCCAAAGGCTGTGAAGCCCGTGGCGACTGCGGAAAAGTCGTGAAAGAAATGGAAGAGCTGAGCCTGAAGCAGCAGCAGGAAATGATCGCAGTCTGTGCCACCAGTCCGGCCGCCTGTAAGGAGAAATACGGCGATATTCCTGCTAACGGAATGCTGGTACGTGAAGCGATAGATCGTGTGCTGGGTGATGATGTGCCATCAAAAATGAAGAATGATATGTCTTCATTACTGGCGCAGCAACTTGAGGCGGAAGGCGTTGTATCCAGTACCGGGTTTGCGAATGAGCTTAAAAACCGATACGGGATAGACGGTCAGCAGGCTGATATATTGGCGGCGGCGGCGTTAGGTGCGGTTACCGGTGGAATGAGCAAAGGCGGTAAACCGGAAGCTGGTAAAAATATTGTTATTGTGGACTCAGGCAAGAAAGGTGCCTGGAACAAAGCACTGAATAAGCCGGAACCGAATACGGTTTATAAGGTGGATGGTGATAAGACATTCCAGACTGATGCTCAAGGTCGAACGAGTCTTGCTGAAGGTACTTTGTCATGGTCGAAAAATGACAGGAATATTTACCAGCAGTGCAAAGCTGGTAAATGTGGTAATCCTGGAGATGAAGGTGGCCACTTAATTGCCAGTATTTTTAATGGGCCGGGTGAAAAACTTAATCTTGTTCCTATGGATGGTAACCTTAACAAAGGTGTCTGGAAGCAGATGGAAAACACTTGGGCTAACGCTTTGGGTAATGCTGCCAACTTACTGATTTAGTGTATGATGGTGATTTTAAGGTGCTTGCGTGGCTTCCATTTCCATCAGATGTCCTTCCTGCTCCGCTACTGAAGGCGTGGTGCGTAACGGCAAAAGCACTGCCGGACATCAGCGCTATCTCTGCTCTCATTGCCGTAAAACATGGCAACTACAGTTCACTTACACCGCCTCTCAGCCCGGTACGCACCAGAAAATCATTGATATGGCCATGAATGGCGTCGGATGTCGCGCCAGTGCACGCATTATGGGCGTTGGCCTCAACACGGTTTTACGTCACTTAAAAAACTCAGGCCGCAGTCGGTAACCTCGCGCATACAACCGGGCAGTGATGTGATTGTCTGCGCTGAAATGGACGAACAGTGGGGCTACGTCGGTGCTAAATCACGTCAGCGCTGGCTGTTTTACGCGTATGACAGGATACGGAGGACGGTTGTGGCGCACGTCTTCGGTGAACGCACTCTGGCCACACTGGAGCGTCTTCTGAGCCTGCTGTCGGCCTTTGAGGTCGTGGTATGGATGACGGATGGCTGGCCGCTGTACGAATCACGCCTGAAGGGAAAGCTGCACGTTATCAGCAAGCGTTACACTCAGCGCATTGAGCGACATAACCTGAATCTGAGACAACATCTGGCAAGGCTGGGACGGAAGTCACTGTCGTTCTCAAAATCGGTGGAGCTGCATGACAAGGTCATCGGGCATTATCTGAACATAAAACACTATCAGTAAGTTGGAGTCATTACCAATTTTAACTTTATTAATACTGTCACGCACTCTAATTTATTAAGGCGTCGGTTAATACTAAATATTCTTCTGCTTGCGCCTTCTTTAAAACAATCAAGGAAGAAAACATGAAAAAAACGGCTCTCTCTCTTTTTATCTTTTCTTTAATGCCTGCTCTCAGCCAGGCGGATACGCAAACCGTCTCCCTGGGCTGGGCCCATTCGAAAATGAGTTCGCTTGATAGCCTTAACGGTGTCAATCTAAAATATCGTTATGAAACAGACTCTCCGCTAAGCCTGATAGGATCGTTCACGTGGTTAAGTGGCGATAAAAAGCTTGTTAGTTATGCAAGCAGGGAGCGTATAGAAAATAAAGCTGAGGTCAAATCTTACAGCCTGATGGCAGGCCCGGCATGGCGGGTAAATGAATATATCAGCTTCTATGGGCTGCTTGGGTTGAATTACGTTAAAGCAGATGTTCGCTCTCACTGGTTTAACTGGGAAGGCCAGTTTGTCGAGCGAGGCTACCTGACGGAAAATCATAAAAAAACAGCTTTCGCTTATGGCGCCGGTATTCAGCTGAATCCGCTAGAAAATGTTGCGGTGGATATAGGTTACGAAGGCTCTACCTTTGAAATGGCAGGAAAAGATTATCATCTTAACGGGTTTAATATTGCTGTAGGCTATCGCTTTTAAAGCGGCTTAGTTAAATCAATGTCTCGTTATGCGGCCAGGGCGGTTTTCAATACCGCCCTGGCTTTTCATTACTGACGTTCTAAAAAGTGAACCGCTTTATCAGGAAAATCGGTAAACAAACCTTCCACCTGCGCTTTATTATATAACGCGTCAAAAAGCTGGTTTATATCCGTTGCATAAGGCGGCAATTGGTCAGCACGCACCGTATAAGGATGAATTTGCAAATGACTGGCATGCGCTTCCTGAGCTAAAGGCGTCAGGCGAATATCGCCGGGCTTTGAGTCAGCGCTGAAAAGCTCATGGTAATCCGGGCCGATGCCATCGACATACTTCGCCAGCTCCTGCATCGCACCTGGCTTAAACATCCAGTCGTAACTGTAATTTATCCATTTTCCCTGTTGTAGCTCCTGAGTTTCATGGGAGTCAGTCTCGGTAATAAGCTGCACCAGCCGCAAATCCATCCCCATTTTCGGTTCCAGTTCCGTTTTAATGCGCTTCAGCTCGTTAAAATCGAAACATTGCAGCCAGACATTGTCCTGCCTGCCGCTGTATCCGTACTGCTTCAGCACCTGCAACACCTTACTGGCGATGTCTTTGCCTTCCTGATGATGAAACCAGGGGGCCTTAATTTCGGTATAAATCCCGATGTTTTTACCGGTTGAGTGATTTAACCCCTGAATAAACTCAATTTCTTCCTCAAAAGTATGAATACGGAAAGTGGATTTTCCACCAGGGAAGCGATCGGGCCAGGTTTGTACCTTCTTGCCATCCCTGAGCGTAAAGCCTTCCGTAAAGTTCAGGCTGCGAATTTCATCCAGCGTGAAATCAATCGCATAAAAGCGCCCATCTTTACGGGCGCGCTGAGGAAAGCGTTCGGCGACGTCGGTCACACGATCGAGATAGTGATCGTGTAAAACCACCAGCCGATCGTCCTTCGTCATCACCAAATCTTGTTCGAGAAAATCGGCGCCCTGCGCATAAGCCATCGCTTTGGCGGGCAGCGTATGTTCAGGAAGGTAGCCGCTGGCTCCGCGATGGGCGATGACCAGTTTGTCATGAGTCTGCGCACTAACGCCGCAGGCGCCGCTCAGCAGCAGCGCTGCCAGTAACAGTTTTAGGTTCATTTTGCGCCCTCTCGCTGCATCTGCTGTTTATGCTTGTTTTCACTCAACATGGTCAGCAGCAGCAGGATCACCGCCAATACGCAGCCGCCAATCATAATCATGAAACCGCCATCCCAGCCGAAAAAGTCAACGGTATAGCCGACAATCGCGCTGGCCGCCACCGAGCCGCCGAGGTAACCAAACAGGCCGGTAAAGCCCGCCGCGGTTCCGGCTGCTTTTTTCGGCGCCAGCTCCAGCGCATGCAGCCCAATCAACATAACCGGTCCGTAAATCAGGAAGCCAATTACGATCATGCAGGCCATATCCACGCCGGGATTGCCTACCGGATTAAGCCAGTAAATGACGGTGGCGATAGTAACCAGCACCATAAAGAACACGCCGGTTGCGCCACGGTTGCCTTTAAAGACTTTATCTGACATCCAGCCGCACAGCAGAGTGCCGGGAATGCCTGCGTACTCATACAAGAAGTAAGCCCAGGATGATTTATCCAGCGCGAAATGCTTCACCTCTTTCAGGTAGGTAGGCGACCAATCCAGAATGCCGTAGCGCAGCAGATAAACGAAAACGTTGGCCAGCGCGATATACCACAACAGTTTGTTGGGCAGGATGTACTGCATAAAAATCTGTTTGGCCGTCAGCTCTTGCTCATGTTGGGCGTTGTAATCGGGCGGGTAGTCATTTTTGTACTCTTCGATCGGCGGCAGGCCGCATGATTGCGGTGTATCGCGCATGAGCGCGAAGGCAATCAACGCAACGATAATGGCGCCGAAGGCGGGCATATAAAGCGCCGCTTTCCAGTCATTAAACCAGGCCATACCAAGCAAAAAGAGCAGGGGGGGAATGCCGCCGCCAACGTTATGCGCACAGTTCCAGACGGAAACAATGCCGCCGCGCTCCTTCTGCGACCACCAGTGAACCATCGTTCGTCCGCACGGCGGCCAGCCCATTCCCTGAAACCAGCCGCAAAGAAACAGCAGCGCAAACATCACCATAATGCTGGAGGTTGCCCAGGGAACGAAGCCCATAAACAGCATGACAGCGGCAGCCAGAATCAACCCGGCAGGCAGGAAAAACCGCGGGTTAGAGCGATCGGATACCGAGCCCATAATAAATTTAGAAAAGCCGTAGGCGATGGAAATGCCGGACAGCGCAAAACCGAGATCGCCGCGTGAAAAGCCCTGTTCCACCAGATAAGGCATCGCCAGCGCAAAGTTTTTACGCACCAGATAGTAGGCGGCATAGCCAAAAAAGATGCCGAAAAAAATCTGCCAGCGTAGACGACGGTAAAGAGGATCGGTGCGATCCGCCGCGACGCGCGGTTGATGAGGTGCTGGCTTAAAAATGCTAAGCATAAAAAATCTCCAAAGGCGCAGAATGGGTTTAAACACCCGAAAAATGAGCGAAATAGAACTTCTTGCATGAAAATGTTCTATTTCGCGCAAAGGATAGGGGCAGAAGGGGATGACGACTGTGAGGAAGGGCGCAAATGTTACAGTTTTATGACAAGATGTTGTAAAGCGGCTCACAAAAATCGCTTTCAGGAAAACGCGTATCGCTAAAAATCGTTCATTTTCCAAGATAAACAGGCCGTTTCGCTTTCGCGCATAGACATGTTAATTAGCGGGATGGATTGGGTCTAAAGTGAACAGATGTAAACCAGAAAGTCGCTAAGCTTTCCGCGCATTCCGCTACAATAGCGCCCTGTTTAACTATCGGATGCGTAATGTGGCGCTACTCATTATTACTACCATTCTCTGGGCTTTTTCATTCAGCCTGATTGGTGTTTATCTGGCGGGGCAGGTGGATAGCGTCTTTTCGGTGCTGGTGCGTCTGGCGCTGGCGGCGTTGGTGTTCCTGCCTTTCCTGCGTTGGCGCGGCTATCGTGCCTCGACCCTGCTGCTTTACATGCTGGTCGGCATGATGCAGCTGGGCATAATGTATCTGCTGAGCTTTGAGGCTTATCTCTATCTGAGCGTACCGGAGTTTTTACTGTTTACCGTTATGACGCCGCTGTACGTCACGCTGATCTACGATTTGCTGAGCCGGCGCGGCGTGCGTATCGGCTATCTGTTCAGTGCGCTGCTGGCGGTATTAGGTGCCGCTATCATCCGTTACGACCAGCTGAGCGATCATTTCTGGATTGGGCTGATCCTCGTGCAGCTGGCTAATATCTGTTTCGCTATCGGTATGGTGGGCTATAAGCGCCTGCAGGAAACGCGTCCGATGCCGCAGCACACCGCTTTTTCCTGGTTTTATATCGGGGCGGTATTAATTGCCATAATTGCCTGGTTCCTTTGGGGGAATCCGCAAAAATTACCGACAACCCATCTGCAATGGGGAATTTTAATGTGGCTCGGAATTGTCGCTTCCGGCCTGGGATATTTTATGTGGAATTATGGCGCAACGCAGGTCGATGCCGGTACGTTGGGTATTATGAATAATATGCATGTTCCGGCGGGGTTGTTAGTTAATTTAGCAATTTGGCAAGAGCAACCTGACTGGCCGCCTTTTATTATTGGTGGCGGATTAATTATTGCCTCGTTGTGGATTCATCGCCGCTGGGTTCGCTAATAAAAAAAGTACCGCTATCAATAATGATAGCGGTACCCATCATTTTAATTAGCCGACAACGTTGGTGCGAATGGCGTCAAGAAAATTAGAAAAAGTTGTTTCAATAGCCAGACCCAGACGGCTACAAAAATCCTGACCTGCCTGCTGTGCGGTTTCTGCTTCTTAGCCCAAATTAAAAAGTTTATTCAGGACGGTGACGGCATTAGAAAACAGGTCGCCGTAAGATTGAGATAAAAATCCTGCGCTTTACCGGCGCCGCTTACTGCCTGAATTTCAGTGGTTGATAATACTTTCATAATTAATCCCTCATGATTGATATTTCCATATTGGGGAAATATTTCCCCCAAGGGAGTTATGCTTTTTACCGATGTAGGATCAATTAATTAAGAATCAGGGTTTAATTAATTATTCCGTTAATAGAAAAACGCACAGGGCATTATTTTTTGAAGAGGTGACCTGCAAAAAATAATACTTATAGGGCGATATTTATTTTCGCCCAGAATACTTATTAGCTTACCGGTAATACGCTGTGTGATGCATCACGCACAAAGGGTAAATGCTGGCAGGCGTGCTGACGCGCAGAACGGATAAAGGCGTCAATAACTGGCTGGCGCTGCTCGCCATCCCTGACCGCCGCGTACAGACGGCTCCATAAACCGGTTCCCAGCGTTTTAGTGGTAATCAAACCCTGACGCTCGAAGTTCTCTACCACCCAGTGCGGCAGCGCGGCGATACCCATGTGCGCCGCGACCATCTGTACCAGCAGCAGCGTGTTATCCACGCTTTTCAGAGCCGGGCTCACGCCCGCAGGCTGTAAAAAGTGACGCCAGATATCCAGACGCTGCCGTTGTACCGGATAGATCATCAGCACTTCCTGGGCCAGATCTTCCGGCGCGATATGGGCGATTTTCGCCAGCGGATGATCCGGTGCCAGCACCAGACGAACTTCAAAATCGAACATCGGCGAATAGTGCAGCCCGCTGCGCGGCAAAATGTCTGATGTCAGCACCACATCCAGTTCGCCCTGCTGTAGCGCGGGCTGCGGATCGAAGGTCACGCCTGATTTGAAATCCATCATGACCTGCGGCCAGCTTTGGCGGAAGGTATCCAGCGCTGGCGTCAGCCACTGAATACAGCTGTGGCATTCAATGGCGATGCGCAGCGTAGCCTGATGCGGCTCATGGCAGGCTTGAAGCGCCTGCTGAATTTGCGGCAATACCTGCTCCGCCAGCTGTAACAGAATTTCTCCCTGCGGCGTAAAGCGCAGCGGCTGACTCTTGCGTACAAACAGGCGGAAACCGAGCCGTTGCTCCAGATCGCTGAATTGATGGGATAACGCTGACTGGGTTTGATGAAGCTGTGCCGCCGCTGCAGCCAGGGAACCGGTATTCCTGAGAGCCTGTAGCGTTCGCAGGTGCCTGATTTCGATCATGAGAGTCCTTCACATCGACAATGAACAAATTGCGCTTGAGGAATATACAGTACCTGCAGATTATAGCGGTGTAAACATCTGGACGGCTAAACATCCTGATCGGCCCGTCATTTTACGTTTGGGCAGGGTTCGCAAGCCATCCGACTGCGCTGCGTACCGGTTGTGTTGCGCTGGCCGTACCTAAACTGACTGCGCCGATACCGCTAAATTAATACGCTTTTATGGAGAAACAGCATGACCATTTTGAATCATACGCTCGGCTTCCCTCGTGTCGGTCTGCGTCGCGAATTGAAAAAAGCGCAGGAAAGCTACTGGGCTGGCAACAGCAGCCAGCAGGATCTGCTGGAAGTTGGTCGCGAACTGCGTGCGCGTCACTGGCAGCAGCAAAAAGAGGCGGGCGTGGACATTGTGCCGGTCGGTGACTTTGCCTGGTACGATCATGTGCTGACCACCAGCCTGCTGCTGGGTAACGTGCCGGCGCGTCATCAGAATGCGGATGGTTCCGTCGATCTGGATACGCTGTTCCGTATCGGCCGTGGTCGTGCGCCAACCGGCGAGCCTGCCGCCGCCGCCGAGATGACCAAATGGTTTAACACTAACTATCACTACATGGTGCCGGAATTCACTAAAGGTCAGCAGTTTCGCCTGAGCTGGACGCAACTACTGGATGAAGTGGACGAAGCGCTGGCGTTGGGCCATAAAGTGAAGCCGGTACTGCTGGGACCGGTAACTTATTTGTGGTTAGGAAAAGTGAAGGGCGAACCGTTCGATCGTCTGTCGCTGCTGCAGGATATTCTGCCGGTTTACCAGCAGGTGCTGGCCGAGCTGGCGAAGCGCGACATCGAATGGGTGCAGATTGATGAGCCGGCGCTGGTGCTGGAACTGCCGCAGGCGTGGCTGGATGCGTTCAAACCCGCTTATGAGGCGCTTCAGGGCCACAGCAAACTGCTGCTGACCACCTATTTCGACAGCATCGGCCAGAATATTGACGTTATTCAGGCGCTGCCGGTACAGGGCCTGCATGTCGATCTGGTTCATGGTAAAGATGACATCGCCAGCCTGAACGCGAAAGTACCCGCCGCCTGGCTGCTTTCTCTCGGCGTAATTAATGGTCGTAACGTCTGGCGCGCTGACCTCAGCAGCTGGTTTGAACGCCTGCAGCCGCTGGTCAGCCAGCGCCAGCAGCTATGGATCGGCTCTTCCTGTTCGCTGCTGCACAGCCCGATCGATCTTAACAGCGAAACCCGCCTGGATGAGGAAGTAAAAAGCTGGTTCTCCTTTGCGTTGCAAAAATGTGGCGAGCTGGCGCTGCTCAGCAAGGCGCTGAATAACAATGACGCTGCCTCGCTGGAAGCCTGGAGTGCGCCGATCCGCGCGCGTCGCCACTCTTCTCGCGTGCATAACGCGGCGGTAGCGCAACGTCTGGCCGCCATTGCTGCCAAAGATACCGAACGTCAGAGCAGCTATGCCGAACGCGCTAAAGCGCAGCGTCAGCGTTTTCAGCTGCCTGCCTGGCCGACAACCACCATCGGCTCGTTCCCGCAAACCACTGAAATTCGCGGCCTGCGCCTTGATTTCAAACAGGGGCGTCTGGATGGTAATCATTACCGCACCGGCATCGCAGAACATATCAAGCAGGCGATTGTCGAGCAGGAACGTTTAGGTCTGGATGTGCTGGTGCATGGTGAAGCCGAGCGTAACGACATGGTGGAATACTTTGGTGAACACCTGGATGGCTTTGTCTTTACGCAAAATGGCTGGGTACAGAGCTACGGCTCCCGCTGCGTGAAGCCGCCGGTCATTATTGGCGACGTCAGCCGCCCGGAACCGATTACCGTTGAATGGGCGAAATATGCCCAGTCGCTGACCAGCAAGCCGGTAAAAGGCATGCTGACCGGCCCGGTTACCATTCTCTGCTGGTCGTTCCCGCGTGAAGACGTTTCCCGCGAAACCATCGCCAAACAGATTGCGCTGGCGTTACGTGACGAGGTGGAAGATTTGGAGAAAGCGGGCATCGGCATTATTCAGATTGATGAACCGGCGCTGCGCGAAGGCTTGCCGTTGCGTAAGTCCGACTGGGCGGCCTATCTGACCTGGGCGGTGGATGCTTTCCGCCTTAACGCTGCGGTAGCGCAGGATGATACGCAGATCCACACCCATATGTGTTACTGCGAGTTTAACGACATTATGGATTCCATTGCTGCGCTGGACGCCGATGTGATTACTATCGAAACCTCGCGCTCCGATATGGAACTGCTGGAATCCTTTGAGGAGTTTGAGTATCCAAACGAAATCGGTCCAGGCGTGTATGACATTCACTCGCCGAACGTGCCTGACGTTGAATGGATGGAAGCGCTGCTACGCAAAGCGGCACAGCGTATTCCGGTTGAGCGCCTGTGGGTTAACCCGGACTGCGGTCTGAAAACGCGCGGCTGGACGGAAACGCGCCTGGCGCTGGCGAACATGGTGCAGGCCGCGCAGAAGCTGCGTGCGGAAAGCCGCTGATTTAGCCTCTGTGTGTGGTGTTATATTGGGGCGCCCGGCGCCCCTTTTTTATTTCAGCTGGCCGGCTTGACGCCGTATTGATGAAACCAGGCCAGCATGCGCTGCCAGCCATCTTTGGCTGACGCTTCGTGATAGCTCGGACGATAATCGGCATTAAAGGCGTGGCCAGCCTCTGGGTAAACGATAATTTCCGCCGTGGCGTTTGCAGCATGTAACGCCTGGCGCATCGTTTCCACGCTCTCCAGCGGAATACCGTCATCTTTCGCGCCGTACAGACCCAGCACCGGCGCATTCAGATCGACCGCAATATCGACCGGATGCTTCGGCTGCTTCATGGTTTTCTCACCGACCAGTTTACCATACCAGGCGACGCCCGCTTTCAGCTGCGGATTGTGTGCGGCATACAGCCAGACGATCCGGCCGCCCCAGCAAAAACCGGTAATCGCCATATTGCGCATATCGCCGCCGTGTTTCGCCGCCCAGTTGGCGACGTGATCGAGATCCGCCAGCACCTGCGCATCGGGCACTTTGCTGACCAGCTCGGAAAACAGCTGTTTAATATCGCTGTATTCACTCGGATCGCCCTGACGGAAATAGAGTTCCGGCGCAACCGCCAGATAACCTTCCGCCGCCAGCCGACGACAAATATCACGAATATGTTCGTGAACGCCAAAAATTTCCTGCACGACCAGCACTACCGGCAGCGGGCCGTCAGCTTCTTTTGGGCGCGCAAACCAGGCGGGCATATTTTCGCCCTGGGTATTGATAGTGGTTTCGCCGCCCTGAATCGCGTCATTGTGCGTAATAATGGTGGTTGAAGCCGTGGGCGATACCGCAGTAGCGAAGCCGCGATTACGCTCTTTCTGAGCCAGATTGTCTTCGGTTTTCATTGTTCTCTCCGTGCTGCTATTAGCGCAATCCGGTAACTATAGCCAAAATCAGCCAAAGGCTCCGGCCTGCATGTCTGCCTTCTCTTTAACATTCTGCTGGATAAATACGCACCGCAAGTTGTAGCAAATAAGTAAGGCAGAGTGATTTAATGTGACATTTATCACGTTGTTTTTTCTAAAAAATGTAAGTTTCATTTTCATGGGTGATTAATCTCACATATTTATGGCGGCATTTGCCGTAGAGTTGTGTCATTCAGCGAATTTTCTCAGGAGGGGTTATGGCCCAGTCAGATGTGTTTCATTTAGGACTTACCAAAGCGGATCTACAGGGTGCCACGCTGGCGATCGTGCCGGGCGACCCGGAACGCGTAAAAAAAATCGCGGCGCTGATGGATAACCCGCAGCATCTTGCTTCACATCGTGAATTCACCAGCTGGCGCGCCGAGCTGGATGGCAAAGCGGTGATTGTGTGTTCTACCGGCATCGGCGGTCCGTCAACCTCGATCGCGGTTGAAGAGCTGGCCCAGCTGGGCATTCGTACCTTCCTGCGCGTTGGCACGACCGGCGCGATTCAGCCGAATATTAATGTCGGTGATGTGCTGGTCACGACTGCGGCGGTACGTCTGGACGGCGCCAGCCTGCACTTTGCGCCGATGGAATTCCCTGCCGTTGCCGATTTCGCCTGTACCACCGCGCTGGTGGAGGCAGCGAAAGCCTCCGGCAATACGCCGCATGTCGGCGTTACCGCCTCTTCCGATACCTTCTATCCCGGCCAGGAACGCTACGACACCTTCTCTGGCCGTGTCGTCAGCCGTTTCCAGGGTTCGATGAAAGAGTGGCAGCAGATGGGCGTGCTGAACTATGAAATGGAGTCCGCCACACTGCTGACCATGTGCGCCAGTCAGGGACTGCGCGCCGGTATGGTGGCTGGTGTTATCGTCAACCGTACCCAGAAAGAGATCCCGGACGCGGCCACCATGAAACAGACCGAAAGCAATGCGGTCGCCATTGTGGTGGATGCAGCGCGCCGCCTGCTGGCGTAATGTTCAGCGCCGGGCCGTTCTACGTTCCGGCGCAGGACGCTGGTATCCTGATCGGGGCTGGCCTGCGCCAGCCTCTTTTTTTGTCTGGACATTCATACAGTGCGCCTCTACCTTTGCTCTGTTTGCAGTGGTAAGGAGAGGAAGCGGTGGATAATCAGCTGATTATTGGCGTCAGTTTTGCGCTGGCTGGTGGCCTGGTGGGCTGGCTGTTTGCCCATTTTCGTGCGCTACAGCAGCAGGCCGCACAGGAAACGGAGCGACGCCTGCTGGAACAGGCGCTGGCGCAGGCGCAACAGCAGGAAGCTCATCTGCAACAGCAACGGCAGGCTGAACAGCAGCAGCTGCAGCTGCGGGAAAAAGAGCTGCGTCAGCTGCACGGCGCGCTGACCGCCGCGCAGGAAAAACTCCAGCATTTCGACTACTGGCGTAATGAGTGCGAACAGCTCAGCCGCGAACTGCGTAATCAGCTGGAAGTGAACAGCGCGCAGGAAGCGGAGCTGCGCGAGGTAACCATCCGCCTCGAAGAAACTCGCCTGGCCGCCGAAGAGAAACAGCGTCTGCTGACCAACAGCGAACAGCGTCTCAGCGCGCAGTTTGAAAACCTCGCCAACCGTATTTTTGAACAGAGCGGCCGCCGCGTCGATGAGCAGAACCGTCAAAGCCTGAACGGGCTGATTGCGCCGTTGCGCGAGCAGCTGGACGGCTTTTGTCGCCAGGTGCAGGAAAGCTTTGGCCAGGAAGCGCGCGAACGCCATACGCTGGCCCACGAAATCCGTAATCTGCAGCAGCTGAATGCGCAAATGGCGCAGGAGGCAATTAACCTCACCAAAGCGCTGAAAGGCGACAATAAAACCCAGGGCAACTGGGGGGAAGTAGTGCTGACCCGCGTGCTGGAAGCCTCCGGCTTACGCGAAGGCCATGAGTATGAAACCCAGGTCAATATTCAGGTTGATGCGCAAAGCCGTATGCAGCCCGATGTCATTGTGCGTCTGCCGCAGGGCAAGGATGTGGTGATCGACGCCAAAATGACGCTGGTGGCCTATGAACGCTATTTCAACGCCGACGATCAAGTGCTGCGCGAGCAGGCGATCGGCGAACATATTTCCGCTATTCGCGGCCATATTCGTCTGCTGAGCCGTAAAGATTATCAACAATTACCCGGTTTACGTTCGCTCGACTATGTGTTGATGTTTATCCCGATCGAACCGGCCTTTTTGCTGGCGATCGATCGCCAGCCGGAGCTGATTAGCGAGGCGCTTCAGCACAATATTATGTTGGTCAGCCCGACAACGCTGCTGGTGGCGCTGCGTACCATCAATAATCTCTGGCGCTATGAACATCAGAGCCGCAACGCGCAGCGGATTGCCGATCGCGCGGCGCGGCTGTACGACAAAATGCGGCTGTTTGTCGATGATATGTCCTGCATCGGTCAGCATCTCGACCGCGCGCAGGAAAGCTATAATCAGGCGATGAAAAAACTGGCGGAAGGGCGGGGCAACCTGATCGCCCAGAGCGAAAGCTTCCGCCATTTAGGGGTAGAAGTTAAGCGCAGTATTAATCCACGTCTGGTGGAACAGGCGATGCCGGAAGCCCAGCGACTGGAAGACGATGAGCCAGAAAATGACCAGGCGGAAAGCGCGCCGGAACAGGGCGCCGTGGCCTGGCACGACAGTATTCGGCAGCGATGAATAACGCCGGGCTAACGTGCCTGACTACGGGTACTCTGTTACACTGCAAAGATATTTGATTGTGGAGCAGGTGAAGCAGATGGCAGATGAATCCAGGGAAACGACACACTTCGGCTTTCGTACCGTAGCCAAAGATGAAAAAGCGGACATGGTAGCGGGCGTATTTCATTCCGTTGCCGCCAAATACGATCTAATGAACGATTTGATGTCGATGGGCATCCATCGCATCTGGAAGCGTTTTACCATCGATTGCAGCGGCGTGCGCCGTGGCCAGCGCGTATTGGATCTGGCGGGCGGAACCGGCGATCTGACGGCGAAATTTTCGCGTCTGGTAGGAGAAACTGGCCAGGTTGTGCTGGCAGACATCAATAGCTCCATGCTGAAAATGGGCCGCGAAAAGCTGCGCAACAGCGGCGTTATCGGCAACGTTAACTATGTGCAGGCAAATGCCGAAGCGCTGCCTTTCCCGGATAACTATTTCGACTGCATCACCATCTCTTTCGGCCTGCGTAACGTGACGGAAAAAGAGAAGGCGCTGGCCTCGATGTTCCGCGTGCTGAAGCCGGGCGGTCGTCTGCTGGTGCTGGAATTTTCCAAACCGGTACTGGAACCCCTGAGCAAAGTGTACGACGCTTATTCATTCCATGTGTTGCCGCGTATCGGCGAGCTGGTGGCGAAAGATGCCGAAAGCTATCGTTATCTGGCTGAATCGATCCGTATGCACCCCGATCAGGAGACGTTAAAGTCGATGATGATGGATGCCGGTTTCGAAAACACTTCGTATCACAACCTGACGGGCGGAATTGTCGCTCTGCACCGCGGGTTCAAGTTTTAAGCAGGAAAGCGAATGACGTTAACCCCGCTGTTAACCGCCGGTCTGGAGACCGCACTGAATCGAATTCTTTATCGCGATCGCGGCCTGAAAGCGGCCCGTCAGCGACTGAACGGCAAAGTTTTACAGCTCCGCTTACAGGAGCTGTCTCAGCCGATCACGCTGGTATTCAGCGAACATCAGGTGGATGTGCTGGGCGAATGGCAGGATCGCTGCGACTGTACGGTGATTACGCGTCTGTCGCTGCTGCCAAAGCTGCGCGATCGCCAACAGCTGACCGGCATGATCCGCAGCGGCGAGCTGGAAGTCGAAGGCGATCTGCAGGTGGTGCAGCAGTTTTCCGCGCTGATCGATATGGCGGAACTCGATCCGGCTGAATATCTGGCGCCCTGGACAGGCGATATCGTGGCGCAGGGCATCAGCAACGTCGCCCGGCGCGGGCTGCAATTTTTGCGCGGCGATTTCCAGCGTAAACAGCGCTACCTGAGCGAAACGCTGACCGAAGAGTGGCGCGTGGCGCCCGGCGCGCTGGAGATGGCCTGGTACGGCGAGGAAATTGAGGCGCTGGAGCGCCAGGCCAGCCAACTGGAACAACGTCTGCAACAGCTGGAGGCGAAATGACGCCTGGAGAAATTCGCCGCCTCTATTTCATTATCAAAGTCTTTCTGAGCTACGGACTCGATGAACTGATTCCGCGCCTGCGTATCACTTTGCCGATTCGCCTGTGGCGTCGCGGCATCTTCTGGCTGCCGAATCGCCATAAAGATCTGGAACTGGGCGTGCGCTTGCGTATGGCGCTGGAAGAGCTGGGGCCGGTCTGGATCAAATTCGGCCAGATGATGTCTACCCGCCGCGATCTCTTTCCGCCGCTGATCGCCGATCAACTGGCGATCCTGCAAGATCGCGTGGCGCCTTTTGACGGCAAGCTGGCTAAAGAGCAGATTGAGAAATCACTGGGCGGCCCGCTTGAGGCCTGGTTTGATGATTTTGATATTACGCCGCTGGCTTCTGCCTCTATCGCGCAGGTGCATACCGCCACGCTGAAAGAGAACGGCAAAGCAGTAGTCATCAAGGTGATTCGCCCCGATATCCTGCCGGTTATTAAAGCGGATATGCGACTGATTTACCGTTTTGCCCGCTGGCTGCCGCGCGGTGCCGGAAAGCCGTCGGCTGCGTCCGGTTGAAGTGGTGGCGGATTACGAAAGACGCTGCTCGATGAGCTAAATTTGCTGCGCGAGGCGGCAAACTCCATTCAGCTGCGCCGTAATTTTGACAACAGCAAGTTGCTCTACGTGCCGGAAGTCTATTCCGATTACTGTAGCGAATCGATGCTGGTGATGGAGCGCATCTACGGTATTCCCATTAATGACGTGGTGGCGCTGGAGCAGCATGGCGTCAATATGCGGCTGCTGGCCGAGCGCGGCGTTCAGGTCTTTTTCACCCAGGTCTTCCGCGACAGCTTTTTCCATGCCGATATGCACCCTGGCAACATTTTTGTCAGCTATGAACATCCGCACGATCCGCTCTATATCGGCATCGACTGCGGTATTGTTGGCTCGCTGAATAAAGCCGATAAGCGCTATCTGGCGGAAAACTTTATCGCTTTCTTTAACCGGGACTACCGCAAAGTAGCCGAGCTGCATGTGGATTCCGGTTGGGTTCCCGCGAATACCAATGTGGAAGATTTCGAATTTGCTATTCGCACCGTCTGCGAGCCGATTTTTGAAAAGCCGCTGGCGGAGATCTCATTTGGTCACGTGCTGTTGAACCTGTTCAATACTGCGCGCCGCTTCAATATGGAAGTGCAGCCGCAGCTGGTACTGCTGCAAAAAACGCTGCTTTATATTGAAGGCGTCGGGCGTCAGCTCTATCCGCAGTTGGACCTGTGGAAAACGGCGAAACCCTTCCTGGAAGACTGGATTAAGGACCAGGTCGGCATCCCAGCCATTATCCGTTCGGTTAAAGAGAAAGCGCCATTCTGGGCCGAGCGTCTGCCGGAATTGCCCGATCTCTTTTATGACAGCATGCGTCAGCACAAGCGCCTGCAATACAGCGTTGACCGCCTGGCAAATGAACTCAGCGTACAGCGCGAGAAACAGCATCAGTCGCGCTATCTGTTTGGCATCGGTACGACATTGCTGTTAGGCGGCATCGCGCTGTTGATCGCCCGGCCAGCAATGGAAGTGTTGCCGACGGTAATGATTGTCGCTGGCGTGCTGGCCTGGCTTATCGGCTGGCGTCGTTCGGGCTAATTGTCAGGAAAGGTAAAATCCCGTTTTGTGGCTGGGGCGGTGGGCTTACGCATCGTCACCGGCCCATAAGCTGGGGTATACTGGCTCTCCACCGTTTCTTACACTTTTTATCAGAGGCATACTCATGGGCGGTATCAGCATTTGGCAGTTACTTATCATTGCCGTGATCGTGGTTCTTCTCTTCGGCACCAATAAATTACGCAACCTTGGCTCCGATTTAGGTTCATCGATCAAAGGCTTCAAAAAAGCGATGGGCGATGATGATAAAGAGACAAACAAACAGCAGGATGCCGAGTTTGACGCGCGTCCGCTGACGGATAAGCAGGCGAACACGGCCAGCAAAGAAGAGACTAAAAAAGATAAAGAGCAGGTGTAAAACGTGTTCGACATAGGTTTTAGCGAACTGGTCTTGGTCTTTGTCATCGGCCTGGTGGTGCTGGGCCCGCATCGTTTGCCCATTGCCGTAAAAACGGTGGTTGGCTGGATCCGCGCTATGCGCTCACTGGCGGCAAACGTGCAAAACGAGCTGGCGCAGGAGTTAAAGCTACAGGAGCTGCAGGAAAGCCTGAAAAAAGTGGAGCAGGCCAGCAAAGATTCTCTTACCCCGGAACTGAAAGAGTCGATGGAAGAGCTGCGTAAATCCGCAGAATCGATGCGTCGTTCTTATTTGGGTGAGAATGAGCAGGCCGATGATGAAGCGCATACCATTCATAACCCGCTGATTAAAGATCCGCACGATGAGCATACCGGCGCAACGCCGGCCAGTGCCGACCATCAGGCCAGCGCGCCAGCGCAGAAACCGCTGGCTAATAACGCGGTTCAGCAGCCTATTGTTAATAATGCCGCTGCGCCCTCAAAGTCCGTCGCAGATGACTTACCTGCTGTTTCCCCCTCTCAACCAACGATGAATGATAAACATGGCCGTTGAAGATACCCAACCGCTGATCAGCCATCTGATCGAGCTACGCAAGCGGCTGCTTAACTGCATTATCGCGGTGCTGGTCATTTTTCTGGCGCTGGCCTGGTTCTCGAATGATATCTACCAGCTGGTTGCCGAGCCGCTAATCAAACAGTTGCCGACCGGCTCCAGTATGATCGCGACCGACGTGGCTTCGCCGTTTCTAACGCCGATCAAGCTCACCATTATTGTTTCTGTGTTCCTGGCGGTTCCGGTCATCCTCTATCAGATCTGGGCTTTTGTGGCGCCCGCGCTGTATCGCCACGAACGCCGTCTGGGTATGCCGCTGCTTTTCTCCAGTACGCTGCTGTTTTATATCGGCGTCGCCTTTGCTTACTTTGTGGTTTTCCCGATGGCGTTTGGCTTTTTCGCCAAAACCGCGCCGCAGGGCGTCACCATGGCGACTGACATCGCCAGCTATCTTGATTTCGTGATGACGTTGTTTATGGCTTTTGGCGTCGCCTTCGAAGTGCCGGTAGCTATCGTACTGCTGTGCTGGACTGGCGTTACCACGCCAGAGATGTTGCGCCAGAAACGTCCTTATATGCTGGTTGGCGCCTTTGTGGTCGGCATGCTGTTAACCCCGCCAGATGTTTTTTCGCAAACTTTGCTCGCTATTCCGATGTACTGCCTGTTTGAGGTTGGCGTATTCTGTTCGCGCTTCTATGTTGGCAAAGGGCGTCAGGATCATGAAGAAGAGCAAGAAGCTGACTCCTGACGTTTAGCGCAGGGCCCGCTACAGCGGGGAAAATTCATCGCTAACCGCCCGTCAGGGCGGTTAATTTTTTCAGGACATACCATGTTTGATATCGGTGTAAACCTGACCAGTACGCAGTTTGCGAAAGATCGCGAACAGGTGGTAAGGCGCGCGCGCGAGGCCGGCCTTACCGGCATGCTGATTACCGGCACTAACGCGCTGGAAAGCCAGCAGGCGCAAAGCCTGGCGCAGCGTCATCCTGATTTCTGCTGGTCAACGGCAGGCATCCATCCTCATCATGCCAGCGAGTGGTCAGCGGATACCGCCGCGACGCTGCGTCGGCTGGCGGAAAGCCCGCAGGTCGTAGCCATCGGCGAATGCGGCCTTGATTTTAACCGTAACTTCTCCGCACATAATCAGCAGGAATACGCCTTCGATGCGCAGCTGGCGCTGGCCGCCGAACTGCAAATGCCGGTCTTTCTGCACTGCCGGGACGCCCATGAACGTTTTATTGCCGTACTGAAACCCTGGCTCGACCAGCTTCCGGGTGCGGTGGTGCATTGTTTTACCGGTACGGCTGAAGAGCTGGCGGAGTGTCTGGCTCTGGGATTATCGGTGGGTATTACCGGCTGGGTCTGCGATGAGCGACGCGGGATGGCGTTACGTGAGCTGTTGCCGCAGATTCCAGCGGAGCGGCTGCTGCTGGAAACGGATGCGCCTTATCTGCTGCCGCGCGATATGCGTCCGCGTCCTACGTCACGCCGTAATGAACCCTGTTTCCTGCCGCACATTGTGCAGCAGGTCGCGCTGTGGCGCGGAGAGGAAGTTGGCCAGCTGGCACAGCAAACTGATGCCAACAGCCGACGCCTGTTTCGTCTGTAAACAGTGAGACCGCTGCGCTAACGCGTCAGGCCTTGCGAAACGCGCTGTTTTCTACGCTTTGCTTAACCTGCTTATTGAGCAGGTTAAGCAGCAGCATGGAACGGGCTTCGCCGTCCGGCTCGGTGAAAATCGCTTCCAGACCTTCCAGCGCGCCTTTGGTGATCACTACTTTATCGCCCGGACAGGGCGTATCAGGATCGACCATTTTCTCTGGCGTATTGGTGCGTAACGCATCAATCACATCCGGCGGCACATTTGCTGGCTGGGCGCCGAAGCGGACAAAGTGACTGACGCCGCGCGTGGCACTAATGGTAGTGGTATGAATCGCTTCGGGATCGAATTCAATAAACAGATAGTTGGGGAACAGCGGCTCTTCTACCGTGGTTCGTTTACCGCGCACAATTTTTTCCATAGCAATCATCGGGCTAAGGCAATTTACCGCCTGCCGCTCCAGATGCTCTTTAGCGCGTAATAACTGACCACGTTTACAGTAAAGAAGATACCAGGATTCCATAATGTCACTTTCCAATTATTGAAGGCTAAGAATAGCAAAACTGCTATCAGAGAGATAGCGACATCACGCCGCGTCAGGGCCATTCTGAGGCAGGTTTTGTCGGGGCGATTTGCCCGCCCGGAAAGTAAAAATAGTCGTTATAAATACCTGGTTGGCACAAATTGTAGAATTGAAAATTGACGAATGCCGCGTCCGTGGTTCAGACTCGCAGCGCAACTTTTTAATAACAAAGTCAGGTACGGTGCGGGATCTGCTCAGCAGGCGGTAACGTATCGACACAAACCTCAGCATATCCGTTGAATCCTCCTTATAATGGCCGATTCTGCGGCCTGAATAATGAATCTGATGAAATACCACGATTTACGCGAGTTCCTTACGCTGCTTGAACAGCGTGGCGAGTTAAAACGTATCACGCTGGAGGTCGATCCTGTTCTGGAGATGACCGAGATCGCCGATCGTACCTTGCGTGCTGGCGGCCCGGCGTTACTGTTTGAAAACCCGAAAGGTTATGACATGCCGGTACTGTGCAACCTGTTTGGCACGCCGAAGCGCGTGGCGCTGGGCATGGGACAGGAAGAGGTCAGCGCGCTGCGCGAAGTCGGCAAGCTGCTGGCGTTTCTGAAAGAGCCGGAGCCGCCGAAAGGGTTTCGCGATCTGTTCGATAAAATGCCGCAGTTTAAGCAAGTGTTGAACATGCCAACCAAACGGCTGCGCAATGCGCCCTGTCAGGAACAGGTGTGGCAGGGTGATGAGGTCGATTTGTCACGCATTCCGGTTATGCAGTGCTGGCCGGAAGATGCCGCGCCGCTGATCACCTGGGGCTTAACGGTGACGCGCGGGCCGCATAAAGAGCGTCAGAACCTTGGCATCTATCGTCAGCAGGTCATTGGCAAAAATCGCCTGATTATGCGCTGGCTTTCCCATCGCGGCGGCGCGCTCGATTTTCAGGAGTGGAGCAAAGCCCATCCGGGCGAACGTTTCCCGGTGGCGGTAGCGCTGGGCGCCGATCCCGCGACCATTCTCGGCGCGGTGACGCCGGTGCCGGATACGCTCTCGGAATATGCTTTCGCCGGTCTGCTGCGCGGAACCAAATCAGAAGTGGTGAAATGCCTCTCTAACGATCTGGAAGTGCCAGCCAGTGCCGAAATCGTGCTGGAAGGCTATATCGAGCCGGGCGACATGGCGCCGGAAGGGCCGTACGGCGATCACACCGGCTATTACAATGAAGTGGATAACTTTCCGGTCTTCACCGTCACCCATATTACGCAACGCCGTAATGCCATCTATCATTCAACTTATACCGGTCGTCCGCCCGATGAGCCTGCAGTGCTGGGCGTGGCGCTGAATGAAGTGCTGGTGCCGATTCTGATTAAGCAGTTCCCGGAGATCGTCGATTTTTATCTGCCGCCGGAAGGGTGTTCGTATCGGCTGGCGGTCGTCACCATGAAGAAGCAGTACGCCGGACATGCCAAGCGCGTGATGATGGGCGTCTGGTCCTTCCTGCGTCAGTTTATGTACACCAAGTTTGTTATTGTCTGCGATGACGATGTAAACGCGCGCGACTGGAATGATGTGATTTGGGCGATTACTACGCGCATGGATCCGGCGCGTGATACGGTGCTGATCGAGAATACGCCGATCGACTATCTTGACTTCGCCTCTCCGGTTTCTGGCTTGGGTTCGAAAATGGGGCTGGATGCGACCAATAAATGGCCGGGCGAAACGCAGCGCGAATGGGGCCGTCCAATAGTGAAGGATCCGGCGGTAACGGCGCGGGTCGATGCTATCTGGGATCGGCTGGGAATTTTTAACGATTTGCCGCCACGCTAGTGGCGCAATGACGACCCGACAGAGGGAACGCATGACAACGTTAAGCTGTAAAGTGACCTCGGTAGAGGCAATTACCGATACCGTTTATCGGGTACGGCTAGTGCCGGAAGCGGATTTCAACTTCCGTGCCGGGCAGTATTTGATGGTCGTAATGGATGAACGTGATAAGCGTCCGTTTTCCCTGGCTTCGACGCCGATGGAAAAAGACATTATCGAACTGCACATCGGCGCTTCTGAACTCAACCTGTACGCGATGGCGGTAATGGAACGCATCCAGCAGCAGCGCGAAATTGTGGTCGACATTCCGCATGGTGATGCCTGGTTACGTGAAGATAGCCAGCGTCCTATGATCTTGATTGCTGGCGGCACCGGATTTTCCTATGCGCGTTCTATCCTGCTGACCGCGCTGGCGCAGCAGCCGGATCGCGATATCGCTATCTACTGGGGCGGCCGTGAAAGCCATCATCTGTACGATCTGGAAGAGCTGAATGCGCTGGCGGTGCGTCATCCTAATCTGAAGGTGGTGCCGGTTGTCGAGCAGACCGATGCGCAATGGCAAGGGCGCAGCGGCACCGTACTGACGGCGGTCATGCAGGATTTCGGCACGCTGGCCGGGCATGACATTTATATTGCCGGACGTTTTGAAATGGCGAAAATCGCCCGTGAACGTTTTTGTGCCGAGCGCGGCGCGCAGGAAGCGCAGATTTTCGGCGACGCCTTCGCCTTTATCTGATGTAGCTTTCCGGCGATCCTCATCCCATTACGGGATGGCAGCGTTGCCATCCCGCTAATAAAAACCCACCCCTGACAGGCGGGAAAAACCACAGGTATATCAGACGCGTTCAAATACGGTCGCGATGCCCTGACCGAGACCGATGCACATGGTCGCCAGACCAAACTGCGCATCACGGCGCTCCATCAGGTTGAGCAAGGTGGTACTGATGCGCGCGCCGGAACAGCCCAACGGATGGCCGAGCGCAATGGCGCCGCCGTTCAGGTTAACCTTTTCATCCATCCGATCCAGCAAGCCTAAATCCTTAATGCAGGGCAGAGTTTGTGCGGCGAAGGCCTCATTCAGCTCAAACAGGTCAATATCGCTAACGCTCAGTCCCGCTCGCTTCAACGCCAGTTTGGATGCAGGCACCGGCCCGTAGCCCATAATCGATGGATCGCAGCCCACCACCGCCATCGCTTTAATGCGCGCGCGCGCTTTCAGGCCCAGCTCACGAGCGCGTGATTCACTCATCACTAACATGGCGGCGGCGCCGTCCGACAGTGCCGACGAGGTGCCTGCGGTTACCGTGCCGTTAACCGGATCGAACGCTGGCTTGAGCGTCGCCAGGCCCGCCGCGCTGGTATCGCTGCGAATAACCTCATCAAAATCGTAGCGTTTCAGCACGCCGTCGGCATCATGACCGCTGGTGGCGACAATTTCATTGCGGAAATGGCCTGCCTGCGTGGCGGCCCAGGCGCGCTGATGAGAACGGGCGGCAAAGGCATCCTGCATTTCACGACTAATCTGGTGCATACGCGCCAGCATTTCCGCCGTCAGCCCCATCATGCCTGCGGCTTTAGCGACGGTGCGGCCCATGCCGGGATGAAAATCGACACCGTGATTCATTGGCACATGACCCATATGTTCCACGCCGCCGATCAGGCAGGCATGCGCGTCGCCCACCATAATGGCGCGCGCAGCATCATGCAGCGCCTGCATGGAAGAACCACACAGCCGGTTGACGGTGGTTGCCGGGACGCTGTGCGGGATCTCCGCCAGCAGCGCGGCGTTACGGGCAATATTAAAACCCTGCTCCAGCGTTTGTTGGACGCAGCCCCAGTAAATATCATCCAGCGCCGTCGGTTCTAACGCGGGATTGCGGCTGAGCAGGCTGCGCATCAGATGGGCAGAAAGATCTTCTGCGCGCACCTGGCGAAATGCGCCACCTTTCGAGCGGCCCATTGGCGTGCGGATGGCATCAACAATAACGACATTTTCCATTCTTTCGCTCCTCACGCCGTTGCCAGCGCGGCCTCATTAATCGGTTCGGCTGGCGGATACCAGCTTTCATTACGCTGCGCTTTTGCCGTCAGTAATTGCGGAAGTGCATACAGCGGGCCAAGTTCCGCGTACTGCTGCGCCAGGCTGATGAAAGCGGCATTGCCCACGGTATCGAGATAGCGGAACGCGCCGCCGTGGAACGGAGGGAAGCCGAGGCCATACACCAGCGCCATATCCGCTTCTGCTGGAGAGGCGATCACCTGTTCTTCCAGGCAGCGCACCACTTCGTTAATCATCGGAATCATCATGCGGACGATAATCTCTTCATCAGTGAAAACCCGCTTCGGCGTGCTGACACTGTGCAGCAATGCATCGGTTTCCGCGTCAGCCACCTTTTTACTCTTACCTTTTTTATCCGTTTCCCACGCATAAAAGCCGCGCTGATTTTTCTGACCAAAGCGCTGGGCTTCAAACAGCACATCAATAGCGTCGCGGTAATCCTTTTTCATGCGCGTCGGGAAACCGTCAGCCATCACGCTTTGTGCGTGGTGAGCGGTATCAATGCCTACCACATCTAACAAAGTGGCCGGGCCCATCGGCCAGCCGAACTGTTTCTCCATCACCTTGTCGATCTGGCGGAAGTCGGCGCCGTCGCGCAACAGCAGGCTGAAACCGGCAAAATAGGGGAACAGTACCCGGTTAACGAAAAAGCCCGGACAGTCGTTGACCACGATCGGCGTTTTGCCCATTTTGCTGGCCCAGGCGACGACCTTCGCCAGCGTGGCGTCCGACGTTTTCTCGCCGCGGATCACTTCAACCAGCGGCATACGATGTACCGGATTGAAGAAGTGCATGCCGCAGAAGTTTTCCGGTCGTTTTAATGCCTGCGCCAGCTGGCTGACGGGAATGGTCGAGGTGTTAGTCGCAATAATGGTCTCTTCGCCAACCAGCGCTTCGGTTTCCGCCAGCACTTTGGCTTTAACCTGCGGATTTTCTACCACGGCTTCGACCACAATATCGGCGCGTTCAAAGCCGCTAAAGGAGAGGGTGGGCTGAATGGTAGAGATAATACTGGTGAGCTGTAGCGCGTCGATTTTGCCGCGTTCCAGCTGTTTATTGAGCAATTTGCCCGCCTCGCTCATGCCGAGCTTCAGCGATTTTTCGCTGATGTCCTTCATGATGACCGGAACGCCTTTAGACGCGGACTGGTAAGCGATGCCGCCGCCCATAATGCCAGCGCCCAGCACCGCGGCCTGCTGCGGCAGCGTCTGGCCTTGCGCCAGCTTTTTCGCTTTGCCTTTAACATACTGATCGTTCAGAAAGATGCCGACCAGCGCGCGCGCTTCTTTCGACTGCGCCAGCGGAACGAAGGCGTTGGTTTCCAGCTTCAGTGCCTCGTCACGGCCCAGACCGGCGGCGGCTTCGATCGTTTTTACCGCCATCATCGGCGCCGGATAATGTTTACCGGCGGTTTGCTGCACCACGCTTTTCGCAATGGTAAAGCTCATCGCCGCTTCAATCAGGCTCAGCTTAAGCGGCTGTAGTTTCGGCTGGCGGCGCTGCTGCCAGAATGCAGGATCGTCAATGGCCATTTTAAGCATGGCGATAGCGCCGGTGCGCAGCTGCTCCGCCGGCACAACGGCATCCACCAGGCCGAGCGCCAGCGCGCTTTTGCTATCGACATCCTTTCCGGCTGCGATAATCTCCAGTGCGCTGTCGGCACCCAACAAACGCGGCAGCCGTACCGAGCCGCCAAATCCTGGCATGATCCCCAGTTTGGTTTCCGGCAGGCCGATGCGTGCATCTGGCGTAGCGATACGAAAATCGGTCGCCAGTACGCATTCGCAGCCGCCGCCCAGCGCATAGCCGTTTATTGCGGAAATAGTCGGAACCGGCAGATCTTCCAGGCGGTTGAAAATGCTGTTAGCAAACGTCAGCCAGTGCGCCAGCTTTTCCGATGGCGCCGTAAACAGTGATAAGAATTCGGTAATATCCGCACCGACAATAAAGGCCGGTTTAGGGGAGCTGAGCAGAACGCCTTTCAGCGCCGTCTGTTTTTCCAACACCGCAATGGCTTCGCCCAGGCTGGCTACGGTCTGCGTATCCAGCTTATTGACTGAACCGGGCGCGTCGAAAATCAGTTCGGCGATGCCATCATCCAGCCAGTTCAGGGAAAGTGTGTTGCCTTGGTAGAGCATGTCCGTCTCCTGAAACCGCGTTTAGGGGATCTGGTCGTACCAGATGATCGGAGTGTGGGAGGGTTGTTAATTATTTGCAAACAGATCTTTGCTCATTTGCAAACAAGATCACAGGCGGCGGCGGCACGGCATCCCCAGGCGCGCTGTGGTAAGATGCACCCAATTTTGCGAATAGGGAGTATGGAAATGAATACGATGGCTACGTTGTACAAAGATCATATCGCTACCCTTCAGCAGCGCACGCAGCAAGTGCTGGCGCGCTTCAAACTCGATGCCATGCTGATTCATTCCGGCGAGCTGCTGACGGTGTTTCTTGACGATCACACTTACCCGTTTAAGGTGAACCCCCAGTTTAAAGCCTGGGTACCGGTCACGCAGGTGCCGAATTGCTGGCTGTGGGTAGATGGCGTTAACAAGCCTAAGCTGTGGTTTTATTCGCCGGTGGATTACTGGCACAACGTTGAACCGTTGCCGCACAGTTTCTGGACCGATGAGGTCGAGGTTGTGGCCCTGAAAAACGCAGATGACATTGGCGCTTTATTGCCGCAGCTGCGTCAGAACGTCGCTTATATCGGCCCGGTGCCGCAGCGCGCCATGCAGCTGGATATTCACGCCGACCATATCAATCCGCAGGGTGTAATTGATTTCCTGCACTATCATCGCTCTTATAAAACCGACTATGAACTGGCCTGTATGCGCGAAGCGCAAAAGCTGGCAGTGGCCGGTCATCTGGCAGCGAAAGAAGCCTTTCTTTCCGGCATGAGCGAGTTCGATATTAATCTGGCCTATCTGACCGCGACTGGTCATCGTGACACCGACGTGCCTTATGGCAATATCATCGCCCTGAATGAACACGCCGCGGTACTGCATTACACCAAACTCGATCACCAGGCACCGGCGAAGCGTCGCAGCTTCCTGATCGATGCAGGTGCGGAATATAACGGCTATGCGGCCGATCTGACGCGCACGCACGCCGCCCAGAGCGATTCATTGTTTGCCCAGATTCTGCAAGAGATGAATCAGCATGAGCTGGCGCTGATTGATACGTTGAAAGCGGGCGTGCGCTATAGCGATTATCATCTGCAGATGCATCAGCGTATCGCCGGTATGCTGCTGAAGTTCGATCTGGTACGCGGGATCAGCGAAGAAGCGATGGTAGCGGAAAATCTTACCGGCCCGTTTATGCCGCATGGCCTGGGACATCCGCTTGGGCTACAGGTGCATGACGTTGCAGGCTTTATGCAGGACGATCGCGGTACGCATCTGGCGGCGCCTCAGCAATATCCTTTCCTGCGCTGTACGCGCGTGCTTGAGCCGCGCATGGTACTCACCATTGAGCCGGGCTTCTATATTATTGAATCGCTTCTTGCTTCCTGGCGAGAAGGGAAATACAGCCAACACTTTAACTGGCAGGCGATTGATGCCTTGCAGCCTTATGGCGGTATTCGCATCGAGGACAACGTGGTGATTTATGCCAACCGCGTTGAGAACATGACGCGCGATCTACATTTGGCCTGATGAACGCTTATGATATTCCCGCTGAGCCGTTGAGTATCAGCGAAGAAACGATCAAAAAAAGCCGTTTTATCACGCTGCTGGCGCATACCGAAGGCGTGGAGGCGGCGCGGGCGTTTGTCCAGCGGGTTAAAGCTGAACATCCGACCGCCCGTCATCATTGTTGGGCCTGGGTCGCCGGCAGCCCTGATGATTCGCAACAGCTGGGCTTTTCGGATGATGGCGAGCCTTCCGGTACGGCGGGCAAGCCCATGCTGGCGCAGCTGATGGGCAGTCAGGTTGGTGAGATTACCGCTGTAGTGGTGCGTTACTACGGCGGCATCATGCTCGGCACCGGCGGGCTGGTGAAGGCTTATGGCGGCGGCGTGCAGCAGGCGCTGAAGCAGCTAGCACGCAAACAAAAAATACCGATGCGCCAATTTCAGCTACGCTGCGATTATGCCCAGCTCAATGATGTGGAGCGCCTGGTTCAGCGTTTTGAAGGAGAACTGCTTAAGACGGAATTTTTGGATGTTGTCTCGCTAACTTTGGCATTGCCCCATGCGCAGGTCGCCGGGTTTATGCAGAATTTAACGGACATTAGCCGTGGAGCTTTAACGCTCGAACCGGTAACCCCCTAATTTTTATCTTAAGGAAACGGCAGAATGCATTTTCGTGCCATTACCCGAATCGTCGGGCTACTGGTCATTCTGTTCTCTGGAACAATGATCGTGCCCGGTTTAGTGGCGTTGATTTATCGTGATGGCGCAGGGCGCGCATTCAGTCAGACATTTATTATGGCTTTGCTGATTGGCGCCGTACTGTGGTGGCCTAACCGCAAGCAGAAAAATGATCTGAAGCCGCGCGAAGGCTTTTTGATTGTGGTGTTGTTCTGGACGGTGCTGGGCAGCGTCGGGGCAATGCCCTTTATTTTTGCCGAGCATCCTAACCTTTCCGTAACCGATGCCTTTTTTGAATCCTTTTCCGGGCTAACCACCACCGGCGCGACCACGCTGGTGGGACTGGATTCTCTACCAAAGGCGATTCTATTTTACCGGCAGATGCTGCAATGGCTGGGCGGCATGGGAATCATTGTGCTGGCCGTTGCGATTCTGCCGATTCTTGGCGTCGGGGGGATGCAGCTCTACCGGGCGGAAATGCCCGGCCCGCTGAAAGATAACAAAATGCGGCCCCGCATCGCCGAAACTGCTAAAACGCTCTGGCTGATCTACGTTCTGTTAACGGTCGCCTGTGCGGTAGCGCTATGGCTGGCGGGTATGCCAATGTTTGATGCCATTGGTCATAGCTTTTCAACTATCGCTATCGGCGGCTTTTCTACCCATGATGCCAGCGTCGGCTATTTTAACAGTCCGACCATTAACACTATCATCGCTATTTTTCTGCTGATTTCCGGCTGTAACTATGGCCTGCATTTCTCACTGCTGAGCGGACGCAATCTGCGCGTTTACTGGCGCGATCCAGAGTTTCGCATGTTTATCGGCGTGCAGTTTACGCTGGTGGTGATCTGCACCCTGGTGCTGTGGTTTCACAACGTTTACGCCAGCGGCTTGCAAACGCTGAATCAGGCATTTTTCCAGGTGGTATCGATGGCAACCACGGCGGGCTTTACTACCGACAGTATTGCGCGTTGGCCGTTATTCTTACCGGTACTGCTGCTCTGTTCCGCCTTTATTGGCGGTTGCGCCGGATCCACCGGCGGCGGCCTGAAGGTCATCCGTATATTGCTGCTTTTTAAGCAAGGCTCGCGTGAACTGAAACGGTTGGTGCATCCCAATGCGGTCTACACCATCAAGCTGGGGAACCGTGCTTTGCCGGAACGCATTCTGGAAGCGGTATGGGGCTTCTTCTCCGCTTATGCATTAGTGTTTCTGCTCAGCATGCTGGCCATCATCGCAACCGGCGTTGACGATTTTTCTGCATTTGCTGCCGTTGCCGCTACGCTAAATAACCTTGGCCCAGGATTAGGCGTAGTCGCGGATAACTTCACCTCAATGAATGATGTCGCAAAATGGATTTTAATTTCGACCATGCTTTTTGGTCGTCTGGAAGTCTTCACTTTACTGGTGTTGTTTACTCCTACCTTTTGGCGCGAGTAAAACAAGGAGAGAGAAATGAAAGCGTTGATTTTGTTTTCCAGCCGTGACGGACAAACGCGGGATATTGCTGCTTATATTGCTAATACGCTCAAAGCACATCAGGAATGTGATGTGATGAATATCCTGCACGCCCAACAAATCGACTGGGCGCAGTACGATCGCGTGCTGATCGGCGCATCAATTCGCTACGGACATTTTCAACCGGCCGTAGCGCGCTTTGTGAAAAAGCATCTGGCGGAGCTACAACAGCGCGTTAGCGGTTTCTTTTCAGTAAACCTGACGGCGCGGAAACCGGAAAAGCGCACGCCCCAGACCAATGCCTATACGCGGAAATTCTTATTGCAGTCGCCCTGGCAGCCGGACAGCTGCGCGGTGTTCGCCGGGGCATTGCGCTATCCGCGCTATGGCTGGTTCGATCGCGTCATGATTCAATTTATTATGCGTATGACCGGCGGCGAGACCGATGCGCGTAAGGAAGTTGAGTATACCGACTGGCAACAGGTAGAACGTTTCGCTAAAGAATTCGCTCAAATGAGCAGCAAATCGCGCTAAAAAAAGCCGGCTTGCCGAAAAATAAACCTAACGATCATTTTTTTGAAATAAACACTTGTCAGGCCGGAAGAACTCCCTATAATGCGCCTCCATCGACACGGCACAGCGGCTTACGCCACGCGGTGTTGAGCGGTTCAGTAGTTCTGAATCGCCGGAGAAAAACTTCTGAAAAAGAGGTTGACTCTGGAAGAGGAAAGCGTAATATACGCCACCTCGCGACAACGGCACGAAGCGCCGGTCGCACCGCTCTTTAACAATTTATCAGACAATCTGTGTGGGCACTCACGGACGGGATACGCAAAAAAAATCTTGCA
>NZ_CALNWY010000005.1 GCF_940807255.1 Mixta sp. Marseille-Q2659 | reverse complement strand
GTCATATACGGAGCGCGCTTTAACAGAATATGCTGCGTACACATCTCTACTGCCTGCACGCATTGACGCTGCGCCGCCCCCTGCGCATGATGAATTTTCTGAAGTCTGACCTTCACTGAATGGATGAGAACGCTATGGCAAGTCTGTACCAACCGGTAAAAATCGGCGCGCTGGAATTAAAAAATCGTATCGTGATGGCGCCTCTGACGCGTATGCGCGCGGTTGACGCGCGCACGCCGAATGAAATCATGCTGAAACATTACGTGCAGCGCGCCAGCGCCGGGCTGATCGTCACCGAAGCAACTTCGGTCTCTCCGCAGGGCGTTGGCTATCCCAACACGCCGGGCATCTGGAGTGAGGAACAAATTGCCGGCTGGCGCAAAATCACCGATGCGGTGCATGAGGCAGGCGGCAAAATTGTAGTACAGCTGTGGCATGTGGGCCGCGTTTCCGATCCCATCCACCTGAACGGCGAACTTCCGGTCGCGCCCAGCGCCATTGCGCCGGAAGGACACGTTACGCTGGTGCGTCCGCAGCGCCCTTACGTTACGCCGCGCGCGCTGGAAACCAGCGAAATCGCCGGCATTGTGGAAGATTTCCGCCAGGCGGGGGAAAACGCTAAACGGGCAGGCTTTGACGGCATCGACATTCACGCCGCCAACGGCTATTTAATCGATCAATTCCTGCATGATGGCTCCAATAAACGCAGCGATCAGTACGGCGGTTCCATCGAAAACCGCGCCCGTTTTCTGCTGGAAATTGTGGATAGCCTGCTAACGGTCTGGTCTGCGGATCGCGTCGGCGTGCATCTGAACCTGATGTCCAACGCCTATTCCATGTCAGATTCTAATCCGCGGGCGCTATTTGGCTATGTGGCGGAACAGCTCAATGCGCGCCAGCTGGCCTTTATTTTTGCGCGCGAAGCGCTGACTCAGGCGGAGCCTATTGGCCCGCTGGTGCGTGAAAAATTCAGCGGCGCGTTTATCGCTAACGAGGGCATTACTCAAGAAGAGGCGGAAAAGCTGATTGCCGAAGGCAGTGCCGACGCTGTCAGCTTCGGCAAGCTGTTTATCGCTAATCCCGATTTGGTGGCGCGCTTTACCCGACAGGCGCCGCTGAACGCGCTGAACAACGATACCATCTATCGTATGGAGCCGCCGTTCGAGCGCGGTTATACCGATTATCCTTTCCTGAACGCGTAACGCTTTCCCGGAGCGCCGCAGCGCTCCGGGAACATAGATTACTGCGCCGCGCTCACGCGCCAGACGGTATTGCCTGCGTCATCCGCAATCAATACGCCGCCCTGCTTATCCATCGCTAACCCAACCGGCAGGCCGCGCACTTCTTTCTGATCGTCGCTTAAAAAGCCAGTCACAAAAGGTTCCGGCTTACCGACCGGCTGACCATTCTGGAACGCGACAAACGACACGCGATAGCCGTTGAGCGGCGAGCGATCCCAACTGCCATGCTCGCTGATTAAGGCGCCGCCGCGATATTTTTCCGGCAGATTGCTGCCGGTATAGAACAGCAGTCCCAGCGGCGCAACGTGCGAACTCAGCGCATAATCAGGTTTGATCGCCTTTTTCACCAGATCCGGGCGCTGCGGCATCACGCGATGATCGATATGATCGCCGAAATAGCTATAGGGCCAGCCGTAAAAGCCGCCTTCCTGCACTGAGGTCAGATAATCTGGCACCAGATCGGCACCGATCTCATCGCGTTCATTCACGATCGCCCACAGTTTGCCGGTTTGCGGTTCCCACTGTAGGCCGGTGGGATTACGCAGCCCGCTGGCGTAAATGCGGCTGCCGCCGGTGGCGGTATCCACTTCCAGCACCGCCGCGCGGCGATACTCGGCGCCGAGGCCGTTTTCCATCGTATTGCTGTTGGAGCCGACGCCGACATACAGTTTGCTGCCGTCCGGGCTGGCCAGCAGCGATTTTGTCCAGTGATGGTTAAGCGGGCCGCCCGGCAAATCGCTCACTTCCGTGCCGGGATCGGTAATACGCGTGGAACCGCTCTCATAGCGATAGCGCATAATATTGTCCGCATTCGCCACATAGAGCGTATCGCCCACCAGCTGCACGCCGAACGGCGAGTGCAGATTTTCAAGGAAGATATATTTCTCCCAGGTCACGCCATCGCCGCTGGGATTACGCAGCAGCGTAATGCGATTGCCGCCTTTCCCGCCCTTGCCGGAGGATTTCTGCACCATGCCCATAATCAGCTGTTTGGGCATGGTAACCGGCTTGCCGGCGGGGCTGTTGGCTTCCACCACCAGCACATCATTATTAGGCAGCACATAAACCTGGCGCGGATGCATCAGGCCGTCCGCCACTTTGGTGATTTGCAGACCGTCAGCGACTTTTGGCTTCTCGCCCGCTTGCCAGGGAACGCCTTTCGGCACCTGCATCGGCGGCAACAAAAAATCCTGCGCCTTCGGCAACACCGGATTCGGCCCAACCTGCTGGCTGGGATCGACAGAAGCCTGCTCATCACAGCCGCTCAGCAGCAGCGCGGAAGAAACGGCGAGCAATAAGAGTTTATTCATCGGGCCGCTCCTTGTGCGGTACGCAGGCGCAGGGCCAGCTGAATATTGGCCAGGCAAAGCAGCGCCACCACCAGAGTCGAAAGAATAACGCCCGCAGGCACCACGGCATAAGCGTCGCGGCTGTGGACAAAGGCGTTGAATATCGCCAGCACGATCGCCAGCAGGTTAGCCCAAAAGTGAATCTTTACCGGCGAGGTTTGCGGCCAGGAGACGCCGACCCAGGTCTGCACCAGATTAATCAGCCGCGGAATAATGGCGATAATCAGCCCAAACGCAATCAGCCAGCTGGCGCTTTTCGTCCACATGGGGTTGTAACTTTTCAGATAAATAATGTCGAAAATCCAGGCGGCGACAAAAAATCCCAGCGGAACAGGATTAAGAAATTCATACAGCGCCACAGCAAGCGCAGAGTTGCGTCTGGTCGCGTTCGGGTTCATTAGCAGGCTCCTGAAGGATATGGAATGACCGGCCACAATGGGTTTGCCGCCGTATCGCTATCCTGAAAAAGCGTAGTAAAAGTAATGCGTTTCGCGCAAAAAAGTGCCGAAAATAGTTAACTGTTACCAAAAGGGATCGAAAAGCCGCTTGCACTAAAGATATATCTTAGATATGTTTCTGCTCACCCTTACCGAAGAGACGATAACGATGAGCGCAGAAACACCTGTCCAGGCCTGGCCCCTTCCCTCGCGCAGAAAAAATCAGCTGAGACTGCGTCAGCTACGTGTTCAGAGCAAAACGCAAATCGGCAGCTTCTGGCGCATTTGCTTAACCGGCGACGATCTGCAGGGCTTTACCTCCCACAGCTTTGACGATCATATAAAGCTCTTTTTCCCCGATGCGGAAAATGGCGAACTGGTACTGCCAGCAGTGGGCGATCAGGGCGTGGTGTGGCCGGAAGGCAAACGTCCGCAGTCGCGTGACTACACGCCGCTGGCCTATGACGCGGCAGCCAATACATTAACGCTCGATTTCTTTATTCATCCGGGCGGCCTCGCCAGCGGCTGGGCCGAAAAGGCGCAGCCGGGCGATCCGCTGGTGATCGGCGGCCCGCGCGGCTCGTTCTGTATGCCGCTGGAATATGCTTTCCAGCTCTACCTGTGTGATGAGTCCAGCCTGCCGGCGTTAGGCCGCCGCCTGGCGGAAATCGCCGCGGCGCAGATCGATGCGGAGATCCATGTGATGATCATGGCGGATGAAGCCCAGACGAGAGCCTATCTGCCCTCGCTGGCGAACGTAACCTGCCACTTCCTGCCCGCTGGCGATGTTGATGCCGCGCTGAGCGCGCTGGCAGAGCTGGCGATCCCGCAGCAGGGCTATTTCCTGTGGCTAACCGGCGAAGGCGATCGGGTTAAAACCTTAATCGACTACCTGACCGAACAGCGCGGAATCAATGAAAACTATCTGCGCGGCGTCGCCTACTGGCATCGTAAATAACCGCTTATTCCCGGTCTCACGGACCGGGAATTTTTTAACCAGGCAATGTGAAATAAAATGATGAAAGAGAAAAAACATTCCGGCTTTTTTGCCCATAAAAAACGTAAAGAGCGTCTGCTGGACGCCACGGAAACCCGCCTGCTGATCCTGAGCATTCTCGATTCGCGTCCGGCGCACGGCTATGAAATTATCCGGGCGATTGAGGAGCTGTCGCGTGGCGAATACGCGCCCAGTCCGAGCCTGATTTACCCTAACCTGACGCTGATGGAAGAGATGGGGCACGTCAGCGCGGAAACGGGCGAAGGCAATAAGAAAAACCATTTTATTACCGATGCAGGCAAAGCATTCCTGGCACAGCAGCAGGAACCGCTGGCGCGCGTCACCGGTCGCCTGCAATCGCTGGCGGTGCTGGCCAACAACCGCGGCCTGCCGGAAGTACAGCGCGCCATTCATAATATGCGCATGGCGCTGAATACGCGCCTGGCCGACGAGCAGATCTCGCAGCAGTCGCTGCATGCCATTATCGACGTGCTGGACGACGCCGCGAAAAAGATCGAACGCAGCTAACGCGCGCTATCCGCTGGCCTGTTCAGGCCAGCTTATCCACCGTCTGCTGCCAGCTAAACGGCAGCAGCATTTGATAGTCAATCTGCTTTTGCGCCATCTGTTCTACCAGCGCCAGCTGGCTTTCCGCGATCGCCTGGCTCATGGTGCCGGACAGGGCGACATCCTGTAGCATTTTCACCACTTCGCGCATCTCCTCCGAGCGCCGACGGCCATGCTGCGCCACGCGACTGATCAGGTAATCCGCCAGCTCGCCGTGCCAGCCGAGCGAGGGAAAACTGGCGTGCAGCGAATCCAGCACCGCCTCCTCAACGCCATAGCGTCGCGCGGCGGTCAGACACTCGGTGGTCAGCGCTTCCAGCCCTTTGATCATTACGCTGCGACACATCTTAATCGCCGAAACGTCACCGACGCGATCGCTGAGCGCCTGCGCATGACAGCCCCAAAGCCGCAGTTGCGCGGCGACGCGCTCCGCCTCTTTCCCGCCCAGCAGCAGCGGCGTACGCAGCCGCGCCGGTGGCACTGGCGCCATCACCGCCACATCCAGGTAGTTGCCCTGCCGCTGCGTAACGGCCCGCTCCGCGCTGCGCTTGGTTTCCGGCGCTACCGAATTAAAATCGAGAAACGTCTGGCGCTGGGTTAAAAGCGGCGCCGCTTCCTGCGCCAGCGTCAGCGCGCTATCGGCGGTTACCAGCGAAAAGATCAGCTGTGCATCGGCGATCGCCGCCGCCAAAGACGCCGCCGGTGTCACGCCCGCCTGCTCCGCCTTCGCCAGCATCGCATCGCGCTCCGGGCCGACAAATTTCAGATCCCAGACGTTTACCTGCACCTTATCAGCCAGATCGCTGGCAAAGATGGTTCCCGCCTCACCGAAACCAATAATGGCTACCGTCGTCATTGTTTCCCCTCACTGAACAGCGTAGCGGGCACCGCCACGCGACCGTCGAACAGCAGGCGCGCGGTACGCAGCAGGCCGCTGTTGGTAATGTTGCCGTCGCTATCACGCGTCAGCAGCACGCTAAATTCACCCTGCGGATGCTCAACCTGAATACGCTGTTGCGGCGCCTCGCTGACCTGTGCCAGTCCGGCGGTGACGCTGCCCTCGCTCAGGCAGGCGGTCGCCACGCTGACCGCGCCCAGCACGCCGATCGACGCGTGACAGCGATGCGGAATAAAGGTGCGGCTGCTGATGGTGCCGCCAGCGCGCGGCGCGGCAACCAGCGTCATTTTTGGCACGGTGCGGGCGCTTACATCGCCCAGATTCATCTTCGGCCCGGCCTGCAAACGGATCGACTCCAACCGCTGCTTCAGTTCGCTGTCGTTATCCAGCACCTCGCGGCTTTCATAACCGCTGCGCTGCAAATCGGCGGCGCGCACCAGCACCACCGGCATGCCGTTATCGATACAGGTCACGTCGATACCGTCAAAGCGATCGCGCGTATTGCCGGTAGGAAGCAGCGCGCCGCAGCTGGAACCGGCAATATTCTGGAAATTCAGCACGATCTCCGCCGCCGTCCCCGGCACGCCGTCGATATGCAGCTCACCTTCATAGTTCACATCGCCATCCGGCGTCTGCACCTCCGCCACCGCCAGCTGACCGGTGTTTTCCATCCAGATACGCACCTGAGTTTTATCACCGGTCGGCGTCACCAGCCCGCGCTCGATGGCAAAAGGGCCGACCGCCGCCAGAATATTGCCGCAGTTTTGTCCGTAATCGACCCGCGCCTTGTCCACGTTAACCTGGGCAAACAGATAATCCACATCCGCCTGCGGATGCCGGGATCGACGCACGATCGCCACCTTACTGGTTAGCGGATCGCCGCCGCCGATCCCGTCGATCTGGCGCGCGTCGGGCGATCCCATAACCGCCAGCAGCAGACGATCGCGCAGCGCCGGATCGGACGGCAGATCTTCCGCCAGGAAGCAGGCGGCTTTCGAGGTGCCGCCGCGCATTAATAAACAGGGAATAAAATGCTGTCTCATTGCTTGCTCCTTCACCCGGCGCGGGCGCCAGTTTATTCCGCGACGTCGTCCGCGCAGTCGTAATAGCGCAGGCCCTTTTCCGCCAGCCGGGCACGCATCTGATAAATATCCAGGCCCAGCTCGCCCGCCGCCAGCCGCGCCCGCTTCGTCTCTTCCAGCGCCACGCGCTGCTGCGCCTTATCCAGCACCGTCACCGCCTGCTCGCGCGGCACAATCACTACGCCGTCATCGTCCGCCACCACCACGTCGCCGGGATTGACCAGCTGTCCGGCGCAAACCACCGGCACGTTCACCGATCCCAGCGTCTCTTTCACCGTGCCCTGCGCACAGACCACGCGCGACCAGACCGGAAAGCCCATGTCACGCAACGTCTGGCTGTCGCGAATGCCAATATCGCCCACCAGCGCCACCACGCCGCGCGCCTGAAGCGAGGTCGCCAGCAGATCGCCAAAGAAGCCGTCGCTGCATGGCGAAGTTGGCGCAACCAGCAAAATATCGCCCGGCTGGCACTGCTCAACGGCCACGTGGAACATCCAGTTATCGCCCGGCGTCACCAGCACCGTCACTGCGCTGCCGGAGACCGCCTTCCCCTGCTGAATAGGTCTGATGACTGCGTCCAGCAAACCCTGGCGCTGATGCGCTTCATGTACTGTCGCCACGCCATACTGGGCGAACTGCTCAACGACCCGGCGCTCAGCACGCGGGATCTGGCGTATCACCACGCCCTTTTTGCCAACCAGACTCATGACAAATCTTCCGTCACGCGCGGGAAGATGCTTTGATAGTCTTCGCCGTGGGTAATCTTTTTGTCGGCGGTAATGCCGATATTGCGCTGCGCCTGCACGCCGCGCTGCAGCGCCACGCGGGTGTAATATTCCCAGAGATGTTCCTGCCCCTGCATACACTGAATGGCGCGATATTTTTTCTGCCAGACAGCGGTGATATCCAGCAGCACATCCGGCTTCCAGTTGCACTGCTCCGGCTGATGCGGTTCAAAGCAGTAAACCGGCGGCGCGCCAACGATTTTCTCGCCCGGACGATAGCCTTCCGCCTGCGCAATAATGCGCGCTTCCTGCGCCAGATGGGTGGCCTGCGGATGGTCGTAGTTATAGGGATCCTGCAGCGAATGAGTTAAAACGAAATGGGGTTGAACGCGGCGATAAACGTCCGCCAGGCGGAACAGGGTTTCTTTATCACAGCGCAGCGGATAGTCGCCCAGATCGAAAAACTCGATAGTTGCACCGAGGATCTCCGCCGCTGCCGTCGCCTCTTCACGGCGCACCGCTTTTACTTTCTCTTCGGTCATTTCGCCTTTGCGCCACAGCTTCGCCGATTCGCCTCTTTCGCCAAACGAAAGGCAAACGATATGCATCTGGTAGCCGCGCTCGCCGTGCAGCGCAATGGCGCCGCCCGCGCGCCAGACGAAATCAGCCGAGTGGGCGCTAACTACCAGCGCGCTTTTCTGCGTCGTTTTATCACTCATGGTCTTTACCTTTGCCGTTGCTGTTTTTTTCATCCTGTCACGCGGCCAGCGGCGACGGGTAATCAGTTTATTTGCAGCAGCTATGTATTTTATTTATGTTGTGAAATCGCTCCCGCCCGGATGGAAGAACGCAATGCGCAAAGGCAATGAAAAAGAATTATTAAATATCATGCAGATAAGAGCATTTTGCATGATTGCCAGCCACGGTACGGTTTCAAAGGCTGCGGAAGAATTATTTCGTACCCAGTCGGCCATCACGCGCGCGGTACGCGATCTGGAGCAAACTTTAGCGGTCTCGTTATTCGAACGGCACGCCAGCGGCATGCTGCTAACCGACTTCGGCAAGGCGGTTTTGCCGCGTGCCCAGCGGGCGATGGCCGAACTCAATACCATCCCGGCGATGCTGGCGAAACAGCGCCAGCGCGAAAGCAACCAGCGCGAGAACAGCGAACCGCTCTGGCTCTATAACGGACGCCGCCTTCAGCTTTTTCTCGCGCTCTGCCATTTGCACCACACGCAAACGGTCGCCAGCCAGGCGGGCATCAGCCAGCCTGCGGTCAGCGCGGCGCTGAAGGTGCTGGAAAAAGGCGCCGGACAGGCGCTGTTTCAACGGACGCCGAAAGGTATGATGCCGGTAGCGGTCGCCAGAGAGATGGCGGTAAATATCAGCCGGGCGCTGAATGAGTTACGCCGCATCCCGGAAGATATTGCCGCGCGTCAGGGGATGCTGGTGGGCAGCATCCAGATTGGCGCGCTGCCGCTCAGCCGTACGCGTCTGTTGCCAGAGGCGGTGGTGAAATTAATCGCGCGCCATCCCGGCGTGCAGGTGATAACCAATGAGAGCGACTTCAGCACGCTGGTGTCCGCCTGCGCTCCGGCGATATCGATCTGATTGTTGGCGCGCTGCGGCAGGAAACAGAAGTGGCGGATATGGTGAATGAAGCCCTGTTCAGCGAGGAACTGGTGCTGCTGGCGCGGCCCGGTCATCCGTTAACCCAGCGCGCCATTACGCCACAGGATTTAAGCGCAACGCAATGGATTCTGCCGCGTCCGGCGACGCCCGCGCGCTATTTGTTGCAGCACGCTTTCCTGGCGCTCGGCATCGCCGCGCCGCAGCCGGTAGTGGAAACCGGCGATCTGGCGATGGTGCGCGGACTGCTGCTGCATTCCGATATGCTGGCGGCGGTCTCTTCCCACCAGCTTGAGTATGAAGTTAAAGCGGGGCTGTTGATCGCCCTGCCGCTGGCGCTGCCGACCACGCGGCGCGATATTGGCCTGACGTTCCGCCACGGCGCGCTGCATTCACCGGCCACCGCTGCGTTGATGCATTGCCTGCGCGAGGTGGCCGCCGAGCAGTCAGCGGAGTAAGCCACCAGGCCTGACGACACTGGCGTCAGGCCATCAGCCATCAGCCATCAGCCATCAGCCATCAGCCATCGGCCATCAAATATTTTTCTGATGCAAAATAAAGAGATCATCATAATCCCATTGATATAACTGTAATTTATTTGAAAATTACCGCCTTTCCCTTTGTTATGCCTCTCACAAAATAAACAAAACTCATACCTCTAAAACGTTTTTTTGGCAGACAGCCCTCTTTAACGCTTTTAGCTTTTCCGCTTACAGACAACGCAGTTCACCTGACGTTCTGGCACATAAAAAGCCCCTGAGGGCAGATAAATGAGAGCGTACCCTATGAACCATCGCAATATAACCGACGTAAAAGCGTGGATCGACCAACGGCCCGTTTCCGCGCAGCAGTGGAAGATTTTGCTGCTGTGCCTGACGATTATTATGTTTGATGGCTACGACGCCGCGGTCATGGGCTTTATCGCACCGGCGTTAATCGAAGAGTGGCACATTACCCGTTCCGTAATGGGGCCGATTCTTGGCGCAGCGATGTTTGGCGTGGCGATTGGCGCGCTGATTGCCGGGCCGATCGCCGATCGCATCGGCCGCAAGCGCGTTATTCTGATGTCGGTATTCTTTTTTGCCGCCTTCAGCCTGCTCTGCATCTTTGCCCGTACTCCGACCGAAATGGCGCTGCTGCGCTTTATCGCAGGCCTGGGCCTTGGCGCCGTCATGCCCAACTGCGTCACGCTGATTGCGGAATATATGCCGGAGCGCCGTAAAGGTTTAATGATTACGCTGATGTTCAGCGGCTTTAATATCGGATCCGGGCTGGGCGGCTTTATCGCCGCCGGTTTGCTGGCGCACGCTAACTGGCAGGCGGTGATCCTGTTTGGCGGTGTGGCGCCGCTACTGCTGCTGCCGCTGCTGATCTATGCGCTGCCGGAATCGATCCCCAATATGGTGGTACGCAGAATATCGCGCGAAAAAATCGCGCAGGCGATGAACCGCATCGGCGGCAACTTTACGGCGGAAACCACCTTTGTGATTAACTCGCCGGTGGTCAATAAAAAGAACCCGGTTTCGCAGCTGTTTCGCAATGGCTTTGCCCGCGGCACCCTTATTCTGTGGGTAACCTATTTTATGGGCCTGTTTGTGATCTACCTGCTGAACGGCTGGCTGCCGACCATTATGCGATCTGGCGGCATCTCGCTGGAGCAGGCGGCCATTACCGCCGGTCTGTTCCAGCTTGGCGGCCCGCTCGGCGGCATTATCGTCGGCATGATGATGGATAAGCTGAACCCGCGCCTGGTGATCGGCCTGACCTATCTGCTGGGCAGCCTCTGTCTGCTGTTTCAGGGGCTGGCAGGCTTCACCGGCGTATCGCTGGGCATCATCGTCTTCATTATCGGCATGTGCATTAACGGTGCGCAAAATGGTTTGCAGGTGCTTACTCCTGCCTGGTATCCCACAGAAATCCGCGCCACCGGCGTCAGCTGGATGCACGGCATCGGCCGCAGCGGGGCCATCCTTAGCTCCTCCATTGGCGGCGTGCTGTTAATGGCCTTCCCCGGCCAGCTGGCGATTTTCCTGATTCTGGCGTTGCCGGCGCTGTTGGCCGCGTTCGCCATCATGATGCACAGAAAAGTGAATCCACCCATGAAAATAAAAGGGGCGACGCTGTCTGATGTCCCGGAGCTTTCTCAAACCTTAAATAACCGATAACGGGAGTACCTGTCATGGCAAAAATTATCGGCGGTCTGGCGGTTTCACACACGCCAACTATCGGTTTCGCGGTCGATCATAACAAGCAGGAAGAGGCGGCGTGGCAGCCTATTTTCACCGGTTTCGAGCCGATGCAGCGCTGGCTGGAGGAGAAGAAGCCGGACGCGCTGGTCTATATCTTCAACGACCACGTCACCTCCTTTTTCTTCGATCACTATTCCAGTTTCGTGCTGGGCATCGATAACGAATATGCAGTCGCCGATGAAGGCGGCGGCCCGCGCGATCTGCCGCCGGTTAAAGGCGATGCGGCGCTGTCGCGCCATATCGGGGCTAGTCTGATGTCGGATGAGTTTGATATGTCGTTTTTTATGAATAAGCCGCTGGATCACGGCCTCTTCTCGCCGCTTTCCGCGCTGATGCCCCATGAAAACGGCTGGCCCGCGCCTGTGGTTCCGCTGCAAATTGGCGTTTTGCAGTTCCCTGTTCCCAGCGCCAAACGCTGCTATAAGCTGGGCCAGGCGTTACGGCGCGCCATTGAAAGCTACCCGCAGGACATTAACGTAGCGATTATTGCCACCGGCGGCCTGTCGCATCAGGTACACGGCGAGCGCTGCGGCTTTAACAATACCGAATGGGATGCGCAGTTTGTCGATCTGATCGTCAACGACCCGGAGCGTTTAACCGAGATGACCATTGCGGAATATGCAGAGCTGGGCGGCGTGGAAGGCGCAGAAATTATCATGTGGCTGGTGATGCGCGGCGCGCTGTCGGCCAATGTGGAAAAGGTGCATCAGGCTTACTATCTGCCGTCGATGACCGGCATCGCCACGCTGATTCTGGAGAACAAAGCGGGTACGCTGCCGCTGGATACGATGCAACGCCATCGCGATAAAATGCAGCGCGAGCTGGCGGGCATTGAAAAGCTGCCCGGCACCTACCCTTTCACGCAGGAGCGCAGCCTGAAAGCGATACGTCTGAACCACTTCCTGCATCAGCTGATCCAGCCTGCCCGACGCGAACGTTTTCTGACGCAGCCGCAGGCGCTGTTTGATGAGGCGCAGCTGACTGACGAGGAGCAAAAGCTGTTAACCCAGCTCGACTGGCGCGGGCTGATCCAGTATGGCGCCAGCTTTTTCCTGCTGGAGAAACTGGGCGCGGTGACCGGCGTTTCCAACCTGCACATTTATGCGGCGATGCGCGGCGTCAGCCTGAGCGAGTTCCAGCAAACGCGTAATCAGCAGGTGACCTATTCTGTGGCGGGCAAATCAGCTACGCCGGTTAAATAAAGCGGCACGCAGGAAGGGATAAAAATTGCTGTCAGCAGAGGGAAAACGGAGAGGGAAAATGCCTCCGGCGTCCGCCGGAGGCAGCTAACGTTATTCGCTAACGCGATAGCGTTCCAGCCAGTGAGCGTAAGGCGCAGGCAGCACCCAGGCGGCTTTATCTTCTTTCAGCGCCAGCGCTGCCTGGTAAGGCCAGTGCGGATTCGCCAGGTGCGCGCGACCGACCATCACCAGATCCAGCTGCTGCTGTTCTACGGTGCGGTTGGCAATCGCAGGCGCATCGATGCCCCAGGCGGAAGCGACCGGAATATTGGCTTCACGACGCACATGTTCAGCGATCGGCGCCAGGAAAGCCGGGCCCCACGGAATATTGGCGTCCGGCGTGGAGAAGCCGACGCTGACGCTCAGCAGATCCAGACCGCCAGCGCGCATCTGACGCGTAACTTCAATCGATTCTTCCAGCGTCTGCTCATCGCGACCGTCATACTCAATCACGCCAAAACGCGCGGTCAGCGGCAGGTTTTCCGGCCAGACATGGCGGACAGCTTCCAGCGTTTCCAGCATAAAGCGGCTACGGCCAGCCAGATCGCCGCCGTACTGATCCTGACGCTGGTTCGCCTGTACAGAGAAGAAGCTCTGCGCCAGATAGCCGTGGGCGAAGTGCAGCTCCAGCCATTCGAAACCGGCATCGCGGGCGCGACGGGCGGCGGTGGCGAAATCTTCACGCACGCGTGCAATATCGTCCAGCGTCATCGCTTTCGGCACCTGCGGCAGGTTTGCGCCAAAGGCGATCGCGGATGGCGCGATGGTTTCCCAGCCGCGGCCATCGTCAGCAGCGATATGATCGTCGCCTTCCCACGGACGGTTTGCGCTCGCTTTGCGTCCGGCGTGTGCAATCTGAATACCCGGCACGGCGCCTGCCGCTTTAATATCACGGGCGATCTGCGCCAGCTTTTCCGCCTGCTCGTCGTTCCAGATGCCGAGGCAGCCTGGGGTGATGCGGCCTTCCGGCGCAACCGCCGTAGCTTCAACGATAACCAGGCCAGCGCCGCCGCGCGCCAGGCCGCTGTAGTGAACGCTGTGCCAGTCGTTGCTCAGGCCGTCAGTTGCGGTGTACTGACACATCGGCGGCACCGCAATGCGATTACGCAGCGTCACGTCTTTCAAAGAAAACGGTGTAAATAAACCTGACATGTAAACCCCTTGCATTCAGGAAGTGTGAATATGGCAAAGCCGGTCAGCGACCGGCTCTGAATAATAACCAGAACAGAAATGTTGCTGGCTATCGAACCCCAAAGAGGCCCGATAATAGCCTGCTCGCGCGTTTTAAACTTCGCCGTATTTGCTACGCATCATATTTTCGATCTCTTCCAGGCTCTTGCCGCGCGTCTCCGGCAGCAGGAAGTAAACAAAGACAAATGAGCCGATATTCAGTAGCACAAAGATAAAGAAGGTTTGATTACCGATCAGGCTCAGCGTCAGCGGGAAAGCAAAGGCGACGATGGCATTACAGATCCACTGAAACGACACGGCGGTGCCAGCCAGCGCACCACGAATTTTCATCGGGAACAGCTCTGACATCAGCAGCCAGTAAACCGGCGAAATGCACATCTGCATAAAGAACAGGAAAACCAGAATGCTGGCTAACGCCAGGTAGCTCTGCAACAGGTTTTGCGGCAGCAGCGTCAGCGTCAGGCCCAGCGCAACCTGCGCTAAAATCACCACGCTCAGACCGGTCATCAACATGCGGCGACGGCTGAAGCGGCTGACCGCCCAGATGCCAACCAGCACCGCAATGACCGAAACCACGCCGTTACCAATGGTGGCGGCGATAGATGCGTTGGTGCCCAGGCCGGTGGTTTTCAGGATAATCGGCGTGTAATACATAAAGGCGTTAACGCCGGTAAACTGCAGTACAAAGCCCAGTCCGCAGCCGGTTAACAGCAGGCGGATCACCCAACGCTCTTTCAGCAGCTCTTTTACCGATGGCCCTTTTCGCGCCAGCTTCTCCTGCTTGCGCATATCCGCCATCTCTTTGCGCACCTCGCGCGGCGTCTCGCGCAGCTTTTTCAGCACTTTTAACGCTTCGCTAAAGCGCCCTTCCGATACCAGCCAGTGCGGCGAAGCCGGTACGAAAAAGGTACCGATAAACAGCAGGATGCCCGGCACCATCGCCAGCGCCAACATATAGCGCCAGATATGCGGATCGTGCAGCGCATAGCTCATCACGGTACTGATGATATAGGCGGTAAGCTGACCGACAACGATCATCAGTTCATTGCGGCTGACCAGCGACGCGCGCCGTTTCGGTCCGGCGATTTCAGCGATAAACACCGGCACCGTTGAGGAGCCGCCGCCCACCGCCACGCCTAAGATAAAGCGCATAATCACCATGCTGGTAACCGAAGGCGCAACGGCAGTGCCCAGCGCGCCGGCAACAAACAGCAGTGCCAGACTGCGCAAAGTCATGCGGCGGCCAAAGCGATCGGAAACAAATCCGCTAAGGAAAGAACCCAGCGCCGCGCCGAAAATTAGCGATGAAGCGACCAGCCCTTCAGTGAAAGAGTTGAGCCCCAGGCCGCCTTGTGAAGGCGCGCTGGACATAAACGGCAACGCGCCGGAAATGATGCCGGTATCGTAGCCGTAAGCGAGCGCGCCCATGGTGGCTACCAGCACCACAATAAAGATGCGCTGTCTGACGGACTCTTTGGTTTCTGTTTGATCAGCGGGATGCTGGTCGGATGGATAATCGGTCATATCGCTCCCTGTTATCGGTTTTGTAATAATTTGTGCAGGTGTTACCCACTGAATTTAAAGCGCTTTACTTGGTTAAAACTGAGAAAGGTAAAGATAAGTTTAGACAGGCTTCGCTGAGATCGCCTGTTTTCGTGATGAGGATCACATTGGAAAGGGTTTCATACGGAAAAGCATCACGGCAGTCGGCAGCCGATATAACTACGCATAAAGGGTAGCTGCCGCCCTCAGCAGTCAGCACGCCGCTTTATGCTTGCCCATCCTGATCGGCAAACAGAGTAAACAACTGCTGACGTAACCAGCGATGGGCGATCGCCCGATGAGTACGTTCATGCCAGGCTACGCTTTTGGTAAACCCTGGAATCGTCAGCGGCGGCGTGCGCGTCGTTAAGCCCTCAAGCTGCGCGCTCAGTCTGGCTGGCACCACCGCCACCAAATCGCTGACGCGCAGGATCTCCGGCAAAATTAAAAAGCTGGTTACCGATAAGGTCACTTTTCGCTTCAGGCCCAGCTGCGCCAGCGCCCGGTCGGTCACACCGTTAAAATCTTCGCCCTGATAAGACACCAGCGCCTGATCCAGCGCGCAAAACGCGCTTAATGTCAGCGCGCCTTCCATTGCCGCCGGATGATCCTGCCGCATTAAGCAGAGGTAATGCTCATCAAACAGCGCGCGCGCATGCAGTTCAGACGGCGTACTCTCCGGCGTCACCAGCGCCAGATCCACTTCACCACGTGCCAGCTGCGCCGAAAGCTGTGCATCATCAACCGGCCTGACGCGAACGCGAATGCCGGGCGCGAGCTGACGTAAACGCGCCAGAAACGGCACGACTACCGCCCGTAGCGCGTAGTCAGTCGCGGCAATCGTCAGCTGCATTTCGCTGCTGGCCGGATCGAAATCCTGCGGTTGCAGCATCGCCTCAATATCGCTCAGCACTCTGGTCAGCTGCGGCGCCAGCGCCAGCGCGCGCGGCGTGGGCAGCATGCCGCGCTGACTGCGCACAAACAGCGGATCGTCAAAATTTTCCCGCAGGCGGGCCAGCATGCTGCTGACCGCAGGTTGCGTCAGCGCCAGGGTTTCCGCCGCGCGCGTTACGCTACAGGTTTCCAGCAGTGCGGCAAACGCCTTCAGCAGGTTTAAATCGAGTTTTCTGATATCACCAGACATGATGAGTGGAATAAATAATCGTGATTAGATTTATAACAGCCTGCCACGCACTATAGCGCTTGTCGAGTCAGACGCTGTTAAGCGTTCTGCTTCCCTGCAATAAATCGAGGAAAAGACGATGAGCGATATTATCTGGCCGGAAGGCTATCTGCCGGGCACCACGGACAACGCGGTTTCTAACGAAATTACCGTAGCCAATCTGAGCGCCGCCGACGTATGGGCACAGCTAATCGATACCCGCGCCTGGCCGCGCTATTACAGCAACGCCAGCGACATCCGTTTCCATGATAACAGCGGCCCGCTGCTGAATGCGGGCGCACGTTTCCGCTTTACTACCTTTGGTTTTGCGGTTGAGGCGGAAGTGACGGAATTTGTGCCGCCGCAGCCGGGGCAGCCTGCACGCATCGCCTGGCACGGCTGGGTAGAAGGCAATGCCGATGAGCGCCTTGATGTGCATCACGCCTGGCTGTTTGAAGATTTAAGCGGCGGCCGCGTGCGCATCCTGACGCAGGAAACCCAGAACGGCAAACCGGCGCAGGAGCTGGCGCGCACGCGACCAAATCCGATGCTCAACGCGCATCAGGAGTGGATTGACGGGCTGGCAGCGGCGGCGAAACTTAAGTCCGGCCCGGCACAAGCAGCGCAATAGCAATAAACGACAGCACGCAGAAAGCGGCGTTCACCAGTAATCCTGCGGTTGCGGCGCTGGCCGCGCCCAGCGGCAGCATTGCGGCATAGACCGAAGCGGAAATCGCAATGCCGAACGCGCCGCCCAGCGAACTGGCCATTTTATAAATGCCGGACGCCACGCCGACCTTATCTTCCGGCGCGCTGGAAATGGCGGTATCGGTAGAGGGCGTGGCATAAAAGCCCAGGCCCAGCCCAAACAGAATATAGCCAATAAACACCACCGCCAGATAGAACCGATCGGGGAGCTGCGTTAACGCCATTAACGCCACGCCACTCCCGGTCATTGACGTTCCCCAAAGCATCGGTTTACGCGCGCCGACTTTCTGCAATAGCCTTTCCCCTACCCGAATCATCGCCAGCACCGCAACCAGATAGCCAAGCGTCAACATACCTGACTGAAAGGCGCTAAAGCCGCGTCCCTGCTGCACATAGATGCTGGCGACAATCAGCGTCCCGGCCACCGCATTCAGCAAAAAATTAGAAAGTGTCGCCCCGCTGTAGGCCCGCTGTTCAAACAGCGCGAAATCGATAAAGCTGGCGCTCTGTTTACGCCGCGCGCCGCGAAAAAAGAGCAACGCCGCCAGGACGAATATCCCGCCGGGGATCAGGATGATGCTGCTCATCCAGCCAAAGGCGTTACCTTTAGTGATGGCCCAGTTCAGGCAGATCAGCATAATGACAAAGGTAAACAGGCCAGCATAATCAAAGCGATGCGTAGTGCTGGCGGCGACTTTGCTTTCCGGCGTGCCGCGTATCAGCAGCAGCCCCGCTATCGCGCAGCAAATCGACAGAATAAATACCCATCGCCAGCCGAAACAGGTCGCTATCGCCCCGCCCGCCAGCGAGCAAAGCCCGGAACCGCCCCAGGAGCCGATCGACCAATAGCTGAGCGCCCGCTGCCGCGCCGCATCCTGATAATAGGTTTTTATCAGCGCTAAGGTGGCAGGCATAATACAGGCGGCGGACAGCCCCTGGATAATACGTCCCACGGCAAACAGCAGGCTATTTTGCGCGATGACCAGGCACAGACAGCCAGCGATACTTAATGCAAAACCAAGCTGGGTGAACTTTACCCGCCCCAGGCGATCGGCCAGGCCGCCCGCTACCACAATAAAACAGCCGGAGAATAATCCTGTCAGGCTGATCGCTAAATTAAGCGAGCCCAGCGGAATAGCCACATCCTGTTGAATAGCCGGAACGATATTGACGACCGACTGCGCAAACAGCCAGAACGTCAGCACGCCAGCCATAATGCCGAGAATTAAGCGACCGCTCCCCTGAAATTCAGCGGACGCGGCATGATTAATTTCTGTAGTGGACATTGTGATTCCCTTCATCTGTTAGCCAGCCGGTTATTCTTTTGCCCGGCGACTCGCCGTGCGAAATAAAGCGCAACCGGCGGCGGCATTAATTTAAAAAACGTTCGGTAAGCTGGCTGAAAAATATTGCACCTGGCACGATTAACGCATCATTAAAATCGTAGCCGGGATGATGAACCCGACACCGTTCGGGTTCATCGCCTGCACCGAGGAACAAATAGCTGCCGTGCGGGTTTTCCTCCAGCATAAAGGCGAAATCTTCGCTGCCCATCACCGGCGCGGTATCCGTACAGATCATCTCCTCGCTCACCAGCTCGCGGGCAACCTCAATGGCGAAGGCGGTTGCGGCGGCATCGTTCACCAGCACCGGACTGCCGTTGATATGGTCAATCCTCACCTCTGCACCAAAGCTTTGCGCCTGGGCGCGGGCGATGTCGCTGATACGCTGCAGTAACTGCTGACGAATATCGTTATCCAGCGCGCGTACGCTCAGCTTCAGTAGCGCGCGCTCGTTGATGATGTTCGGTGCCTCGCCTGAACAGAGGCTACCGACGGTGACCACGGCGGGCGCAAAAGGCGAAACGTTACGCGACACAATGGTCTGCAGAGCGACGACGATATGGCAGGCCACCAGCGTGGCGTCGATGGCGGTTTCAGGAAAAGCGCCGTGGCCGCCTTTGCCGATAACCTCAATATGCAGCGTATCGGACGAGGCCATCATCGCGCCGGTTTTAAAATGAAAGTGGCCCTGTTTGATGCCCGGCATGTTGTGCAGCGCGTAAATCGCATCGCAGGGAAAGCGTCGAAACAGCCCATCCTCCAGCATCAGCCGGCCGCCATACAGCAGCTCTTCGCCCGGCTGGAAGATCAGATGCAGCGTTCCGTTAAAGTTTCGCGTTTTCGCCAGATATTCCGCCGCACACAGCAGCGTTGCCGTATGGCCGTCGTGTCCGCAGCCGTGAAATTTGCCGTTGATGGTACTGCGCCAGGCTTTGTCGCCCTGCTCCTGCATCGGCAACGCATCCATATCCGCCCGCAGCCCCAGCGTTTTGTTACCGTTGCCCACTTTCAGCGTGCCGACGACGCCGGTTTTCGCCATGCCGCGATCCACCTGATAGCCCCAGCTCTGTAATTTTTCGGCGACAATATCGCTGGTGCGCCGCTCTTCCAGCCCGATTTCAGGATGCTGATGCAGATCGCGCCGCAGCGCGGTAAACAATGCCCGGTTATTTATAATATGTTGAAATTTTGCGTTCATAGTCCGCCTCAATAAAGGTCATCTATCTGACTAATAAAATAATTCCGCAATCCACTCTCTCCTGTTTTGAGAAATTAAAATGCGCGCCTTTTCACATAAAAATAAAATCGCCTGATATAAACAATAATTAACGGCAACGGACATTTATTCAAAAGCAATATTCCTGTTAATGACCTTTGCACCGTTATTTATTCCCACCCTAATAAATCAGCATATCTAAAGAGTTCCTGGTTACTGGATCGGTTATAAGCTGTTTCAGCGTTGGCAATATTTCCTGGGTGAATAACAGATTGCGCGCATCATATTAATCGCGCTGTATTATCCGTCACTTCATGAATGAATTTATGAGAATAAGTTACCCGATAAAGATAAACAGGTTAGCCAATGCGCTATTTATTATTTTTTAATAATGCCAACTGTTTTTGCCGAAGCCGCTAACCGCAACAATGAACGGGAATGTTATCGTCAGGACATTAAAAAACCACGGCGGCAAGCTTCAAGCCTGCCGCCGTGGTGAGAGATAACGCGCTGCTTACGCCAGTTTATCGAAGTCAGCGGCATCGTGACGCTCGACCAGCTGCCGATCGCCCCATGTACGGTTAACGATGCGTCCGCGCTGTACCGCCGGACGCTCGCCGATCTCCTGCGCCCAGCGCTGAAGGTTTTTATACGACGCGACATCCAAAAATTCCGCCGCCTCATACAGCCCGCCCTGCACCAGCACGCCATACCACGGCCAGATAGCGATATCGGCAATGCCGTATTCGTCGCCGGCAATATAGCGATGTTCGGCCAGTTGGCGATCCAGCACGTCCAGTTGACGCTTGGCTTCCATAGCGAAGCGGTCAATGGCGTATTCGATTTTTTCCGGCGCGTAGTGATAAAAATGGCCTAAACCGCCGCCCAGATACGGCGCCGATCCCTGCAGCCAGAACAGCCAGTTCAGGGTTTCCGTGCGCGCAGCGCGATCCTGCGGCAGGAAATGGCCGAATTTTTCCGCCAGGTAAAGCAGGATATTGCCTGATTCAAACACCCGTACCGCCGGATCTTCAGAACGATCGAGCAGCGCCGGAATTTTGGAGTTTGGGTTAATGGCAACAAAGCCGCTGGAGAACTGATCGCCTTCGCCGATACGAATCAGATGCGCATCATATTCCGCGCCGCTTTCGCCCAGCGCCAGCAGTTCTTCCAGCAGAATAGTGACTTTCTGCCCGTTCGGGGTTCCCATGGAATAGAGCTGAAGCGGATGCTTGCCAACCGGCAGCGTCGCTTCGTGCGTCGCTCCGGCAATGGGACGATTTGTTTTCGACCAGCTGCCCGCACCCTGTTGATCCCATTTCCAGACCTTCGGCGGCTGATAAGTGTTCTCTGACATAATGTGGTGTCCTTAATAAAAGTGATGAGACGACGCACTACATTTAGCTCTGGAGTGTAGCAGTTGGCATTGAACAAACTTAACCGTGCTGGCTTTGCTGACATCCAGCCTGTCAATATGACAAATCCCTGTCATTTTGACCTTACCTGATGCCCTCAAAATGACAGTCCCGCTTTTTTAAATACCTATTATTCAATAGTTTAATTCTGGCATACCGCTTGCAAAAAAGGAGTGACGGCGATGTTCGTCGTCTCAGGCAACCGGCTAAAGGGGTTCATATGACCTGGTATGATGATTTACAGCGACAGGTAGAAAAGTGCGCGGGTGGCGAAAACGCTCAGCTGATGAGCGAGCTGCTGGCAGAAATCGGCGTGGAAGCGATGATCGCCGGAAATGAACGCTATTATTTACAGCGTCTGCTGCGCAACAGCATCGTTGACAGCCTGCGCAGGCGCTTAAGTCTGCATCGTTTTTTGCAGCGCTAATCCAGCGTGGCCTCAACGGTCGTCACGACCAGTCTTACAGAGCGGAAGTAAATGAAAATAATTGCAGTTGAAGCCAATATCGCCGCTGGCAAAAGTACATTAATGGCGCCGCTGGCGGCGAAAATTTCGGCGCTGACCGGAGAACAGTGGCAGGTATTAGTAGAGCCGGTAGACGCCGATCCGCATTTTTTAGCGCTGCTTCAGGAATTTACCAGCCGCCCCGGTGACGCCAATGCCCGCATACGCTTTCAGCTCTATATCACGCTGATGCGGCAACGGCTGTTAAAGGATCTGCCGGAGGGGAATTATCTCATTGAGCGCTCGCTTTACAGCGATGTGGTGTTCTGCCACACCAACTTTCTGCATACCGAGCGTCCCGACGCTATCTATATGGATTACTACTATCAGATTAAAGCCTGCCTGAGCGACTATCCGCCTATTGATGTGGTGCTTTATCTCGATCGCGATCCTGCCGCCTGTTTTGCCAGCTGTATGGCGCGCGGGCGTGCAGGCGAAGCCGCCTATACGCTCGACTATTTTCTCGATCTGAAACGCTTTCACGACGCCTGTTTGCCACAGCTGGTGCGGCAATATCCGGCGCGGCTGATAACCTGGCCGGTCGGCGCAGGCTTCGCCGATGTCGATGCGCTGGCCGCACAGGTGATACAGCAAACCGGCTGGGGAACGGTGTAAGCAGAACCGCAGCGCTTATTAAGCGCGTCAGCGCAGGATTATGGCTTTTTCTTCGGCTGATATTTTTCCGGGATCGGCGGAACCGGGCGCTTATCATCAATCAAATGGCGAATCGCCAGTACCGGATGGTGCCAGAGCATCCTCGGCCCGGCCCAGCGCATGATTTGCTTCATCTCCTCGCGCTTCGCGGGCTGATAGCAATGAATCGGACACTGTTTGCAGGCGGGCTTTTCTTCGCCGAAGGCGCAGCGGTCAAGGCGTTTAACCGCATAACGGTATAACGCCTGATAGCGTTCCGGCTCAGGTTCGGCCTGTGGGCAACCGGCTTTATACAGTGCGATCATTTTTTCAATGGTGCGCTTTTCTCTCTGAATGCGTTTACCTGACATAACGGGTGCCTGAGATCATCTTATTGAACAAGCGGATTTGTTGTGATTGGATATTTTTACAGCAAACAGACAGAGCGGATATTAATCACGATCAACAGACCTTTCTTAACCAGCAAAAATCGCTAAACACGCCTCAGGCTGTCAGTCCGTTTGATGCTAAGCAACACACCCCCTTTAAATAAAATATATTCAAACACTTAATCTGAATTCACATAAGCTCTGTGCAGCTGTTCGTCGGCCCTCACAATGATGCCGCCCGCCTTACTAAGAAAAATCTTAAGAGAAAATTTGCCTTTATCAATATAGTAACTAAGGTTTACTAAGTGGGTTTGTGATGACTCCGCTTAATAACCAGCTATTTCTAACAAGTATCAGAAGGATAACCATTATTTAGTTTCACTCGTTTATTTACATAGCCCCTGTTCTGAAACTATCAGAAGACAATTCATACATCATACTCTTTGCCTGCTAATTAAATGAACGGGCAAGGAAGCGGATATTATTATTAAAATTATGGATGCGAGTTATGGCTGTTTTAAGTACTTCCAGGAAAAAACTTACCGTTCAGGTTGCACTGGCGCTGCTACCGGTTTCTATTTGCGCGGCTGACGTGGAAATTGCCGATGGCGAAAAAGTTTCTGCCATTCTGGCGGATAGCCGACCGGGCACCTCCTCCGCGCCAACAATTATATTCAGCAATGATAATATTCTGGTTAATGGCAGCGTAAACATCGATAGCAGTAATATTACGCCGGAACAGGCTGGATATATTGTTCATGCCTATGGTCGCACCATTGATTTGGGCCAGGGAAGCCATGTACTTTCTGAAAATAGCGCGAATCTGTTAACGGCCGAAGCGAGCGGTTTAATTCACGGAACCGATATTAGTATTAACGCGACAGATAATAATTACGGCCAGACAATGGGCCAGATGTATGGCATTAACGCTATTTCATCGCCCGAATCCGCAGAAAATAAACTTATCGATCTTGCAGGCGTGACGCGCGTTACCCTGAATAATTTCTCCGGTAACGCTACCGGTATCTCCGCTAACTGCGGAACAACAGCCGACTGTAATAACAGCCAGAGTATTAATATTCAGCTTGAGGATCTGGGCGTTAATGTTATCGCCGCAGGCGAGGCAAAAGGCGTTGAAGCCATCGGCCAGAACATTGCCGTGGGCGATGCCTCTGTTGTGGTTAACAGCAATAGCAAAGACGTTAACGTACAGGGGCTGGTCGCCGCTGGCGGCAGCATCACCGCCACCGGCTATACCGATCTTTCCGTTTCCGGCAACGGCGCGCTGACCGCCATCTCTGCCAGCGGCCCTTCTGCTTCAGGCCTGGCGAATATCGATTTGCAGGGCGGCGCCTCGTTGACGTTGGTCAGAGACCAGAACAACACGCACGGCATTAATGGCGTGGTAGCTGCGGACGGCGCAAACGTGCGGCTGAGCGACAGCTGGCTAACGCTCTATAGCGACGCCAGCGTTAGTGAAACCGATCGTTTTGTCACGGCAAAAAATAGCCGTGATGATGTCGCTTCTACCATTGTGGTCGACGGCCAGCTTAATGTCGCCGTAAGCGAAGATTCACCGTTGTCGGACTCCCTGATTTACGTGGGCGCCGAAGGCAACAGCAGCATTAATCTGAACGGCAGTACGACCTTAGGCGATCTGCGCAATGCGGACAATGCAACCGCATTTTATGCACGTGACGGCAGCCAGATCGCGCTCAACGATCAACAGGTTAAGGCGTGGGGTGCGGTGACGGCGGATAACGGAAGCATCGATCTGCGCACCGCTGATAATTCTTATCTCTATAGCACTCTATCCACACTGAACGGCGGTACGACGAACCTGGCGTTGAACGGCGCCAGCAGCGTATGGGATATGACCGGCAGCTCGTCGCTGACTAATTTGCAGCTCAACGGCGGCACCATTAACTTCCTTAACGATTCCGGGACAGCCTTTAAAACGCTGACGGTGAACGGTGACTATAGCGGCAATGGCGGTACGCTGGTAATGAACGTGACGCTGAACAGCGATGATGATTCGCCCAGCGAGCGGATGTTGGTGACCGGCAATACCAGCGGCAGCACAACGGTGAAGTTTAATCATATATATGGCCACGGCGATCATACCGATATGGGAATAGAACTGATCACCGTGGGCGGCGCATCTGACGGGCAATTTACTCAGGATCGACGCCTGGGCATTGGGCTGTATGACTACGCTTTGGTGCAAAAAGGTAAAAACTGGTATTTGAGCAACAGCCTGGCGGATGTGGAAGGCGATGGCGCAGCATCAGCGCCTGCGGCTGATAACCCTGACGCCGGAAACAACAGCGACCCGAATGGTTCCGGCGGCAGCGGAAGCACCGGCGGATCGAACGGTTCCGGCGAGAGCGGAAATACGGGAGGATCAAACGGTTCCGGTAATAGCGATACGCCGAACGAGGCCGGTAATGCGGGCGAATCAGGCGACAGCGGTAATGCCGATAATTCCAACGGCTCTGGCAGCAATACCGATAACTCTGGACGCTATGACTATACCAAAGTGTATCGCCCGGAAAGCGGCAGCTATATCGCCAACATAACCGCGGCCAATACGCTGTTTCTGACCCGTCTGCATGATCGGCAGGGCGAACATGAGTATGTCGATTATGTGACCGGCGAACGTCACTCCACCACATTATGGATGCGCAATACGGGTTCGCACAGCCGCTTCGAAGAGGCAGGCGGCCAGCTGATCAGCCGCAGCAACAGCTATGTCTTACAGCTTGGCGGCGACGTGGCGCACTGGAGCAGTAACGCGCGCGACGGCGGACGGCTTGGCGTCATGGCAGGCTATGGCCATAACCACAACAAATCGCGCTCTCAGGTTACTGGCTATACCTCACGCGGCCAGGTAAATGGCTACAGTGTCGGGCTCTACGGCACCTGGTTTGCCGATGAAGCCACGCGCACCGGCGCCTGGGTCGACAGCTGGGTTCAGTACAGCTGGTTCCATAATGAGGTATCCGGCCATCAGATGCGCGAGGAGAAATATCACGCCGACGGCGTTACCGCCTCGCTGGAAGCAGGCTATGCGCTCCCAATCGGCACCACGGAAAAATTCAGCTACTGGCTGGAGCCGCGCGGACAGGCGGTATGGATGAATGTGCAGGCGGATTCGCTGGTAGAAGATCAGGGAACGCACGTTAGCAGCAGCGGTTCTGGCAACGTGATGACACAACTGGGTATGCGTGCCTGGATGAAGGGCAAGCCGGAAAAAGGCATGGCGGACAGCTTCCGACCCTACGTTGAAGCTAACTGGATTCATCACACCCGCGCATTTGGCGTGCGTATGAACGGCGAAAACAACACCATGATTGGCAGCCGGAATCTGGCGGAAGCGCGCATCGGTGCCGAAGGAGAAATTAACAGCCGTCTGGCGCTATGGGCCGATGTCGGTCAGCGGATAGGCCAGCACAAGTACAGCGACACACGCGGTACGCTGGGCGTGAAATTCCAGTTCTGATGATGAATTTGGTTCGGGCTGGGTAGCAGTTTGCAGGATAAGTTAACGATCGATGGCAGCGGCGCATAAAGCGCCGCACCTTCTCTACTGAAGTGAACCTCGGTTATGTGCCAGAAGCGGACATTGCTGACAACACGTCATGTTGCTGCCAACAGCTCTGTTTACCTCCGGCTAAGTTTGAGGCAGAGACGTCTCGTGAAGATGCCGCCAGATGGCATGACCCTCATGATCACATTCAAACACAGCTGTTGAAAAACGGAGCGTTGCTTCCTGTCCGGGCAATTGCTGTAATTCTTTATAAATGACAGTGGCCCCCCTTTCATTTTCAGCAATAACCTGCATACCGGTAATTTCAATATTCAGCCCCTGACGGGCACCACGTTGAGTACAGAAAAAAGCCTTTAATGCGGCAAAATCGAGCAAGACTCCACCCGGTGTCACCATTGAGAATTTCGGGCTGAAGCGTGACAGTAATTTTTCACAAATATCGGCATGTGCATCAGCATCACCTAGCCAGTTCTGGATTAATACGTGGGCATCCAGCACTTCTTTAAAATAACGATTCATTACTGCTCCTGATTAACCAGAAATATAACGCGTTGATTATTTAGGCGATAACAGCACAGCATGGGAATAACGGCGCTGCATGCTGCTAATACAAAGCAAAGATGATAAGCCTCTTCTGTGGGCAGGCCGGTATTGGCGATCAGATTAAACAGAAGATTGAGCAAGGTGACGCCAAGACAGAAGCTGAGCTGACGATTGATATTCCACAGCGCGCTGGCATCAGCAAGTTCGCGGTCTGCTATCTGGATGAAGGCGGAACTTTGTGCTGTGCTGCTACACAGGCTACTGCCAAAACCCATCAACGTGAACGCCATTACACAAACTGGCACATCCATAGTGTGGCCAGTCAGAGCCAGTAGACCAATACCGAAAGAGCTAACCAGACAACCCGTTATAAACAGGGGGCGTGGTCCCCATATATTGAACTTTTTCCCTGTCATACTGATTGCTGCAAAAGAGGCCAGTGACCATGGCAGCATCATCGCGCCGACAAAGCTGGCACGCATGCCGAGCTGATTCTGCAGATAGAGCATGCTGAGCATATTCACACCGGTAAATACGCCTGGTACAAACTGATAAATCAGCATTGCTGTATGCAGGAGCGGATCCCTGACCAGCCGCAGATTTAACAACGGGCTGCTTTTTGTCAGGGCATGCCATACATAGCCAGCCAGGCAAAATATGCCGGCAGTCAGTATCAAGGCTCCATAAAAAATATGATTGGGCTCGCCCAGATATGTCAGCCCCAGTAGCACCAGGGTTAATGCGGCGCATCCACTCACCAAACCCAACATATCTAACCGCTCGCGTGATTCCTCCCGCGCATCAGTTTTGAGCCAGAACCCGGCCAATATCAGGGCAACAACGGCCAACGGCAGGCTTGCCAGAAATACCCAGCGCCAACTGAGGCTATCGACCAGAAATCCTCCCATTGCGGGAGACAATGCCGGAGCCAGCAGAGCAATCAGCATCACAACTGAAGAGAGCTTTGCGCGTTCATGACTCTGATAGAATGCATAGGTCATTGCCTGACCGACAGGGATAAGTAATCCACCACCAATGCCCTGTATCCAACGCCATGCAATAAGTTGTGAAATTGATGATGACGCCCCAACGCCACAGGTGCCAGCAATGAAAATAAGCAGGGAAAACATGAAAAGACGTTTAGCGCCAGCGCGTCTTGCCAGCCAGCTGCTGAGGGGTATCACAAGTGTCAGGCCTAAGATGTAGCCATTACTTATCCATGCCACCTCGCTGACAGTGGCATCAAAACGTCGCGCAATATCAGGATAAGCGACGTTGGCGATAAACATGTTTACCAAATCAATAAAAAATCCCAGCAGATATACGATGGTAACGCGCACACGATAATTCATTCTGTTCTCAGAAAAGGACATCACAAGACGCGCAGTATAAAAGCTGCGGAAATCGGGATAAATTTCCTCTCCGTTGTTAAACTGTCAAAAAAATTTTGACAGTTGTTACATAAAAGAGCATAAAAAATGATTAACATGCAACGTGCAGCAATCTTTGTTGCAGTAGTTGAGGCGGGAAGTTTTACCGACGCAGCCCAGACGCTGGGTCTGACTAAAGCGGTCGTCAGCTCTAATATTAAAATGCTGGAAAAAGAGTTGGGCGTCTCATTACTATCCAGAAGCACCAGGCACGTTTCAACTACGGATACCGGTGTAAGATTTTACCAGCACTGTCTATGCCTCCTTCAGGATGCCGAACGTGTCCTGGACGATATTCGTAGCGATCACTCAGGATTAAGCGGTTCACTCAGAATTACTACAACATCGGAATATGGCGTGCGCGTCGTTGTCCCGGCACTGGCTGCCTTCAGTGCCTGCCATCCGCAGGTGCGTATACAACATGTTTCATCATCCCAAAATGATAATCTCATTTCTGGCCGTTTTGATGTCGCGATACGGCTTGGCCATCTTGCCGATTCCAGTTACCACGCCCGTCTCATTGATCGGTTTGATATTTATCCGGTCGCTTCGCCTGACTATCTGAATACGTTGGGGGAGATGTATGTCGCGGAACTGGCACAGCTTGCCAGGGCGAAATGGATTGCTCACAGCCGTTTATCCACGCCATTGAGCTGGCAGGTAACCACACCAGAAGGAGAAAATGTGGTTTTTAGCGCCCATAACCCCGCCACGATTATGACCGACAGCGCCTCTTCATTACTGTCTTTTACCCTCGAAGGCGCTGGCGTCGCGATTTTACCCGGCTGGCTGGTAAAAGATGAAGTGGCCAAAGGAAATTTGGTTCGGTTACTGCCAGACCATCATTTTCCCCGGCAAGGTATTTACGCGCTCTATCCTAATACACGGCATGTGCCAGAAAAAGTGCGGGCATTTATTGATTTTTTGCAAAGCAGGGTCGAAAACATGGATACAGGCGATATGTCTTCATAAACCTGTTTAAATAATCCAGGGTTTAACCCGTACACAGATATGTAATGCATGAGAAATAATGGGTCATGTCTTTGGTTGCCCATTCCAGGATTACAGATAATGATTTTACGCCCGCTCCTCGCTCAAAGCGGGCGTCCGGAATGAGCGCCCCCATAACCGTAGTGCGTCTGAACATACCCACACAGAGTAGATATGCCCTGAAATGAATTACTGAAGTTTTAAAAGCGACAGACTTCCCTGAAGCTTAAGCGATTCATGAAAACTACCGGAAACGTCCACGTCTCCGCTCTTAATGCGCAATACAGAAATAAAAAAGCCGACAACAGCGATGTTGTCGGCTTTTTTCATGCCTGCGGCAATCAGGCGTTCTGCAGCTGTTGCCCACTGGCTATGACGCTCGCCAGCAGAACTTTCACGTCCTCCAGGCAAACGGTGGGATTGAGCAGCGTCATTTTCAGGCAGGTAACGCCGTCAGCTTCTGTGACGCCAACGTTGGCGCTGCCGGAGGCCAGCAAGGCATCACCGATACGCTGGTTCAATAACGCCACCGCTGCGGCATCGCCGTTTTCCGAGCGGAAACGGAACAGGACGCTGGCCAGTTGCGGCTGCATTACCAGCTCCAGCTGCGGTTGCTCGGCAACAAACTGCGCCACCTGCTGTGCCAGCGTTACGCCATTATCAATGATTTCAGCGTATTGCTTTTTACCCAGCGCTTCCAGGCCCATCCACAGTTTCAGGGCATCGAAACGACGCGTGGTTTGCAGCGACTTCGACACCAGGTTCGGCACGCCCTGCTCTTCATCAAAGTCAGAGTTCAGGTACGCCGCCTGGTAACGCATTAGCTGATAATGACGCGCGTCTTTCAGCAGGAAGGCACCACAGCTGATGGTCTGGAAGAACTGCTTGTGGAAGTCCAGCGTCACGGAGTCCGCGAGTTCCAGGCCATTCAGGAAGTGACGATACTTCTCAGAAAGCAGCAACGCGCCGCCCCAGGCTGCATCCACATGCACCCAAATCTGCTGTTCAGCTGCCAGCGCAGCGATTTCGGCTAACGGATCGATCGCGCCCGCATCGGTAGTGCCTGCGGTGGCGACAATAGCCATCACCTGTTCGCCATTGGCTTTCGCCTGCGCCAGCTTCTCTCTCAGATCGTTAAGATCCATACGCGAGAATTCATCGGTTTTCACCAGCGTCACAGACCGGTAACCCAGCCCCATCAGCGCCATGTTCTTCTGCACAGAGAAGTGCGCGCTTTCAGAACATAACACTTTAATTTTTCTGAGTTCGCCGGTCAGGCCGTCCTGCTGAACGGAATGGCCCTGGCGAGCAAAAAAGGCATCACGCGCCAGCATCAAGCCCATCAGATTGCTTTGCGTACCACCGCTGGTGAAAACCCCGGCGTCACCCGCCGGGTAACCTACCTGCTCGCGCAGCCACTCAATCAGCTTCATCTCAATGATGGTCGCCGACGGGCTCTGATCCCAGGAGTCCATGCTCTGGTTGGTTGCATTGATCAGCACTTCCGCAGCCTGGCTAATGACCAGGCTCGGACAGTGCAGATGCGCCACACACTGCGGATGATGTACGGACAAACTGTCTTTGAGAAAATATTCAACGGCGCGTTCAATGGCGACCTGGTTGCCCAGGCCCTGCGAACTGAATTCTAACTTGATGCGCTCACGTAATTCTTCAACGCTTTTGCCCTGGTACATTTCAGGTTGCTTAAGCCATTCCACAACCGCTTTTGTACTCTGTTCAATCGCTTCCTGGTAGGCGGCAATACTTTGCGCGGAACCAGACAGAATCGGATTTAAATCAGACATTAATTATTTGCTCCGATTAAACAGGCTTTACGCCAGCACTCAGCAGCGCGTTTTCAAACTTATCGAGGAAAATCCCCAGTTCGGCGTTGCTGATAAGCAGTGACGGCAGCAGACGCAGGACGCAGCCGCCACGGCCGCCGCGCTCAAGGATCAGGCCCGCTTCGAAACATTTTTTCTGCAACAGCGCGGAGAGTTCGCCATCCGCCGGGTAACAACCCATGTGATCCTGCGCTTCGTGCGGTTTAACGATTTCAATACCAATCATTAAGCCCAGACCGCGTACGTGGCCGATAACAGGGAAACGTTTTTGCATTTCAGCCAGTTTGCCTTTCAGCCATTCTCCCTGCTCTGCGACTTTATCGGCAATACGCTCTTCTTTCAGGATCTTAAGCGTGGTGAGGCCGGTCGCCATCGCCAGCTGGTTGCCGCGGAACGTACCGGTGTGATGACCCGGCGCCCAGGCATCGAACTGTTTTTTAATGCCCAGCACCGCTAACGGTAAACCGCCGCCTACCGCTTTGGACATCACGATGATGTCTGGTTCGATACCTGCGTGTTCGAAAGCGAAAAACTTGCCGGTACGGGCAAAGCCCGCCTGTACTTCGTCAAGAATCAGCAGGATACCGTGTTCCTGGGTCACTTTACGGATGCGCTGCAGCCACTCGACCGGAGCCGGGTTTACGCCGCCTTCGCCTTGCACCGCTTCCAGAATAACGGCAGCCGGTTTACGCACGCCGCTTTCAACGTCGTTGATCAGATTTTCAAAGTAGTAGGTCAACGCTTTCACACCGGCTTCGCCGCCGATGCCTAGCGGGCAGCGGTACTGGTGCGGGTAAGGCATGAACTGTACTTCCGGCATCATGCCGTCAACCGCTTCTTTCGGCGACAGGTTACCGGTCACGGAGAGCGCACCATGCGTCATACCGTGATAACCGCCGGAGAAGCTGATCACCCCGGCACGTCCGGTCACTTTTTTTGCCAGCTTCAGCGCCGCTTCAACGGCATCCGCACCGGAAGGCCCGGTGAATTGCAGGCAATATTCTTTGCCCTGATTCGGCAACAGTGAAAGCAGATAAGCGGAGAACTCATCTTTTAGTGGTGTGGTCAGGTCAAGCGTATGTAACGGTAAGCCACTGGTAATGACGCTTTGGATGCTTTGAATCACATCAGGATGATTATGACCCAGCGCCAGCGTTCCGGCGCCCGCAAGGCAATCAAGATATTGTTTATTTTCAACATCGGTAATCCAGACGCCCTGCGCTTTAGCAATTGCTAACGGCAATTTACGTGGATAACTTCTGACGTTGGACTCAAACTCAGCCTGTCTGGTTAAAAAGGACTCATTGCTTTGCGGTAATGAATTAGCACTCAAAGAATCAATACGGACTTTATCCGTCATCATATCTCTCCTACAACCTGGGTCGTTTTAACGCCGGGTTGGATAAGGGTTTAAGGGGGTGAAAAAACGCGGCTAATATATGGCTTTTCAGCGGCGTACTCAATCTTATATTTTGTGTGGTCTTTTATAACATTTCCCTTAAAAATCAATATTAAATAATATTTTTGCGTGGAATGTACACAGTATTAATTATAAGCAATTATGTCTGAAGGTTATTATTGGCTGGATTATGCACAACGCCATATTTTAATATCCATGAGTTTTTATGTTGCATTAATGTTATTAGAAAAATTTGGTCAGCAGCCTGTCATGAAATATTCATATATTCCATCGGCTTATCATAAATGCTAAGGAAAATATCGATTCAGCGGGTTTATTCACTTACTATGCCCGCCTTAAAAATCCCAAAAAGAAAAAGGAACCGCCATTAATGCGCATCAAACCGGATAACCTGTAAGCGGCAATACAGGTTATCGATAGCAGGAGCAAAATCCTGGGTTTTAAACAGAAATGTTCGCGGGCGGACATTTCGTAAGGTGAAGACCGCTTCCCTTATGCCGAGAATGAAAATTTTCATGCCATATGAGTATGGCGCCCTGACATGAGATTGTTATGACTCGCAATTATCCACACATCATCGTTGCCAAGTTTGGCGGAACCAGTGTTGCTGACTTTGACGCGATGAGCCGTAGCGCCACCCTCGTCCTTGCTGATAAACACGTTCGTTTGGTTGTCTTGTCTGCTTCCGCAGGTGTCACTAACTTATTAGTCGAACTCGCTTCCGGTCTGGAAAGCCGTTTTCGGCTGGACAAAATTGATACCCTGCGCACCCTGCAATACAACATTATTTCACGCCTGAAGCAGCCGGAAGCCGTTAGTCAGGCGATCGACCATCTGCTCAACAATATTAACCGCCTGGCTGAACAAGCTGCCGATTCCCGTTCAGACGCGCTGTGCGATGAGTTAGTTAGCCACGGGGAGTTGATGTCTTCCCTGCTGTTTGTGGAAGTATTGCGTGAACGGAATGTGGAAGCGCAATGGTTTGACGCCCGCAAAGTCATTCGCACCGATGATACGTTTGGTTGCGCGGTACCGACGATAAGCGACATTGCAGAGCTGTCAGAAAAACATTTACGTTCGCGTGTTGAACAGTCGCTGGTCGTGACACAGGGCTTCATCGGCAGCGATGCGGCAGGTCACACCACCACGCTCGGGCGCGGCGGCAGTGATTACACCGCTTCTCTGCTGGCAGAGGCGCTACAGGCCGCGCGTGTGGATATCTGGACCGATGTCGCCGGGATCTATACGACCGATCCCCGCATTGTCGCCGAGGCGAAACGGATTGATACCCTCTCATTCTCCGAAGCCAGCGAAATGGCGACCTTTGGCGCCAAAGTGCTGCATCCAGCCACGCTGCTGCCTGCGATGCGCAAAAACATTCCGGTTTTCGTGGGCGCCAGCAGCAATCCATCAGCGGGCGGAACGCTGGTTTGCCGTGACGTGCCGGAGCCGTCGCGTTATCGCGCCCTGGCCGTGCGCCGCCAGCAGACGCTGTTAAAATTATCCAGCATTAATGCACGGCCCACTCCCCACTTTTTAGCGGAGATATTTGGGATTTTGTCTCGTCATGAGATAGCGACCGATTTGGTGACCATCTCGGAAACAAGTATCGCGCTAATCCTGAATGCCACCGGTTCAACATCAGGCGAGGCCGATACGCTAAACAGCGCGCTGCTTAGCGAGTTGTCATCGCACTGCCGTGTTGAAATCGAGACCGGGCTGGCGCTTGTTTCGCTGATTGGCAACGCGCTCCCGCATTCCCCGGTGGTGTACAAAGATATTTTTGCTGAACTGGAACAGCACCCGGTGCGTATGATTTGTCACGGCGCCTCCAGCCATAACCTCTGTTTCCTGCTTCCGGCGGAATTTGCAGAGCGCGCGGTCAAAGCGTTACACCGCAAGCTGTTAGAATAACGACGCCCGGCATGCGCAACAGTTAGCGCGGGCGAACCAGGCGCATAGGGTGAAACGGGCCACTATGCGCCGCGGTATCACAGGGTGCTGTACAAAGGGAAAGATTCACGGGGCGCTGAGCTGAGACAACGAGTGCTGCCGCCCCGCATTCAAGCTGGTTGCTGACAACTCACTGTTATAAGCGCGGCAGTCATGAACACATCGTTATCCCCAATCATCCTGAGCGGCAGTTCACAGTGACAGGGCCTAATCTGGTGTGATGCGGTATATCTGGATTGGAAAACGGCGGGCTTATCTCGCGGTGGTACCCGACCCAGTCAGTTAAGTTAAGCATCCTTCGCTGACGGACCTTTATGCGTTTCTGTAATCAAGGTACTCGATAAACTTTTTCACAGCCCGCGAAACAGTTTTTCTGCTTCTGAAAGCCAGGTCAATATTACGGTGTGGTGAGATATCCATTTTCCTGGTAGCGATACGGTAGGGCATACTCCTGAGGATGAGGCCAGGTAAAATACTCACACCCAGCTTTTTTCCACCATAGCCATGACGGCGTAATCATCCCACAGAGTGAATTTTACGCGCGGTGCCAGTCCATGCTCTCTGAATATCTCTGATATTTCATTATTCTTTCCCTTCTCAAGCAAAATAAACGGCTCCCGGCATAATGAGGCAACAGGAACCACTTCATATGCTGAAAGCGCATGAGCTTCAGGAAGAACAACCAGATAATCATCTCTCTCCAGGAAAATGGTTTCAAATCCGGATGGTCTTCTGTGGGGCTGCGCCGCGATATTCACCCGACTGGGGCTGGATAATGCTTCCCCATTGGCGCTGCTTATTTTCCGTTTCGGCATCGCACTCGGAACATTGCTAATTATTGGTTGCTTCCGCCACCGCTGGCGGCCTGAGAAAGGCGCCCGCCGACAGGTCGTTCTTACCGGTCTGATGCTTATTGGCGGGTATTCGGTCTGTTACTTTCAGGCCATGGCGCACGGCATCACGCCCGGACTGATAGCAACCATTATGGGCATTCAGCCAATCCTTACGCTGTGCATTGTTGAACGCAGAATGCAGGGAACCCGTCTCGTCGGACTCATGGTAGCTCTGTCAGGTCTGGTTCTACTCGTATGGCGCAGCCTCTCCGCCTCACATTTGCCGGTCTCTGGCGTGATGTTTGCCCTGGCAGCACTGCTGTTTATGACCTTCGGCGCAATTATGCAGAAAAAAACCGCCAGGCACCGGCCGACGTACTCCCCCTACAATACGGGATAAGCCTGATATTGTGCGTAGGCCTACTGCCTGTGGGCACCTTTTATGTCAGCTTCACGCCGGATTTTTTCATTTCAGTGCTGTTCCCTGGCGTGCTGATTTCCGTGGTAGCACAGCTTCTGCTTTACCGGCTGCTCAGCGCCGGTAGCATTGTTAACGTCACCAGCCTGTTTTATCTGGTGCCTGTCATAACGGCCGTTCTGAATTACCTGCTGTTGGGTAACACTCTGCCGTGGTCAGGCGTGGCGGGCATGGGCGCCATTCTGCTCGGAATAATGATGGTATTCCGGGCACCCCGGATTAAATCATGAAAGTCTGCTTTTCGCTCAAAGCGGACTGTAAGTAAGATGCTGGGCTACCCCGGCTTCTCTTATACGCCTTGAAGAAAAATACGGCAGGTGTTATGCCTGCCGATGAATCACTTCTCGGTGTAGTGAATTTTATTCACTACACCATCGTTATTGAATTCCAACAACAGAAGCTGCTCTCTGTCCCTGAATATGGGGATAAATAAATAGAGACGGCGATCCACGACTTTCGAGGCATAAATCCAGTTGCTGGCGGTTTTAAACTCGTTTGGAGTGGTAGGAGTACCAAGTAAAAGCAGCATATCTTTTTTAGTGGATTTACCCACTACGATAATTTTTCGGATGTCCTTCTCTGAATAATTATCTAAATCTGAGGCTCGTGTTCTATCCACATTGGCAATACAACCATTCAGCGCGATCGTAGTGAATGCCAGCAAAAGAAATTTTTTTACATTCACTTCACATTATCCTCGTAATAAATGTCCATATCAGCGTCGTATTTTATTTCTTTGGCATAAATGACGCAGTAACCTGCTTTATCTCCGTAGCTGTAATGAATCTCATATAACGATTTTTTCTTTGGAATGATATTCAAATCAACGGTGCAACCACCGTTTAAAGCGTGATGGATGGTTGTCTGACGATCCGGGAGTAGTATCGTTTCGAAAAAGGTGCCGCTGTAATCTTTATTCTTCAGTTTGGGAAATCCTAGATCTCGGGTATTTCCCAATAGGATATTGACGTAAGCGCTATGCTCCTGAACCCAGCCTCCGATTTTTTTACCGTCGCTATCTTTTTGATACAGGGCATAGCTCATAGGCGCGCCCATCAAACGAATTTTTGCTACATCCGGTGTATTCTCTGGGGGAACGTACAGAGTAGGTTTAGGGAATAAGGCACTACAGCCAGTTAATAGTAACGTCGCGGTGAGTACAGTAGCTTTAATAGTACCAGCGCCATTAATAGAATAATTCATCATTGTAAAACCCTTATTACGCTTGCATTAATTTTTTATTTTATGAAAACAGGCGGAGAAATCGTATAAATAACATCTATCGGCAGCACTCTCTTTTTCTTTAGAAGAGAGATAGATGGAAAAATATTCATATCCCAGTTTATTCTTACTAACCACTGGCGTGCTGGACTGCAAATTTGCCTTTATTGCGTGGCATACGGAAATCAGTCAAAGTACATTACACAACGAATCTGCGATGTGAGTAACGCTGAGGATTTCGATATGACCACTTTTCATCAATTTACTGCCACCAGCCTGAGTGGCCAGCCTGTCGCTATGGCCGACTACGCTGGCAGGCTGGTTCTCGTGGTCAATACCGCCAGCCAATGTGGATTTACGCCACAATACGCAGGCCTTGAGTCGCTCTACAGGAAGTACGCCGCTCAGGGTCTGGTGGTGCTTGGCTTTCCCTGCAACCAGTTCGGTAAGCAGGAACCCGGCGGTGCTAACGAAATCGCGCAGACCTGCCATATTAATTATGGTGTGAGCTTCCCGATGTTCGAGAAAGTGGAGGTTAACGGCGCCTTAACGCACCCGGTATTTCGTTATCTGAAGGAAGAATTGCCCGGCGTGCTGGGCGGGCGAATCAAATGGAATTTTACTAAGTTTCTGATCGGACGCGACGGCAAACCCCTCAAGCGTTTTGCACCGATCACGCCCCCCGAGAAAATAGAAGCCGTCATCCTTGCCGCGCTTGAAAACTAAGCGCTTCTGGTATTTACACTCTTTATCCTTAACGCGTTTCCGGCAAATGATTATTTCTGGGTGACGTGAATGTCCGCTCCTCGCCTAAAGCAGACATCGCTGCGCTCATCAGATGAGTGGCCGCCAGAAGCGGACGTTGATAACGTTAATCCAGTACCTGGGCGACGTTCAGCCCGGGTAATTTTGCCTTAACAAATTATCGGGTGCTGAAAGCAAGTTTGGCTGCAAAGCATAAAAAAAGACCTCCTGTTGCACGATCCATTGCCTTGATGACACGGCTTTTTTTAAGAATGCCGGATGCAAAATGCGTGGACATAATAAGCGTGATGGACCACAGGGTTCCGATCAAAATATGGATGCTGACAAGTATAAATGTCCAGATTAAGGGCGAATGCCCGGCTGGTATGAACTGAGGCAGAAATGACATATAGAAAATGCCCATTTTTGGATTAAGTACATTTCCAGGCATCCCTTTTATAAACCAACCTCTGTGTGAAGCAAGAGTGTCATTGTTCTGACTGAATGACGAGCGGGGACGCACCAGCAGCCGTAAACCCAGCCAGGCCAGCCAGGCCGCTCCGCAAAATTTCAGAATGGAATAAGCAAGCTCAGAAACGGCCAGAATAGCGCCCAGGCCCAGCGCGACGAGCGCCCCCCAGATGAAATAGCCGGTATCAATTCCCAGCGCGACCTGAAACGCTTTTTTACCGCCTTCAGCGCATGCAGTTCGAAGAATGAGTGCCGTATCAAGACCGGGAGTGAGAGTCAGTAATAGCGCAGCCAGGGAGAAAGCGAGAAGTGAATCGGTGACAGACATTTTCTTTATCCGAAAGAGCGGATGTTACCGACTTAAAACCATCCTATCAATAGCTTACGGTTTCATTTTTTTATTCAAAGCCCGAGAGAGCAGCACTCCGGTGCAGACACTTGTTGGCCTTTTCCCTGCACTTTTGACATCAGTAGACGTAATTAAAGATAAGAGAAGCTGCCAGCGGACCAGAAATCTCCCTAAGCCACAAAGCAAAAAACCCCCGCTTTTCAGCGAGGGTTTGGAAGAAGTGGTGCCCGGACTCGGAATCGAACCAAGGACACGGGGATTTTCAATCCCCTGCTCTACCGACTGAGCTATCCGGGCAACGGGGCGCATTAAACCGTAAAGGCGCATTGTCGTCAAATGCTTTTCGATGAAAAAAGTTTGATTGCGCTCTTTTGCAGCAATAGACAAAACCTCGCTGAAAAAGCCGCCGTATACGCCTTCTGTCGTTGAACTATTAACCAGCCAGGCCGATAACCCCTGATGAAACTCATAACATAATAAAGGTTCACCATGTTCAGTTCTGTTACATCAGGAATCGCCTCACGCTTCGTCTTCTCGCGGCGTGATTCATCGGCTACGCTGGCGTCGCTAAAAGGCGCTATTGCCATGATCGAGTTTAAGCCTGACGGCACCATCCTTACTGCGAACAATCTGTTTCTGCAGCGTATGGGCTATCGTCTTGATGAGATCGTCGGTCAGCATCACCGCATGTTTTGTCCAGAGGAGCTGATCCACTTGCCAAAGTATCAGGCCTTCTGGCAAAGGCTACAGCGCGGCGAAAGCTTCAGTAATAAGTTCCTGCGGCTGGATAAACAGCGCAATCCTGTCTGGCTGGAAGCCAACTACGTGCCGGTGCGCGATCGCAGCGGCAACGTAGTCAAAATCATTAAGCTGGCATCCGATATTACCGCACATGTTCTTGATGCCCAGCAACAGCGCGCAATGACCACCGCTATCGATCGTTCTATGGCGGTTATCTCGTTTAACTTAAAAGGCGAAGTGCTGAAGGCGAACGCCAACTTTTTACAGGCGACCGGCTATCGTGAAGAGGAAGTGATTGGTCAGCATCATCGCATGTTCTGTACGCCGGAGCTGCGCAACAGCCGCGAATATAGCGACTTCTGGCACAAGCTGAACCAGGGCGATTTTATTTCCGGCCAGTTTCATCGCATCGATAAACAGGGCCGCACGCTCTGGCTACGCGCTACCTATAACCCGGTGTTCGATGAAGAGGGCCAGCTCTGTAAAATCGTGAAGTTCGCTTCCAACGTCACCGCGCAGGTGGAAAAAAACCAGCTGGAGCGCGAGGCGGCGACGCAGGCTTATGAGATCGCGCTGCGTACCAATGAAAGTACGCGCATCGGTGCCAGCGTGGTAGAAAACAGCGTGCTGAATATCAATGCGCTGGCGGGCGAACTGCACGGCATCTCCGGCGATATCTCCAGCCTGAGCGCGCAGTCGGATCAAATCGGCATGATTGTGGAAACCATCCGCAATATCGCCAGCCAGACCAACCTGCTGGCGCTGAACGCCGCCATTGAAGCCGCGCGCGCCGGGGCCCACGGCCGCAGTTTTGCGGTAGTGGCGAACGAAGTGCGTTCGCTGGCGGCGAATATTAACCAGGCGACCAGCGAAATTGAAAAGATGGTCAGGGATAACCATCAGCTGGCGGGGAAAGCGCTAAACGGCATTGAGACCAACCTTCAGCGCGCCGATCGGGGCGTAGAGCTGGCGCAGGAAGCGGGCGAAGTCATTATGGAAATACGTGACAGCGCCGCTGAAGTAGTCAGCGCCATCAGTCATATCGCTGACGCGCTTAAAGAGGAGTAAAGGCTGGACGGCGACGCTGAAACAGGCGTCGCCGTTACCCTCTTTTCAGGCGGCGGGCAAAACGCCTGCCGCCTGCTTCGCCGTCGGCTTATCCGTCGCGCCCTGCCCCTCTTGATCCGGCAGGAAGATATGATCAAGAATTTGCCTGACCACCGGCGCCGCCACCACGCCCTCGCTGCCGCCGTTCTCCAGAATCAGCGCCATTGCCACCTTCGGATCGTGATAAGGCGCAAAAGCGGTATAAAACACATGATCGCGCAGGCGCACCGGGATCATTTTTGCGTTATACACCTCATTCTGCTTCAGACTGAACACCTGCGACGTTCCGCTTTTGGCTGCGATGCCGTAAAGCGCAGTGTGGAAATATTTATAGCCGGTGCCGTTCGGCTCGTTAGCCATGCCGAACATAGCGCGCCGCACCAGTGCCCAGTAAGGTGACTTCGCGTCGGCAATCTGCGGCTGCGGCTTTTGCGGCTGCCAGCGCGTTACCTCTTTGCCGCGCCGGGCGGCATACAGCAGATGCGGCGTTACCACGCGCCCGTTATTAATTAAGGCGTCCAGTGCCTGCACCATCTGAATTGGCGTGGCGATCCAGTAACCCTGGCCGATGCCGACCGACACCGTATCCCCCTGATACCAGGCGCGTTTATGCACCCTCCGCTTCCAGTCGCGATCCGGCAGCAGGCCGTTGTACTCCTCGTTCAGATCGATGCCGGTCGATTTGCCGTAACCGAACTGGCTCAGCATTTGATGAATACGATCGATGCCCATCTCAAACGCCACCTGATAGAAAAAGGTGTCGGCGGACTCCTCAATCGCTTTGGTAACGTCCAGCATGCCATGACCGCTTTTTTTCCAGTCGCGATAGCGCCGTTTGGTGCCGGGCAGCGTCCAGGTCGGCGCGCCGTAAAAGGTGGTTTGTGGCGTAATCACGCCGCTCAGCAGCGCCGACATCGCCATATAGGGTTTGACCGTTGAGGCGGGCGGATAAAGCCCCTGGGTTACGCGGTTAATCAGCGGCAAATCCTTGTTTTTCAGCAGCTGCTGATAAGCCTTGTAGCTGATGCCCTTCACAAACGGATTGGGATCGTAACTGGGGCTGGAAACCATTGCTAATACCGCGCCGTCATGCGGATCTTCAATCAGTACCGCCGCGCGTTGCCCTTTTAGCAGGCTCTCCACATATTGTTGCAGATGCAGATCGATCGTCAGGTAAAGGTTTTTTCCGGCTACTGGCGGCACCTCTTTCAGCACCCGCACGATACGGCCATGATTATCCACCTCGACTTCCTGATAGCCGGTTTTGCCGTGCAGCAGCGACTCGTAATAGCCTTCGATGCCCTGCTTGCCGATGTTATGGTCAGCGGCGTAGTTCTCCGCCGCGCCCGCCTCGCTCAGGCGCTGATAATCCCGATCGTTGATTTTCGATACGTAGCCGACAACGTGCGCCAACGCCGCGCCGTAGGGATATTGCCGATCCTGGTAGCTGTCGATCTCGACGCCTTCGAAGCGGTACTGATTTACCGCAAAGCGCGCCATCTGCTCCTCACTTAGTTCGCTTTTTAGCACTACGGGACGATAGCGGCTGCTTTGCTTCAGCGCCTGACGAAAATCGGCGATCTCCTCCGGCGTAAGCGCGATCACCGGCGTTAACGCCTGGAGCATCGCCTGCATATTTTTCACTTTGTAAGGCATCACCGTGACGTCATACCAGGTAATATTTTTCACCAGCGCAATGCCGTTACGATCGTAAATAATGCCGCGCCGGGGCGCGATCGGGATCATTTTGATGTCGTTACGATCGGATCGCGTCTGATAATAGCTATGCTGCTCTACCTGCAGATGCCAGAGATTAATCACCAGGAGGGTGAAGCAAACCACGACCAGCACAAAGGCGATCGAGGCGCGCCAGGTAAAAAGTTTTTCTTCAGCGGCAAAATCACGAATCTTCATTTAATAAATAATATCATTCTCATTTTGCCGACCATGATAAAGAGGCTACCTGCCCAGACCAGCCGAAAGATGCATACAGGCGGCCTAAAGTGTGACATTTGTTAAAGATGTAACAGATAACCTACTGAAATCATTATAAAGGCGGCTATTTGTAATGAAAACGCAGGTAAAAATGCGAATTAACCTCATTCAGGAATTGAATTAATTATCTTTAAAATCAGTTAATTAAATAGCAAAAAGGGATAAAAAAGCGTATTCCTTTAAAAAACTTTGCTGCATAATCCACCACAGGATCTTTCACCTGCCATGTTTATAAGGAATCGCTATGCTGACCAATGAAATGACCGCTCGGTTAAACGAGCAGCTAAATCTGGAGTTCTATTCCGCCAATCTCTATCTGCAAATGAGCGCCTGGTGCAGCGACAAAGGTTTTGAAGGCGCGGCGGCGTTTTTGAAATCCCATTCGCGTGAAGAGATGGAGCATATGCAGCGCCTGTTTGATTATCTCAGCGATACGGGCGCCATGCCGGTATTAGGCAGCATCGCCGCGCCGCCGGTGGCGTTTAATTCGCTGGCTGACGTATTTGAACAGACCTATGAGCATGAGCAGCTGATCACTCGCAAAATCAACGAGCTGGCCCATGCGGCGATGACGACGCAGGACTATTCCACCTTCCATTTCCTGCAATGGTATGTAGCCGAGCAGCATGAAGAAGAGAAGCTGTTTAAATCGGTGCTGGATAAGCTGGCGCTGGTGGGCAACAGCGGCAAGGGCCTGTTCTTTATCGATAAAGATCTGGCGAAAATGGATGGCGAAAGCCACGGCCCGACGGCCTGATGCTGGCGATGTGGGCAGCGGGGTAATCGCGGTTCCGGCTGTCTGAATAAGATGATTCCAGCTAAACGATTCCGGCGCGCGGCAACGCGCCGGAAGCGCTTTTAAAGCATCGTTAACCGCAATTCAGAAGGCTGCGGTCGGCCAAAGAGATAGCCCTGGAACAGGGTACAGCCTTCCTCTTTCAACTGATCAAACTGCTCGCGATTCTCCACGCCTTCCGCCGTAATCTGAATATCTAAACTGCGACTCATGCCGGTAATGGCGCGAATAATCGCCAGCGCCTCGCGGCTGTCGTGCATATCGTTGATAAAGGATCGGTCGATTTTAATCTTATCGAACGGGAAAGATCGCAGATAGCTGAGCGAAGAATAGCCGGTGCCGAAATCATCCAGCGCAATCAGCACGCCCAACGCCTTCAGGCTTTGCAGCGTGCGGATATTGCCGAGCGTATCGTCCAGCATCACCGATTCGGTAATCTCTACTTCCAGCCTTCCCGGTTCCAGCCCCGACTCACGCAGCGCCCCTTCCACCACCGAGACCAGCGAACTGTTTTTAAACTGAACCGGAGAGAGATTGACCGAGACCGTCTGGCCGTTGGGCCAGCTTTGCGCCTCGCGGCAGGCTTCATAAAGCGCCCACGCGCCCAGGCTGTGAATCAGGCCGGTCTCCTCCGCCAGCGGGATAAACTCGCCCGGCATAATCAGCCCTTTTGAAGGATGATGCCAGCGCATCAGCGCTTCATAGCCGATAATCGCTTTCTGATCGCTGTTAGTGATTGGCTGATAGTAAAGCCGCAATTGGTTTTCGGTAATCGCCTCGCGCAGATCGTTTTCCATACAGCGGCGCGTGCGCGCCTGGGCATCCATCTCCGGCGTAAAATATTCGTAACGGTTGCGGCCATTACGCTTGGCTTCATAGAGCGCCATATCGGCGCAGCGCAGCAGCTGCTCCGGCGAAGAGAGCGCATCGTCGGCGAAGGCGATGCCGATGCTGGTGCCTACCGACAGATTGTGCCCTTCCACATTGACCGGCGGACGCACCGCCTCGATAAGCCGCTGTGCCACCATGCTTGCCTCCTGCGTATGGTTCAGGCCCGGCAGCACGATGGCGAACTCATCGCCGCCGATGCGCGCCAGCGTATCCTGTTCACGCAGCACCGCACGCAGGCGCTTGGCGATGGCACGCAACAGCTCGTCGCCCATTTGATGCCCCAGCGCATCGTTCACATGTTTGAAATTATCCAAATCAAGACAGAGCGCCGCGGTTTGCCGATCGTGCAGCGCGCCCTGGCGCAGCGCATCGTTCAGCCGCTGGCGAAACAGAATGCGGTTCGGCAGGCTGGTGAGGTAATCGTGATGCGCCATATGGTGAATACGGGCGTCGGCGGCGCGCTGATCGGTAACGTCATCCACAATCAGCATGACATATTGCGTGCGGGCATCGCCGCCGCGCACCGTCGCCGCGCGGGTATGCAGAATGCGCTCGCCGCTGGCGGTAAGAAGCTGGCGTTCGCTCTGATGAATGCCTTCGTTGCGCAATGCCGTATCAGCCAGCGCATTAAAATAGTCGCTCAGCTCCGGCGGTAAGCAATCATGCAGCTTTTTACCGTGCATGCTGTTTTTTTCGAGGCCAAACAGCTGCTCGGCCTTGCGGTTGACCAGCAGGATCTCGCGTGAAACTGCGTCCTCCACCAGCACGCAAGAGGGAATGCTGCTGATAATGGTATCGAGAAAGCGCGACATTGAGGTCATGCGATCGCTCTGCGCTTCCGCCAGATCGCGCGCCCGCAGGATCTGCTGCTCATATTCGCGTCGTTCGGTCACATCGCGGGTAATTTTGGCATAGCCAACCAGCCGACCGCCGTCATCATGGATCGCATCGATCACCACGTGCGCCCAGAAGGCGCTGCCGTCTTTACGATAGCGCCAGCCCTGATCCTCAAAACGGCCGGTGGTACGGGCGATATTCAGATTAGTTTCCGGCATTTTGGCCTGCCGATCCTGCGCGCTGTAAAACAGTGAAAAATGCTGGCCGAGGATCTCCTGCGCGCTATAGCCTTTGGCGCGCTGAGCGCCCGCGTTCCAGTTCACTACATGGCCGCGCGGATCGAGCATATAGATCGCGTAATCGGTAACGCTCTCCACCAGCAGGCGGAATTTCTCCTCCTCTGCCCGCCGTTGTCGCTGTAGCTCGCGTTGTTCAGTGCAGTCGCGGGTAATTTTGGCGTAGCCAATCAGCTTGCCGTTATCGTCGTGAATTGCATCGATGATCACGTGCGCCCAAAAGGCGCTGCCATCTTTGCGATAGCGCCAGCCTTCATCCTCAAAGCGACCGGTGCGAAACGCGGTCTGTAGATTCTTTTCCGGGATATAGGCCATGCGCTCTTGCAGGCTGTAAAAGAGAGAGAAATGTTTGCCGACAATCTCTTCGGCGCTGTAGCCTTTGGTGTGCTGCGCGCCGACGTTCCAGTTCATCACCAGCCCGTCCAGATCGAGCATATAGATCGCGTAATCGGTGACGCCCTCCACCAGCAGACGGAATTTTTTCTCCTGTTCGCGCTGCTGCGCCAACAGCGCCTGCTGGCGAGTGCAATCGCGGGTAATCACGGCAAATCCCAGCGGTGCGCCGTTATCGGCGTATACGGCATCGATCACCACGTGCGCCCAGAATGTGCTGCCATCTTTACGGTAGCGCCAGCCTTCCGTCTCGAAGCGCCCCTGACTGACGGCTAGCGCCAGGTTTTTGGCCGGTACGCCTTTGCGCTGATCGGTTTCGCTGTAAAAAAGCGCGACGCTTTTGCCGATAATTTCTTCTGGCTGATAGCCTTTTATCTGCTGTGCGCCTGCGTTCCAGTTAGCAATGGTGCCGTCGGGATGGATCATATAAATCGCGTAATCGACCACGCTCTGCACCAGTAGCCGATAAAGTGTGTCTGAATTCTCGATCATCAGGTTACTCCGTTGCTGCCTGGAATAGCGATCTGGGTGGGTTGGGTATCGCAACGTCGTGCGGCTGGCGGGTCGGCGCTACGCTAAAGAAAAACTTATCGGTCCGCCCGACCTGATGCGATCGGACGCGAGCTTTTCATTCATATCGGCAAGAATGACGAATTTTTCAGAGGATTACAGGCGAAATGATCTTAACTAAACGACTTAAGCAAGATTTTTCCTGAGGGTAATTTTTCGCCTGCGACAGCGGCTGGCGAGCGATCCGGTTCAGCCAGGCGCTATGAATACCCCCTGGCGATTGACTTTTTCGGTCAGGGAAGTGGATGCACATTTCCGGCCTGGGTAATGCCAAATTCGATCAGGATCTGGCGCAACGTTGTAAAGGCGGGCAGCATATTCTTCTCTTCCACGCAGGCAAAACCGAGCAGCAGCCCGCGGCGCGTCGGGCCCTGCATATAATATTGCGACAGCGGCCGCACCCTGACACCGCGCTGATGGGCGGAGGCGGCAATGGCCACATCGTCACAGTTCATCGGCAGGTTAAGAACCAGATGTAAACCCGCTTCGTGGTTGAATTCACGTAAAAAATCATCGCCGAGATAGCGCTGAATCAGCCCGATCAGAAAGGCACGCCGTTTGCCGTACAGCAGACGCATACGGCGAATATGCGCCACGTAATGCCCTTCGCGAATAAACTCCGCCAGCGCCCGCTGGATCAGCAGATGGCCGCCGCGATAGAGTTCCGCCGCCGCAATACGCAGCGGCTGCACCAGTGCTTTCGGCACCACCAGATAACCGATGCGCAACGCCGGATAGAGCGTCTTACTGAAGGTGCCCATATAGATCACCGGCGCATCCGGCTCCAGCCCCTGCAACGCCGGAAAAGGCTGACCGGAGAAGCGGAACTCGCTGTCGTAATCATCCTCGACAATCCAGCTACCGTGCTGGCGCGCCAGACTCAGCAACTGCCTGCGACGTGCCAGGCTTAAATGCGCGCCCAGCGGATACTGGTGCGATGGCGTAACAAAAACCAGCCGCGGCGGGGAGCAATCGGTGGCGGGCACAATACCCTCTTCGTCTACGCGCATCGGCACCGGCTTCAGGCCGTTAATCCGCAGCAGGTTGCGCGTGCCCCAGTAGCCAGGCTCCTCGATCCAGACTCGATCCCCGCTGTCGCATAACAGGCGCGACACCAGATCCACCGCCTGATGGATCCCTTCGGTGATCAGGATCTGATCGGCATCGGCGCGCAACGATCGCGCCACGCGCAGGTAATCAGCCAGCGCGCTGCGCAACTCCTCACAGCCGCCGGCGCTGCTGTAGCTCAAACGGGCAACCTCCGGCTGACGGTTCAGGCGCGCCTGAATACGGCTGAACTGCGCATGGGGAAAAGCGGTGACGTCCGGCACGCCCGGTACAAAAGCACCCCACTGATACGGCGAAGCGCTGGCGTAGCCCAGCAGCGCCGCGCCGCGCTTTGAGAGCCGAACCGGCGCAAAAGGCATATCCGCTGCCGCAACCGGCTGGCTGTGCGCATTCAGACAGCTTTCCGGCAGCGTCGCGGCCACCCAGGTGCCGCTACCGGTACGCGCCTGCACATAGCCTTCCGCCAGCAGATGTTCATAGGCGTTCAGCACCGTATTGCGCGACACCGCTAGTTCGCGCGCCAGATCGCGTGACGCGGGCAGACGGCTGTGCGGCGGCAAAATGCCTTCCACGATTGCGCTGCGCAAACAGCGAAACAGACGCTGATGCAGCGCACCTTCGGTTTCCTGTTGCAAACGCTGCAAAAGGTGATCTCCATGCAGGCTGTGCAATTGGCTCCCTCCTGTTATTGCGAAATGGCTCTCGTCACTACGGCTTGCCCACCGCTAAATAAACGTGATTACACAACTTTTGTAAACAAACAATAACAATGAGGTAACGCTATGGACATCAAAAATGCGGCACTGAACGATCGCAAACAGCAGGCGACGCCGCGCGGCGTCGGCGTCATGTGCCCATGGTTTGCCGATCGGGCGGAAAACGCCAGTCTGTGGGATGTGGAAGGCAACCAGTATATCGATTTTGCCGCCGGTATTGCAGTGCTGAATACCGGGCATCGTCATCCGAAAGTGATGGCGGCAGTAGCGCAACAGCTGGAACGCTTTACCCATACCGCCTACCAGATTGTGCCCTATGAAAGCTATATCGCGCTGGCGGAGCGTCTGAACCAGCGCGTACCGATTGAGGGGCCGGTAAAAACCGCCTTCTTTACCACCGGCGCGGAAGCGGTAGAAAACGCGGTGAAAATCGCGCGCGCCAGCACCGGACGCCACGGCATTATCACCTTCGGCAACGCCTTTCATGGCCGCACCTTTATGACCATGGCGATGACCGGCAAAGTGGCCCCTTATAAGCGCGATTTCGGCCCGATGCCCGCCTCGGTGTTCCATGGGCGTTATCCAACCGCGCTGCGCGGCATCAGCGTTGATGACGCGATGAACAGCCTGGAGGCGATTTTCACCCAGGACATTGCGCCGCAGGATGTCGCCGCCATTGTGCTGGAGCCAATTCAGGGCGAAGGCGGTTTCCATATCGCGCCTGACGAATTTTTCCAGCGTCTGCGCGCCTGCTGTGACCAGCACGGCATTCTGCTGATCGCCGACGAGGTACAGAGCGGTTTCGCCCGTACTGGCAAGCTGTTTGCGATGGAACATTACGCGGTCAAAGCGGATCTGATCACCATGGCGAAAAGCCTGGCGGGCGGCCTGCCGCTGTCGGCGGTTTCCGGGCGAGCCGAGGTGATGGATGCGCCCGCGCCAGGCGGACTGGGCGGCACCTACGCCGGTAACCCGCTGGCGATCGCCGCTGCGCACGCGGTGCTGGACGTTATTGATGAAGAGCAGCTCTGCCAGCGGGCCAATCAGCTCGGCGCCGAACTGGTCGAAGTGCTGCAACAGGCGCAGCGCAAGCTGCCGGGCCTCGCCGAGATCCGCGCGCGCGGTTCGATGATCGCCGCTGAATTTAACGATGCCGACGGCAAGCCCGATGCGGCGCTGGCGCGCGCGGTGCAACAGCACGCCATGGAACAGGGTTTGCTGCTGCTTACCTGCGGTCAGCACGGCAACGTGATCCGCTTCCTTTATCCGCTCACCATTGAAGAGCCGACCTTCCGTCGCGCACTGACCCTGCTGAGCCAGGCGCTGGAGGCTCAGGCATGATTAACGCACAGTCCGACGCCCTGCTCGATCATCCCGATGTCAGCCTGACGCCGCAAAATGATAGCTGGCTGGCGGTTACCGATGCGGCCAACGGCGAATCGCTGGCCTGGGTGAAAACGTACGATGCTAATGCGGTAAACGCGGCCATCGCCCGTTCCGCCGCCGCACAGCGCCAGTGGCAGCGTCAAACCGCCGCCGCCCGCGCCGACGTGCTGTTGAACTGGTATCAGCTAATTTTGCAACGGCAGGAGGCGCTGGCGCAGCTGCTGACCGCCGAACAGGGCAAGCCGCTGGCAGAAGCGCGCGGCGAGATCGGCTACGCCGCTTCATTTATTCGCTGGTTCGCCGAGCAGGCACGCCGCACCGACGGCGCGATCCTGCCCTCCGCGCTGCCGCAGCAGCGCCTGCTGGTAATTAAGCAGCCGGTGGGCGTTTGCGCCGCCATTACGCCGTGGAATTTCCCCGCCGCGATGATTACACGCAAAGTCGCGCCCGCGCTGGCTGCCGGTTGCTCGATGCTGGTTAAGCCCGCCGAACAGACGCCGCTGACCGCCTATGCGCTGGCGGTGCTGGCTGCCGAAGCGGGCCTGCCCGCCGATCTGCTGCTGATCCTCTGCGGCGATGCGGTGAATGTCGGCCAGGCGCTGTGCGCCAGCGATACGGTGCGCAAGCTGAGCTTTACTGGCTCGACGGAGGTGGGACGTCTGCTGATGGCGCAGTGCGCGCCGACGGTGAAAAAGCTGTCGCTGGAGCTGGGCGGCAACGCGCCGGTGCTGGTGTTTGACGATGCGGATCTGGAACAGGCGGTGCAGGGCATTATGCTCAGCAAATTCCGCAACAGCGGCCAGACCTGCGTCTGCGCCAACCGCATCTATGTGCAGAACGGTATCTATGAAGCGTTAAGCGAGCGCCTGACGCAGGCGGTCAGTCAGCTGCAGGTAGGCGACGGCCGCCAGGCTGGCGTCACGCAAGGGCCGCTGATTGACGATGCCGCCATTGCCAAAGTGCTGAGCCATATCGACGACGCGCGCGCTAAAGGCGCCACGCTGCGTCTCGGCGGCGGACGCGACGCGCGCGGCGGCACCTTCTTCCAGCCGACGGTATTGACGGAAGTGACGCAGGAGATGCGCGTAGCGCGGGAAGAAACTTTCGGCCCGCTGGCGCCACTGTTCCGCTTCAGCGACGAGGCCGAGGCGATCGCCATGGCTAACGATACCGAGTTTGGCCTGGCCGCTTACCTGTTTACGCAAAATGCCGCTCGTCAGTGGCGCGTCAGCGAAGCGCTGGAATACGGCATGGTGGGCGTCAATACCGGGCAGATCTCCAATGAAATCGCGCCGTTCGGCGGCATTAAACACTCTGGTCTGGGCCGCGAGGGATCGCAGGCGGGCATCGATGAATATCTGGAAAGCAAATATCTCTGTATGGACATCTCTTCACCGGGCGCCTGACGGCACTAAGGAGCATTTATGTCATACGAAACATCCTGGCCCGCGCGCGCCGCCACCGGCGATGTACGCGCCGTCGTTAATGCCAAACCGCTTAGCTTTGTTGAAGGCGTGGCGATGATCGTCGGCACCAATATTGGTGCAGGCGTCCTCTCTATCGCCTTCGCGGCGCGCAAGGCGGGCTTTATGCCGCTGCTGTTCTGGCTGGTGGTAGTGGGACTGTTTACCACCGTGACCATGCTGTATGTGGCGGAAGCGACGCTGCGCACCCGTGCGCATCTTCAGCTAAGCGGGCTGGCGCGGCGCTATGTGGGCCGCACGGGCAGCTGGCTGATGTTCGCCTCGGTATGCGTGAACTCACTGGGCGCGTTGACCGCTTATATGAGCGGCAGCGGTCGGCTGTTGCAATCACTGCTCGGCCTGCCGCCGTCGCTGGGCAGCGTGCTGTTTTTCCTGCCGGCCGCCGGCGTACTGTGGTTTGGCCTGAAGGCAATTGGCCGCAGCGAAAAAGTAATCTGCATCTGTATGGTGGCGATGCTGGTGCTGCTGTTCGCCGCCACCTTCCTGCAGCCGGAAACCCACCTTGCCCATCTGCTGGAGGGCAACTGGCTCTATATGATCCCGGTGTTTAACGTGGTGGTGTTTTGCTTCTCGGCGCAGTATATCGTGCCGGAGATGGCGCGCGGCTTCAGCAATAAGCCGGAGCAGCTGCCGAAAGCGATTATTACCGGTATGGGCATCACCTTTTTACTGTTGGCGATGGTGCCGCTGTCGGTAATTGCGCTTAACGGGCTGGCTAACGTTTCGGAAGTGGCAACGCTGAGCTGGGGCGAGGCGCTGGGCAACTGGGCCTTTTTCTCCGCCAATATTTTTGCCCTGTTCGCCATGCTCACCTCCTACTGGGGGCTGGGCGGCAGCCTGCTGACCAATATCGGCGATCGCTTTAACTGGCAGGTCGATAGCGCGGCGCGTCAGCGTATGCTGGCGATGCTGCTGGTAGTCGCGCCGCCGTTTGCGCTGGCCTACAGCGGGTTGGTTTCCTTTGTGAATGCGCTCTATATCGCCGGCGTTTTCAGCGGCGTGGTGCTGTCGATTATGCCGATGCTGATTTTGCAAAACGCCCGCAAACAGGGCGATACGCAACCGCGCTGGCAGTGCCGTCGCTGGCTGACGCATCCGCTGATCAAAAGCGTGATTGTGCTGATCTACCTGGCCAGCGCCCTCTACGCCATCGCCTCGCTGTTTAATCTGTTGCCTTCCGGCTGGTGATTTCCCGCCTTCCGCCCTGCCCGGCCAGCGCGCCGGGCGTTCTCTTTCTGCCCCTGCTTCCCCTGGAAAATCAAAAATCTTGTCGGCTAAACGGGTTATGCTTTTACTAACCGCTTAACCAGACAGGGCAACGCATGAAAATCGATGCTGATATTAGCTTCCGCAAGCTGGAAATTTTTCTCGCTTTTATGGCCAGCGGCAATATTGCGCGCACCGCCGAGCAGTTGGATCTGAGCAGTGTCAGCGTCCACCGCGCCCTGCATACGCTGGAAGAAAATGTCCGCTGCCCGCTGTTTATTCATCAGGGCCGCAGCCTGAAGCCGCTGGCCGCCGCCCATACGCTGCGCGAATATGCGCAGGATGCAGTCGAGGTGATGGCGAAAGGGATCGCCGATGCGCGCCAGAAGGCTGGCCTCGGACAGAAACGGATGCGTATCGGCACGCTCTACTCGCTAACGATGGAGACCGTGCCGCGCCTGATTATGGGCATGAAGCTGCGCCGCCCTGAACTGGAGCTGGATCTCACTATGGGCTCTAACCAGCTGCTGCTGGAAAAGCTTCAGCTCGGCGAGCTGGATGCGATTCTGCTGTCGGTGACCGACAGCCAGATCGATCGGCGGCGTCATGAGGTGCTGCCGCTGTTTGAAGATAATATTTTTCTCGCCGCGCCCACCGATGCGCTGCTGGGCACCGGCCCCAGCGCCGATCTGCGCGACTATCGTCAGCAGAAGTTCGTTTCGCTGGCGGAAGGATTTGCCACCTTTCACGGTTTCCAGGAAGCGTTCGGCGTGGCCGGATTCGATGCCAACATTGTGATGCGGGTTAATGATATTTTTTCGATGTTGAGTCTGGTGCAGACGGGCGTCGGCTATGCGCTGGTGCCGGGCCGCATGCGGCGGGTTTATGAAAACAGCGTGCAGCTGTTGCCACTCTCGGAGCCTTATCAGATGCGCCAGCAGATCGCTATCGTGTTTGACCGCAATCGCGAACACGATCCTAATCTGCTGGCGCTGGTCGCGGAAGGCCGAATGTACGCGCGCGAGACCATTGCGTTGGCGGCGGAGCAACAGTAGAACGCCGGACACCGCAGCCAGACACCCTGTTCCGATGCTGGCGACAGGGCGCCGGACGCCGCAGCCAGAGCGTCAGCGCTGGTCGCGCGCCTGGGCCGCCAGCCTGAGCGCCAGCGGCAGGCCCGCCTGATCCAGCGACAGGGCATCGCCTCGCGTCAGCGGCTCGCGCGCCAGGCCGGTCAGCACCGCGCCCGGCGGCATCTCCAGCGCCAGGCCGACATCGCGCTCGCTGGCCGCCTCCATCGCTTCATGCCAGCGCACCGTGCGCGCCATATTCATCGCCAGATCGTCAGCGATCTGCGCGGGTTGAAACAGGACACGCGCGCTGCTGCCGCTGAGATAAGCACAGCGCGGGCGCGTTAGCGTCACGCCGGCAAAGGCCTGCGCCAGTTTTTGCGCCGGTTCATCCAGCAAGGCGCAATGGGAAGGCACGCTGACTGCCAGCCGGTGAATTTTCTGTGCGCCGATCGCCACCGCCCGCTGTGCGACCTGCTGCATCGCGGCATCGCTGCCGGCAATCACCATCTGCTGCGCGGCGTTGATATTCGCCAGGTAGCAGTCGCCGAGCAGCGGCTCCAGCTGACTTTGGCGCAGGCCGGTAATGGCCGTTAAACCGTAGCCGGACGGATAAGCCTGCTCCATCAGATCGCCGCGCAACGCCACCAGCCGCAGCGCATCGCTAAATTCCAGCGCGCCCGCCGCGACCGCCGCCGGAAAAGCGCCGATAGAGAGTCCGCTGACCATATCCGGCTCCAGACCCTGGCGCGCCAGCTCGCGCACCCAGGCGATGCCGGAAATCAGCAGGCAAAGCTGCACGGCGCGGGTATGTTGCAGGGCGTCGCTGCTGTCGAGCTTTGCAGCATCTTCATTCAGCGCCGCGCTGGCTTCCTGCAGCACGCGTTCGCCGTCCGGCAATCCCTGCAGCATGCCTGGACGCTGCGGCCCCTGACCGGGAAACATAAACAGTATTTTCATCAGTCTGACTCCTCCATTTCAGCCTGCCAGGGATCGCTGACCAGCCGCGGCCCCCGGTTGGTTTTTAACAGCGCCCGTCCGTCGCGCAGCCACTCGTTAAGCGCAAAAGCGCCGTTGGGCGTTTCCACCTGGGTATCGGCCCGACACGGCAGACGTTCGATCGCCTGCTGCCAGCGGCTGAAGGCCTGCGGCGGCAACGGCTGCGGCGCGCGAATCAGCAGATCGAGATCGCTGCCGCTGTGCATAACCGGCACCTCGGTCGCCAGCGCGTAACCGCAGCTGCCGGTCACGCCCCAGGCCCAGGGCCATGACTGCTGCGCCAGCAGGATAGTCGCCTGTACCGGCTGTTGTGAGACGAACGCCGAACGCAACAGCTGCGGCAGATCCACCAGCGATTCCGGCGTCACGCGCCGCGCTATCGCCGTTGCGGGCAGCCAGGCGGCGGCGCGGCGTTCGCGTCCCAGGCCGCGTATTCCCACGGCGATCAATCCGGCAGGGTGCGTATCGCGGCGCACCACCAGCGGCAGCGCGGGCCGCCACTGCTGCGCCACCCAGTCGGGCAACTCGCCCTGTAATGCCTGGGGATCGTTAAGCCAGATTAGGTCGTGGGGTCGCGGTAACATCAATTACATTCCTGCGGTCAGAGAGATAAATAACGGCAAGGTGACAATACATAGCACTGAACTGATCAGCAAGGCAGCTTCCGCATCAGGCGACTGCACGCCGAAACGGTTGCCGAATACTACGCCGAAGAAGCCGGCTGACAGCGCAATCATCAGGATAGCGGTAATCGCCAGCGAACCGTGCAGGCCCATCATCAGCACCAGCCCCCAGGCAATAAACGGTTGAATGATCATTTTAGTAAGACTGGAGAGCGCGACTACGCCATTCAGCTTCAGCTGACGCGCGGACAGGATCAGGCCGGTCAGGAACAGCGCGGCGGCGGTGGCGGCCAGGCCCAGCGGTTTAATCGCTGTCAGCACCAGATCCGGCATATGAATGCCCAGCGCCGACAGCACCACGCCCAGCAGCGGGCCCCATACGATCGGTTTTTTCACCGAACGCCACATCAGCACCGGCAGCATGGTCAGCGAAGAACCCTGCGCAGTTCCCGCCTCGCGCGCTTTTTCACGTTCCAGAATCAGCAGGCAGAACGGCGTCATCAGCACGGAACCGCAGGCGATAGAGACCGCCACCGACAGCGAAGTGCTGCCGCTTTCGCCCAGTACGCTACCGAGGATCGGCAGCCCCAGCGCGGCATAGTTCGGCAGCGCGACGGTAAGCGTCAGCACCGCGGCATCCTGCGGCGACTTATGGAACCACTTAATGCAAATAAAGTAGAGGGCGGCGTAGGTGATCCACATCGCCAGCGTTAATACCACCACCAACGGCATCTGTTCGACGATGCCGCTCCACGGCGTCTGTACCGTCGCGCTAAACAGCGCCGCCGGCAGGGCAAAGTCCATCACGAAAATATTCAGTAAAGCAACGTTCTTGTTATCCACCATTTTTGCCTTACCGGCCCAAAAGCCTAACAGCATAATGATGAAAATCGGGGCGAGAGCATGAAGAATGATATATGACATAAACCACCTGTATAACAATGGGTTGTAATTAGCACAGGTGCGATGATTTATTATTTTTACAGGCTATTTTTATGGATGGGCAGCAGGTGCCCATCACTATCGTCCTGGCAGGTTTGTCTTAACATGGATTACCAGTCGGCGCGCATGCGTTCACGCACCAGCGCCGAGCTGTGGCGGTTTTCACCACGCAGGCGATGCTGCAATGTACGGTCGCCCGCGCGCGCATCCTGAATGGCCCGGATCAGCGCCTCGGTAACCTGCTGCTTTTCCTGTTCGCCCGGTGCATCGGGTTTGGCAATATTCAGCAGTTCATCCAGTAGGCCCAGCGTATTGAAACTTTTCACGTCATAGGCCATCGGCGGTACCGTAGACGCCAGTTCAATCAACGCCTCGACGCTGCGCAGCGTAATGCGCGCCGCTGACGCCTGGCCCATCGCATGCACCATCACGCCGGGATCGTTGAAGGCGATAAGACGATTAGCCTGATAGCCATGCGCCAGAAAGGCACCGGACATCGCTTTGCCGACAATCAGGCCGATAACCGGATGGCCAGCCAGCCGCGCCTGCGCCCAGGCCGCGGCGGAAGCCGCCAGCGCCTGATGAATGCCGAAGGCTTCTTCTCGACGGCCATAGGCCTGGCTCGGCACGTCAATTACCGCCACGATAGGACGTTTGCGCTCCGACTGTTCATCGGCGGCGATGGTTTCCTGTACCACCTTCGCCAGCGTCCAGCCTTCCAGCAGACCGACTTCGCCGCCGCGTGCGCGTGGGAAATGGTTATTTTCATCAGGGACGACGGCGATATAACGGACGTTTTCTCCGTCCAGATCGGCGTCCGCCACCTGTACCGACGGGCACAAACCGCCTAAGCGTGGCGCGTTCTGGCTCAGAAGCGCCAGCCAGGTCTCACCGCGACTGTTGGTTTTCATAGCGAATCCTCCGCAAAGAATTGTTGAATTTGTTCGCTTTCCGGCTGCTGGCTGGTATCAACCTTGTTCAGACGCGCCAGCATATCGTCATACTTATCGGTGCGGTGCTGCGCCGGAACGCCGCGTGCCAGGGCGTTGTTTACCGCCTCTTTCACCGCATGAACGCCATCGTTGACCAGCACGTCGGCCAGCCCGCTGCGATAGCGCGCTTCACCGCCGGTCATACGCCAGATAAAGGGACGATCGCGCGAGTCATACTCTTCAATACCCGCTTCCTGTTCGATAACCTGCGGGCCGTTCAGTCCCAGGCGCGCTTCGCGGGTGACGATCAGCGCGCTGCACAGGCCAGCGGCAATTGACATCCCGCCGAAGCAGCCGACGGTGCCGGCGACAACGCCAACCACCGGGGTGTAACGACGCAGATCGACAATCGCCGCGTGAATATCGGCAATCGCCGCCAGGCCGAGGTTGGCTTCCTGCAGACGCACGCCGCCGGTTTCCAGGCAGAGAACCGCCTGCGTCGGAATACCTTTACGATGATCTTCCGCCGCCAGCTCCAGCGCCGCCGCCATTTTCGCGCCGGACACCTCGCCCATGCTGCCGCCCTGGAAGGTGCCTTCGATAGCAATCACCACCGTCGGCTTGCCGTTGATGGTGCCCTTCGCCACTACCATGCCGTCATCGGCCTGCGGCACGATGCCCTGCATCGGCAGCCATGGCGACATGATGCCGTCAAAGGGATCGAGCAGCTCACGGTATGAACCTTCGTCCAGAAGCAAATGCGCACGCTCACGCGCCCGCAGCTCAATAAAACTGCTGTCGTTACGCATCAGCCGCCTCCTCAAAAACCTGTTCAATACGGATACGCGCTACGCCCGGCGTTGCGCCGAAATCATGAATGGTCAGTTTGCCGGCCGGTAAGCCAGTAAGCGTACTGAGACGATCGAACAAGGCGCGCCAGCGCGCTTCGAAATTGACTACCGAAGTAGTGATGTCGACTTCAAGGCGTTCGCCCTGATCGGCGACAAACAGGGCTTCCATATCGCCGGAGCCCACAACACCAGCCAGCGCCTGTCCATACAGGTTGCGCGTGGCGGGGTAAGAAAGTGTGATTTTTTCCATAACATCCTCAATCTGTAGGTAAGCAAATACCATCGAGAAACAGCGTGGCCGCCAGCAGATCCGCTGCGCCGCCCGGCGAAGCGTTCATTTGCAGCATGTCGGCATCAAGACGGGCCAGCGCCTGACGACCTTCCGGCGTACCGCAGCCGCCAGCCGTCAGCACCTGCAACGCCCCCTGCTGCATCGCCTGCAGGCCGGGCAGTCCGGCGCGCGACAGCACGCAGGTATCGCTCAGCGAGGTCATAATCGCCATCAGCGCATCAATACGCGCTTCTGCTTCGGTCGCGCCTGCGGCGCGGCTGCGATGCAGCTGCGGCAAGGCCAGCCGGGCAATATGCGGGAACGCCTGCTGCGCCTCTTCGCGCGCGCCGGGAACCCGATAACGCTGCGTAGCACGTAGCCCTTTGCTGAAGCTGCGCGGCGCCCGATCGTCCGGCAAATTCGCCAGCGCAGCGGCGCTGTGACAAATGGCCTGCGCCGTCGCGCGGCCGCCCAACATCGCAACGCCGCTGACCAGCAATCCCAGCGCCCAGATGGCGCCACGGTGGGTATTAACGCCCTGCGTGGCGGCCATCATCTGCGCTTCGCCAGTGCGCCCCAGCTCGCCAACCTGCTGACGCAGGGCGATATCCGCCGGGCGCAGCCAGCTGTGCAAGGCCAGCGCGTAGAAAGTGGGCTGCAGGCTGTAAGCGGATCGCTCCATCAACGCCAGGGTTAAATCCTGATGCGCCCCGCTGCCGCGTCCGTCGACCAGACCGGGTTTCGGCGTTAAGCGCGCTTCGTCGATCAGCGCTGCGGTGGCACGTTCCGCCAGCCGTAAGGCCAGCGTTTCGGCCTGCTGCGGTGAACGTTGCGGTTGGATCATCATTACCAGCTCCGGAATTTAGCCGGTGGGTTGTAGAGGCCGCCGGACCATTCCACCAGATCCGCCACGCTGCCTGCGGCCAGTAATGAACGGCTGGCTTCGCTGCGGCGAATGCCGAGATCTTCCGGCCAGGCGACTTTGCCTTCCTGACGCAGTTTCGCTACGCGCTGGGCATCGACGCCGAGGCCGATGTCGGTAATACCGGCAACCGCCGCAACCATTGCACGACGCTCTTCCATCGATTCAGCGCGATAGAGGTAAGCAATACCCTCTTCGGTCAACACGTGGGTGACGTCATCGCCATAGATCATGACCGGTGCCAGCGGCATGCCTGAGGCTTTCGCCACGTCAACGGCATCCAGTTTTTCCACAAAGGTCGGCTTGCCGCCCGCCTGGAAGGTTTCTACCATCTGCACCACCAGTTTTCGGCCACGCACCATCGGATCGGGCTTGTCGATCATTGCCAGCCAGGCAGGCGTGGCGTGACGACGGCCATGCGGATCGTGACCCATATTCGGCGCGCCGCCGAAGCCGGAGAGACGGCCACGGGTGACGGTGGAGGAGTTGGCGTAACCGTCAACCTGCAGCGTCGAGCCGATAAACATATCGACCGCGTACTGGCCTGCCAGCTGACAGAAGGCGCGGTTGGAGCGCATCGAGCCATCCGATCCGGTAAAGAAGATGTCCGGGCGCGCGGCGATGTAGTTTTCCATCCCCAGTTCGCTACCAAAGCTGTGAATGCTTTCCACCCAGCCGCTTTCAATGGCCGGAATCAGCGTAGGATGCGGGTTCAGCGTCCAGTGCTTACAGATTTTGCCTTTCAGCCCCAGCTTCTCGCCGTAGGTCGGCAGCAGCAGTTCAATAGCGGCGGTGTTAAAGCCGATGCCGTGATTCAGTGACTGCACCTGGTGTTCGGCATAGATCCCTTTGATGGCCATCATCGCCATCAGGACATGTTCCTGTTTAATCAGACGCGGATCGCGGGTGAACAGCGGCTCAATAAAGAACGGCTGGTCGGCGACCACGACATAGTCAATCCATGAGCCGGGAATATCGACGCGCGGCAGATCGCTGACATCATCGACCAGCTCATTCACCTGGGCGATTACGATGCCGTTGCGGAAGGCGGCGGCCTCGATCAGCGCAGGCGTATCTTCAGTGCTGGGGCCAGTGTAAAGGTTACCCTGGCGGTCAGCCTTAAAGCCCGCGACCAGCGCCACATTCGGCACCAGATCCACATAGAGACGGGCATAGAGTTCGATGTAAGTATGAATGGCGCCGATTTCTAACTGACCATCTTCCAGCAGTTGCGAAATACGCAGGCTTTGCGTGCCGGAGAAAGAGAAGTCGAGCTTGCGGGCGATGCCCTTTTCAAAAATATCCAGATGCTCGCTGCGGCTGACGCTTGGCATGATCATATGCAGATCGTGAACTTTTTGCGGGTTCACTTCGGCCAGCATACGCGATAAGAAATCGGCCTGTTTTTGGTTATTCCCTTCCAGAACCACGCGGTCGCCGGGGGCGATCAGTTTTTCCAGAACGGCGGGTAAATCATGGGTGGGCAGAACTTTACCTGGGATCGCGAGTGATGCGATGCGTCGCTGTTTTTCAGTGCGACGCGTATCCCAGACGCGACCTGACGCTGCTTCAGGCAACATAGCTAACCTCCTGACTCGTTAGTGACTTAACTAAAATCGACAGGGAAAGTTTCTGCCTGATACGTGTGAGCATCAATTAAGGCGGGCGTTAAAACGTTAGCCTAAGAGTAATGGAATTCCGCAGGGAGTGGTGTAGCCTGAAAGAGGTATGTCTAATTTAACCCTTTATAAAGTCGGGTTTTTCGTCTATTTTGCTAATAAATAAAGATTTATTTTCATAAGAACGCGCCTGATGCCGGTTATTGCCTGCCCGCGCAGGCTGATGTAATCGTTACGCTTAACGGCGACTGGCTCACAAAAAAGGCACAAGCAGCCGTCTATTTTTCTGCTTCCCTCTCCTTTAGTTCAGGCGTTCTGCGAAAGCGCACGCGGCGAGAACATTGATTAATTTTTTTACTGACTCATCTAAAATTTATTGTCTCTTACTTTATTATTTTTAAATTCATTTCTTGCAAAGAATAAGGCTGTTATTTATTTAAACTCTTTCTATTTCGCTAAATAAACTCCATTTTTTGTTAAATATCCCTTTTAACATCCTTCCTCCTTTCCCATTTATCAGGTTTGATTAAAAATTGACGAAAAGGCGAAAATAGCAGGACTGCCCCATTTTGATCTGGCAGGATTTTATTAAAACACAATGTAAAAAAGCTTATCAGAAAAATATTGGAGGGAGATCGCATTTGTAATGCATAAGTAAATATATGCTATAAGCGCATAAGCATTACTGCGGAATTAGAGACAATTCTTACATTGATTTATTTGGTGAGCAGATAAAATGCTTCGCACACTAAAGTAAAACAAGCTTTTAATAAATATTTCAACTGTAAATTTTATTCAGGATTTAATATGATTAATACCGTATTTATTGTTGATGACCATCCCTTTATCTGTTCCGGCATCAAAGCCTACTTACGCGCTAACGGCTATACGATTGCCGGCATTGCGGAAGATGGCGTGTCGGTAATCGCCGATGTCGGCCTGCACCGCCCCGATGTGGTTATTATGGATCTTAATATTCCCGGCAGAGACGGTATGCAGGTGATTGAAAGCCTGAAACGTATTAACGCCCAGCAGAAAATTATTGTCCTGACTGCCTCCGAAAGCGAATTTCATATGCAGCGCTGCCTGCTGTTGGGCGTTGACGGCTATCTGTATAAGAGTCATGATATTTCACAGCTGCTGCAGGCGATTAACAGTATCGATAAAGGGATTAAGTTCTATCCCAACACCCATAATTTAGAAAGCAAAAACGTACACCCGGAAAGTGAAAAACTGATGTCCCTCTCGCCGCGCGAGCTAATGGTTCTCAGGAAGCTCGCCGCCGGTTATTCAAATAAAGAAATCGCCGTTCAGCTCTCTCTCAGTAATAAAACCATCAGCACCTATAAAATTAAAATATTACGTAAACTGGGAATTAAAAGCGTGGTTGATATCAACGAAGTCGCTAAAAGAAATTACCTAATCTAATCTATTTGCCAGCTCACCATTTTGTTAAGCAGGTATAATTGTTACAGATTTACGCGTTTAACCGAGTGGGCAGTCGATTACGCCGCCCCGCCCATTGTTTTAATTATGATGAGAAAGCTGTTGAACAACAGGATGCCAGAAATCAGTTACCGCACCTTCGCCGCCGGTTAACGGATCGAACTGCGGTAACGGCACCCGTTTAATCGACGCTATCGCTCTCTCCATCTGGTTTTTATCGTCACGCAGCGTATCGGGTTCCATACCGGCCGGATAGGCGCCAACGGTAAAGAAATCCTCGCTGGCCGCGATTTGTTGATGTCCTACGCCAGCCGGAATTAACACGGCATCGCCGGTCCGCAGCGTTACCATTCGCCCACTTTCCCCGCCAAACAAAATCTCCGCCCAGCCTGCGCCTACGCCCAGCAGTTCGTGACAGTTTGAATGGTAATGTGTGTAAGGGAAAACCGGCGAGCGCCAGCGCGGCGTCCAGCCATGTTCGGCAAAACGCTGTTCGAACCAGGCCGCAATATCTTCGACCTCATCCGGCACCGCACGCGGATAGATAATCAGCGGCAGCGGATTGTTAGGAATACCGTTAGAAGGCGTAGCCAGCATCAGGTGCTGCGGGTTGTTAGATGTTCCTGAAAACAGCGTGCCCGCTGCAAAGGACATCATAGCCATAAGACTGCACGAATAGGGAAACATACCGCGTCTCCAGTTAGCCGCAATGTTGATTGATTGTGGCAAAAGTTAACAACTTTGCAATAGTAAGAATGCCTTCTCGCTCACATAAATCTTTAATTTTCAACACTTAACCCAAATTTTTGCGGCAAAGCGCAATTTTCCGATGGCGTGGGGAGGCGGCTGGCCTTACTCTGTGCCTTCACAGCGGCGCGCCGGTTAGCGTTGCCCTCGCCGGGTTGCGCTATACTCCGTATGTTACATCTCCGCCATTTCGTTATCTTCTCGTGAACAACTGTTATAGTTTTTTTACTAAAATCTGTTTCTGTCATCCTTGCTGTACTCATGGTTTAATTTCGCTCTCGTTGGCTTCAATGACCGAGGTAAAACAATGGATGCCATCAAACAAATCTTGCAGCGCGAAATCGATACGCTGAACCGTGAAGAGTTACGCGATAACAAACCGCGCTTTAGCTTTAATTTTCTTAAGACGCATCCCGGCCTGTGGCTGACGATGTACGTCTGCTATGGCCTGTGCGTTGCGCTGATTTTTACCACCGATTATTTGGGCTGGCCTGCTTTTTGGGGCGCAACCGCGTTTGTGCTGTTGATGAGCTTTTTGATGCTGCTCGACATTAATCCTAAATATCGTTTTGAAGATATCGATACGCTGGATTTGCGCGTTTGCTATAACGGCGAGTGGTATTACGTGCGGACGCTTTCTGAAACGGCGGTTAACGACATTCTTAATCATCCCTCCACGCCTGAACACGTTAAGGCCGGCATTCGGAAGCTGCTGTCGTTAAAAGGTGAAGTGGATTTTTACGATGTTTACCATCTGACCTGGGGCAACAAACCTGCCGCAGCCGTTTAAGCGATTGCCCGACGGCAGATCCTGTCGGGCGATACGATTTCCTTTCCTCAGCTACATCATGGCGGCAATCAGCCCGCCCAGAATGGCCACCGCCGCCTCTTGCGCATCGTCCCACGGCCAGGAAGTATTAAAGCGAAAGTAGTTTTCATACTGCTGTCCCGATGAAAACATGCTGCCCGGCGCGATACTGATATTATGCTCCAGCGCCCGATAATAGAGCTGGGTCGCATTCACCTGGCGCGGCAGTTCAATCCACAGAAAATAGCCGCCGCGCGAATCATTAATTTTTGCGCCGTAAGGCAGATGACGTTTCAGCGACTGGCGGGCGAGGTTTTTGCGCTGCTCCAGTACCTGACGCAGCTTGCGCAAATGGCTGTCATAGCTGCGCGTGCCGAGATAGTTCGCCAGCGCCAGCTGCATCGGCGCGCTGGTGGAAAGCGTACTCATCAGCTGCAGGCGCTGAATACGCAGCGCATGTTGCCCTGCCGCTACCCAGCCGACACGAAATCCCGCCACCAGATTTTTAGAGAAGGATGAGCAGTGCAGTACGCTGCCCTGCCGATCGAAGGCTTTTGCCGGTAACGGCTTGTCAGCGCCGAACCAGAGTTCGCTGTAAACATCATCCTCAATCAGCGCTACCTGATGCGCCGCCAGCATGTTCACCAGCGCCTTCTTTTTTTCACGGCTCAGCGTAAAGCCCACCGGATTTTGCTGATTAGTCATCAGCCAGCAGGCTTTTACCGGCCAGCGTCTCAGCGCCTGTTCCAGCTCGTCCAAATCCATGCCGTGCTGTGGATCGGTGGCGATGGCGACGGCTTTCAGCTTGAGCCGTTCAATGGCCTGCAGCGCGCCGTAGAAAGTAGGGTTTTCCACCACCACCCAGTCGCCCGGTTCGGTAACCGCCTGCAAACTCAGGCTCAGCGCCTCCATCGCGCCGTTGGTGATCACAATCTCATCCGGCGAAACGGTAATGCCCTGCTGAGCATAGCGACGCGCCAGGGTTTTGCGCAGTGCCTCGTTGCCCGGCGGCAGATTATTGATGGCATCGCCCGGCGTCAGGCTGTGAGAGACGTTATTGAGCGCGCGCATCAGCTGCCGCTGCGGGAAAAGTTCGGGATCGGGAAAGGCGGAGCCGAACGGGATAATCAGCGGATCGCGGCAGGCCTGCAACACATCAAAAATAAAGGCGTTAATATCGACAGCTTCCGCCAGCTGCACCTTTTGGTGGCTTACCGGCTGGCTAAGGAACTCGGCGCGTGGCGCTACGTAATAGCCAGACTGCGGACGAGAAACGATGGTGCCCTGGCTTTCCAGCACCTGATAGGCGTGCATCACCGTCATCAGACTAAGGCCGCTCAGGCTGACCTGATCGCGCAGCGAAGGAAGTTTTTCGCCCGGCTGCCAGACTTCGGCATCAATTTGCGCCTGGATTTGCTCCACCAGCTGAAGATACTTCGCCATAAACTGTTACAGCTCTCAGGAGATTAACTGGCAGCTATTATAGTTTTTCTGTTGGAGAGCGGATACCGCAGCCGCGCTTTTTATTCACGCGATACGGTCAGCCAGGCGGACTCGGCGCCTGGCAAGAAAGCTCTCCGCTTCGTAAGTCATCAAACCTGCGGCGAGGATTCGTTTTGCCGAACGAACTCTTTTAGTTCGTGGATGCGATCCGGCGGAATCGGTTTCCCCAGCAGATAACCCTGCAGGCTGTTACAGCCGAGATTGGTCAGGAAGGTTTGCTGTCGGTAGTCTCCACGCCTTCAGCGACCACTTTCAGATTAAGCGACTGCGCCAGCGCCACAATGGCGGAAACAATGGTCGCATCGCCGCTGTTTTCGCTCAGCTCATTGACGAAAGCGCGATCGATTTTCAGCTCGCTGGCGGGCAGGCGCTTCAGATAGAGCAGGCTGGAATAGCCGGTGCCGAAGTCATCGATGGAGGCGCGCACGCCAAGGTCGGTCAACGCGGTGAGGATACGCACGCTTTCATCGGGATTGCGCATCGCCGTCGTTTCCGTCACTTCCAGCGTTAACATCTCCGGCGGGATCTGATGTTTTTCCAACGCCGTCACCACCGTATCAACCAGGCTGCTCTGCTCGAACTGCAGCGCCGGCAGGTTTACCGCCACTGACCAGTTTTTATGGCCTTCTTCGCGCCAGCAGTGTAACTGACGACAGGCTTCATTAATCACCCAGTTACCGACGCTGATAATCAGGCCGCTTTTCTCCGCCAGCGGCAGGAAAATATCCGGCGACAGCAGGCCGCGCTGCGGATGCTGCCAGCGCAGCAGCGCTTCAAAGCCGACAATCGGCCCGCTTGGCGCGGTGTACTTCGGCTGGTAGAACAGCCGCAGCTCGTCGCGCTCCAGCGCCAGCCATAAATCATTAATCAGCTGGAGTTGGCGTTGCGCAATGGTGTTCATCGACGGCTGGAAGAAGTTGTAGCCGTTGCGCCCGTTGTTTTTGGTGTGATACATGGCGGCATCGGCATTAAACATCAGCTCGCGCTCATCCACGCCGTCGCCGGGGTAGACCGCAATGCCGATGCTGATGGAAACCATCAGTTCATAGCGTGAAATAAGAAAAGGTTTCTCAATAAGCTTAACCAGCGCGTCGGCGATGGTCGCCGCATCATTGGGATCGTCAATTTCAGTAAGCAGGACAAACTCATCGCCGCCGAGTCGCGCCAGCGTATAGTGGCCGGAGATGCTCTCCGTCATGCGCTCGGTTACCGCCACCAGCAGGCTGTCGCCAATATGATGACCAAAGGCGTCATTGACCGCCTTAAAACCGTCGAGATCCATAAACATCAGGGCAAAGCGCGAGTTTTCCCGCGTCGCTTTGTTGATGGCCTGATCGAGACGATCTTCCAGCAGAATACGGTTAGGCAACCGCGTCAGATTATCCTGTAAGGCGAGCTGCGCCAGTTCGCGGTTGGCTTCGGCCAGCGACGAGGCGAGCATGGAAGTACGCGCCTGTAAACGTGCATCCAGCATCGAAACCAGCAGCGTAATCCCCAGAATGGAGAGCGAAACCACCGCCACCAGGATTGCCAGCCAGTCGCTGTTAACGCCGTTGTGCATAACGTGGCCGGAGGCGGGAAAACTGGCGGCGGCCATGCCGGTATAGTGCATCCCGGCAATGGCGAAGCCCATAACGATTGCGGCGCCTGCGCGCAACAGCGCAAGACGGCCCGGCCCTTTACGCAGCCGGAAAGCCAGCCACAGCGCCGTGCCGGACGCGAGCAGCGCAATGACGATCGATAAAAACACCCAGCGCCAGTCCCAGACAATACCCGGTTTAAACATCAGCGCCGCCATGCCGGTATAGTGCATCGCCACGACGCCGCTGCCTAACACCAGCGCGCCGTAGCTTAGCCGCGGCCAGCGCAGATCGCCATAACAGACGATCCATAATGCAAAGATGGAAGCGGCGACAGCGATCACCATCGACAGTACCGTCAGCGATCCGCTATAGCTCATCATCATCGGCATATTCATCGCCAGCATGCCGATAAAGTGCATCGCCCAGATGCCGATTCCCATCGCAAAACCGCCGCCGAACAGCCGCCTTGCCCGTGCTGGTAGCTACGCGGCCAGCCATATCAAGCGCGGTATACGAGGCCAGAAAAGCCACGATAATCGAGACGATCACCATAACCGTATCGTAAGAGGTTACCAACATAGAGATTCCCGCGAATAAGCGCCCGCCAACGGACACTGAAATTGAAAAAGAAACAGCGCAAGAGATAAACGGCCTGCAATGGTTAAATTATCGGCAGATTGCAGCCAATGCTTATCACCATCTTCATGAATAAAAGAGATTGCCGGGACCAATGAAATTGTCCTAAAGAAAAGATCAGGTTGCACCCTACACCACACTATTCATAAGTTTTATTTTCGTTTAATCAACAGCAAAAGGCCGCTGATTTCTTCTTGCCATGCCATACTTCGTTTATTACCCTGCGGGAACAAAGGTTATATAACAGCTTATTTTTTTAAGTTGCAGGGCCAACGCAATTTATAAAAAGCGAATTTTCTTAGATAGCGAAAAGAAAATAACATTGATAGTCATTTTCGGATAGATGTTACAGAAAGAGATCGTCAGTTTGTCACCCGAAAGCGCTTCGTCAGGCTTATGCTGCGGATTATGGCGGTAGCCTCAGGATGGTTAGCTATTTTTTTAACTTTCCGTTTACCGCTTTGCTGGAGGTTGATATATAGTAAAAGAAGCTAATATAGTGGTATTAAAATGATATCCGGCTTTTTTTTCGGACGATGAACCACTTTTTTTCATTTTTCCTTGTTTTTGTTGCTTTTAGGCTCGGCTCTTTACTGAACACCAGGTGATAAGGTCAATTATGCTATCGCTATCAGTAAGGAAAATTTATGAAACTGAAGTTATTGCTGGTTGTAGCCGGTTGCACGCTGCCGCTTATTACAACCTCTACTTTGGCTGCCACCACTACCGGCACAATCAACGCGACGCTGACGCTTACTACCGGCTGTCTGGTTAACGGTCAGCCCGGCACCAGCGGCGTTAACTTTGGTACCTTAGACTTCGGCAGCAGCGCCGCTACCTTCGATACGCTGAACGCCACACTGGTCGGCGCGGCGGGCACCGGTATCTATGTGCGCTGCACCACCGGCCAAACCTATAACGTGCAGGTGACCAGCAGTAACGCCGCGCCCGCAACGGTTTACGGCGAAGTCACCGGCCAGCCGCGCTATTTGTTGCTCGGCGCCGATAATACCCAAGGTATCTCCTACACCCTTTACAGCGATGCCGGCTTCTCGAACGCCATCGCCAATAATACCAGTATTCCCGCAACCGGCACCGCGAACCCTACGCTTGGCGATAACTACCAGATATTCGGACGCATTACCGGCGGCGGCTTTAACGCCACCATTCCGGCGGGAACCTATACCGATACCATCAGCGTTGCCGTGAATTACTGAGGTCATCGCTGAGGAATTAAGGTGCCGAGGAAATGGCGGCGCGCAGCGGGCTGGCATGGCCCGCTCGGCCTGATAACGCTTATTGCCAGCTATAACGCCCAGGCGTTGCCAACGCAGACCTTTCAGGTCAGTGCGGCAATTGTGGCGGGCTGCGTGATTTCCGGCAGCAATACCGGCGTTTTCGGCGCGCTGAACTTTGGCACACGCTCCGGCGTGCAAACTGCCGCCATCAGCGCCAGCTTTGTGCAAAGCAGCACCGTTAATATCGCCTGTACGCCCGGCACCGCGCTGTCGATGAGCATTAACGGCGGCAGCAACTACACCACTACGCGCAACCTGAAGCTGACGAATTTTAGCAATACGCTGGCCTATCGCCTGTTTACCAACGCCAGCTTTAGCGCCGCCAGCGAAATTCCTGTGAATCAGAACGTAGCCCTGAGCTACAGCAATGCCAATAACATTACGTTGCCGATTTACGGCCTTTTACAGCTCAGCGGCGTCCAGCGCGCCGGGAGCTACAGCGATACGCTGACGGTGACGCTGAGCTGGTAAAGAGATAACAAGGATTGAGTATGACTCTTCTGCGCGCGCTTATAACGGCTTTCCTGACGCTGCTCGTCCCGCTGGCCGACGCGGCCAATTCCGTGATGATCTGGCCTATCGATCCGAAAATAATCAGCGAAGATAAAGCCAGCGAGCTGTGGCTGGAAAACCGCGGCAGCGCCACCACGCTGATGCAGGTGCGCATTTTCGCCTGGCAGCAACAGGAAGGACGCGAGCAGTACCAAACCCAGCAGCAGGTGGTTGCCAGCCCGCCGCTGTTGCGCATTGAGCCGGGGCAAAAACAGCTGGTGCGCCTGATAAAAATGACGCCGCCGCCTGCAGGACAGGAAGCGGCTTATCGCGTGGTACTGGATGAGATCCCAACGCCGCAGCAGCCGGGAGAAAACCAGGCAGGGCTGCGTTTTCAGATGCGTTATTCCGTTCCGCTGTTCGTGTACGGCAGCGGACTGGCGCCGGACAGTTCACGGCCGCAGCTAAGCTGGAGGACGGTCAATGAAGGCGGACAGCGGTGGCTGGAAATTAATAATCACGGCGCAATTCATGCGCGCATCAGCAAAGCGTCGCTTAACGGGCGCTCGCTGGCGGACGGGCTTTACGGTTATGTACTGGCGAACAGCCGCCATCGCTGGCCATTGACGTTTGCCGTCTCCGACGGCGCGCAGCTAAGCGCTGAGGTTAATAATAGCGCCTGGCGCAGCGCCAGCAGTGCCCGCTAGTTTATGAACATCGCTTTCCGTTTCGGACTGCGGCGCTGTTCGCTGGCTATCGCCGGTCTGTACGGCTGTCTTACGCCCTTAAGCGGCGACGCGGAAACCTTTTCTTCCCTGCCGCCGCCGCCGTCAGCCAGCGCCGCGCAGAGCGAAAGTCCGCAATATATGCTCTCCCTGGTGGTAAACCAGCAGGAGGGCGCAATCGTGCCGGTGATCTTTCGCAACGGCCACTATTGGTTGCGCGCGGGCGATTTACAGCGGGCCGGCCTGCCGCCGGAAAAGCTCAGCGGCGCGGAAGTGGATGTTTCCGCCATGCCGGAGGTACGGGCGGAATATGACAGCCAGCGTCAACGCCTGTTGTTGACCGTTCCCGCCGCCTGGCTGCCCGCACAAACCTTTCGCGGCGAAGAGAACGCGCCGCGTTATCCGGGCCGTAGCAGCACCGGCGCGCTGTTGAACTACGATTTTTACACCAGCCGTAACAGTCAGTCCGGCAGCCGCCTCTCAGCCTGGAATGAGTTCAGGCTGTTTGGCGCGGCGGGACAGTTTTCATCGAACGGCGTCTGGCAGCAGCAGCTTAGCGGTGGCGAAAGTTACCTTAACGAAGGCTATATACGCTACGACAGCTGGTGGAGCTATGAGGATGAAAACCGTGTGCTGAGCTGGCGCGTGGGCGATCTGATCACCGATGCGCTGAGCTGGAGCAGCAGCGTGCGGCTTGGCGGCATCCAGCTGTCACGCGATTTTAGCGTGCGGCCAGATATTGTTACCTGGCCGCTGCCGACCTTTGCCGGTCAGGCAGCGGTGCCTTCTACTGTCGATCTGTTCGTTAACGGCTACCGTTCGAGCAGCAATCAGGTGCAGCCCGGCCCCTGGACGATGACCAATATGCCGTTTGTTAACGGCGCTGGTGATGCGGTGGTGGTGACGACCGATGCGGTGGGCCGTCGGGTCAGTACCGCGCTGCCCTTTTATGTGTCCAGCGATCTGTTGAAGCCCGGCCTGTCCGATTTTTCATTCTCCGCCGGGGCGCTGCGGAACAATTATGGCATCAAAAACTTCGATTACGGCACGGCGGCGGCCAGCGGGTCCTGGCGTTACGGCCTGACCGACTGGCTGACGCTGGAAACCCATGCGGAAGGCGCAGAGAGTCTGGCGCTGGGCGGCGGCGGCGCGCAGGTGAAGCTCGGCGCTTTCGGCGTGGTAAACGGCGCGCTGGCGCAAAGCCGCATGGCTGGTGACAGTGGTACGCAGCACAGCTGGGGCTATCAATATAACAACCGCTGGTTCAGCCTCGGTACCCAGCACACGATACGCAGCGCGGAATTTGCCGATCTGGCGCTTTACAGCACGCGCAGCAGCGACGTTAACGATATTACCTGGTCGCTTAGCCGCCGCAGCGCGCAGTATAACGCCAGCGTGTCGCTGAGCCGCTTCGGCAATCTGGGCGCCGCCTTTATTGATATCACCAGCGGCAGCGGCGATCGCACCCGCTTGTGGAATCTCTCCTGGAGTAAAAATATCTGGGGCAACAGCAGCCTTTATGTGGCCGCTTCGCGCGATATCGGCAGCGGAGAGTGGACCGGCGCGGTTTCGTTGATTATCCCGTTTGGCGAACGCGGCAGCGCCAGTCTGAATCTGGAACGCAATCAACAAGGCCATAACGCGCAGCGCGTCTATCTTTCGCAATCGATGCCCAGCGACGGCGGCTTTGCCTGGGATGCCTCCTGGGCCAGGCAGAGCAGCGACGGCGATTATCGCCAGGGTAGCCTGCGCTGGCGTAATCAGAAGATTGATACCTCCGCCGGTTTCTACGGCGACAGTGAAAACCATACCGAATGGGCCGATCTTACCGGTTCGCTGGTGCTGATGGACAATCGCCTGTTTGCCGCTAACGCCATTAACGACGCCTTTGTGCTGGTGAAAACCGGCTATCCGCAGGTGACGGTACGCTATGAGAACCAGGCGATGGGACGCACCGATAGCGACGGCTATCTGCTGGTGCCGCGTATCAGCTCTTACTATCCGGCAAAATATGATATTGACGCGCTTGATCTGCCGCCGGATATGACGGTGCCGCGCACAGAGCAGCGCTTTGCGGTAAAACGGCAAAGCGGCTTTTTATTGGATTTCCCCGTTGAGCCGCTGCGCGCTGCCAGCGTGATTTTCCACGATCGGCAAGGCAACCCGCTGCCGGTTTCCAGTCAAGTACTGCGCGCCGGCGAGCCGACGGAATATGTTGGCTGGGATGGGCTGGCCTGGCTGAATAACCTGAAGGGCGACAATGCGATTGAGATTGTTGCGCCGGATGGCCGCCGCTGTACGACGCACCTCGCTATCGCCTAGGGGCGGCCGCAGGCGTTAAAAATCTACGGCCCCGTGATCTGCGCCCTGCCGGAAGCGCCGAACGGCGCGCCGGAAAGCGTATCCACTAATTCTACCGCAGGTATATTGCCATGAGCGTCAGGCTGTTACTGTTGTTAACCCTGCTGTTAAGCAGCTTTAGCGGGACGCTGTGGGCGGCCTGTACGTTGCCCTCCTCGACCGTCAGCTTCGGCTCGGTAACTTCTTTTACGGTGAATACCACCGCCAGCACCAGCTCTACCACGGCGAACGTCAACTGCGGCTCCGGCAATACGCTATCGCTGCTGTCAGGAAACAATATTACGCTGCGTCTCGCCAGCGCCTCGGCCACGTCCGGCACACGCGGCACCTTAACGCTGAATGGTGCCGCCGGCGGCGATAATATTCCCGTACAGCTTTGTACCGCCGCGAACTGCGCCACGGAAATGACCATCGGCGCCACGGCGATTACCTATAACTCGACGCAGCTGGTGAACCTGATCGGCCTGCTCGGTGGGCTTAACTTTTCGATACCGCTCTACCTGCGCACCCTGCCCGGTCAGGTGGTTGCCGCCGGAACCTACAGCGGCACTCTGAATCTGGCCGTCACCTACCGGATTTGTACCGGCATTGCCGCGCTTGGCATCTGTCTTGCTGGCCAGGATCAGAACGGCTCCGGCATGATTCCCATTACCGTGACGCTAACCATTACCAACGATTGCACCACCATTACCGCGCCGAATATTAGCTTCGGCAGCGCGCCGCTGGTCAGCGGCTTCTCCGCCGTCTCGCAGTCAATTAACGTGGTCTGCACCAAAGGCAGCACCTATACGGTGGGATTAAGCAACGGCAATAACGCCAACGGCAGTGTGCGCAATATGGCTAACGGCAGCAATCGCCTGAGCTATGAAATTTATAAAGGCAGCAGCACCAACCGCTGGGGGCCATCCGGCACCGAGCGCCAGTCGAGCGCCAATGCCACCACGGTCAGCAGCGATGGCTTAACGCGCACGTTCCCCTATACCGCACGCGTTTTAACCACCCAAACCACGCCGCCTGCGGGCAACTATACCGACAGCGTGGTGGTGGATCTGGCCTTTTGATTACAGTGCGGTGACAGCTATTCCGTTCTGGCGCGTTTGGTACTGTTTTAACAGACGCCGAATAATCAGCGTGCCGAGCAGGCCGCAAACCGCAGCGATGGTGAGCCAGACGCCAGGCATCGCCTTATCGCCGGTCGCGTGGATCAGATAGCTGGAGATGGCAGGTGTAAAACCACCGAACAGCGCGGTCGCCAGGCTGTAGGCCAGCGAGAAACCGCAGGCGCGTACTTCAGCAGGCATCACCTCAGCCAGATAAACCACCATCGCGCCGTTATAGCTGGCGTAGAGGAAAGAGAGCCAAAGCTCCGCCTCCAGCAGATGGGCGAACGAAGGCGATCCTACCAGCCAGTGCAGTACAGGCCAGGCTGTCAGGATCATTAAACAGGTAAAAACGATTAATAGCGGTCGGCGTCCTACCCGATCGGAGAGCGCCCCCATCAACGGCAGCCAGAACAGGTTAGAGAGGCCGATGCAGAGCGTGACGAGAAAGCTCTGTTTATCGCTCATCATCAACACGGTTTTACCAAAGGTCGGCGTAAAGGCGGTGATCATATAAAACATAACGGTTGTAGTGACCACCATCAGCATACCCGCCAGCACCAGCGCCCAGTTGCTGGCGACCGAGCGCACAATCGCCCGCATTGACGGATGCTGCTTACGCTGGCTGAACGCTTCGGTCTCCTCCAGCATCCGGCGGATCCAGAACAGAAACGGCACGATCAGACAGCCGACAACAAACGGAATACGCCAGCCCCAGTCGGTTACCTGCTGCGGCGCCAGCAGATGGTTTAACAGCAAGCCCAGCAGCGCGGCGAAGATTACCGCGATTTGCTGGCTGCCGGACTGCCAACTGACGTAAAAGCCTTTGCGTCCTTTTGGCGCGACTTCAGAGAGATAGACGGAGACGCCGCCCAGCTCGACGCCAGCGGAGAAGCCCTGCAGTAGCCGGCCCAGCAGGATCAATATGGGCGCGACGACCCCGAGCGTGGCATATCCCGGAACGCAGGCGATGGTCAGTGTACCCAATGCCATTAATCCCAGCGTCAGCAACAGCCCTTTGCGGCGTCCGTGGTGATCAATATAAGCGCCAAGGATGATGGCGCCTAACGGGCGCATTAAGAATCCTGCGCCGAAGGTCATCAGCGTTAGCATTAGTGAGGCGAATGGATTGTCGCCAGGAAAGAAGGTCTTGGCTATGGCGCTGGCATAATAGCCAAACACCATAAAATCATACATTTCCAGAAAATTGCCGCTGGTTACGCTAAAGATCGTTTTGGCACCGCTGCGGCGAGGCTTATGTAAATGCTCTACTGAGTTCATATTGGCTTCCTTGTGTTTTTCTCCCTTTTAGCCCGTTCAACAGGCTGATAACGTGACCCTGCTCACCATTGCAGTTTACAAATCGATCTGTTTAGTAACCATTTTTTAACAGAATTGTTATCCTTTGTGTTTATGCGGCGCAACCGCTCTTTTCTCGTACATTATTCATATTTGCTCATATTTATTCGCATTTTCCCGCTGCGTTTTTTCCCTGTAACTACAGCAACCTGGCGATGCAAATGTTACAGCACTCGACATCGCTGCAGTTTCTCCTAGCCTTAACAGTGAAATTTCTTTTAATAAATCAGGAGGAAACATGGCAGACCAGAATAAAATGCAGAATCCTCTTACCCAGTATTACACCGGTGAATACCCGAAACAGCGTCAGCCCGCGCCAGGCATCCAGCAGGATATGCAGCCTGTGCCGGACTGCGGCGAGAAAAGTTATCGCGGCAGCCAGCGGCTGGAAGGTCGTAAAGCGCTGGTGACCGGCGCTGATTCCGGTATTGGCCGTGCTGCCGCTATCGCTTATGCGCGTGAAGGCGCAGACGTCGCTATTAACTACCTGCCTGCCGAGCAGCGTGATGCGGAAGAAGTGGCTAACTATATTCGTGAAGCGGGCCGCAATGTGGTGCTGATCCCGGGCGATGTCAGCGACGAGGCTTTCTGTAAGCAGCTGGTCACGCAGGCGCACGAAGCGCTGGGCGGGCTGGATATTCTGGCGCTGGTAGCCGGTAAGCAGGTCGCGGTAGAAAATATTGCCGAGCTGACCACCGAACAGTTCCGTAAAACTTACGAAACTAACGTATTTGCCCTGTTCTGGATTACGCAGGCCGCGATCCCGCTGTTGCCGGAAGGCGCGTCGATTATTACAACCTCGTCGATTCAGGCTTATCAGCCAAGCCCGCATCTGCTGGACTACGCTTCGACCAAAGCGGCAATTCTGGCCTATACCCGCGCGCTGGCCAAACAGGTGGCGGAGAAAGGTATTCGCGTCAACAGCGTGGCGCCAGGCCCAATCTGGACCGCATTGCAGATAGCTGGCGGACAGCCGCAGGAGAAACTGCCGGAGTTCGGTAAACAGACGCCAATGAAACGTGCCGGTCAGCCTGCCGAGCTGGCTGGGGTTTATGTCTACCTGGCTTCGCAGGAATCAAGCTACGTCACGGCGGAAGTCCACGGCGTGACCGGTGGTGAACACCTGGGCTAAGTTTTCAGCCATAAAAAAACCGGAGCTTTGGCTCCGGTTTTTTTATGGTCGGGAAGCGCTATTTCTGTGCGCTTTCCATGCCCATCAGGCCAATCTTCAGATAACCCGCACCGCGTAACGCATCCATGGCGCTCATCAGCGTTTCATAATCCACAGACTTATCGGCCTGGAAGAAGATAGTGGTATCTTTCTTGCCTTCCGTCTGCGCGTTCAGCACCTCGATCAGCTTATCTTTGGAAACCGCTTCATTGCCGATAAACATCTGCTTATCTTCTTTAATAGAAAGATAAACCGGTTTTTCCGGTCGCGGCTGCGGCGCGCTGGTGGAAGCCGGTAAGTTCACCCTGACATCTACCGTTGCCAGCGGCGCGGCCACCATGAAAATAATTAACAGCACCAACATAACGTCGATAAACGGCGTCACGTTGATTTCGTGCATTTCGCCGTTACTGTCCAAATCGTCATTTAACCGCATCGCCATAACGCTTAACCTACCCGCAGTTTGTGAGCATTCTGAACCGGCTGTGCGCCGCTGTTGCTGCGCGCTAAATCGAGGTCACGGCTTTGCAGCAGCAGCACCTGCGCCGCCACGTCGCCAAGGCCCGCTTTATAGCTGGCGATCATACGCGCGAAAATGTTGTAGGTCACGACCGCCGGGATGGCGGCAATCAGGCCGATTGCGGTTGCCAGCAGCGCTTCTGCGATACCCGGCGCAACCACCGCCAGGTTGGTAGTCTGGGTTTGCGCAATGCCGATAAAGCTGTTCATGATGCCCCACACCGTACCGAACAGGCCGATAAAGGGCGCGACGGAACCGATGGTGGCAAGGAAGCCGTTACCACGACCGGCGTGACGGCTAATGGCAGCAACGCGACGTTCCAGACGGAAGCCGGTACGCTCTTTAATGCCTTCGTTATCGTCGGAGCCTGTGGACAGCTCCAGCTCATTCTGCGCTTCCTGCAGCAGCAGCGTGCTTTGGCTACGTGCATGGAAGTTTTCGCTCAGCTCGGCGGCCTGACGCAGCGAACGCGCATCTGCCAGCGCCTGCTGCTCGTGTTTCAGGCGACGGCGCGCCGACGTTAGTTCGGTAAATTTGCCGAAGAAGATGGCCCAGGTGACGACGGACGCCAGAAGCAGCCCAATCATTACCGCTTTTACCACGATGTCCGCATGTTCAAACATGCCCCAGACGGAAAGATCCGCCTGCATCAGCTCACTGGTTACCACGCTATTTCTCCAACCTTAAGGGAATTCGTCAAAACAGGTCGGGATCATACCAAAACAAGAGTGAATTGATAGTAGTTCTCATTAGTATTTACAAACATTTCTGAGTCCTGGGCCGCCCCAGAAGCGGTGGGTAACTGCGATGTTATCGGTTAGTTTTTAAACTGTGACGCTGCGTATAAATTTATTAAAACATCGTTTTAATTTTGTGATGCAATTCATTCAATTCATCTACGCCAATTTTCCGCCAACGCAATTTATCTATAGTGAATCAGCCCTGCTGGCAGCTCTCTTTCCCTACCCTTCTTTCCGCCAGAGACGGGGTTCCCTTTAAGCGCAGGAGAACAATAGATGAAACTGAAAAAACTGTTGCTGGCGTTATCGCTGGCATCCACCGCGCTGTTTACCTGCGCCGCCTCAGCTAAAGTGCTGAAGGTGGCGGAAGTCCAGCCCGCCGGTTATCCCACCGTTGTTGCGCTTGAACATATGGGGGAGAAGCTGAAACAGGCCACCGATGGACGGCTGGAGATGCGCGTTTACGCGGGCGGCACGCTGGGCGATGAGGAGCAAACGCTTCAGCAGGTGCAAATCGGCGCGGTGGATATGATCCGCGTATCGCTGGCACCCGTTTCCACCCTGGCCCCGGAAACGAGCGTGCTGACGCTGCCCTATATTTTCCGCGATGAAGCCCATATGCACAGCGTGCTGGACGGCGAAATCGGCAAAGCGATCGCCAACAAGTTCGATAACGATCCCAATACCCGGATGGTGTTTCTCGGCTGGACCGACGCTGGCGTGCGTAACATGATCACCAAAAAGCCCGTTACGAAGCCTGACGATTTGAAAGGGATGAAAATTCGCGTGCAGAACAGCGCCATCTCGCTGGCGACGCTGAAGGCGATGGGCGCGAATCCGGTGGCGATGGGCGTCAGCGAAGTCTTCAGCGCCATGCAGACCGGCGTGGTGGACGGTACGGAAAACAATCCGCCAACCTTCGTCGCCCACAACTATATGCCGGTCGCAAAATATTACACGCTGACCGGCCACTTTATTCAGCCAGAAATGATCCTGTTCTCGAAACGCTCCTGGGACAAGCTGTCGGCAGAAGATCAGGCGCTGCTGCGCAAGCTGGGTAAAGAAGCGCAGGAGGATGAGCGCAAGCTGTGGGCCGAGTATAACCAGCAGTCGCTGGATAAGATGAAGGCAGGCGGCGTGACCTTCCAGCAGATCGATCGCGACTATTTTGTGAAGGCGACGCAGCCGGTGCGCGATCAGTATGGCAAGAACTATCAGGATCTGATGCAGCAAATCGCTGCGGTGAAATAACCCTCTTTGCGCCGCGAACCCTCGCGGCGCTCCTAACCAGGTAAAACATCATGTCTGCCTATTCACGTCTGATGGATGCGGTCTATCTGCTGTGCATGACGATCGCCGCAATTGCGCTGATGATCATGGTGACGGTGATCCCGATCGGCATTTTCGCCCGCTATGTACTGAACGATGCGCTCTCCTGGCCGGAGCCGGTCGCCATTGTTTGTATGATTATTTTTACCTTTATCGGCGCGCCGGTCGGATTCCGTGCCGGCACGCATATTTGCGTATCGATGGTGACCGACCGTCTGTCGCCGCGCGGCCAGAAAATTGCCGCCATCGTCAGCGATCTGCTAATGCTGGCGGCCTGCCTGATTATTTTCCAGGCCAGCTATGCGCTGTGCGAAGCGATGTGGCTCCAGCCGCAGGCTTCGCTGCCCGCCGTCACCTTTGGCCAGATGTATCTGCCTATTCCGGTTGGCGCGCTGCTGACCATTCTGTTTGTGATTGAGCGCCTGCTGTGCGGCGATCAGTCCGCCCGCCCGCTGGTCAGCCTCGGCGGCACCCACTGATTCGGAGCTTATGATGGACGCACTGATCTTAGTAGGCAGTATGATGGTTCTGTTGCTGATCGGTTTCCCGGTGGCGTTTGCCGTCGGCCTTAGCGCTTTTATCGGCGCCTGGTGGATCGATCTGCCGCTGGAAGCGGTGGTGATCCAGATTACCAACGGCGTAAATAAATTTTCGCTGCTCACCATTCCCTTCTTTATTCTGGCGGGCGCGATTATGGCGGAAGGCGGCATCGCTCGCCGGCTGGTTAACTTCGCCTATATCTTTGTCGGCTTTATTCGCGGCGGCCTGTCGCTGGTGAATATCGTCGCCTCAACCTTTTTCGGCGCCATTTCCGGCTCGTCGGTGGCGGATACCGCCTCTATTGGCTCGGTGATGATCCCGCAGATGGAGGAGAAAGGCTATCCGCGCGACTTCGCCGCCGCGGTGACCGCCAGCGGATCGGTGCAGGCGGTGCTGACGCCGCCCAGCCACAACTCAGTGATCTATTCGCTGGCGACCGGCGGCGTGGTAACCATCTCCTCGCTGTTTGTCGCCGGGATTTTTCCCGGCCTGCTGCTGGGATTGTGCCTGATGATTATGTGCCTGGGCTTTGCGCGCAAACGCGGCTATCCGCGCGGCGAGCGTATTCCCTTCAAACAGGCGGTAAAGATCTTTTTCGACGCCTTCTGGGGCCTGTTTACCGTGGTGATTATTCTCGGCGGTATTCTCTCCGGCATTTTTACCGCGTCGGAATCGGCGGCGATCGCCTGCATCTGGGCCTTTTTCGTCACCATGTTTATCTACCGCGACTTCAAATGGAACCAGCTGCATATCCTGCTGTTTCGCACCATTAAAACCGTCACCATCGTGATGGTGCTGATCGCCTTTGCATCCGGCTTCGGCGCGGTCATGACCTTTATGCAGCTGCCGCAGCTGATCACCGAGTTTTTCACCAGTGTGTCCGATAATAAGTACGTCATTCTGATGTGCATTAACGTTCTGCTGCTGGTGATCGGCACGCTGATGGATATGGCGCCGATTATTCTGATCCTGACGCCAGTGCTGCTGCCGGTGACTAATGCGCTGGGTGTCGATCCGGTTCACTTCGGCATGATTATGATGATTAACCTGGGGATCGGGCTGATTACGCCGCCGGTAGGCTCCGTACTATTTGTCGCCAGCGCCGTCGGCAAACAGAAGATTGAACAGGTGGTGAAGGCGATGCTGCCGTTTTACTGCCTGCTGTTTGTGGTGCTGTTGCTGATTACCTATGTTCCGGCAATTTCGCTCTGGCTGCCGCGCATGATGGGCGTGATGTAGCTGTCGTCACCAGCCGTTGCGCCTGCGGCTGGCGACTGTCTGATAGTGGTAAATGGCTCTCAACCCTGACTGGCTAAACGTGGTAAGTTAACCGCCTTACTACGGGTTAGGCAGGACCGCTTGCAGCATGTCGAAAAAAAATATTGAAACTACCCTTATTGGCGCTGGCAGACAGAAACGTTACACACAAGGCTCAGTTAACAGCATCATTCAGCGCGCCTCCTCTCTGGTATTTGATACCGTTGCCGATAAAAAACGCGCGACCGCCGGGCGGGCGCAGGGCGAGCTGTTTTATGGCCGCCGCGGTACGCTGACCCATTTTTCTCTCCAGGAAGCGATGTGCGAACTGGAAGGCGGCGTTGGCTGTGCGCTTTATCCCTGCGGTGCGGCAGCGGTATCCAATGCCATTCTCGCTTTTGTCGAAGCGGGCGATGAAGTGCTGATGGCCGGTTCGGTTTATGAACCGACCCAGGATTTCTGCAATAAAATCCTCAGTAAGCTTGGCGTCACCACGCGCTATTTCGACCATACCCTCGGCGCCGGGATCGCTGAGCTGGTGCAGCCGCATACCAAAGTCGTGTTCCTTGAATCTCCCGCCTCGATCACGATGGAAGTGCAGGACGTTCCCGCCATCGTGCAGGCGGTACGCAGCAAAGCGCCGGACGCGATCATTATGCTGGATAATACCTGGGCCGCCGGGCTGCTGTTCCGCCCGCTGGATCACGGCGTGGATATTTCCATTCAGGCGGGCACCAAATATCTGGTCGGCCATTCCGATGCGATGATCGGCACCGCCGTCAGCAATGCGCGCTGTTGGGATACGCTGCGTGAGAACTCCTATCTGATGGGCCAGATGGTGGATGCTGATACCGCTTATGTCACCAGCCGCGGCCTGCGCACGCTGGCGGTGCGCTTGCGTCAGCATGAAGAGAGCGCGCTGGCGGTGGCGAACTGGCTGGCGGCACGCCCGGAAGTGGCGCGCGTCAATCATCCGGCGCTGGAACAGTGCCCCGGTCATCAGGCCTGGAAACGCGATTTTAGCGGCAGCAGCGGCCTGTTTTCCTTTGTGCTGGAACAAAAACTGAGCGATGAAAAGCTGGCACAATTTCTCGACGGCTTTCATCACTTCAGCATGGCCTACTCCTGGGGCGGCTTTGAATCGCTGATTCTGGCTAATCAGCCGGAGGAGCTGGCGGCCATTCGTCCGGTTAACGGCGTGGATTTCAGCGGCACGCTGGTGCGTCTGCACATTGGCCTGGAGCATATCGAGGATCTGATTGACGACCTGTCCGCCGGTTTTGCGCGTATCGCTCAGCCATAAATGGCGTAAAGCACGCTAACCTTAAACCAGAGCTTAACAGGACGTCCCCTGCCGTCTTTCTGGCAGGAAGTGAGCGGCCATTTGCAGTTACACTTATAGCCAAATAATTCAGGCTGCATCGCGGCGGCAAGTGAACGAATCCCGATGAGCTTACACAGTTAAGTGATTCGGGTGAGTGAAAGCAGCTAACAAAGATGCAGCCTGAAGTATGAAGGGTAAGACGATTACCACAGTCAACGAGGAAGCACATGGGTGTGATACATGAGATTGTTCAGGCGCTATGGCATCAGGATTTTGCCGCGCTGGCCAATCCAGATGTGGTTTGGATCGTTTATGGCATTATGTTTTTGACGCTGTTTTTAGAAAATGGCCTGCTGCCTGCTTCTTTTCTGCCGGGCGACAGCCTGCTGCTGCTGGCGGGCGCGATGATTGCCAAAGGGGTGATGGATTTTATCCCGACGCTGGTGATTCTGACCGCTGCCGCCAGCCTGGGCTGTTGGCTTAGCTATTTACAGGGCCGCTGGCTCGGCAATACCCGGCTGGTGAAAAGCTGGCTGATGCACCTGCCGGCGCAATACCATCAGCGGGCGTGGCATCTGTTTAACCGTCACGGTTTGATGGCGCTGCTGGTCGGCCGCTTTCTCGCCTTTGTGCGCACGCTGCTGCCGACGATGGCGGGCATCTCCGGCCTGAAAAACAGTCGCTTTCAGTTCTTTAACTGGCTGAGCGGCCTGCTGTGGGTAACGATTGTTGTCGCTTTTGGCTACGGTATCAGTCAGGTGCCGTTTATCAAACGCCATGAAGATCAAGTGATGGCGATTTTGATTATTCTGCCGGTCGCCCTGTTGTTCCTTGGTCTGGCGGGCAGCATCGCCCTGATCTGGAAAAAACGCCGTCAGCGCGCCTGACGGTTTGCGGCGGCGGGATTAGCCCGCCAGCCGCATCCGCGTGATCTCTTCTCCCGGCGTGACGCCGAAATAGCGCTTAAACTCGCGCGAAAACTGCGAGGCGCTTTCATAACCGACTTTCATCGCCGCCGCGCTGGCCTTTAAGCCCTCCTGCAGCATCATGTTGCGCGCCTGATGCAGCCGATAGCTTTTCAGATACTGCAGCGGCGAGGTGCTGGTCACCGCCTTAAAGTTGTGGTGAAAGGCCGAGACGCTCATATTTACTTCCGCCGCCAGCAATTCAACGCTGAGGCTATCGGTATAGCTGGTTTCAATACGCCGCAGCGCGCGCGCGATCTGGCTAAACTGCGTGTGACGGCTGACCAGCGAGAGCAGCGCGCCGCCGCAGGGGCCGACCAGCACGTAATAGAGAATTTCACGCACGATTTGCGGCCCCAGCACGCGCGCATCGCGGTCTTTCGCCATTACGTCCAGCAGCCGCTCGGTGGCGCACAGCAGCTCTTCAGAAAGAAAGGCGGAGTGAATGCCCTGATTCAGCGGCTTCGGCTGGAAGCTGTCATCGCCGTTGAGTTCAATCAGCAGATCCTGCAGGCGCGGCATATCGACATGCAGCATCAGCCCCGCCAGCGGATCTTCCGGCGTGGCAAAGGTTTCGCACTCAAACGGCAGCGGCACGGTAAGCATCAGATATTTGCTGGCGTCGTAATTAAAGGTGGTGGTGCCGATATAGCCGACCTTTTTCCCCTGAAACAGAATCACGATGCCTGGACGATACATTACCGGCGTACGGCCCCAGGTTTTATCCGCATAAAGCAGCTGCACTTCCGGCAATTCAGGCAAGGCGCCGCGTCCGGCATTACGCAACTGAATCACTTTTTGCGCCAGCAGCGCGCAGATCGCTTCCCGTTCCATTGTTTCTACCCGCATTGATTTATCCATCGGCAGTTTGCCCGCTGTTGCAGGAATTCTCCAGCGCCCTGGAGAAACAGGCAAGATTCTCGCAGAAATAAGCACGGCACCTTTGCATAATGGTTGCCGGGCGCTGAGCCGCCGCGCCATATCTCGACTAAACTTAAGCGCTATCGGGTCCAACTAACCATTAAGGAGACGTTATGGCAGACCAACCAATTATTAAACTGCGCGACGGTAATATGATGCCGCAGCTGGGACTGGGCGTCTGGCAGGCCAGCGTAGAGGAAGCGCGTAACGCGGCGCTGAAAGCGCTGGAGGTCGGCTATCGCTCAATCGATACCGCCGCTATTTATAAGAATGAGGAAGGAATAGGTCAGGCGTTACAGCAGACCGATGTGGCGCGCGACGAAATTTTCGTGACCACCAAACTGTGGAATGAGGATCAGCTGAACTGGCAGCAGGCGATGGAAAGCAGCCTGCAAAAGCTGCAGCTGGAGTATGTCGATCTCTACCTGATGCACTGGCCTTGCCCGCAAAAAGGCAATTTTGTCGAGGCCTGGAAAGGGATGATTGAACTGCAGCAGCAGGGCCTGGCGAAAAGTATCGGCGTCTGTAATTTTCAGGAGACGCATCTGAAGCGGCTGATTGATGAAACGGGCGTGACGCCGGTAGTAAATCAGATAGAGCTGCACCCGATGCTTCAGCAGCGCGAGCTGCATGCCTGGAACGCCATGCACCAGATCCAGACGGAGTCCTGGAGCCCGCTGGCCCAGGGCGGCAAAGGCGTGTTCGATCAGGAAGTGATTAAGCAGCTGGCGAAAAAGTATGGCAAAACGCCTGCACAAATCGTTATCCGCTGGCATCTGGATAGCGGACTGGTGGTTATCCCGAAATCGGTCACCCCAGCGCGTATCGAGGAAAACTTCCGCGTCTTCGATTTCCGCCTGGAGAAAACCGAAGTCACCGAAATTAGCAAAATGGACAGCGGCACGCGTCTGGGCCCGCATCCTGATGAACTGAATTAAGGTGGTTTCAGGGCGGCTTTAGCCGCCCTGCGCCGGTTGTACCAGCAATTGGCCCGCCGTGCCGCGATCGGCCATTTCCAGCGTCTGGCTGTAATAGACAAACGGGAAATGCTCAGAGGAAGGCTGATTAAAGGCCACCAGCAGTTCCACCTCGCCATCAATCCAGACCGTATCTTTCCAGCCGCGATCCTCGCCAAACGGCTGTGCGCCGTTCACGCTTTTCACCAGAAACGCGACGCCCTGAATATGAAACGCCTGCGGCGTATCGGCATGCACGATCCAGCGTTCATAGCTGCCCTGCTGCGCCTCAATATCAATGCGCGACATATCCCACAGCGCGCCGTTGATGCCCGGCTGCGCATCGCCTAAGCGCAGTTCGCGCGTGCGCACCGGCGTGCCGTCGAGGATTTGATCGGCCAGTAAACGCATCGGCAGATTATCGGTCACCAGCGGCAGCAGGCCGGTTGGCCGCAGCGTCAGGATCTGCGTCGAGGTAAGAATACTGGACGGCTCAAACAGGCCGCGCAGACGATCCATAATGCCCGCCGCAACGCCAGCGGTAATGGAGACCTCTTCGCCCTGCGACATATCCAGCAGCACTTCACGCCGCTCGCCAGGTGCCAGCGACAGCTGCTGAACCGCCACCGGCGCGGGCAAAAAGCCCTGATCGCTGGCGATCACATGGAAAGGACGGTTATCGCTCAGAACCATGTCATAACGACGGGCGTTGGAGGCGTTAAGCAGCCGCAGGCGCACCCAGCCGCGGGAAACCTCGACAAAAGGATTCTGTACGCCGTTAACCAGCAGCGTATCGCCCATCAGCCCGCCGTTTTCCGGCGGGTCATAAACCGGCACGCCGAAGTTATCAAGGCGTTTGTCCTGAATAATCAGCGGGAAATCATCTACACCGTAGTGCTTCGGAATCGGCAGCGCCTTACTGATCTCATCTTCAATCAGCCACATGCCCGCCAGCCCGTTATAGACATGCTGCGCCATGCGGTTCGGCGTACTGGCGTGATACCAGCAGGTAGCGGCGCGCTGACGTACCGGCAGCACCGGCGCCCAGTCAACGCCCGGCGACATCATACGCGGCGCGCCGCCGCACAGCGCGCCCGGCACCTGCAAGCCGCCGACGCTCATCGCGATCGGTTCGTTCAGGCGATTGTTATAGATAAGCTTAACGTCATCGCCGCTCCAGACGCGCACCGTAGGCCCCAGATAGAGGCCGTTAATGCCCCAGACCGGCACTTTGTTGGTGTCGCCGGAAAAAGACCAATGGCTGCGCTGAGCCGTAAGGAACAGCGGCTGTCCACGGCGTGACTCCAGTAACGGCGGGATCGGTAACGGCGTTTCACTGCCCCCCCCCCGAGCGCTGAACGGCAGCGCGCCCGCACACAGGGCTATGCCCGAAGCCTGTATAAATTGACGTCGACTGAAAGACATAACGACTCCATAGCGGCGCGTGCGGCGCCTGGCTGACGCGGTCCGTTTTTATTGTTGTTCAGAGATTGCTGTGGGGCCGCGACGGCGGCCCGTATGAATTATACCTTGCCGTTGGCTTCTCGCTCGGCGACTTCAGCGTCCAGCTCAGCCAGTTTGACCTGCATCAGCTCACGACAGTGCGTGGCCAGCTTGCGCACCGAGGTATCTGCAAAGGCGGTAACGTCTACCGGCGGCAGCATTTCTACAATGACCAGGCCGTTTTTCCAACGGTTCAGCTTAATTTTATTGTGCGTGGAGGAAACCACAATCGGGATGATCGGCACGCCAGCGGCTACCGCTGCGTGAAAAGCGCCGGTTTTAAACGGCAACAATCCGCGTCCGCGACTGCGCGTACCTTCCGGGAACATCCAGAAAGAGATGCGCTTTCTTTTAAATTCCTCGACCACCTGAGCGATGGTGCTGTGCGCCTTGGCACGGTTATCGCGGTCGATCAGCAAGTTGCCGGTCAGCCAGTAAAGCAGGCCGAAAAACGGGATCCACAGCAGGCTTTTTTTCCCGACGGTCACCGTGGAGGGCTGCACAATATTCGCCGCGGTAATCATGTCGTAGTTGTTCTGGTGGTTAGCAATGTAAATGGCATTGCCGTAATGTTCCGCTCCCGCCGGTTTGCGCAGTTCCACTTTCACGCCGAACAGCGGCGCCAGCTTGCCGAACAGATGGCCAAAAGTAGCGACGTGGCGTGGATTACGTGGGGAGAACAGACACCAGATACAGCCAAATACACAAACCAGAATTGAGTAAATAATAACCAAAAAGACACGTAAAATTAGCAGCATAACGACCTCATTGTGGCTTCCGCCTAAGTATACCGGCTTTATATGAAAAGACACCGGTATTGCACCGAAGCGCCGCGACGGTAAGTGGCGACGCTTCGGCTTCCGTGCCCGCTATCAGGCTTCGCTATCGTCAGCGCCAACACGCGCTGGCGCATCCACTTCAACGCGATCAATACGCTGCAGGCCGCGCGGCAACAGCGTGCCGCGACGTCCGCGCTCGGCACGGAATTTCTGCAACTCTTCAGAACGCAGCGTCAGCTTACGTTTACCTACGTAGAGCGTTATCGCGCTGCCCGGCGGCAGCAGATAGAGCCATGCCAGACGATCTTCGCCGCTGGCGGCCTGCGCCGACGGAATCGAGATAATCTTGTTGCCCTTGCCTTTCGACAGCTGCGGCAGATCGCCAACCGGGAACATCAGCATACGGCCCGCGGCGGTGATCGCCAGCAGCATATCGTCGTCGCTGTGAATCGCCATCGGCGTCATCACTTTGGCGTTCTCCGGCAGCGTCAGCAGCGCTTTACCGGCGCGATTGCGCGAGACCAGATCGGCAAAGGTGCAGACAAAACCGTAGCCGGCATCGGACGCCATCAGCAATCGCTGCTCTTCCGCCTCCATCAGCACCTGCTCCATCACCGCGCCCGGCGGCGGCGTCAGCTTACCGGTTAACGGCTCGCCCTGGCTGCGTGCCGACGGCAGCGTTGACGGATCCAGCGTATAGCTGCGTCCGGTGGAGTCGATAAAGGCGACCGGCTGGTTGCTTTTACCGCGCGCGGCGGCCAGATAGCTGTCGCCCGCTTTGTAGCTCAGGCCGGTCGGATCGATGTCATGCCCTTTGGCGCTGCGTACCCAGCCCATCTGCGACAGCACCACGGTGACCGGCTCGGACGGCATCAGCTCGTTTTCGCTGATCGCTTTTGCCTCTTCGCGCTCGTGCAGCGGCGAACGGCGGTCGTCGCCATAGGCTTCGCTGTCAGCCTGTAGCTCTTTCTTCAGCAGCGTATTCATGCGGCGTTCGGAGGCCAGCGTGGCCTGCAGCTGATCGCGCTCTTTTTCCAGCTCGCTCTGCTCGCCGCGAATTTTCATCTCTTCCAGCTTCGCCAGATGACGCAGTTTTAATTCAAGAATTGCCTCTGCCTGGGTTTCGCTGATGCCAAAACGCGACATCAGCATCGGCTTCGGCTGATCTTCGCTGCGGATGATTTCAATCACTTCATCAATATTCAGGAACGCCACCAGCAGGCCTTCCAGAATATGTAAACGCTTCAGTACCTTATCAAGACGGTATTGCAGACGGCGGCGCACCGTATCGCGGCGGAATACCAGCCATTCGCTGAGGATCTCCAGCAGGTTTTTCACCGCCGGACGGTTATCCAGCCCGATCATGTTCAGGTTAATGCGGTAGCTTTTTTCCAGATCGGTGGTGGCGAACAGATGGTTCATCACCTGATCGAGATCGACGCGGTTAGAGCGCGGCACCAGCACCAGGCGCGTCGGGTTCTCGTGATCCGACTCATCGCGCAGATCTTCAATCATCGGCAGCTTTTTATTGCGCATCTGCGCGGCAATCTGCTCCAGCACGCGCGCGCCGGAAACCTGATGCGGCAGCGCGCTGATCACCACCTCGCCATCCTCTTTTTTCCAGACGGCGCGCTGACGTACGGAACCGCGTCCGCTCTGGTAGATCTTACGGATCTCCGCGCGCGGCGTAATGATTTCCGCCTCGGTCGGGAAGTCCGGGCCCTGCACGATATCCAGCAGCTCATCAAGGCTGGTTTTTGGGTTATCGATTAGCGCCATAGTCGCCTGCGCCACTTCGCGTAGGTTGTGCGGTGGAATGTCGGTCGCCATCCCGACGGCAATGCCGGTGGTGCCGTTCAGCAGAATATTCGGCAGACGCGCCGGCAACATTTTCGGCTCGTTCAGCGTGCCGTCAAAGTTAGGGACGAAATCAACCGTGCCCTGGCCCAGCTCGCCCAGCAAAACCTCGGCGTAGCGCGACAGACGCGATTCGGTATAACGCATGGCGGCGAAGGACTTCGGATCGTCCGGCGCGCCCCAGTTCCCCTGCCCGTCCACCAACGGATAGCGGTAGGAAAACGGCTGCGCCATTAATACCATCGCTTCGTAGCAGGCGCTGTCGCCGTGTGGATGGTATTTGCCCAGCACGTCGCCCACGGTACGCGCTGATTTTTTGAATTTGGCGCTGGCGTTCAGCCCCAGCTCCGACATCGCATAGACAATGCGGCGCTGTACCGGCTTCAGGCCATCGCCAATATAGGGAAGCGCCCTGTCCATGATGACGTACATGGAATAGTTCAGGTACGCATTCTCGGTAAATTTATGCAGGGCAAGACGCTCTGCACCATCCTGCGTCAAGTCACTCATTATGATTCCTCACGTTGCGGCGGGCGGCAGCGCGCCGCATGGCGATCTGTTTGGCGAGGATAGTACCTTATCTGATGCGGGGATGTCACAGTTTAGTCATGGCGCGCGGGCACGTATAAACGGCAGCAGGTTGGCGATAAGTTTTATGTATTTTTTTAACACATTCGCACCGGATTATTGCGCCCTACGCAAAAGTGTTGTGATCAAACGCACATTTTTCTTTGCCTGATGCGCGCGTAGACTAGCCTCAGAATTTTCAACGGAGCGATAGCGAATGAGTAAGATTTTAATTCTTGATGCGGGTAAAGAATTTGCCCACTCAAAGGGCGAACTGAACCATACCATGACCGAAGTGGCAGAGAGCTTTTTACGCGATAACGGCCATGACGTGCAGGTAACACGTGTTGATGACGGCTACGATATTCAGCAGGAAGTACAGAAGTATCTGGACAGCGACGTGGTGATTTATCAGATGCCGGGCTGGTGGATGGGCGAGCCATGGATCCTGAAAAAATATATCGATGAAGTCTTTACCGAAGGCCACGGCGCGCTGTACGCCAGCGACGGCCGTACCCGTTCCGACGCCAGCAAAAAATATGGCTCAGGCGGCCTGTTACAGGGCAAAAAATATATGCTGTCGCTGACCTGGAACGCGCCGCTGGAAGCCTTTACCGATCCAGAGCAGTTCTTTGAAGGCGTTGGCGTGGATGGCCTTTACCTGCATTTCCATAAGGCTAACCAGTTCCTCGGCATGAAAGGCCTGCCTACCTTTATCTGTAACGATGTGATTAAACAGCCTGACGTGCCGCGTGATATTGCACGCTATCGTGAGCATCTGGGCAAAATCTTTGCTTAACTTAACGCATTGAAACTTTCCAGGGGCTGATTATGTTAACCGTTGTAGCTGAGATTTGCGTAAAGCCTGGCCGCCGAGAGGCAGTGCTGGCCGCCATTTATGATTTGACGCCAATCGTTCTTGCCGAAGAAGGCTGTCACAAATATCAGGCGTTGGTTGATCATCAGGCGCAGGTGCCGTGGAAGCAGAATCTGCCAAACTCCATTTTCATGCTGGAATACTGGGAGACGCTGCGCCATCTGGAACAGCATCAGCAGCAGCCGCATATGGAAGCCCATCGCGAACGTATTAAAGATGATGTGCTGGATGTGAAGATCTTCCTGATGGAGAATCCGACAGACTCCAAATCGGATTCAACATCGCTTTAAGCACAGCGGTGCGACAGGGTTGGTGGTAAAACAAAACATCCAACCCAAAGCGCATTTCACCCGATATCCCATATCGTCTACATCCCGAAGCCCCGCACCTGCGGGGCTTTTAGCTAATTCAAATTGCGTTGAGCAGACTGTATATGACACAACGTCACGCCCCGACCAGTATCAGGTTGCCGCGCTTTACTGGGCAGCGATTGCACGCGGCCACATCTTCAATGCTGCAAACAAACGTACCGCCGTTGCAAAATCGCCCTGGTATTCCTGCGGCGTAACGGGATCGCTGTTCGTGTTGGCGCTCTGGACGCCGCTATCGCAATCTCAGTTGCTGCGACGACCGGAGAAGCGGGTGTTCAACACCTGGCGGATTATCTGCGCTCCCTGGCGGTTAGTGCGCAATAAAAAAACCGCCGTCTGGCGGGTTTTATCAACAAAGCAGTATCAGAACTGGTAAACCATGCCCAGGCCTAACACGTCATCCGTCGCCAGGGTTCAGGGTTTAAACAGCATCGTCATTTTTATTCAGCAGGTTGAATTTGTAATCTGCATAAACGGCCATGTTTTTGTTGAAGTAGTAAGTAGAACCCAGCTCAATGTATTTAACCTGAGCGAACTCCTCGTCCAGCTTCTGCACTTTGGACTGTACATACGCCAGAGCGTTATCGCGGCCATTGGCGCTTTCGCCCGCGCCACGGTTGCTGCCCTGATACTGCAGAGCGAAATCCAGACCGTCAACCAGGCCAAAGAAGTTGCTGTTGCGGTAGGTCGCAATGTTATTAGCGCAACCGGTCATGAAATTGTCAGAGGCAGAGTAGGAATCGCCACCAAACACCGGCAGGATGTCGCTCATGGCTTCTACGTCTTAGATCACGCCGTAGTTACGGCCATAATCGAAAGAACCAAAATCGCCAAATTTCAGACCGGCAAAGCCCAGCCGCGTTGCGCTACCCGCGGTGCCATCTTCTTCCGCGTTGTTGGCCTGGATATTGTATTCCCACTGACCGTAGCCGGAGAGGCTATCCGTGATCTGCGTTTCGCCTTTAAAGCCCAGACGAACATACGTTGCGTCACCGTCATTGCCGTCATCTTTGGAAACAAGATGACGCGCATCAACTTTGCCATACAGATCTAATTTATTTCCGTCCTTGTTGTAAATTTCAGCTGCGTTAACTGCACCCGCGGCCAGAATTGCGGGAATTAAAATAGCGAGAACCTTTTTCATAACTAATAATCTTATATATGCGTTACTGAATAAGTCGGGGAGACAACCCGGCTGCCAACTGCAGTAACATAAACTAAGTAAAAGCACAGAATAATAAACCAGCAAGCTGTAAAGAAATGCAAAACAGTTATCTTCATAACTCATTGAAAAAAGTATTTTATCCAGTTCAAATGCCTGTCAGTTATTCCTTTAATTATTATGAACACAGGTTTTAAAAGCAGCGGAAATTAATTAAAAAATAGCAGCTAATTTTAAATAGATCGCTTATCTAAATAGAATTCCAACGGAATTAAAATAATAAAAAAAAGCAAAATTGCAATTATTATTAAGGATAGCGGATGATATTAATTATTCGACCAGAAAATTCAGACCAGGTTCCGAATTTGACAGATACCCATAACTTCATCATTTCATCCTGTTAATATTATCCTCATTAGGATAAGCCGGGCATTTCTCTATTTCGCCCAGCTTATTTTTATACGAGATAATGCTTTCAGTTCGTAATCTGTTAATCCGCATCGTTTTGTTATGGGGAAAAGCGCGCCATTCCGATCTCCGCGGAACCGGAAAAACGGATCAAAAGTGAGGTCAGCGCGCAGCTGTTTACCGCGATCGATAAAATATTCTGTATGCTTTGAGGGTAAAACCCGGCATATCACCCACACCTGTTCTGCACGGCATATCCGCAAGCCATTTCATGATGAGTCGCGCTACAACAGATAGCAGATAGCAGATAGCAGATAGCAGCCATAGTAAAACGGCCTGGCTATCTTGCGATGCCGGGCCGTTTATTTTTCTCTGCGATGTATGCCGCAATGCCTGCGACGGCAAGCTTTGGCTGAGCAGGCTTAAACCTCGATTTCCGCCTTGTCGCCTTTCTCCTGCAGCCAGTTACGGCGATCTTCTGAACGCTTTTTCGCCAGCAGCATATCCATCACCGCCAGCGTCTGATCGACATCTTCATCATCAATGGTGAGCTGCACCAGACGACGCGTGTTCGGATCAAGCGTGGTTTCACGCAGCTGCATCGGGTTCATTTCGCCCAGACCTTTGAAGCGCTGGACGTTCGGCTTGCCCTTTTTACGCTTCAGCTGCTCCAGCACGCCATCTTTTTCTTCCTCATCCAGCGCGTACCAGACCTCTTTACCCAAATCGATGCGGTAGAGCGGCGGCATCGCCACATAAACATGGCCGCCTTTCACCAGCGAACGGAAATGCTTAACAAACAGCGCGCACAGCAGCGTGGCGATATGCAGGCCGTCCGAGTCCGCATCGGCGAGAATACAGATTTTACCGTAACGCAGTTGGCTCAGATCTTCGCTGTCCGGGTCGATGCCGATCGCAACAGAAATATCATGCACTTCCTGCGAAGCCAGCACTTCGTCTGAAGAGACTTCCCAGGTATTCAGGATCTTGCCTTTCAGCGGCATGATCGCCTGATATTCGCGATCGCGCGCCTGTTTGGCCGAGCCGCCTGCGGAATCCCCTTCCACCAGGAACAGCTCGGTTTTATTCAGATCCTGCGCGGTGCAGTCAGCCAGCTTGCCAGGCAATGCCGGGCCGCTGGTGAGCTTTTTACGCACTACCTTTTTCGCCGCGCGCATACGACGCTGCGCGCTGGAGATCGCCAGCTCCGCCAGCTGTTCAGCCGCCTGCACGTTCTGGTTCAGCCACAGGCTGAAGGCATCTTTTACCACGCCAGAAACGAAAGCCGCGCACTGACGCGAAGAGAGGCGCTCTTTAGTCTGTCCGGCAAACTGCGGATCCTGCATTTTGACCGACAGCACGTAAGCGCAGCGATCCCAAATATCTTCCGCCGACAGCTTCACGCCGCGCGGCAAAATATTGCGATATTCACAGAAGTCACGCATCGCATCGAGCAGGCCCTGACGTAAACCGTTAACGTGCGTGCCGCCCTGCATGGTCGGGATCAGGTTAACGTAGCTTTCCGTCAGCAGTTCGCCGCCTTCCGGCAGCCAGAGCAGCGCCCAGTCTACCGCTTCGACATCGCCCGCAAAACTGCCAACAAACGGCGTTTCCGGCAGGGTAATCAGGCCGTTAATCGCTTCGCTCAGGTAATCGGTCAGGCCGTCCTGATAACACCAGCGTTGCTCGGTGTTATTCACTTTGTCTTTGAAAACAATCTCAACGCCCGGGCAGAGTACCGCCTTCGCCTTCAGCAGATGCGACAGGCGCGAAACGGAGAAGCGTGGGCTGTCAAAGAAACTGCCGTCCGGCCAGAAATGCACGCGCGTTCCGGTGTTGCGTTTGGCGACCGTACCGGTAACGGTGAGATCCTGCACTTTATCGCCGTTTTCAAAGGCCATATCGTAGATTTCGCCGTTACGTCGCACGGTCACTTCCACGCGCTTCGACAGGGCATTAACCACTGAAATGCCGACGCCGTGCAGACCGCCGGAAAACTGATAGTTTTTGCTGGAGAACTTGCCACCTGCGTGGAGGCGGCAAAGGATCAGTTCAACTGCCGGTACGCCCTCTTCCGGGTGAATATCTACCGGCATGCCGCGCCCGTCATCGATTACTTCCAGTGACTGATCGGCGTGCAGTATCACTTCCACGCGTTTCGCATGGCCGGCCAACGCTTCATCAACACTGTTATCGATAACCTCCTGTCCCAAATGGTTAGGGCGCGAGGTATCGGTGTACATTCCCGGACGACGACGAACGGGTTCGAGGCCGCTGAGTACCTCAATGTCTTTAGCGTTATAGCTGGATTGAGTCATCGTATCGTTCTGAATTGGTGGCTGAAAAAAGGGTTATACGATCCCGCGGCATCAGGCGCGATTCAGACCGATAAAGTCAAGAATCGAAGGGAAAAAGCGTTCGAATCCGGTAAAGGCGTGATTGCCGCCCTCCTCGACCGTCTGGCGACAGGCCTGGTAGTAATCCAGTGCCTGAAGATAATCGAGTACCTCATCGCCCGTCTGCTGAAGTAACCAGAGCAAATCCGGCGCCTCAAGCGGGTCAATCTGCATGACTTTCAGATCGTAAATGTGGCGAGACTCTAACACATATTGTTGGCCCGTGTATGGATTCTCGTTGGTGCCAAGGTAATTGAGCAGCAGTTCAAAAGGCCGCACCGCCGGATTGATCACTACCGCTGGCAAGGTAAAGCACTGCGACAGCCAGGTCGCGTAATAACCGCCCAGCGATGAGCCGACAATTCCTAACGGTTCACCCGCGCGCGCCAGCACGATCTCTTCCAGCATCTGCGCTGCGTCAGCCGGATAAGCCGGCAGCTGCGGCACCAGCATCGTAATCTCAGGATGATGGATGGCGAGCCAGCGTTGCAGCAGCGTCGCCTTAGCGGATAACGGAGAGCTGTTAAAACCGTGCAAATAGAGCAGCGTCGCCATTTAGTAGCCTTCGGAATCAAGATCGGGCGTAAAAGCGCGCGTCGCAAGACGCTGCACCCGGGTTTGCACCGTCCCGTTTTCATCCAGTTCCAGCCAGCGCCAGCCCGGCGCAACGGCGTCGATAGTAAAGTTGGTGCAGTGCGGTTTGAACTGAACGCAGGTTGATGGCGAGGCCAACAGGCGTCGCCCCTGCCACTCCACATCCATCTCCTGATGAATATGGCCGCAGATGAGCGTTTTCGCCAGCGGGTAATGCTGGAGTATCGCATCAAGCGCGTGCGGATTGCGCAGGCTGTGCTGATCCAGCCAGCTACAGCCTGACGGCAGCGGATGGTGATGCAGCAGAACCAGCGTGTGTCGGTCAACGGTTTGCGCCAGCGTCTTTTCCAGCCAGTCGAGCTGATAATCACTGAGCATGCCGTGCGGCACGCCCGCCACCTGACTGTCGAGTAACACTAACTGCCAATGCTCGCCGATCAATACCTGTTTAGCTTCCGCAATGCCGGAATGCGCCAGCGTTTCATACATTGCGGGTTGAAAATCATGGTTGCCCGGCAGCCAGACGCAGGGCGCCGTCAGACGCGCAATACCCTCAGCAAAATGCTGATAGGCTTCGGGGGAATGATCCTGAGCCAAATCGCCGGTGGCGATAATCAGATCGATCGGCAGCTGTTCGGCCTCGATAGCCTCCAGTACCGCGTTAAAGCTGGCCCAGGTATTAACGCCCAATAGCGTTTCATGTCTGCCTGAAAAAAGGTGGGTGTCCGTGATTTGTAATATCCTGATACTGGCCCCACTCACCACAGGAAGTTTTAGCAGGCTATCCAAAGAGTTTCCTTAATCTCCACGCCATATCAAGGTTATTGCCGTTTTACCAGGCCGGTACAGCCATCGCGCCATGCGACAAACAATAACGCAGCCAGTCCGCAAGAAACTGGTTGATTTGATGCTTTTCATCACGCTGGTGCAACTTTTTATTCGGGTAATCATATCGCGCTTTGAAGCGATAGATCTGCTGCGTTGAACACACTTCAGCAACCATCGCGTCATGATACAGCCTGACAGACATTGAAGGCAGACTCCAGTAGCTGACGGCGGGCGCGGTCTGACGGATCTCAACCAGCGTGGTGTAGCGCGTAGACTCAATAATAGTAATGCTGTAGCTGGCGCCTTTTACCTGATAGGTCACCGAGGCTCCCGCTTCATCATTGCGCGGCAGCAAACGACGCAGCTGGGCGAAGTTGGTTTCGCTCAACCGCATCATTTCGGGAAAATCAGGGACGTAGCGCTTGATCATGTTGGATTCCACTCGTTTCGCAATTTCTCATAGTGCAACATCAGCCATTGCAGAGCGATGACGGAAGCCGCGTTATCAATTTTCCCCTCTTCCACCCAGTGGTAAGCCTGTTCGCGGCTTACCACATGCACAAGAATATCCTCATTCTCTTCCTCCAGACCGTGGCATCCTTGTGCCACGCTGGCATCCACTTCTCCCACCAGCACCGACAGGCGCTCGCTGGTACCGCCCGGACTCGCCAGGTAATTAATTACCGGCTGGACGCGTTTTACCGTCAGGCCCGCTTCTTCCATCGCCTCGCGGCGCACCACATCCTCAACGCTTTCTCCAGGCTCGATAATGCCGGCCACTAATTCCAGTAGCCAGGGCGTTGGGCTGGTGTCATAAGCGGGAATGCGGATCTGTTCGATCAGCACCACTTCATCTCGCTGGGGATCATAGGGTAGCAGGACTGCGGCATGTCCGCGCTCAAAAACTTCGCGCACAACTTCCTTGCTCATTTCACCGTTAAACAGGCGGTGACGGAAACGATAACGGACTAAAGAAAAAAATCCGTTATAGAGCGGCTCACGTGCAATAATTTCTACATCGTTTTTGCTGAAAGTCACAGGGGATTTTGTATTTTTAACCATAAAGCCGGCGTCCTTTATAGTGGGGGCGGTGGTGAGCGGTTTCAAACAGGCCCCGCCCGGAAGGGTGGTTCTTTCTGAATTATTTACGTAAATTAACGGAAGATGGCACTTTCAGCCAACTTATCACTCTGGCACACTCTGCTAGAATCGGCGCTTATTTTTTTAGCTTACGTCAGTGCTACCATAGCAACTTTGCTGCACTACAAGGAATGCAAATGAAGAAACTGCTCCCTTTACTTATTGGCCTGAGCCTGGGCGGCTTCAGCGTAGCTAGTCAGGCGGAGAACCTGCTGCAAATTTATCAACAGGCCCGTTTAACTAACCCCGATTTGCGCAGCTCAGCGGCTGACCGTGACGCGGCATTTGAAAAAATTAATGAAGCCCGCAGTCCGTTACTGCCTCAGCTTGGCCTGGGCGCTGATTATACTTATAACAGCGGTTATCGTGACGCCCGCGATACACATTCAAATACTACCAGCGGCTCTTTGCAGTTAACCCAAACCATTTTCGATATGAGCAAATGGCGCGCGTTAACCCTGCAGGAAAAAACGGCTGGTGTGCAGGATGTCAGCTATCAGGCAGCGCAGCAGAATCTGATCCTGAATACCGCTACCGCCTACTTCAATGTGTTACGTGCGATTGACGCGCTTTCTTATATTGAAGCGCAGAAACAATCCATCTATCGCCAGTTGGATCAGACTACCCAGCGTTTTAACGTCGGTCTGGTCGCTATTACCGACGTACAGAACGCCCGCGCGCAGTATGACAACGTGCTGGCAAATGAAGTCTCAGCGCGTAATGAGCTGGATAATGCGGTTGAAACGCTGCGCCAGGTAACGGGTAATTACTATCCGACGCTGGCTTCGCTGAACATCGATCGTTTCCGTACCGATAAACCGCAGCCGGTCAGCGCGCTGCTGAAAGAAGCGGAAAGCCGTAACCTGAACCTGTTATCGGCTCGTCTGTCGCAGGATCTGGCGCGTGAGCAAATTCGTTATTACGAATCTGGTCATATGCCGACTATCGATTTAAATGCTTCTACCGGCCTATCGAACAATAAATATGGCGGCAGTCGCGCAACGCAGAACGACAACATTACCGGAAATAATCAGGTTGGTGTCAGCTTCAACCTGCCGCTGTACAGCGGCGGCGCGGTATCTTCGCAGGTGAAACAGGCGCAGTACGCCTTCGTTAGCGCCAGCGAGCAATTAGAAAGCGCGCATCGCTCCGCAGTGCAAACCGTGCGTTCTTCCTTTAATAACGTCAACGCCTCGGTCAGCAGCATTGAAGCCTATAAACAGGCGGTGGTTTCTGCGCAAAGCTCACTGGATGCAATGGAAGCGGGTTATCAGGTCGGTACGCGCACTATCGTTGACGTGCTGGATGCAACCACCACGCTGTACAACGCGAAACAGCAGCTTTCCGATGCACGCTATGATTACCTGATTAATCAGCTGAACATTAAATCTGCGCTTGGCACCCTGAACGAACAGGATCTGGCCGCGCTGAACGCCAGCCTGGGTAAAGAAATTCCGACCGCGCCAGAATCGGTAGCGCCGGAAAATCCACAGCAGGATGCCGCAGCCGATCATGGCACTAACCTGCAGGCAGCCAGCAATAACGCGACAGCGGCTCGTCCCGCAGCAACGCGTCAGCAGAGCGGTAATCCGTTCAGCCACTAAGCATGACTTCCGGCCATGAAAAAGATTAACTTCATGGCCGGAAATCTTCTTTTCCTGCCGTTTCCTTTCTATTCTGATCCCCGCTCGCATTTGAACGTATAACTACGTAAAGATACAGGCACAGCGCTGCCTGTTGCTTCATTTTTGAACCAGTTTCACCTATCCTTTGCGCTACCTTTGGGCAGAGGACTATCCCCATGAAACGGACAAAAAATATTAATCGTGACGCCTTCCGTAAGAGTTGGCGCGCCCGTCATCTGACGCCGGTCGCACTGGCCGTTACCGCCGTGTTTATGCTGGCGGGCTGTGAGCAGGCGGACGAAACGGTTTCTCTCTATCAAAACGCCGACGACTGTACTAAAGCCAATCCGGGCCAGAGCGAGCAATGTACTACCGCTTATAACAACGCGCTGAAAGAAGCGGAAAAAACCGCGCCGAAATATGCCACGCGCGAAGATTGCGTAGCGGAGTTTGGCGAAGCGCAGTGCCAACAGGCCCCAGCTCAGGCTGGCACTAATGCCGAAGCGCATCAAAGCGGCAGCTTCTGGATGCCGTTAATGGCGGGCTATATGATGGGCCGTATGATGGGCGGCGGCGCAGGTTTTGCGTCACAGCCTTTATTCAGTTCAAAAAATCCGGCCAGCCCGATGAACGGTAAGTTTGTTGATGCTACCGGCCGTAACTATGGCGCCGCCACGCCAGGCCGTACCATGACGGTACCGAAAACAGCGCTGGCGCCGAAACCGGCGACAACCCGTACCGTAACTCGCGGCGGTTTTGGCGAGACGGTGGCTAAACAGACTTCGATGCAGCGCAGCAGCGCGACCGGCACCAGCCATCGCTCGCTGGGAGGCTAACCGGCCTGATGAAACGCATTGCTATTGCTGAACGTCCCGACTGGCGCGCCCGTGCGACCGAATACGGTTTTGGTTTTCATACCATGTATGACGAACCTTACTGGTGTGAAGATGCTTACTATCAGTTCACGCTGGCGCAGGTTGATTATCTCGAAGAGACTACCGCCGAGCTGCATCAGATGTGTTTACAGGTGGTGGAGAAGGTGGTTAACAGCGAGGAGCTGCTGACTAAATTCCGCATTCCTAAACATACCTGGGATTTTGTCCGCAGTTCGTGGAAAATCTCGCAGCCGTCGCTCTATTCTCGCCTGGATTTAGCCTGGAACGGCAGCGGTGACGCTAAGTTGTTGGAAAATAACGCCGATACGCCGACATCGCTTTACGAAGCAGCCTTTTTTCAATGGCTGTGGCTGGAAGATCAGCTTCAGGCTGGCAAGCTGCCGGCAGGCAGCGATCAGTTCAACAGCCTTCAGGAAAAGCTGATCGATCGCTTTGCCGTTCTGCATCAGCAGCACGGTTTTAACCTGCTGCACTTTACCTGTTATCGCGATAGCGAAGAGGATCGCGGTACGGTGCAATATTTGCAGGACTGCGCAAGCGAAGCCGGACTGCCGAGCGATTTCCTGTTTATTGATGAGATTGGTTTGGGCGAGAAAGGCCAGTTTACTGATGTTAACGACCAGGTTATCAGTAATCTGTTTAAGCTCTATCCATGGGAATTTATGCTGCGGGAGATCTTCTCAACCAAGCTGAACGATGCTGGCGTACGCTGGCTGGAGCCGGCCTGGAAAAGCATTCTGTCTAATAAAGCGCTGCTGCCCTTGCTGTGGCAGATGTTCCCTGACCATCCGAATTTGTTACCTGCTTACTTTGCTGAAGATGATGTGCCCGCCATGGACAAATATGTGGTGAAGCCCCTTTTCTCACGCGAAGGCGCCAATATTCGCATTGTGGAGCAAGGGCAAGAGATCGCACGCGTTGACGGCCCCTACGGGGAAGAAGGCATGATTGTGCAGCAGTTCCATCCGCTGGCCCAGTTTGGCGACAGCTATACGTTGATCGGCAGCTGGCTGGTGGACGATCAGCCCGCCGGTATTGGTCTGCGTGAAGATCGTGCGTTAATTACGCAGGATCTGTCGCGCTTCTATCCGCACGCCTTTATTGAATAACCTTTACGGGCAACGACAGTTGCCCGCTTTTCACTCTATCCCACCTGCACTGACAGCATACTCAGCGCCGACATCACTATCCCATCCACCGGCACCGTTACGGCTTCATCTGGCTGACGCGAACCGATGATATACAGCAGCGGCAGATAATGCTCCGGCGTCGGATTAGACAGCGCCGCGCCTTCATGTTGCATAAAATTCACCAGCGGATGCTCAGCTGCTTCCCCCTGCCAGCTGAGATTATCGCGCACGTACTGATTAAACGCGGCGGCCCAGGGAAAAGCCTCGCCGTCATCCTGCCAGCGCGCCATGCGCAGGTTATGCACCACATTACCGCTGGCAATCAGCATAACGCCCTGCTCGCGCAGCGCCGCCAGCTTCTGCCCCAACTGAAAATGCCAAAGCGCTGACTGCGTACCGTCAATACTGAGCTGCACCACCGGAATATCCGCTTCAGGATACATTTTGATTAAAACGCCCCAGGAACCGTGATCCAACCCCCAGCTGTTATCCAGCTGTACATTGAGTGGCGCCAGTAACTCTGCAATTTCCTGCGCCAGCGCTGGCGCGCCGGGTGCGGGATAGCGCGTGTCAAATAACGCCTGAGGAAAACCGCCAAAATCATGAATAGTGCGCGGATTCGCCATGGCAGTGACTGCCGTACCGCGCGTATACCAGTGCGCAGAGATAGCCAGAATCGCCCGCGGCCTTGGCAATGCTTTACCCAACGTGCGCCAGGCCTGCGTATAGCTGTTCTCTTCCAACACATTCATGGGGCTGCCGTGCCCCAAAAAAAGTGCGGGCATACGTGGAGATTTCATTGTTCTCAACCTTATTAAATACGATTGAGAAATACCTTACGCATTTTGTCTGAAGGATGCAGGCGGATAAGGCTGACAAACATACTCAGATTTTTTGAACGTCATTCAGACAAAACTTTACCTAATACCCCCTCGCTTTTTGTCAGAATTTAAATAGTCTTGATAAGAATCATTATCATTATGGAGTCTGTAATGTCAGTTCCTTTATTGCTGACTATTTTGGCTGGCGCGGCAACTTTTGTTGGCGCGTTTTTAGGCGTAATAGGTCAGAAACCTTCCAACCGTATGCTGGCTTTTGCGCTGGGCTTCGCCGCAGGCATTATGCTGTTAATTTCTTTGATGGAGATGCTGCCAGCCGCGCTGGATGCGCCAGGGATGTCGCCGCTGCTGGGCTATGGCATGTTTTTACTGGGGCTGCTGGGCTATTTCGCTCTCGATCGCCTGCTGCCTCATCAGCATCCTCAGGATTTAATGGCTGAGAGCCAGAAACCACGTAACCTGCGACGTACGGCAATTTTACTGACGCTGGGGATTAGCCTGCATAATTTCCCGGAAGGTATCGCGACCTTTGTTACGGCCAGTAGCGATCTGGAGTTGGGGCTGGGCATCGCGTTAGCAGTAGCCATTCATAACATCCCTGAAGGGTTGGCCGTCGCCGGCCCGATGTACGCAGCAACCGGTTCAAAATCGCGGGCGGTTTTTTGGGCCTGTATTTCCGGTATGGCGGAGATTCTTGGCGGCGTACTGGCTTTTTGGGTACTCGGTCCGGCAATGTCACCGGTGGTCATTGCGGCTATTATGGCAGCCGTCGCCGGCATTATGGTGGCGCTATCGGTTGATGAACTGATGCCGCTGGCACGCGATATCGATCCGCATAGCAACCCCAGCTATGGCGTGTTGTGTGGCATGACGGTGATGGGTTTTAGCCTGACGCTGCTGCAAACCAGCGGCATAGGGTAATGTCATTTATCTGAAAATAATCACGGACACAATGATAAATCAATAAGATAGTTTAGCGGCGGGATTTTCAAGACCTGTCTGGTATGCTTGCTCCCCGCCGCTTCGTAAACTCCCCGTCACCTTTGTTTGATGACGGAATTCCAATGCTGATACAGGGCGCCATTCTTTGTTTGGCTCTTAATATATATCATGAAGCGCGTGGAGAACCGCTAAAAGGACAGATAGCGGTAGCGTCGGTAACGATGAATCGCGCCAATTGGGATGTGACGCAAATTTGTCCGGTTGTTTATGCACCAAAACAGTTTTCATGGACGCATTTAAAGAAAAGTGCCTACAGCTATCCATTGAAAAGCGACAAAAGCTGGCAGCGGGCACAACAGATAGCTCATCAAATTATTAATGGCGAGCTTTCTGATGTGACTAATGGCGCAACCTATTACCATAATCAAACGGTTAATCCGTCCTGGCGCAGCGAATTCGCGCAAACCGCCGCCATTGGAAACCATATATTTTATGCGAAGCGATAAAAAAGCCGGGAATCTCCCGGCTTTTTTATTCTTTTATCTGTCGCGGCGCGCTTAACTCGCCTGGCGCGTTTCGTGGCTACGACGATAAGCGATCAGGTCTTCAATGGTAACCAGCGGCATATTATGCTGTTTAGCAAAAACTATCGCCTCTGGCGCGTGCGCCATGGTGCCATCATCATTCGTCAGCTCGCACAGCACGCCAGCCGGTTTAAAACCTGCCAGTGAAACTAAATCGATCGTCGCTTCGGTATGGCCGCCGCGCGCCAGGACGCCGCCGTCACGTGCGCGCAGAGGAAACACATGGCCTGGGCGATTAAGATCGCTGGGCTTAGCGTTATCTGCAATAGCGGTACGAATGGTTGTGAGGCGATCCTGCGCTGAAACGCCAGTCGTTACGCCCTGTGCGGCTTCAATCGTAACGGTAAAACCGGTGCCGAAAGAGCTGGTATTGTTCTCCACCATCATCGGCAGATCAAGTTCCTGACGACGCTGTTCGGTAATGCAAAGGCAAACAATACCGCTGCCGTGACGAATCGTTAATGCCATTTGTTCAACGGTCATGGTTTCCGCCGCGAAAATCATATCAGCTTCATTTTCACGGTTTTCATCGTCGAGGACCATTACGCCGCGACCTTCACGCAGAGCTGCGATGGCGCGTTCTACACGCTGTTCAGGCGTGCCAAATTCAGAAAGTAGCGTCTGATTCATGGTAAATTAACCTTATCAATATTGTGGTTACCAGAATCAGGGCGTGCTTGAGGAGTGCATAAAAATAACGCGAAGCGAGCCGAAGCTCGACAGAACCGTTACTCTCTCCCATCCGGACTTTAACCGTCGGCCCCGGAATTACACCGGATCTGCTGACCTTCCAATCGCAAAATCGGAAGCGCTCGCGGGCTTTCAGCTGCTGCTGATTTACCGCCGGTGGGGAATTTCGCCCCGCCCTGAGAATAAGCGGATTTACTATAGCGCCAAATATCTGCTCCGGCAACGCACAATAGCAGCATAAGCTTATCTATATAACGCAACTGCCATTTTAGGTTTATCCTTTTTCATACAGGCATTACACTTAAGTTAACTTTGTTGCGACCAGGAAACGGCCATGATTGACCCGAAAAAAATTGAACAACTCGCTCGCCAGGTACATGACGCCATGCCAAAAGGCATTCGCGAATTTGGTGATGACGTTGAGAAGAAAATTCGTCAGGTTCTGCAAGCACAGCTGACGCGCATGGATCTGGTTAACCGCGAAGAATTTGATGTACAAACGCAGGTGCTGCTACGTACACGTGAAAAGTTGGCCGTACTGGAGCAGCGACTTGCAGCTCTGGAAGGCCAGAATGATGGCACAACTTCAACGTCTGCCGCACCGATAACGTCCGCTTCGCAAACTGCGGCATCTGCACCGCCAACCTCACCTGCAGCAACGCCAGCAACGCAGGATATTGTTAAGACTGAGGATCCAAACAGTTAACAACAACGGCAGGCCTGTCTCTTATAGCCTGCCGCTGTTATTTTACGCGTGCTGTCGTAGCTTATGAGCGAATACGTTTGATGATGTTGGTCGTGGAAATACCGTCTTCAAAGTTCAGCACGCGCACTTCACCGCCGTTATCCCAAACTTCTTTGCTTCCTGCGATCTCTTCAGGCTTATAATCGCCCCCTTTCACCAGCAGGTCAGGCAGGATTCCGGCAATCAGTCGCTGCGGCGTATCTTCTTCAAAAGAAACAACCCAGTCGACGGATTCCAGCGCCCCCAGCACAATCATACGGTTTTCCAGCGGATTAACCGGCCGGCTATCGCCTTTCAGGCGCTTCGTTGACGCATCGCTGTTAACGGCGACAATCAGACGATCGCCCAGCTTACGCGCGTTAGAGAGATAGGAAACGTGTCCAGCATGCAAAATGTCAAACACGCCGTTGGTCATGACCACTTTTTCACCACGCTGACGCGCCAGCGCTACCGCTTCTTTCAGCTGTGCTTCGTTCATAATGCCAAAGCCGCTTTCCGGGCGCGCATGAATCGCGTTTTCCAGTTCCACAGGCGACACGGTAGAGGTACCCAGCTTGCCAACCACCACGCCAGCCGCAGCATTGGCCAGAAAACAGGCCGCTTCCAGATCGTCGCCAGCCGCCAGCGAAGCGGCCAGCACACCGATCACCGTATCGCCAGCGCCGGTCACGTCATAAACTTCCTGCGCCAGCGTCGGTAAATGCAGCGGCGCCTTGCCCGGCTGCAACAGCGTCATGCCATTTTCTGAGCGGGTAACCAGCAGCGCTGACAGTTCATAATCAGCCACCAGCTGCATGCCGCGCTCAACAATCTGCGCTTCGTCCTTACATTTGCCCACTACTGCTTCAAACTCGGACAGATTCGGCGTCAGCAGTGTGGCACCACGGTAGCGCTCAAAATCGGTGCCTTTCGGATCGACCAGAACCGGCACATTTGCGCTACGCGCCAGCTGGATCATCTGTTGCACACTGGCCAACGCGCCTTTAGCGTAATCAGACAGCACCAGCGCTCCGGTATGCGGCAGCGCGGCAGCGATGCGCTGATGAAGGGGTTCAGGGTTGACGCCTTCGAAACCTTCTTCAAAATCGAGACGGATCAGCTGCTGATTACGGGAAAGAATACGCAGCTTGGTAATAGTGGGATGCGTAGACAGCGCAACGAAATCGCACTGGACATTCACATTTTGCAGGCTGGTGCCCAGCGCTTGGGCGGCATCATCCATGCCCGTCAGTCCGATCAGCCGTGAAGAAGCCCCCAGCGCGGCAATATTCATTGCTACGTTAGCTGCTCCGCCAGGACGCTCTTCGACGTTGTCCACTTTAACCACCGGCACCGGCGCTTCCGGTGAAATACGGCTGGTAGGGCCATACCAGTAGCGATCCAGCATCACATCACCGACAACCAGCACTTCTGCACGGCTAAATTCGGGCAGTGTCACTTTCATTACAGAGACTCCAGACTGCATTAAAAATATTGCGCGCGATAATAGCACAGTCAAAACGCTGTGCCGCGCATAATGGTTTCTCTAGCTTTCAGGCGGTGAGATTTGCAGCCAGCGTTGCCAGCTCTCCTGCACCACCTGCCGCTCGCCCATAAAGGATTCCGGCGCGACGTGTCCGGCCTGCTCCTGCAGCGCCAGATGATGTAACTCATCGCGTAACGTGACGTAAGCCTGCGTCAGCGCGTCAGCCTCCTGCTGCGTCATTTTGTTATAGCGAGCCAGCAGCTCAAGGATACGCACGTTATCAGACCATCCCGTCAACTTCGGCTCCAGGGATGCATAACGCAGCACCAGATACTGCGTAATAAATTCAATATCGGTAATGCCGCCTTCGTCGGCTTTAATATCCCAGCGCTCTTTATATTTATGGCTCAGATGGGCATACATTTTTTCGCGCATTTCGCGCACCTCTTTTTGCAAGGAGGCAGCATTGCGCGGCAGGCAAAGGATCTGGCGGCGAATGGCTTCGAAACGCTGGCTTAACGCAGGCTCGCCATAAACAATGCGCGCTCTGACCAGCGCCTGATGTTCCCACGTCCATGCCTCGTTGCGCTGATACTCCTCAAACGCGTCCAGCGTACTCACCAGCATTCCGGCAGATCCTGAAGGCCGTAAGCGCGCATCCACTTCATACAAAATCCCCGAAGAGGTGCGCGTGCTGAATAAGTGCATAACCCGCTGCGCCAGGCGTAAATAGAACTGTCGGCCATCAATCGCGCGTTCGCCGTCGGTTACTGATTCAGCCGGACAGTCGTGGAGAAAAACCAGATCGAGATCGGAACTGTAGCCCAACTCCCAACCGCCGAGCTTGCCATAGCCCACTACAGCAAATCCGCGCTCGCCCTGTTGCAGATGCGAAGGCCGACCATAGCGCTGAACCATCATATTCCACGCTTGTTGAACTACCGCCTGGATAATGGCTTCCGCCAGCCACGTCAGGTGATCGCTGACTTTCATTACCGGCAGCGTGCCGGCTATATCTGCAGCGGCAATACGCAGATGCTGCACCTGCTTAAACTGACGCAGCGCCTCCAGCTGTTGCTCTTCATCATCCTCAGGAATACGCAGCAGATACTGGCGTAGCTCATCACGATAGGCATCGGTCGCGGTAGGTTGATAAAGCGTGGCGGGATCGAGCAGTTCATCCAGCAGAAGCGGATAGCGCGCCAGCTGGCTGGCAATCATCGGCGAGGCGGCGCAGAGACGAATCAGCTGTTTCAGCGCGCCGGACGACTCGGTCAATAACTCAAGGTAGGTGGTGCGCGTGACCACGCCCAGCAAGAGCGGGATCAGTCGTTGCAGTGTGGTATCCGCATCGGCCCGCACGCACACTTCATTCAGCAGACGAGGCATCAGTTGGTCAAGTGCCAACCTGCCGCGCGGACCAATAGTGCGTTTATCCACATCCTGACGAAACGCATTAAGCGTACGCGAAAGGGTTTGTCTGGCTGACATATCAAGATGCGCCAGTAATGCCTCCAGATCGCTTTGTTCCAGCTTATCCAGCCATAGCTCGGCCATCTCCTGGCTTTCATTCTCTTCAGCGCTGTCTGGCGCATCTTCACCAATCAGCTCGTTAAAAATCAGCCGTACCTGCGCCATCTGGTTTTCCAGCGCCTTGTGCAGCGCCGTCCAGTCGGCAAAGCCCATCGCCCAGGCAAGCCGCGCCTGATTCAACGCATCCGCTGGCAGCGTTTGCGTTTGCTCATCAGCAATGCTCTGCAATAGGTTCTCCAGCCGTCGCAGGAACAGATAGGCCTCCCGCAACGCACTAACCTGTGGCCCGGTCAGTAAATTCAATTCTTCAATAGCGGAGAGCGTTGGCAGTAATGCGCGCTGCTGTAGCGAGCGCTCACGTCCGCCACGGATCAGCTGAAAAACCTGAACGATAAACTCGCTTTCGCGAATGCCGCCAGCGCCCAGCTTAATATTATCTTTCAGGCCGCGCCGACGGACTTCACGCGCGATCATTCCTTTCATATTGCGCAGCGACTGTATAACGCTGAAATCGATGTAGCGACGATAGATAAAAGGACGCAGCATCTGCTGTAGCTCCTGGCTCCAGCGATCTTCGCTATCGCCCATCAGCCGCGCTTTTACCATCGCATAACGTTCCCAGTCGCGCCCCTGCTCCTGATAGTAATCTTCCAGCGCGGCAAAGCTCAGCACCAGCGGCCCGCTGTCGCCGAAAGGCCGCAGCCGCATATCCACGCGATAGACAAAACCATCGGCTGTAGGCTGGTCGAGAACTTTAATCAGACGCTGTCCAAGCCGGGTAAAAAACTGCGCGTTATCCAGCTCGCGGCGTCCGCCGCGCGTTGAGCCGTTTTCCGGCCAGACAAAAATCAGATCAATATCCGAGGAGAAATTCAGCTCTCCGCCACCCAGCTTGCCCATACCCAGAATCAACAGCGGCTGAGGATCGCCCGCTGCATTGCAGGGCGTGCCGAAATCGCGACAGCAGGCCTGCCACAGCCAGTCGCGCGCGGCGACAATCAGGGTTTCGGCCAGCACGCTGAGCTGCCGGAGCGACGCTTCCGTACTGCTTGCGCCGGTCGTCTGCATCCAGGCGATACGCACCATCATTTGCCGACGGAACAGACGCAGCTGGCGCATTAGCGCTGTTTCATCGCTAACAGACTGAAGCTGCTCGCTCAGCCAGCTGGCATAGTGCTGCCATTCCTCCGGCTGCGGCGGCTGGTCGGTAAGCTGCTGCCACCACTCCGGGTGCTGTAGCAGGCTTTCGGTAACGAAATCGCTAAAGGCCAGTACCGCCTGCTGTTGCAGGCTCAGCGATGCAAATGAACGCTCCAGCCGCTCCGCCGCTTTCTCTGCCTGCTGCTGCAATAGCGCTGGCAGCGGTCCGGTAAATGTTGGCAGCATAACTTCTCCCTGAGTGCGATCAGACGTTGCCGTTAAGCCAAAATGCCGGTTGTTTTAGTGCCTGACGGCACAGCACGTCCAGCTCGTTATAGCGGTTAGCATGAATTGCCTGCGCCAGCTGTTGCCAGGGCAGCAGCCAGTTCTCAACTTCATGCTGCGGATAAGCGCCAGCCAACAGGTGAACCGCCAGCAGCTGACGCGACAGACGCGCCAGCTTATCCAGATATTCATTATGCTGACGAACAGTACCGAAGGTTTCTTTTAAATCGGCGGCAACGCGACCTAACATAATGTCAGCGAAACGTTTAAAGGAACCCTGTAGACGAGTACTATTTTTTGCGTCAACGAAAGGACGCCAGCCCGCCGCGATCAGCCAGCTGGAAAAAGTAAGCTGCGCATCCAGCCACGCCAGGCTGTAGCAAAATGATGAGGCGTCCTGCCTCCCCTCTTCCAGCGTCTCAATCAGACAGATCAGTTTTTGCCGCAGTTGATTGCTGGCTTTACGCGGCACCAGCGCGCCGAACAGCGAGAATGTCTGTCTTATGGTTTCCAGCGCTTCCAGCACGTTTTCCTGGGCTGCTGGCTCTCCACGCAGCCATAGCTCTTCATGATATTGCCACTGCTTCATCGCCAGTGAAAAGGCGGCCTGCATGCCCTCCTCCACCGTTGCCTTGGGTTTGACATGCAGAATCGGCAGCGGCCGTATTAACTGCGCGGGTTTACCCTGCGCCAGCCAGTAACCGCGAGCCGCTTTACTCAGGCTGCCGAGACGCAAGCCTTCCTCTTTCCCTAACTCAGCCGCCAGCGCCAATACATCGGCCAGCTCGCCCTGTTTCAGCTCCAGCTCCACTTCCTGCAAGGGCTCGCTGAACGCTCCGGCGCTGACTTCGCCTCGATCCAGCGCCACTTCTATTTCGCTGTTTCCATAGGTCACCAGCCAGCGCTCACGATTGAAATGGGTGGTAAACAGCGGCTTAAGCTGCTGCTGTAAAGCCTGCGTATCGGTTCCGGCTGGCCAGATTTCGGCGGGCAGACGCGCTATATCTAACTCCGGCTGGGTTAAATCAACGTTGTATTCCGGACGCTGATGCAGGCCGCCGATCGTCTGTCCGGCCGCTTTCAGCGTCATCTCATAGCGGTCGCCGATACCGCGAATACGCAGCCCCATATCCCAGCGGCGTAGCTGATTGTCCGACGTTTCGTAATAGATGTTGGTTAGCGCGACCGGCGCGCTGTATTGATGAGGCCAGGCGGCCAGCTGGCTGCCAAGTCGATCCGCCGCCTGCGGCGTTGCAATGAACTTTAACTCGATTTCAATGGTCATAATTTTTCATTCAATCTTTCACTGGCGCAGATTTCAGGAATAAGCCGAAGAGTAATGCAGATAACCCGCTGCTGTCTCTGCTTTATTATGCTTTCGCGAGCTTTGCCGCATCAGTTTGAGTCCAGGATAGTTCTCATTCAGATTTTTGCGTAGCCTATCCAGACTGTGCCCTAAAATTTTCCCGGAACACATGAAAAAACGACATCGAATGAAGAAATCACATCTTATTGGTCTGACTTTGCTGGCTTTCAGCGTTACCGTCCCCGCCCATGCCGAAGAAAAACGGTATATTTCCGATGAATTATCTACCTGGGTTCGTAGCGGGCCGGGCGATCAGTATCGTCTGGTAGGCAAGCTGAACGCAGGCGAACAGGTCACGCTGCTACAAACTAACAATGAAAGTCATTACGGTCAGATTCGCGACGCCGAAGGCAAAACGAACTGGATTCCGCTGGCGCAGCTGAGCGTTGAGCCCAGCCTGCGCACACGCGTGCCGCAACTTGAGCAACAGGTGAAAGATCTCACCGATAAGCTGGCGAATATCGACAATAGCTGGAATCAACGCACGGCGGATATGCAGAAAAAAGTGGCCGCCAGCGACTCCGTGATTAACGGTCTGAAGGATGAAAATCAGCAGTTGCGCAATCAGCTTATTGTGGCGCAGAAAAAGGTTAACGCGGCCAATGTGCAGCTTGACGACAAGCAGCGCACTATCATTATGCAGTGGTTTATGTACGGCGGCGGCGTAGCCGGCGTTGGTCTGCTGCTGGGCCTGCTGCTGCCGCACATGATCCCTCGCCGCAAGCAAAACAATCGCTGGATGAACTAGCCAGCGCGTAGTTTCCGTCAGGCTCCTCACTAACCGCAGGGCGAATAACGCGCCCTGCTGCTGTCATGCCCGTAATTCTGCTATTGTTGTGCCAGAATATTTCTTCTGGACACCATGCTTTTGCCGGTTCAGAGAACTGGCTCCGGCACGCCTGATGATTAATTTGCTGAACTCTGGAGAAGATCTGTAGTGAAAACATACCTTGTCGGTGGCGCGGTACGCGATGGTTTGCTTAAGCTGCCGGTCAAAGACAAAGACTGGGTTGTCGTCGGCGCAACGCCGGAAATGATGCTGAAACAGGGATATCAGCAGGTAGGGCGTGATTTTCCGGTGTTTCTGCATCCGACAAGCCGGGAAGAATATGCGCTGGCGCGCACCGAGCGTAAGTCCGGCAGCGGCTACACCGGTTTCATTACCTGGTCAGCACCCGATGTAACGCTGGAACAGGATCTGCAACGTCGCGATCTGACGATTAACGCTATTGCACAGGATGAAGCCGGTCATTATATCGATCCTTATCAGGGACGTGCGGATCTGGATAAGCGCCTGCTGCGTCACGTCTCCGATGCCTTTATTGAAGATCCGTTGCGCGTATTGCGCGTGGCGCGCTTCGCTGCCCGCTACGCCCATCTTAATTTCCGTATCGCTGATGAAACCATGTCGCTCATGCAGGCGATGGTTGCCAGCGGCGAGTTGGCTCACCTGACCGCTGAACGCGTCTGGAAAGAGACGGAAAATGCGCTGGGCACGCGTAATCCGCAGGTCTATTTTCAGGTCTTACGCGACTGCGGCGCGCTGGCCGTGCTGTTTCCTGAAATCGACTGCTTATTTGGCGTGCCGGCACCGGCCAAATGGCACCCCGAAATCGATACCGGCATTCATACGTTAATGACAGTCGCCATTGCCGCTCAGCTAACGCCAGAGATCGATGTCCGTTTCGCTACACTCTGCCATGATGTGGGCAAGGGTTTGACGCCGCCGGAAAAATGGCCCAGCCATCCGGGACACGGGCCAGCCGGCGTGCCGCTGGTAGAAAACATTTGCCACCGCCTGCGTGTTCCGAATCATATTCGCGATCTGGCGGTTCTGGTGGCGGAGTTCCATGATGTGGTACATACCATCGAAAACCAGTCTGCAGAGCGCCTGGTTGCCCTGTTCGATCGCATGGATGTCTGGCGTAAGCCGCAGCGTGTCGTCCAGCTGGCGCAAACCAGCGAAGCGGATGCCCGTGGACGCGCTGGTTGGGAAAGCAATCCCTATCCACAGCGGGATTATCTGAGCGAGGCGTTTCAGGTCGTCCAGGCCGTTCCCACTAAAGCGGTGATTGATGACGGATTCAAAGGCGCGCAGGTGCGTGAAGAACTGACTCGTCGTCGCATCGCGGCACTGGAAGGCTGGCGAGTAGATCGGAGCCGGTAAGATTTGGGCATAAAAAGGAGGCGCATGCGCCTCCTTTTTTTGTCCGTGCTGTTTAAGCGGTTAGACAAACACCATATAAACCGCCGCCGCTACGATAAACCGGTAGATAGCGAAAGGCACGAAAGAGATGCGTTTAATAATGTGCAGGAAGAGTTTGATAGCCAGCAGCGCCACGATAAAGGCAGTAATAAAGCCCACCGCGAACATCGGTAGATCTTCCATTGTCAGGAAGCCCATGCTTTTGTAGAGATCGAGAACGGTTGCGCCCATCATCATCGGCACGGCCAAAATAAATGAAAATTCAGAGGCCGCGTAACGGCTTACGCCCATCAGCATCCCACCGGAAATCGTCGCGCCCGAACGGGAAAACCCCGGCCAAAGAGCCAGACACTGAAAGCAGCCAATCATAAAGGCCTGGCGATAGGTAATATCATCAATACCCGCCGCTTTTGGCTGTTTCGGCTTGAGAAACTCGGCGGCCAGCAGCAGCACGCCGCCAACGATCAGCGCGTACATAACATTGATGGGATTAAACAGCGATTTAATCTGATCGTGCAGGATCAGGCCGATCACAACCGCTGGAATCATGCCCAGCAGAATATGAATCAACGTAAGATGACCGGTGCCTACGCCTTCATACTTAACTTCGCCGAAACGAATACCAATTAAACCGAACAGCCGACGCCAGAACATCACGACAACAGCCAGAATGGAGCCTAACTGAATGACAACTTCAAACGTTTCTGCTTTATCGCCTTCAAAACCCAGCAGATGGCCAACAATGATCATATGACCCGTGGATGAGACCGGAAGAAACTCCGTCAGCCCCTCAACAATGCCAAGGATTGCAGCCACCCAAAGCTGATGAATATCCGCCATCAAATGTCCTCTACCCTAATGTTTAAATCATTAAAAAAGCGGACGTCAGGAACGTAGCCGCCAGAAAATACGCCAACTCAGCGTAACGCCGGATTTTGACAGCCATAATGTGGTTCGGTTTCATTGTGATAGCAATCACATTGGATCTATTTCAGAATTGTCCCCGCTAGCGCTGACGGGTTCCGCGTTCAATAATGACGCCAACCTGCGCCGCCTGCGCCACCGCGCCAGGCTTGCTCAGCTTGATGCGTATCCAGGGCGATCCGAAACGCGTCAGCAGCAAATCGGCCACCTCTTCCGCCACCCGTTCTACCAGCGCAAACCGTCCCTGTTCGACATGTTCGATGATGGCAGAAGCGACATCGGCGTAGCTCAGACAATCATTTACATCATCACTGGCCGCCGCTTTCCGGTTATCCCAGGCCATTTCGACATCGAAAACCAGCTTCTGCTGGATGGTCTGTTCCCAGTCGTAAACGCCAATCGTGGTGATAACCGACAGCTGTTCAATAAATACAATATCCATGATGACAGTCTCTATTTTTGCGTTAACCGGATACCACTTCCGGCGAATTATGCGTATTATCCACGGATGATGAGAATAAAACGACCCTTACGAAACGGAACGTTGCTATGAGTGCAATCGCGCTTGGTATGATTATTTTCGCGTATCTGTGCGGATCCATTTCCAGCGCCATTTTGGTTTGCCGACTCGCCGGCCTGCCCGATCCGCGACAAAACGGCTCAGGCAATCCTGGCGCGACCAATGTGCTGAGGATTGGCGGTAAAGGCGCGGCGGTTGCGGTGCTGATCTTCGACGTTCTCAAAGGCATGTTGCCGGTCTGGCTCGCTTATGCGTTAGGCGTTTCGCCGGTTTATCTTGGATTGACCGCTATCGCTGCCTGTCTGGGGCACATTTATCCGGTCTTCTTCCGCTTTCGCGGCGGCAAAGGCGTCGCAACGGCCTTTGGCGCTATTGCGCCGATTGGCTGGGATCTCACCGGCCTGATGACCGGCACCTGGCTGCTGACGGTACTTTTAAGCGGCTATTCGTCATTAGGCGCTATTGTCAGCGCGCTGATCGCGCCCTTCTATGTCTGGTGGTTTAAGCCTCAGTTTACTTTTCCTGTCGCCATGCTCTCCTGCCTGATTCTGTTACGCCATCACGATAATATTCAGCGTTTATGGCGCGGACAGGAAACAAAGATATGGAAGAAGCGGAAAAAATAACAAGATAAATCCTGTACTGATCACGGTTAAGCGCTATCTTTGCAAATGTATCACTTGTTTTAATCGTGACACTCAATTAAAAAAATATTTTCTTAAGCTTGTAATCCCTACGTCCGCAGGCTATATCGCGTTGATTTTCTAACGGTTTAACGGATGAAACAATGGGGGAAAGATGAGAGAATTAACAGAATTAGAATAGCATTATTATGAAATATCAGGCTTAATCGGCGATTACCTGGGTAACCTTATTTATTCATATGTTCCTGAGCTATCAATTAATATTCCAATTCTCGGCGCCACACATATTACAAGCTATTTTCCTAATCTCGGCCATGACGTCGGTAAAAATATAGGTGTAGGCATCGGCGGAACAATAGAAAGTATCGTCAACAAGGTGCCAGTTATTGGCAGCGTTCTAAATAAGCTTATAGGAAATTAAGGCATTTTTATAAAAAAGCAGGCTGCTTTATATAATAAGCAGCCTGTTTATATTTTGCTTAATAATCAGCGAAAGCGTTTCTTAAGCGATAGCCGGCAGTTCCGCCAATGGCCAGCGTGGACGTACGGTAACGCCGAGTTCGCCGCGCGTGCCGCCTTTTAAGCGCACCATACCTGCATAAGCGATCATCGCGCCGTTATCGGTGCAGAATTCCGGTCGGGCATAAAAAACCTCACCGCCGCGCGCCTGCATGACTTCCGCCAGCTTCGCACGCAGCGTGCGGTTAGCGCTTACGCCGCCAGCCATAACCAGGCGCTTAAAGCCCGTTTGATCCAGCGCGCGCTTACATTTAATCGCCAGCGTATCAACTACCGCATCCTCAAAGGCGCGGGCGATGTCCGCATGAGTTTGCGCATCCTGGCTATTTTCGCGAATCGTATTCGCCGCAAAGGTTTTTAAACCGGAGAAGCTAAAATCCAGTCCTGGACGATCGGTCATCGGGCGCGGAAAAACAAAGCGTCCGGGTGTTCCCTGCTGCGCCATGCGCGACAACATCGGCCCGCCGGGATAATCGAGTCCCAGCAGCTTGGCAGTTTTATCGAAGGCTTCGCCAGCGGCATCGTCGATCGATTCGCCCAGCAGCGTATATTCGCCAATGCCGGTTACGCCGATCAGCTGTGTATGGCCGCCGGAAACCAGCAGCGCGACAAAAGGAAACTGCGGCGGGTTATCTTCCAGCATCGGCGCCAGCAGATGCCCTTCCATATGATGAACCGGCACGGCTGGCACCTGCCAGGCAAACGCCAGCGAGCGGCCAATGGTCGCGCCCACTAATAATGCGCCGACCAGGCCAGGCCCTGCGGTATAGGCGACGGCATCAATATCTTTGCCCTCAAGGCCCGCTTCTTTCAGCGCCGCCTGAATTAACGGCACCGTTTTACGCACGTGATCGCGCGAAGCCAGTTCCGGCACCACCCCGCCATAATCGGCATGGACTTTCACCTGACTATAGAGTTGATTAGCGAGCAAACCGGCCTCATCGTCATAGATGGCAATACCGGTTTCATCACAGGATGTTTCAATACCCAGAACGCGCATGGTTGCTTTACCTCTCAGTTGCGGCGCGCAGTGTACCACAGCCGCCAGGCACTCAAAGGCGATTTTCCGTAACGACCGTCTGTTTTTCGAACAAAAAACGAAAAAATAGTGAACGCCGCCCGGTGCGATACGGTATACTCCTGCGCCTGCAAAAAAGCGGCAGCCGCCAGGTTCGCTGTCACGGTAAAAGTGCGATGTTGCTTTACAACGCAGCCGCGATTGTTGTAAAATTCCGCACCATTTTGAAATGAGCTGACGCTGACGTCAGCAAAAGACCGAATTTATCGAGGTGAGAGTTACATGCCGGTAATTAAAGTACGTGAAAACGAGCCGTTCGACGTAGCACTGCGTCGCTTCAAGCGTTCCTGCGAAAAAGCAGGCGTTCTGGCTGAAGTTCGTCGTCGTGAGTTTTATGAAAAACCGACCACAGAACGTAAGCGCGCTAAAGCGTCTGCTGTTAAGCGTCATGCCAAGAAACTGGCTCGCGAAAACGCACGCCGCACTCGTCTGTACTAATTTCTTTCGGAGGCTTCGCGCTTCCATCGCGTGTTAAACGCAGACAGAGTCAAGTTAGAGGCCGTGCTTTCCGGAAGGAAGCGCGGCTTATTTTCGTTTATGAGCGAAGAAAACGGGGCTTATGGCCGGACGAATTCCACGCGTTTTTATTAATGACTTACTTGCCCGCACGGACATTGTGGATCTTATTGATGCCCGCGTTAAGTTGAAAAAACAGGGTAAGAATTTCCACGCGTGCTGTCCTTTCCATAACGAAAAAACCCCTTCTTTCACCGTTAACGGTGAGAAACAGTTCTACCACTGTTTTGGCTGCGGCGCTCACGGCAACGCTATCGATTTCCTGATGAATTACGATCGTCTGGAATTTGTCGAAAGCATTGAAGAGTTAGCGACGCAGCATGGTCTCGAAGTGCCCTATGAAGCGGGCAGCGGGCCCAGCCAGCTTGAACGTCATCAGCGCCAAAGTTTATATCAGTTAATGACGGGCCTGGCCGAGTTCTATCAACAGGCGCTTAATCAGCCGCAGGCTACCGCCGCACGCGCGTACCTTAATCAACGCGGATTAAGCGATGAGGTTATTGCTCATTTTGCTATTGGTTTCGCACCGCCCGGCTGGGATAACGCGTTAAAGCGGTTTGGTCGTAACCCTGACGATCGCCAGTCGCTGACGGATGCCGGCATGCTGGTTACTAATGATCAGGGCCGTAGCTACGATCGCTTTCGCGATCGCGTGATGTTTCCTATCCGCGATAAGCGCGGGCGCGTGATCGGCTTTGGCGGACGCGTATTAGGCGACGGCACGCCAAAGTATCTTAACTCGCCGGAAACCGATATTTTCCATAAAGGCCGCCAGCTGTATGGCCTTTATGAAGCGCAGAAGCAGCATGCTGAACCCGCCAAACTGTTGGTGGTCGAAGGCTATATGGATGTGGTGGCGCTGGCGCAGTTCGGCATCGATTATGCCGTTGCTTCGCTGGGCACTTCCACGACCGCCGACCATATTCAGCTGCTGTTCCGCAGCACAGATAATGTGGTTTGCTGTTATGACGGCGACCGCGCCGGTCGCGAAGCCGCCTGGCGTGCTTTAGAAACTGCGCTGCCTTACATGAATGACGGTCGTCAGCTACGCTTTATGTTTCTGCCCGACGGCGAAGATCCGGACACGCTGATTCGTAAAGAAGGCAAGGCCGCCTTTGAAGCCAGGATTGAGCAGGCGATGCCGCTCTCCAGCTTCCTGTTTGATTCGCTGCTGCCGCAGGTTGATTTGAGTACCCGTGACGGGCGGACGCGGTTAAGTACGCTGGCGCTGCCGTTAATTAGCCAGATCCCAGGCGAAACGCTACGGATCTATCTGCGCCAGGAGCTGGGCAATATGCTCGGTATCTTGGACGACAATCAGCTGGAAAAGCTGCTGCCGAAGCAGGCCGAAAGCGGCGTTCAGCCCGCAGCACCGCAGTTAAAACGCACAACTATGCGTATACTTGTGGGTCTGCTGGTACAGAATCCACGGCTGGCGACGATAGTGCCTTCATTACAGGGGCTGGAACAGCTTAATATGCCGGGCTTACCGCTTTTTATCGAACTGGTAAAATCCTGTACGGCAAACCCTGGCCTGACCACTGGGCAGCTACTAGAGTTATATCGCGGCACAAATTTTAGCCAGCACCTTGAAACTCTGGCGACATGGAACCACATGATCGTTGATGAAGAAGTCGAGGTGATGTTCCAGGATTCCCTGGCAAAAATATATGACTCCGCGTTGGAGCAGCGGCTGGAAGCGCTGATCGCGCGCTCCAGAACGCACGGCCTTAGCCCTGAAGAGCGGGAAGAAGTCCGCTCATTAAGTCAGGCGCTGGCAAAGAAATAGTCATTCGCGATCGCGCCGGTATGAAGAGACGTTACTGGCGTAACCGGCACAGCGTAGCTTAAAAACGCTTAAACCGGCACGCAAAAGGATAAGCATTACAGTCTCGACAGTAAATTTTAGCGGCTTAAGTGCCGATTTATACTCAGGCAGACCCTGACAGCCGCTACGAGGGCAGCGGCAATAATCCAAACGCCTTCACTGTTATTGTTGGCCCTGTAGCCGACCCGACACCAATCAAATTAACAGAAGTGTGGATACCGTCTTATGGAGCAAAACCCGCAGTCACAGCTTAAGCTACTTGTCACCCGTGGTAAGGAGCAAGGCTATCTGACCTATGCCGAGGTCAATGACCATCTGCCGGAAGATATCGTCGACTCCGATCAGATCGAAGACATCATCCAGATGATCAACGACATGGGTATTCAGGTTGTGGAAGAAGCACCTGATGCCGATGATCTGATGCTGAACGAGAACAGCGCCGACACGGACGAAGATGCGGCTGAAGCGGCAGCTCAAGTGTTATCCAGCGTAGAATCTGAAATCGGACGCACCACCGATCCTGTGCGCATGTACATGCGCGAAATGGGTACCGTAGAACTTCTGACGCGCGAAGGCGAAATTGACATCGCTAAACGCATTGAAGACGGTATCAACCAGGTCCAGTGTTCCGTAGCCGAATACCCTGAAGCGATTACTTACCTGCTGGAACAGTACGATCGCGTTGAAGCGGGCGAATCTCGCCTGTCCGATCTGATCACTGGCTTTGTCGACCCTAACGCTGAAGAAGATCTGGCGCCGACCGCGACCCACGTTGGCTCTGAGCTTTCTGAAGAAGAACGCGCCGATGAAGATGACGAAGAAGATGATGATGACAGCGACAGCAGCGACGATGACAACAGCATCGACCCTGAACTGGCGCGTGAAAAATTCATCGAGCTGCGCGATCAGTATGAAGCAACACGTCTGACTATCAAAGCCAAAGGCCGCAGTCACGCAGACGCTGTTGAAGAGATTCAGAAACTGTCAGAAGTCTTTAAACAGTTCCGTCTGGTGCCGAAGCAGTTTGACTATTTGGTCAACAACATGCGAGAAATGATGGAGCGCGTGCGTACGCAAGAGCGCATCATCATGAAGCTGTGTGTTGAACTGTGCAAAATGCCGAAGAAAAACTTCATTACGCTGTTTACCGGCAATGAAACCAGCCCGACCTGGTTCCAGGCCGCGTTGGCGATGAATAAACCCTGGTCTGAAAAACTGCGCGAAGTGGAAGAAGATGTGCAGCGCAGCATGCAGAAACTGATGCAGATCGAGGAAGAGACCGGCCTGACGATCGAACAGGTAAAAGATATCAACCGTCGGATGTCCATTGGCGAAGCGAAAGCGCGCCGTGCGAAGAAAGAGATGGTTGAAGCGAACCTACGTCTGGTTATTTCTATCGCCAAGAAATATACCAACCGTGGTTTGCAGTTCCTTGACCTGATCCAGGAAGGCAACATCGGCCTGATGAAGGCGGTAGATAAGTTTGAATATCGCCGTGGTTATAAGTTCTCAACTTACGCCACCTGGTGGATCCGTCAGGCAATCACCCGCTCTATCGCAGACCAGGCGCGCACCATTCGTATTCCGGTGCATATGATTGAGACCATTAACAAACTCAACCGTATTTCACGCCAGATGCTGCAGGAAATGGGCCGTGAGCCGACGCCGGAAGAGCTGGCCGAGCGGATGCTGATGCCGGAAGATAAAATTCGTAAGGTGCTGAAAATCGCTAAAGAGCCGATCTCAATGGAGACGCCGATTGGTGATGATGAAGATTCACATCTGGGCGACTTTATCGAAGATACCACGCTGGAGCTGCCGCTGGACTCCGCCACCTCAGAAAGCCTGCGTTCTGCAACGCATGACGTTCTGGCTGGCCTGACCGCGCGTGAAGCGAAGGTACTGCGTATGCGTTTCGGTATCGATATGAATACCGACCATACGCTGGAAGAAGTGGGCAAACAGTTTGACGTCACGCGTGAGCGTATTCGTCAGATTGAGGCGAAAGCGCTGCGTAAGCTGCGTCATCCGAGCCGTTCTGAAGTGTTGCGTAGCTTCCTGGACGACTAAGCAACCAGACGGCAAAAAGGCTTCCTTCGGGAAGCCTTTTTTATTGGTGCTGTTGAAATGAACACCTGGCACAACAGCCGTTTATCACTATAGCCGGGCGAACCATCCCAAAAAGTGTCTCTGCATCTTTTTACGAATAACGCTGTCGGTAACGGAAACAGCGGCGAATAGCTGTTATGGCTAATTCCGCCAGGGCACATTCTTCAAAAAACTTTTTTAAGGGGCATAAAAACAGGGCTTGATAGCTGTTATTAAAATCGGCGGCTGGCACCTCATAGCCGTTGAAGAAGAGCCTGATATAATTCCTGCCCGCCATTACTACAAAAGTACGAACATCATTGTCCACGCATCGCCAGTGCATGCTCCAGCTCCTGGTACGCGGCGGTTAATTTTTCTTGTGTCGCGCGATTCAGTCCGCTGGGATTCGGCAAAACCCAGATTTCCGTTTCGCCAATTGTTATTTCCTGCCTGCCCCACTCTACCTTGCTCTGCCGAAACGCTTTTTTAAATGCGTCCTTACCCAGCACGGCCAGCGCCGCAGGCTGATAGCGCGCAATCTTCTCTGCTAACGCTTTAACGCCTTCACGCAGCTCATCTGATGAAAGTTCGCTGGCTTCCTTTGTCGGACGTTCCACCAGCATAGTAATCCCGCAGCGGGTATCCAAAAGCTGCAGCTCCTCTTCCGGTTTTAGCTGACGCTCGGTAAACCCGGCCAGCCAAAGCGTTTTCCAGAAACGATTACCAGGATAAGCAAAGTGATACCCGCTGTGAGCAGACGACTTTCCCGGATTGATGCCGCAGAACACCACCCGCAGACCGGGCGCAATAATATCGGTAATGTTATGTTCACTCATCCCTGCTCTCCTGATTTCTGTAAACGAACTGAACTGCCTGCAATATGCTGCTCAGTAAAACAGCCTGGGGTTCTGCTAACCACCAGCCAACCAGCCAACCAGCCAGCTAACCAGCTAACCACCTAACCAACTAACCAACTAACCAACTAACCAACTAACCAACTAACCAACTAACAAGCTAACAAGCTAACAAGCTGCATTTATTGTGGCGCAGATTTCTTTATCGGGCACATAAATGACGCAGGTTTCGCGACATATCCCGTTGCGCTACCCTGCCTTAAAGAAATGATGATTTTTCAATCGATTGAATTGCTGTAAAAAGCGCCAACCGAATAGCGATTGCTGGATTGCCCTGACAAGTTACTTTATAATCCCGCTCCACAGGCCCCTTAGCTCAGTGGTTAGAGCAGGCGACTCATAATCGCTTGGTCGTTGGTTCAAACCCAACAGGGGCCACCAAATTTTAGCTGTTAAATCAGTTAGTTAGAGCCACTCTTCGGAGTGGCTTTTTTGTTGGTGTGGCAGCCATTGGCAGCAAAATGGCAGCAGAAATTTTGCATGAATCTTAAACTGAGGCCCTTTTCATGAAAAAAACTCTCTTTGCGCTTTCACTCCTAATGACGTCTAACGCCTTTGCTGAAGCAATCCCACAGCCCATTTTAGAAGTGATAAACGTCTATCAGCATGGTTCTTTCGGTCTTGATAAGGGCGTTCTGTCGATGGCAGTTAAGAAGCCCAGCGTAAACGAAGATATGGCAGTACTGTTTTTCCAGGGCATCTGCAATACGCAATACGTTGGCAAGACATGGAATCCCGACCTGGTAAAAAAGGTTGTAATGTTCAATGCGTCAGGTGAGCAGCAAATAACGATTAACGGCGGCGGGCAGGAATGCAAAAAGCTAGGCCCGATGAATATGGATGAGTCTGATAAGTATATAAAATCGCTTATTCAAAAATAAAACCCGCCTGAGCGGGTTCTGATGGAAGGTTATAACCAAAGAGTGCCTTGTGGCGAGCGGTTCGGATGCGGGGGAACGGGCTTCACTGTACCGGGTTTTGAAATAATTTCAGCTACGGTTTCGTGAGATTTGAAGGTACAGCTGCAATTAATATTCTGGCACTGGTTATAGCGTTCCTTCGTTGTCTTAGAAACCTGAAAACTACTGCGTGTATGTGCTGCGCTTCCACACAGCGGGCAATTCATCATAGCGGCGCATCTCCCCTTCCCATTTGAGATGGATAATACACAAAACAACCATAATGGGATAGTTCTTATTCCATTTCGAGACTATCTATCTTCACTTCCAGTTCCAGACTGGTGGTAAACCCGCCGTCACTGCCCAAGCTGTGCGTCAGCGTAGTAATGATCCAGCTGCTACCGTCTATCTGCTTTTTGAAGCCGCTGACCTTCACCGGCATTTCCGTGTAAAGGTCGGCCCGCCCCCGCGCCAGCTGAATGGAGAATGTTGCCACGCCGCGCTGCAGTCGCTCCCACTGCATTTTAGCCGCCCGCTCCGCGTTGCTGCGGTTAGCATAGGTCCGGCTCAGTACCAGCACGTTTTCATCCGTGCCGATAAGATAATCGCCCTGCTTTGCCTCCGGCTCCTTTTTCTTCGCGGTGCTTTTCCGCCTGCGCTTAACCTTCGTGATTTCCTTTTTGGCCGGTTCACGGGTATGCAGCCAGCTGGCAATCACGCCGGTGTAGGCGTCACGGTCCGCCAGGGTAAAGCGGTGACTGTCGCCCGCCGAACGGGTCAGCGTGATAACCGGCAGGGGTTTACCGCTGGCCGTCCTGCCCTGCCCCTGCCGGATAAACAGCAGTTTTCCGTTCTTCACGCAGGCCAGCGCCCCGCACTGGCGCGCCAGGCGCATCAGAAAACTGGCATCTGACTCGTTGGTCTGGTCCAGGTGATCGATCGCCATCTTTGCCATATCCTCACCCAGCGCCGGGTCCAGCTTGTGCCTGGCGGCAATCTCTTTCACCATGTCGCCCACGGTGGTTTTGTGCCATGACTTTTCGCGCCGGGTATTGAGCGTTTCGCGAAAGTCGGCGCTGCGGGCGCGCAGTACCAGCTTGTCCGGTGCGCCGGTGTGTTCGATTTCGTCCACGGTGTAAGAACCTTTGGAAATAAGCGGCTCGCCCTGCCAGCCCAGCGCCAGCGTAAGCTGAACGCCCCGGCGCGGCAGCTGCAGCTGGCCGTCCGCGTCGTCCAGCTCAATGTCCAGCTGGTCCGCCTCAAAGCCCCGGTTATCCGTCAGCGTCAGGCTAATCAGCCGCTTTTCAATGCGCTGCGTGATGTCGGCGCCGTCCATCGTCAGGCGAAAGGTGGGCGCGCTGGCCGTGCCGGTTACCCATTGTATTGCGCTCACTGGAACAGCCCTCCCACGGCGGCAGCCGCTTTTCCTGCTGCGCCGCTGGCAGCCTTTTGCATCGATGCCAGCTGGTCACTCAGGCTGCCGAACATCTCGCCCAGCGACTCGTCCACCCGTTTCAGCGTCAGCGTGAACTCGATGCGTCGGCACGCGCCGTTACTGAAAAATTCTGCCCTCGTCTGGTTCAGGCTCTCGATCACGAACATACCGAAGATGGTGCCGCTGCCCTCAATCAGCGGCCACGCCTTGCCCAGCTCCGCCATCTGCTCCAGCGCAAACAGCGACAGCCTGCCGCCGGTAATTTCCGGCAGCAGCGTGCCGGTCAGCGTCAGCGTGTCGGTGTCCGGCCCCAGAAACTGCGCTGACGGCCGCAGCCCCACGCGGCTGTTGGTGGGAAAGCGCCAGCTGCGCTGATACTGCAGCTCCTGATACGGCACCGTTTTCAGCATGAAAACAAACAAACCCAGCGTCATCATCATTCGTCAAATCCTCCCCGGTCACGGTAACTGCTGCGGGCGCGGGCCTGCGCCTGCCGCTCTTTTGCCTCCAGCTGGCGCATCACCTCCGCCACCACGTCCTGTGCGCTCTGCCCTGGCTGCTGCACAATGGTAATCGGGGCGTGAATGGTCACGGCGGGCGCCGGGCTGCTTCCGGCACTGGCTGCTTTTACCGCTGCCCCGGACTTAACCGGCAGGCTCATCGGATGCAGCGGGCGGGCGGTTGCAGGCGTGGCAGCAGCGCCCATTGCCAGCGCCGCCGTGGCGGCCAGCGCGGCGGTACGCCTGCGGCTGGTAATGCGGGCGGGACCGTTTACCAGCTCCGGGCCGTTTTCGCCAGCAATGCCAAACTGCCCGGACGGGATAAAACCGCCACTGTCAAACAGCCCGGCAAAGCCTGTTTTCTTCGGCGCCGCAGGCTTGCCCGCAGGGCCGTTGCCGCCTGCGGCATCCGGCTTCATCCAGTCCGGCAGGTAGCTGTTCAGCGACGTCAGCTTACTTTTCAGTGCCTCCCATTTCTGACTAATGCCCGCCATCAGGCCGTCAATCATCTGCGCCCCGGCCTCCTGAAAACGGGCGGGCAGCGCCTTGAGGTCTGACGTGATTTCATTCCATTTAGTGCTTATCCAGGTGGTGATGGTATTCCATGCACCAATTGCACCATCGCGGATGGTGACCCACAGCGCGGCAAACTTTGGCCCCAGCGTCTCCCAGTTCTGCCAGATATACAGCGCTGCCATCGCAATCAGACCCACCACGGCCAGAATCGGGTTTGCCAGCATCAGCCGCCCCAGCCACAGCACGCCCTTGCCCACGATGCCCAGCGCATTACGGATAAGCCCGAACGCGCCGGGCACCTTCAGCCCCAGCATACTGAAGCTCATCCGCATCAGGGCCAGCGGGCCGAGAATGGACGCCGCTGCCAGCGACAGCGCCCCGATGGCCGTCATGGCGACAGCAAACCCGGCTGCCATTTTGAACAGCGCGGCGGTCAGCTGCGGATGCGCTTTTACAAAATTTCCCAGCGCCGAGGCCAGATCGCCCAGCCAGTCGGCCAGCTCCTTCAGCACTGGCGCAACGGTTTCACCGATGGCGGCCATTGCGTTGGTGAATGAGCCGCTGGCAGCGTCCCATTTGTTGCCGAGTGTGTTCAGTGACGCGTCCACGCGCTCACGCAGGGATGCCTGATTTTCCAGTTTGGCCGCCGTTTCCTTATAGCCTGCCAGTCCTTTGGTGATCATGTTGTTCAGGACCTGCAGGGTTTCCGCATCGTCCCCGAACATATCCTTGAGCGTCCGCAGGCGCTTTTCCGTACTCAGCGTTTTCAGCTGGTCCAGCTGCGCATACATCTTTTCGATCCCGGCAAACTCGCCCCTGCCGTTGGTGAAGTCGAACTTCACGCCGGTGCCCTTCAGGTCCTTGTTCACGCCGCCGATTTTTTTAGTGTCCATCATGGCCTGCAGCACCTTGCGGTAGGCGTTCCCCGCCGAGCCGCCGTCCATACCCTGCTGGTCCGCCATGACCAGCAGCGGCGCAAAGGCTTTTGCCGCATCCAGTCCCTTCATTTTGATGATGTCCATCGCGCTGCCGATTTTGGCGTAGCCCTGCAGCATGTTTTCTGAATCCACCCCGGCGTAGAAGCCTTTCTGGATGATGTCGGTCAGCGCCATCATGTCTTTTTCCGAGGTCTGCGTGGCGTCCTGCAGCTTGGCGGCAAACTCCGCCGCCTCCGTGGGCGCCATCTTCAGCTGCACGCCCAGATAGGCGGTGGCTTCACCCAGCCCGCCCAGGATGGACTGCGCGGACATGCCCTGACGGCGCAGCATGGTCATCATGTTCTGGAAGTCCGCCGTGGTGCCGGGCAGCCTGTCGCCCAGGCTGACGGCCAGCCGGTTTATTTTTTCAAACTCCGGCGCGACTTTCGCCCCCGGCCCCATCATGGAGGCGGCCAGCTGCGTGGCGGCGTCCTCCGACTGCGCGTAGGCGCTGACCGGGGCCATCATCGTCATGCCCGCAGCTACACCGGACGCCACCATACCGGCGCCGTTCCCGGCAAGGTTATTGCGCAGTTCCTGCGTTTTCTCCCGGCGCGCCCGGATGGCGTTCAGTTTCTGCTGCCGTTCGCCCAGCTTTCGCAGGGTCGCCTGCTGGCGCTCAATGGCACCGCTGGCGGCTTCCGCGTCGGTTTTCAGGCGACGCTGCGCGGCGCTCAGCTGTTTTGTATCGATACCGGCGGCGTTCAGCGCCTCACGCTGGCGCTGCACGGACAGGCGCAGCCCGTTATATTTCTGCTGCAGCTCGCTGGCGCGGTTTTTGGCCTGCTCCAGCAGTCGGGCCTGCTGTGCCGTGGGGCGGTTGGTGGCGGCAAACTGTGTCGCCAGCGCGGCAGCTTCCTGTCGGGCTGCGGCCAGATTTTTTTCGGTGATGGCAAGCTGCGATCGGGTTTTGCGGAACCCGTCGATTTTTCCGGCCTGCTCGTTCAGGGATTTCAGGGTGTCTTTACTGGCTTTCAGCGCGGCGGCCAGCTCCCTGGAACCGGCCTGCGCGTTTCGGAAAGGACGGGTGATTTTATCCACCGCGTTTAAAACCACCTGCAGCCGCAGGTTTGTGTCACTCATCGTCACCGGCTCCGCTTCGCAATATCGCTTTATGCCGCCACTCCAGCACTTCGGTAAGCGGCATCACGTCAGTGACGGACGGCGGCCAGTGAAAAATGGTGGCGATGTCCGCCACCAGGTCATCCACCGTCAGTTCGTCGGGAAATCCGACAGCACCGACTTCGGCAACAAAAAAGTGACCACCTCCACCGACAGCGAAAGCAGGTCGGCAGGGTCCATTTCGGCAATCTCATGCGGCTGCAGCGCGGGCTGGCTGATGCGCGGGATAACCGTCATCATCGCGTTCACGTCCATATCCATCAGCGCCTGCAGGCGGGTGCCGCGCAGTGCGCCGGACTGCGGCTTGCGCAGGGTCACGCTGGTAATCTGCTCTTTGCCACGCGTTACCGGCGTGTCCAGGGTGACGGTTTTCTGCTGCGGCTGCGGTACGGCGTCGTGTTTAATCTCTGTCATCGTTTTATGTCCTGAATGCGTTAAGAAAATGCGGCAGGGCTTCCCCTGCCGGGGTTATCAGAGGCCAAGGGCGCTTTTGTGTTTTTCCATCAGATCCGTGCCGCCGACGATTTCAACCATGTTCACCAGGTCAACCTCGTACAGCACCTCGCCGTTAATGGTCAGCTTCGCGTAGCTGTTGGTGCCGGACACTTTGGTGCTGTTGCTCTCACCGGTTTTCCACTCGCCGGAATCCACCTCTTTGTGGCGACCGCGTACGACCAGCTCCACGGCCTGCACCTCACCGGTGCTGTCCGTCTGAATGGAGCCGGTAAAGCGCAGCTGAATGGCGTCCGCCGTAACGGCGCCCATCTGTTTGAACAGCAGCAGCTCCGTGCCGCCGATGGAAAATTCGGTATCCAGCGCGCCGTCATCCAGCCCCATATCAATGTCCACCGCGCCCGGCATCCCGCCGCCACGGTATTTTTCAAACTTGCGGGTAAATTTCGGCAGGGTCAACGATTCCACGATGCCCATCCAGTTGTTCCCGTCGTTAAACAGGTTCAGGTGTTTCAGCTTGCGGGGTAATGCCATCTGTTTTTCTCCTTACGCGCTGACCTGGCTGGCAAAGTTCACCAGATACTGGTCCGTGATGCGCTGGCGCAGCATCAGGTTTTCCAGCGGCGGCACCGGCGTGTAGTCATAGTCAATGGTGAGTTTGCCCGCCTTGAGCGTGTCCTTGTCGTTCACGCTCTCATCCAGCCAGCAGTCGGCGCCAATGAGATAGCCCTGGCTGACCAGGCTGCGCAGTTTTGCGCGAATGCTTTCGATAATGTCGCGGGCCAGCGACGGATTCAGGGCACCGTCCACCGCCCACATCTGCGCCTCCGCCATGGTGTCCATCAGCACCTGCGCGGTGCGGGTGTAGTTCTCAAACGCAAACAACGGATCGTCGCTCAGGCAGCGGGAACCCCAGAAGCGGAAGCCGTCCTGGCGGATCAGCGTGGTGACGTCGTTCTGGTTCAGCAGGCCCGCATCCGTTGCCGGGTCCTGCAGGTCCCAGAAGACGTCTGCGGAAATGCCGGTGACGCCGTTCACGCCCACGTTGGACAGGGTTTTGTGCCAGCCGGTCTGCTGGTCTATTTTTGCACGCAGGCCGAGCGCACGGGCGGTGGCATAAGCCGTGGCGTCCGCGTTCAGCACGGTGTCAAAGTTGATGAAATCCGGCCAGATAAGCATCCCTTCGCGCTGGCTGAAGTTGGCGCGATAGGCGATCGCCTCTTCCACGGTCTTACAGCCGTAAGCAGTGAGATAGGCAAAGCCGCGCAGGCTCTGCGCCACGGATAACAGCTCCGTTGCCACCGCCTGCGTGTCGTGTCCGGGCACGCCGAGGATGCGCGGCTTAACGCCGCATTTGGCCTGCGCGGTCAGCAGCGCTTTCATGCCGGTGCGTTTGCCGTCTGCGGTCACGCCGCCGATGATGTTGGACGTGGTTTCCGCTTCGGTTTCGCCCTGCGCCACGCGCACGACCACGGTCACCGGTTTGGCCTGGTCGCCGATCGCATCGAGCGAACGGGCCAGCGTGCCTGACTCTCCGGCTTTGCCGCTGGCGGTCAGCACGTCGGTGAGTAAAACGGGGGTATTCAGCGGGAAGGTTGCCGCGTCGGCATCGTCTGCGGTACAGACCATGCCCACAATCGCGGTACTTACCGTTGAAATGGTGCGGGTGCCTTCGTTAATTTCCGTAACGCGCACGCCGTGATGATAATCGTCTGCCATGTAGCAAATCTCCGGTTAAGGGGTTTTGCTATGGTGTTACGTGGCTCCGGTTGATTCACGCCCTTGCTGTTGTATGAGGTCTGACACAACGGACGACTGGCTTTTTTTCAATTCCTTTTGCTCAGCTGCCGGGATGTAGCGATACAGCGTCTTAACCGAAACATCCAGAACCAGCGCCACCTGATGCAGGGTCGCACCGTTACGTAACATCCGCCTGGCTCTTTCGGTTACCTCTTCTGTCATTATCCTGCGGCGCCCGCCGATGCGACCTTTTTCACGCGCCGCTGCCAGTCCTGCACGGGTACGCTCAACAATCAGCTCGCGCTCCATTTCCGCCAGCGCCCCCATGACATGAAAAAAGAAGCGGCCCATTGGTGTGCTGGTATCAATACTGTCGGTCAGGCTGCGGAAGTTTATTCCTTTTTCGCGCAGTTCCTCAGTCAGCATCACCAGATGGCGCATACTCCGGCCAAGCCGATCCAGTTTCCACACCACCAGTGTGTCGCCCTCCTGCAGGCAGCGCAGTGCTTTTTTCAGTCCCGGTCTGTCTGCCTTTTTTCCGCTTATTCTGTCTTCAAAAATCAGTTCACAATTTGCGCTCTGCAGTGCGTTACGCTGCAAATCGGTGTTCTGGTCATTTGTTGACACCCTGATGTAGCCAATCAGCACGGTAAACCTCGCATAAATGGCATGGAGTGTGCCAGCCTGGTGCTTTTCAGGGCCAGGGGTTTCTTTCGGTTTTTGGTTGGTTTGGGCGAGGCTGCAAAACTGCCTGCGGCCTCAGCAGCAGCAAGTGGTTCAGGGTGGCTGTCCGTACCGGTAGTTATTGGCGGTACAGTGCGGAATATTATTTTGCAGTGGAAATCTGTTACCGTGCCGCAATCTACCGATGGGACGATGGTTGTCGTTAATTCATCATGGCCGGTTTCATTTCCTGCCGCCTGCCTTTCAGTAATTCAGGCGCTGACCAACTCGACCATTTATGCAACGAACGGTAATCCTTACACATCATCCGCAATAGTAGATCGCGCGACTTTTGCTGCTGCATCCAGCTATTCCAAATCAGCTTCTACAGTAACAGTATGGGGTATAGGCTGGTAAAAACGTTGCTATTCGAATGCGTCCGCTATGAGCGAGGAGCGGACATTACTGACAGCATTCTATGCGAATCAACAGGAGGCAGATCAGGTTAGTGAACATTATGTGAAAACTTACTGATATTTGATGCATGGTTAAGAATTGTCTGATAGGGTGGTTTTCCTTATGTTTATGGAAAGGAAATCTGATGAACGTCTTCATTGATACCAATCTATTCTTAGACTTCTACCGTATGGGTAAGGATAAGTTAGACGAGTTAGACAAGGTTTTTGCATTACACCAGTACGGACAACTTAAACTTTGGCTCCCGGCGCTTCTGAAGAATGAGTTCTGGCGTAATCGCTCTAAAGTTGTAGCTGACAACATCAAAGAGATTGAGAAGGACTACAAACCCGGTCTTCCTCACATCTTCAGACAGCATGATGATATCAAAAAGTTCAACAAGGCTGTCACTGAATCAAATAAAATTAAGAACAAAATTTTTAGTGATATTCAGGAGCAGTTCAGGACTGAAACTTTAGCCGCCGATATTGTTATTAAAAGGATTTTTGGAGTAGCTACAATAATTGAGGCAGAGGAAGAAACAATTAAGAAAGGTATGCTGCGCTATGATCTAGGCAATCCACCGGGTAAGAACAAATCTTACGGCGACGCTGTTAACTGGGAATGCTTGCTGAAAGAGATTCCAGAAGGTGAGGATCTTTACCTGATCACCGAAGACTCAGACTACAAAAGCCCCTTCATTGAAGGTGATATGAACGAGTACATGAAGCATGAGTGGAAGACAAAGAAAAAGTCTGAGCCGCACATGTACGCTCGTTTGTCTGAGTTCATCAAAGACCACTTCCCACAAGCAACAAACCTTGCCGATCTTGAAGTAGAACTCACGATCAAGGATCTCGAAGAATCTCCTAATTTCCATGCAACTCATAGAGTAATCGAGAAACTTTCGAAATATAAAGACTTTAACCAGAACCAGATCCTTAAGTTGATGAACATCTACTTTGACAATGATCAAGTTGGATATATTAGACATGATCAGGACGTTCGTAAATTTGGTAGAAAAATTCTCGAAGAATATGTGGCTGGCAAGAACGAAGACAATGATGAGTTTGCTGAATTCTTCAAGAAGTTCATTAACGGTAATTAAAACAGGTTATGCCACACTCAGAGGACTCTTTGGAGTCCTTTTTTATTTTAAACAGTTTAAGTGACCTGTTCCCCGTGGATTAGTACATCATGATATCAGCCATGTCCACTTATGGCACATAGCGGACTAAGGACGCCAAGACATTACCACTAGTGTCACAAATGTTGGTTTGGGCGAAGCGGCAAAACGGGATGTTGGGAGCGATACTAATCAAATCCCTGACATGGGCGCTTTTTCATCCGGTCTGTCAAGAACCGGCTGGCAGAAGATAGCCGGGGGATTAATTTTGCAGTGGGGATATGCTCCTGTCCCTGCAGGAAGTGCGACAGGGAAGGTCCTGTTCCCTATAGTATTTCCAAAAGATATTTTTGCCATATTTGTTACTGATACCGGTGCTGCGTGTCTGTCATACGGAACTACTGACAGAAACAACGCAGGATTTACCGTGGCGCGCCTTACCAGCACGTCGAGTGGTAGCGTCAACGGTTTTTATTTGGCGATCGGAATATAACGTTGGTTTGGGCGAAGCAGCAAAACGGGATGTCGGAACAGGAGAAAATCACATCCCGGATATGAACAGCTTTGGGAGTAATTTATCTGGTAACGGCCATATGTTTTTCCCCGGTGGACTTATCCTGCAGTGGGGCAGGATTGCTGTGGATTATTCGATTGAGCATGGCTCTGCTACGGTGCCTGGAGGAAGTGTACATAAATATAGGGGAATGGGGAGTTTCCCTATTTCGTTTCCTAATACATTAATGTGTGTTACAGCCACAAGTAATGATGTTCCGAATACATATATAGCCAGCATTTACCCGACCTCTATGCAGGATTTTAATTAGTCTTTTCAGTCGGCCCAACCCTACTCAACCAGCAGCTCAGGTGCAAACTCTTTTTGCTGGATCGCAATAGGTTGCTAAGATTAGGGGGAAATTAATAGTCAATTTAGAGTACTAAATAAAAAGCCCTTTCGGGCTTTTTTATTAGTGTTAATTGGGCCAGGCGGGAACAGTATAGCCATTATTTACAGCTTCAATTAAAATCCACTGGGGAATATCTGGCAGTTTGATTAACGGCCATCCCTCAGTGTTAGGCCATACTTTAAAGCTGGAGCGAACATTTAATAATTCCTCTCGCTGCTCACCTGACAAAAGAGTGCCATTAATGGTGTAGTCCTCAATTAACATTCTGTCTGTTGATAATATAAAATCATCACGTAACGTTCTGGCTTGCGCTTTTAATTCATCTTCAGTTACTTCATGAACGGGCATGTCAGCCCAACACGGGTATCCTTCATTGTCAATAGACCGTACTTTTCCAACTGGCGGAATCCCAGTGAATTCCATAAAAGTATCGTTACTTATATCTTTTAAATCTTCCGGCAGTGTCCCTGCAGTCTGGTAGGCTTCTTTAAGGACTTTAGGATAAAAAGCATTAGTTTTAGGACTAAACCAGTAGCTCATTAAAAATCTCCGATAAAATATAAAGCCCTACTCTAAATTTATTTTTCACTGAGTGTAATGACTTACTGTTGTGTCATGTATCAAACAACAGAACCCTAACCAACCTTTAATTGCCAATTAAAATATAGCGCCCATAACATGCTGATCCGTTAGCGCCCCGTGTCACATTCCCGCCTACTGTTGCCGCGTCCAACATGGTGGCTGATGCTTTGACCTGGGTACGGCTTAATACCGTGATTGAATAAATGGTTGGCCGGGCAAAGTGCCCGGAATTATCATGAGTAGCGACAGCAGAGAAAATATTATTTGGAAACGCTACGGGAAGATCGACAGTGACTTCCATCCCTGAAGTCAATGAGGTAAATCTACCCCACTGAATCATGATGGCGGCGCCATCACTGAGTGGAATATTTAACCATCCAGCACCAGTAAGTGCAGCCGTCGGCGCTGGCAGTTTTGCCGCCTCGCCCAAACCAAGATTTTTAAGAAACGCCGCCACGTCGGCAATATCGCTGCCGTTTTTCGCTATATCCATTTTCCCGGCTAACTGGTTAAGAACGGTCGCGGAAAAATTCGGGTCATTGCCCAGCGCATCGGCCAGTTCTTTCAGCGTATCGAGCGCGGCAGGTGCCGCACCGGCCAGCGCAGAAAGCGCAGCGGTCACAAATGCCGTGGTTGCCAGCTGCGTGGAGTTGTTGCCCGCTGCGGGCGTCGGCGCTTTTGGCGTACCGGTAAACACCGGGCTGGCCTTTGGCGCATACTGCGAATGTGGATCGGTAGCGGCCAGATGTTTTGACATCAGGCTGTCCGCGTACTGGCGTACCTCCAGCACGTTTTCATCCACATACTGGCGCGTTGCCAGCACCACGGACGGGTCCACCTTTAGTGTGATGGCCGCCGTGCTGCTGACAATCAGGATCATGCGCAGGCGCTGCGTACGCCCGCTGCCCTCCTGCAGCTGCGGCTTGTAGGTGTCAGCAGTATTACAGACCGCAATCAGCGTGCCGTCACCGTCAAACAGCCCCATCTCCCGAATCCAGAAGCCACCTTCCGTTTCAGGGATAATCTGTTCTGCAATAATCTGGCTGCCGTTGGCCGCGTCAACGGTCAGCGAATTGAGCGCCGCCCGGCGTACCTCGTTTACCAGCTTCGTCTGGCTGGCGTTCGGCGTGGGCGACGTACCGCCACCGTCTCCCACCGCCATGTGCGTGATATTCAGCTTTGTGCCGAGCGATACGGCGTTGGCAATTTTCGCCGCGCCGAGGTTGGTTACGATCGCATAATATTTTTGTGTCATGGTCCCACTTCCAGCAAGTCGATAACGTGAGTCGCCGCACCCGGATAGCTCCGGCCGCTGACGGAAATAATGTCAGGTGTATAGGGGTAAACGGTGAGATCGTCACCGCCATAGCTGGCGGCACCGAGATAACACTGGCCGCCGCTTTGCAGGTTGATGGACATGCCCAGCATATGGCGACTGCACGGCTTCGCATCGCTTATCAGGCGCTCCAGCTCCTGATAGCTTTCTTCCGTGATGCCCTGCTCCTGCACGCCAATATCCAGCCGGAAGGTGCCGGGTGCCTCGCCGTTCTGCCACCATTCAATAACGCGGATAAGAAAACCGAACGGCTCCACCACACGGCGCACCGCGCTGATGGTTCCCTTGTGCTGATGGATGTAAAACGCATCCTGTACCACCTTGCGCTTGACGCTCTCCGCCCAGCTCTCATCCCAGCGGTCTACCGAAAATGCCCAGGCAAGATACGGCAAAAACTTTACCGGGCAGGTTGCCGGGTTCCACAGTTCACGCAGCGGCACCTTCAGCCCGGCCAGGTCGCTGCAGGCTTCTGCCAGCCTGCGCTCAGTGGCAGATGAACCCGGCGGCAGCAGGCTGTTGTTCAGACTCATACCGCTCCCCCCGCAGCGTCACCCGCCACCGTTATCAGCGTGCCGGTGCAGTAACCTGCCTGCGTGCGGTCCATGATGATGTCGCGGGCCGGTTCGACCATTTCCACCCAGTCCACGCCAGCCACACGCAGCACTGCCCCGTAAGAGTCCTGGCGCACGCTGCGCCCCAGCTTCGCCTGTTCTTTCAGGTAGGCGGCCAGCGCTGCGTTAGCGGCATCCAGACAGGGACCGGCCACCACACCGTCATAAAGATGCAGCCTGGCTTCCACGCGGTAGGGGAATATCTCAGCGCCCTGCACCGTCACGCGGTCCGCCACCGGGCGCACGCTTTCGTCATTCAGCGCGCTGTCCACGACAGTCAGCAGGTCAGCCGGTGCCGTGCCGTCCCCTTCCCGGCTCAGTACGGTAATTAACACCTCCGCCGGTGCCGGGCTGGTTGCCGATACGTCCGCCACACGCCCGTCCGCACTTTTGGCGTAAAATTCATAGGCCGCTTTCGGTCCGGCCACGCTCAGCCCTTCAAAGGCATCCGGCACGCGCAGGCGCAGGTCATCGTCCGTTTCCATCTCCGCTTCAACCGGCGGGATAGCCTCCGGGTCCGCCGGGGTAATGGTCAGGCGCTTCAGGTTGTAATTCGCCGCCAGCTGGTCCAGATCGCTGCCAAGCGCGTAGGCCACCATCACCGCCTGCGCGGCTTCGTTGATGCGCTGGCGCAGCAGGATTTCCCGGTAGGCATTTTCCTGCAGCAGCTTAACCACCGGTTCAGACTCCAGCGCCAGCGTGCGGCGTACCGCCGCCTGCTCATCGGCCGGATGCAGCGCGATAAACGCCGCCTTGCGTTCCGCCAGCAGCGTTTCAAAGTCCGGCACCTCCACCACTTCCGGCGCGGGCAGCTGTGAAAGGTCAATTACCGCCACTGTTTCCTCCCGTTGAGACGTTCATGGCCAGCGGCGAACCGTCCGCGCGCTGCCCGGTTAACTCCACCTGCAGGGAGCCGTCATAGTTGCGGCTGACCTGCAGGGCACTGAGCCTGACACGAGGTTCCCAGCGGCTCAGCGCGGCGTAGATGGCGGCCATCAGTTGCAGGTTCAGCGCATCGTTCTGCGGCTGGTCCATCAGGGCAAACAGCATCGAGCCATATTCACGCCGGGCAATGCGGCTGCCCTGCGGGGTTACCAGAATGTCGCGGACCGACTGCCGGATATGGTCGGTGTCCGTCAGCGCCCTGCCGGTCTGCTGGTTCATGCCGAGATACATTGTCATTTCGGCCCGTCCGTTCTGCTGCTGCCACGTTCAACGCCGCCGTGATCATGATCGTCCACAATGACGCCGTTAGAACTCATGGCGCCACCGCTCTGCGTCACGCCGCCGTTTATGGTCATTTCCGCGTTGATTTCCGCCTGCTCAGCGTTAAGCGCAAAGCGCTTCGTGTTCAGCTCCATATTTTCGGCACCCTCTATCACCACGTTCTGCACGCCCTTAATCAGCCAGCGATGCCTGGCCGGGTCATATTCAAACCAGCCGCCGTCCGGGTATTCGGTCACGCTGCCCGCTTCTGAATCGGACGGTGGCGGGAAGGTACTGGAATAAATGGCGGGCAGCGCAAAGGCGGTTTCCAGATTGCCGCCGAGGCTCAGCAGTACAACCTGTTCCCCCACGGTAGGCGCCCACCATGTGCGGCTGCTGCCGGCGCGCAGGGTCAGCCAGTTAATCCAGTTGGTTTCAAGGTCGCCCGTTTTCACCCGGCACAGCCAGTTGTCCCGGTCTACTTCCGACACAATGCCGGTGCGGATCAGGTTGGTGATAAGGCGCATGATTTCGGTAAGTTGAGTATTCATCCCTCTAAGGTATCCATAGGGATGCATTGATAGCATCTGATTATGGTTGTATCGTGAACAGCACAATTACAAACCCAGCTAAGCCAACGGCCTACTCATGACTAACCGCCAGCTTTTTTACAAGATTACAGAAACTCAAAGTGCTGATGAATTATGGGATATGTTGTCACCTACACGACTTAATGAAAAAGGAAAATTTGCTCACCTTAAATTTCGTGGGCATGCAAATTCAAATTGGAAGCTTATTCCAACATCACTTAGGGAAGGGTTTCATAAGAATAACTTTTTATTAAGCGGCATAAAAAACCTTAGTGATATAGTCGCAAATGAAATTGCCATGCTTTTTCACTTCGCACGATCATGCGATAGAGTTGGTATATCGATACCAAACGATTCAATTTTATTCAGAAATGAAAACCTTATACTTACGTCCAATGAGAATGGAAAATACTTCGACAATCCAGCACTATGGCCTAACCCTAAACTTTATGAAATTATGGCGATGGCACAACATCATGGTGTTCCTACCCGGCTTTTAGATTGGAGTGACAGTCCATATATTGCAGCTTATTTTGCTGCAGGCGGTGCTATTGAAAAACATGAAGAACAAGACTGGATTTCACAAAAACTTGCAATATGGGCAGTCAGAAATCCCATTCAGCCTAGTTCAAATCAGCTGCAATTCATTCAAGCCCCAGGTTCAGTAAGTAAACATTTGCCTTCACAGAGAGGTAGCTTTTCAGTTCACCCAATTTATTCTTATACAAACGACATATTAAAAACAAACGGACTTGAAGATTATAATTTTTATGGGGACGGATTTGAGTTTTATAAATTCACACTTCCTGTTACTGAAGCTGTTCGTCTATTACATTTATGTTCAGTTGCAGGCTTTACCGCCGCCGAGCTATTCCCTTCCGCCGACGGCGCTGGTAGAGCAGTTAAAGAAGCTATGCTATTAACAACTGTCATCAACAGGCTTCAGCTAAATTACGATGGCAGTAGCTCAAAGTGAAAATTTAAATGCCAGTCAATTCAGCCAGCGCAGCAACGCCTCCTGCACCGTGGTTTCCACCTCGCCGTTTATGCCCAGCAGGGGGCGCGCGGCGTATTTCACTTCTGGGCCGCCCCGGCTCACCCGATCGCGCAGTCCGTAATGATGCACGCGGGCAATGCGCTGCGCCTGCCGGGTAAAGCTGACTTCCGCCTGGCTGGCATTTGCCGTCGCCTTCAGAAACTTCGCCGTTTTCAGCTTCGTGAACATCTTGCGCTTAACCCGCCCCTGTTTCGTCCGGGCGGTCATGCGGCGCGGCTCCCATGCGGTCCCGTCCGGCGCACGCTGCGCGGTGATGTTCTGCTGCTGAATGCGCCGCACGTCCCGCGCCACTTCGCGCAGCATCCGGGCGCGCGCCGTGGGTTCCAGATTTGCCAGCAGCGCGGCCAGCCAGGCATCCACTTTCTGCAGTTCGTCCATCAGCGGCCCGTCCAGAACTCGTCCGGCTCGTCCGGCTCCGGCACGGCTTCAACCTGCATCTGTCCGTTGACCTCACGCGCCAGCACCCGCTCCGTCAGCTTCAGGTTCAGGCTAAGGTCACATGCACCGTTGCCCAGAATGTCTACCTCAAAGGTAAACAGCTTTTCCCGCTCGTCAGGGTTCTGCAGCGCATCAGGCTGATTGTCCCGCAGCCAGTACAGAATGGGCGCCATCAGCAGGTTCTGGTCACCGGTGAAGTCCGTCACCACCACATTCAGGGTGTAGCGGTACTCCCAGGAGATGGACGCGGCAGCGGTGGCAACCAGCGAACCGTTATCCACAAACAGGTGCAGCCGGTCCGGGTTTTCCCGCACGTAGGGCACCGACTTATTCAGGGCGTGGCGTAAGGACTGCGGTTTGTTCATCGTCTTTTTCCTGGCAGTTCACTATGGTGTCCACCTTGTCCGCGCAGTTCGCCCAGGCGGCTTCCGTCTCATCCAGCAGGCGCATCAGATCGCCGTTACTGCGCGGGGCGGCTTCCGGCAGGTGGCAGCGCGTTATTTTTGGACAGCCAGTCACGGTAAGACTGACCTCCGGTGATGGCCGGTCGCTGGCGCAGCCGGACAGCAACAGCAGGCAAAGGGGCAGCAGCCCAGCGGCGATAGGCTTCATTTTCACGGGTCAGGTCCTCAATTTGGCGCTGGCGCGTCTGCAGCAGCGCACGGGTTTCTTCTGCAGCCGCATAAAGCCGGGTCTGCTCCCGGCTGTTGGTCTGCGTCAGGATATTCAGGGCAATCAGCTGGCTGTTTTTCTGGTTCAGCTTCGCTTCCAGCGCAGCCAGGGCGTTTTTCTGACTGCGGTTCGCCTGCTCAGCCCTGTCCAGCCGCCACGTCTGAACGCACATCGCCGCAACGGCCATCAGTAGCACGGCCACCAGTGCGCGCATCATGCAGCCCCCTTCAGGCACCAGGCCATTTCCCGCCCACGGCGGTTATCCAGCCCCTGATTAAACACGCCGTTCACGTAAACCCAGCGCGGCAGCTGACGGCAGGCATCCGCCCAGCGGCGCTGGTTCAGCAGCTTCACCAGCGTGGAGCCGCAGGCGTTGCCGGTGCCCACGTTGAACGCAAACGACACCACCGCGTCATAGACGTGCTGCGGCAGCTGCGTGACGATGCACCGGCCCAGCACTGCCTCCGTGCGCAGCACGTTGGTAATCAGGCTCTCCGCCGCCTGCCGCTCCGTGATGGCTTTGCCCGGCACCACGCCGTGGGTGTTGCCGATCCCGTCCGTCCATTTTCCGGCGCTGCACTGGTACGGCTGCAGCCTGCAGCCCTCAAAATCAGCAATCAGCTTCAGCCCCTCCAGCGAGGTGTGCAGCTGCTGAAAGCCCGGCAGCGTGGCGGCAATCGCCAGCACCAGGCCCACCGTACAGCGCTTAACGGTTTGCAGATTCATAGTCGCTCCGGCTGATGCGTCCGCTTTCCAGCAGCTGGTAGGTTTTGCGCTTGTAATGCCAGTTGATAAGCGTCATCAGCACGCCCAGCGCCAGCCCCACATATGTGGAAATATCTTTCAGCGACATCTCACCCAGCCAGGCCATCGCCACCGCGATGCACCAGGTGATAAACGCGCTGATGCGTTCTGTTGTCATGATTTCAGTCCCAAAGCTGCACGGTCTGCGCAGTGGCTGCAGGCGTGACGTCCGGCAGCTCCACCTCCAGCCCGTGGGGTAAAAAGGGGCCATGTGACGCCAGCCCCGGATTCGCCTGCAGCACCTGCTCCGTCAGCCCCTGCGTGCGCCCGTAGTGACGCCAGCACAGCGCATCCACCGTGTCATACTGCTGCGCACGCACCTTCATCAGATAAGCTCCACGATGCTGTGCGGCCGGTCCTGCACGCGGCTGATGGCCCAGCGCGCATCCCGCCACAGGTCGCCCGTGGCATCCTCCAGCGCCTCCCCGCGCTTCACGCCTGCCGCCGTGGCGTCATAGTCCTGATAACGCTCATTCAGCACCGCCCGCGTCCAGCACCACACCGCATTGCGGTAGTGATGAACGCGCTGGCTCTGCCCGGCCAGCTTTTCTGCCGGAACCGCTGCCAGTGAGGCATAGCCCAGCTGCTGCTGGCGGCTGCGGTAGTCGTACAGCTCCGCATTAACCTCAGAAATGGCGGTCAGCACCACCTGACGCAGACGGGGCGCGGTTACGGTGCCGTCCGTTCGCATGGCGCTGCGAAAATCCGCCAGGTTAAGGTCCGGCCAGAACGGCGTGTTTTCGATAATTTCCGGCGTGTCCGGTGCCTGCTCCGTCGCTACAAAGTTCATTGCCGTGGTTCTCCTGAATTAGTTGGGCGGTGGACGGGGTTTTGATAAGGCCATGCCTGTCGCCACCCCGTGCCGCCCCGCGCGTGGGCACGTCCGGTTATCAGCTGTCGCTCTTACGCAGAAGGCGCTCCAGCTGTTCAATGTCTTTTTTCACCCCACAGCGTTCATCCAGCTGCAGCGCACGTTTAAGGTGGTCAAGGGCAGCGTGCGGATCGCTTTCACGCAGCAGCCAGCCGGTTGACTTGTGCAGACGGGCGCGGGACTGGTCGGGCATATCCAGCGAGCCGGTCACGTCCAGCACCTGCAACAGCAGCCGCTCATCAAAAGGGGTCTCCGCCAGCAGCGCCGCCTTTGCCGCGTCGGCCATCTCTTCGGCCAGCAGGGTCTGCACATTGCGGTTAAAGCCCTGCGGCATCACCCAGCCGTGTTTCAGCGCATGGCGGCCAATCCGCAGCGCACCGGCATAGTCCCCGGCATCGATGCGCCAGAGCATCACGTACATCAGCACGTCATCCTGTTGTGCGCCGTTGGCGGCCAGCACGCCGTCCACCCAGTTAGCGTATTTGGGCAGCACTTCCTGCTTGATTTCGGCTTTCTTGACCGTGGACTGGATGCCCTTAAGGCGCCGGCGGTCTTCACCCAGCTGCATCAGCATCAAGTCATAGCCCTTTGCATGGCGAACGCTGCCGCCCTGACGGGCGGCCTGTTCGGCCTGAATGCGCAGGCGGTGCTGCCGTGCGGGACTCAGGCTCATGCGTTACGCTCCGGTATCAGCGGGCGCGCTGAAGTCGCCGATGGTGATGTTTTCAACCAGCGCCGCGCAGCGGTAGTCTTCCACTACGTACGCTTCGTTCACTGACTCAAAGTTTTCGATGCGATCGCGCTTCGGATTGTCGATAACCGAGCGGCGGCGGGTCTCCTCCTGCCAGTAGATGGACAGGTTATCCAGACGGGTAATCAGCACGGCATTTGCCGGGAAGAACGGCGCGCGCACGGCCTGCAGTCCTCCCATGCGTTTCTGGCTGATAATCAGGTCGGCGGCCAGTGCCTCCGTGTTCGGCTGCTGCTGGTTAACCAGCGGGAAATACTTATCGGACAGCAGCTCACGCCCGCAGACCACCACCAGTCCGTCATCGTCCTGGAAAATCGGGTCAATCAGTTCGTTCACCGCATCCATCACCAGCGCGTCAAGGTTGGCGTAGGTGCCGCCCTTGCCCACTTTCAACGGGTCCGCCGTGGTCACGCCGTCCTGGGTGCTGCTGCCCATGACATTATCCGGCGCATCCTCACGGATTTTCTGCAGCCAGCCCTTGTTTACGTCCTGCAGCAGCGGGTTTGCAGCACGGTCAGAGGTTTTGGCGCGCTTCACGCCGTTAAAACCGATCATGATGCGGTCCAGCGCCTGACGCTTCACGATGGCGTCACGGATACGCACCTGGAAGTCCTGAAACTTGGCCCACAGGTCCAGCTTCGCGTAGGTCAGTACGGTGTCAAAGTTGGTCTGTTCGCATTTGTATTCCACGTCCGCCATCAGCGTGGGGTCGGTCGGCTCACGCTCTTTCGTCGTGGTGTCGGTGGTGCCTGCAATGGTGCTGCCCACGCCAAGACCCAGCAGCTGGCCGGACTGCTCCGCCACGCCCATGACGTTAATCAGGGTCAGGAAGGCGGTGGACTGCTGGATCTGATCCTCCAGCGTCTGCGCCACGGACGGCTCCACGCTGAACTTACTGGAGAGTTCGGTAATTTCCACGCCGTTCAGGCGGGCCAGCTGCTGCAGGTAGGCGTTAAAGGCAAAGCGGGTATTCTTTTTCATTGGGTCTGTTGCTCCATCAGCAATTGGTCAGGGTGCCTGCCGGTGCGTCACCGCCCGGTGCGCGCTGGCGATAATCGTTGCGGCTGTCCTGACGGCTCAGCTGTTCCTGCAACGCATCAAACGCGGCTTTGTATTCATTCAGTTCGGCTTCCAGCTCGCCGGTGCGCGCTGCCTGCTCCTGCAGGGCGGCATCGGTGCGGGCGCTGTAGTCCTGGTGTTCAGTGGCAATCAGCTCCACCGCCTGATGCACGTCCGAAAAGCGGGCATCGTCGGACTGCTGCTTTTTACGGAACAGCGCGGTGACGCTGGCAAACAGGCCCGGCCTGTCGTCCGGCACCTCTTCCAGCTCGATGACGGTTTCGGTGGCGGCAGTAAACAGGTTATCCGGGTGCTTTTTGCGGTTCGCCAGCGGGTTCTGCGCGGCGCTGGCGCTGAAGGCCAGCATTTCGGTGCCGAGGCTCGCCGGGTCGTCGGTCACCGCCAGGCCAATCAGGTAGGCTTTGCCGGTGTCGGCAAACTTCGGCGCGACTTCCATTGAGGTAAACAGCTTCTGCATTTTCCCGGTCATGGTGACCAGCTCGTCGGTCGGGGAAATGGTGGCAAACAACCCCAGCTTGCCGTCCAGCAGACCACCCTGAATTTCTTCCGTGTCCAGCGCATCCACCACGCCAAAGCGGCGGAACGGGCTGTCAGGCGTGTAGCCCTTGATGTGTTCCATGTTGATCACGGCGGTGTAGACCTTCGGGTCATAGTTCGCCGCCATCTCTTCCAGCCAGTCGCGCTGGATTTCGCGTCCGTCCGTGGTGGCACCTTCCACCCCGATCCGGAAACGCTTTGCTTTCACTGCCATAGGTCAGGCTCCGTTGAGGAAAAACTCGTGAGGCCCTATGTTTGCGGCGGAAGGGGGTCTGAAACAACGCGGGAACATTGTGTGAAAAACCACACAAAGCACAGCAGCAGAAAAGCGGACGGCGGGGCCGTATTTTGTGCCCATGACCACGATAATGACGCCCGACGACCTCGATCCCCGCAGGCAGGCCATGCTCCTGTACTTTCAGGGATACCGTATCGCCCGCATTGCTGAAATGCTGGGAGAGAAGCCTGCGACCGTTCACAGCTGGAAGAAGCGCGACAAGTGGGGCGACTATGGCCCGCTTGACCAGATGCAGCTCACCACGGCTGCGCGTTACTGCCAGCTCATCATGAAGGAGCAAAAAGAAGGGAAAGACTTCAAGGAAATTGACCTGCTGGCGCGCCAGTCCGAGCGCCACGCCCGCATCGGCAAATTCAGCAACGGCGGGAACGAAGCGGACCTGAATCCGAAGGTGGCGAACCGCAACAGCGGACCACGTAAGCCGCCGGAAAAAAACGTGTTTTCAGACGAACAGATTGAAAAGCTGCAGGAGATTTTTCACGGCTCGATGTTCGGCTATCAGCGCCAGTGGTGGGACGCCGGTAATAAACACCGTATCCGCAACGTGCTGAAGTCGCGCCAGATTGGCGCCACCTTCTACTTTGCCCGCGAAGCGCTGATTGATGCGCTGACCACCGGGCGCAACCAGATTTTCCTGTCGGCCAGTAAGGCGCAGGCGCACGTATTCAAACAGTACATCATTGAGTTTGCCAAAGAAGTGGACGTGGAACTGAAAGGCGACCCGATGACACTGAGCAACGGCGCGTGCCTGTACTTTCTGGGCACCAATGCCCGCACCGCGCAAAGCTACCACGGCAACCTGTATCTGGATGAATATTTCTGGATACCGAAATTCCAGGAACTGCGCAAGGTGGCGTCCGGTATGGCGCTGCACAAGAAATGGCGACAGACCTACTTTTCCACGCCGTCCAGCCTGACCCACAGCGCCTATCCGTTCTGGTCCGGTGCCCTGTTTAACCGGGGCCGTGCCAAAGCCGATCGCGTGGACATCGACCTGACGCACCCGAACCTGTCGCCGGGCCGCCTCTGCGATGACGGCCAGTTCCGCCAGATTGTCACCGTGGAGGACGCGGTGCGCGGCGGCTGTAACCTGTTTGACCTTGACCAGCTGCGCCTGGAGTACAGCCCGCCGGAATACCAGAACCTGCTGATGTGTGAGTTTGTGGACGACCTGGCGTCCGTGTTCCCGCTTACGCTGCTGCAGGCGTGCATGGTGGACAGCTGGGAAGTCTGGACCGATTTTGAGGCACTGGCCCTGCGCCCGTTCGGCTTCCGGGAGGTCTGGATAGGCTACGACCCGGCCAAAGGCACGCAGAACGGCGACAGCGCCGGGTGCGTGGTGATCGCCCCGCCTGCCGTGCCGGGCGGCAAGTTTCGCATTCTGGAGCGCCACCAGTGGCGCGGCATGGACTTCCGCGCCCAGGCGGAAGCCATCAGAAAGCTGACGCAGCAGTACAACGTGACCTATATCGGCATCGACTCCACCGGCGTCGGTCTGGGCGTGTATGAAAACGTGAAGATGTTTTTCCCGGCGGTGAAGGAGTTTGTCTACAACCCGAACGTGAAAAACGCCCTGGTGCTGAAGGCGTACGACATTATCAGTCATCAGCGCCTGGAGTTTGACGCCGGGCACCTCGACATCGCGCAGTCGTTTATGGCGATCCGCAAAGCCGTCACGGCCAGCGGCAACCGCCCCACCTATGAAGCCAGCCGCAGCGAGGAAGCCAGCCACGCGGATCTGGCCTGGGCAACCATGCACGCGCTGGCAAACGAACCCCTGCAGGGCGAAGCGGCCCACACCCGCAACATTATGGAGATTTACTGATGAGCAAACGAAAAAACCGCGCCCGCACGCAACCGGTCAGCCAGCCGGAAAACATGACCGGCGCACCGGCGGCGGAAGCGTTCACCTTTGGTGATCCGGTGCCGGTTCTCGATCGTCGCGAACTGCTGGACTACGTGGAATGCGTGGTGATGGACCGCTGGTATGAGCCGCCGGTGAGTTTTGACGGGCTGGCGCGCACGTTCCGTGCCGCCGTGCATCACAGCTCACCGATTGCCGTTAAGCGTGACATTCTCAGCAGTACCTATATCCCGCATCCGCTGCTCAGTCAGCAGGCTTTTACGCGCTTTGTGCAGGACTATCTGGTGTTTGGTAATGCCTATCTGGAGAAGCGTACCAACCGCCTGGGCGGTATTCTCTCGCTGGAGCCAGCGCTGGCAAAATATACCCGGCGTGGCACCGATTTAGACACCTACTGGTTTGTGCAGTACGGCCTGACCACGCAGCCCTACCAGTTCACGCCGGGCAACATCTTTCATCTGCTGGAGCCTGACATTAATCAGGAGATTTACGGGCTTCCCGGCTACCTGTCAGCCATCCCGTCTACGCTGCTGAATGAGTCGGCCACGCTGTTCCGCCGGAAGTATTACCTTAACGGCAGCCATGCAGGTTTCATCATGTACGTGACCGATCCGGCGCAGAGCCAGGAGGACGTGGACAGTATGCGCAAGGCGATGCGAAGCGCGAAAGGACCGGGTAACTTCCGTAACCTGTTTATGTATTCGCCGAGCGGGAAAAAGGACGGGATTCAGATTATCCCGCTGTCAGAAGTTGCGGCAAAGGATGAGTTTCTGAATATCAAGAACGTGTCACGGGATGACATGATGGCCGCGCACCGCGTACCGCCGCAGATGATGGGGATTATCCCGAACAACACCGGCGGATTTGGCGACGTGGAAAAGGCCAGCCGCGTGTTTGTGCGTAACGAACTTATCCCTTTGCAGAAGCGACTGGAAGAATTAAACAGGTGGCTGGGCGAGGATGTGATCCGGTTCAGTCCGTACGTGCTGGATACTGAATGACAGGCATAAAAAAGCCCGGCTAAGCCGGGCTTCATGCAAAACGCATTATGGAATTAAGCAGCTTTCTGCTTTTCTTTGAGCTTGCCATGCAGCTCATTCCCTTCAAACTTGCCGTCCTGTAGCATATGTGGAGCCGCTTGAAGTAGTTCTTCCATTGCGACGCCCATACGGGTGAAAACGTCAGTTACTGAGTAGTGCTTCTGAGTTTTCTTGTCACTATGCGTCATAGTCATGATTTCCTCTTAGAGGCCAAGCCTCGTCATCCGGTTGTGGATGTCAGGCGCAGCATTCTATCACTGCGCAAAAAATTATCTACTGTTTGTTAGAAGTAATGTAACGCCGAACTACATCACTAATTGTAGCAAATGGTGCCGAAAGCAGATTTATGTCACCTTCGAAACCAAATTTTTTGTAGTGGCACGCCACTTTATGATTCAACGCCTCGGGGATGTGGATCTCGCTACAACCGACGGCAGAACCGAACAGGTATACGCCCCAGAGTGTTATCATGAACATGTTCCCGTAGAGGGGATGAGCAACATCATCATCCTTCACAAAGGATTCCACAAAGTGGATCTCTATGACGCCGCTTTCCTCATCAAAGGTACACAAAGCCGCGCCAGATGGAATATGCTTTAACGGACCTGCCAAAAGTTTCAGACAAAACTCAAACTTATCATCCCGGTTCCCATAACGTGAAAAGCCATGATCCCACTCAAGCTGGGCATAACCGGAAGTTAAGATTGCATAGTCTTCGTCGTTGATAGGGCCGACGGCTAGCGGCATCTTCATGTTGTCCAACAGCATCTGAAGATTACTGATGCTTAGACTGGCAATCTGCTCTAAGTTCAATTCTCTATCCTTAATAACGGCATAAAAGGTGAGTTACTTTAATGTCATTTTCGGACAAAGACTATAAATCTTTAATGGGACTTTAGCAGAACCTTTTCAAGCCTGACTACCTATCAATGCAACTTGTGACAGACATAAAATCTATAGCCAATCCTGGTACGAACTCAATATTTTTTTATTAAGCCATAGATAAGTTCGTACGCAATTCCTGCACATTAGCAGGCCTCATTGAAGCGCATCAGCAGCATTCTGCGAGGCGCTTTCTTTTTTGCCGCACGCCTCAGCACCAAAAAAAACAACATGGCAGCGGCCTGCACAGGCAGCTTAACGGGCATAACTCAACCCGCCAGCGCGCGCTCGTACCCCCGCCACGCCTGCCCGCTTTATGTAGTGGTTTTCATGCAGGTGCATGAGATACGCAAAGGCCCGCCATTACTGGCGGGCCCAGGCATTTGCGATCCTCTGCGGATCATGCGTTTTCATGCGGCATAGTCATGCACTAACGCCTCGCTCTGCTCGTTGTTCAACCCCGTCCGCGCAAAAAGCAAGTTTTAACGCGGTCGGCGTTCACTTAATGCAGCCAGCTGTCATCTTCCCAGACGGCCTGAAGAATATTCATTATGTTCTTTTTATCTTCATCCTGTCTCAGGCCGTTCAGCTGCACGCTGGTTGCACTGCACCTTCGGATACGAACAGCCATTGCGGGATAGTGGGGGTGCAAATTTTTAAGCAATTCAGCTTCCAGCGCGTCCAATGTTGCCTGGCTGATTTTTTGCTCTTTATCAATCATGATTTCAACTTGCATAGCTGGTTCTCCCTGTTAATGCTGGCTGCGTTCTGTTATCCGATCGTATTCATCAAGTCTTGTCAGCAGACACGTTGTCAGCTCTGCAATCCATGCCACAGCCAGCTCTTTATCACTCCTGTTGCAGTCAGCCGCATTAATAAGTCGGGCAACTAAATCAATACGTTGCAATTGAACCGATTCTTCAAGTAAATCCTGCACTTTTCCCCCTCCACTCAACCACTGTACATAAATACAGTATAGTTTTTCTGGCGGATTTTAAAATGATTTTTTATCTCACTATGGGATAAATCTTACAATTCCCTGATTTTAAATCTCATAAGGATTAGTGGGTTATAACCAGGCCAGCTAAGACCATTGCCGCCACTTATCATCCTCCTGCAGACGCTGGTTGCGGTAAAAAATCCGCAGTCCTGCGCCGGACGGTATGCTGCCGCCACGTAACAGCAGGTCGATTTCTTTTTCACTCCCGTCAAATCCCCTGATTTTCAGCTCTGCTTCCAGTTGCAGCCGCTGACTGTCAGTAATTTCCTGTTTGTAGCCTTTTCTCCGCTTCGGTTTCACCTGCTGCATCCTTGCCCGCAGTTCACGCAGTTCTTTCTTGCTCATGGTCAGGAAGTCCGGGCACGGTTCCGGCCCTTCTTTACCGGGCAGATCGCCCCCTGTAATGTTTAAATTTTCTACAGGGGGACAGTTATTGCCACGAGTCCAAGGGGCGCTAGCGCCCTGGTCGGCTGAAGCCTCCTGAAGGTCAACGGCCTTACGAACCATTTTCCACTTAACCGCGTGCGTGCAAATTTTGCCCTCAATAAGTGGTGACCAGATACCATAAATGCGAATGCCGTGATCGCCGTAGGCGCTCGGTTCTTCATTAAGCTCATAAGCCGTTCGGATGAGGTGATGCTTGCGGGGAACCAGCACGCCGCCCTGTTTCATAATGTAGGTGGCGAAGCAACCCACATCAGCAGCGGCCAGCACCGCGTCCAGACTGGCGTTTTCAAGCACCGGCGCGCCCGGCTTTTTATCACCGGCCATGCGGTTGCTCTGACTTGCCAGCAGGCGCAGCTCCCGGTAAGCCTGACGCCCCGGAATACCAAAGAAACGGAACTGCTGCACGCGGTGCAGCGATGCCCATGCGTTTACGTTTTCCGCATTGTCACGCAGTGATTTACCGGTTTCTTTGCTGATTTCGCCAGCCAGTCCGCGCCCGTCGATGTTCTTGCTGATGTATTTGGCAATGTAGCTGGTCGGGCTGCCTTTTTTGGGGTTAATCAGTTCAGACTTAAAGCGCGGTCCGGTATTGTTTCCCAGCTCCGCACGATCTTCTCGAATGGCGAACTTACGCAGCAGCGCCGTAATTGAGCGGCGTTCTTTCTTGCGCATAAAGCACAGCAAATGCCAGTGTACGGTGCCGTCATGGTGCGGTTCAGCAACGCGGACGCCATACCAGCGCAGACCGGCCTTATGCATGGCCTTGCGGAACGCGGCAAACGTATCAACCAGATAATCACTGCTCTGGCGGACCGTTTCACTGGTCCACTTCGGATTAGGTCTGCCGTTGCTCAGGGTGGCGTGGAAGCGTGACGGGCAGGTGATGGTATAGAACACGGCGCAGTCGCCGCGCATTTCCGCGATAAGCTCCAGCCCCTTAACGCAGGCCATCATTTCATTACGGCGGTGTGCGGGGTTACTGTTGCTGGCGTTCACCACGTCTTCCATATCCAGCGTGTCGCCGCTTTCATTAACCAGTTCATGCGAGCGGAAGAACTCAAGCGATTTCCGGCGCTGCTCGCGTTTGTGGATCACGGCTTCATAGCTGACATACGGGGAGGCTTTTTTGTTGACCAGGCATACGGCGCGCAGCTGTTCCTCCCGCCACTCGCAGCGCATTTGCCACAGCTTGCGATACCACCAGTCCGCGCACAGCATACGGGCCAGCGACGGCGGAATAAGGTCATAAGGAACGGGCTTACGGCGGCGCTTTTTACGGCGCAGCTGGTCCCAGGCGGGCGGGATGACGTCCAGCCGCATGGCTTCAGCGGCCACCCTTTCCCATGCCTGGCGAATCTGTTCCGGTTTAACCTCATCGGCAACAAACAGATCGCTACTGGCCGCATCCAGACACATGCTCATGTGTGCCGCAACCAGCGTGGACAGGCGCTTGACCTGATGCTGATTCATTTCAGGCAGCACCAGCAGCCCTTCCAGACCGTCATGGCTTGCCATAAACCGGAACGACGCAGACACCTGACTGTCACGCACGCGGGACAACCTTTCCAGGCATGGCCTGATGGTTTCATTCAGATAACGGGAATAGGCTTTGGGCTTGTCCAGGCGCTGGAAATAGTTAATGCGCTCCATCAGCGGTTTGCTGATGTGGGCAGGTTCGGCGTTTACGTCAGCCAGAATAACCAGATCGGGATTGAAGCGCTGCTGTTCGTGGGCCATTCTGGCGCGGCTGACCAGATTATCCTGCGCCATTTCACGTAAGACGGGATCGCGGGACTCGTTATAAAAAAAGCGATTCCATGCCTCATCACTCTGTGCTTCGCGGCGCAGCTGTTCGTGCTTCCCGTCAGCAGCGTAAAGAGTGATAAGGGTTGAAAGCGCTGATGCCGGTACCGGCTCAGTTGTTTTCAAGCGCGGGTTAACCGCTTCCCGTGGAGCGTTCCACGGGTAAGCGTATTCTTTCTGCATCAGAGGCCGCCCCGGTAGTGGCGATTTTTCAGCTCTGCGATTTCCTGGCAGGTGACACAACACTGCACGCCCTGAATTGCGCGGCGGCGCGCTTCCGGGATCGCGGCATCACATTCTTCGCAAAAAAATTTGCTGACGTGAACGGGGCGACTGGTCGCCTTATAAAGATGGCGCGCCAGTTCTTCCTGCACACGTTCCTGTACGCGGTCCATTGAGTCGCTCATCAGTGCAGCTCCTGTGATTCGCTTTCATAACGTGCAGCTTCCTGGCGGATAAGCTCTGCCGCTTCAATGCCGTTCAGCTCCTTCTGATGAATATGAAGGGCAAGCGCAACAAGACGCTCAGAAACGCGCAGCGCACGCTCTTTGCGTTCCTCGTTGCGTGCCTTATTGAGCAGTGCCACCATTGCGTCTGTATCAGCTTCAAAACTACGGGTTTCAATATTTCGCATATTTCTTTCTCCAGAATTTGGGCAAAAGAATGCCCGGCGGGTTTACGCCATTTAATTTCGTTGGGTTAATTAATTAGGTAACGTCAGTTTTTTGGGAAATAAACTCACGACTGCACGAATATGATTCATTGCACTTATCAGCGCGTATTTTTCATCACTCGTCAGTTCATCAAATTCAACGTCATGACGTTCTGACCGGATATTTGCCAGAAAGAAAATTGCGCCTAATGCCCTTTTGTTCTGCTCGTACTGCGTATCGCGCTTGTCGCGCATATCAGCCATAAAACGCTTCAGCTCATTACCGCAGTTATCACCCCACAATTTCGTGCGGATAGCCGCAATGTGATTCAGGCCGTTAACACGCTGACCGGCACTTAACTGAACAGCAATGTCTTCACCTTCAATTGCCATTTTTTCTTTCTCCCGTTTCCGGTTAAACCTGCCAGCAGTTCCGCCTGGTTATTTGACGGGTGCCAGCGCCTGCCGTCCTGCCCCATTATCCAGCCATGACCGTAAGAGGGTGACGGGCTTTGCTGCTTCAGCAGAGGGGCCACTGAAAATGCCATGCTTACCTCAGCTGATACCGATCGAGGCGCCAAGACCGCTGATAGCGTCCACGGTGCTGGCAAGCGTCGGGTTTGAATGAATGCGCGTCTGTACGGCCATTGCGGCCAGCGTCAGACAGCGAATACCGCTGTTTACGTTCTGAATTAAGCCACGGCGGCAGGACGTTGTGATTTTGTCCTGAACAACTGCAGCGGCGGCCAGCTGCCCTACTTCTGCAGTGGCTTTGAGGACGTAAGAAGATAATTTTTCCTGCGCCACTTCATTAACCGGCACACATGGCAGGCACTGCAGCTGTGCCAGCATCCCATCAACCAGCGTTGCATCTTCGGTCAGGTCGGTAAGGATCAGCATTTCCCGAACCGTAAGCTGATGCACCTGTTCCGGGTTCAGCTTGTTGCTGATGGTCTGCGGATTCAGACCCGCTTTCTTAGCCAGCTGGATGATATTGTGCTTTGCCGCAAATGCCCGGCAGGCTTCATCAAAATGGCTATGTGTGGAAACACGGAAATCAAACATGAACTTTCCCTTTCTATATCCCAATATGGGTCCATTACGACTGCATTGTGATTTGGTAACTGCCGGCAGCCTCAACAATCAGTGCCAGCATGTTCACTTCAATAAGACCGTTAGCACCTTCTTTCTTCCTGATAGGTAAGCGGTTTTCATTGCACATCTTACGTGCGGTACGTTTACAGATACCGGTGCGGCGGCAGTATTCATCTAATGAGATGAAAGGCTCTGAAATCACAAAGTTGAGATTTGGTCGCATTGAAAAATCATGTTTCATGATGCAATATCCCCTTTTGGGTTAAACGATGTCTCTATATGTCACTATATGTCACTATATGGCATACATCACAAACGCGATGATAGGATCTCAATTAAAACATGTCAAACGATAAAAACACCACAGAAGAGATCACAGCATACAATTTTTCATCTCAAGGTGGAGGGAAAGAAGCAATTATGCGCATCCTCCAGGCATACGGGTTTAGCACAAGGCAGGCTTTATGCACTCATCTAGGGATTTCGCAAAGCACGATGGCAAACCGCTGGATGCGTGACACTTTTCCACACGACTGGCTAATAGCTTGCCATCTTGATACAGGTGCTTCGCTGCTCTGGCTTGCAACAGGCCAAGGTGAACCGACAATAGCTGATAGCAGCGACAATGGATTTCGTTTGAAATTAAAGCAAATCTCAGATGGGGTTTTAACGTCTTGCGAAGAAATCCGCTATGACGCTCACTTAGTCCCTTCTGACACTACGAATCCATTTATGGTGGGGTTTGAAAACTCGTTTTATTTGGCTGATGAGTTTAGTGGGGAAATCAACGACGGAGTTTGGCTGATTAAAATTGATGGATTTTTGAGCGTCAGGAAAGTTAACAGGCTTCCCGGTAAGCGTTTACGTATTGAGAACGGCCCAGCTTCTTTTGAATGCGCTCCAGAAGATATTACCGTTTTAGGTAAAGTCATTTCAAAAACTGAGTATTTTTAACGACTATGGCAGTTAACAAACTAGCTAATGTAAGTGGCAGGCTCAGGTTTTCCTAACGGACGGGATGGCAAACGCATACGCCGCCAGTTCGCCACAAAAGGCGAAGCGCTGTCATTTGAGAAACACGTTAAAGACCAATCTCAAAACAAGCCTTGGCTTGGGGAAAAGACTGATAAGAGACGCCTTTTCGATTTAGTTGAAACTTGGTACAACGCTCATGGAATTACTTTATCTGACGGTCAAAAGCGGAAAGATGCCATGGAATTTGCCTGCCAAGCTATGGGTGATCCCCTTGCCACAGAATTTAATGCACGAATATTTTCAGCATACCGGGAACAGCGGTTGTCAGGAAAAATCACCCGTTCAAACCGTGTCAAAACAGTGACTCCCAGAACCGTCAACCTTGAACTTGCATATTTTCGAGCTGTATTTAATGAACTGCGTCGCCTGGATGAATGGACCGCTCCTAATCCATTAGATAATGTTAGAGAGTATAAAATTTCTGAGTCAGAAATGGCTTATCTAACTAACGAAGAAATAAGGGCGCTGTTAAAAGAATGTGAAGAAAGTCGTTCTAAAGACCTCTTGGCAGTAGTAAAGCTGTGCCTCGCTACTGGCGCAAGATGGGGTGAGGCGGAGTCATTGAAAGGAAATCAGATACGCGCAGGAAAGGTGATCTTTACTAAAACGAAAGGCAAGAAAAATCGCGCTGTTCCGATTAGCGATTCTTTATTAGAAGAACTGCCAACTAGCAGGAAAGCAAAGCCGCTTTTTTCCTCTTGTTATGCTGCTTTCCGTTCCGCGTTAAAGCGGGCACAGATCGAGACGCCAGCGGGTCAGCTTACACATGTCCTGCGTCATACTTTCGCCTCTCATTTTATGATGAACGGCGGGAACATTTTAGTGCTTCAACGCATCTTAGGACATACCGATATTAAGGTCACAATGCGCTATTCACATTTCGCCCCTGATCACCTTTTTGAAGCGATCAACCTAAACCCATTGAACCGACTCTAATGGCAGCAAAATGGCAGCAGCGCATGACACTATATGTCACTATATGTCGCTATATGTCACACCAATAAAATTAAAAATCAGTAACTTACTGTTTTTACTAAAAACAATTTCGGACTCATAATCGCTTGGTCGCTGGTTCAAGTCCAGCAGGGGCCACCAAATTTAAGCTGTTAAATCAAAGAGATAAACCACCATATGCACGGTGGTTTTTTTGAATCACCACAGATAATCCAGACACTTCCGAGTCGTTGATAATACTGGTTTTCGTATTCAGAAGGTGGCATCTGATTACCCAAACCATGCCGGCGCCTGCTGTTATAAAACATTTCGATGTAATCAAAAACATCACTGCGGGCTTCTTCCCGCGTTCCATAGATCTTTCTCTTTATCCGTTCGCGTTTCAGTAACTGGAAAAAGCTTTCTGCAATCGCGTTATCGTGACAGTTACCGCGACGGCTCATACTCCCCTCCAGGCCGTGTGATTTCAGGAACGACTGCCACTCATGGCTTGTGTACTGACTGCCCTGATCCGAGTGAACCAGCACCTTTCTTTGCGGATTACGCCGCCATACAGCCATCAGCAGTGCGTTCAGGACAATATCCTTTGTCATCCGGGATTGCATTGACCAGCCGATAACTTTGCGTGAGAACAGATCAAAAACCACGGCCAGATACAGCCACCCTTCGTGGGTCCTGATGTAGGTTATATCCGTTACCCAACGCTCATCCGGAGCATCCGGATTGAACTGTCGCTGGAGCCTGTTGGGTGCCACTATGCTGGCTTCACCTTTACGTGCCCGCGGGCTCCGGTACCCGACCTGAGCTTTTATTCCGGCACGCTTCATCAGCCGCCAGACCCGGTTCACTCCGCACTGTTGCCCAGTGTCACGCAGATCCAGCTGGAGCTTGCGATAACCATAGACGCTGCCTGACTCAAGCCAGAACTGTTTGATCTGTCCCGTCAGTCTCAGATCCGCCTGGTGGCGCTGAGAATACGGCTGCTGAAGCCAGGCGTAAAAGCCACTGGGATGAACATCCCGCACCCGACAGAGCAGGCGAACAGGCCAGCAACAGGTGTTGTCGCGGATAAAGGCGTACCTCAGTCGGACAGTTTTGCGAAGTACGCCGCGGCTTTTTTTAATATGTCCCGTCCCGTTCGTCGTTAACCCGCTTCAGCTCTTTCTGAAGACGGTGGATTTCGGTCTGAGCATCTGACTGTTCTTTATTAATGGAAGAATCCGGACCGTACTTCTTTATCCAGGCGTAAAGGCTGTGGGTGGTGATATCAAGACGTGTTGCAACGCTGGAAACAGAATGACCGCGATCGATAACCTGTTTGACTGCTTCAGTTTTAAACTCTTCGGGATAACGCTTACCGCTCATGGGCACCTGTCTTTAAGCCATCTTAAATGACTCTGCGGTGTCTGTTAAGCCCCTGGCGATTCAGCATTTTCTTGTATTTCAGCATAGCGAGCTGTCAATTGTTTCAGATGCATCTCCAGTTGAGCCCGGGCAGCAGCAGGTAAAGGTTCTCTCTCAGGATTTTGTAACAACACCCGCATTTGCTCTTCAGCCGGTACCGATTTGTTAAATGACTGCATGGTGGAAAATACCACAGATTTCAGCTCGCTGACCGTCATGTATTTCCCCTTCTGTTCATCCAGCCCGTTCAGCCTGTCACTCAGTTGCTTCAGCTTCATCATCCCCTGATGCCAACCATCCAGTTGTTCTGTTGGTAATGCAGCAGCATTAAGTCGTTGTTGCCACTTTTTTGCCAGAGGTTTAGCCTGTTCCGGCCACAGCTCTTGGGCCTGTTGTGTGAGTTTTCGGCTGTAAGCAAGATTCCAGTCAGGCGGCAACCTATCCAGTCGGGCAAGCTGCTGCTGTGTCTGTGCGATAAGGTCCTGCGGTAACGGAGTTTGCTGTCGCAACATTCCCAGCTGTTCAGACGTGAGGGGCGCAGGGAACGGAGCCAGTGAAGCAGCAAGCTGAGTCCGCAGCGAGTCTGGCCGGTGAAGAAAATGCCAGCTCCACACAGAGGCTATGCTTATCACCAGCATGGTACACATGCCGGCAGCGAAGGATTTCCACTTTTTAACCGGAACAGGCATTGTCGACAGCACTTCCACATTCGACTGCGGTTCCGGTTGCGCAACGTAAACCCACTTCACTGCACTCTCTGGCGTATCTTCATCCGGTCCACCAGCAAAGTCTCTTGTGGATGCTGCCGCATCATTCATCACGGTGGCAGGCAACACAATACCTGGCTGAATGTTCGACCCGGTGCTGGTTATGCCATCGCTGTTTTCCAGCCGGACAGCACTGTTGTGCATCAGGGTACGCAACGTATCGAGCTGGCTCAGATGCTTAAGCTCCAGACGCTGCAACACTCCCGCCAGAGCGGTAAGCAGTTGCTCCGCCCGGTACAACTGGCTGACGTCCATCCCTTCCACCTGGAAGTGCGGCACGGCGTACAGCTTCACGCGGAAGAAGCCCGGATTATCCTCGATATCTTCCACCACAACTTTCGCATCGCGCAGCGGATGAGAGGCTTGAAGTTCATCGCCTGGATCGGTCATTTCCGTCACCAGTCCGCGCACCCAAGTGTTCAGCTCCAGCTCCAGCAGACGACGGTCCTTGGTGGTGCCGATGTTTTCGCGCTGAATCAGCTTCAGGTAGTGGGCAATACGCGAAAGCAGGAAGATATAGGGCAGACGAGCGTTGATACGGCTGTTAGCGGTCGCATCGGCGGTGTCATAGAGGGCCGGTTTCTGGGTCGAGTTGGCCGAGAAGAAGCAGGCGTAGTCGCGGTTTTTGTAGTACGACAGCGGAATAAAGCCCAGGTTAGCGAACTCAAACTCGCGGGTTTCCGGGATCATCACCTCGCTCGGGATTTTTACCTGGTTACCCGTACCAAGGTCATACAGATGGATAGGCAGATCCTGAACGGCGCCACCAGCCTGCGGGCCACGAATTTGTACACACCAGCCGTTATTGATAAAGCTGCGCACCATGTTGGCGGCAAACGCAAAGGAGGCATTGGTCCACAGGTATTTGTTGTGATCCGGGCCTTTTACTTCTTCCACGTAGTTGAAGCTGCGTACGGGCACGGTATCCGGGCCATACGGCAGGCGACCCAACACGCGCGGCATCACCAGACCGATATAGCGGGCATCGTCCGTCTCGCGGAAGGATTTCCACTTGATGTACTCCGCGCGGTCAAAGTAGTTACCGATATCCTTGATGGCTGCTACTTTTTCCATTGAGTCCTTGAGGAAGAATTTCGGGCCGGCAGAGCCGATAAACGGCATATGCGCTGCGGCAGACACTTTTGAAATGTTGCGCAGGAGCGCGACATCCTGCGCAGACGCATCAAATTCGTAAGCGGAAATCAGCGCAGCGATCGGCTCTCCACCCGGCGTGTCATATTCATCGATATATGTATGTTTATACAGTCCACTCTGAATGATTTCCGGACTGTCTTCGAAGTCCTGACGCAGGTCTTCTTTTGACATATCCAGCAGCTCCACCTTCACGTTCTGACGGAAATCGGTTTTGTCGACCAGGGATTTCACGCCGCGCCACAAGCTCTCCACCGCCTGGAACTCTTCGCTATGCATTACTGCATCCAGCTGACGGCTAATCTGGTAATCCAGTTCCGCGATATGGTGGTCAATCAGGTTTTTGTCGAGTTTCTCAACTTTTGAGCCCGATTTTGTCAGGCACTCCAGGAATACCTGCATCCCCGCCGTTAAACGTTCATCCGCGGTCGCATCCGACATCGCCTGTGCGTCCTGCCAGATGTCCAGCGCACTCATCTCGGACACCGGCTTGAGATTGATTTTTTCAAACAGGGAGGCATAAACCCCTTCAGGCGCATTGCCTTCCAGTAGAGTGGTTTGTCCCTGCGCAGCATTTGTTTCGCTATTGACTGGCATCAGCATTCTCTCTATTAGTCCATTAACAGGCGCCTTTGCGTTTATTCCGGGGCAAGGGCACTTAATTCGTCACGTAATTCCTGAGTCAGTGCGGGATCTTTAATTATTTTTTCCAGCTCTTTGCGGAAAGTGACATTATCCAGAAGATTAGATTTAAGATCGCGTAATAGATTGCGCATCGCCAGCATGGCGCGTAGCTGCGGCATCTGGCGCGCAACCTGCTCCGGCTCGAAATCTTTCATATGGGTAAAGCTCAGCTTTACGCTCTCTTCTGACCCATCTTCAGAAAGCGTATTTTTGACGGAGAGGTTAACTTCTGGATTTAATTCTGCGAGAACGCTATTAAAGTTATTTTTATTGACGTTTATTTTATTTCTTTCCGAAACTGGCAGGGTTTCTTTCCCGTGACTAAAATCCCCAACTGTCAATAACTTCAAAGGTAACTCTACTTTTTTTTGTGCCGAGCCGGTATGCAGATCCAGCCGAATATTTACACGTGCTTTCGGCACCTCATTTTGAAAGGAATCGCCCATAATTATCTCTTTTTGTGAAGGATTGGTGAGAAGTGATGCGTTGATTTTGCAGCCGCATAGTAGAACAAATAATAAAAACAGATCAACAAGTCAGTTCAAAGATCTGAAATTTTGCAGAAAATAAGAATTTTCTTCTAAAAATTAACAGTGCAGATGGTTACCAAACCGCTATTTTCCCAATAAGAAAGCTATTTTCAACAAATAAAGAAGTGACTTGTGCTAAAATTAACTAAAATAACAAGAAAAGCAGCCCACTCTGATATAAACTTAATTTAAATCAATGTTTCCCTTTAGATAAATATTAAGTCAGGAAATTTTTTATTAAAAGTATCAACGACGAATAATAAAAATAACAACAAATATAATTATTCAGATAAATATAACCTCCCTATTTAATTTCTGAGTAAAAACAGCGCAGCTAATTATTTGTTCAGTTTTTCAGGCACCAGGGGGATGGAAGAGTTAATCCAGTAAGTAAGCAAGGATTAAACATTCATCTTTTTATTCAATTTTAAAATAAAGCGGTTTATTATTTTTGAATTACAGACTGATTGAAGCTGAGACAGGACAATTACATAAACTTTAGCGTGGCAGGTAACAGGTAACCTTTGATGGACTTATAGCAGGCTTCCCTGCCCACCAATATGGCGTTAACGCGCCTGACGAAACGCGTTGAGATCAACCACCTGATGCGGCTGATTTATCGCTTTCCTTGCAAGCCAGTAAAGCAATACTCGGTCGTCGTCATTTTCACGATCTGCCATAGAGAGCAGTTTCAGCGAAAGCGTGGATTTATTAACCGGCTGACTGGTGTCACTCAGTTCAACAACAGCGCGACCGATAAGCAAACAAACTTCATCCTCTTTGGTAATGGATTCATATGCTCGGTCTTTCATATTTCCTCCTCTTATGTAAAAACTAAGTCTGGCACAAATAATAATTTCTTGCGGAAATTATCTCGCCAGTGAAATATGTTGCAACGTTTTCTGAAGTTTGCTTGCGATTTATCGCGGCAAAGCGGAGAAAAAATAAACTCAGGAAGGTTTCTATGCGTTATAACGCCGTACTGTTTCTTCTGTTGTCAGGCATGATTCCCACGCTTCATGCCGATCCGCTGACACAGTCCAATCCGATGACTGACTGCCTGAATAATCATATTTTGCCGCAGATGGGAACGAATGCCGCGCCTGCAGAGGTGGTTAATCAGGCCTTTCTGATTTGTCGGCCTTTCGTTGACGGCTGGCTGGCTACCAGGCCTGTTGCACACCGTCAGCCGCTTGAAAATGCGCTGCGTCAGTTCTATCTTGACCGGCTGAATGTCGCCCTTTACCGACGTCAACATTAAAATACCGCGAGAAACATCGGTGTCAGAATTATTGCCGTTGCTTATCAGGCTCTTGACAAGGTATTAACCCTAAAGCTACTGTTTTAACCTTTCCGGCCAGCGCTTATCAGGCCTCTTCGCTGCTCTGCAATGCCATTCATGCCGGAAAAAATGCATTTCATTCCGTTCTGTCAGTCACTCATTCCCTTTTAGTCCATTGAATAACGCAACCGCTCTATTCTGAGGCTAATTCAGGCATTCCCCTGGGGGAGAAGATAATGAGCAGAACTAACCTCTCAACCGTTCCAAATTCCGTTCGCTGGTTAACGCTGGCAGGCACCATCATTATGCAGTTTGCGCTGGGCTCGGTGTATACCTGGAGCCTGTTCAATGGGCAACTGGCGCAAAAGCTGGATGCGCCGGTCAGCCAGGTGGCATTCTCGTTTGGCTTACTTAGCCTGGGACTGGCGGTTTCCTCGTCAGTTGCAGGAAAGCTGCAGGAGCGTTTTGGCGTGCGTAACGTCGCCATCGGCGCCGGACTGCTGATGGCGCTGGGCTTATATCTTACGGCGCAGGCAAATTCACTGATGATGCTGTGGCTCAGCGCCGGGGTGCTGGTTGGTCTCGCCGATGGCGCAGGTTATCTGATGACCCTGTCAAACTGCGTAAAATGGTTCCCGGAACGTAAAGGCGTGATCTCAGCCTGTGCGATTGGCGCGTATGGCCTGGGCAGCCTCGGCTTTAAGTTTATCTGTAGCGGCCTGTTGGCCCATTTCAGCCTCGAAAACACCTTTATTATCTGGGGCGGGCTGGCGATGGCGCTGATTATTCCAGCCGCGCTGATGATGAAAGATGCACCGAAACAGGAAGTTTCTCAGGCAAAAGACGCACCGGCCGTGCGCGATTTCAGCCTGGCGCAATCCGTACGCATGCCGCAATACTGGATGCTGACGCTGATGTTTTTAACGGCCTGCATGAGCGGTTTGTATGTGATTGGCGTGGCGAAAGATATTGGCGAAGGCATGGTTCATCTTAGCGCGCAAACTGCCGCCTCTGCGGTTACCATTATCGCGATTGCCAACCTGAGCGGTCGTCTGGTGCTTGGCGTCTTATCAGACAAAATAGCGCGCATCCGCGTGATTACGCTGGCGCAGATCGTCTCTATCGTGGGCATGAGCATCCTGCTGTTTACCCGCATGAATGAAACCACGTTCTTTATTTCCGTCGCCTGTATCGCCTTTAGCTTTGGCGGCACCATCACCGTGTATCCTTCGCTGGTCAGCGACTTCTTCGGCCTGAATAACCTGACTAAAAACTACGGTCTGATTTATCTCGGCTTTGGGATCGGCAGCGTGCTGGGTTCGCTTATCGCTTCACTGTTCGGCGGCTTTACCGTCACCTTCAGCCTGATTATGACGCTGCTGGTTATTTCGCTGATAATGTCGATTATTATTCGCATGCCGCATAAAGCTCAGGATATGCAACCGGCTTTACAACGCGGTTAATCTCTTGTCGGAGCAATGTCCGGGCTAAGAAAAACAACGTTTCCGGGCGGGTTAATACCCGCCCGATTTTATTTAGCCAAACAGCGGCTCTGGTTGACCGGCCACCGGCATCCGTACGGCAAGCAGGCTGCCAGACCACGGATATTGCGCCAGCTCTTCTGCAGTGCGGTTTTCGCGCGAGGAGGTGATATAAAGCGTTTTCAAATCCGCGCCGCCAAAAGCCACCATGGTTGGCCAGCGAACCGGCAGCGGAATTTCATCAACAATTGCCGCTGTATTGGGATTGATACGTACGATACGCCCGCCGTCAAAAAGCGCCGACCAGTAGAAGCCTTCCGCATCTACCGCCGCACCATCCGGCTGTAGTCCATTTTTGAAATGACAGAAAATTTCACGCTGGCCATGCTCGCCCGTCACCGGATCGAGCGGATAGCGCCAGATCGTATGCTTTGGCGTGTCGCTGTGATACATCCAGCGCCGGTCAGGAGAAAACGCCAGGCCATTGGAAATCTGAACATCATCATTAATGACGTGCAGCTGGAGATCGTTATCGAGACGGCAGAGTTTGCCACCGTTGCGATCCTGCGGCTCCCACAGGCTGCCGCACCAGAAGCGGCCAAAAGGATCGACGCGCCCATCGTTAAAGCGGCTTTTATCGGCGTCGCCGGGATTGTCCGCCACCTTGCGCTGCGGCCTGCCCTGCTCGTCAAGAAACCAGACGCCGCTGCGCATCGCCGCCACCAGCCCGCCTTCGCGACGTAAACCGATACAGCCTACCTCTTCCTGCTGTGGAAAAACCTTGTGTTCGCCGCTTACGGGATCGAAGCGGTGAATGGCGGGGGCCAAAATATCCACAAACCACAACGCCTGCTCTGTTGTTGACCACAGCGGACATTCGCCCAGCTCGGCCTCAATGGGTAAAACGCGTTCTACCTGCCAGTTCATTACGGCTCCTTTTCACTACCGTTTGCGTGCATAAACTGTAGCGGAAATTGGCGTCCTGCGTTTTACCCGACCGGCAAATTAATCAGCCTTTCAGACTGGCACCCTGAGTGGCGATAACCTGCTGATACCAGTAAAAGCTTTTTTTGCGGCTGCGTGTCAGGCTGCCTTCTCCGTTGTCGTCGCGATCGACATAAATAAAGCCGTAACGCTTGGATATTTCTGCCTTCGAGGCGCTAATCAGATCGATCGGGCCCCAGCTGGTATAGCCCATCACCTCAACGCCATCCTGTAGCGCTTCGGCGACCTGCACCAGATGATCGTTCAGATAACTGATGCGATAATCATCTTCAATGGTACCGTCAGGCTGTGGCCGATCTTTGGCGCCCAGGCCGTTTTCCACAATAAACAGCGGCTTTTGATAGCGATCCCACAGCATATTCAGCAAAGTACGCAAACCAATGGGATCGATCTGCCAACCCCATTCGGAGCTGGGCAGATGCGGATTGGGCACCATACTCAGAATATTGCCGCGCGCTTGTTGGTTCAGCGCCTCATCGGTAGTGACGCAGCCGGTCATGTAATAACTAAAAGAGATAAAATCGACGGTTTCACGCAACGCGATACGATCGTCTTCGGTAATGTTCAGTTCAATGCCCTGCTCGCGTAGATAACGCAGCATGTAGCCCGGCCAGGCGCCACGGCACTGGACATCGCCAAAAAACTGCCAGCTGCGGTTTTGTTGCAGCGTTTCGAACACATCTTCCGGCTTGCAGGTCAGCGGATACATCAGGCCGCCCAGCAGCATATTGCCAATTTGCGCATCCGGGATAATGTCGTGACAGGCTTTAACCGCCAGCGCGCTGGCAACCAGCTGATGATGAATCGCCTGATAAATCGCGCCTTTACTGCTGTCGGCAGGCAGGCCGACGCCGGTAAAAGGCGCATGCAGCGACATATTGATCTCATTAAAGGTGAGCCACAGCTTCACTTTATGCTGGTAACGCTGAAAAACGGTGCGGGCATAGCGCTGGAAAAATTCAATCAGTTGGCGATTGCCCCAGCCGCCATAGTTTTGCACCAGTCCCAGCGGCATTTCGTAGTGGGATAAGGTGACCATTGGCTGAATACCGTGCTGTGCCAGCTCGTCAAACAGCCGGTCATAATAGGCCAGCCCCGCCTCGTTCGGCTGGGTTTCGTCTCCCTGCGGGAAGATACGCGTCCAGGCGATAGAGATGCGCAGGCAACGGAAACCCATTTCGGCAAACAGGGCAATATCCTGCGGATAGCGATGATAAAAATCGATGGCGATATCTTTCAGCGATCTGTCGCCCGATTTGCGCTCAACCACCGGCCCGAAGATGCCCTGTGGCTGAACGTCGGAGGTCGACAGACCTTTCCCATCCTGCTGCCATGCGCCTTCAACCTGATTCGCGGCAATGGCGCCGCCCCATAAAAAATTATCTGGAAAACGTTTCATACTGACTCCTTTGTATGATGTTGCACGCCAAGAAAAGGCGCACCTGAATGAATCGTCTCGTCGCAGGCCAGGCTAACAATGCCTGCGTAATCATCGCTGTTGCTGATGATGACCGGCGTGGTGAGATCGAAACCGGCGTTCTGGATCGCCTGACGATCGAATTTCAACAACAGATCGCCCGGCTTGATGACGTCGCCCGGCTTAACGTAAGCGGTAAAGTGCTGGCCGTTAAGTTTGACGGTATCGATACCCACATGAATCAGCACCTCTACGCCGCTGTGGCTCAGCAGGCCGATCGCGTGCCGGGTAGAAAACAGCGAAGCGACCTTGCCATGAAAAGGGGCCAGCACGTAGTTATCCTGCGGTACAATCGCCGCGCCAGCGCCCAGTAAACCGCTGGCAAAGGTCGCATCGGCCACCTGCTCCAGCGCCACGACCTTGCCGCTTATCGGCGCCAGCAGCATTTCGTCAGGCTGCACCGCGCGGTCAGCTGTCCAGGCTGCGGCCTGAGCGGCGTTGGCGATTGTCGAAGAGGAAGAGATAGCAGCAGAACCGTCAGCGGTAGCGGAATCCTTACTGGCGGGCGCGGAAGCGTCTTTTACAGACTGCGCTGACGGCACGGCAACCGCCGCCTTTTGACCGGCGGAAATGGGCAACCCGGCGATAAGCGTTAAGATGCAGCCAATCAGCAGCGCCAGTAACGCGCCCAACGCCGCGTCCCAAACGCTGGCATCAATACCTGATGAGGGAATAAACTGCGCCAGGCTGAAAATGCTGGCCAGCCCGAAAGAGTATGTGCTGGCGCCGCTGAATCCGGCGACACAGCCGCCCAATGCGCCGCCGAGACAGCCAAAAATAAAGGGACGACGATTCGGCAGCGTAACGCCATAAACCGCTGGCTCAGTAATACCAAAAACACCCGCGGTGGCGCCCGATCCCGCCAGCATTTTCAGCTGCGGATCGCGGGTGCGTAACATAACGCCGAGGCTGGCACCGACCTGTCCCATTACCGCAGGCACAATCAGCGGTACCAGCGAATCATGGCCCAGCACCGCCAGATTATTCATCATTAACGGCACCAGTCCCCAGTGCAGGCCAAACATGACGCATACCTGCCAGATGCCGCCAATTACCAGACCGGCCAGCCAGGGCGCAAAAACATAAATGCCCTGGTAGCCATAAGCCAGCAGCTGGCTGAGCCAGGTCGCCGCCGGGCCAATTAACAGAAAGGTTAACGGTACGGTGACCATCAAACAGATCAGCGGCGTGAAGAAATTTTTGATCGCCGCCGGCAGCACTTTGCCACACTGTTTTTCCAGCCAGCAGCTGACCCAGGCGGCAAAAATAATCGGAATAACCGAGGAGCTGTAATTAAGGAAGGTAATGGGCATACCCATAAAGCTGATAATGGCCGCATCGGGCTGACTGCTTGCCTCAAATGCCTGAATCATTAACGGATGCGTAAGCGCGCCGCCGATAGCCATCGTAAGGAATGGACTGCCGCCAAATTTTTTACCGGCGGTGTAGCCCAGCACCAGCGGGAAAAAGTAAAACAGCGCATCGCTGGCGGCGTACCAAAGCTGCCAGGTGCCGCTCCCGGTCGTCAGCCAGCCGCAGACTATACAGAGCGCCAGCAGTCCTTTTAATATTCCCGATCCCGCCATCACGCCAAGAAAAGGGGTGAAAATGGCGGAAATAATGTCGATCAGCCGATTAAAAAGATTACCTTGTTTCTCTTCGTCGGCGGCAGACGCGGTCTGGTCACCCGGCCCATGTTGCTGACATATTGCCTGATAGACATCATGCACATGGTTGCCAATAACTACCTGAAACTGCCCGCCGCTTGATACCACCATAATGACGCCCGGATGCGCTTTAAGCTGCTCGCTGTCGGCGCGGTTGAGGTCTTTTAACTTAAAACGCAGACGAGTAGCGCAATGTACAACGCTGATAATATTATCGCTTCCGCCTACCCCACTGATAATTTCCCTGGCTAGCTGTTGATACGACATACCTAATCCTTTTATGACGGCTGCCTGGCGGCAACATATAACTGATAAAAAAAACCTGAAAGCAAGCCTCCGTCAGAAAGCCTGCTTTCAGGTTTTGCCTGCCGCAGCAGTAACAATCCCAATGTAAACTGTGATTAATTGACCAGCGTCTGATGATTCTCTTTACGTACCCGCTCAATATGGATAGCCAGAAACATCTTCTCTTCGTTAGTTAAATCAGTCTGATATTGCTGATGCAAATGCTGGTTAATTTTTTCCGTGCAACGCCAGGCTTTGGGATAATTCTCTTTTACCGAGAGATAAAGCTTCACGTCATCATCTGCTATTACGCAGCGCCCCAGCATACGTTGCGCAAAGAATTTCAGATGGGTGACAAAGCGCTGATAGCTAAGCGATTGCTGGTCATATTCCAGATGCAGCTGATACTTAACAATATGCAGGATCTCCTGCATCACACGCGTTATATGCATCACCTCCGGCATTTCGCTATGAAGCTGCGCATTAACCAGATGCAGCGCAATAAAACCCGCCTCATCCTCCGCCAGCTGCACGCCAAGCCGCTGGTGAATAATCTCCAGCGCCTCCAGCCCGATGCTGAACTCTTTGGGATAAAGCTGTTTGATTTCCCATAACAGCGCATTGGGGAGTGGAATATTGCCGTTATGACGTACGATGGCAAAATGACAGTGATCACTAAGCGCAATACAGAGATTTTCCTGCAGCTTTCCGAGCCGCTGACGCGCCAGCTCGGTAATACGATCGCAGGCAATCAGCACCTCCGGCGGGATCTGACTTAGCAACTCCGTTAAGCGGGCAACTAACGCATCGTTTTGCCGCGCAAAAACCTTTTCGATTTTACGGCTATCGACGCTGTCGCCAATGCGTTTCTGGAAGCCTAACCCGCGCCCCATCACCACCTGTTCGCACTGATGTTCATCCAGAACGACCACTACGTTGTTATTCAGCACCTTGGTGATCTTCATGCTTCCCTCAAAAACAAAAAAACCCGATCTCCGGCGCAGGCCGGATAACCAGGTTTTGCCTGCGGATGCAGTAACAATTCAGCGCGTTCACTCTACCAGCTTTACCTGGCGTCTCAATGCGAGGTGGGTAAAAACGTGATGGTGATCCAATCGTCCTCGTCAGGGTCGCAGAGAGGATTTCTCTAAAAGGTAATAAATCCAGCCAGGCAAGAAGGCTATTTCGACTGAGATTATTATCACGGGTGCTGGCTATTATTGATGGTAATAAAATTGATGAATAGCTGTATATACAAACAGTTTATTTTATATATTCTTCGCCATGCTGCCGGATAAAGTTTCATAAGCCCACGCACCAGCAGCGATATTCCTGCGAAAAGATAATAGCGACTGGATACACGTCAAAATAATGTGGACGGCAAATGAGAATGAGAATATGCAGGTTATTGCCTTTAGGATAATTCCTGCCAATATCCGCCGCCATTCAGTTCATTCCTATATTTTTGCGCGGTCCTTATCTCTACTCTTAATTGCATTGAAACATTTGTAAATAATTGCCTGGTTAACTCTACAAACGAGCCCTTATTCCTTCACTTTTAGGCCGTAAAGTGAAAGGCATTAAGAAGATGAAGGAGTTCACCATGCGAATAATGATAAAAAGTGCCTCTGTTCTGGCGATTGTCAGCATGCTAAGCGGTTGTATAATAGCTCACGATCGCGGCGGGCCGGGATGGCATCATGATCGCGGCCATCATCACGGCTGGCATCATCACCGCGGGCGTTAAATCAAATTCTAAACGGGCGCGTCACAGTAACGTACCTGGCGGGCAAAGCCTGCACACAGCAATATAATAAAAAATAAGGTAGGAAAAATTGGGCGAGAATATTCTCGCCCTTTTCTTTATTAACCTTTTATCGCGAAATTACATTGATACCAGGCGGTTTTTAATCCGGGTATATGACTGTCCTGCACGGGTAATGGATCAACCAGATCAAAGCCCTGCGCATTACAATAATTCGCCACGTCATTTTCCAATGCCGTTTTATTCACTTTCTGAGGATGGTATCGATATTGAACCGTATGTGAAACCGGATCTTCATCGACGCGTTCAAACGCTCCTGGTTTGCTGGCCGTACAGCCTGCTAATAAAAACAGCGCCAGAGCGCCGTAAATTTTACTCTTCATTTCTCTTCCTTATGCTGGTGTGGTATCTTAACAGGCAGCACCAGAGGCACAATCAGAATGTCCCTTAAAGCGCCGTTTCCATTAACGCTTTTATCAATTGAATCGATTCAATTTAACGCTTTGTGCGGTTGCCTGTCAGGTGCGATTATCATTTCAGACGCCATGATGTCTGTACCAACCACCAGGTTTATCACTATAAATAATAATGATTTGACTGTTAACGCCCGCTGTTTGCGGGCTTTTTTTTGTCTGTCATCCGGCGTTAGCGCTAAGCATCATACGCAAAACGTTAGCCGATTGTTTGGGAGGAAGTGCGAGGATGCTGCGATACAGGTCAATGGTCATATCGCACATTTTCTGCCGATTCACATGGCTGTCTGCTGGCGCGTTAAGCCACTGCAAATCATTACCCCATGTGGCATAAAGCTGCTGTACCACTTTATTTAAGTTTTGATGCGCGGCGGCCAGATCGACTTGCTGCTCAGGCCCGGCGCTGTCCTGCAACAGTTGTTCAATTTCCCGTAAATCCCGCTGCACCAGGCTGGCGGGCAACACCACGTTCAGATTAACGCCGCCGCTAACCTGCGGAAACAGAAAGCGAAAGCAGAGCTGGACATCTTGCGCGCGCAGGCTTTCCATCTGCTCCAGCGATAGCGCGATATAACGGTTAATCGCTTCATCCCCGGCACGGCCAATGCGCTGATTCAACAGATCGCCCAGCATGGCGCGCAAATTGCTCGTTGCCTGTTCAGGCGCGATCCCGGCGCGCATCTGCGCCACCAGTTCCGCATTAAGCTGCCGCCACAGCGCGGGTTCCTGCCGTTGTAAAATACGATAGCCAGGCAGCTGAGCCAGCCGTTGCTGCGCCGTCTCGATCTGCGTCTGCAAACGCGCTTCCGGCAGAATAACCGTGCGATAGCCCAGCCAGCCGCCGACAATGACGATTACCGCAATGGCCAACAGCGAAGCCTGGGTAACGGAAAGCTTTTTATAGCGATACAGGACGATAAGCCCAAAGAGCAACGCCGCCAACAGAGCGGCGCTGATAACAAAATCATGCCTCAAAACGTTTTTCCTGCTTCAGGGCGCTACTGCGCCCGTACGTCGACCAGCACCGGACAATGGGCGCGCTCAATGACGGCCGCGCTGACAGAACCCTTCAGCAGGCGGTTAAAGGGGGAAAGATGACGCCGTCCCATAATAATCATTTTTGCCTCCAGCGCGGCGGCCTGCGCCACAATGGTTTCCGCCGACTCACCGGCCACCACGCGACCGCGCGCTTCAATGCCGGCACCCAGCAGCTGCGCCAGCGCATGACGAATCACCAGCTCCGCCGTGTTTTGCTCATCCAGCGCAGCGCCAAAATCAGCCGGATCCTCACCAGCGGTGATATCCAACGGCTCGCCGCAGGTAGCGTAAGCGGGATCGATACAGCACAGCACCATAATCTGCGCGTTTAGCGCCCGCGCCTGTTCTGTCGCCAGTGAAACCACTTTGCGAGAGTGATCCGAGTTATCTATTGCCACCAGCAAGGTTGTCATTTTCTTTATTCCTCAGTCATGCGCCAGATGTTTACCAATTTCACGCGTCATCGTCTCTTTACATCTTAGTATTTCATGGCGATAGAGCGCTTCATTCCTGTGAAAGCGCGCCGCCGGCACCAGCAGCGAAACGGCAAAGCGTCCCAGCAGCGTATCCAGCGCTACGCCCATGGTTGAGATACCTTCCAGTGTTTCGCCGCGATCGAAGGAGACGCCGGTTTTACGGATCTCTTTCAGCTGCCGCAGCAGTTCCGGCAGGGTTTTAATGGTGTTTTCGGTGATGGGATCCCAGGATTCGCCGACCAGCGTGCGCACATCTTCATCGCTTTCCAGCGCCAGCAACGCGCGGCCGCCGGACGTGCTGTAGAGCGGTAAATTCAACCCCATTCTCGGCACCACGCGCAGTTCGCGATCGGCCACGATAAAATGGACAATCGCCAGCTGAATGCCGCTGGCGCGGGCCAGCGAAACGGTTTCGCCGGTGGCGTCACACAGTGCCTGAAGGGCCGGACGCGCGACTTCCACAACATCGGTATGCACGCTGGAGATCAACCGCAGCAGCGCCGGTCCCAGCCGTACGCCGCCTGCGCCGTGGCTGCGCACCATCTGGGCGGCGTCTAGCGCGGCCACAATGCGCTGCACCGTTGAGCGTGGCAGCGCCACCGCCTGCGCAATTTCGCCCAGGCTCATACCGCCCGGATGTTCGCCTAAAGCGTTAAGGATATTCGCCGCGCGCGCAATCACCTGGATGCCGCCCGTTTTCTCATCATCGCGATGATGCGGTTTATCAGACATGAACATGCTGTTCTCTTTCCATGAAGGGCGGCGATACTGTAGCGCGTTTTATGCCGCTTTCCCACCCTGTACCACATTGCAATACATCTACTCACCATGTAAGATTGCGCGCTCGCTAAATTGCAACAACATCATCACACCATAATAAAAAAACACTATGGAGTACCTGCTATGAACGGTCAGCCTGCCGCTGCACCGGCTCCCCACCCTTTTACCCTGCGTCTGGCGCTGGGTCTGGTCGGCGTGCTGATTGCGGCCCTCGCTTCCGGGCTTAACGATCGCGTCACCGACATCGCGCTGGCCGATATTCGCGCGGCGCTGGGCATCGATTATGCTCAGGGCAGTTGGCTGATTGCGGGGTATCAGGCGGCAGAAGTCGCCGCCATGATGATCGCGCCCTGGTTTGCCGTCACGCTGTCGTTGCGACGCTTCGCCCTTGGCGTGGCACTTGGCTTCGGCGTTACCGCGTTACTGCTGCCCTTCGCCACGCACTATCCGCTGTTTCTGACGCTACGCGTGCTGCAAGGCATTTTCGGCGGCGCGCTGCCGCCGCTGTTGATGACAGTCGCCCTGCGCTTTTTGCCGCCGCCGCTTAAGCTTTACGGCCTGAGCGCCTATGCCTTAACCGCCACTTTCGGCCCCAATATGGCGGCCTCTCTCGCGGCACTCTGGACGGACAGCGTCGGCTGGCCCTTTGTCTTCTGGCAGGTGATCCCGGCGATGCTGGTCGCCATGTTGCTGATTGGTTGGGGTATTCCGCAGGATCCGGCGCGCTTTGAGCGCTTTCGCCAGATCGATCTGTTCGGCATGCTGACCGGCTGTAGCGGTATAGCTTTGCTGATACTGGTACTCAATCAGGGAGAACGCCTCGACTGGCTGAGTTCCCCGTTGATTGCGGCAATGCTGCTGGCGAGCCTGGCGCTGCTGGTAGTCTTTTTTATTAATGAATGGTTTCACCCGTTGCCGCTGTTCCGCCTGCAAATGCTGTCGCGTCCTAATCTGACGCATGGCCTGCTAACGCTGGCGGGCGTGCTGCTGGTGGCGCTGTCCGGTTCGGCGCTGCCGTCGGCTTATTTCGCTCAGGTTGAAGGCTTTCGTACCGCGCAATTTGCGCCGCTGGCGCTGACTATCGGCGCGCCGCAGCTGCTGATCGCACCCTTTATCGCCATGCTGCTCAATATCCGCTGGATCGACTGCCGCTGGATGCTAACCTGCGGCGCACTGCTGATGGCCGCCTCCTGCCTGATGGGTTCGCAAATCACCAGCGACTGGGCGCGTCAGAACTTCTGGCTGATTCAGATTATGCAGGCGTTCGGTCAGCCGATGATGATTTTGTCAGTGCTAATGAGCGCTACTTCTGTGGTATTACCACCGGAAGGTCCGTTTGCCTCCGCAATGTTTAACACCGTACGCGGCTTTTCCAGCGTGGCGGCCGGTACGCTGGTGGAGTGGTTTATCAGTCACCGCGAGCAGTTCCACTCGCATATTCTGCTGGACGGCGCTGCCGGTCGAAGCTGGCTGCTGCGCGCCGATTCCGCCAGCGAAGCCAGCACTTTTGCGCCGTTACTGCCCGACGGCAGCATCAGCTCCACGGAAAATATCGCGCATTTTTCCACGCTGGTTAAACATCAGGCGCAGGTATTGAGCCTCAGCGACGCTTATTTATTGCTGATTGCCTTCGCCTTGCTCCTGATCCTGCTTACCGCCTGGCTGCCAAAACGCGTCTGGCCGCCGCAAACCTTATTACAACAACCTGTTACGCCGAAACCGGGAATTTAATGATGTCTTTTACACCTGCTAAACGTACTGGCCTGCTGGCAGTGCTGTTAATTGTTCTACTGGCGATCGCCTTTTTTATCTGGTCCGCCATGACGCGCGCCGACTATCAAACCGACGATGCCTGGGTCGCCGCCGACTATACGTTGGTCGCGCCGAAAGTTTCTGGCTATATCAGCCAGGTTCTGGTACGTGATAACCAACAGGTTAAGGCGGGCGATTTGCTGGCGACGCTGGACGATCGCGATTATCGCGTGGCGCTGGAAAGCGCCGAGGCGAGCCTGCAGCTAAGCCAGGCGAAGCTCGCCAGCATTGCCGCGCAGCGCGAGCAGCAGCAGGCCGTTATTGCGCAAAATAAAGCGGCGGTAACCGCCAGCCAGGCGACGCTCAGCTATGCGGTCAAAATGCCGATCGCTATCGCCGCCTGCTCCAGAGCGGCACCGCAACCGCCGACGAGCAGCAGAAAGCCAACTCCACCATGCGATCCGCTGCGGCGCAGGTGGCGCAAAACCAGGCTGCGGTGCTGGCGGCGGAAAAAGAGTTGGGCATTTTGCTGGCCAGCCAGAAGCAGGCGGAAGCGGAGATAGCCTCGGCAAAAGCCTCGGTCGATCAGGCGCAGCTTAATCTGTCTTATACGCGGATTGTTGCGCCGGTAAGCGGCATGGTCGGCCAGCGCAGCCTGCGTCAGGGCGCCTGGGTTTCCGCCGGCAGCCGCCTGCTGGCGCTGGTGCCACTGGAAAAGAGCTATATCATCGCCAACTATCTGGAAACCCAGCTGGCTAACGTGCGGCCAGGCCAGGCGGTGGAGATCACCGTGGACGCTCTGCCCGGCCAGCATTTCCACGGCCGGGTAGAGAGTATCGCCCCCGCGACCGGCGCGACCTTCTCCGCCATTGCCGCCGATAACGCCACCGGCAACTTTACCAAGGTGGTGCAGCGCCTGCCGGTAAAAATTACGCTGGACGATCATCAACCCAACCTGGCGCATTTGCGGGTCGGCATGTCGGTCATACCGGAAATTCAGGTGAAATAAGGGTGTCAGAGGCGGGCTGCAGCTCGGATCATGCCTATTTATTTTGGCCGCGAATGCGCGTAAATTAGCGCGCGATCCTGTTCTGAGCGATTCAGAGCTATCTGGAAACAACGGCGTCGTACCAAAGAAAGCGCGCCTTGTTCTTATTCTGTTCAGGTTATGCAGGTTTGGGATCGCCACCGACATAATCGTCAGGGGAGTTTTCAGGTGAAATATGCGTTGATGGGAATCTCTTTCTTCCTGTTAGTCTGGGTTGGCACCTTCGTGCTGATGCTGTAAAAGTGCGGCAACAGAGGCGACGCTATGCGTCGCCTGATTGCTTCTTATGACGCGGAAGCGTCGTTTTCCGTTTCAACCAACCCGCTGTTTTTCACGCTGCCCGACAGAACGCCGTCGGCACGAAACATCGCTTTAATCCCGCGCACCGCCTGCCGGATACGATCGCGGTTTTCAATCAGCGCAAAGCGCACATGCGTATCGCCATAGTCGCCGAAACCGATGCCCGGCGAGACGCAGACCTTCGCCTCCTGCAACAGTCGTTTGGCGAACTCCAGCGATCCGAGATGGGCATAATGATCGGGGATTTTGGCCCAGACATACATTGAGGCTTTCGGCATTTCTACCATCCAGCCCGCTTCATGCAGCCCTTTTACCAGCACGTCGCGACGACGTTTATACTGCTCGGCGATGTCACGCACGCACTGCTGATCGCCTTCCAGCGCGGCGATGGCCGCCACCTGCAGCGGCGTAAAGGTGCCGTAATCGTGATAGCTTTTAATGCGCGCCAGCGCGGCGACCAGCTCTTTGTTGCCGACCATAAAGCCGATGCGCCAGCCCGCCATATTGTAACTTTTCGATAGCGTAAAGAACTCAACGGCTACGTCGCGCGCGCCCGGCACCTGCATAATAGACGGCGCTTTCCAGCCGTCATAAACAATGTCGGCGTAGGCCAGATCGTGAACCACCAGCACGTTGTACTGTTTCGCCAGCGCGATAACGCGCTCAAAGAAGTCCAGTTCGACGCATTGCGAGGTAGGGTTTGACGGGAACCCGAGGATCATCATTTTCGGCTTTGGATAGCTCTCCCGAATCGCCCTTTCCAGCTCGTTGAAAAAATCAACGCCAGCCACCAGCGGCACTGAACGCACCTGGGCGCCAGCGATCACCGCGCCGTAAATATGAATGGGATAGCTGGGATTGGGCACCAGCACGGTATCGCCATGATCGAGCGTCGCCAACATCAGATGTGCCAGCCCCTCTTTCGAACCGATGGTGACAATGGCTTCCGATTCAGGATCGATCTCCACCTCGTAGCGATCGGCATACCAGCGCGAAATCGCCCGACGCAGACGCGGAATGCCGCGCGAAGTGGAGTAACCGTGGGTATCATCGCGCTGTGCCACCTGACAGAGCTTTTCCACAATATGCGGCGGCGTGGCGCCGTCCGGGTTGCCCATGCTGAAATCGATAATATCTTCGCCGCGCCGACGCGCAGCCATTTTCAGCTCAGCGGTAATGTTAAAAACATAAGGAGGAAGACGTTCAATGCGGGAAAAACGACGAGACGAGCTGTTATCAGCCATAGCAACCTCTGTGAGTACGTAAGCGCCCGGACCGTCCGAGCGACGCTGACCACCGTTGTGGTCGAAGAATGACCATAGCCTGGCGGAGATAACGTTGTCGACAGGGGCAGAAAAATAAATTTTTCGCGCCTGCTTCCGTAAAATGCAAAGATCGTGGCGCGCTAAAGCCACATTTTTTATCATGATGTTCCCTGTGTGAAGCCACGAGATGCCTGTGCAATCCATATTCGATATGCTGCTGGCGGTGTTTGACCGCGCCGCCCTGATGCTGATCTGCCTGTTCTTTTTGACGCGCACGCGCCACTTTCGCCAGCTGTTACAGAAGGATGAACACTCGCGTCAGGAGCTGCTGGCGGTAACGGCGATTTTCTCGCTGTTCGCCCTGTTCAGTACCTGGTCGGCGGTCAATGTCGATGGTTCGCTACTGAACGTGCGCGTGATCGCCGTGATGTCGGGCGGCATTTTATTTGGCCCCTGGGTGGGCATTGCGACCGGCGTCATTGCTGGTGTGCATCGCTTCTTAATCGATATGCACGGCGTTTCGGCGGTGCCCTGCCTGATTACCAGCATTATCGCCGGCGTGGTCTCCGGCTGGATTAACCTGAGAGTGGCGAAAGAGCATCGCTGGCGACTGGGGATCCTTGGCGGCATGCTGTGCGAAACCCTGACGATGCTGTTGATCCTGCTGTGGGCGACGCCGCGCGCACGCGGCATTGAGATCGTTTCTGAAATCGCTATTCCCATGATCCTGGGCGCGGTGAGCATTGGGCTGATTGTGCTGCTGGTGCAGAGCGTGGAGGGAGAAAAAGAGGCGGTAGCCGCGCGTCATGCCAAGCTGGCGCTGGATATTGCCAATAAAACGCTGCCGCTGTTTCGTCAGGTCAACAGCGATTCCCTGCGCAAGGTATGCGAAATTATTTGCAGCGATATTAATGCGGATGCCGTAGCCATCACCAACAAGCATCAGATTCTGGCCTACGTCGGCTACGGCGAACAGCATTACCGCCAGGGCGACGACGGGCTGAGTCCGACCACCCGCCAGGCGCTTAATTACGGCAAAATTATTATTAAAAATAACGATGAAGCCTACCGCACGCGCGATATTCATTCGATGATTGTGATTCCGCTCTGGGAAAAAGGCGAAGTCACCGGCACATTGAAAATCTATTATCGCCACGCTCACCGAATTACCTGGTCACTCAAAGAGATGGCGGTCGGCCTGTCGCAAATTATCTCCACCCAGCTGGAAGTGTCGCGCACCGAGCAGCTGCGCGAGATGGCGAATAAGGCCGAACTGCGCGCTCTGCAAAGCAAGATCAACCCTCACTTTCTGTTTAACGCCCTGAACGCCATCTCTTCCTCGATTCGTTTAAATCCCGATACGGCGCGCCAGCTGATCATTAATCTGTCGCGTTATCTACGCTATAACCTGGAGCTGAACGACGATGAAACGATCGACATTAAAAAAGAGCTGTATCAGGTGAAAGACTATATCGCCATTGAACAGGCACGCTTTGGCGATAAGCTCACGATGATTTATCACATCGACGAAGAGGTAAATTGCACGCTTCCCAGCCTGCTTATCCAGCCGCTGGTGGAGAATGCCATCGTTCACGGCATTCAGCCCTGCCGCGGTAAAGGCGTGGTGACGCTGTCGGTTGAAGACTGCGGCGATCGCGTGCGTATCGCAGTGCGCGATACCGGCAACGGCATCAGCGATGAGGTCATTGCCCGCGTTGAGCGTAATGAGATGCCCGGTAATAAAATCGGCCTGCTGAACGTGCATCATCGCGTTAAGTTGCTGTACGGCGGCGGATTGCAGATTAAGCAGCTTCATCCGGGTACGGAAATTGCGTTCTTTATCAGTAAAAACGGTGAAAAACTGCCGGAAAAAACCTTGTCGCTGACGGCCTGAGCGGGAGAAGCAAGTGAAAGCCATCATTGTAGAAGATGAGTTTCTGGCGCAGCAGGAGCTGAGCTGGATGATTAAGCAGCACAGCGCTATCGATATTGTCGCCTGTTTTGACGACGGGCTCGACGTACTGAAGTTTTTGCAGCACAGCGAAGTGGATGTGATCTTCCTGGATATTAATATTCCTTCGCTGGACGGCGTTTTACTGGCGCAAAACATCAGTAAGTTCGCCCATAAGCCGCAAATTGTATTTATCACCGCCTGGAAAGAACATGCGGTGCAGGCGTTTGAACTGGAAGCCTTTGACTACATTCTGAAGCCTTACCATGAGTCACGCATTGTCGCCATGCTGCACAAACTGGAAGCGCACTGGCAACAGCAGCATCAGCCGAGCGTGCCCGACGCGGCAACGCTTCGCCCAATAGCGCAAACCGTGAATCTGATAAAGGATGAGCGGATTATTGTGACCGACATTAATGAGATCTATTACGTCGAAGCCCATGAGAAGCTGACGTTTGTCTATACACGCCGGGAAGAGTACGTGATGTCGATGACTATTACTGAGTTCTGTCATCGGCTGCCGGAAAGCCAGTTTTTCCGCTGCCATCGTTCTTACTGCGTCAACCTGAGCAAGATCCGCGAAATCGAGCCCTGGTTTAATAACACTTATATTTTGCGGCTGCGCGACCTGGATTTTCAGGTGCCGGTAAGCCGCAGCAAGGTAAAAGCGTTTCGCCAGCTGATGCGTTTATGACGCTGTTCGCCGCAGGTGAATATTAACAAGGTGATGAGGCTCAGATAAAAGCAAAGCACGCTGAAAAAAGTGATGAGGCCGGACAGAAGCCCGCTGAAAACGAGAGTGCTAAAACCCGAATAAAAAGCCTGCTTTAAGCAGGCTTTTTATCAGCTTTTTACATGAGGCCCGTACCGACGCCTGTTTTCGCAGACTGCGGTGCGCAGCGTTACAGCACGCGGCCCAGCGTCTGGCGCAGATGCGCGCCCGCGCCCAGCAGGCCAGGCTGATCGTGCGTAATCATATAGACCGGAATGTTATGCACGTAATCGCGGAAACGCCCTTTATCCTCAAAGGCAGCGCGGAAGCCGGATGCTTTAAAGAATTCAAGGAAACGCGGCACGATGCCGCCGGCGATATAAACGCCACCGAAGGTGCCCAGCGTTAACGCCAGGTTACCGCCGAAGCGCCCCATAATCACGCAGAACAGCGACAGCGCGCGACGGCAATCGGTGCAGCTGTCAGCCAGCGCCCGCTCTGACACATCTTTCGGCTTCAGGTTTTCCGGCACGCGCTTATCCGATTTCACAATGGCGCGATAAAGATTCACCAGGCCTGCGCCTGACAGTACGCGTTCCGCTGAAACGTGGCCCAGCTCCTCACGCAGCACCTGCAGGATAAGATCTTCTTCCACGCTGTTTGGCGCTAAATCGACGTGTCCACCTTCGCCCGGCAGGCTGACCCAGCGACGATCGACATGCACCAGATGCGCCACGCCAAGACCAGTGCCCGCACCATACACGGCGATCGGCTTATCTTTAATTGCTTCCTTGCCGCCGAACTGAATAACGTCGCTTTCCGTCAGCATCGGGATCGCCATGGAAACCGCGGTGAAATCGTTAATGATTTCCAGATGTTCAAATTCCAGGCTGGCTTTCAGCGCTTTGGTAGAGAATGCCCAGTCATGATTGGTCATTTCTACCCAGTCTTCGGTAATCGGGCAGGCAATGGCGATACAGCCATCTTTTATCTCCTGCTGCTGCTCTTCCAGGAACAGACGGATCACCGCTTCGAGGCTGGGATGCTCAGAGGTGGAATAGGTGGTTACCTGAGAAATCAGGCCGGATTCTACTTCACACAGCGCCAGGCGCGCGTTGGTACCGCCAACGTCACCCACCAAAGCGTATTTAGTCATTATTCTGCTGCTCCGCTTATGTCAATTCACTACGGGACACTATAAATTTCCCCCGGTAAAACAACAACGCTCACCGAAATGAAAGCGCCTTGCCAAATCGCCCGTTACCTTAACCGTGAAAGCCGGATCTGAACAGCACCATCTTTCTGAAATCGCTATGCCGAATTGCGCTGATGCAGCGAGGCGGAGACCTGCTGTAAGAGCGGCGGCAAATCGAGACGCGGCAACACCACCTCCACCAGCGACAGACGCGGCGCGTCGGCAATAAGTTTCATCACTTCTGTTAACTGTACGGTCTCCATCACGCGCCAGCTTTGCGCGGGACACGCCTGGCTTAATGCCTGCGGTATCTGCGTCCAGTTCCAGGCGGCAATATCGTTATAACGCTGGTCAGCGCCATTGATCGCGCGCTCAACGGTATAACCGTCGTTGTTTAACAGAAAGATGAGCGGTTTCAAATTATCGCGCATCATCGAACCCAGCTCCTGCACCGTTAACTGCGCCGAACCGTCGCCAATAAGCAGAATCACCCGTCGTTCCGGCTCGGCGGTTTGGGCGCCAAAGGCTGCCGGCAAAGTATAGCCGATAGATCCCCAGAGCGGCTGAACCACCAGCCTGGCGTCGCTCGGCAAGCGCAGCGCCGCCGCGCCAAAGGCGGCGGTGCCCTGCTCCGCCACGATCAGATCGCCCGGACGCAGGAAATCCTGCATCGCCTGCCAGAAGGCATTTTGCGTCAGGCCGGGTTGGGCGTCCTGTGCCAGCGGCGCGGGCTGACAGCGATCCAGCATCCAGCCCGCGCTGTAGCGCTGGCAAAGCTGCTGCAATTCATCGATTACGCAAGACATCGGTAGTTGCTCGAAGCACTCTCCAGCGACCGTGACGCTAAACGGCTGAACATCTATCGTTTTTGCGGCCTCAATTTGCTGCGTAAAACCGACAGTGATGGTATCGGTAAAGCGCACGCCAACGGTAATGATAACGTCCGCCTGTTCAATAACTCGGCGCGTTGCGGCGGCACAGCCCTCCCCGGCATAGGTTCCGGCGAAACCTGGGCGCTGTTCATCCAGTACACCTTTACCCATCAGCAGCGTGGCGTGCGGCAGCGGTACGGCCTCCAGCCAGTGTGCAAGCTGCTGTTGAACGCCAAAGCGATCGGCCAGAAAGTCCGCCAGCAGCGAAACGCTGCGCGCGTCGGCAAGCAGGCGTTCTGCTGCCAGACGAAAACCCTGCAGGGAGGAAGCATCAAGCGGATACTGAACGGTCAGCGGCTGAAGCGGCGCCGGAGCGGGCGCGACGGCGACATCTACCGGCAGCAGCAGGTAAGCGGGTCGCCGCTGCATCAGGGCTTCGCTTATTACCCGATCGATTTCGGCACAGGCGTTTTCTACCGTCAGCGTCGCCTGCGTGACCGTCACCTCCTGCTGCATACGCGCAAAGTGTCCGAAGTCGCCGTCGCCCAGCGAGTGATGAATAAGATCGCCGCGCTGCTGAGCTGACAATGAAGGCGCGCCAACAATATGAATAACTGGCAAATATTCCGCGTAGCTGCCCGCAATGCCGTTAATGGCGCTCAACTCCCCTACGCCAAAGGTGGTCAATAACGCGGCGGCCCGGCGGCTACGCGCATAACCATCGGCAGCGTAAGCGGCGTTAAGCTCATTGGCGCAGCCAACCCAGGCCAGACGAGGATGAGCGATCACCCGATCGAGAAAGGTCAGGTTAAAATCGCCTGGCACGCCAAACAGATGATCGATGCCGATTTCATTCAGCCGCTGCAGCAGATAATCACTTACCGTTAGTCCAGACATAGCAGACTCCTTGCGTAATCAGGTCATTTGAGTATCGATTATTCTGCTGCCGCGTCGACATACGATATTGTTATCCTGCTTTGCCCGCTGGCAACCGGGCGTTACGCCTGTGGATTTTTCTGTAATTGCGATCCGTCACGCGCTTTTCATCTTGTGTAAACGTATACACTGCTAAGCTCCTTGCTTTAATTACCTATTTCTTCAGGGAATTGCTATGCATTATCAACCTGCCGCTGAGCGTTATCAGCAGATGGAATATCGTCGTTCAGGGCGCAGCGGCCTTAAGCTGCCCGCTGTTTCCCTTGGTCTGTGGCATAACTTTGGCGACAGCACGCGCGTCGATAACAGCCGTGCCCTGTTACGCCACGCCTTTGACTGCGGCATCACTCATTTTGATTTGGCGAATAATTACGGCCCGCCGCCCGGCTCGGCAGAAGAGAACTTCGGTCGAATTTTACGGGAAGATTTTCACGGCTATCGCGACGAGCTGATTATCTCCACCAAAGCGGGCTATACCATGTGGGATGGGCCTTACGGCGACTGGGGGTCGCGTAAGTATCTGATCTCCAGCCTCGATCAGAGCCTGAAGCGTATGGGCCTTGAGTACGTTGATATTTTCTATCATCATCGTCCCGATCCAGAGACGCCGCTGGAAGAGACGATGATGGCGCTGGATCAGGTGGTTCGTCAGGGCAAGGCGCTGTATGCCGCGATTTCAAACTATCCTGCCGATCGGGCGACAGAGGTCATTCAGATTCTGCGCGAGCTGGGTACGCCCTGCTTAATCCATCAGCCGAAATACTCGATGTTTGAGCGTACGCCGGAAGCGGGTTTGCTGGATGTACTCCAGCGCGAAGGCGTAGGCTGCATCGCGTTTTCCCCGCTGGCGGGCGGCGTGCTGACCGATCGCTATCTGCACGGCGTGCCGGAAGATTCCCGCGCGGCCAGCGGCAGTCGTTTCCTGAATGCCGACCAGTTGACGTCGGAAAAGATGAATACCGTGCAGCAGCTAAACGCCATCGCCCAGCGTCGCGGGCAGAAACTGGCGCAAATGGCGCTGAGCTGGGTGCTGCGCCAGCCCGCCATGACCAGCGTACTCATCGGCGCCAGCAAAACCAGCCAGATTGATGATGCGGTGCAGATGCTGCAGCAGAGCCAGCTCAGCGCAGAAGAGATCCAGGAAATTGATGCCTTACTGAAGTAATTCCCCTCGCTGGCTGTCGGATGGCAGCCAGAAAATTCCCAATTAAGATTATCCTTATCTTTTTCAGAAAGCTGCCGATGCTATACGCGCCCTTTCTTTCTATGCTGGCGCCAACAGTGCTGCTGTTTGCGCACTGATAAGGAGAAATATGAAACGTGCCGTTATTTTTGCCGCTTTGCTGGCAACCTTGTCCCCTTTTGCTACATCCACAGCACATGCCGACGGCGCGACGATTACGCTGGCGCCCGGCATAACATTACAACTGGGCGATCGCGATCGCCACGGCCACTACTGGGATGGCGGACGCTGGCGCGACGGGCGCTGGTGGCACGATCGCTATGAATGGCAACAGGGCCGCTGGTGGCGTCATGAACAGTGGCGACGTCATCGCGACTGGGAGCGTCAACAGTGGCAGCGCCGTGAATGGCGGCGGGAGCGGGAATGGCGTCATCATGAGCGCGCCCGTGAGCGGGAACATCGTAAGTGGGAAAAGCATCACCATCATCATCATGACTAAATCGCCATCCTGCCTGTGGCGATCCGTTTAACGCTTTACCCTGGCGCAGCGCGGCAAACCGGTTCGCGCTGCGTCAGCAGAGCAGGCAACTGTTCTCAGCCCAGCCCCAGTGTTTCCCCTACCAGCAGATAGATATTCAGCGTGACCACCAGCGCTACGATAATCCAGCCGACGGTCTGCATGGTGCGCGTGTTGGTCATATCCCCCATCAGCTCCTGCTTGCCGGTAAATACCAGCAGCGGAATCAGCGCCAGCGCGATGCCGAAGCTCAGCAGCACCTGACTCATCACCAGAATACGCGTAGGATCCCAGCCCGCCATAATGACGATAAAGGAGGGCAGCATGGTAATGGCGCGACGCAGCCACAGCGGAATATGGAAGTGGATAAAGCCCTGCATCACCACCTGCCCTGCCAGCGTGCCGACGACCGTGGATGACAGGCCGGCTGCCACCAGGCTCAGACCAAACACCAGCGCCGCGGCATCGCTTAACAGCGGCTTCAGCGTCAGGTAGGCCTGATCGAGATCCGCCACGCCGGAATGACCGTTAAAGTGAAAAGCCGCCGCCGCCGTCGCCATCATCGCCAGGTTAACGAAGCCGGCAATGGTCATGGCGATGGCGACATCCAGCTTGGTAGAAGAGTAGCGCTCGCTGCGCGAGCTGCCGCGCCCGCCGTTTTGCGTCAGCGAAGAGTGCAGATAAATTACGTGCGGCATAATGGTAGCGCCCAGCACGCCCGCCGCCAGAAATACGGCGTCAGCCGTAGGCAGCGAAGGCAGCGCCATGCCGCGCACCAGTTCGGTCATTTGCGGCTGCGAAAAGAACAGCTCAACAATATAGGCAGCGGCGACAAACAGCAGCAGCCCGCCAATCACCAGCTCCAGCGGCTTTTGCCCGCGATTTTGCAGCATCAAAATTAAAAAGGTGGCAACGCCGGTTAATACCGCGCCCTGCAGGAGCGAAATGCCGAGCAGCATTTTAAAACCGAGCGCGGCGCCGATAAACTCCGCCAAATCGGTGGCCATAGCGATAATTTCCGCCTGTACCCAGTAGAACCAAACTGCCGGGCGCGGAAAGCGATCGCGAATATGTTCTGCGAGATTTTTACCGGTAGCGATGCCGAGCTTGGCGGACATCAGCTGAATGATGGTTGCCATAATATTGGCCCAGACCACAACCCACAGCAGCTTATAGCCATAGGACGCGCCCGCCTGGATATTGGTGGCAAAGTTGCCAGGATCGATGTAGCCAATTGCCGCAATAAAAGCGGGCCCCAGCAACGCCAGCTTTACCTTACGGGCTCCGCGTGCAGCTCGTTCCGCGGTGCGGCTTTCTAACATAGTCATTATCCTGTCTGGAAATGGTGTCACCCTTACAGCGTAAAGGGACATAACCCATAGTGAAATATGATTGTCGTTATCGTTGTGATAGCTCGCGCTATAAAGTATAGCAATGGCTATATCTGTATTCACAATAGCCGACTGTTTAAACATCATCAACCCACTAACTGTAGGCCATCTCAAAAATGTTAACAATGAAGATGTGGTTTTTTTAATCAGTGTTACAGTTGTGATCGAGCAGTCTTTTCTTGCGCTTAGCACGATAGGCAATTGTTATATTGTGGACTTGATCTCGTTTTTACGCTCGGTGTTACATAGAATACGCAGCGAAATATAACCTGCCTCAAATTTGGAGCATACATGTCCCGCATTTTGCATTTTGTTCTGGCGCTGGTGGTGGTTGCGTTGCTGGCATTGCTGGTAAGCCGCGATCGTAAAAATATCCGCGTCCGTTTTATCATACAGCTATTAGTGATTGAGGTTCTGCTGGCCTGGTTCTTCCTCAATTCTGAAGCTGGCCTGGGATTCGTCAAAGGCTTTGCCGGCCTGTTTGATTATCTGCTGAAATACGCTGCTGAAGGGACCAACTTCGTATTTGGTGGAATGAATGACAAAGGTCTGGCGTTCTTCTTCCTTAATGTTCTCTGCCCTATCGTCTTTATCTCTGCTCTGATCGGTATTCTGCAACATTTCCGCATTCTGCCTGTCGTTATTCGCGCTATCGGTACGGTACTGTCGAAAATTAACGGCATGGGCAAACTGGAATCCTTTAACGCGGTTAGCTCACTGATTTTGGGACAGTCAGAAAACTTTATCGCCTATAAGGATATCCTTGGTCAGATGTCGCAGCGCCGCATGTACACCATGGCGGCTACTGCGATGTCTACGGTTTCCATGTCTATCGTGGGCGCCTATATGACCATGCTGCAGCCGAAATATGTGGTCGCCGCGCTGGTGTTGAATATGTTCAGTACCTTTATCGTGCTGTCATTGATCAACCCTTACCGCGTGGATAAAGAAGAAGATTTGCAGCTTCGCAACCTGCACGAAGGCCAGAGTTTCTTTGAAATGCTGGGTGAATATATCCTTGCCGGTTTCCGCGTGGCGATTATCGTTGCCGCAATGCTGATCGGTTTTATCGCCCTGATTTCCGGCATTAACGCGCTGTTCGACGCCATTTTCGGTATCAGTTTCCAGGGCGTGCTGGGCTATGTGTTCTTCCCGTTTGCGTGGGTTATGGGCGTTCCGTCCAGCGAAGCGTTGCAGGTTGGCAGTATTATGGCGACCAAACTGGTTTCCAACGAGTTTGTGGCAATGATGGATCTGCAGAAAATCGCCGGGCAACTCTCGCCGCGCGGTGAAGGCATCCTCTCCGTATTCCTGGTTTCTTTTGCTAACTTCTCTTCTATCGGCATTGTGGCCGGTGCGATTAAAGGTCTGCATGAAGAACAGGGTAACGTGGTATCACGCTTTGGCCTGAAACTGCTGTACGGTTCTACGCTGGTCAGCGTGCTGTCAGCCTCTATCGCCGGCCTGGTTCTCTCCTGATCACATGAGTGACGCTAAAAACCGGGCCTGGCCCGGTTTTTTTATGGGCGCAAAAGCTACGGCAAAAGGTACAGGATTATTTGTTAAGAAGGGGAGTGCTTAGTCAGGACGGTAAAGGCGACTGTCAGGATCGCTGCCAGGCGTCTGGCTAAGTCTGTTATGTAAGACACCATGCATTAAGCAAATGTCATTAACAAGCAGAGGTGTAAAAGCTGATAAGCCAGGCGATTGATGAGCGTCAAAACAGGAAAAGAATAAAGGTGGAATTTATTATTGCGCGATAACAGGGAACATAAGAAGAATGGTGGAGATAAGCGGGATCGAACCGCTGACCTCTTGCATGCCATGCAAGCGCTCTCCCAGCTGAGCTATACCCCCACATCAGATGATTACCCGTTGCCAAATCTCTTGGGATAGATTTGGTGGAGCTAAGCGGGATCGAACCGCTGACCTCTTGCATGCCATGCAAGCGCTCTCCCAGCTGAGCTATAGCCCCATACCGGATAACCGTGTCGTGTTGACGGAGCGCATGATATGAAACCGCCTTCAGGGTGTCAACGGCAAATTCAAAAACTGTGTTTGATCGCTGAAAAAGGCGTCAATCAAGGCGTTGCGTTGCATCAGCAATCCTGTCCGACCGCCGAATCATTATCCCTGGCAACGCCGTTAACCCCTGATTCATCACGCCGATTGCCGTTGCGGAAAGATTTACTACTAAGTGGCCCTGTTTCCCCTGCTGCCTGATGTTAATTTTGCGTTAATGTCATTATAAAATGTCGCTTGTTATTGTTAATTTGCTATGCAAAACTTCGCACGCTAATTAATCGACAGGATGATCGTGTCCGCTCCGGCTGAGCCCTGCCGCCGTTAAGACGCGAAAATGCCTTTTATTCTTTGACTAACACCAGAGCTATTATGTCTTTGCATTCACCTAAAGAAATCGCAGCCATTGCTATTCAGTCTGGCGTGGCAAAAAGCCGTCTTTCCGTTTCTTCTCTGTTAATTCTTGGTTTTATGGCCGGTGCATTTATTGCCACCGGTTTTCTGCTCGATCTGCATGTGATTAATAAACTGCCTGCAGACTGGGGTTCTTTTGGCGGCTTCCTTGGCGCGGCGGTCTTCCCGGTCGGGTTGATCCTGACGATCCTGGCGGGCGGCGAACTGCTGACCGGGAACATGCTGACGTTGCCGATCGCCTGGTTTGCCCGCCAGGTGAGCGGCTTAAGCGTGCTGCGTAACTGGTTCTGGATCACTATCGCTAACTTTATTGGTAGCGTGGCCGTCGCCTGGTTCTTTGGTCATATTCTTGGTATGACCGAAGGGGATTACCTGAATAAGACTGTCGCCATCGCCACGGCAAAAGTTAACGCCGATTTTACGCATGCTTTTATTTCCGGCATCGGCTGTAACTGGCTGGTCTGTCTGGCGGTCTGGCTGGCTTTCGCCAGTAAAGATATGGTCGGCAAAATCTTTGGCGCCTGGTTCCCGGTAATGGCTTTTGTCGCCATCGGTTTTCAGCACGTGGTTGCTAATATGTTTATCATTCCGGCGGCAATTTTTGCCGGTCAGCTTAGCTGGGCAGAATATCTGCCGAACTTCGTGGCCGTTTTCCTGGGCAACGGCGTAGGCGGTGCAGTATTTGTCGGCCTCGCCTATTTCCTCGCTTTCCGTCCGGCGGCAGAAACCGCTACGGCGTCACGCTAACCAGCTTTTCCTCCGCCTGCGGGCGGAGGATGCGACCGCACCCGTTAGTGATCCACGTTAGTTAATCACCTTACGTTTTCATGTAATATATTCGCCTGTTGTTTAAGTTTACAGGGACTGAAACGTGAAAGAGGAATGGTTAACGCCAGATGAGCTAGCCCAGCGGACAGGCTATACGCGCCAGACAATTAACAAATGGATTAAACGCGAGCAGTGGACCACGAAGCCTAAGCCCGGCGTTCAGGGCGGCAAAGCGCGCGTGGTAAAAATTGATGAAAGAGTCAACGCGTTTATCAACGAAATACGTTATGCCGCGGAACCCGCCGGCATTTATCAGGCGCGGCCGAATACCTTGTCCGGTCTATTGCTCTCTGTTGTGCAGCAGATGACGCCGCAGGAACAGCAAAACTTACAGAGATTACTACTGCGTGAAGGCGTTAAAGGCCTTTTGCAACGGCTGGATATTGAAAGTAAGTGAAAAAAAACCGGAAGCTGGCTTCCGGTTTTTTTATGTATCACAGGAAAGGCTTAGGCCTGCGCTTCACGCTCGCTGATAAAGGCCAGCGCTTTTTCAATACGCGCTACGGCACGCGAACGGCCAATCGCCTGCACCGTCACATCCAGCGCCGGTGACTGCCCTGCTCCGGTTACCGCCACGCGCAGCGGCATCCCTACTTTGCCCATACCCACTTCCAGCTCGTCCGCCGTCGCCTGAATGGCGTGATGAACATTTTCTGCCGTCCAGTCGGTAATAGCGGCCAGCTTGTCGCGTACCACTTCCAGCGGCTGACGCGCTACCGGGCGCAAATGTTTTTTCGCCGCATCGGCATCAAAGGTATCGAACTCTTCATAGAAGTAGCGGCAGCTGGCCGCCATCTCTTTCAGCGTTTTACAGCGCTCGCCCAGCAGTTTGACCAGCTGTGCCAGCTCAGGCCCGGTACGGGTATCGATCTGCGCCTGTTCAATGTGCCATTGCAGATGCGTGGCGACATATTCCGGCGGCAGCGCATTGATGTAATGATGGTTCAGCCACTGCAGCTTCTCGGTATTAAAGGCGCTGGCGGATTTGCTTACCGCATCCAGCGAAAACAGCTGTTTCATCTCATCAATAGAGAAAATTTCCTGATCGCCATGGGACCAGCCCAGACGCACCAGATAGTTCAGCAACGCTTCCGGAAGATAGCCGTCATCGCGGTACTGCATGACGCCAACCGCGCCGTGACGCTTGGAGAGCTTTTTACCATCGTCGCCCAGAATCATAGAAACGTGCGCGTAAACCGGCACCTGCGCGCCAATTGCTTTCAGAATATTAATCTGGCGTGGCGTATTGTTGATATGGTCTTCGCCGCGAATAACATGGGTAATGCCCATATCCCAGTCATCGATTACCACGCAGAAGTTATAGGTCGGCGAGCCATCGGTACGACGAATAATCAGGTCGTCCAGCTCCTGGTTGCTGAATTCAATCGGGCCGCGGATCTGGTCGTCAAATACCACCGAGCCTTCCTGCGGATTGCGGAAACGCACCACGTGCGGCTCATTATCAGCATGATGTTCATGGCTGTCGCGGCAGCGTCCGTCATAGCGCGGCTTCTCGCCGTTCGCCATTTGCGTTTCGCGCAGCTGTTCCAGACGCTCTTTGGAGCAGTAACATTTATAGGCGGTTCCCGCTTCCAGCATCTCATCGATCACCGCGTTGTAGCGATCGAAGCGTTTGGTCTGATAATACGGACCCTCATCCCAGTCCAGATTCAGCCAGTTCATGCCGTCCATAATGGCGTCAATCGCCTGCTGCGTAGAACGTTCCAGATCGGTATCTTCAATGCGCAGGACAAATTCACCGCCGTGATTACGGGCAAACAGCCAGGAGTAGAGCGCGGTACGAGCGCCGCCAACGTGCAGATAGCCGGTCGGGCTGGGCGCGAAACGGGTTTTGATTTTCATTGAGCTTGCCTTTGTGCGCAGATTTTCTGCGGAATGACAGAAAAGATGATTTTCTTGCATTGTTTAAGTGCGCATATTCTATCACCTGCCCCTGATTCCTCAACGGCAAACCCGGCGTCCTTGCGGCATACCGTTGAATTTTCATGCGGCTAAATGTCGATTTCGGTTAAAAGCGCGACACGCTGCCTAATTTTAAGACGAACAAACATTTTCGTTTTAAAAAGCGTTGACTCATTTGCAACTCTCCCTATAATGCGACTCCACACAGCGGGGGTGATTAGCTCAGTTGGTAGAGCATCTCCCTTACAAGGAGGGGGTCGGCGGTTCGAGCCCGTCATCACCCACCATCTTCCTGATGGCCCGCAGTGTAAGACAGACCATAAAAGATGGGTGATTAGCTCAGTTGGTAGAGCATCTCCCTTACAAGGAGGGGGTCGGCGGTTCGAGCCCGTCATCACCCACCATCTTTTATAATCTGTCGCACCGAAATGGGTGATTAGCTCAGTTGGTAGAGCACCTCCCTTACAAGGAGGGGGTCGGCGGTTCGAGCCCGTCATCACCCACCATCGGGTCGTTAGCTCAGTTGGTAGAGCAGTTGACTTTTAATCAATTGGTCGCAGGTTCGAATCCTGCACGACCCACCAATGTAGAAAGGCGCCCTAAAGGCGCCTTTTTGCTATGCAAAATCGGCAGGATAAGAACCTGCGCCTTTTCACTTTCTTAGCACTTCTTTTACGCTTTCCGTCCTCAAGCCCTTTGTAACTGTTACCGATAAACGTATTGGTCTATTACAAAGGAGAAGATCATGACAACGATTAACACATCAACCTCAGGCGTTAGCCAAAGCAGCAGCTCCAGCAGCAGCGACGTCTCCTCGCAGATTTCACGTCTGACCAGCCAGATCACCAAACTGCAACAGCAGCTAAAAGATGTGAACAACTCAGACTCATCAACCGAGGAAAAACAGAAACAGCAAGAGCAGCTGCAAAGCCAGATCCAGATGCTTCAGGCGCAGCTGGCCCAGCTGCAACGTCAGCAGGCAGAAGAAGCGACTAAAAAACAAGAAGCTAAGCACAGCGACAGCGGCAGCGCAAAAGTCGCCGACGGCGTTAACCGCCCGACGGCAGAAAACCAGATTAACGTTTATATCTAAAAAGCGGGCATCCGTTGCCGCTGTTGCGTCAGCAGCATCGCCTGCTGACGCACTTCCTGCCAGATAACCTCAGCGGCGGGCGTCAAAGAACGGTTTTTACGGCGAATCAGCATTAGCGTGCGGTTAATCTCCGGTAATAACCGGCGCACTAACAGCGGCCGACCGGCAGGCAAAGGCAGCGCCAGCGCCGGTAAGATACTGATGCCTATACCTGCTTCTACCATGGGATACAGCGTGGTGGGATGGCCGATCTCCTGTACGATTTCTGCTTCGACCTGCTGCTGCTTCAGCGCCTCATCGATTAATACCCGGCTGCCGGAGGCGTAATCCTGTAAAACCATCGTGCGCCCGCTCAGCCGCTGCCAGCGGATCGTTTCTTCCTGCGCCAGTTCATCATCCTGACGGCACAGCAGCAAAAAAGGCTCATCAAGAATCGGCTGCGATTCAAACTCGCCGGCGGTGAGCGGCCCCACCACGATACCAAAATCGACCTCGGCATCGCGTACGCTCTGTAAAACCCACTGTTGCGGCCTGTCACGTAGCATGACTTTGATTTCTGGATAGCGTAGCTGGCTCGCTGCCAGGCACTGCGGCATCAGATGCGCGGAGATGGTTTGACTGGCTGCGACCCTGACCGTGCCGCTGCGCTGCTGCCCGAAGCTGCGCGCATCCAGTATGGTGGTATTTAGCTCTTCCAGCAGCCGCTCCAGGCGATTCGCCAACTGCTGTCCGGCATTGGTTAAAATCACTTCACGCGTGGTGCGATCCAGCAAGCGGATGCCCATTTCCGCCTCCAGCTCCTTAATGCTGTGACTCACCGCCGACTGGCTCAGGCCGATAATCTGCCCGGCCTGACTAAAGCTGCCGTGTTGTGCGACAGCGACAAAAACTCGCAGCTGGCGTAACGTATAATTCATCTATTTCATTCATCAATGGATGCAATAAATCAATTTTATTTCTAAACGCCGCTGGCGCACAATAGACCATCGATTTTTAACCAGGTTTTAACAATGGGAATTTTGCGTCTCGATCCGATGATGGTGAAATTATTGATCGCCGTCCTTCTCGCTACCTTCCTGCCTGCTAAAGGCGGCTTTGTCCCCTTTTTCGAATGGCTGACTACTGCCGCCATCGCCCTGCTGTTCTTTATGCACGGCGCCAAGCTGTCGCGCGAAAAAATCATCGCTGGCAGCAGCCACTGGCGGCTGCATTTATGGATTATGTTCAGTACCTTCGTACTGTTTCCGATCCTCGGTTTGCTGCTGGTCTGGTGGCATCCGGTAGACCTTAGCGCCGATATTTATACCGGCTTTGTTTATCTCTGTATTTTGCCCGCCACGGTACAGTCCGCTATCGCCTTTACATCCATGGCTGGCGGCAACGTCGCCGCCGCCGTCTGCAGCGCCTCCGCATCCAGCCTGCTCGGCGTTTTTATCTCGCCACTGCTGGTCAACCTGGTGATGAATATTCACAGCGAAATGCCGGGCAACGGCCTGGAGCAGATCGGGCGCATTATGTTGCAGCTGCTGGTGCCCTTTGTGCTGGGCCATCTGTCGCGCCGCTGGATCGGCGGCTGGGTTGAACGTCATCGCAGCCTGATTGGTAAAACCGATCAAACATCAATTCTGCTGGTGGTGTATTCAGCATTCAGTGAAGCGGTGGTCAATGGTATCTGGCATCGGGTCGGCATCATGACGCTGGTATGGATTTTGGTGGGCAGCACGCTGCTGCTGGCGATTGTCTTACTGATCAACCTGTTGGCGGCGCGCCTGTTCGGCTTCAACCGCGCAGACGAAATTACCATTCTGTTCTGTGGCTCGAAGAAAAGCCTGGCAAACGGCGTGCCGATGGCGAACATCCTGTTCCCTGCCGCCGCCGTGGGCATAATTGTGTTGCCGCTGATGATCTTCCATCAGGTGCAGCTAATGGTCTGCTCGTTTATTGCCCAACGTTATAAAAAGAAGAATGACGCGGCGCTAAAAGCGAACGCTCCGCAGGGTAAAGCGGTAGTGGAGTCTCAGAAGTAACAAAAAGGGCGCCGCTATCAGCGGCGCCCTTCAGCGAGATTGCTTTAGTGGCTTAACCAGCCCTTCCAGCCCTTCAATTTTAATCGCCAGCGTTAACTGCATCAGTTCCCCCAGCTGTCCGGCCGGAAATTCGCCCTTACGGGCGAACCACAGCAGATAAGGTTCCGGCAGATCGATCAATACGCGCCCCTGATATTTGCCAAAGGGCATTACAGTATTGGCAATATCGATCAGCTGCTGTTTATCCATTCTGGCTGTCCAGACGGCGGATCATCTCCGCTTCATCAATAACCTCGATGCCCAACTCCTGCGCTTTTGCCAGCTTAGAGCCTGCCGCTTCACCAGCGATAACCAAATCGGTTTTCTTCGAAACGCTACCGCTCACTTTCGCGCCCAGCGCTGTTAGCCGCTCTTTCGCATCATCACGAGACATAATGCTTAGCGAACCCGTCAGCACCACGGTTTTACCGGCAAAGGGGTTATCCAGTTCGGCAACGTTGACGATGGTGATTTCCGGCCAGTGAATACCAATATCCTCAATCAGCTGGCGTATCACTTCACGGTTGCTCTCTTCTTCCATAAAGTTGCGCACGTGCGATGCGACAATCTTGCCAACATCCTGTACGGCGATTAATGCATCCAGGTCGGCATCCATGATCTTTTCCAGCGAACCGAAATGATTCGCCAGGTTAACCGCCGTCGCCTCACCCACTTCACGAATGCCCAGCGCATAGAGAAAACGCGGCAGCGTGGTCGCTTTCGCTTTGTTAAGCGCATTCACCACATTTTGCGCCGATTTCGGCCCCATGCGATCCAGCCCGGTCAGCAGGCCCGCCGTCAGACGGAAAAGATCGGCAGGCGTTTTGACATACTCTTTTTCCACCAGCTGATCGATGATTTTGTCACCCATGCCGTCCACGTCCATGGCGCGACGCGAGACAAAATGTTTCAGCGCTTCTTTACGCTGGGCGCCGCAAATCAGTCCGCCGGTACAGCGCGTTACCGCTTCGCCTTCGACGCGCTCGACGTCAGAGCCACACACCGGACAGTGGCTGGGAAATGTAATTTCGCGCGTTTCCTGCGGGCGTTCCGATTCAACCACGTTAACCACCTGCGGTATGACATCGCCCGCACGACGGATCACCACGCGGTCGCCAATGCGCAGACCGAGCCGCGCGATTTCATCCGCATTGTGCAGCGTCGCATTGCTCACCATGACGCCCGCCACCTGTACCGGCTCCAGACGTGCAACTGGCGTAATCGCACCGGTACGGCCCACCTGAAACTCAACGTCACGTACCGTGGTCAGCTGTTCCTGCGCCGGGAATTTAAACGCGATCGCCCAGCGCGGCGCGCGCGCCACAAAGCCCAACCGCTCCTGCAGCTCCTGAGAATCAACTTTGATGACCACGCCATCAATATCAAAACCGAGCTGCGGACGATCGCGCTCTACCTGATGATAGAAATCCAGCACCTCTTCGGCGCTATGGTGAAGACGAATGCGATCGCTGACCGGAATGCCCCAGGATTTAAACAGTTGCAAACGCTCCCAGTGACTGTGCGGCAGTTCGCCGCCTTCGACCAGCCCGATGCCGTAGCAGAAGAAAGTCAGCGGGCGCTTAGCGGTAATACGCGGATCGAGCTGACGCAGGGAGCCTGCGGCGGCGTTACGCGGGTTAGCAAATATTTTGCCACCGGTGCGACGCGCCTCTTCGTTGAGCTTTTCGAAGCCCGCCTGGTTCATGAACACTTCGCCGCGCACTTCTAAGCGCGCCGGAATATTGTCACCTTTCAGACGCAACGGAATCGCCCGGATGGTGCGCACGTTGGCCGTAATGTTTTCTCCGGTGGTGCCGTCGCCACGCGTGGCGGCGCGTACCAGCAGCCCATCTTCATACAACAGACTGACTGCCAGCCCGTCCAGCTTCAGCTCGCAGCAAAAGGTAATGTCGTCGCTGCTTTTGAGGCGATCCTGGACGCGCTTGTTAAACGCCAAATAGCCCGCTTCATCAAATACATTGTCCAGCGACAGCATCGGCACTTCATGACGCACCTGCTCAAATGCCGTTAGCGGGGCCGCGCCTACACGTTGGGTTGGTGAATCCGGCGTGATTAAATCGGGATGTTGTTCTTCCAGGGCACGCAGTTCACGCATCAGACGATCGTATTCCGCATCGGGAATTTCCGGCGCGTCCATGACGTGATACAGATATTCATGATGACGAAGCGTGGTTCGCAGTTCGGTAATTTTGTCTTGTACGGATTCCATAACGCACCATCAGAGAAAGAAAACCCCCGACTAGCGGGGGTTCAGGGAATAGTTCAGAAACCAGCTTATCAGGCGTTCGCGTCAACCACGTCGCGAATACGCGCCTTATAGGTTTCCAGCTTCTGCGGCGTCATCATACGACGCTCATCGTCCAGCACCACGCCGCCGACATCATCAGCGATGCGCTGCGCCGACTGAAGCATGAGCTTAAAGTTTTGATGAGGATCGCCATAGGAAGGCACCATCATAAAGATCGATACGCCAGGCGTGCTGAAATCGGTCATGGCATCCGGGTTAAACGAGCCCGGTTTTACCATATTCGCCAGGCTGAACAGCACCGGGCCGCTTCCTGCCGGGCTTAAATGACGATGGAAAATGTTCATTTCACCAAACTGGAATCCCGCCTGCAAAATGCCCTGTAACAGGCTTTCGCCATTTAGCTCGCCGCCGGCATGAGCGGCAACATGTAGCACCAGCACGGTTTCTTTACGGCGCGCTTCTTCGCGCGGCGGCTGCGGCTGAGCGGCAGTTTCCGAAGCCGCAACAGGCGCATCAGTTTCCAGCGCCATTACCGGCTCGTCGTCATCCTGCCACTGCACGTCGTCAATTAACGGATCCGCTGGCGTTTCTTCATGGCGGACGGGCGTCGGCTGCTGCGGACGCGGCGCAACGGGCTGCGGACGTTCCTGCGGCAGAGGCGCAGCTTCGTCGTCGTCAACCGTTACGGAAGGTTCGCTGTCAAAGAGCGGATCGCGTTCCGGCTGCGGCACGACGGGCACTGAGTTACGTGCAGGCTGCGGCTTACGGGGAGCAGGACGTGGCGCTGGCTCTTCGTCGTCTGCGGTAAAGCCATCAAAAGAGGGTTCGTTATGGGAAGATTTTGGCGGCGCGCGACGAACGCGAACCTCACCTGTGCCGCTAGTGTCCTCGTCGGTCAGGTTATCTTCATGATCCTGCTTTAAACGCTTGTGCGGGCGATCGCGAAACACAGATGAGCGCTCTTTACGGCTGGTCCACAGGCCATGAAGAAGCAGCGCTATTATGGCGATCGCGCCAACAACGATTAATATCAGACGCAAATCCTGCATCATTGTATTCTCTGTTGTTCCAATACCTTGCCACCACGGCAAACTTTATCCTCTAACTGTATTTGTCCCGCTAAACAAGTGCAAGTCTGCACCGGCTTTTCTGACAAATAAGATAGAGCCACCCCGCTTTTTTGCTGTTTTTTCAGCCAAACGGCGGCTGGTAAGAGAAAAAAGCCAGGTTATGATAGCCTGGCCTGCCAAACAGAGGAGAAAAACTGTAGATGGCCACGGTCACCCCCGCTTCTTATAACGGCATTCACTATTTTGCCCAGGGCTGGAAACTTATCCGCCTGCCGGGCATTCGCCGTTTCGTTGTTATTCCGCTGCTGGTTAATATCGTTCTGCTTGGCGGCGCATTTATCTGGCTCTTTCATCGCCTTAATCAGTGGATCCCGCAGATGATGTCGCATGTGCCGGACTGGCTCCAGTGGCTAAGCTATTTGCTCTGGCCGCTGACGGTTATTTCTATCGTGCTGGTCTTCAGCTACTTCTTTTCTACTATTGCCAACTGGATTGCCGCGCCTTTCTGCGGCCTGCTGGCAGAACAGCTGGAAGGCCGTTTAACGGGCCAGCCGCTGCCCGATAACGGCTGGCTGGCGTTAATGAAAGATATTCCGCGCATCATGAAGCGCGAATGGCAAAAGCTCGCATGGTATTTGCCACGCGCGCTGGGCCTGCTGCTGCTCTACTTTATTCCCGGTTTTGGTCAAACGGTGGCGCCTGTGCTGTGGTTTCTGTTCAGCGCCTGGATGCTGTCGATTCAGTACTGCGATTATCCTTTTGATAACCATAAAGTAAGTTTTCAGAAAATGCGTAGTGCGCTGCGCCAGCACAAAACCGACAATATGCAGTTCGGCGCGCTGGTCAGCCTGTTTACCATGGTTCCTCTGCTTAATCTGGCCATTATGCCGGTTGCGGTTTGCGGCGCGACCGCCATGTGGGTTGATCGGTATCGTAACCAGCTGGGTCAGCATACTGCCGACGCGCCTCAGCTGAGCGGCAAACGCTAACTTCTCACGGCGCAACTGCTGCGCCTTCCGGCAAAAGCAAGCATGCTTATCGGGCCCGTTGCATTCGCCTGCAGCGGGCAGCAGAGCGGCCTTATACCCTTTTAAAAAGGCTTATTTCAGCTAAACATATACATATACTTTTTCCTTCCTTCCTTGCGAAACTGGAAAAGGTATGCTTTCACGGTTCCCTGAAATTCATACAGTTAAGGACGGGCTATGAGTAAGATTTATGAAGACAATTCTTTAACAATCGGTCATACGCCGCTGGTTCGTCTGAACCGCATCGGCAATGGACGCATTCTGGCGAAGGTCGAATCTCGCAATCCCAGCTTCAGCGTCAAATGCCGTATCGGTGCCAATATGATTTGGGACGCGGAAAAGCGCGGAATTTTGAAGCCGGGCGTGGAATTAGTCGAACCAACCAGCGGCAACACCGGGATTGCACTGGCCTATGTCGCCGCCGCCCGTGGCTATAAGTTGACGCTGACTATGCCGGAAACCATGTCGGTTGAGCGTCGTAAACTGCTGAAGGCGCTTGGCGCCAGCCTGGTGCTGACCGAAGGCGCAAAAGGTATGAAAGGCGCGATTACTAAAGCGGAAGAGATTGTCGCCAGCAATCCCGATAAGTTCCTGATGCTGCAACAGTTCAGCAATCCAGCTAACCCGGAAATTCACGAAAAAACCACCGGCCCTGAAATCTGGGAAGATACCGATGGTCAGATAGATGTGTTTATTTCTGGCGTGGGCACCGGCGGCACCTTAACCGGCGTTACCCGCTATATTAAAAACACCAAAGGCAAAAAAGATCTTATCAGCGTAGCGGTCGAGCCGACCGATTCTCCGGTTATTGCCCAGACGCTGGCAGGCCAGGAAGTTAAACCAGGCCCGCATAAAATTCAGGGCATCGGCGCAGGCTTTATCCCCGGCAACCTGGACTTAAGCCTAGTGGATCGTGTGGTCGCCATCACTAATGAAGAGGCGATTTCTACCGCTCGCCGCCTGATGGATGAGGAAGGCATTCTTGCTGGCATCTCTTCCGGCGCAGCCGTAGCCGCCGCGCTGAAGTTGCAGGAAGATGAAGCTTTCGCTAACAAGAACATTGTGGTTGTCCTGCCCTCCTCCGGCGAACGTTATTTAAGTACGGCGCTGTTCGCCGACCTGTTCACAGAAAAAGAACTGCAATAGTAGTGCCAGGCCTGTCCAATTGTTGCAAAAAGCGCCTTTCGGGGTGCTTTTTTGTGGCCTACATCAAACTTCTACCAACCTTAAGATTGATTCACTCTGGTAGCTCTGGTATTTAAGCTGACAATTATTTCGAACCGCAAAATTAATCGCGGTTTGAATTGGATCAAGCTGAATCGATTTACTGATTTGGCGGAATAGCGCAACACGCGGCATAATGAGGAGTAGAGCAGCGAAGCGAAAACCCCTGTTTTTTTGCCCCGTCCGCTCTCATACCTTAACTGCGCATTTTTTGGTGAGTTCTGTACTCGAACCAGCGCGACCTTCACAGGCTAAAGTTTGGCCGCCAGGCTAGACTTTAGATACAAAACACCAAACCTAATTAAGTTGGGGAAACATAATGTTCCAGCAAGAAGTTACCATCACCGCTCCTAATGGCCTGCACACTCGTCCGGCAGCTCAGTTCGTTAAAGAAGCCAAAGCGTTTGCTTCAGAAATCACCGTGACCTCTAACGGCAAATCCGCCAGTGCAAAAAGCCTGTTCAAGTTGCAGACTCTGGGCCTGACTCAGGGCACCGTGGTGACGCTGTCTGCTGAAGGTGAAGATGAGCAGCAGGCCGTTGAGCATCTGGTTAAACTGATGGCTGAACTTGAGTAAGCGTCCAGCCGCCTAAAAACCGTTTCATCAGGCAACTGAGTGCAAACATATTGATCGCGGACATTATGTCCGCGTTGTTGCATCCGTACAGTACGGTTCCGCAGGATTCTGGCACCTCGTTTCGCCTGGTAGGCATCGTTATAATAAAGGTAGGGTTATGATTTCAGGCATTTTAGCATCACCGGGTATCGCTTTCGGCAAAGCACTTTTGCTGAAGGAAGATGAAATCGTTATCAACCGGAAGAAAATTTCTGCCGATCAGGTTGATCAAGAAGTAGCGCGCTTTATTGAAGGCCGCCGCAAAGCAGCCGAACAGCTTGAAGCGATAAAAACAAAAGCTGGCGAAACCTTCGGCGAAGAAAAAGAAGCGATCTTCGAAGGCCACATTATGTTGCTGGAAGACGAAGAGCTGGAACAAGAAATCATCAGCCTGATTAAAGATGAACTGGCTACCGCCGACGCGGCGACGCACAGCGTGATCGAAGGCCAGGCCAAAGCGCTTGAAGAGCTGGATGATGAATATCTGAAAGAACGCGCTGCTGACGTACGCGATATCGGCAAACGTCTGCTGCAAAACATTCTGGGTCTGCACATTGTCGACCTGAGTGCGATCAAAGACGAAGTTATTCTGGTAGCGAAAGATCTGACGCCGTCTGAAACTGCACAGCTGAATCTGAAAAAAGTGCTGGGCTTCATTACCGATCTTGGTGGTCGTACTTCTCATACGTCCATTATGGCGCGCTCTCTTGAGCTGCCTGCTATTGTCGGCACCGGTGACGTCACCAGTCGCGTTAAGAACGATGATCATGTGATTCTGGATGGCGTTAACAACAAGGTTTACGTTAACCCGACTGCTGAAGTCATCGAAGAGCTGAAAGCAGTACAGCACCAGTATCTGAGCGAGAAAAATGAACTCGCGAAACTGAAAGACCTGCCGGCTATTACGCTGGACGGCCATCAGGTTGAAGTTGGCGCGAACATCGGTACCGTGCGCGACATTCCGGGCGCAGAACGTAACGGCGCTGAGTGCGTTGGCCTGTACCGTACCGAGTTCCTGTTTATGGATCGCGATGCGCTGCCAACGGAAGAAGAACAGTTCCAGGCCTATAAAGCCGTCGCGGAAGCGATGGGCTCACAGGCGGTCATCGTCCGTACTATGGACATCGGCGGCGACAAAGATCTGCCGTACATGAACCTGCCGAAAGAAGAGAACCCGTTCCTTGGCTGGCGTGCTATTCGTATCGCCATGGATCGTAAAGAAATTCTGCATGCACAGCTGCGTGCCATTCTGCGCGCCTCTGCGTTTGGTAAGCTGCGTATCATGTTCCCAATGATCATTTCCGTCGAAGAAGTACGCTTCCTGAAAGCGGAGCTGGAGATGTTGAAAGCCCAGCTGCGTGAAGAAGGCAAAGCGTTCGATGAAGCGATCGAAGTCGGTATCATGGTGGAAACGCCAGCCTCCGCCGTTATCGCTCGCCATCTGGCGAAAGAAGTCGATTTCTTTAGTATTGGGACAAACGATCTGACGCAGTATACTCTGGCGGTCGATCGCGGTAACGAGTTGATTTCGCACCTTTATAACCCAATGACGCCGTCGGTTCTCGGTCTGATCAAGCAGGTTATCGATGCTTCTCACGCCGAAGGCAAGTGGACCGGCATGTGTGGTGAGCTGGCAGGTGATGAACGTGCTACACTACTGTTACTGGGAATGGGGCTGGATGAATTCAGCATGAGTGCCATTTCTATCCCGCGCATCAAGAAGATCATTCGCAACACGAACTTCGAAGATGCGAAGGCATTAGCAGAGCAGGCTCTGGCTCAACCGACCGCGGAAGAGTTGATGAACCTGGTCAACAAGTTCATTAAAGAAAAAACACTCTGCTGATTCCGCGATACGCTGGCCCAACATTACTGCTTAGGAGAAGATCATGGGTTTTTTATCCAAACTTTTTGGCGATAAAACAGAAAGCGCATCTGGCACCATTGAGATCGTCGCCCCGCTGTCTGGTGAGATCGTAAATATTGAAGACGTGCCAGACGTCGTATTCGCGGAGAAAATTGTAGGTGATGGTATTGCCATCAAACCGGCAGGCAATAAAATGGTTGCGCCGGTAGACGGCACCATCGGCAAAATTTTCGAAACCAATCATGCGTTTTCTATCGAATCAGATAGTGGCATCGAGCTGTTTGTTCACTTTGGTATTGATACCGTAGAGCTGAAAGGCGAAGGCTTTAAGCGCATCGCGGAAGAAGGCCAGAAAGTGAAGAAAGGCGACGTGGTCATCGAATTTGATCTGCCGCTGCTGGAAGAAAAAGCGAAGTCTACGCTGACGCCGGTTGTGATCTCTAACATGGATGAGATCAAAGAGCTGACCAAACTGACCGGTCAGGTTACCGTTGGCGAAACGCCGGTTATTCGCATTAAAAAATAACGGCTTAAGCTTCAGCTAAAACGGCACCGCAAGGTGCCGTTTTTTATTGCCTGCTACAAAACGCTGCTGCTTAATGACTTTGCCAGTGCGGTAAGCGAATGGTCATCTCCAATCCACCGTTACGCCCGTTGACCGCCTGCACCTCGCCATGATGCGCCAGCACCACTTTACGCACGATAGATAAGCCCAGACCGTAGCCTTTGCCCTGCATCGGCGAATTGACGCGCACAAAGGGATCGAAAATGCTGGAAAGCTTATCGGCGTCAACGCCCGGTCCGCTGTCGCTAACGCAAACCGACAGCCAACCGTTATCGGGTTTTAACGTTACGCGCACCTGCTGCCCTTGCAATGAATAGCGCAGCGCATTGCGCACCACGTTTTCCACCGCGCGCCGCACCAGCTCGGCATTGCCTTTTACGGTGTAATCGGCGTTCTGCTCTACTTCCAGCACTATCTCGACGCCGGGCAACTGCGCTTCATAACGCGCATCGTTAACCACGGTTTCCAGCAGGCCGTACAGATCGAAATATTGTTCGTCGGGCATCTTTTCATTTTCAGCGCGCGAAAGCGTAAGCAGCTCGCCAATCATTTTATCCAGCCGTCGCGCCTCTTCATCAATGCGGTCAAGCGATACATTAACCGACTCCGGCGTCTGACGCGCCAGCCCCGTCGCCAGCTGCAACCGTGCCAGCGGTGAACGTAGCTCATGGGAAATATCATGCAGCAGTTCTTCACGCGCTTTCACCAGCACCGCCAGCCGTTCCACCATGGCATCGAAGTCACGCGCAACCACTGAAAATTCGTCATGGCGACGCCGCATTTGTGGATAAAGGCGCACGGAAAGATCGCCGTTTGAAACGCGGGTAAAACCGGAACGCAGCTGACGCATCGGGCGTGACAGGTTCCACGCCAGTAATGAACTGAACAGTAACCCCATCAGGCCGGCAAACCAGAATACCGGCTCTGGAATATTAAGGATTTTACGCGGCGGCCCGCCCATCTCGCTGTCTTCACGCAGCCCTTTCACGTCATAGCGCAGCTGATACTGTTTGCCATCCGCGCCGGTAACCCATTCAATAACCCGATCGGGCACGCCGGCGTCCTGTGAGGTCGGCAAAAGCTGCTGGCGTGGGATTTCCTGCGGTGGAACCGGCATCAGCGTAACGGAGAAAAAGCGGCGGTCACCAGGCGGCCAGTCCGACATCATATCGTCCAGCGCCGGTAAACCGCCGTGCTTTAACACCGAAACGGCGGAGGCCATCTGAAGATTAACAATACGCCGCGTCGCAATATGTTCCGGCGGCTCACGATGTTTGCCATACAGGGTAAATCCCAGCCACAGCAGCTGACTGATGAGAAAAAACACCAGCCAGAAGCCAAACAGGATTTTCCAGAACAGCCGACCACGAAAGCGGGTATTCATCGAATGCGATAGCCAATGCTGCGCACGGTTTCGATATTGATCGCATCACCGGTCAGGCTGGAGAGTTTTTGCCGGATATTGCTGATATGCACATCCACGCTGCGATCGTAGGCTTCGCGCGGGCGCCCCAGCCCTTTTTCAGACAGCTCATCTTTCGAGACTACGCGATCGGGCGCGCGCAGCAGCAGGTCAAGCAGATTGAACTCGGAAGCGGTCAAATCGAAGGGCGTATTTTTCCATTCGCTAATGCGCGTTGCCGGATTCAGCGTCAAATCGCGCCAGCGCACCACATCCTTCTTCTCCTGCTGGGCAGGCAGCTCATCAAAACGGCGCAGCACTGCGCGCAGGCGCGCCACCAGCTCACGGGGATAACACGGTTTCGGCACATAGTCATCGGCGCCCATTTCCAGCCCGATAACCCGATCAATATTATCGCCTTTCGCCGTCAGCATAATGACCGGTATCCGGCTGCTTTGCCGCACCTGACGCAGCACGTCGATGCCGCTCATATCCGGCAGCATAATATCCAGGATCATCGCCTGAAAATTGCCGGACAGCGCACCATTCACGCCAGCCTGTCCGGTCAGCACGAGGGTTGCGTCAAAGCCTTCGCCAAGTAAATATTCGCTGAGCATGGTGCCCAATTCGAGGTCATCGTCAACTAACAGAATTTTCATTCGCGTACTCTCACAAGCGGTTGGCGCTATTTTGACCTTAAGCGGAAAAATACGCAGCCGGTTTTACTCAATCCTTACAGAGATTATCGCCATATTAAGCTGTCGTTTCGCTTTATTGTGGCAGGCTTTTACGCTATACCAGTGCTTTCTCCGTACCAGGGATATTTGTCATGGCATTACGCCGCACCCTTTTCAGCCGTAAGGGATTCTTACTGCTGATGCTTTTGATTGTAGTTGTTGTTATCGCCTGGGCGCTGCTGCATCAGCGTAAGGCGCCGGCAGAATTTTTAACGGCGACCGCGGAACAGCGCCCGCTACAGCAATCGGTGCTGGCTGACGGCACGCTGACCGCCAGCAAGCTGGTAAGCGTCGGCGCGCAGGCTTCCGGCCAGATCAAGCAGCTGTTGGTCGAACTGGGCGACCAGGTTAAACAGGGCCAGTTGGTAGCGGAAATCGACAGCATGACGCAGCAAAACGCCCTGCAAAACGCGCAGGCGGCGCTTAAAAATATCGAAGCTCAGCGCGCGGCCAAAGAAGCACAGCTGAGTAACTATCGCGCCACCTTTGCCCGCCAGAAAGCGATGCTGAGCAAAAACCTGACGGCCAGAGCGGATTACGATGATGCGCTGGCCACCTTAAGTACCACCGAAGCGGAAATCCGTGCATTGGATGCGCAAATTGTCCAGGCGCAGATCGAAGTCAACACCGCGCAGGTCAATCTCGGCTATACCCGTATCGTTTCCCCTATTGACGGCACCGTCGTCTCGGTACCGGTCGAAGCGGGCCAGACGGTCAACGCCGTACAAAGCGCGCCAACGCTTATCAAGGTCGCCAATCTCGATACCATGACGGTTAAAGCGGAGATCTCCGAGGCGGACGTAATTAAGGTTAAGCCGGGCATGAAAGTCTGGTTTACCATTCTCGGCGAGCCGCAAAAGCGCTATGAAGCGACGCTGCGTGCAATTGAGCCCGCCCCGGACTCAATTAACACCGACAGCACCAGCAGCTTGACCAGCTCCTCCTCCAGCAGCTCCAGCACGAAAACGGCTATCTACTATTACGGCCTGTTTGACGTGCCGAACCCGGATCATCGCCTGCGCATCTCCATGTCGGCGGAAGTGCATATCGTTTTGGGTGAACGCCAAAATGCCATTGTGATCCCGGCAACCGCGATCGATACCATTGACGGCAAAACCTCGGTCCAGGTAGTAGACGCGAACCAGAAAGCGACCCGACGTCAGGTTGAAGTAGGATTGAATGATAATGTCGAAGCGGAAATCATCTCCGGCCTGAAGCCTGGCGAGAAAGTGGTATTAGGGCAGCGCAGCGTAACCGCAGCGTCTGGCGGTCCGGGAATGGGGCCACGATAATGGCGCTGTTACAACTGACGAATATCTGCCGCGCGTTTCAGAACGGCGAACAGCAGGTACAAGTGCTGCGTAATATTAACCTGGCGATCGATTCCGGCGAATTTGTGGCGATCGTTGGGCAATCCGGCTCAGGTAAATCAACGCTGATGAATATTCTCGGCTGTCTGGATAAACCCAGCGCCGGCGAATATCGCATTGCCGATCGCGCCGTTTCCTCGCTGGATAACGATGCGCTGGCGGCGCTGCGTCGTGAACACTTCGGCTTTATTTTTCAGCGCTATCACCTGCTGAGCGAGCTAACGGCTTTAGGCAACGCGGAAATGCCCGCCATCTATGCCGGACAGGCGCCGCAGGTGCGCCGTGAGCGCGCTGCCGCCCTGCTTACCCGCCTCGGCCTCGGTGAACGCCTGCACTATCGGCCCGGCCAGCTCTCCGGCGGTCAGCAGCAGCGCGTCAGTATTGCGCGCGCCCTGATGAACGGCGGCGAGGTGATCCTTGCCGATGAACCTACCGGCGCGCTCGACAGCCACAGCGGCGAAGAGGTAATGCGTATTTTGCATGACCTGCATCAGCAGGGGCATACCATTGTTATCGTGACGCACGATATGCAGATTGCCCGGCACGCCCAGCGTATTATTGAAATTCGCGACGGGGAGATCCTCAGCGACAGCCAGCGGCAAACGTCTCAGCCAGTCAGTGCCCGCCAGATAACCGCCCGTACCGCAGGCAAAGCCTGGCGCGCCGCGCGCGATCGGCTGAGCGAAGCCTTTCGCATGGCGCTGGTTTCCATGCTGTCACAGCGTCTGCGTACCTTTCTGACCATGCTCGGCATTATTATCGGTATCGCATCGGTAGTAGCGGTGGTGGCGCTGGGCAAAGGCTCGCAGCAAAAAATATTGCAAGAGATCAGCGCGATGGGCACCAGCACGCTGGATGTTTTTCCCGGTAATGATTTCGGCGATATGCACTCGTCGGCGATCCAGACGCTGCGCGCCAGCGATGCAGATGCGCTGGCCGGACAGCCCTATGTTCATAGCGTGACCCCTTCCCTCTCCAGCAGCAGCACGTTGAAATACCGTAATCAGGCGCTGTCGGTGATGGTCAACGGCGTTGGCGAACAGTTCTTTGCCGTGCGCGGCTATCAGTTATCGCAGGGAATGGCTTTCGATCGCCAGGGCGTTGACACTCTGGCGCAGGAAGCGGTGATTGATGAGAACACGCTAAAGAAACTGTTTCCCAACGGCGAGGATCCGCTGGGCCAGGTGGTGATTCTGGGCAATATGCCGGTGCGCATTATCGGCGTGGCCACGCGCCAGAGCAGCTTCGGCAGCGACAGCAACCTTAATCTTTGGGTGCCTTATACCACGGTAATGAAACGAATGGTCGGACAGACCTGGCTCAGTGGCATTACCGTACGGGTACGGGATAATGTCGATCTGGAGCTGGCGGAACAGGGCGTTACACGTCTGCTGACGCAGCGTCACAACGGCAAAGATTTCTTTATCCTGAATACCGACAGCATCCGCCAGACCATTGAGCGCACCACCGATACCATGACGCTGTTGGTGGCGATGATTGCCCTGATCTCCCTGCTGGTAGGCGGCATTGGCGTGATGAATATTATGCTGGTATCGGTAACCGAGCGAACCCGGGAAATCGGCGTCCGTATGGCGGTCGGCGCGCGTGCCAGCGATATTATGCAGCAGTTTTTAATTGAGGCGGTGCTGGTTTGTCTGACCGGCGGGATTATCGGCGTGCTGCTGTCGCTGGTGCCGGGCATTATTCTGGCGCAGACCACCAGCAGCTTCAGCATGATCTATTCGCCCTTCTCGATTGTGGCGGCCTTTGTCTGCTCCAGCCTGATCGGCGTGATATTCGGTTTCTTCCCGGCGAGGCGCGCGGCGCGACTCGATCCAATTCATGCGCTGGAGCGCGAATAAGGACGCTGACCGAATCGGTTCCCGTACCGGGGCAACAGATTGCCCAACGCAAAGCGCGGAGAGTACATAAATCGGTGCCCGTGCGGGGAATGCAGGCCGATCGTAAAGACGCAAAAACGTCATCCATGACGGCTCGGCCCGCGCCGTCCCTGGCGCGGGACGCTTTACTCTTCTGCCTGCACTCCCCGCACCGTAAGTTCAGCGATTGTTTGCCAGGCTACTATGCGCCCGCTTTACTCTTTTGCATGCACTTTGCACACCGCAATTTCAGCGATTGTTTGCCAGATTGCTACGCGCCCGCGTTACTGATAAACGCCGGTGGAAAGATAGCGGTCGCCGCGATCGCAGATAATCGCCACCACGACGCTGCCGGGATGCTCCGTCGCAACGCGGATCGCGCCCGCGACCGCGCCGCCGGAACTTACGCCGCAAAAAATCCCTTCACGCCGCGCCAGCTGGCGCATCGTCTCTTCCGCTTCGGTCTGCGCCATATCGATAATGCGATCGACTAACTCAGGACGCCAGATACCCGGCATCCAGGCGGCAGGCCAGCGGCGAATGCCCGGAATGCTGCTGCCTTCTTCTGGCTGCAACCCGATAATTTGCACCTGCGGATTTTGCTCTTTCAGATAGCGCCCGACGCCGGTAATGGTGCCGGTGGTGCCCATGCTGGAAACAAAATGCGTCAGTTTCCCGGCGCTTTGCTGCCAAATTTCCGGGCCGGTGGTGGCGTAGTGGCCCAGCGGATTATCAGGATTATTAAACTGATCCAGCACCTTGCCTTCGCCACGCGCCGCCATCCCCTGCGCCATCTCGCGCGCGCCCTCCATGCCTTGCTCGCGGCTGACCAGCAGCAGCTCGGCGCCATAAGCGCGCATCGCCGCCTGACGCTCCTGGCTCATGTTGTCCGGCATCAGCAGCTTCAGGCGGTATCCTTTCATCGCCGCGATCATCGCCAGCGCAATGCCGGTGTTGCCGCTGGTCGCCTCGATCAGCAGATCGCCCGGCGTGATTTCACCGCGCTGTTCCGCATGTTGGATCATCGACAGCGCCGCCCGATCCTTCACCGAGCCCCCTGGATTATTCCCTTCCAGTTTCAGCCAGATTTCACTGCCGTTGGCTGGCCCCAGGCGCTGTAGTTTAATTAACGGCGTATTGCCGATAGTGGTTTCCAGAGTCGTCACGGTTTGGTTCCCGGCAGGCAAAATAGTGCGGGCGGGAATATCCCGCCCAAACAGAGTAAGAGGATTCAGAAAATATCAGGCGCTTTCGGCAAAGGCAACCGTGCGCAGCGGGGTATTTCCCTGATAGAGACGCGCCTGCTGCAGGCCAACATAGAGACGCTCGCCGCGCTGCGGCGCAGCCTGATCGACATCAAACACCAGGCTGAAAGGCTCAGCCGGCCAGCCGACGGGCTGCACAACCAGCTGCCAGAAATGGCCACGCGGGCTGACTTCCAGCACCTGCACCGACAGCGGCGTTTCCAGGCTGCTGTGACGGCTGACATCAATTTCCCAGGGACGCAGGAAAAGCTCGACCGCGCCCTGCTGCGCTGGCGTGTAACCCAGCGGCCAGTGGTGCGCGCCGACGTGGAACTGCGAACCGTGAACCTCCGCATCGAAACGGTTTACCTCGCCGAGGAACTCCAGCACAAAACGGCTGCCCGGTTCACGCCACACTTCATCCGGCGTACCGACCTGTTCGATATTGCCCTGGCTCATAACCACCACCCGATCGGCCACTTCCATCGCTTCTTCCTGATCGTGGGTGACAAAGACGCTGGTGAACTTCAGCTCTTCGTGCAGCTGACGCAGCCAGCGGCGCAACTCTTTACGCACCTGGGCGTCCAGCGCGCCGAAAGGCTCATCCAGCAGCAAAATCTGCGGTTCGACCGCCAGCGCGCGCGCCAGCGCCACGCGCTGTTTCTGGCCGCCGGAAAGCTGAGCCGGATAACGGTTCGCCAGATGCGCCAGCTGTACCATCTCCAGCAGCTGCGTCACCTTCTGCTTAATGGCGGCGGCGGAAGGCCGTTCACGCTTAGGCAGAACCGTCAGGCCAAAAGCAATATTGTCGAACACCGTCATATGACGAAACAGCGCATAATGCTGGAAAACAAAGCCGACCTGGCGATCGCGCGCATGCAGGCGGCTGACATCTTTATCGTGAAAACGGATCTGACCGCTGTTCTGATGTTCCAGCCCGGCAATAATGCGCAGCAACGTAGTCTTACCGGAGCCGGACGGTCCCAGCAGCGCCACCATCTGACCAGAAGGAATATCCAGCGAGATGTCATTAAGCACCCGCGTACGGCCAAAAGATTTATTGATCTGATTAATCTCAATGCTCATGATTTTCCTCCTGCTGTAAACGCTTCTGCTGGTTCTCTAATCGCCATTGCAGTGCGCTTTTCAGAAACAGTGTCACTATCGCCATCAGGGTCAGCAGCGCGGCGGCGGTAAAGGCGCCTACGCTGTTATAGTCCTGATGCAGTAATTCAACCTGTAACGGCAAGGTATAGGTCTCGCCGCGAATCGATCCCGATACCACCGAGACCGCACCAAACTCGCCGATGGCGCGCGCATTGGTCAGCACCACGCCATACAGCAGCGCCCAGCGGATGTTTGGCAGCGTAACGCGGCGAAACATCTGCCAGCCGGAGGCGCCTAACAGCACCGCCGCTTCATCTTCATGACTGCCCTGACTGAGCATTACCGGCACCAGCTCGCGCACCACAAACGGACAGGTTACAAAGACCGTCGCCATCACAATGCCTGGCCAGGAGAACATCAGCTGAATAGCATGCGCATCCAGCCAGCCGCCTACCGGCCCGTTAACGCCCCAAAACAGCAGATAGATCAGACCGGCCACTACCGGCGATACTGCAAAGGGAATGTCGAACAGCGTCAGCAACAGCTGACGGCCCGGAAAGGTAAAGCGCGTTACCAGCCAGGCCAGCAGCGTACCGAACACCAGGTTAACCGGTACGGTAATCAACGCCACCAGCACCGTCAGCCAGATAGCGTGCAGCATATCGCCATCGCTGAGATTGCTGAGCGCCGCGCCAAGGCCCTGCGCCAGCGCTTCGGTAAAGATGGCGATTAGCGGCACCACCAGCAGTAAAAACGAAACCAGCACGCCGACGGCGATCAGCAGCCATTTACCCCAGTTAATCCGCTGGCGCTCCAGGCCGTTCAGTTGGGTTACATCGGCCATCAGTGACCTCCCAGGCGTCGGCCAAAGCGGCTCTGCAACGTATTAATCGCAAATAACAGCAGCAGAGAGGCGGCAAGAATGACTGACGCAATGGCGCTGGCCGCCGGATAATCGAACTCCTGCAAACGGATAAAAATCATCAATGAGGTGACCTCCGTCTTCCAGGCGATATTGCCCGCGATAAAGATCACCGCGCCGAACTCACCCAGGCTGCGGGTAAAAGAGAGCGCGGTGCCCGCCAGCAGCGCTGGCGCTACTTCCGGCAGCACGACGCGGCGGAAACTTTGCCATGGCGTTGCACCCAGCGTTTGGGCCGCTTCTTCATATTCCGGCCCCAGCTCCTCCAGCACCGGCTGCACCGTGCGCACCACAAACGGGATGCTGGTAAAGGCCATCGCCACGGCAATGCCCAGCCAGGTATAGGAAACTTTAATATCGAACTGCGCCAGCCACTGACCGTACCAGCCGTTAACCGAGAACAGCCCGGCCAGCGTCAGACCGGCAACCGCCGTCGGCAGCGCAAAAGGGAGATCCATCAGCCCGTCCAGCAGCGCACGGCCGGGAAAGCGATAACGCGTCAGGATCCAGGCCATCAGCATGCCGAAAACGGCGTTAAACAGCGAAGCCACAGCC